>NZ_JBITLN010000004.1:329875-623445 GCF_044465285.1 Streptomyces sp. NPDC049687
TCCGTGTCGCGGAGGAGCGTCGCGCCGAGCAGATCCGCGCTGAGATCCTTGCTGAGGAGCGCCGCGTCGCTGAGGAGCTCCGCGCCGAGCAGATCCGCACCGAGCAGATCCGCGCCGAGGAGACCCACACCCCCGAGCAAGTACCTCCCGCTCAGAACACCCCCGTGCTCGAGCCAGTGGTCGGGTCCTCGTCGGGAGACGAGCAAGCCGAGCTGCCGTGGTACGTGGAGCACGGTGCTCTGGGAGAGGTGACCGTTCACGACGCGGAGACGTTCGGCGAGGACGTGGCACGGCAGTGGGCGGATCGGGTCGCGTACGAGGTGACGCGGCCGGGGGACAGTACCGCGCTGATCAAGGGCATTTACGACGCGCTCCGCGGGCTGCTGGTGGGCGCGCCCGCGCCGGGGACGGAAGAGCACCGCGGGGAGGACGAGCACGCCTCCGCCGGGCCCGCCGCCGTGTGGGACAAGGCGCTGCAGCAGGGCCTGCTGCTGGTGGCCGACGGCCGTTTGGTGTGGCTGCGGCCGGTGCTCAAGGAACTCACGCCCGCCCCGCCGGAGCCCCAGGAGGCTTCGGCGCCGCGTGAGTACAAGGTGTCCTTCGCCGGGCTGTCGTCCACCTCCAAGACCGCTGTCGAACGGCCGCACGGCATCGACATCGTCCCGCTGACGATCATGTCGATCGCCGCGGGCGCCGGCACCCTGCTGCCCGTGATCCCGCTGATCGGAGCCGAGTGGGGCACTAAGCAGTCCACGGAACTGGAACGCAACGTGGTGGCGGGCCGCAAGGTCTTCGTGAAGGACACCCTCCGGTTCCAGGCGGGCAGCGTGCACGTGCACGTCTTCGTGGACGGCGAGCGGCGCCCCTACATAACCGGGGACGAGCAGTTGGTCGTTCCGGCCAAGGTGACGGTGGACCTGCCGTCGGACTTCGCCCAACCGGGCGGCCCGCGCCTGACGACGGTGGATGAGCCCACCCAGCAGGGCGCCGACGTGTTGCGCCCGCACCACGCCCGCGAGGTGATCAACGCCATCGACCTCGTGCCGGTGGCGGCAGAGCTGCAGCGACGCCTGCGCTCCGAGGGGCTGCCCGCCGAATCGGTGCGGAAGGTCGTCGAGACGGTCATGTCCCGCCTCAACGAGAAGTCGGCCCGCAACCGCAGCAGGCACCTGCTCGGCAACGGCGTGCTGACGAACCGGGTGAGCGTCCCCGCGGGCCGGAAGCGGTTCCGCGGCCACTTCGCCATCCGGGCCCACATTCACGATCTCCAGTACCTGGGCGACACGCCCGGCATCGCGGTGCGTGAGGACTCCGGTATCGGCATCACCGCCGCCCGTTCGCGGGCGGACAAGGGGCGCCTGTCGCTCGGGGTGGCCAGCACCGGCGGAAAAGCCGGCAAGGTCCAGTTCATGCCCTCCGCCTCGCTGGCGTACGACCGCGGCCGGAGCGCCGGGCACGGCCTTACCGAAGTGGCGATGAGTCACACCGTGCTGAACGCCACCAGCGAGCAGGCCCGGTACCGGGCAGGGCTGCGGGTGACGATCGAGGTGCGGTCGGACACCCACCACCTCGCCCCCGTGGAGCACGTCGTCGACGCGGAGATCGGCGTCCCGGGCCGGGAGGCGGCGGACTTCGAGAAGCGGCTGCTGGGCGAGGACGCGCCGCCGCTGCGGCAGGAGGCACCCTCCTTTGAGGGCCCCGTCGACGCGCAGCCGAACGTCGCGCGGTTGCTGGCTCTGGCCGCGGAGCACGGGGTGGAACTGCCGCAGTCCGCCTACCACAGGCCCCCGCGCCTGGACGCCCCCCTGCCGCAGCCGCATCCGCGCGAGCCCCTGGCGCTGGCGTCCCGGCTCGGTCAGGGCTTCGGCATGGGAATCGCCCTGCCTGGCGCGGAGCTGGTGCTCCAGCAGATCCGCACCGTGCTGGCCACACTGCACCGGCAGAGGTCGGGAGGCCGGAAGGCCGACTGGTCGAAGGCCGACTCCGAACTGATGGCGTGGTTCGACCGCCCGGCGCTGGAGGGCGACCTGCCGCGCCTGCTGGCGGGTGTGTCGCACGGGATCACCCTGGGCGGCCGTACGTACGCCGTTTCGGTGGCGGCGCGTCTGCTGGAGCGGGTGCACGGCCTGACCGACGTGGACGCCTACCCGATGGTCGTCAACGCGCGGGCCCTGGAGAGCGCCGCGGCGTCCGGCACCCGGGAGACCTCCTGGGGCGTCAGCTTCCAGCTCGGCGCCCGCCTGAACGTGAAGCTCGACAAGAAGCGGCGCCTGCAACTGGGCAACGCCGGCGTGTCCGTCGGCGGCGGGCGGGGCCGGAGCAGCGAGTTCTCCGGCGCGGCCAAGTCGTACCGGCGCACGGAGACGGTCGGTTCCGTCGACGAGCACGTCTACAACGTCGTCTACGAGCTGTCGGTGCGCTCCTCCGGCCATACGCCGCACCGGTGGT
Source organism: Streptomyces sp. NPDC049687 (assembly GCF_044465285.1). NCBI lineage: Bacteria > Bacillati > Actinomycetota > Actinomycetes > Kitasatosporales > Streptomycetaceae > Streptomyces > Streptomyces sp. NPDC049687. The sequence goes on from NZ_JBITLN010000004.1 coordinate 332,324, forward strand.
GGATCGACCGGCCCGGCGACGTGGTGGCCCGCGTCGTCGTTCCGCACCAGCACGTCGCGGCGCAGCCGCCCACCGCGGAGGCCATTGGCGCGGCCGGCCGGGTGATCCCCCTGGAAGGGTTGCCGGAGACGGCGACCGGCTTCCGCCGCGGCGGCGTCGCCGGCGTCTTCCCGGCCTTCCTCGCACCCCGCGAACTGCCGCTCACCGCGGCACAGCTGTACCAGCAGGCCGCCGGCCTTCCCGACAGCTGGCTGGAGGACTGGGGGAACTGGCCCGCCGAGCTGAGCCGGACCTTCTCGTCCACGGACCTGGCGGCCCACTTCGCGGAGCTGGCCGGACCGAGCGGCCTTGTGGTCGACCTGCCCGACGCCGACGGATGGCACCACATGCTGCGGGTCCGGATGGTGGTCACCGAGCCCAGGCACCTCACCGCCCACGCCGCCAGGGGCGAGGAGGTGGAGATCGAGCAGTACTCGCAGGGTCAGGCGCAGCACAAGAGCGGCAGCTCGAAGGAGCGCTCGAGCGGACTGAGCGCCAGCGCCGGTATGCGGTTCACGGTCGGTGACGAGCACAAGGACGAGAACAAGGACGAGAACAAGGACGAGAAGAAGACGCACTCGACGCCCCCCCAGCTCTCAGCCATCGGCAAGGCGCGCTGGGAGTGGGGCCGCAGTAGCGAGAAGAGCACGAGCGTGGGGCCGGTGGGCATCACCCGTGCCACCTACGGCGGTGTCTCCCACACCTACCGCGCGGACCCTGTGTTCGAGCTCACCGTCCACCGGTGGAGGGGCCGCCCCTTGGTCGACCGGCTGATCGGTGTTCCCCAGAACCTGATCCGCAGGACGCAGGTCGTCCGGGTCGCGGACGGACTGGAGTTCCTCGTTCCCGAGCGGCGGATCCCGGATCTGGGCCTCCCGCTGCCGCCGGACGTTCAGATGGCGCCGCCGCACGCGCCGACTGGCCACGTGGACCCCGCGCTGCTGCCGGGGGCGAGCCACGCCGAGGCCGTGGACGCCGATGGTGTGCTGGAGCTGATGAAGGGGTGGCTCACCGAGCAGGGCCTGGTGAAGGACCACGGCAACGAGCGCCAACCGAACCAGCTGTTGCGCGAACTGGAGCGGTCTTTCTCCTCCGAAGCCCTGCTCAGCCAGTACTCGGTGCTGACGGGCGGCGGCGTGTCACGGTGGCTCGCCGTGCCCTCCGCCTTCGGCGCCCGCTACCTGTGGGTGCGGGTCACCGCGGAGGCGGGACGGCCGATGGAGCAGCTCGACCGGCCCGAGGTGAAGCTGACGCTGCGCAACCAGGTGATGCAGTCGACCGGTGAGTCCGGGACGAAGTCCTCCGGATGGCAGGCCTCCGTCGAGAGCCGTAACCGATTCGGCACGGAGTTCCACCACGGGCCGGACACCGAGACGGGATCCAGCCCGCAGATCGAGGGCGGCCAGGAGAAGAAGCCCGAAGAGGAGAACGAAAAGAAGATCCACTACGGGCCGGAGTTCGAGGCGGGCTACAACCGGCAGACCGAGCGCGGCCACGAGAAGTCCGAGAAGAAGATGGAGATCTACCGGGCGCAGACCCGGGAGGGCTCCGTCGAGTTCGGCTACGAGCTGACGTTCCGCGTCCGGATGGGCCTCGCCCGCGATCTGCCCGACGTGCTCCGCGCCCCCCTGGGCGCGGTGCGCGGCACCGCGCTGGCGGTGGCCGGCTGGACCGGGCACCGCCAGGATGCGGCGACCTGGTGGCAGGCCCACGAGGCGTTCGTCAAGCACTTCCCGGAGCCGGGGTCGGAGAACGCCGACGCCGGCACCGTCCCCGGCCATGTGCGCCTCCTGGTCCCGCGCCACCTGGTCACCCCCGGCGAGCTGCCGCACGCTCCGGCCCGCTCCCTCGGCACCGACCCGGTGTGGGAGCCGGCCGGCGACCGGCAGCAGCCGTCCGCCAGCGCGACGCCCCCGACCCTGCTGGAGCGGCTGCTGACGGACGGCCACCCGTGGGCGCTGCCCGCGGCCGCCGCGGTGCACAAGTGGGCGGCGCTGGCCGCTGCCCCGTCCCGGGTGCAGCGCGAGAACCTGGAGGCCGCGGCCCCGGAGACCTGGAACGTGCCCGGGCCGCACATCGCGGCCGGTGTGGCGTACGCCCACTACACGGGCGAGAACATGCTGCGGGCGAGCTTCGGGAAGCTGCTGCAGCACAAGTACGAGGTGCCGGTCGGCAAGCGCAGTGTCACCGTCGGTATCGACGTGACCAGCGTCATGCGCATCGGCCCGGCGAACCCCGTCACTTTCAAGGCCCGCCATTACACCCAGGCCCACGAGTCGGAGAAGGCCCCGGTCAGCCAGTCCTCCCAGTGGTTCATCGGGGTCGGCCCGGATGCCGGTCAGGAGACCGACAGCGGTCCCAAGTTCGTCAACCGCGACCCCTACTCCTACGCGTGGGAGCGCAGCCAGGAACTCGCGGGCGAGGCGGAGGACGTCGACGAGACCAACCGGGAGCGGCCGAACCAGCCGTTCGTCTACTACAAGGCCGCCCTCGGCCTCGTCCTGACCAGCCGCCGCGGACAGCTCCGGGTAGCCGTCCCCGACGGCCTGTACTTCATGCTCCCGGCCGACATGGCCCTGGACGAGCCGGTGAAGCAGACCGGGCCTGCCGTGCTACCCCCGATCCAGGAGGAGTCGGTAACCAATCCGCTGGGGAGCGGTGAGTCCGGCGTGCATGTGCTTTCGAAGGTCTCACCGGATGCAGTGGTCGTGCTGGACGGGGCCGGGCCGACGTCGCTGGAGAGCCACAGGAAAGGCGAAGGCGACTACGAGAAGGTCGAGGTCCGGGAGCTGGCGCCGCCGTCGGCGGAGCTCCGGCGGTTCGCGGTGACGTTCGGCAAGCTGGACGAGCGTACGGCCGGGGTCCTGTGGGGTGAGGCGGCGCGGATCACGGCGGAGCACAACCCGTTCGACCTGACGGTGGCCGAGGGTGGCGATTCGCTGCTGGAGCGGGATCCGGAGCAGTACTGGGCGACGATGCGGGTGGCCCAGGAGCTGCATGAGCGCACGGGCGCGCCGGACCGGCACGAGCGGGCCGTCGCGGTGGCCAAGACCTTGGCCGGGGAACGGGGCGTCGACGTGTCCCGGTCTGGGCTGCGGGGCGGTGCCATCAGCATCTCGAGCTCGTCGACGCCGCTGGAGCTCGTCGCCGAGTACGAGGACATCATGCTGCCCGGCACCGATCTCGTCATCCGGGTCGATGCCGAGTCGGGACAGTTGCTGTCCGTGGTGTCCGCCGGGGAGGGGGCCGATACCGACGTCCGGGTCGAGCCGACAGAGGACGGCGGGCTGCTGGTACACGTGGAGGGCCTGGCGGGCGGCGGCCCGGTGACCTGGCGTTACGGCGCCGACCGGGTGCTGGAGTCGATGGAACGGCCGTTGGTCGCGTACCGGGGCAACCCGCTCGACGGTCAGCGAGTGAGGTTCGGCTTCGGGCCGGACGGCGATCTGCAAGCGGTACGGGTGGTGCCGCAGGGCGGTGCCGGGACCCCGTTGCACGCCGAGGTGCTGCGGGGCGAGGCGGCCGGGCGGCTGCCCGGTGGATTCCGGGTGACCGATCCGCGTACCTCGACGGAGTACTACTTCGACCACGCGGCACGGCAGGTGCGTGCTCCGGAGCCGGTCACCCGGCACATCCTCTTCGACGGAGGATCGAGCCGGCTGTCCGCGGACGCCTGGCGGGCCATCGACGCACTCGCAGAGAGCACGGCCCAGGAGGCTGTGACGGCCGCCGACCAGGAACGGTCCGGGACCGTCGTGTCGATCAGCGGTCACGGCAACGGCACCATGCTCGGGCGGCCCCACTACGGCCGGGCCATCCGACGGGGCCAGGAACGAGCGGAGGCGGTGGCCGACGCCTTCACCAAGAGCCTGCGCCACCACCTTGAGGCAGCAGGAGCGCCCCCGGAGCTGCACACCCGCTTCAACGTCGTCGTCACCTCACGCGGCCGCGAGTATCCGGCCGGCACGAGTACCGCCGGCGGCCCGGCCGCCCTTCGCCGCGCGGTCATCACCATCAGCCACCCGACCAGCCACCCGAGGCCGACCCTGGCAAGCCTCTTCGCGGAGTCACCCCTACGGGAGACAGCGCAGCCGACCGGGGACGGGACAGGTCCCGAGGTCATCCGTGACCCGGAGCAGACGCACACCGCTGAGGAGCTCCGCGTCGCTGAGGAGCTTCGTGTCGCGGAGGAGCGCCGTGCCGAGCAGATCCGCGCTGAGATCCGCGCTGAGGAGCTCCGTGTCGCTGAGGAGCTTCGTGTCGCGGAGGAGCGCCGTGCCGAGCAGATCCGCGCTGAGATCCTTGCTGAGGAGCTCCGCGTTGCTGAGGAGCTCCGTGTTGCGGAGGAGCGCCGTGCCGAGCAGATCCGCGCTGAGATCCTTGCTGAGGAGCTCCGTGTCGCTGAGGAGCTTCGTGTTGCGGAGGAGCGCCGTGCCGAGCAGATCCGCGCTGAGATCCTTGCTGAGGAGCTCCGCGTTGCTGAGGAGCTCCGTGTTGCGGAGGAGCGCCGTGCCGAGCAGATCCGCGCTGAGATCCTTGCTGAGGAGCTCCGTGTCGCTGAGGAGCTCCGTGTTGCGGAGGAGCGCCGTGCCGAGCAGATCCGTGCCGAGCAGATCCGCGCCGAGGAGACCCGCACCCCCGAGCAAGTACCTCCCCCTCAGAACGCCTCCGTGTCCGAGCCAGTGGTCGGGTCCTCGTCGGGAGACGAGCAAGCCGAGTTGCCGTGGTACGTGGAGCACGGTGCTCTGGGAGAGGTGACCGTTCACGACGCCCGCCCGCTCGACGAGGGCGTGGCACGGCAGTGGGCGGATCGGGTCGCGTACGAGGTGACGCGGCCGGGGGACAGTACCGAGCTGATCGAGGGCATTTACGACGCGGTCCACGGGCTGCTGACGGGAGCGCCGCAGGCCCACGGCGACGAAGAGCACGCCGCCACCCCCGCCGCCGTCTGGGACAGGGCGCTGCAGCGCGGCGTGATGCTGGTGGCCGGCGACCAGGTGGTGTGGGTGCGGCCGGTGCTGAAACAGCTCGCTCCCGCCCCGGCGGATCCTCAGGCGGACGCGGCGGTGCGCGAGTACCAGGTGTCCTTCGCCGGGCAGTCGTCCACCACCAAGAGCGGGACCGACCGGCCGCACGGCGCCGCCCTCGTCCCGCTGACGATCCTGTCGATCGCCAAGGGCGCCGGCTCCCTGCTGCCCGTGATCCCGCTGGTCGGAGGCCAGTGGAGCCGCGGGCAGGCCACGGAACTCGAACGCAGTGTGGTGGCGGGCCGCAAGGTCTTCGTGCGGGACACGCTCCGGTTCCTGGCCGGCGGAGTGCACCTGCGCGTCTTCGTGGACGGCGAACGGCGCCCTTACGTTTCCAGGGACGAGCAGTTGGTCGTTCCGTCCGAGGTGACGGTGGATCTGCCGTCGGACTTCACCCGGCCGGGCGGGCCACGCCTCCAGACGGTGGACGAGCCTGTCCAGCAGGGCGCCGGTGTGTCGCGCCCGCACCACGCCCGCGAGGTGATCAACGCCGTCGACCTGGTGCCGGTGGCGGCCGAACTGCAACGGCGCCTGCGCTCCGCGGGGTGGTCCGCCGAGGCGGTGCGGGAGGTCGCGGAGACGGTGCTGTCCCGCCTCAACGAGAAGTCGGCCCGCAACCGCAGCCGGTACCTGCTCGGCAACGGCGTGCTGACGAACCGCGTGGACGTCCGCGTGGGCTGGGGCCGGTTCCGTGGCCGCTTCGCCATCCAGGCGCGGATCCACGACCTGCAGTACCTGGGCGACACCCCCGAGATCGCGGTGCGTGAGGACTCCGGCGTCGGCATCACCGCCGCCCGTTCTCGGATGGACAAGGGGCGGCTGTCGCTCGGCGTGGCCAGCGGCGGCGGAACCAAGGGCACGGTCCAGTTCCTGCCCTCCGCTGCTCTGACGTACGACCGCAGCCGCAACGCCGGGCATGGTCTGGCCGAGGTGGCGATGAGCCACACCGTGCTCAACGCCACCAGCGAGCAGGCCCGCTACCGGGCGGGACTGCGCGTGACGGTGGAGGTGCTCTCGGAGACCCACCGCATCGCCCCCGTGGAGCACGTCGTCGACGCGGAGATCGGCGTCCCCGGCCGGGAGGCGGCCGACTTCGAGAAGCGGCTGCTGGGCGAGGACGCGCCGCCGCTGCGGCAGGAGACGCCGGCCCTGGAGGGTCCCGTCGACGCGCAGCCGAACGTCGCGCGGTTGCTGACTCTGGCCGCGGACCACGGGGTGGGACTGCCGGAGTCCGCGTACCTGAGGCCGGCGCGGCTGGACGCCCCACTGCCTGCGCCCCACCCGCGCGAGCCCCTCGCGCTGGCCTCCCGGCTCGGTCAGGGCTTCGGCATGGGCATCGCCCTGCCCGGCGCGGAGCTGGTGCTCCCCCAGATCCGCACCGTGCTGGCCACACTGCACCGGCAGCTCAGGGGCGGCCGGACGCCCGACTGGTCGAAGGCGCAGGACGACCTGGTCACCTGGTTCGACCGCCCGGCGCTGGAGGGCGACCTGCCGCGGCTGCTGGCGGGCGTGACGCACCGGATCACCGTGAGCGGCCGGAGTTACACGGTGTCGGTCGGTGCGCGCCTGCTGGAGCGGGTCTCCGGCCGGACCGACGTGGACGCCTACCCGATGATCGTCAACGCGCGGGCGCTGGAGAGCGCCGCGGTGACCGGCAGCCGGGAGACCTCCTGGGGCGGCGACCTCCAGGTCGGCGGGCGGCTGGGCGTGAAACTCAGGAAGAAGCTCCGCCTGCAGGTGGGCAACGTGGGCGTGTCGGTCGGCGGTGGGCGCAGCCGGACCAACGAGTTCTCGGGTGCCGCAAAGTCGTACCGACGCACGGAGACGGTCGGCTCCGTCGACGAGCATGTCTACAACCTCGTCTACGAGTTGTCGGTGCGCGCGTCCGGCCACTCGCCGCACCGGTGGTGGATCGACCGGCCCGGGGACGTGGTGGCCCGGATCGTCGTGCCGCACCAGCATGTCCCGGCGCAGCCGCTCACCGTCGACGACGTCCGCGCGGCCGGCGAGGTGCGCCCGCTGGCCGAACTGCCCCGGACGGAGACCGACTTCCGCCGCGGCGGCGTCGCCGGCGTCTTCCCCGTCTTCCTCACCCCCCGTGACCTGCCGCTGACCGCGGCACGGCTGTTCCAGCAGGCCGACAGGCTCCCCGACAGTTGGCTGGAGGACTGGGGGAACTGGCCCGCCGAGCTGAACCGGACCTTCGCGTCCACCGAACTGGCGGCCCACTTCGCGGAACTGGTCGGACCGAGTGGCCTGCTGGCCGACCTGCCCACCACCAAGGGCGGATGGCACCACATGCTGCGCGTCCGGATGGTGGTCACCGAGCCCAGGCACCTCACCGCCCACGCCGAGCGGGGCGAGGAGGTGGAGATCGAGCAGTACTCGCAGGGACAGGCGCAGCACGAGAGCGGCAGCGGGAAGGACCGCTCGATCGGCCTGGACGCCGGTGTCGGTCTGCGGTTCGAGGTCGGTCCCGAAAAGAGGAAACCGGCGCAGCACGAGAGCGGCAGCGGGAGCGAAGGCTCGCTCGACCTGGACGCCGGTGTCGGTCCGCAGTCCGAGGCCGGTCACGAAAAGGCGAACTGGAAGCATGCCAGGCTCACGGCCATCCAGAAGGTGGGCTGGGAGTGGGGCCGCAGCAGCGGGGAGAGCACGAGCGCGGGCCCGGTGGGCATCACCCGTGCCACCTACGGCGGTACCTCGCACACCTACCGCGCGGACCCGGTGTTCGAGCTCACCGTCTTCCGCTGGAGGAGCCCTGGCCTGCTCGACCGGCTGAGCGGCTTCGGCCGCGGCATGACCAGCACGACCCAGGTCGTCCGGGTCACGGACGGACTGGAGTTCCTCGTACCCGAGCGGCGGATCCCGGATCTGCGTCTCCCCGTGCCGCGGGAGGTGGCCGTGGCGCCGCACGAGCCGACAGGCTACGTGGACCGCACACTGCTGCCGGGAGTGAGCCACGCCGAAGTGCTGCGCGCCGACGGTGTGCTGGACCTGATGAAGGGGTGGCTCGCCGAGCAGGGCCTGGTGAAGGACCGCGGCGACGGGCACCGGCCGAACCTGCTGCTGCGCGAACTGGAGAGGTCCTTCTCTTCCGAGGCCCTGCTCAGCCAGTACTCGGTGCTGACGGGCGGCGGCGTGTCGCGATGGCTCGCCGTGCCCTCCGCCTTCGGCGCCCGCTACCTGTGGATGCAGGTCACCGCTGAGGTGGGGCCGCCGCGGGAGCAGCTCGACCGGCCCGACGTGCGGCTGACGCTGCGCAACCAGGCGGTGCGGAACACGGGCACATCCACGGCGACGTCCTTCGGATGGGAGACCGCCTTCGTGGGGCGCGCCCTGTTCGGCGAAAACACCCATATCGGCCCGGAGATCGAGGTCGGCTACCACCGGGAGACCGAGACCGGCCACGAGGAGTCCGAGAAGGAGATGGAGATCTACCGGGCGCAGACCCGGGAGGGCTCCGTCGAGTTCGGCCACGAGATGACCTTCCACGTCCGGATGGGGCTCGCCTTCGAGCTGCCCGACGTGCTTCGCGCTCCTCTCGGCCTGGTGCGCGGCAGCGCGCTGAAGGTGGCCGGCTGGACCGGGTACCGCCAGGCGGCGGCGGACTGGTGGCAGGCCCACGAGACGTTCGTCAAGCGCTTCCCCGAGCCGGAGAACACCGACGCCGGCACCGTACGCGGCGAGGTGCGTCTCCTCGTCCCGGGCCACCTGGTCACCCCTGGCGAACTGCCGCCCGCGCCGGCCCGTGCCCACGGCACCGACCCGGTGTGGGAGCAGGCCGTCCGCCGGCCGCAGCCGTCCGTCGCCGCGACGCCCGCGCCCCTGCTGGAGCGGCTGCTGAACGACGGCCACCCGTGGGCGATGCCCGCGCACGCGGCGGTGCACAAGTGGGCGGCGCTGGCCGCGGCCCCCTCGCGGGTGCAGCGCGAGAACCTGGAGGCGGTGGCCCCGGAGACCTGGAACATCCCCGGGCCGCAGATCACGGCCGGCGTGGCGTACGCCCACTACACGGGCGAGAACATGCTGCGCGCGGGGCTCGAGAAGCTCCTGAAGCACCAGTACGAGGTGCCGGTCGGCGATCGCGTCGTCATCGTCGGCATCGACGTGACGGGCGTCACGCGCATCGGCCCGGCGGACCCCGCCACCTTCAAGGCCCGTCACTACACCCAGGCCCACGAGTCGGAGAAGGACCCCGTCAAGCAGTCCTCCGGGTGGTCCGTCGGGGCCGGTCCGGAGACCGGTCGGGACTGGGAGGAGGGCCCCCGGTTCATCGGCCGTATGCCGTTCACCTACGGGTGGGACCGCAGCCAGGAGACCTCGGGCGAGGCGGAGGACGTCGAGGAGACCAACCGGGAGCGGTCGAGACAGCCGTATCTCTATTACAAGGCCAAGCTCGGCCTGGTCCTGACCGGCGGCCACGGACAGCTGCGGGTCACCGTCCCCGACGGCCTGTACTTCATGCTTCCGGCCGACGCGGACCTGACCGAGTGGACGGAGCCGACCCAGCCGCTCAGGCTCACGACGGTTGAGGAGGAATCGGCGCCCGAAACGACGGAGACGGGCGGGGCCGAAACGACGGAGACCGGCGGGGCCGAAACGCACCAGCCCTCGCAGGCCCCGCCCGAACGGGGGACCGCACCGGGCGAGTTCGCCCGGACGCCGCAGGAGATGGCGTGGCCGGCGGCGGATCCGGTGCTGCCGGAGCAGTGGCAGCACCGGCGGTCCGAGGCGCCGGGCGCTCAGCTGCGGACCGAGCGGTTCGACCCGATGCGCGGAAAGCCGCTCGCGGACGGCTGGCTGCCCGGGAACAAGACCAGGATCCGCGCGACCATCCGGCGGATCCAGGCCGAAGACCTGCGCTGGGTACGCGATGTGACGCTGCATCTGCCGGTGCGCCTCGGCGAGGGCTTCACGCCCCAGATGCTGCCGGAGTTCGAGCGGCGCTGGCGTGCGGCGCTGGACGGCTACTTCAACACCGGTCTGCAACTGCCGCGATCGGGCGACCAGTTGCACGTCGGCCTGCAATTGACTCCCGTCTCCGACAACCGGGAGGCCACCGAGCTGAGCATGTCGCCCGACCCGGGGCGGTGGGACCAGTTGCACTTCCGGCTGCAGTCCGAGAACCAGGCCCTGGACCCGGCGGAGCGGCAACGGGTGCAGCAGCGCAACGACCTGCTGGGCCTGCACGAGCTGGCGCACTTCGTCGGCTTGCCGGACACCTACTTCGACCCGGAGTTCGTGTTCCGCAACACCCCCGGGAAGTCCACCGACACCGGCATCATGGCCAGCCACGCCACAGCCCCGGACACCGGTCTGCCCAAGCGCTACCTGGAGATCATCGAGGGCACCATCGACTCCGGCCCCGTCGTGCGGGACCACCCCCTGCCGGAGTTCGACCCGGTTGACCGGGCCGAGGTGTTCAACGCGGTCCTCGCCGAGGCACTGGACGTGGTCGACGGGGTCCGGCCGGGTGAGGGGCCCGATACGTCGGGTGCCAGTGAGCTCGTGGACTGGATGGAAGCGGACTTCGACACGTACTTCCCGGACAAGAACTCGGACAGCCTCCCGGTGGGGCGGGTCGAGGAGATCGCGCCAGAGCTGGGCGAGAGGCTGGAGCGGGCGGGCATTTCCCGGAACCTGTTCCACTCGAATGTCGTGGACGCGATGGCCCGGGGCCGGAGGGCACTGGACGGTGGGGCGAAGAGTGCCCTGGCGACGTACCGGCAACTGCCCCAGGCGGAGCGGATCACGGTCGTCACCGAGGGAAGCGCGAGGCCGTCCGCACGTATCGTGACGATCGGTGACTACGCCGTCACCCCCACTCCGCGCGAGGTGCCGGGCCAGGGCATCTTCCAGGTCACGCACATCCCCACGGGGTTGCGCTGGGGCTTCGACGGCAGTGCGACGGAGGCGTACCACGACGTCTTCCTCGGCAGTGTGGCCCGCGACATCCCCGCCGAACTGGAGGGAACCAAGGTCGGGTTCACCGGCGGTACCGTCGATTTCGCCGACGCTTCCCGGATCGCCGACCGGTTCACCCTGACCACGGAGCTGCCCGAGGGTGTGGACGCCACCTTCGGCATCGCCGACGGGACAGGTACGACGTGGTACTTCACTGCGGAGGGCGTCTACAACGGCCGGTTGGTCCGGCTCTCCGACCAGACCGGATCACTGCACTTCAAGGTGGGACCGGCCGAGATGACCGTGCCGGTGTTCGTCGATGCCGCGGGTCACCGGGACGACACCGTCAGTGCCCGCCTGCTCGGGGCCGGTCGTCTCGCTCTGAGGCGGGAGGTGCCGGGCAGCCTGCCGCTGGAGCACAGGGTCTACCACGCGCACGGCACTCTTCAGGAGACGACCGTCTCCATCCGCCGGCGGGCAGGCGTCCCGACCGGCGAGCACTGGCGGATCGATCACACGACCGGCACGGCGTCCCGCATCGACGCGACCGGTACCGAGGTGGCCGGCCCGCACGCCTTCGCGACGGTCGGCACGTCTCCCACCGGTGCGCTGCGCCTGACCGCCCAGGACCAGCCCGAGGTCGTCCTCTTCGAGCGGGAACCGCTGGGCGACGGTCACGTCCTGCAGGTCGACCGGGACGACGCCGGCAAGCTTCGCTGGACCGAGTTCGACCCGGCCGGGGAGCAGATCGCCCACGGCAAGCGCACCTGGGACGCCAGGACGCGGACCTTCCACGACACCCGCACCAGCCGGCTGCCGCGGATGAACCTCCTCGCCGTGCGCACCTACCAACCGACGGCGGACGGCGGCGCGGTCCGCGCCCAGCAGGGCGCCGACGGCACCTGGACCTGGACCCGTTTCGACGCCGACGGCGCCGAGCTGCTGTCCGGTACGCGGCGCTGGAACTGGATCCGTTCCGGCTACAAGGACGTCTACGTCGATCCCGAGACGGGCCGGGAGACCGTTGCCCGGCGCAGCAGCCAGGCGTGGCCCTTCCCCGTGGGGACCGTGGCGCGGCCCGGCCTCTCGGCCGACGTCCCAGCCGAGCGGCACGCGCCTGAACAGGCCGACGAGCACGCCATGTCGCCGAACACGTCGCAGCAGCCTGTGTCCGGGACGCAAAGCCCGCGAAGCTCCGAGGCACGCTTCGAGGACGACGCCCCGACGCACACGCCCCCTTCGTCGAGTCCCCTGCACGAGGGGGGCGGCGACACCGAAACGGCTTCCTCCGCATCGCCCGCGCAGGAGGGGACCGATCACGGAAACGTCGTCGGCGGACGGCCCGCCCAGCACCAGTTCGTGATCGAGCCGTGGCAGATGATGACCGACCCGAGCTGGGTCGCGGATTACGATCCGAACCTGGCGCAGAGTTTCAGACGCTTCGTCGACAAAGCCAGACAGGCGAACCAGGCCCTCGATCGGACAGGTCCCTCGGCCGACGTCCCGAGCGTGGGCATGGACCCCGCCGTCGGTCCCATGGAGGTCATCCACCGCGCGGCCGGCTTCGACGAGGGGCAGGAGTCCCGCCCGCAGAACCTCGCCGACGTCCTCCGGCTCACCGAGGAGACCGCGGCAAGGTTCCGGCAGTTCGGATTGCCCGCGGACATGATGGACGCCGACCTGGCGACCGTCCGGGCCGACGCCTACCAGAACATGCTCGACGACGCCCAGGAGGCCCTGGGCGCGTACCTCGGCTCGGGCAGCCCGGACAGCGGTTCCCTTATCGGCGAGTTCACCGTCACGCCGGGCGACGCCGACGGCCACGTGGTCGTCCACGAACCCACCGGTCTGCGGTTCGAGTACGACGCCGACGGCGATCGCGTGTACCAGGAGAGCGTCCCCGCGGGCCAGCCCGCGGGCCTGAAGGTCGGCATCCGCGAGGACTACGACAACCTGGTGACGACGCACGAGCTGGTCGGTCCCGAGGAGGTCATCGACGGCCGCACCGTCAGCAACGCCGAGACCGTCGACGCGAAGGGTCACGTGACAGTCGACGTGGACGGGGCGGCATACGTCATCACTGACCGTCATGGCTTGTCGGTGCGTTATCTCCTGGACGGCTCACCGCTCGGCCGTACGGACACCTCCACTCCCCGCGAAGGGGACATTCTCGTGGAGGACACATCCGGCCTCCGCCACCCCGTCCCGGAGGTCCGCACTACCGAGGCCGCGGAGCCCTCGGGGACGGTGAGCGGAGTCGAGGTCCCGGTGGCCGCCCCGGACGGCTCGCCATCGCATGGAGTCTCGCAGGCACCCATTGAGATATCTGCGGAAGGTTCTGGTTTCCGCCCGGTGCCGGACACCATCGTGGAGCACACCGAGGACTCCTCGGACGCCGAGGGCGTGCACGGTGCCGGGGATACGCCGGACCTGGCGCGTATCGAGCAACGGGTGGTGGATGCCAGGGCGCGGTCGGCCGGGACCGACGTGGATTCCGGTGACTACGCCAGGGCCGTCGAGCAGAGGAACGCCGCCTACGACAGGCTGCTCCGGGACGCGACCGGCGCGACACGGAAGTGGCTCGACGCGTCCGAGCGGTCGGAGGGGGCGCACGTCGACGGTTTCAGCCTCGCCTCGGTGGAGGATGGCGGCATCGCCGCGGTGCATGACGCGACCGGGCTGCGTAGCACCTTCACCCTGGTCGACGGTGGGCTCGAGTGGACGTCTCGCGAGTACCGGCTGGTGGACGCGCCGCCGGAGACGGCCGCCCTGAAGGTCGTCGTCCACCGGGCGTGGGAGGAGGACGGACGGGAGGCGCTGCAGCGCGACCTGGCGGGTAGGCGCCGAGCAGGGGTGAACGCGCGGTTCCATGCCGAACGCCCGGCGCAGGGGATCGGGCCGGGGAGGGACTGGCTCGAGATCGTCGACAACGCGTACGGCCACAGCTTCACGGTCGACGCCACCGCTGTCATGGTGAGGCGTCAGGTCCTGATGCGCGGTGGGGTAGGGCGTCTTCTGTACGACGCGATGCGCCCGGACGAAGCCCCCGTAGTGCTGGACGCGGACCGTATGGTGTCGCGGTACTGGAGCGCGAGTCCGCTGGACGGCGGCCGGGTGAGAGTGGTGCGTCTCGACGCACCGGTCGGCTCGATCGAGCACCTGGAAGTCGACGGTGGCACCGGCGAGCTGCTGAAGGAGACCGTCGCGATCCGCGGCAAGCGAGGAGTGGTCACCGGTTTCTGGGAGATCGACCACGTGGCTTCCTCGGCGGTGCGCCTGGATGAGGCGGGGCGTCCCGTGGCCAAGGACGGCTCCTCGAGGGCTTCGGTGGTCACCGACCGGGACGGCGGCCTCAAGTTGCTGGGTGGGCCTGGCTCCACCCTCCTGTTCGAACGCCAACCGCTGGGCGACATCCTGTCGTACGACATATCACTGCAGGTCGGGCCCAATGCGTTCGTCTTCGGTCTCGGGCTTCCGGACGGCAACCGACTGGTGAGGGTCGAAGCGCCCCTGGGGGAGCCTGAGGCGCTGCGTCTCGTGGACCAGCACACCGGCGAGCGGATCGACCTGCCGGTGCACGTCTCGCGGTTCTACGGCCTGACCGTCGATGTCGAGGCGCCCGGCGCGGAGCACGGGGCGAAGGCGCGGTACGAATTCTCCCGTACCGGCATACTGCGCTCGGAGATGCTGCCGCTGCTGGGCGGCGAGGATGCGGCGCTCCGCGATCTGTGGCTCGACGTGGAGCACGCCGACGTGCTGCCGGACTTGACCCTGGGCGGCTCCGAGGCAGCTCTGGAGCGTTTCAGCCTCGGACCGGTGCCCGACGACATGGAGGGTGCCCCGGAGGCCGAGTTCACCGTTACCGACTCCCGGACGGACATGCGGTATCACTTCAGCCGCGCCGCCCGTCTTGTGGCGCAGGACATGCCGCTGGGCCTGGGGCCTGCCGGTGAGCGTGTGCTGGACAGCCGGGAATCGCTGATCCTGAGGCTCGGCGAGAACCGGGAGCCGCAACTCGTGGGTCCGCGGGGTCCGTTGGCTGACCTCCGGCTGGGGACGGAGGTTCTGGGCGGCGGCCGGATCGCGGTGATCCGCACGGACGGCGCGGGGCGGGAGGAGGCTCGGCTCCTGGTCGACACCGTGAGCCGGCGGGTGCTGGAGGAGACGGTCGGGGTGCCGCGCGAGCGCGCCGAACTCCTCGGCTACCAGCACTGGAAGCTCGACTTCCAGGCCGGAACGGCGGTGCGCCTGGGCGACGACGGCGAGCCCGCGAGCGGTCGGCTCGGGCACCTCGATCAGCGTGATCGCGGTCTGATCGAGGTCGCCGGCGACGGCAGGCTTCGGGTGGTCCGGCCGGGGGCCGGCGACGGCAGGGAACCGCAGGTCCTGTTCGAGCGGCCCGGCACGAGGAGCGGCGGTGTCGCCTGGCTGCACTCCGAGCCCCCCGGCGCACCTGCCTTCGAGGAGGCTTCCGCGCACGCTCCCGCGAGCCGGGCCGACCTGGAGCGGCTGGCCTACCAGCGGGAGGCCGACCGCTTCGAACGCAGGCTGGGCGCCTACCTGGTGCAGCAACCCAGGGTGCAGGACCAGATCGCCAAGTTCGCCCGTATCGCCTGGGAGCGGATCCCCGCCGCTGAGCGGGTCAAGTTCAGTTCTGTCAGGCCGTCGTTCCTGGGCGGCGTCGGAACGGACTTGGTCGACCTACAGGCCGTGGCCTACGACGGGAACATCCGCGAGCAGGCAGCGTTCTTGAGAGCTGCTCTGAAGAACCGTGTCCTGCACAAGCACCTGGGCCCAGCGGCACATCTGGACCCCGTGATCGACCTGGACAAGTATCCGTCGGAGCTGGACTTCAAGCGGCTGTGGCAGCGTTCCGACCCCTTCGTTCCCGAGCCTCGTCATGTCACCTATCCGGACGTCGTTCCGCTGAGTGAGCGGGAACGGGCTTGGACGGATGACGGGCGCGAGTGGAAGGGCGCTGAGCAGGAGTACGGCTCGACCTTCCTGCCGAAGGGCGAGGACGAGCAGGAGGTGCCGTTCGACGCGAAGACGTTCGAGCGGGGGCCGCACGCGACAGCCCAGTCCACCGGCGGACTCGTGATGGGCGGAGCCTCCCGCACGACCTGGCTGATGCTGCGGTATGCCGAGGCGGCCAACCGTGTCTGGAACGCGGGCCTCGACCTGCAGTACTTCCGGCTCGGACTGGTGGGCACCATGCTGCAGGCCGGCGCCCACTCACTGCACGAGATTCTCCAGGGCTCCGACGTGCTGGCCCGTGACCCGGCGTACCGGCCGCTGCGCGAGCTGGGCTTCGCGTACGACCACGACAACTGGGAGCGCTACCGTCACCTCGCCCCCCTGACCGAGCAGGAGTTTCGTGATCACGTCACGCCGGAGGGGCTCTTCCCCGACGAGTTGGTACGTGGTCCGGGGGTCGCGGCATACGACCCGGTGGACGACGCGCGTCGGGCCCTGACCGACCATCTGGGCGCGCGGCGGCGCAAGCGCGCGGACCGGGACTTCGTGATCACGGAAGTGGACGGCGGCCATGAGGTCGTGCACCTGCCCACGAGCCTGACCACCCGGTTCACCGGCGAGCGGCACGAGGTCGTGTACCACGAGGCCGCTCCGGGCTTCGGGTCCAGGGTGCTGCGCGGGCTGAAGGTGGCCGTCGAGCACGTCCGGCAGGAGGACGGCCGGATCACCCCGCGGTTCCGGCTCCTCGGCGACCCCTCGGCGGTGGACGGGTTCACGGTCCGCGAGGCGCCTCGTGACCTGCGGGAGGGCCGGCAGGCGGCGTTCAGCGTCCTGGAGAAGGACAGCGGCCGCTGGTTGCACTACCTTCCGGACGGCAGGGTCATCGCCAAGGACCAGCCGGTCGAGGACGAGCAGGCGTATCTGCGGTTCGACATGCTCCGGCCGGGCGGGGAGCCGGTACTGCTGGACGAGGCGGGCAGGCCGTCGACGCTGCACCGGGTGGAGGACCTGGGCGGCGAGAGGATCGCCCTGGTATCCACGAGAGCCGACGCGACACCGCAGGAGCGGATCGTGGTCGACGCCGACACCGGGCGCCGTCTGGAGGAGATCGTCGCTGCGCCGGGCAGTGACGCCGAACTCCCCGGCACTCACTGGAAGTTCGACTACCGGGCCTCAATCGCCCTGCGTGTCGATGACAACGGCAGAACGGTCACCTTCGTCGGCGACCGGTTCGACCACGCCCTGCTGGAGACCACGGACGACGGCGGCGTGCGGGTCGTGGTCCCGGAGCAGGACGGCGCGGCGCCCCGGACGCTGTTCGAGCGGCTCGGCGCCCCCGTGCTCACCGCACGGCCCCCCGCGAGCGTGCCCGCCACGAGGAGCGACCGGCGAGGTCCTGGTTTCCGCCCGGTGCTGGACACCATCGCCGAGCACACCGAGGACACCTCCGTCGAGGGCACGCGTCTGTCCGGCGTCGACCAGGTTCTCGAACTCGGCGGCGTGAAGATCCAGTTGCGGCATCCGCTGCGCCTGACCCTGGTGGACCGTGAGGGGGCACCCCTGCCCGGCGTGGTCGTGGCGCCGCGTGAGGAAGGCGGTTTCACGGTTGCCGGGCTTCGGCCGGGCACGCTTCACTTCTCGGCGGCCGGGCAGTTCCAGTTCCGTACGGTGCCGTTGCCGGGCATGGACCGGCGGCTGAAGTTCTACACCCCGGTGGGGGTTGACGGCGGGGTCCGTCTGGCGGGCCCGGAGAGCGCGCCACGGGCGGACATGCCCGGACCGGCGATCAAGGCCGCTGCTGCCGCCGACGGCGGCCTCACGGTGCGGATGCCCGTGGCGGACGGGCCCGACGGGGCGGTGCTGGTGTGGCACCTCGACGCCAACGCGCAGGTGCGCGCGCTGGACGTCCCGCTGCGCGGCGACGAGATCGGCGGGCTGTCCGGATTGAGCATGCGCACCGACCTCCTGCCGGGCACGGACGGGGTCGTCGAGAAGCGCACGCTGCAGGGCCCCCTGGGCGCCCTCTTCGACGTCTGGCTGGAGCAGCCCACGCCCTCGTCACAGGAGCGCCTGGACGCCGGCTTCACCGTGACGGACGCGCGCAGCGGCCGCGTCCACCACTTCGATCCGCTCGGGGTGTCGCGCTCCTCGGAGGCAGTGACTCCCGACCCGCAGGTGGCGCAGCCGACCGACGAGCAGACAGTGCACGACGAGGAGGCCGCCTCCGACGACGAGGTGCTGCCGACCGTGTACGAGGAGCACACGGAGCACGAGGAGCACGAGGAGCACGAGGAGCACACGGAGTCCGGGGAGCACACGGAGTCCGGGGAGTACGAGGAGTCCGGGGAGTACGAGGAGCACACGGAGTCCGGGGAGTACGAGGAGTCCGGGGAGTACGAGGAGCACACGGAGTCCGGGGAGCAGGAGGAGAACGAGGAGCACGAGCAGCACACGGAGTCGACCGAGGACGCCACGGAGGAGGCATCGGCGGAAGCCGGCCGCAGACAGCGGGCGCGATGGCGGCCGGGTACGCATGTCATTCCCGAGGGGCTGTCCATGGCTCCGGAGTTCCGGCTGGTGGCACTGCCTCCGCGGGTGGCCGCCCAGTACGAGGCTCTGGGCATGCCGGCTCTCCCGGAGGTCCATGACAGCGAGCACAGGCGGGTACCGGGTTGGACGGTGGCTTCGCGGACGGACGGCGGATACACCGTGTCCGACGCGGCGGATGAGCGGCGCTGGCAGTTCGATGCGGACCGGGCGCCGCAGGCTCTGGACGTGCGGGTGGCGGAGACGGAGGACTTCCTGCGGTTCGCCGCCGGTGAGGACGGCCCCGAACTGTCCGTCGTAGGGGCCGACCGGTACGAGCTGACAGAAGTCCGCGACACGTCGGGCGTGCTGACCGAGGTGTGGCTCAGCACTCCCGAGGACGAGCTGGGATGGCGTTTCGACGGGAACGGCACACCCCGGGACGTCGAGGTGTCGCTGACGGGCGAGGGCCTGCCCGCTCACCTGGCGGGTGCGCTGATCCGCAGGCGCCGGGCCCCGGTCTCCGAGGAGGCGCCCAGAGGCTGGGTCGCGGAACTGGTGGCCGACGACCCGTGGGCCGTGACGTCCCACGGCCTGGAGGCGGCCTCGGACGCGTACGTCCTCACCGACCGGGTGACCGGCGACACGTTCCGCTTCGGTACGGACGGGGCTCTGGAGTCGGTGAACCACAACCGTGAGGCGCAGCGGCGCACCTGGCTGGGCCGGCTGAACGAGGCGCTGTTCGCGGAGCGGGCGCCTCGGGTGAAGCCGCAGAACCATTTGGGCACCGTCGGGCCGGAGTTCGACCCCGTGCTGGCCCGGATCTTCGACGAGTCGCTGCCCAAGGCGCGGCAGACCGGCCCGCGCGGTGAGAGGGCTTTGAGGCTGACACCGCTGATCTCACGCGATGCCACGGACTTCCTGCTGCGTTCCGGGCTCGGCCTGTCGGACCTCGAGTCGCTCACCGAGCTGCGGGCCACGGCCCACGAGGCGCTGTGGGCGGACGCGCGGCGGGCGCTGGAGGCGGCCGGGCCCGTCGAGGACACGGCGGGGCGCTCCGTGAACGGGTTCACGGTGCTTCCCGCCCCGCCGGGCGGACTGCGCCCGGTGGTGCACGAGGCCACGGGCCTGGAGACCACGTTCGGGCCCCAGGACGAACTGGTCTCGCACGAGGTGTACCTGCACGAGGTCCCCCCGGAGCTGGCGGGACAGCCGGTCCACGTCACCCACATCACCCACAACAACATCAACGGGGAGTTCATGTTCGCGTGGGCGGACAGGGCACAGGTCGGAGAGCACCTCACCGTCGGCTGGACGGGCGACGAGACCGGGGCGAGCACGGACCCCCTCCGTCAGTTCCTCATCGAGAACCTGCGCACCGGCGAAACGCACTTCTTCAGCGCCGACGGCACGCGAACCGAGACCGTCCCCGCACCGGAGGACGCGTCGAACACGGTGCACGACGACGAGCGGTCGCGTCCGTCCACGGACACCGTGGAGACGTATGAGGATGAGGGGTCGCGTCCGTCCACGGACACCGTGGAGATCCACGAGGACGAGCAGCCCGAGACGTCCTCCGTGCCGCAGCCCCCGCACGCCGAAGCCCCCTGGTACATGAAGCAGGACGGCATGGACGCGCACGGTGAGCTGAACATCACCGCCGTCGACCCCTGGGACGAGGAACTGGTCCGGCGGTGGGCGAACGACATCACGGATGCGGTGCGGCGCGACGGCGACGGCGCCGAGCTGGAGACGGGCGTCCGCGAGGGCCTGCGCACGCTGCTCCGGAGCGGGTCCGTGCCCGGGGCGCTGGCGTTCGGCGGGCGCACCGCCGCCTCATCCGCCGCCGAACGGGAGCGGCAGCAGGACTTCTGGGAGGCGATCCTCCAGCAGGGGATGCGGTTCCAGGCGGGTGATCGTGTGGTGTCGCTGCGGCCGGTGCTGCGCGACGTCGAGCCGTTGCCGCTGGACACGCCCGCGATCGAGCAGTACACCCTCAGCTGGGGCAGCCTGGCCACCACCCAGAAGTCGGCGTGGGACCGGGGCTGGGGGACCGGGACGTCCCTGCTGACGACGCTCTCCACCGGCTCGAAGGTCGTGTCCTCGGTGGTGCCGGCGCCGGTGCTGACCGTCGAGGCGCACCGCACCGGTGAGACGCAGACGAACCGCGACGTGGTCTTCGACCGGAAGGTCTGGATGCAGCAGAGCACGCTGTTCCGCGCGGGCCTGCACGTGCGGGTCTTCGTCAACGGTGAGGAGCGACCGCACGACCTGGTCACGGGTGCGCGCTTCACCGTGCGGCTCCCCAAGTCCCTGACCGCCACCGGCGCTCTGCGTCACGTCAAGCACGACGTCCCACCGTCTGAGGGCGAGCAGCCGGGCACCGGGCGTCACCGGGCGCGGCCCATCATCAACGCGGTCGATCTGATCCAGCCGGCCGCCGAGTTCGAGCGACGGCTGCACACCGCTGGACTGCCCGCCGACGTCGTACGGGACTTGATGGACCGGACGCTCGTCCAGCTGAACGAGCGGACCTTCATCAACCGGACCAGGTACCTGCTGGCCAACGAGCTGGTGACGGACCGGGTGTCCCGCTCCACGGGTCTGGGCCGGTCCTTCAAGGGCCACGTGGCGATCACCGCGACGATCGAGGGCCTGGAGTATCTGGGCGACACCAAGAAGGTCCCGGTGCGCGAGGACTCCTCCAGCGCGCTGGTCGTGCGACGGAAGGAGGGCGCGACCAGCGGCTTCTCGCTGGGCGGGCGGATCACCGCGGGACCGGCGGAGTTCCTCTCGCTCACCGGCGAGATGAAGCGCGGCAGCAGTCACAGTCTGGCCGTGGCGACCGCCACCCACACCATCATCCAGACCAACGACGACCATGCCCGGTACCGCGCCTGGCTGAACGTCACCATCGAGGTGCGCTCCACCACGCACCGGATCGAGCCGCTCACCCGTATCGTGCCGGCCGAACTCGGCGTCCCCAGCCATGAGGCCGCCGACTTCGAACACCGCGTGCTCGGTCAGGACGCTCCGCTGCTGCGGCAGGCGCAGGAGCCCAACGGCCCGGTGGAGGCGCGGCCGTACGTGCGGGCGCTGCTCGCCGAGGCGGCCGAGCTGGGCGTCGGTCTGCCGGAGACGGCGTACCAGCGCCCGGCGCGGCTGGACGCGGAGCTGCCGGCTCCGCACCCGCGCGAGCCGCTGGCCCTGGCGACGCGCAACGGCCTGGGCTTCGGCACCCTCCTCGCACTGCCCGGTGCCGAACTGGTCCACGACCAGATCAAGACCGTCATCGGCCAGATGCACCAACAGCTGACCGGCCGCCGACCCAGGTTGACTTCGCAGCCGCCTTTCCTCAAGCTGCGCCGCCCCCGGGTGAACTGGGCGGGCGCGGACAAGGAGCTGCTCACCGCGTTCGGGCGGCCGTCCCTGGAGGTCGACGTGGTGAAGCTGTTGTCGGTCATGGAGCACTCCGTACGGCTGGGCAGCCGGACGTACGACGTGTCGGTGACCGCCCGGCTGCGGGAGCGCGTCGGCGGAGCCACCGGCGACGAGGCGCGGCCCCTCTCGCTCAACGTCCGCTCCGGGCAGAGTGCCGTCATCTCCGGCGAACGGAAGAACAGCTGGAGCCTGCGGGGTTTCCTGGGCGCACGTGCCCGGGTCGAGCTGACCGAGGCCGTGCGACTCCAACTCGGGCAGGCGGGTCTGACCGGCGGCTTCGGAAGCGGAACCAAGCACGAGTTCTCCGGCGCGGCGAAGTCCACCCAGCGTGCCGACATGGGTGGCAAGGCCGACGAGCACGTCTACGACGTCGTCTACGAGCTTTCCGTACGCACGGACGGTCACCCGGAGCAGAAGTGGTGGATCGACAAGCCGGACGAGGTGGTGGCCCGGGTGGCCGTGCCGCACCTGCACGTGCCGACGGAGAAGATCCCGGAGGAGGTGCTGCGCGAGGCATACGACACACAGCCGCTGGAGTCGCCTCCCGCCCAGGACCGGCAGGTGGACTTCGCCGGCCGTGGCACCGCCGCGGTGTACCGGTCGATCGTGGCCCCGCCCGAGGTGGTGCGTGCGACGGCGGAGATGTACCGGAAGGCCAACGGCCACCCGGACGCGTGGCTGGCGGACTCGGCGAACTGGCCCGCGGCGATCAGTAAGCTCTTCGCTCCCAACGAACTGGTGGCGCACTTCGCGTCGCTGACCGATGACCAGGGGCGGCTGGCCGAGTTGCCCGACGGGCCCGACGGGTGGCACCAGGCCCTGCGGCTGCGGATCATCGCCGTTGACCCGTACCACGTGCGGGCGCACAGCGGCGCCGGCTTCCAGCTGTGGCAGAACACCAGCGGGACGGCCACCTACGAGCGCACCGACGGGCGCACCCGTACCGTCGGCGTGGCGGGCCGGCTGGGTCCGATGGTGCACCTCGGCCACGACAAGGAGGAGGGCGACGATCTGGCCGGGGTCGGGGCCGGTGCGGAGCGGCTCTCGACCGGTGAGCAGCCGTCCACGACCGAACACGACGGGCGGACCGTCCAGTTCGGCGGCACGCTCGGCGGCGCGTTCGAACGGGGCTGGGAGACCGGCGACGGCACTGCCGTCGGACCGGTCGGCATCACGCGCGGCACGTACGGCGGCCCCAAGCACGCCTACCGCGCCCACGCGGTGTTCCGGATCACCCTCAGCCGGTGGCGCAGGCCCCACCTGACCGATCCGCTGACCCGCGGCACGTCCGGCACGACCAGCGACGAGCTGACGCTGCAGGTCAAGCACGGACTGGAGTTCGTGGTCCCCGAGCGGCGGATCTTCGACCTGGACCTGCCGAAACCGGACGACGTGGCCACCGTCGAGCCGAAGGAGCCGACCGGTCACTTCGACCCGGCACTGCTGGCCGGCGCGACCCACCCGGAGGTGCTGAAGGCCGACGGCGTGCAGGAGAGGATGAAGCGGTGGCTGACCGAGCAGGGCCTGCTGCGGCCCGGCCCCGACGGTTCCGGCCACCGGCCCAGCCTGCTGCTGAGCGCCATCGAGGCGTCCTATTCACCCGCGGCCCTGCTCGACCAGTTCACCCTGCTGAACACCACCGGGGTGACGCGGTGGCTGCCGATTCCGTCGGCCTTCGGCGCCACCCGCTACCTGTGGACCAAGGTCACCGCCGAGACCCTGGAGCCGACTTCGCAGCATGAGCGGCCCGAGTTGACCATGATGCTGCGGGGCAAGGCGATCACCGAGAACACGGCCAGCACGTCCCGCTCGACCGAGGCCGAGGTCCATGGCGAACTGCACGGCAGGACCGGCACTTCCCTGGTCGGCGGGATCCAGGTCGCGGCCGGCTGGTCCAGGGAGGCGAGCACGGAACACGAGGTGCACGAAGAGAGCGTGGACGTCTACTGGGGCCAGACCCGCAACCCCTCGGTCGAGTTCGAGTTGCGGCAGCGGTTCAGGATCGAGATGGCCCTCACCCGGCAGATGCCCGAGGTGCTCTCCGCGCCCGTCCGTCTCCTCCACGGTGTGACGCTCGCTGTCTCCAGCCTGATGGGCCACCGGCGTCACGCGGCGGGCCGCCTCCGGCAGCGGCAGTCGTTCCTCGCGCGGTTCCCCCGGCGATCCGAGGACGACGGCGTGGTCGACGGCTCGGTACGGGTCGTCGTCCCCGCCCACCTGGTCCGGCCGGGCCCGGCGCCACAGCGGACCGCCGACTCTGTGCCGGACGCCGACCCGCCGGTGTGGGAGGCCGAGGAACAGCCGCTGAACGACGCGCTGGTGGACCTGGTCTCCGAGCACGGGCACCCCTGGGCGCTGCCCGCCGCGACCCAGATCAACCGCTGGGCCGTACTGCCCGCGGCGCCCACCACCTCGCGCCCCCTGCCGACGGCGCCGGAGTCCTGGCGTCCGGACAGCACCACGTTCTTCGGCATGCTGTACGACCACCTCACCAACGAGGTGCAGATGCGGATGAGCCTGGAGAGGCTGCTGCGGCACGGCTACGAGGTGCTGGTCGGCGGCGAGAAGGTGACGGTGGGCATGCGCATCACCCGCCTGATGGCGTTGCCGGAGTCCGACGTGGAGATCCTGTCGCGCCACTTCACCCAGGGGCGCGACACGGAGGAGCACCACAGCGGCACGACCCGCGCCTGGTTCGCCGCGATCGGTGCCGTCGGCGGCTGGAAGGTCGACGACGATCCGCAGCGGGACGTGGTGCCCCTTCGTTACGAAAGCCAGACGTCCGAGGACCGGGCCGCGGAGTCCGAGGAGATCCTGGAGCGCAACACGGCCTCCGTCCGGCCGTTCCGCTACTACAAGGCCGACGTGGAGGTCGTCCTCTCCGGCCCGCACGGGAAGCTGCTCGTACCGGCGCCCGGGGGCCTGTACTTCATGCTCCCCATCGCCGTCGCCGACTCGTCCGCGGTGTCGGAAGTCCTCGTCACCGAGCCGGAGCCCGACCATGTGGGCAATGTCGGCAACGACGAGGGCGGGCAGGTTGACCCCCTGTTCGAGGCGTTCTTGATCCGCATCAACGGTGATGCCGCGTCTGACGGCCATTCACCAGAATCTCCCGTTCCCCCCACGCCGCCCCCGGCGTCGGCGCCCGGGAACGAGTCCGAGGTGCTGGAGCACCAGCCGGACGGAGCGAAGACCACCGAGGCCAGTGCGAACAGGTTTCTCACGCTGATCAACGGTGATCAATGGGCTGCCGACGCCGGCAGCCGTACCGACGAGGAATAAGGAAGGCCCAGATGAGACCAGGAGACAGCGCCTCCGACGATCCCGGTGGGTCGGGCGGATCCGCCGGACAGGTCGCGGTCGCACCCGCGCGCACAGCACCGGACGGCGGTGCCGGCGGCCAGGCCGGTCCGGGGACCGGCTCCGTGTGGGACCAACCTCTGCCCTGGGTCACTCCGGGGGACGGGGACGAGACCCCGAGCACCGGGCAGCGCACGTCCGCGCGGGCCGCGGAGCCCGCGGCAGCGGCAAGCCCGGCACCGGAGACGGCCGCCGTTCGTGAGGAGGGCGGAGCCGCCATTCCTGAGGAGGGTGGAGACGATGCGAAGGGCGACGCGAAGGCTGCCGACAACGAGTCCTCCGTCGCACTGTGGCAGGCGACCGCCGCCAAGCAGCAGCGCGGTGCGCACGCCGCGCCGGTTCCCGCGGGGGCCGTTGGCATCGCAGGCCACGCCGTCTCGAAGTGGCTTCTCGGCGTCGCCGTCGCGGCCGGCGGTCTCCTCGCGGCCGTAGGGATGGCGGAGGGACTGAGCTCGCATCCGTCCGCCGCGAGCGCCAAGGTGCGTCCGGATCCGATCGTGGGTCCCGGCAACGACCTCGACGAGGGGGGCTCCCCGGCTCCGACCCCGACGACGCATCCGAAAGGCCATCCGGCGGCCGTGGTCGGGAAGGCGGCGTTCCCCCACCCCCGCGCCCAGAGCGATCACACCCCCGGTCCGTCGTACACCCCCGAGCCGTCGCACACCCCGCAGGTCCTGTCCCGGCAGACGACCACGACGTCCCCGGTGGTCCGGCAGAGCAGTTATCTCTCCGTCCACACCTCCGTGGCGTCTCCGAAGGACTACTGGAGCCAGAGCTCCATCAACGTCACGACCACCAAGAAGCTCACCGCGCTCAAGGTCGTCCTGCACATAGCCCAGACCGGTGGCGTGGCGAACACCGGCGTCTGGACGTCGCTCGGTGACAAGGTCACGGTGCACACGGGAAGGGGCTCGGACGGGGCGGTGGACTACGTGGTGACGCTCAACCCGGGCGTCACCCTCGACGCCGGGCAGTACGTCTTCCAGTTCGGGTACAACCACGACCAGGGCACCCGCGACACCCTCCATGACGTGTGGGCCGTGGTGACCACGGCCGCCGGTGACAGCGACGAGGTAAACCAGAACGGAAGGTACTGACGCAGGTGTGGTCCCGCCGCATGCCCGACGCAGTACATCGGTGTGCGGACGGCGGGTCTGCGCTGGGGTGCCCGCCGGGACCTGGCTGGGTGGCTGGGTCCTCACCCGCCCGTGCTGACGGAGGGAATCCGCTCCGTCGTCGCCGTGCCCGTGGTGGTGTCCGGTGCGGGGCGCGCGGTGCTCTACACGGCCGGTCGCGGCCCCACCCCTCGCGGGCCCCGGGGCGGCCGACGCGGTCGCCGAGCTGTCATCCGTGACGAGGTCGACCACCGCCTGCGCGTGCCGGACGCCGCGCAGGGCAGCGCCGTCGGCGGGCAACGAGGCGTGGGCGGTGCCGACCGAGGCTGGGCCGCCCGGCTTCCGCACCGAGAGGTTTCAAGGGTGGCGTGGGAGTGCTCCCTCGCAGTCCGCTGTCGAAGGTGACCGCCCCACGTGACGCCGTCAACCCCTCACGTCGGCATCCGGCTGCTCCTTCCTCAGCACCATGTCGAAGGACCTGGCGTACGCCACAGACCTGACCTGGGTGACCCAACGTCCCCCGGCCCGATCGGCCTGGCCACCGCCGCCCACCTCATCGAACGGGACATCGAACCGCTGGTGCTGGAAGCCGGTCCGTCGGCCGGCACTGCCGTCCGCGACTGGGCGCACGTCCGGCTGTTCTCCCCCTGGTCCGAGGTCATCGACCCGGCCGCCGAGAAGCTCCTCGCCCCGACTGGCTGGGTGCGGCCCGACGGGGTGACGTATCCCACGGGTGTTGACTGGGCCGAGAGGTATCTGCAGCCGCTTGCGGACGTGCTCGGCGACAAGGTCCGCTATGGCGCGACCGTGATCGGTGTGGCCCGCGCCGGGCGCGACCGCATCGTCGACGCGGGCCGTGACGAACAGCCCTTCACCGTGCACATCCAGACCGCGGACGGCCGCGAGGAGCGCATCATCGCCCGCGCTGTCATCGACGCCTCCGGCACGTGGTCCACCCCCAGCCCGATGGGCGCCGACGGCCTGCCCGCGCTGGGTGAGAAGTCGGCCGCCGACCGGTGCGGCGGCGAAGCCGACGAGCTCCCTGCCCGCGGCGCCCTCGGCCTGCGCGCCAAGGCAGCCGTCGACGAGGATGCCGTCGCCCGGGCCACTCGCATCACCCTGAGGCTGCTGGCCGAGCGCATCGAGCAGCTCACGGTGCAGATCGATGAGCTGAATCAGCGACTGACCGGGCTCGTCGAACGCCACGCCCCGCAACTGCTCGCACCGGTTGGCATCGGCCCGGACTCCGCTGTCACGCTCCTGATCACCATGGGCGACAACCCTGAGCGGCTGAGCACCGAGGCGTCCTTCGCCGCCTTGTGCGGGGTCAGTCCCATCGAGTACTCCTCGGGCCAGCAGAACTCGCGTCGCCTCAACCATGGCGGCGACCGGCAGGCGAATGCCGCTCTGCACCGCATCGTGTTCACTCGACTGCGCCACGACCCGAGTACCCAGGCGTACTACGAGCGCCGCACGCAGGAGGGCAAAACCCGTCGTGAGATCATCCGTTGCCTCAAGCGATATGCTGCCCGCGAGGTCTTCAACCTGGTCCCGACGGCCTCCACCGACCCCCCGTTATAGGGGCGTCCGTGACAGAGGATGCGCGGCGGAGGCCCTGTGTGCGGCAGCGGTTCTGGGGGAGCGCTGTGCCATCGGTATCTGGGCGAATGACCGACCGGCTGGACGCTGCGCTTGGGCAACCTGATCTGACTCATCCGCGTGAATGAGTCCTTTTTTGGGCAATACCGGGAGCCTCAACCTGCTCTACCGCTACATCACCCAGGGCCGCGCCGAGGGCGACCAGCCGGTCACCACCCCGCAGCGCTTCGCCCGCCTCCTGCTCACCCACCCCGAGTACCTGCGCGACAAGGACACCGCACTACTGCGGGAACTCACCGCAGCCTGCACCGAGATGACGGAACTCGCGCGACTCACCCGCGAGTTCACGCAGCTACTGACCCCGGCGGAGGGCAACGACGCCAAGCTCACCAAATGGATCACCACGGTCCCCGCCGGTCGGCCTGCCCCACCTGCACTCCTTCACGAACGGCCTCGAACTCGACCGCGCCGCCGTCGACGCCGGACTCACCCTCCCGTACCACAACGGCCGCACCGAGGGCGTCAACAGCCGAACCAAGCGGATCATGAGGCAGATGCACGGCCGAGCCGGGTTCCCCCTGCTCCGCCACCGCATCCTCCTCCACTGATCACCACACAGCGCTACCACCGATTACGGGGCAGAGCCATTTTTTTGACGGTCCACTTGGTGAGACATTGGCGGGCCGGTTCGTTCATCGGCCTCACCTGTTTTAGGGTCGCCGTACCATGGTCAAGATATGCGTGCTTGGCCCCCTGCGGGTCGAGGTTGAAGGGCAGACGGCGAACTTCGGCAGCCGCCTGACGCGTGCGATCCTCGCCCAGCTGCTGATCGCACGCGGGGCGTACGTGCCTGTGGACCGGCTCGTGCAACAACTGTGGCAGGAGACCCCGCCGCCGAGCGCTCACGCTTCCCTGCAGGGCTATATCGCGAGGCTGCGCCGAGTCCTGGAACCCGACCGCCTGCCACGGGCGCCCGCACGTTTGTTGGCCAGTGCGCCGTATGGTTATGCCCTGCGGCTGTCACCGGACCAGCACCTCGTGGACGCCTGGCACTTCGAACGCGAGCTGGCGGCCTGCCTCGCGCTTCCACCGGGGCATGACGCCGAGGTGGCTCACCGGTTGAAGGCGGTGATGAACCTCTGGTCCGGAACCGCCTACGCCGAGTTCGCCGATGAACCGTGGGCGGCGGACGAGAGTATGCGCTTGGAGGAGCTGCGGCATGCCGGGCGCGAAACCCTCGCTGCTGCCCGCCTGAACAGCGGCGCTCTGCACGAGGCACTCGCGGACGCCGACACGCTCACCCGCGAGCAGCCGCTGCGCGAGGAGGGCTGGCGCCTGTTGGCTCTCGCTCTGTGGGCAAACGGCCGCCAGGGGGACGCTTTGGCGGCGCTGCGGCGGGCCAGGGACAGTCTACGGAACGAGCTGGGTGTCGACCCGGGCCCCGGACTCGTCGAACTGGAACAGGCCGTGCTCCAGCAGCGGCTGGACATCCTGCATCGCTCCACGCGTCCGGCCGTCACCGACCACCCGCCGCAGGAGATCGCGTCCTCGCAACCGACCTCACAGCGTGCAACTCAGGTTGCGCCGGTGGCGGCCGCCGAGCTCCTGGGCCGGGACACCGAACTGACCGAGCTGGCGTCGGCGGCAGCCCGGGTACGTCAGGGTCGGGGGCAGGTCGTCCTGCTCTCCGGTGAAGCGGGAATCGGCAAGTCCAGCCTGCTCGACCACCTGGAGAGCCACCTCCCCGAACAGGGGTGGCTGGTAGCCGGCGGACAGTGCCCGGAAACCGACGGGGTACCTCCCGGCTGGGCCTGGTTCGACATCGTCGGCACCCTCGCCGTCGCCGCCCCGCCCGCCGATGACCTCGTCGCGCTGCTGTCGGGCGACGCCCCCGACGCCCCCGAAGCGTGGACGGCCACAGACGGCAACCGAGCCCGCCGCTTCCGCATGCACCGGTCTCTGCTGTCCTGGCTCCGGGACATCGCTGCCCAGCGCCCCCTGGCCCTCCTCTTGGACGACCTTCACCGAGCGGACGAGGAAAGCCTCGAACTGTTCCTGCTGTGCGCCGAGCAACTGCGTACCGCCCCACTGCTTCTGGTCGCCGCCTACCGTCCTGACGAAGGCAACATGACCAAGGCTCTCGGCCGCCTGGCGCGTTGCTCCCCACTTCGTCTCGCGCTGAACGGGCTGACCGCACCGCAGGCGCGGCACCTGGTGCAGCAGGTCTGCCCTGTCGCGGTGAGCGATCAGGCAGCCGTCGCTCTCGCCGAGCGCACCGGCGGTAATCCGTTCTACCTGCGCGAGAGCGCCCTGCTGCTTGCCGAAGAGGGAGAACGGGAGGCTCTCGCCCGGGTTCCGCAAGGCATTCTCGACACATTGCGGCGCCGTTTCGCGCGCTACGAGCCGGCCGATCTCGCGGTGCTGCGGCTCATGGCGGTGGCCGGACGACAGACGACGGTGGATCTGCTGGTCGCCGCGGCCGACGCGGACGAGGAGCGGGTTCTTGACGCTCTGGATGCAGGCGTCGCTGCCGGACTGGTCGTCGAACCCGGTCCCGGCCAGGTAAGGTTCTGCCACGCGCTGGTCCGCGAGGCCTTGGAGGCCGACCTTACCGAACTGCGTCGGGCCCGCATTCATTCCAGGCTGGGCCACTGCCTGTTGAAGCTCGGCTCCCGCGATGTGGCGGCGGTCGCTCATCACTTCCTTCGGTCCTGCAACGTTCTGGCCGCTGACGCGCCGCTCGCGGTGGAATACGCTCGCAGAGCCTCGGAACAGGCGGTCCAGCGCTACGCGCCGCACGTGGGCGAAGTCCTGTTGAACGGGGCTCTGGAGTGTCTGGAGCGACACCCTGCGGCCTTCGCCACGACGGACGCCCCGGCACTGGAGGTGGCGCTGCTCGGCCGTCTCGTTCACATCCGGGTCCGGCTCGGCGCGATGCTCGGCGCGCAGCAGGCCCTCGGCCGGGCGGTGGAGCTGGCGCGCAGCCACGGGCGCGACGACCTGATGGTCGCTGCTTACAGCTCGTGGACCGAGCCCACCCCGTGGTACTCACGCGGCTACGGGATCACCGACGCGGTGGCCGTTGCGGACCTGACCCGGCTGCTGAACCGCGCCGACCTGGAGCCGCGCCAGCGGTGCCTGTTGCTGGACAGGCTCGCCTGCGCCCACGACCTCGCGGACGTCCATGCCGAGGAGCCGGCGCGTGAGGCCGTGGCGCTCGCCCGCAGCCTGGGTGAACCGCGTCTGGTCGCCCTGTCGATCACCTCGCTCCTGAGAATCGTCGACTTTCTGCGGGGCCCGGACGCAGTGCTGACGCTGAACCGGGAACTCGCCGTGCTCGCCAAGGCCGACGACATGCCGGAGTACGCCTGGATCGCGGAGTACACGGCTGCACGAGTGGCCGCGGTCAGTAACGACCTGCCCGCTCTCAATCGTCATCTCGACCTGGCCGATGAACTGGCGCGGAGCCATGAACTGGCCGGCACGAACGCACTCGGCCTGCTGCGACACCCGATGCTCGCCATGGCGGAGGGTCGCTTCCAGGAGGCCGAGCAGGCCCTGCTGAAGGCCGTGGACGTGTTGCGCGAGCAAGGAATGGTGAATCTGGAGGGTCTTGTCGCCCTGGCCCTCGGCTGCATGCGGCAACAGCAGGGCCGACTTGCCGACATCGCTCCCGCGGTACTGGCCGTGTACCGGCAGATCCGCCCCACCGGCGAGGCTCTCCCCGTCCTCGCCCTGCTTGCCGTCGGCGATGCAGAAGGCGCCCGAGAGGTGTACGCCGAGCGAATCCCCCTCCGGCGCGATTTCTCCTTCTCCATCCAGGCGACGCTGAGGGCCGTCGCCGTCGTCGCCCTGAACGACCGTGCCGAGGCCGCCGAGCTGTATCCGATGCTGCTGCCCTTCCGGGACGAAGTGGCCGGGGCCGCCAGCCTCTGCATCGCTCTGCGGCCTGTGGCACAGTCCCTCGGGGAACTCGCCGTGCTTCTCGGCCACAGGCATGAGGCCCGGGAACACTTCATGCGAGCCGAGCGCGTGGCCAACCAGTGGAACTCCCGGCACTGGGCCGACGCCGCCCGCGATTCCCTGACCGCACTTCGGAACGGGGGCCTCGAACTGCGGGCATGAGGCGTTGCCGTACCGGTGAATGCGTGACCGGCGCCGCACGACTGCGAAGAACCTGTCGGCGCCGATCGTGCGCCGGACGGCGTGGCGCGCAGCTGTCCCTGCAATGCGCTGTGGCCGGAGCTACGTCAGCTGTGGGGGGAGCCGTAGGCGCGGAACGGCGCCACACCCGCCCCAACCTGAAGGCTGGGGGCGTCTGCGAAGACGGTCCTGGTACCCGCCTGCACGGTGTACAGATCGTCACGCACCAATCGGCGGCGTCGCGCGTACTGGCGCCGCCCGACCAGCCTCAAGGCCAGGCGGCCGACGGCAGGGACCCGGGCGAGGAAGTAGGCTCGCTCCTGTGGGTTGGCTTCCTCCAGGATGGCACCGAGCGCGAGCATCAGTTTGTCCTTCGGGACCGTCTCGAGACCGTGCTTGCCCACGCGGTCCCATTCCGCGACGGTCAGGTGATCCTCGATCAGCGGGAGCACCAGCTTCTCCTCGTGGTCGAGGTGGACGAGCAGGATTTCACGGTGCTCGTCGAGGGCACCGGCGAGCAACTCGCCGGCGTCCTTGTGCGCGCGCTCGCGCCAGAAGGGCAGGGTGGTACTGATCGCGGCCAGTGTGATGTCGATCGCCTGGTGCTGATTCTTCATCAGCTCGACCACTTCCTGGTGGCCGCTTGCCCGCTCCGAGAGCAGCGGCCAGATGAGTTCTTCCTCCAGGCTGTGATGGTGGTGCAGGCCGGTCAGATACTCTTCGATGTTCTCGGCCAGCAACTCCGCCCGTGCGGTGTCACCGGGAGACACCGCACGGACCAGACGCGCCAACAGACCCGACTCCCGGCGGAAGATGCGGTGGATGACCACCATCGCGTCAGTGTACGGACGCTCGCCCGTGGAACTGCTGTCGGTCTTCCTCTTGGCGGACACGTGAACCTCTCCGGTAACGCACGGCGTAGTACTGGCAATGCCAGATGTTGCGGGCCCGCGGTTGGAGCCGACTTGGCATCGGGTGGCAACCACGGCCCGGGCAGTCCCCTGTTGCACTCGGTCCGTTGAGGTGGATCGCGTATCGGTTCGCCCTCGACCAGCAGTGCCGGATGTGGCCTCGCTTCCGATGTGGTGTGGGGGCGAATGGGGCCACTAGGGATCTTCAATGGCTGAGGTTACGGCGGTTGGAAGTCGAGGACGGTCTTGGCGATGAGGCCGTCGATGAGGCCGCGTCGGTGCTGCATCCGTTTGAGCCGGGTCTTCACCAGCGCGGTGAGCCTGGTCGAGGCTGTGTTTGGTGAGGTGGGCCAGCGACGGTTTCAGGTGCGACCACACGCCCTCAACCGGGTTGAACGCGGGTGCGTACGGGGGCAGCTGGTAGACGGTCAGCCGTAATCGGGCCTCGATCAGCTTCCGCATTCTGCGGCTGACGTGCGTGTTGAGATTGTCCCAGACCAGGGCGACCGGGCCGCCGAGCTGCTGGTGTGCGGCGTCGAGCGGGCGGGCGTAGTCGGTTTTGGTGAAGCCCTTACGGCGCCCCTCCGCCGGGCCGCGATCAAGGTGGATCGACCGGTGGCCGGACTTGGTCGCCTGGCCGCGGTCCCCGAACCCGAACCCGCGCCGGCACCCTCTCCATCCAGGCCGTCCGACGAAGCCGACAACCCAGCCCGCCGCCACGCGAAGCGGCGGTGCAGGAGGTGACCGACACCGGTCGCTCGCTCCATGCCGCAGCTCGCGAGCTGGGCCTGAACCGTTGCACGGTGTGCAAATACGCGCGAGCCGGATCCGATACAGGCACCACCCACCGAGGCTCACAGGGACTGTCCGGAGAGCAAGTGGAACCTTCACAAGCGGGCACCAAGTCGACGCCAAGACAGTCGCGACACGCTGGGCCCCGTCGCCCGTCCTCGGTCCCCTCAAACTGTCGCGGACAACACCCTGAGTCCTGATGGTCAAGGCGTAGCGCTCGAGGCGGATTCGTTGCCAGCTTGCAGTCAACTCCTCGCAACAGCCACCATGCCCTGCGGACTTCCGCACCTCACTTGACATTTCAGTCGACCTAAATATTCTCTGCGAGTCAAGAAAATGCGAGTTAAACCACGCTCCGGTTGGCCGGAAAAGCTTCTCTTGTGCTTGATAATTCACGCCTACTGGGGCTGCTCATATCTCATATCCGCCATCCAGGCACGGTCCAAAAAACCTGGTCATAGATGGACCGCGAAACCTGCTGATAAATGCGCGAGCGCGGATGCAGGTTCAGACTCCGGGTATTTGGAGGAGTCGGCCCGGTGCCCACGAGGCCGCTGCATACCGCACCACATCGATCGTTCGAACGCTCCCGACGGAGCCACTTACCCCGAGGATTAGAGCCCTCCCATGGCTACACCATCCCTCGTCGCGCCAGTTGAGGACCCGCATGATGGCGTCACGCCTATGCGCCGCCTAGCCCCGGCCATCATGATGTCTGAATTCGCCTTTACCATCGCGCTGGCGACCCCCGTCCAGTTGTTGCTCGCTCTTCACCTCGACGCCATCGCAGGTGCCGGGGCTGCGACTGCATTCGGTATCATCACCGGCTTCGGCGCCCTGGTCGCGATACTGTCAAGCCCTGTTGCCGGCCGGATTTCAGACCGCACCCGCACTCGTCTCGGCCGTCGCCGCCCCTGGATGCTCATCGGTTCTCTGTTCGGTGCACTGGCCTTGGTCGCTGTCCCCTTCACGACCGAGGTCTGGCAGATCGTGCTGCTGTGGTGCGGCGTGCAGATGGCCTGCACGTTTCAACGGGCCGCGAGCAGTGCTCTGGTAGCGGATCAGGTGGTCAAGGAACGAACGGGGCGCGTGACGGGGCTGCTTGGCCTGGCCGCCGCGTCGGGACCGCTCGTGGGATTGGCTGTTGCCAATGTGGCCCCGGGGGGCAGAGCCGGCCAGTGGCTGGCGGTAGCACTGTTCGCGCTCGGGGCCACGACTATCGCATTCTTGCTGCTGCGTGAGCCACGCAGCGACTCACCGAGATATCCGCTGAATCTGCGGACCATCGCCACGTCATTCTGGTTCGACCCCCGTCGACACCCGGCGTTCGCATGGGCATGGTTTGTCCGCTTTTTGATCACCTGTGCCTACGCCTCCAGTACGTACAGCACCTTCTTCCTCATGGAGCGCTTCGATACAAACGCAGAGGAACTAAGCCGTGTCGTGCTCCTGCTCGGGCTTCTCACGATCAGTTGCGTCGCTGCGTCCTGCGTAGCCGCGGGGTATCTCTCCGACTGGGTCCGACGCCAGAAGCCGTTCTTGGTCTTCTCCGGTGTGCTGGCTGCTGCGGCTCTCGTGTTGATGGCCTGGGCCCAGAACATGACATTGATCTACGTCGGAGTGGCCATCATGGGCATCAGCATGGGAACGTTTCTCTCCGTCGACCTCGCTGTGTGCGTGCGCGTTCTGCCCAGTAGGACCGACTCGGCCAGGGATCTAGGGATTTTCAATGTCGCCAACTCATTGCCGGATTCGCTCGTACCGCTAGCCGCGCCAGTAATGCTGACGATCGGCGGCTATACCGCGCTGTTCGGCACCTTGGCCGCGTTCGGTCTGCTCGGCGTCCTGGCGTGTTCCAGGCTTCCCGAGGTCGGACGCGAGGGTGAACCGGGCCGCTGGACTGTGCCGATCACGCGCAGCTGATCCTGTCACCTCATTGCACGGTGACACCGAACCATCGTCCACGAAAGCGCCGACACAGCAGACGCACGGCTTTCATCTCATCACCGCACCAGAAACGGTGCGCGTTCCGGGGTACGAGGTGGCGCATGCTCGCGACCCTGACACGAAGGACTCAGCGATTGAGCTGGTCAACGGGTAGGGATGGACTCGGAGTCAATCAGCAGGCGCAAGCCGTCGGCCTCATTCACCATTCACCGCATGGCGCGATCGGAATAGCGCTGAGCGAACCTGCACCGCGTCGGGCAGGGGCGGCGGACGGCCTCGGCATAGGCCGCGGAGCCGTCACGGCACACGACCTCGACGCGCGGATGCACGCGCAGCCACGCTTCCAGCGTCTGGTCACCGTGCTGACGCCGGGCATGCTGGTCCTGGCCGACCGGGGCTTTCGCGGCTTCGATCGGGAAATCGTCACGCCGGATCGGCGGGAGGCCGAGCGGAACAGGACCTGCCACGACAGGCACCTCGCCGCGCGGCCGACCCAACCGGGTGGATGATGATGCACCGTCGATGCCGCCCTGCTCGCTCCCGACCACTGGTTCGGCCTCGTCGACGCGGCTTGGCGCGGTACCTGGCCGCCGCCGATGTGGGCGGTGGTGGGCCAGTGGCGCTCCGATGACGCAGGCCGGCTCGTGGAGTGGCAGAGCAATCCGGAGTACCATCCTTCTCCCTCCGCGCGCGGCTGGTCCCGGCCCACCGACGCGATCGACGCGGCGGTGCAGCGGGCCGCGTCCGGCTACGGCGGGGACAACGAGGTGCCGGTCCTGGTCGCCCGGGCGGATGTGGCCGTCTACGTACGGCCGGACGGGGAGTTGATGACGGCGGTGGCGCCGGACGGCAGTGCCGTGGTGCCGGTTCTCACCTCGCAGTTCCAGGTGGACAGGGCGGGACGGCTTGCCTACGAGATTCACCCGGTGCTGGACCTGATGGAAATGGTGCCGACGGGGCACGCGCTGTACCTCAACCCGGCAGCCGAGGTGTCCATGAAGTTGGACCTTGAAGCGCTTGAGCAGGCCCTTGCCGTGGTGAGGGGCGAGGCCGCCGTAGGGGACGAGGTCGGCGAAGAGCAGGGCACTCCGGCGGACGCGGCTGACCGTGACGCCGGCCCATCCGCAGAAGAAGCCGACCGGCAGGACGACGAGCCGGTCGTCGGCGCGACCCGCATCGAAACCAGTGGTTCGGCTCCCACACCCGTCGTCCCTCAACGGGCCGCGGCCGACTCCGACGGAAGTCCGCAGACTCCGCCAGGCGCGTCGGACACCGATGACGCTTTCGGTACCGGGCAGCGAGCAGCGGCCGAGGGAGTCGGTGGCGTTTCGGAGACGCCTGCTGCCGTGTCCCAGGCGACCGATCACGCCGACTCCCCGGCAGCCAGTCTCGCGGAAGGGGCCGCGGCAGCGTTGATGGGCGCGTCCGGCCGCTGACGGCATCCGGTTCCGTCGTACGACGCCAGCAGGTTCTTGGGACCGTCGGGGCTTCTGCCCAGTGCCCGGCACAAGACCAGCGTGCGCCGGGCGCAGGCAAGGCGTGCGCCCTCCAGGCGCCCTGCGCCACGTCAGGCCAGGATGGTGCGTCGCCGTGCCCGGTCCGCCGCCAGCTCGGCGGCGGCCCGGTGGGCGTCGGCGGTGAGATGGGGCGAGCCCCACGCCTGCGCGGTGCGGGCGGCCAGGGCGTAGTGCTCGGCGGCGGCCCGGTGCTCGCCCAGGAACCGGTACAGGTCGCCGAGAGCGTGGGCGAGCGGACGGGTCGCGTAGGCCAT
Source organism: Streptomyces sp. NPDC049687 (assembly GCF_044465285.1). Classification (NCBI taxonomy): domain Bacteria; kingdom Bacillati; phylum Actinomycetota; class Actinomycetes; order Kitasatosporales; family Streptomycetaceae; genus Streptomyces; species Streptomyces sp. NPDC049687. Next base: position 369,879 of record NZ_JBITLN010000004.1, read on the forward strand.
CCCGGCGGCGCCCGCGAGCTGCTCCCGGTAAGGCAGCAGCTGCCCTACCAGCGCGGCCGCGGTGGCGTGGTCGTCCTGCAGGACGGCGAGCCGGGAGCGCATGTCGAGTTCGACGCCGTAGAGGTGGTCGGTCACCGGTTCCGGCGGGAAGTCCACCGCACGCGCCTCGTCGAATCTGCCGAGGCCGGCCAGGGCGAGCGCGAGCATGACGCCCACGGATGGCCCCGTGGAGTCGTACACCGGGCGAATGATCCGCTCGACCTCGGCGATGCGTCCCTGGGCGAGCCGTACGGTGATCAGCCCGAGGGTGCGCAGGCCGGTGGCGTGGTGCGCCCCGACCCGCTCGAGCAGGCCGTCCGCCTCGGCGTATCCGGCCTCGGCGGCGTCGAAGCGTCCGGCGACGGCGGCCAGCATGGCCGAGGTCGCGGCGCCCAGCCCCTGCGCCCAGAGCATCCGGTAGCGGCGGCCGAGGGCCAGCCCGTCGGCGGTGTGCCGGCGGACCGCCTCGGGATCGTTGAGGGCGGCGGCGGTCATGCCGTCGAGCTGCTCGCAGATCCAGCGGTAGGCGGGCAGGTCGTGGGCCCGGGCCAGCTCGCGCAGCTCGGCGACCAGGGGAGGGCGGGCGGTGGCCTGTCCCTCGTGCGGCAGCAGCCTGGCGGAGGTCATCAGCGCGGCGGCCAGCAGGCGCGGTTCGCCGCCCGCGCGGGCGAGCGCCAGCTGGGTGCGGGCCGCGTCCAGGGCTCGTGGGGCGTCCTCGGCGGCCACCGCGTCGACGAGGACCTGGAGCACCCGGGCGCGGGTCGGGTCGTCGAGGCCGGGATCGGCCGCCAGCTCCTCCAGCCGGGCCAGCGCGCCACGGTCGTAGACGCCCTCCAGCCGACTCCGCCAGGGCGAGGGCTCGGTCCAGGCGCCGTAGACCGCCGCCACCAGGTCGCCCCGGCCGGCCTGCTCGGCCAGTTCGACGGCCCGCTGCCGGGTGCCCCGCGCCGCCTCCGTGGAACCGGCCCGGATCTGCGCCCCGAGCAGCCGCACCAGCAGCCCGACCGTGTCCTCGGGCCGCAGGTAGGGGTCGGGCACGGACGTTGTGTGCACGTCGATGGCCTGCTGGATCAGGCCTACGGCGATGTCGTGGGCGTAGCGCCGCTCGGCGACCTCGGCGGCGCGCAGCGCGTAGTCGACGGCGAGGGGCGCGTCCGAGGGGCTGCCGGAGCGGGCGAAGTGGTGGGCCAGGGCGGCGAGGTCGTCGGGGCGGTGGCGACGCAGCGCGCGTGCGATACGGCCGTGCAGCCGGGCGCGGCGGACACCCGACAGGTCGGTGTACACGGTGTCGCGGACCAGCGCGTGCACGAACCGCACCCGTCCGGGTCCCGGCTCGGTGAGCAGGTCGGCGGACAGGGCGGCGTCGAGTCCCTCCACCACCTCGTCCTCGTCGGTGTCGGCCGCGTCGACCAGCAGCGCCACCTCGGCCTCCAGACCCACGGCGGCCGTGAGCCGTACGGCGGCCCGGGCGCCGGCGGGCAGCAGCGCCAGCCGTCGGCGCAGCACGTCCCGGACCCCCTGCGGTACCTCCGACACGGCGACCAGGGCGCCCTCGCCGGCGAGCAGCCGGGCGCTCTCCAGGACGTAGAAGGGGTTGCCGCCGGTGCGCTCGGCGAGGACCGCCACGGTCGTCGCATCGACGGGCCCGCCGCAGACGGCGTCGACCACGGTGGCGACGTCCTCCGGCGGCAGCCCGCGCAGCGCGACGCGATGCGGGGCACCGAGGGCGAGCTGGGCGAGGGTCTTGACGAGGTGCTCGCCCCCCTCGGCCGGGCGGTAGCTGGCGACGGTGAGCAGCGGGACGCCGGTGACCGCGGCCGCCACTTCGAGCAGGGCGAGGGTCTCGCCGTCGGCATGGTGCAGGTCCTCCAGGACGGCGGCGAGCGGGGCGGCGGTGGCGGCGGCCTGTAGCCAGGCGGCGAACGCGCGGTGCATCCGGAAGCGTCCGGCGGTCGCCTCGTCGCGGGGCGGCCGTGCTCGCGGGCTCGCGCAGCAGCACGTCGAGTTCGCCGGGCCGGGCCGGGGGTAGGTCCCGGGCCAGTTCGCCGAGCGCCTCCACCCATGCCCAGGCGGGCGGCGCGCCCTCGTACTCGGGGCACCGCCCGACAACCACCGCCCATCCGTCGGCCCGCAGCACGCCGACGAGCCGCTCCAGCAACGCCGACTTCCCCGCCCCGGCCTCCCCACTGACCAGCGCCACCCCTCCCCCGCACCGGGCCTCCCGCGCGGCGGCTTCCAGGGCACGCAGTTCGCCGGTACGGCCGACGAAGAGGGCGTTCCCGCTACGGACCTCGCCGCCCGCGAGGCCCGTAGCGGGCACCCCCGTCCCCGGCCCGACGGCGGGCAGCCCGGCGCCCTCCCCGATCCCACCCGACACCGGGGTGAGCACGAGCCTGGCCGACGGCGGAACCCCCACGGCCGACGGCGGAGCGGCCCCCGTCGCCTGAGCGGGAACAGGCGCCGCCGCGGCCGGAGCGGGCACGGCCGGCACCGGCACGGCGCCCGACGCCGGAGTCGGGACAGGTGACGCGGAAGCCGGCACGGCCGACGCGGTATGCATCGGGGCGGCCGTGTCCAGTACCTCCATGCGCTGGGTGAGCACCGCCCGTTCCAGTTGCGCCAGCGCCGGGCCCGGGTCGCAGCCCAGTTCCTCGCGGAGCGTCCGCGTCGCGCGGCGCAGGGTGGCGAGGGCGTCGGACTGGCGGCCGCAGGCCCAGTGGGCGAGGGCGAGCAGCCGCCAGCCCTCCTCCCGCAACGGTCTCTGCCCGACGAGGACTTCGGCCGCGGGGACGGCCTCGGCCACGCGTCCGGTGCGCAGGTCGGCCGCCACGGCGAGTTCGCTGGCCTCGGTACGCAGTTCGGTCAGGCAGGCCACCTCCGAGGCGGCCCAGGTCTCGTCCGCGTGCTCCGCGAAGGCGGGCCCCTGCCACCACCCGAGGGCCTCGGTGAGCAGCGCGCGGGCCTCTTCGGCCGGGGCACGGCGGGCCCGGCCCACCGACGCCTCGAAACGCCAGGCGTCCACGGCGTCCCGGGACAGCCGCAGGGCGTAGCCGGGCGGGGCGGTGACCAGGACGGTCGCCGGGGTGTGGGGCGGCCGCCCGGGTTCGAGCGAGCGGCGCAGGTTGGAGACGTAGCTGTGCAGGGACACCCTGGCCTTGGCGGGTGGTTCCCCGCGCCACAGCGCGTCGGTCATCCGGTCCACCGGCACGACACCGCCACGGGCCGCCGTCAGAAGGGCCAGCACGGCTCGCTGCCGGGGCGTGCCCAGATCGACCGGTTCGCCCCCGACCTCGGCGCCCAGCGGACCCAGGACTCGAATACGCAGCATGCAGTGGGAATCTACCCGAATGGCGGTTCCGTCACGTGAACTGACTATGAACGCGGCCCCCGAGCCGAGCGGTCCGACGGGCGCCAAGCGGACGCCAAGCAGATTCCCACCGGAGTCCAAGACGTGGGCCGACGCTGGAAGCCTGTTGCAGGCATCTGATCGTTGGAGATTCCGAGCGTGTCCCCCAGCAGTACGACGGGCGAACTTCCCCAGGCCGAGCGGCCGAACACCCACGAGATGGTCGTGGTCCACCGTGTCTTCCGCCGCGAGTCGGCGCTTCTCCCTCGGTTGGTGCGCGCGGTGCCCGGCGGCGCCTCGCTGCGCGCGGCGCAGGTTGCGGAGCACCTGCGCACGTACGTCGGCGGTCTGCACCACCATCACGCGCTGGAGGACGAGCTGGTCTGGCCGTTGCTGCACGCACGCGCCGCGCAGGACGACGAACTGGTCTCCCGGATGGAGGAGCAGCACCGGCGCATAGACGTCAGTCTCGAGGCGGTCGCGGAGTGGACGCCCGCCTGGGAGCAGGCGGCGGACCGCGTCGCCGGGACAAATCTGGCCCTGGCGCTGGACGCGCACCGTACCGTCCTGCTCGAACACCTCGACGACGAGGAGCGGTTGGTTCTTCCGCTCGTTGCCGAGCATCTGACCGTCGCGGAGTGGGACCTGGTCGGCACGCGCGGTCTGGAGCAGGTACCGAAGAACCAGCTCTTCATCGCCCTCGGCGCCCTCCTGGAGGAGGCCACGCCCGAGGAGAGCGCCTACTTTCTCGGCAAGGCCCCTCTCGTCGGCCGTCTGCTGTGGAAGGTGGTGGGCAAGCGCCAGTACGCCGCCGCCCGCCGGGCGATCCGTGGCCCGCTGGACGGGGGGCACAACGCGTGAGCCTGCTCGACCCCGCTCCGCACGACGTCCTGGATGCCTACCGGACCTGTGAGTTCGTGACGCTCGGCAAGGACGGTACCCCGCTGGTCTGGCCGACAGCCGCGTGGCGCCGCCCGGACGGGACGCTGCTGCTGTCCACGACCCTGGCGTTCGCGCAGAAGGCGCTGAACATCCGCCGGGACGGCCGGGTCGCCCTGCTCTTCTCCGACCCCACCGGCAGCGGCCTGGACCGGGCCCCGGAGATCTTCGTCGGCGGCCGCGCCGAGTGCCCCGACGAGATCAGGACCGGTCCGCAGGGCGCCGAGGACTACTGGCGGATGCTCTTCGAGCGGCAGCCGCACAGCAGGGCGTACGTCTCACTGCCACTGCGCCGCACGATGGCCTGGTACTACCTGCGTTTGCTGATCACCGTCACCCCGGAGCGGGTGATCGTACGCGAGCCTCCCGCACCCCTTTCCGAGTCGCCCCGCCCGAGCACGCTCCCGGGAGCCACCCAGCTGGCCCGCTATCCGAGCGCGGTGCTCGCCGCCCGGGACGCCTCCGGGGCGCCGGTGCTCGCCCGTGCTCGGCCCGTACCCGCGGAAGGCGGCTTCGAGATCAGCGTCCCTGCGGACTGCGCCGCCGTCGCGGGCGCGGCCTCCCTGCTGGTGCACCGGCACGACGAGAGGCTCAACCACATGCACAACGCCTTGGTGCGCGGCGAGTTGAGAGGGACTGGGAGCAACACCTGGCTGCTGGTCCCCGAGCGGGTCGTGGAGCCCATGGGCTCCGGACGCCCGAGCGACGCGTTGAGGGTACTGCGCAGTACGCACCGGGCCACTGCCCGCTATCTGGAGCGGCGCGGTATCTCCCGACCGCCGGTCCAGTGGGCGGAGTTCAGAGATCTGGTGGCCGAGGCCAAGCGCCGGTGACGCGGACCGGCCCGGCGATATGTGCGGTGACGGTGTCGAAGATGTCCATCCAGGCGTTTGCGTCGCCGAGGGCCGACCCGTTGGGGCATGGCGGCAGGACAGCGGGCCAGGACCGGGACGGGTACGCCGAGCCGGAGGTACATGCCCGGCCCGGCTCCTCGACGAGTTCGGCGTACGCGTCCTCGTAGAGCTCGTACTGCGGGCCGTCGTGGGCACGGTCATCCACGTCAGCCCTGGCGTTGACGAGGTATGCCGTCCTCATGCATGTCGAGTGGAAGTCGGCGTGGGTGCCGACAGGGTTAGCAAAGCAAGGAGCCAGGTGCGTCGGTTACCTCAGACGCTACTTCTGCCTGTAGGTGTCAGAGGCGCTGCCCCGTAGACCGCACGGCGATCTTGCAAGGCACGCTGGGGGCGATCGCGGGGAGCTGCGTGCGTGCGTCAAACGAAGCCATCATGGCTGCGGGGCTCCTGGTGATGTCCCCGCTGCTGCTCTCGGAGACGGACCACGTGCCACGCACGAGCTCGGCCGTGAAGCGGCGCTCAGCGCGGTCGACGACATCTGACATTGGGTGCGACGAGGCCGTGTCGTTCTGTCCGAGATCACGGATGATCATCTGGGTTTCACCCAGTCGGTGTGCGCCCGCTATCGCGACTCAGGGGCCGTAGGGGCTCCAGCGCCCGAGGAAGGGCCTGAGGTCGTCGGCTCCTGGTTCGGCGACGTGCTCGGTCCGGTCCTGTTCCTCGAGGACGCGGAACCCCACGGTCTGGCCCTGTGCGGTGATGGTGAAGTGGGGAGACGCTCTGCGGCGGCGATGAGACGGGGGCGCGAAGCCGGTCGCTCCCGCCGAACAGGGGTGTCCTTCGGCCTCGGCAGCGGTGATCAGCGCCTGGATGAGCCGGAGAGCACGTCCTTGGGCGGGCCTGGTCAGGCCCAGCGGCTGTTGTTCGTTCTGCATGGCCCGGACCACGGTGTGCGGGCGGGTGAGCCGGGCGGGCACGGGGACGGGTTCGAGGACGGCGAGGCGCCATGCGGGGATGTCGACGAGCTTGATCTCGTACCCGCTACGGGACCAACCCCCGTACAGCTCCTTCGTCTCGGAATCCTTCCGGATCTGCGCGCCGCGGCGATCCGGGACGGCCACTTCCCGGAGTCTGGACCGCTGCCGGAAGCTTGACGATCTGGCCGCCTGCCTTCGCGAGCTCTTGCAGAAGTTGCTCCGTGAATGTCACGCGACGCTGTGGGGGAGGGCTTGGCTTTCGCGCGGAGGCCGGAGTTTCCTGCGCTCGGGGGGACGGGGACGAGGCCGCGGTTCTGCAGATCACCATGGGAGACAACCCAGAGCGGCTGAAAACCGAGGCGTCCTTCGCCGCTCTGTGCGGAGTCAGCCCCATCGAGTACTCCTCGGGCCGCCGGGTCTCGCGCCGGCTCAACCGTCGCGGCGACGCCAGGCCAACGCCGCTCTGCACCGTATCGTGTTCACCCGGCTGCGCGTCGACCCCCGCACCCAGGCGTACTACGAACGCCGCACTCAGGAGGGCAAAACCGACGTGAGATCATCCGATGCCTCAAGCGATACGCCGCCCGAGAGGTCTTCAACCTGGTCAGGACGGTATCCAGCATCCCCCCGTTATAGGGGCGTCCGTGATACGTGAGAGGGTCTGAGGCGTGAGTGAGACACCGTCGAACACCCTGCAATACCGCTTTGACGGGCCAGAAGAGGCTCCCGTCCTGATCCTGGGTCCCTCCCTGGGCACCACCTGGCACATGTGGGACCGCCAAGTCCCCGAACTGGCCCAGCAGTGGCGGGTCTTCCGTTACGACCTGCCCGGCCACGGCGGCGCCCCCGCCTACCCGGCGGGCGCCGTCGCCGACCTCGCCGAGCGTCTGCTCGCCACGCTCGACGGGCTCGGTGTGCAGCGCTTCGGCTACGCGGGCTGCGCGTTCGGCGGCGCCGTCGGTGTGGAACTGGCCCTGCGCCACCCCGAGCGGGTCGCCTCGCTGGCGCTGATCGCCGCCTCACCGCGGTTCGGCACGGCGGACGAGTTCCGCCAGCGCGGCGTGATCGTCCGTACGAACGGGCTGGACCCCATCGCCCGCACCTCGCCCGACCGCTGGTTCACCAGCGGGTTCGCGGCCGCACAGCCCGCGATCACCGAGTGGGCGGTGCAGATGGTGCGCACCACCGACCCCGGCTGCTACATCGCGGCCTGCGAGGCGCTCGCCGCGTTCGACGTCCGCGCCGAACTGGGCATGGTCGGCGCCCCGACGCTGGTCCTGGTCGGTTCGGACGACCAGGTCACCGGCCCGGCCGAGGCCCGCATCCTGGTCGCCGGCATCCCCGACGCCCGCCTGGCCGTCGTACCCGGCGCCTCGCACCTGGTCCCGGTCGAGCAGCCCGCGGCCGTCACCGACCTCCTCGTCCGGCACTTCTCCACCGCCTGGCAGCCCGCCTACGAGTCCAGCACCGGACAGACGGCCGTGCCCGGCATTCCCGTCAGGGCCGTCGTGACCGCACCCGTGCAGCCGGTGCCCATCGCGGAGATCGCGCCCGCCCCCGTCGTGGAGCCGCAGCAGGTCATGGGGCGTCCCGACCCGTACGACGCCGGCCTGAAGGTCCGCCGCGAGGTCCTCGGGGACGCGCACGTGGACCGCGCGCTGTCGCAGGCCGACGACTTCTCGGGGGATTTCCAGGAGTTCATCACCCGCTACGCCTGGGGCGAGATCTGGGACCGCCCCGGCCTCGACCGGCGCTCCCGCTCCTGCGTCACGCTCACCGCGCTGGTCGCCGGCGGCCACCTGGACGAGCTCGCCTTCCACACCCGCGCCGCCCTGCGCAACGGCCTCACCCCCGACGAGATCAAGGAGGTGCTGCTCCAGGCGGCGGTCTACTGCGGCGTACCGGCGGCGAACAGCGCCTTCCGGGTGGCGCAGCAGGTCATCCGCGAGGAGACCACTCCCACCGAGTGAGCGGTACGACCCCGGCGGCGGGCAGGATGGATCCATGACGTCCTTGAAGCTCACGAAGAAGTCGCACTCCTGCGTCCGTCTCGAGAAGGACGGACGCACGCTCGTCATCGATCCGGGCGGATTCAGCGAGGAGGACGCGGCCGTCGGCGCCGACGCGATCCTGGTGACGCACGAGCACCCCGACCACTTCGACGAGGGGCGGCTGCGGGCGGCGATGGAGGCCGACCCGGCCGCCGAGATCTGGACCCTGCGCTCGGTCGCGGAGAAGATCTCCGCCGCCTTCCCGGGCCGCGTCCACACCGTCGGCCACGGCGACACCTTCACCGCGGCGGGCTTCGACGTGCAGGTCCACGGCGAGCTGCACGCGGTCATCCACCCGGACATCGCGCGCATCACCAACGTCGGCTACCTCGTCGACGGCGGCCGCGTCTTCCACCCCGGTGACGCCCTCACCGTCCCCGGCCGGACGGTCGAGACGCTGATGCTCCCGGTCATGGCCCCGTGGAGCAAGATCTCCGAGGTCATCGACTACGTCCGCGAGGTGAAGCCGCAGCGCGCCTACGACATCCACGACGCCCTCCTCACCGACCTCGCCCGCCCGATCTACGACCGTCAGATCGGCGCCCTCGGCGGCTCGGAGCACCTGCGGCTGGCGCCCGGGCAGAGCACGGCCCTGTGAGTGTCGGTGGCGCCCGGTAGGTTGTGAGACATGCGCATCGCGACCTGGAACGTCAACTCGATCACCGCCCGCCTGCCGAGGCTGCTGGCCTGGCTGGAGAGCAGCGGCACGGACGTGCTCTGCCTCCAGGAGGCCAAGGTCGCCGAGGAGCAGTTCCCGTTCGACCAGCTGCGCGAGCTGGGCTACGAGGCGGCGGTCCACGCCACCGGCCGGTGGAACGGCGTGGCGGTGCTCTCCCGCGTCGGCGTCGAGGACGTCGTCAAGGGCCTGCCCGGCGACCCCGGATACGACGGCGCTCCCGAGCCCCGCGCGCTCTCGGCGACCTGCGGCCCGGTCCGCGTCTGGTCGGTGTACGTGCCGAACGGACGGGAGGTGGACCACCCGCACTACGCCTACAAGCTCCAGTGGTTCGAGGCCCTGAAGGCGGCCGTCGCGGGCGACGCGTCCGGCGGCCGCCCCTTCGCGATCCTCGGCGACTACAACGTGGCGCCGACGGACGACGACGTCTACGACGTGGCGGCCTTCGAGGGGCTCACCCATGTCACCCCGGCCGAGCGCGCAGCCCTGGCGTCCCTGCGCGAGGCCGGCCTCTCCGACGTGGTCCCGCGCCCCCTGAAGTACGAGCACCCGTTCACGTACTGGGACTACCGCCAGCTCTGCTTCCCCAAGAACCGCGGCATGCGCATCGACCTGGTGTACGGCAACGAGCCGTTCGCGAAGGCCGTCAAGGACGCCTACGTCGACCGCGAGGAGCGCAAGGGCAAGGGCGCCTCGGACCACGCGCCGGTCGTCGTCGACCTGGACGTGTAGCTCACAGCACCCCGAGGTCCACGGCGTCCGCGAGCGCCGCGTACCCGGCGTCCCCGGGATGCAGATGGTCCCCGCTGTCGTAGCCGGGCAGCAGGCGGGTCGGGGCGGCGGGGTCGCGCAGGGCGCGGTCGAAGTCGAGGACGGCGTCGAAGGCGCCGGCGTCCCGGATCCAGGCGTTCACCGCGGCCCGCTCGGCCTCCATGGCCGCCGTGTAGTTCCGGGAGCCGCCGCAGGGCGGCAGCGTCGCCCCGAGCACCCGCACCCCGCGCTCGCGCGCACGCCCGGTGATCTCCCGCAGCCCGGCGATCACCTCGAACGCCGTCGTCCCGCTCCGCACGTCGTTGATGCCCTCGAACACGACGAGTGTCCGCACCGCCGTCTGCGCGAACACGTCCCGGTCCAGCCGGTGCAGTGCGCTCACCCCGGAGACGACCGCGGACACCCCGTCACCGGGGTAGCGGTCGGTGACGACACGGTTGCCGGCGATCCCGGCGTTCAGGACGCCGTAGCGGGGCACGGCGTGCTGCCCGCGCAGCCGCCCGGCCAGGGCGTCAGGCCAGCGCCGGTCGGCGTCCACCGTCGAGCCGGCCCCGTCGGTGATCGAGTCCCCGAGCAGCACCACCGCCCCGGGCCCGCCGCCCACGTCCACTCCGGTGAGCAGCGGCCAGTGGGTGACCGTGGCGGTGTACGCCGTCGCGCCGACGTCAGCCGTGTGATCACCCGGCTCGCTGACGTACGACCGCTGCACCGCGAGCCCGTGCAGGGGTGCCGAGACCACCGGGCCCGGCAGATGGAAGCTCACCAGCAGATCCGCCCCGGCGGGTACCGGAAAGCCCATCGGATCGGTGAGCGCCTGCGTTCCCGCCGGCACCTCGACGCTCCGCAGGCCCCCGAAGGACACCGGGACCGGCGTCCCCGCCACGGCGGCCTCCCGGGCCCGCAGCGCCACGGTCGCCGCCCCGATGCGCACCGGTGCCGAGGCGAAGGTGTTGTCGAAGCGCAGCCTCAGCCGGCGCCCGCCCGCCGAGGTGTGGACGACCAGGCGCAGCGTCCGGTCGGTCCACGGCCCCACGGCCGGCTGCCCGGACGTCGCCGCCGCCCAGGTCCCCGTCCAGCCCGGCGACGCCTCCCGCACGGCCAGCGCGAACACATGCAGCCGGGGGGCCACCGGCAGCCGTACCGAGACGACCTCGCGCCCCCGCGCCAGAGGCACCGTCACGACATACAGCCGCGCCGCCTCCGCGAGCAGCCCGCGGGGCGTGCCGACGTGCGGGAGGGCGAGCGCCTTGGTGGCGAGCGGGCCGGTGCGCCAGTCGGGAGCGGCCAGCCAGTACGGGGAGCGGGAGCCGTCGGCGTACGTGACGCTGCCCGCGCCGCCCACCTCCCGGCCGCCCGTGCCCGTGACCAGGAAGGCCAGGGCGTCACCGTGCCCGCCGGCCCGTACGGTCTGCCCGGTGGCGCGGACGTTGTCGGGGGCGCCCGGCGGGCGGCGCGGCCAGGTCAGCCGGGCCCCCTGCACGATCAGGGTGCGGCCCGGACGCCAGCCGGCGGCCGCCAGATCCGACGCCGGCAGGAACCCGCCCGCGCCGTCGAGATCCACCGCGGCCGTATTGTCGTACAGTGCGTCCAGTGGCGGCGGGGCCGGTGGCGTGGCCGCCTGCGCGGGGCTGAGCAGCAGCCCGCACAGCGCAAGCATCAGGGCAAACCCTCGGACACGTCGGCGCACGTACCGACTCCTCCCGCACCCGCCACACCAACAGCGCCTGGCGACGCTAGGCAGCCGGCCCCGACCGGTCAACGAGCCATGCGCGCCGGCGCCGCGAATTCGACCGTAAGCGGGTGCCCGCGCGCCTGTGGTGCGTACGTCGGTGCGAATGACACGCTGGACGTATGAACATCCCTTTCCTGGGCAACAGGCGCAAGAAGCACGGTGAAGCGGTCCTGGCCGCGGACCCCGAGGGGGTCGCCGAACTCCTCTCCGAGTGCGAGCTGCTGCGCTCCCAGGCGGCCCGGGCGGGGATCAGACTCGACGACACCGCCGCCTCGTTGGAGGCGCTCGACCAACTGGTGCCGCTCTGGCGCGACGACGAGGAGATCCTGCCGTGGCTCGGCAACGACGCCGGGTTCTACCTGGGCACGGTCATCGTGCGTACCGTGCCCGGTGCGGTGTGGGACTTCTGGCCGGACGGGCAGCCCGTCGTCCGGCTGGCGTCGGGCCGGGAGTTCGACGTCGTGACCGCCGGACAGGAGTGGGTGGTGAACGGGGTCCCCGAACTGTCACAGCTGTACGGCGAGGTGGCCGAGAACTGAGGCTCCCGCGCACCCGGTATAAGCCCGACGTAAATACGGCTAATGCTCGAAAAGTGCGTGTCGGATCCTGGCTCCGGGCCGGGCTGGATAGTTTGCGGCAACCACGACACAGCTGAGAGTGAGTAGGGCTGCGGATGGCCGTCGATCCATTGATCGAGCTGCGGGACGTCAACAAGTACTTCGGCGAACTGCATGTTCTGCGGGACGTCAACCTCGCCGTCGGCAGGGGGGAGGTGGTCGTGGTCATCGGCCCCTCGGGGTCGGGGAAGTCGACGCTGTGCAGGGCCATCAACCGGCTGGAGACCATCCAGTCCGGGGAGATCCTCCTCAACGGCAGGACCCTCCCGGACGAGGGCAAGGCGCTCGCCCGGCTGCGTGCCGACGTCGGCATGGTCTTCCAGTCGTTCAACCTGTTCGCGCACAAGACCGTGCTCGAGAACGTCACGCTGGGCCAGCTCAAGGTCCGCAAGGCCGGCAAGAAGGAGGCCGAGGACAGGGCGCGCGCCCTCCTCGACCGGGTCGGCGTGGCCGACCAGGCCGACAAGTACCCCGCCCAGCTCTCCGGCGGCCAGCAGCAGCGCGTGGCGATCGCCCGCGCCCTCGCCATGGAACCCCAGGCGATGCTCTTCGACGAGCCCACCTCCGCCCTCGACCCCGAGATGATCAACGAGGTCCTGGAGGTCATGCGGCAACTCGCCCGGGACGGCATGACCATGATCGTCGTCACCCACGAGATGGGCTTCGCACGCTCCGCCGCCAACCGCGTGGTGTTCATGGACGACGGCCGCATCGTCGAGGACCGCACCCCCGAGGAGTTCTTCACCAGCCCGAGCAGCGACCGGGCCAAGGACTTCCTGTCCAAGATTCTCAAGCACTGAAGGGGGCGACTAGGATGGGCGGTTCATCGGCCTCGCGGCCGTAGGGGGTGGCAGTCACAGAGCTCTGCCCGCCCGGCGACGGCCGGAGATCACTGCTCGCACAGCGGGACCTGACGCCTACGACGGGTCGTCCGCCGGTGAGGAGAAGGTCAGCCGAGCGCCGGACGGGTCGTGCTCGATGCGGAGCGGATCGACCGTGTCGGCCGCTCGCCGAGGCCGAGCGGCCCCACGTCGTCGAGGCGGGCGACGAGGGTGCCGCTCTCCTTGGCCGGGGCGGCGGTACGTCAGGTGGACGTGGCGACGGTCGTGGCCGGCCGCGGCGTCTGGGCCGCTCGCGTGACGTCCTCGACCAGTTCGACCACATCGGGGCCGTACACCTGGGAGTTGATCACCTTCAGGAGCAGCACGAAGGAGCCCGTGCCGTGTTTGCGGGCCAGCCGTTCGTGGTTGCGGGCGAGGTAGCGGGCGGCGGCCTGGTTGGTGATCGCGCGCTGGCCGCAGAAGAGGAACACCGGCCGTGCGTCCCGCCGCCGCCCTGCGGTGAGCCGGGCCAGCAGGACGTACTCGGTGACGCCCGAGTCCATGCGGTAGTGCTCGCCGCCGATCTGGAACGCCAGTCGGTCGGGGCCGGGTTCGGCGTCGGTGTTCACCCGCACCCCGGGCAGCATGGCCTGCATATGGGCCGCCATACGCCGATTGGATCCCGGGCCTCCGACACAGAACTCCGTGCGCTCCCCGAAGCCCTGCCGGGCCGCGTCCTGGGTGACCACCTCGGCGTTCGCCCCGCACTCCTTGATGAGCGCGGCGAGTTCCAGCAGCGCGAACACGTCGTAGCGGTGCACCGCGAGGTCCGGGCTGCCCGCGTCGCGGTTGACGACGAGCAGGGACTCCGAGTTCTGCGGCAGCCCGAAGAACGCCTGCTTGCGCCGGAGTTTCCGGCGCCACAGGTAGGTCCGGGTGACCCAGCCGAGCGCGGCGCTGACGCCTGCCGCGACGACCCCCAGGACGATGTTGCGCACGTCGTCGTTCATGGGCGGGCATGCTAGCGGTCCAGCACGACCCCGACGTACCCGTGTTCGAGGTGTGGCAGTCGTATGACAGTGCCCGGAAGGAGGCTGTCAGGGCCCCTCGAATGTGGTTACGCTGCGCGGACGGTCCTGGACTGGAGGTATGGATGCGTCGCCCTGTCGCGCGGAAACTGTCGGTCCTGGCGGTCTCGGCCGCCGTGGTCACGGTGGGGGCGGCCGCGCCACCCGCCGCGGAGAGAACGGTGGTTGGGAAGGTCCCCGTGGCCGTCGGCTACGGCGGTGCCGTCGCCAGCGTCGACGCGGACGCCTCCGCCGCCGGTATCGAGGTGCTGAGGAAGGGCGGCAACGCCGTGGACGCGGCCGTCGCCACCGCCGCCGCCCTCGGCGTCACCGAGCCCTACTCCTCCGGCATCGGCGGGGGCGGCTACTTCGTGTACTACGACGCCAAGTCCCGTACGGTGCACACGATCGACGGCCGTGAGACGGCCCCGCTGACCGCCGACTCCGGACTCTTCCTGGAGAACGGCTCCCCGCTCGCCTTCGCCGACGCCGTCAGCAGCGGTCTGAGCGTCGGCACCCCCGGCACACCGGCCACCTGGGCGACCGCGCTCGGCAAGTGGGGCAGCAGGAAGCTCGGCACGGTCCTGAAGCCCGCCGAGCGCATCGCCCGTGACGGCTTCACGGTCGACGACACCTTCCGCTCCCAGACCGCCGCCAACGAGACCCGCTTCCGCTACTTCCCGGACACGGCGAAACTCTTCCTGCCCGGTGGCCGACTCCCGGTCGTGGGCTCGACGTTCAAGAACCCCGACCTCGCCAGGACGTACCGGGAGCTGGCCCGCGAGGGCGTCTCGGCGATCTACAAGGGCGACCTCGGCGAGGACATCGTCGACACCGTCAACAACCCGCCCGTGGACCCGGCCTCCGGCTGGAAGGCCCGCCCCGGCAAGCTGTCCGCCAACGATCTCGCCGCCTACCGTGCCAAGCTCCAGGCGCCCACGAGGACGACGTACCGGGGCCTCGGCGTCTACTCCATCGCGCCCTCCTCCTCCGGCGGCACGACCGTCGGCGAGGCCCTCAACATCCTCGAGAAGACCGACCTGTCCAAGGCGAGCGAGGTGCAGTACCTGCACCACTTCATCGAGGCCGGCCGGATCGCGTTCGCCGACCGCGGGCGCTGGGTCGGCGACCCCGCCTTCGAGGACGTACCGACGAAGCAGCTGCTGTCGCAGAAGTACGCCGACTCGCGCGCCTGCCTCATCAAGGACGACGCGGTGCTCACCAGCCCCGTGGCGCCCGGCGACCCGCGGAACCCGGCCGCCTGCGGCAGCGGCGGTACGGCGGCGCCGACCACGTACGAGGGCGAGAACACCACCCATCTGACGGTGGCCGACAAGTGGGGGAACGTCGTCGCCTACACGCTCACCATCGAGCAGACCGGCGGCAGCGGCATCACCGTCCCCGGCCGGGGCTTCATCCTCAACAACGAGCTGACGGACTTCTCCTTCGCCCCGGCGAACCCGGCCGTGCACGACCCGAACCTGCCGGGCCCGGGCAAGCGGCCGCGGTCCTCGATCTCGCCGACGATCGTCCTCGACCAGCACGACAAGCCCGTGGTGGCGCTCGGTTCACCCGGTGGCGCGACCATCATCACCACCGTTCTGCAGACCCTCACCGAGTTCCTCGACCGGGGCCTGCCGCTCGTCGACGCGATCGCCGCACCGCGCGCCAGCCAGCGCAACGCCGCCCAGACGGAACTGGAGCCCGCCCTCTACAACGACACCGGCAGCGACAGCCTGAGGTCCCGGCTGGAGGCCATCGGGCACTCGTTCAAGCTGAACGCCGAGATCGGCGCGGCGACGGGCGTGCAGCGGCTGCCGGGCGGGAAGTGGCTGGCCGCCGCCGAGACCGTACGGCGCGGCGGCGGCTCGGCCCAAGTGGTCTACCCGGCCCGGTAGTCCCCTTCGACGAAGGGGCCCTCACAGCTCGGCGGTGGGGACGGACGGCCGCGTACGGAACGCGAGCCGTCCGTCCTCCACCTCCACCCGCACCCGGTCGCCGTCCTTGACCCGCCCGTCGAGCAGCAGCCTGGACAGCTGGTTGTCGACCTCGCGCTGGATGGTGCGGCGCAACGGACGGGCGCCGTACTCGGGTTGGTAGCCGCGCTCGGCCAGCCAGTCCACGGCCTGGTCGGCGAACTCCACGCCGATGCCCTGCGCGTGCAGCAGCCGCCGTGTCTTCTCCAGCAACAGGTCGGTGATCCGGCGCAGTTGGTCGCCGGTGAGCTGGTGGAAGACGACGATCTCGTCGATGCGATTGAGGAACTCCGGCCGGAAGTGGTCCCGCAGCGGACGCAGGATCGCCTCCCGCCGCGCCTCCTCGTCCGCATCCGGGCCGCCCGCCCCGAAGCCGATGCCGGCCCCGCGCCGGGTGATCGCCTCCGACCCGAGGTTGCTGGTCATCACGATCACCGTGTTGGTGAAGTCGACCGTACGGCCCTGAGCGTCGGTGAGCCGGCCGTCGTCGAGGACCTGGAGCAGGATGTTGAAGACGTCCGGGTGCGCCTTCTCCACCTCGTCGAGCAGGAGGAGGGAGTACGGGTGACGCCGGACGACCTCCGTCAGCTGTCCGGCCTCCTCGTGGCCGACGTATCCGGGCGGGGCGCCCACCAGGCGGCTGACGGTGTGCCGCTCCTGGTACTCGCTCATGTCCAGCCGGACCATGCGCTCCTCGCTGCCGAACAGGGTCTCGGCGAGCGCGCGGGCGAGTTCGGTCTTGCCGACACCGGTGGGGCCGAGGAAGAGGAAGCTGCCGATCGGCCGGTCCGGGCTCGACAGTCCGGCGCGCGACCGCAGCACCGCGTCCGAGACGACCCGTACGGCCTCCTCCTGGCCGACGACCCGCTCGTGCAGATGCTCCTCCAGACCCAGCAGCCGGTCCCTCTCCTCCTGGGTGAGGCTCGCGACCGGGATGCCCGTCTGGCGGGAGACCACCTCGGCGACGGCCTCCGCGGTGACCTCCAGATCCAGGCCCTCGTCCGCGGTCTCCTCGCCGGCCAGGTCCGCGATGCGCTGCTTCAACTCGACGATCCGGTCCCGCAGCCGCGTGGCCTGCTCGTACTGTTCGTCGGCGGCCGCCTGGTCCTTGTCCCGGGCCAGCTGCTCGACCTCGCGCTCCATCGCCCGTACGTCCGTGCCCTTCGTCCGGGCGCCGAGCCGTACCCGGGCCCCGGCCTGGTCGATCAGGTCGATCGCCTTGTCGGGCAGCCGGCGGTCGGTGAGATAGCGGTCCGACAGCTCCACGGCCGCGACGAGCGCCTCGTCGGTGTAACGGACCTGGTGGTGGGCCTCGTAGCGGTCCCGCAGCCCGCGCAGGATCTCGATCGCGTCCGCGACGGACGGCTCGGGCACCAGGATCGGCTGGAAGCGGCGGGCCAGCGCCGCGTCCTTCTCGATCCGCCGGTACTCCTCCAGCGTCGTCGCGCCCACGATGTGCAGTTCGCCGCGCGCCAGGGCCGGCTTGAGGATGTTGCCCGCGTCCATCGAGCCGCCCTCGCCGCCGCCGCCCGCGCCGACGACCGTGTGCAGCTCGTCGATGAACACGATCAGCCGGTCGGAGTGGGCACGGATCTCGTCGATGATGGTGTTGAGGCGTTCCTCGAAGTCGCCCCGGTAGCGGGTGCCCGCGACCACTCCGGGCAGGTCCAGGGCGACCACCCGGCGGTCGTCGAGCACATCCGGCACGTCACCGTCCGCGATGCGCTGCGCCAGCCCCTCCACGATGGCGGTCTTGCCGACGCCCGCGTCACCGATCAGCACCGGGTTGTTCTTGCCGCGCCGGGAGAGCACCTCGATGGTCTGCTCGATCTCGTCGTCCCGCCCGATCACCGGGTCGATACGGCCCTGGCGGGCCAGGTCGGTGAGATCACGGCCGTACTTGTCCAGGGTGGGCGTGCCGGTGGGCCGCTGGCGTTCCGGACGGCCCTGGGCGGTCTCCGGGGCCTCGGACGGCAGGCCCGTCGACGCGAACCGGGCCGCGTTGAGGATGTGCCCGGCAGCGGAGTCCGGATTCGAGGCGAGGGCGCTGAGCACGTGCTCCGGGCCGATGTAACCGGCGCCGCGCGACCTCGCCAGGTCGTGGGCGTCCAGCAGGGCGCGCTTGGCGGCCGGGGTCAGCGACAGCGAGGTCGGCGGCGGCGCTTCGCCCGGCGGGTGCTGGACCGGGCCCGACCGTTTGTCGATCTCCGTCGCCAGCGAGTCGGGGTCCGCGCCGGCGCGGCTGAGCAGACTGCGGGTCGGCTCCGACGCGAGGGCCGCGCGCAGCAGGTGCTCGGTGTCCAGGTCGCGGCTGCCGTGTTCGGCGGCGTACTGCGCCGCGCCGCGCACCAGCTCCCTGGCGGGCTGGCTCAGGAGCTGGCCGATGTTGATCTGGCGGGGGCCTGGGCGGGGCCCGCCGAAGAAGCGGGCCAGGAATTCACCGAAGGGGTCGCCGTAGCCCTCCGGGCCGGTGTAGCCGCTGGTCATGGCGTTCCGTTCGATCGACTACCGTTCGGACGCGGGTGCCCTGTCCCTGCGGGGCTTACACAACCATGGCATGGGTGGCCGTTCGCGGCATGTCCTGGGTGCTCCGTGTCGTACCGCGTGTGCGGGTGGTGCGGGGTCGCCCGGGCGGTTCCACGCGCCCCCGGGACCTGCCCTACCGGCGTTCGGTCAGTACCCTCGGCCCGGCCTCCGTGATCGCCACCGTGTGTTCCGTGTGTGCCGCCCTCGAGCCGTCGTTCGTCTTCAGCGTCCAGCCGTCCGGAGCCGCGTGGTAGCCGTCCTCGCCGCTCGCGATCAGCATCGGCTCGATCGCGAGGACCATGCCGCGGCGCAGGCGCAGGCCGCGGCCGGGGCGGCCCTCGTTGGGGACCGGGGGGTCCTCGTGCATGTGGCGGCCCACGCCGTGGCCGCCGAAGCCGTCCGGGACGCCGTAGCCGGCCGCGCGGCACACCGAGCCGATCGCGTGGGCGATGTCGCCGATGCGGTTGCCGACGACCGCCGCCTCGATGCCGGCCGCCAGGGCCCGCTCGGCGGTCTCGATCAGACGGACGTCCGCCGGGCGGGCCGTGCCGACGGTGAAGCTGATCGCGGAGTCGCCGACCCAGCCGTCCAGGCGCGCGCCGAAGTCGATCGACACCAGGTCGCCGTCGCGCAGCCGGTAGCCGGTCGGGATGCCGTGCACGATCGCGTCGTTCACCGAAGCACAGATCACCGCCGGGAAGGGGGTGGGCGCGAAGGACGGGCGGTAGCCGAGGAACGGAGAGTCCGCACCGGCCGCGCGCAGCACGTCGTGCGCCACCCCGTCCAGCTCCAGCAGGGAAACCCCCACGTCGGCGGCTTTCCGTACGGCCGTCAGGGCCTGGGCCACGACCTGGCCCGCCGCGTACATGGCGTCGATCGATGTGTCCGTCTTCAGTTCCACCATGCCAATTACTATACCGGTATTACAATGGTGGCATGGTGCGCACCCCGTTGACCCCGGAAGAGCGTGAGCGCGGCGAGCGGCTCGGGCGACTGCTCCGCGAGGCCCGTGGCGGCCGGAGCATGACGGAGGTCGCGGCGAGCGCGGGCATCTCCGCCGAGACACTGCGCAAGATCGAGACCGGCCGCGCTCCGACACCGGCGTTCTTCACGGTCGCCGCGCTCGCCGGCGCGCTGGGACTGTCCCTGGACGAACTGGCGGGGTGGTGTGCGACGGCGGCTGTGTGAGGGTCTCGAGGGGCGTGGGTGCTTTCTGGTCAAGATCGAGCAAGGTTCCCGGTACGTCTCCTTTGAAAACCCGTCGTAGCCCAGCTGTAACACGACTGGTGTTTTCTACGGACCGGAGTGTTCCGGTCGGGCGGGAGTTGGGCGATGGCTTTGGATCAACTCCCGGTCCGGGTACGGGAGTTCGCGAACTACCTGAACGGACTGCTGGCGCGCCTCGACCAGGGCGCCGGATGGTGCGCGGTGTTCTGGCAGCGCGATCCCGATGGTATGCAGGCCTGTCTCGACGGGCGTGAGGTTCCGCCGTGGGACGTGGTGGAGGCCCTGCTCCAGGACCTCGCCGCGGAGTACGGCACCCCGGCCGCCGCCCAGGAGGCCGACCGTGTGCGGCCCCTGCACGCCGCCGCGCTCGCCGCCTACGACGCCCGCCCCGGCGGCCGCGAAGCCCTCGGTGACCGCCTCGACGTCATGCTCCGCGAACAGCGCTACGCCGCCGAACGCCAGGCCGAACTGGGCCGACGGCTGGCCGCCGCGGCCGGCCGGGAGGACGCCGACGCCATCCGCCTCGACCTCGCCTGGGCCCACGACGACCACGAGCGCGCCGTCGCCCGCTGCGCCGAACTCCGTTACCGCATGGCCGAGCTGGACCGCCGGGCGGGGGAGGGCCGGCCCTGGGCCGCCCAGTCGACACGCCGCCCCGGCCCCGACCCCCAGGCGCCCCCCGCCGCCGGATACGGCGCCCCGACGACGTACGACTCCCCGACCGCCGACAGCCCCGCGCACCCTGCGTACGGCATGGAGCCCCGGGTGGGCTCCGGCGGGCCGGACCACGACGGCACGGCGGCGGCCGATTCCATGGTTTTCGCCTACGACCAGGAGACTTCTGCCGACGCCCGGGGCGGCTCCGCGCCGCGCTCCGCCCCGCCCGTCGACCACCCCGAACCTCCCGCACCCGCCGCCACCGACCCCGCTCTCGCGCCGGACGCCCCGGACACCCCCGCCGCCGAGAAGGCCTCCCTCCCCAGGCAGCGCAAGCGGCGTCGGGGCAGTGCGCGGTTCGCCGGGATGGCCGAGGAGGAAAGCGCACCCGTCGTCGTCCCCCCGGCCGTCGAGCCGCTGCCGCCCGAGCCCGCCCCCGCCGCCCGCCGTACGCTCAGGGGCGCGCGTTTCGCCGGGGCGGCGGGCGGCGAGCGGCGGGCGCAGCCGCAGCGTGAGGCGTTGGACGACGTGGCCAGGCGGGAGACCGTCCAGGCGGTGGAACGGCTGGTGGGTCTGCGGGGAGAGGGCCGCAGCGGTGAGGCGCACGCGCTGCTCGTCGAGCTGGCGTACTGGCCCGCCGCCCGGATCCCGCTGCTCGCGGCGGAACTCCGGGGCGCCGGGCTGAGCGCCGACTGGACGACCCTGCTCTGGGAGGCCGCGTCGCTGCCCGCCGACCGGCTCGTCGCCGCGTCGGACGCCCTGGTCGCGGTGGGGCGTACGGCCGACGGCGAGCAGATCCTGCGGCAGGGGGTCGCCCGCCCGGCCGAGGAGATCGGGCAGGCCGTCCTCGGGCTGGTCGGCGAGGGGCGCCGCCGAGAGGCCCGCGCCCTGCTCGACGCCTACGTCGGCGTCCGCACCCCCGAGGAGGCCGCCCGCAGCGCCGCCTCCGACCCGCAGACCCTCGTCCCCCTCCTGCTGGAGTCCGCCGGGGGCGTCTCCGAGCAGTGCCGCTGGGACCTGGTGCACGCCCTGCGGGTGGCCGGCTTCAGCGCCTGACCCCGGGGCGCGTGGCGTACGCCGTACGCCGCACGCCTCGCCCACTCGGGTGTGAAACGCGATCGACTCCGCGGGTTAACGACGATGGTCTTGGCAAGCCCCTCCGGGAGGCTTACGTTCGTCCCTCTACGACCTTCGTCTACGGGTGTAGAGGCTCTGACGTCCCGTCGAAGGAGCAGCTCATGACCGACGTCGTACGTGCCGCACTGGTCCAGGCCACCTGGACCGGCGACACCGAGTCCATGGTGGCGAAACACGAGGAGCACGCCCGCGAGGCGGCCCGGCAGGGCGCGAAGGTCATCGGGTTCCAGGAGGTCTTCAACGCCCCCTACTTCTGCCAGGTCCAGGAGCCGGAGCACTACCGCTGGGCCGAGCCGGTGCCGGACGGGCCGACCACACGTCGTATGCAGGAGCTCGCGCGCGAGACGGGCATGGTGATCGTCGTCCCGGTGTTCGAGGTCGAGCAGAGCGGTTTCTACTACAACACCGCCGCCGTGATCGACGCCGACGGCTCCTATCTCGGCAAGTACCGCAAGCACCACATCCCGCAGGTCAAGGGCTTCTGGGAGAAGTACTACTTCCGGCCCGGCAACATCGGCTGGCCCGTCTTCGACACCGCCGTCGGCAAGGTCGGCGTCTACATCTGCTACGACCGGCACTTCCCGGAAGGGTGGCGGCAGCTCGGGATCAACGGCGCCCAGCTCGTCTACAACCCCTCCGCCACCCACCGCGGGCTGTCCGCGCACCTCTGGCGGCTCGAACAGCCCGCGGCGGCCGTCGCCAACGAGTACTTCATCGCGGCGATCAACCGTGTGGGAGTGGAGGAGTACGGGGACAACGACTTCTACGGGACGTCGTACTTCGTCGACCCGCGAGGGCAGTTCGTGGGCGAGGTCGCGAGCGACAGGACCGAGCAACTCGTCGTCCGCGACCTCGACTTCGACCTGATCGAAGAGGTGCGGCAGCAGTGGGCCTTCTACCGTGACCGCCGCCCCGACGCCTACGAAGGGCTGGTGCAGCCGTGAGCGACCTGTACGCGCGTCACCGAGGCGTCCTGCCGGACTGGCTGGCGCTCTACTACGAGGAGCCGCTGGAGATCACCCACGGGGAGGGACGGTACGTCTGGGGCGCCGACGGCACCAGGTACCTCGACTTCTTCGGCGGCATCCTGACGACGATGACCGCGCACGCCCTGCCCGAGGTGACCAAGGCGGTCACCGAGCAGGCCGGGCGGATCATCCACTCCTCGACCCTGTACCTCAACCGGCCGATGGTCGATCTCGCCGAGCGGATCGCCCAGCTGAGCGGCATCCCGGACGCCCGCGTCTTCTTCACGACCTCCGGCACCGAGGCCAACGACACCGCCCTGCTGCTCGCCACCGCCTACCGGCGCAGCAACACCGTCCTGGCGATGCGCAACAGCTACCACGGCCGCTCCTTCGGCGCGGTCGGCATCACCGGCAACCGCGGCTGGTCCCCGACCTCGCTGTCCCCGCTGCAGACGCTGTACGTGCACGGCGGGGTGCGCGGGCGCGGCCCGTTCGCCGGGCTGAGCGACGACGAGTTCATCGCCGCCTGCGTCGACGACCTGAAGGACCTCCTCGGGCACACCCGTCCGCCCGCCGCGCTCATCGCCGAGCCCATCCAGGGTGTCGGCGGCTTCACCTCACCACCCGACGGCCTGTACGCGGCCTTCCGCGAGGTGCTGCACGAGCGGGGCATCCTGTGGATCGCCGACGAGGTGCAGACCGGCTGGGGCCGCACCGGCGACCACTTCTGGGGCTGGCAGGCACACGGCCGCAGCGGCCCGCCGGACATCGTCACCTTCGCCAAGGGCATCGGCAACGGCATGTCCATCGGCGGGGTCGTCGCCCGCTCCGAGATCATGAACTGCCTGGACGCCAACAGCATCTCCACCTTCGGCGGCACCCAGATCACCATGGCGGCCGGCCTCGCCAACCTCACCTACCTCCTGGAACACGACCTCCAGGGCAACGCCCGGCGCGTCGGCGGTCTGCTCATCGAGCGGCTGCGGGCCGCCGCCGTGCAGGATCCGGGCGTACGGGAGGTGCGCGGGCGCGGACTCATGATCGGCGTCGAGCTGACGAAGCCCGGCACCGACCGGGCCGACCCGGAACGGGCCGCCGCCGTGCTGGAGACGGCCCGCGCGGGCGGCCTGCTGATCGGCAAGGGCGGCGGGCACGACACCAGCGCCCTGCGCGTCGCCCCGCCGCTGTCCCTCACCGTGGCGGAGGCCGAGGAGGGCGCCGCGATCCTCGAAAGCGCGCTCAGGAGCACGCAGTAGCACCGGTCGGGCGCAGGCGCGCCGGTTGACGCAAGGGAACACCGCCATGACCACCACCCTGGAGCCCTGGGGCCCCGTCGAGCCCCTGGAACCCGCCCTGTCGGTCAGGCAGGTCCTGGCCCTGGAACGGGTCCTCGCCGGGGACCCGGAGGTGGTGGCCGGCGCGGACCGGCTCGACCGGCCGGTGCGCTGGGTGCACGTCGCCGAGGCCCCCGACGTGGGCGTGATGCTCAGCGGCGGCGAGATGGTCCTCACCACCGGTGTGCTGCTCGCCGGCGACGAGGGCGCGCAGGCCGACTACATCCAGTCCCTGCACCGGGCCGAGGCCGCCGCCGTCGTCCTCGGCCTGGGGCGCGCCTTCCCCGCCCCGCCGGACGCGATGCGGCGCACGGCGGAGCGGTGCGGGCTGCCCCTGGTCGTGCTGCACCGGCCCTTCCCGTTCGCCGAACTGACCGAGGAGGTCCAGTCCCGGTTGGTGCGGCGGAAGTTCGCCGCCGTCAGCCTCTCGGAGGCCGTACGGACCGCTCTGACGGGGCTGATCACCGCCGGGGCCCCGCTGCAGCGACTGCTCGACCAGGTCGCCCACCACACCGGCTGTCCCGTCGTCGTCACCAACCTCGCCCACCGGGTGCTGGCCACGGCGGGGGAGCGGTCGGCGGTCGACGACGTGCTGCGGGACTGGGAGCGCATCGCCCGGCAGGCCGGCGGCAGCGAGGGCGACGGCTGGATCCGCGCCGAACTGGGCGGACGCGGCGAGCGCTGGGGGCAGATCATGCTCTGCGGATATCGCGGGGACACCGCCGGCGGTCGGCTGCTGGCCGACCGCGCCGCCGAGGCCCTCGTCCTGCACCGCATGCTGGGCGGCACCTCCGCCCACACCTGGGAGGAGCAGTCCGCGCAGAGCCTGCTGACGGACCTGGTCTCCGGTGTCGTACCGGCGAGGCAGCTGCTGCCGCGGGCCCGCGCGGCCGGACTGCCGGTCAACCGGCGCACCTTCGTACCGCTGGTCGTACGCGACGGGGAGCCCGCCCCCCTCGACCGGATGCTCCGGCTGCTGGGCCTGCCGGGGCTGGTGGCCGAACTCGCCGACGGGGCCACCGCCGTACTGCTGAGCCTCGCCCGCGACCAGGACGCGGAAGCCCTCGCCGCGCATTTCGCCGCCCGGCTGCGCACCGAGTCGGGGGAGACCCGCACGGTCGTCGCCGCCGCCGATCCCCGCACCGTCTGGGACGACGTCCCGGCCGGGCTGCGCGAGGCCCAGCACGTCGCCGACGCCGTCGCCGACTCCTCGGCCGCCCTCGACCTCCCGGCCGTCGTACGCCTCAGGGACGTCCATCTGCGCGGTCTGATACGGCTGCTGCGCGACGACCCGCACGTGCAGTCCTTCGCCGAACGGGAGCTGGACGGACTGCTGTGCGCGGACGGCGAGGACCTGCTCGCCGTCCTGCGCACCTATCTGGCCACCGGCCGCAACAAGTCGCGCACCGCCCAGCTCCACCACGTCTCCCGGCCGGCCCTGTACCGCCGGCTGGAGGCGATAGAGGCACGGCTCGGCGTCGACCTGGACGACTTCGAACAGGCCGCCTCGGTGCACATCGCGCTGCTCGCCCACGACGCGCAGCAAGGCTGACCCGCGCGCCGGGCAACAGCCCAGAAACATGCGACGACCTGCGAAAACGGCGGTGAAACATGGGACCGGGAAGACGTGACACGGTGACACGCCAGGCTCCCGCAGACGTGACACCGTGCAACTCAAATGGCTCGTCAGGCCTTTCTAGGCTCCTCGCACACCGAGCGACCGGAGGTCCCGATGAGCAGAGTGATCCGCGCCGCCGTCTTCCAGACGGCCTGGACCGGCGACAAGGAATCGATGATCCAGGTACACGAGCAGGCGGTCCGCGACGCGGCCGCGCAGGGTGCTCAGGTCCTGTGCTTCCAGGAGCTCTTCTACGGACCGTACTTCTGCCAGGTCCAGGACCCGCAGTTCTACGAGTACGCCGAGCAGATCCCGGACGGCCCGATCGTCCAGCGTTTCCAGGCGCTCGCCCGCGAACACGGCATCGTCCTGGTGCTGCCGATGTACGAGGAGGAGCAGCCCGGCGTCCTCTACAACACGGCCGCCGTGCTCGACGCCGACGGCTCCTATCTCGGCAAGTACCGCAAGCACCACATCCCGCAGGTCAAGGGCTTCTGGGAGAAGTTCTACTTCCGCCCCGGCAACGTGGGCTGGCCCGTCTTCGACACGGCCGTCGGGAAGATCGGCGTCTACATCTGCTACGACCGCCACTTCCCGGAGGGCTGGCGCGCGCTGGGGCTGGAGGGCGCCGAGATCGTCTTCAACCCGTCGGCCACCTCGCGGGGCCTCTCCGCCTACCTGTGGCAGCTGGAGCAGCCGGCGGCGGCCGTCGCCAACGAGTACTTCGTCGGTGCGATCAACCGGGTCGGCACCGAGGAACTCGGCGACAACGACTTCTACGGGACCTCGTACTTCGTGGACCCGGAGGCCCAGTTCGTCGGGGAGGTCGCCAGCGACAAGGAGAGCGAACTCGTCGTCCGCGACCTGGACATGGCCAAGCTGCGCGAGGTCCGCGACCGCTGGCAGTTCTACCGCGACCGCCGCCCGGAGGCGTACGGCCCGCTGACGGCTCCCTGACCGATCCACGTCTCCCGCGCCCCCGTTCGGGGGGCGCGGGGCAGCGCCCATCAGCGGCTCCGCCGCTGGGCGCGGGCGACACCCACGACCCGCACCTTCCCGATTGCCGTTCTGGAGAAGGAACATGAGCAGCCGTAAAATCATCCGCGGCGGTCTCGTCATCACCGCGTCCGACGAGATCCACGCCGACGTCCTGATCGAGGACGGCCGTATCGCCGCCCTCGCCGCCTCCGGCACCCCGGCCGCCGAGGCCTGGACGGCCGAGCGGGTCATCGACGCCACCGGGAAGTACGTGATCCCGGGCGGGGTCGACGTGCACACCCACATGGAGCTGCCGTTCGGCGGCACCTTCGCCTCCGACACCTTCGAGACCGGCACCCGGGCGGCCGCCTGGGGCGGCACGACGACCATCGTCGACTTCGCCGTGCAGAGCGTCGGCCACACCCTGCGCGAGGGCCTGGACGCCTGGCACGCCAAGGCCGAGGGCAACTGCGCCATCGACTACGGCTTCCACATGATCGTCTCCGATGTGAACCAGGAGACGCTCAAGGAGATGGACCTGCTCGTGGAGGAGGGCGTGACCTCCTTCAAGCAGTTCATGGCCTACCCCGGTGTCTTCTACTCCGACGACGGCCAGATCCTGCGCGCCATGCAGCGCTCCGCCGAGAACGGCGGCCTGATCATGATGCACGCCGAGAACGGCATCGCGATCGACGTCCTGGTGGAGCAGGCGCTGGCGCGCGGCGAGACCGATCCCCGCTACCACGGGGAGGTGCGCAAGGCACTGCTGGAGGCCGAGGCCACCCACCGTGCCATCAAGCTCGCGCAGGTGGCCGGCGCGCCCCTGTACGTCGTGCACGTCTCGGCGATGGAGGCGGTGGCCGAGCTGGCCAAGGCGCGCGACGAGGGGCTGAACGTCTTCGGCGAGACCTGCCCGCAGTACCTGTTCCTGTCGACGGACAACCTGGCCGAGCCCGACTTCGAGGGATCCAAGTACGTGTGCTCGACGCCCCTTCGGCCGAAGGAGCACCAGGCCAAGCTGTGGCAGGGCCTGCGCACGAACGATCTGCAGGTGGTCTCCACCGACCACTGCCCCTTCTGCTTCGTGGGACAGAAGGAGCTCGGCCGGGGCGACTTCTCCAAGATCCCCAACGGTCTGCCGGGCGTGGAGAACCGTATGGACCTGCTCCACCAGGCCGTCGTCGACGGGCACATCAGCCGCCGCCGCTGGATCGAGATCGCCTGTGCCACGCCGGCCCGGATGTTCGGCATGTACCCGAAGAAGGGCACCATCGCCCCCGGAGCCGACGCCGACGTCGTCATCTACGACCCGCACGCCGAGCAGACCGTCTCCGCCGAGACGCACCACATGAACGTCGACTACTCGGCCTACGAGGGCAAGCGCATCACCGGCCGCGTCGAGACGGTCCTGTCGCGGGGCGAACCGGTCATCACCGAGCGGGAGTACACCGGACGCGCGGGTCACGGCGTCTACACCCCGCGCTCCACCTGTCAGTACCTCAACTAGGAAGGGCGCACATGGACTTCGGACTCGTCCTGCAGACCGACCCGCCGGCCTCGAAGGTCGTCAGCCTGATGAAGCGCGCCGAGCGCAACGGCTTCACCTACGGCTGGACCTTCGACTCGGCCGTGCTCTGGCAGGAACCGTTCGTGATCTACAGTCAGATCCTGGCGAACACCAGCAAGCTGACCGTGGGTCCGATGGTGACGAACCCCGGCACCCGTACCTGGGAGGTCACCGCCTCCACCTTCGCCACCCTCAACGACATGTTCGGCAACCGCACGGTGTGCGGCATCGGCCGCGGCGACTCCGCGATGCGCGTCGCGGGCCGCCCCCCGAACACCCTCGCCCGGATCAGCGGGGCCATGAAGGTCATCCGGGCGCTCGGCTCCGGCCAGGAGGCCGACCTCGGCGGTACGGTCGTCAGGTTCCCGTGGATCAAGGAGGACGCCCGCCTCCCGGTCTGGATGGCCGCGTACGGCCCGAAGGCGCTGAAGATGACCGGTGAGGAGGCCGACGGGTTCATCCTCCAGCTCTCCGACCTGTACCTCACCGAGTACATGGTGAAGGCCGTCAAGGACGCGGCCGTCGCCGCCGGACGTGACCCGTCCGAGGTGAAGATCTGTGTCGCCGCCCCCGCCTACGTCACCGAGGACGACTCGCCCGAGGCGCTCGCCCACGCCCGCGACCAGTGCCGCTGGTTCGGCGGCATGGTCGGCAACCACGTCGCCGACCTGGTGTCCAAGTACGGCGAGCACTCCTCCCAGGTCCCCGAGGAACTCACCGACTACATCAAGGCACGCGAGGGGTACGACTACTCCCACCACGGCCGCAGCGACAACCCCGACACCGCGTTCGTGCCCGACGAGATCGTCGACCGGTTCTGCGTCATCGGACCGGTCGAGAAGCACATCGAGAAGCTCAACGCCCTGCGCGAGCTCGGCGTCGACCAGTTCGCCGTCTACGACATGCACGACGCGCAGGAGATGGTCATCGACGCCTACGGCGCGCAGGTGATCCCGGCCGTCAACGGCTGACGGTACCGACCCACCGCTCGACTCCCCATCCCCCCACTCCTGTTCTCCCCTCCCCACCTCCCCGGGGAGGGGGCCGGAGCCCGCACGGCCTTTCCGGATCCGCCCCTCGTTTGATTGGCCTGCCCATGACCGACACCGCTCCCACGGCCATACCGCCGACCTCTCAAGTCACCCTCGCCGACGGCCGGGTGGAGATCGCCCCTGGTTCGCCGCAGCCCAGCGGCCCCTACGCCAACGAGGACCTGCTTCCGGTCCCGGTGGAGAAGCGCACCTGGAACACGTACAACTTCTCCGCGCTGTGGGTCGGCATGGCCCACAACACGGCGTCGTGGACGCTCGCTTCCGGTCTGATCGCCGTCGGCATGGACTGGAAGCAGGCGGTGCTCACCATCGCGCTGGCCAACGTGATCGTGCTGATCCCGATGCTGCTCACCGGGCACGCGGGACCCAAGTACGGCATTCCCTTCCCGGTCTTCGCCCGCGCCTCCTTCGGCATCCGCGGCGCCAACCTCCCCGCGGTCGTCCGGGCGTTGGTGGCCTGCGGCTGGTTCGGCATCCAGACCTGGATCGGCGGGGAGGCCATCTACTTCCTCGCCGGGAAACTGATCGGCAACGGCTGGAGCGACGCCGGGAAGGTCGGCGGCTACGCCTGGACCATGTGGCTGTCGTTCGCGATCTTCTGGGCGATCCAGGTCGCGATCATCTACCGGGGCATGGAGACCATCCGACGCTTCGAGAACTGGGCGGCGCCCTTCGTCATCGTCGGCGCGCTCGTGATGCTGATCTGGATGAGCGACAAGGCGGGCGGCTTCGGCCCGCTGCTCGACCAGCCCTCCAAGCTGGGCTGGGGCGGCGACTTCTGGAAACTGTTCTGGCCGTCCCTGATGGGCATGATCGGCTTCTGGTCCACGCTGTCGCTGAACATCCCGGACTTCACCCGCTACGGCAAGTCGCAGAAGGCGCAGACCTGGGGCCAGGCGCTCGGCCTGCCGACCACCATGACCCTCTTCGCGCTGCTGTCGGTGCTGGTCACCTCCGGTTCGCAGGCCGTGTACGGCGAGACGATCTGGGACCCGGTCCAGTTGGCCGCCAAGACCGACAACGTCTTCGGGCTGCTGTTCGCGCTGGTGACCGTGCTGGTGGCGACCCTGTCCGTGAACATCGCGGCCAACCTGGTCTCGCCGGCGTTCGACTTCTCCAACATCGCGCCCCGGAAGATCAGTTTCCGTACCGGCGCCCTCGCGACCTGCGTCCTCGGCGTGCTGATCTTCCCCTGGAAGCTGTACTCCGACCCGCAGGGGTACATCTTCACCTGGCTCGGCCTGGTCGGCGGTCTGCTGGGCACGGTCGCCGGCATCCTCATCGCCGACTACTGGATCCTGCGCCGCGGCAAGCTGGACCTGACCGACCTGTACCGGGCGGGCGGCCGCTACTGGTACGAGAACGGCTGGAACTGGCGGGCCGTCGCGGCCTTCGTGGCCGGCGGTGTCCTCGCGGTCGGCGGCGCCAGCTTCAAACCGCTGATCGACGGCAGGCCCATCCCGGCCCTGGAACCGCTCGCGAACTACGGCTGGGCGGTCGGCCTGGGCACCTCGACGGTGGTCTACCTGGCCCTGATGCTGCTGCGCGGACGGCAGGAGGAAGGCGGCGCCTGACGCGTGAGGGAAGGACGGCCGGGAGAGCTGACTGCTCTCCCGGCCGTTTCACGCTTCTCAGATGCGGGCCGGTGTTCGCCGGGCCGACCGCGGTTCGAAGCCGGGACTCAGCCGCTCGACTTCCGCAGCGCGGCCACCGCGTCCTTCGCCGCCTTGATGGCACCCGTGTTGATCACATCCGTGCCGGGCGCCTTCTTCGACTCGAAGTCGCTGCCGTTGTAGGTGATGACCACCAGCGCGTTGGCGACCCGGGCGATGACGGTGCCCTCCCGCGTCTGCTGCTTGTCCTCCGTCGTGAGGTTCACCACCGAGTAGCCGTCGTCGCCCAGTCCCGGCACGGCGCCACCGCCGCTCTTCTCCTTCAGGCGCTCCTTGTACGACGTCTGCGCCGCCTGGTCCGACTCCGTGATCTCGAAGGAGACGTCCAGCCAGCGGTAGTCGTACCCCTTGAGCGCGTTCCAGGAGCAGGTGCGGCGCAGCTCGGTGTCCGTGGAGGGGATCTCCTTGCCGGCCGTCTTGGCGCCCGGCACCAGCGAGGTGACCGTCTTGGTGGCCACGCTCGTGCAGGGCGCGGGTGCGGCGGCATACGTCTTGGACACGGCGGCCCCGGACGGGCCGGACGTCTTCTCCGGCTGGGTCTTCCGCGTCTCCTTGCCCGCGCTGTCCTGCGCGTCGGTGTCCGGACCGGACGTCAGCGCCCAGCCCGCGCAGGCCAGCACGGCCACCGGGGTCAGGCGCGCGGTGAGGGCGAGCGGCAGAGGGAGAGAACGCACGGCGCGCTTTCGTGGGGGACGGTGCGGACAGCAGTCCGCAGTGCGGACAATGACGCCAGTGTCACACGACTCCCTGTGAGGCGGAAGCGAAAACTCGCAGCGTACACGGGTGGTGACGAAGGGGCACACCCCTTCTGACGTATCGTCGGATTTATCGTGCTTATGGAGAGAAAAGGGATATGTCCCCGTGGTCGAATCGTCGCCCGGACGGACCCGCCCCCGAGACCCGCGCCCGTCACCTCGGTGAGCAGCTCACGGCGGCCGCCACCTCCCTCGCCCTGCTCTTCGGCCTCGCGATGACGCGGTACCACGACCGCGGGGGCCACATACGCTGTGAACCCGCGTAAGAGCTCCGATCAGGAGTGGAGCCCGGCTCGGGCTCCACTCCTGATCGGAGCTCTAAGGCACGCCCCCCGTGGATAGCCTCCTCGTCGACCAGTCGGAGCGCGCGCCCAGCGAGGTGAGAGATGAGCTTCACCACCCGGCCCACCCTTCAGGGCACCTTCGGCATGGTGTCCTCCACGCACTGGCTCGCCTCCCAGTCGGCGATGGCCCTCCTGGAGGACGGAGGCAACGCCTACGACGCCGCCGTCGCCGGGGCGTTCGTGCTGCACGTCGTCGAGCCGCACCTCAACGGGCCCGCGGGCGAGGTCCCGATCCTGCTCGCTCCGGCGGGCGGTGAGGTACGGGTGCTGTGCGGGCAGGGCGTGGCACCGGCGGGCGCGACGGCCGCCCACTACCGGGGGCTCGGCCTGGACCTCGTACCGGGTACGGGACCGCTGGCCGCCGCCGTCCCCGGCGCGTTCGACGCCTGGATGCTGCTCCTGCGCGACCATGGGACCAAGGACCTGGCCGACGTCCTGAAGCACGCGATCGGGTACGCCGAGCACGGGCACGCGCCCGTCGAGAACGTCGGCGCGACCGTCGAGACCGTGCGGGAGCTGTTCGAGACCGAGTGGACCTCGTCGGCCGAGGTGTACCTGCCGGACGGGAAGGCGCCACGAGCCGGTGAGCTCTTCCGCAACCCCGCCCTCGCCGCCACCTGGAAGCGGCTGCTCGCCGAGACCGCGGGGGCAGGGGGCCGGGAGGAGCGGATCGAGGCCGCGCGGCAGGTGTGGCGGAGCGGATTCGTCGCCGAGGCGCTCGTCCGGCAGGCCGCCCGGCCCACCCTGGACACCAGCGGCGAGCGCCACACCGGCACACTCACGGCCGCCGACCTCGCCGGCTGGTCCGCGACCTACGAGGCGCCGGCGGCGTACGACTGGAACGGCTGGACCGTGTGCAAGGCCGGCCCCTGGAGCCAGGGCCCCGCCCTGCTCCAGCAACTCGCCCTGCTCCCGCCCGAGTTGCCCGCGTACGGTTCCGCGGAGTACGTCCATCTGCTCGTCGAGGGCTGCAAGCTCGCCATGGCCGACCGGGAGGCCTGGTACGGCGACGCGGCCGACGTCCCGCTGGCCGAACTGCTGTCGGACACCTACAACGCCGGGCGCCGGTCGCTCGTCGGCGACACGGCGTCCCACGAACTGCGGCCCGGCAGCCCGGGCGGCCGGGCCCCACGGCTGTGCACGCACGCGTACCTCGTCGCCACCGACGAGCCCGGACTCGAGCCGCCGGGCGCCGGTGAGCCGACGGTCGCCAAGGGCCCGGCCTCACCAGTGCCGGGAGAGCCCGGGACGGCCCGTGGGGCACGCGGGCGTGCGGGGGAGGCCTCGCGGGGCGGTCCCGACGTCCGCGCGGACGGGCTCACCCGGGGCGACACCTGCCATCTCGACGTCGTCGACCGCTGGGGCAACATGGTCGCGGCCACTCCCAGCGGCGGCTGGCTGCAGTCCAACCCGGTCGTGCCCGAGCTGGGCTTCCCGCTCGGCACCCGGCTGCAGATGACCTGGCTCGAGGAGGGCCTGCCAAACTCGCTCACCCCCGGCCGCCGCCCCCGTACCACCCTGACCCCCTCCCTCGCCCTGCGCGACGGGGTGCCGGTGCTGGCGTTCGGCACGCCCGGCGGTGACCAGCAGGACCAGTGGCAACTGCACTTCTTCCTCGCCGTCGCCCTCCACGCGCGGGTGCGCGGAGGCCTCGACCTCCAGGGCGCGATCGACGCCCCGAACTGGCACAACGACTCCTTCCCCGGTTCCTTCTACCCGCGCGGCATGCGGCCCGGCAGCGTCACCGTGGAGTCCCGGATGCCGTCCGCGGTGGTGGAGGAACTGCGGCGGCGCGGCCACGACGTGACCGTCGGCGACCCCTGGTCCGAGGGACGGCTGTGCGCCGTCGCCCGCGACCCGCGCACCGGGATCCTGTCGGCGGCCGCCAACCCGCGGGGCATGCAGGGGTACGCGGTGGGCCGCTGACCGCCCGCCGAGCGGCGCGCACCCGTTCTTCATCCCGATTCCGCCTGAAGTGCACCGGCGGGGTGGGGATTGTCAGTGGGGCGTGCTCTCATGGACGCATGATCGAAGACAAGGAAACCATCGACGAGTTTCTCGCCCGCCGCTCGGCCGAGGTGGAGGACGCGGTCCGCAAGGCCGCCGCCACCGAGATCATGCCCCGCTTCCGGCAGCTCGCCGCGCACGAGATCGTCCAGAAGAGCGGCCCCCACGACCTGGTGACCGACGCCGACCGGGGCGCCGAACTGTTCCTCACCGACGCCCTCGGCTCCCTCCTGCCCGGCTCGGTCGTCGTCGGCGAGGAGGCGGTCCACGCCAACCCGGCGACGTACGAGGCCATACAGGGCGACGCGCCGGTCTGGATCGTCGACCCGGTCGACGGCACCCGCCAGTTCGTGCACGGCGACGACGGATTCTGCACCCTGGTCGCGCTCGCCCACCACGGCGTCCTGCGCGCCTCCTGGACGTACGCCCCGGCCCGCGACCAGTTCGCCACCGCCGTGCGCGGCGGTGGCGCCTTCCTCGACGGAAAGCGGCTGTTCGCCGGGCCGCCCGCCCCCGGCCGCGACCTGGTGGTGGCCACCTCCCACCCCGACTACACCACCGACGAGCAGAAGCACGCCCTGCTCGCCCTGCGCACGGACGGCGTCGCACCGCGCCCCTGCGGTTCCGCGGGCCTGGAGTATCTCGCCGTCGCCCGGGGCGAGCTGGACGCCACCGCCTTCTCCTGGGAGGCCGCCTGGGACCACGCGGCCGGCCTGCTGCTGGTCGAGGAGGCGGGCGGCGCCCATCTGACCCTCGCCGGCGAACCCTTCCGCATCACCGGCGGCAACACCCTGCCCTTCACCGCCGCCCGCGACGCGGCGACGGCCCGCCGGGTGGCGGGTCTGCTGTCGGGCGCGGGGGTAGCGGCGGGCTGAGGCCCGCTGCGGCGGACCGGCCGGTTCCGGGCCCGTGCCGAGAGGGCTGTCATACCCCCGGCAT
This sequence comes from Streptomyces sp. NPDC049687, assembly GCF_044465285.1. NCBI lineage: Bacteria > Bacillati > Actinomycetota > Actinomycetes > Kitasatosporales > Streptomycetaceae > Streptomyces > Streptomyces sp. NPDC049687. Next base: position 404,527 of record NZ_JBITLN010000004.1, read on the forward strand.
ATCCTGATCCCGGAGGCCGCCGGTCTGCGGAGGCCACCCGCTGACGAAGGGGTCGGAAGTGCCGTCGATGCTCGATGCGGTCGTGGTGGGGGCGGGGCCCAACGGGCTGACCGCCGCGGTGGAGCTGGCCAGGCGCGGTTTCTCCGTGGCGCTCTTCGAGGCACGCGACACGGTGGGCGGGGGCGCCCGCACCGAGGAGCTCACCCTGCCCGGCTTCCGCCACGACCCCTGCTCCGCCGCCCACCCCCTCGGCATCAACTCCCCGGCCTTCCGCGCCCTGCCCCTGGAGCGCTACGGCCTTGAGTGGCTGCACGCCGAGCTGCCGATGGCGCACCCCTTCCCCGACGGCACCGCCGCCGTGCTCTCCCGCTCCGTCGCGGAGACCGCCGCGTCCTTCGGCCCCCGCGACGCGGGCGCGTACCGCCGTCTCGTCGAGCCCTTCCTGCCCCGCTGGGACACCCTCGTCCGCGATTTCATGTCCCTGCCGCTCACCGCGCTCCCGCGCGACCCGGTCACCCTGGCCCGCTTCGGCCTGGCCGGCCTGCCCCCGTCCACCTGGCTCACCCGCCGCTTCCGCGACGAACCGGCCAAGACCCTCTTCGCCGGCCTCGTCGCCCACGTCATGGCCCCCCTGGGCGGCATCGCCACCGGCGCCGTCGGCCTGGTCTTCGCCCTCGCCGCACACGCCCGAGGCTGGCCGGTGGCCCGCGGCGGCTCCCAGGCCGTCTCCGACGCCCTCGCCGCCCACCTGGCCGACCTCGGCGGCAGCATCCACACCGACTACGAGGTCAAGCGCCTCGACGACCTGCCTCCGGCCCGCGCCTACGTCTTCGACACCTCACCCACCGCCCTCGCCCGCATCGCCGGTTTCGGCAGCCACTACGAACGGTTCCGGTACGGCGCCGCCGCCTTCAAGGTCGACTACGCGCTCGACGGACCGGTCCCCTGGACCGCGAAGGAGGCGCGCGTGGCGGGGACGGTGCAGATCGGCGCGGACAGCGCGGAGATCGGCGCCGCCCTGCGCGCCGCCGCCAGGGAGGGCCGCGCCCCCGACCGCCCCTTCATGATCACCGTCCAGCCGAGCATCGTCGACCCCAGCCGCGCCCCGGCAGGCAAGCAGGTGTTCTGGGCCTACGGCCATGTACCCAACGGCTGGACCGGCGACCTCACCGGCGCCCTGGAACGCCAACTCGAGCGGTTCGCCCCGGGATTCAGCGACCGCGTCCTCGCCCGCGCGATCTCCGGCCCCGCCGAACTCGCCGCCCGCAACGCCAACTACGTCGGCGGCGACATCGCCTCCGGCGCGGCCACCGGCCTCCAGCTGCTGCTGCGCCCCAAGCTGTCCCTGTCCCCCTACTCCACCCCGCACCCGGCCGTGTTCATCTGCTCCTCGGCCACCCCGCCGGGCCCGGGTGTCCACGGCATGTCGGGCCACAACGCGGCGAAGGCGGTGTGGCGCAGACTGCGGCAGCAGGGCTGACCGGTTTTGGTATACACACGGCCATGACCACCATCACGCTCGTCCAGGGCGACATCACCGCTCAGTCCGTGGACGCCGTCGTCAACGCGGCCAACTCCTCGCTCCTCGGCGGCGGTGGCGTCGACGGCGCCATCCACCGCAAGGGCGGACCCGCGATCCTCGCCGACTGCCGACGCCTGCGCGCCTCTTCCTACGGCAAGGGCCTCCGCACCGGGCAGGCGGTCGCCACGACCGCGGGCGAACTGGACGCCCGCTGGGTGATCCACACCGTGGGCCCCGTGTACAGCGCGAGCGAGGACCGGTCGGAGCTGCTGGCCTCCTGCTACCGGGAGTCCCTGCGGGTCGCGGACGAACTGGGCGCCCGCACGGTCGCGTTCCCCGCCGTCTCGGCCGGCATCTACGGCTGGCCGATGGACGACGCGGCCCGGATCGCGGTGGAGACGGTGCGGGCGACCAGGACGGACGTCGAGGAAGTGAGGTTCGTGCTGTTCGACGAGCGGGCCTACGCGGCGTTCGGGCAGCGGGTGAGGTGACACGCCGCCGGACGGCCCATACGGCAGGTAAGACTCCAGCGCATGCATATGGTACGCAATATGACGAAATGCCATATTGCGTACCTGGCGTGCACCGCGGCGCTCGCCGGGGTCGGCCTCGGTGCCGCTCCGCCCGCCGCCCACCCCGTGACCCATGTGGTCCACCCCGGACAGTCGATCCAGAAGGCGGTGGACGCCGCCGCGCCGGGAGACACCGTTCTCGTGCGGCCCGGCACCTACCGCGAGAGCGTCACCGTCCACACCGACCGGGTGACCCTGCGCGGCACGAGCCCCAGAACCGTGCTCCGTCCGGCCGCCGTCACCGGGAAGAAGGCCGGCACCTGCGCCGCGGACGGCAACGGCGTCTGTGTGACGGGTACGAAGGACCGCAAGGTCAAGGGCGTCACCGTCGCCTCCCTGACCGTCTCCGGGTTCACCAGGAACGGCGTGTACGCCACGGCCACGGACGGGCTCACCGTACGGGACGTCACGGCGGAGAAGAACGGGGTCTGGGGCATCGCCGCGGAGGCGTCGGTGCGCACCGTGTTCCGGGGCAACACCGCCCGCGACAACGGTGACGCCGGACTGTTCCTCGCCAACAGCGTCAAGGAGGAGCAGGGCGCCACGGAGACCAAGGGCACCCTGGTCAAGGGCAACCGGCTGGAGGGCAACCGGATCGGCGTCACCGTCCGCCGGCTGCGCGACCTCACCGTCGCCCGCAACCGGATGACCGGCAACTGCGCGGCCGTCTTCGTCGTCGGCGACGAGAACAAGCCGAAGGCCGGCCACGTCACCGTGCGCGACAACCGCATCACCCGTAACAACAAGTCCTGCCCGAAGACCGCCCGGCTGGACGCCCTCCAGGGCTCCGGCATCGTCCTGACCGGCGCCGAGGACAGCGTCGTCACCCGGAACACGATCACGGACAACGTCGGCTCGTCCCCGCTCTCCGGCGGGATCGTCCTGTTCAAGAGCTTCGTCGGCACCACATCCGAGCGGAACCGGATCAGCGACAACGTGCTGCACGGCAACTCCCCGGCCGACCTCGTCGTCACGGACACCGGCAAGGGCAACACCTTCGAACGCAACTCCTGCAAGGCGTCCCGGCCAGCGGGGCTGTGCTGACCGGACAACCCCCGACCGACAAGAGGAAGAAAGGCGGCACATGACGACCGCTCAAAGCGCCCCGCCCCCACCCATGCGGCTGAGGGAGCTCGTGTTCGGGGCGGCATGTGCCGCCGCCCTGCGCGCCTGCGCCCGGCTCGGCGTCGCCGACGCCCTCGGCGAGGGACCCATGACCGTGGAGGACCTCGCGGCCGCGGTGAAGACCGAACCGAAACCGCTGCGCCGGCTGCTGCGGGCCCTGTCCTGCCACGGCGTCTTCGCCGAGCGGCCGGACGGGACCTTCACCCACACCGAGATGTCCCGGCTGCTGCGCGAGGACGACCCCCACAGCCTGCGCAACATCACCCTGTGGTGCACCGAGCCGTGGACCTGGGACGCCTGGCCCAAGCTGGACGAGGCGGTCCGCACCGGGCGCAACGTCGTGGAGGACCTGTACGGCAAGGAGTTCTTCACCTACCTCAACGAGGACGCCCCCGAGTCGGCCGAGGTCTTCAACCGGGCCATGACCACCTCCAGCGAGCAGTCGGCGCGGGAGGTCGCGGCCCTGCTCGACCTGTCGGGCAGCAGCTCGGTCGCCGACATCGGCGGCGGTCAGGGGCACGTGGTGGCCAGCCTGCTCGACAAGTACCCGGCGATGCGGGGCGCCCTGCTCGACCTGCCGCGCGTCGTCGAGAACGCCCTGCCCCGGCTCCGCCAGGGCGGCGACCTCGCGCAGCGCACCCGGATCGTGCCCGGCGACGTCCGCGTGGCCGTCCCCGTCGAGGCCGACGTCTACGTCATCAAGAACATCCTGGAGTGGGACGACGAGTCCACGGCCAGGACCCTCGCCAACGTCATCGGCGCGGGCGGACCCGGCACCCGGGTCGTCGTCATCGAGAACCTCGTGGACGACACCCCCTCCATGCGGTTCAGCACCGCCATGGACCTGCTGCTGCTCCTCAACGTCGGCGGGGCGAAGCACACCACCGAGTCCATGGTGAGCCGGCTGACCGAGGCCGGCCTGGTCATCGACGACATCCGTCCGGTCAACCCCTATCTGCACGCGTTCGACTGCCACGTCCCCGAGTGACGGCCTCCCCCCGTACCACCGGTCGCCGGGCCCGCAGCGTCGCGGACCCGGCGACCGGTGACGCCGGCGGGATCAGCCGGCGGGGTCGCGCTCCCAGAGGTAGAAGCGCCGCGCCATCGCGTCCTTCGGGGACCGCCAGGTGTCGGGGTCGTACGCGCTGACGTACGCCGCCAGACGCTCGCTGACGTCCCGGAACTCGGGATGACCGGTGACCTTGGCGATGGCGGGGCCGGGCTCGCGCTCGGACTCGATCAGATGCAGGTACACGTCGCCGAACTGGAAGAGGCTGCGCCGGACGACCCCGACGAGATGCGGCAGCTCTCCCCGGTCCGACTCCTCGAACACCTTGGCGATGTCCGGGGCGGAGCCCGGGGCCATCCGGGCGACGATCAGGGCTTGGTGCATGGGGGAGTGTCCTCCGTCCGGCTCAGTCGGTCAGGCCCCGAGTGGCCCCGCGCTCCGCGGCGGCCTTCTCGATGCGGTCCCGGATCAAGGCCATCTGGACCTTGGAGTTCCGGTTGATGTTGTCGGTCATCCACTCGTCGTCGACCGGCGCGTCCGGCTTCATCGCGAAGTCCTGCGTCCAGATCATCCGCGTACCGGCCGGGACCTCCTCGTACCGCCAGTGGATGTCCATGTGGGCGAACGGCCCGGTCTCCACGCGGCGGGCCCGCACGCTCAGCGTGTCGCGGTCCGGCTCCCGCTCGGAGACCCAGCTCCAGACCTTGCCGTTCTCGTCCGGGTGCATGGTCAGCCGGAACGTGGTCTTGCGCCCCTCCCGGGAGAGGATCTCCACGGAGGCGTACTCGCTGAACAGCCGCGGCCAGTTCTCCAGGTCGTTGGTCATGTCCCAGACCAGGTCCAGCGGGGCGGCGACGGTGATCTCGTTCTGCGTGTGTCCGGTCATGTCACGCCCCCGCCGGCAGCGCGCTGTTCACCAGATCCAGGAACTGCCGGGGCGTCTTGCAGCGCTCGGCGTCCGGCGGCATCGGCGCGCCGTACCGGTTCTCCAGCTCGCCCACGATGCCCAGCAGGCCGAGCGAGTCGATGCCCAGCTCGTCGAAACCGGTGTCGGACCGCTGTTCGAGCTCCGCCGGCGGGACGGTGATCCCGGCGGCCTTCTTCATCAGCTCGGACAGCTCTTCCACGGTGATGTGGTCACTCATGCGGTTCCACTCCTTGTGTTCTGCGGCGCCTCACGAGGAGGCGTGGGCGGCGCCGTGCCGCAGCACCAGCGCCGAGTTCGACCCCATGAGGCCCCGGCTGAGGACCAGTGCCGTGCGCAGCTCGGCGGCACGGGCACGGACGGTCACCAGGTCGAGGTCATGGCAGATGTCGAAGACATGGGGGGTGGGCGGGATCAGGCCGTGCTCCATCGCGAGCACCGCGGCCGCCGTGTCCAGCACCGGAGCCCCGCCGTAGGCGCGGCCGATGCCGGTCTTCGGCGCCGTGACCGGCACCTTCCGGCCGTGTGCGCCGAGCGCGTCGGCGATCGCGAGGGCCTCGGCCCGGTCCGCCTCCGGCACACCGAGGGCGTCGGCGAAGACCACGTCGATCTCCTCCGGGGCACAGCCCGCCTCGTCCAGCGCGCCCCGGATGGCCTGGGCGAGCCCCTCCCGGGACTCCGCCCAGCGGGAGGCGCCGGTGAAGGTCGCCGAATGCCCGTCGAGGGTGGCCCGGACGCGAGCCCCCCGCTCCCGGGCCGAGGCCGCGGCCTCCACGACGAACATGGCACCGCCCTCGGCGGGCACGAACCCGCAGGCGGAGTCGGTGAACGGACGGTAGGCGCGCTCCGGCTCCTCGACGGTGCTCAGCGCGTCGTAGCCGAGCTGGCAGACCACCGAGTACGGCGCGAGCGGCGCCTCGGTCGAGCCGGTCACCAGCACATCGGTGCCGCGCCGCACCGCCCGCGCCGCGTGCGCGAGGGCGTCCAGACCGCCCGCCTCGTCCGCGGCGACCACCGAGCAGGGGCCCTTGAAGCCGCGACGGATGGAGATCTGGCCGGTGCTCGCCGCGTAGAACCAGGCGATCGACTGGTACGGCCCCACGAACCGGCTGCCCTTTCCCCACAGCCGCTGCAGTTCCCGCTGCCCGAACTCACCGCCGCCGCTGCCGGCCGCGGTGACCACGCCCACCGAGTACGGGGCCTCGGCGGTGTCGGCCTGCCCGAGTCGGGCGTCCTCCAGCGCGAGGTCGGCCGCGGCCATCGCGAAGTGCGTGAACCGGTCCGTCTGGACGAGGAAACGCTCCTCCACGGCGCCCGTCGGGTCGAAGTCCCGGACCTCGCCGGCCACCCGCAGCGGCAGGTGCTCGCACCCCTCGCGGGTCACCCGGTCCAGGGCGCTGATGCCTTCCTGCGTGGCCTTCCAGAAGGCCCGGGTGCTGGTTCCGTTGGGCGCGATCACACCGATTCCGGTGACGGCGGCGCGCCGTGGACGCGGTTCGCTCATCGTGTCCTCTCCCTCGGCCGGGTCAGGACCACCGCGGACTGGAACCCGCCGAACCCGCTGCCCACGGAGAGCACGCTGTTCAGCGTCCGTTCGCGCGCGACCCGCGGCACATAGTCCAGGTCGCACTCGGGGTCGGGGGTCTCGTAGTTCGCGGTGGGCGGTACCACCTGGTGGGCCAGGGCCAGGACGCAGGCGACGACCTCGATCGCGCCGATCGCGCCGAGCGAGTGACCCACCATGGACTTGATGGAGCTCATCGGGGTGTCGTAGGCGTGCTGCCCCAGGGCCCGCTTCACGGCGGCCGTCTCATGGCGGTCGTTCTGCTGGGTGCCCGACCCGTGCGCGTTGACGTAGTCGATGGCCGTGGGGTCGAGACGGGCGTGGTCGAGGGCGAAGCCGATGGCCCGGGCCATCTCCAGGCCCTCCTTGGTCAGACCGGTCATGTGGTAGGCGTTGCCGAAGGTGGCGTAGCCGCCCAGCTCGCAGTAGACGCGCGCGCCCCGGGCCTTGGCGTGTTCCAGTTCCTCCAGCACCAGTACGGCGCCGCCCTCACCCATGACGAACCCGTTGCGGTCGGCGTCGAAGGGGCGGGAGGCGTGGGCGGGGTCGTCGTTGTTCGGCGACGTCGCCTTGATCGCGTCGAAGCACGCCATGGTGATCGGGGAGATCGGCGAGTCCGACGCACCGGCTATGCAGACGTCGGCCCGGCCCTCCTCGATCGTGTGGAAGGCGTACCCGACGGCGTCGAGCCCCGAGGTGCAGCCGGTGGAGACGGTCTGCACCGGGCCGCGCGCCTCGAACCGCTCGGCCACCGTGGCGGCGAGGGTGGCGGGCGTGAACGCGCGGTGCAGATGCGACTCCGCCTGCCCGTGGTCCACGTCCCAGCGCTGCCCGCGATGGCTGACCAGCACATAGTCGTGTTCGAGGCGGGTGGTGCCGCCGACCGCGGTGCCCAGCGACACCCCGACCCGCCACGGGTTCTCCCGGCCGAGGTCGAGCCCGGCGTCACGCACCGCCTCCTCCCCGGCGACCAGCGCGAACTGTATGTACCGGTCGCTGCGGGCGATCTGCTCGGCGTCCAGGCCGTGGGCCGCCGGGTCGAAGTCGCACTCGGCGGCGATCCGCGACCGCAGGCCGGCCGGGTCGAAGAAGGTGATGCCCCGCGTCGCGGTCCGCCCGTGCGAGAGCAGGTCCCAGAACGCCGGTGCCCCGATGCCGCCGGGGGCGACGACACCTATGCCGGTGACGGCCACGCGCCGGCTCATGAGACCACCTCGGCCGTCTCCTCGGTGTCGACATGGCCGAGCGGCGGGCTCGGGGCCAGCGGACCGAGGTGGAAGACGATCCGTGCCTCCACCTTGCCGACGTTGCGGAAGCGGTGGCGCATGTGCATCGGGATCAGCAGCCCCTGCTCCGGCCGCAGCGGCTGGGGCTCGCCGTCCAGGTCGACCTCGAGCTGCCCGCAGACGACGTACACGAACTCCTCGGAGTACGGGTGGTAGTGCTCGCCGATGCGGTCGCCGGGCTGGATGATGGCCACGCCCATGAAACCGCTGGTGGAGCCGACCGTGGCCGGGGTGAGCATGGCACGCAGGTCGCCGCCGCGCCGGGTGTTGGGCTCGACCTCGCTCAGATCCACGATTCTGGGACGGGAATTGATCACGACGTTGCTCCGATCGTGTGCTGTGTCGGCGGGGAGGCCGGGGAGGGGTCAGGCGCCGGGCGAGCGGCGGTCGGTGACGAGGGCCATCCGGGCGGGCCCGGTGGAACCCTCGAGTTCACGGTCGTTCAGCAGCTTCTTCAGCTCGGCGGCCTTCGGGGACAGGGCGGGGTCGTCGGCGCCGACACCGTGCCGTACGTCGACCAGCCGCACCACGACGTCGTCGCGCTGGAAGATCGTGCTGCGCAGCACCGGGGACTTCGGGTCGTCCGCGGCCCTCTCGTCCCGCCCTGCCAGCAGCCGGGCCAGCTCCAGGCCGCAGCCGGGCTTCGCCGGGTAGTAGAGGGCGTGCCGCTCGGCCTTCGGGTCCTCCTGGTCCGCCGTCACATGGTGGACGGCGGGCAGTGCCGCCCGGGTGAAGAAGACCCGCGCCGAATCGGGGTCGTCGAGGTCCCGGTCCTGCTCCAGATAGGGGTTGATGGCCTCCTCGACGGCCCGCACCTCGGGCTGCCGGGCGACATGGCGCAGCGCCGCGAGGAGGTCGCCGCGCACCTCGATGGCCCGCACCACCCGGTTGCCGTGCATGAACAGGGAGGTGCGGCACAGCCGGGTGGTCTCGTCGACCTTCGGGTCGGGCGAGGCGTAGTCGGCGAGGATCTTCGCCACGGCCTCCTCGCTGCCCGGCCGCACGGTGAAGGTGAGCGCGTGGCGGATCACGCCGTCCCCCATGCGGGGCGCGGCCTGCAGACTGCGCTCGGCGGCCGACGCCGGGCCACCGGTCTCGCGTACGACGTGGAAGCGCAGCGAACGGGTGTCGCGGACGCAGCTGTGCAGCGGCTTCACCATCTCCACGTGCTCCTCGCTGTTCACCCAGGTGAGGAACGGCGGGGCGCTCTCCCACTCACTGGTGATGAGCCACTGCGAGGGGTTCTCGATGGACTGGCAGAGCTGGTCGTTGACATGCCCGGGGACGGACGCGACCTGGTTGCAGAGCTGCTCGTACGCCTCGAGGAACTGCTGCTGGGCGCCGTCGTAGACGTCCACCAGCAGGACGACCCGCAGGCGGGAGCCGTCGAACACGGACTGGGAGACACGCTGCGAGACCTGGCGGGCCGACGGCGCGGAGGCGGGGGCGGAGGTGGTGGTCATACGGGGCACATCTCCTTGTGGACTTCGGTCGCGGTGACGCGAGGTGAACGTGACTCGATCCTGGGCCGGTCCCCACCGGCGCGCGATTCGGATGGATCACGCGGGTGACCGGTCACCCCTGGGGGTGACGGGCTCACGCGAGATGGGCGAAGACGACCAGGTTGTCCGTGTAGTCCCGGACCCCGTGGTCGTAGGCACCCGCGCAGGTGATGAGCCGGGCCTCGGCCCGGCTCGTGTCGTTGTAGACCCGCTCGCTGGGGAAGTCGTCCTTGGCGAACGTCTCCACGCTGTCGACCACGAAGTGCGCGCTGCGCCCGTCGGCCCGCAGGACGTCGAAGACGTCGCCCTTCCGGAGTTCCCTCAGCCCGGCGAAGACGGCGGCGGACGTCTTCGTGTCGACGTGCCCGGCGATGATCGAGGTGCCGGTCTCACCGGGGGAGGGGCCCTTGGCGTACCAGCCGACGAGGTTGGTGTCGTCCGGGGGAGGCGCTTCCAGCTGCCCCTTGGGGCCGATGGCGAGGTCCGTGAAGGGGGCGTCCACCGAGATCCTCGGGATACGCAGGCGTACGGGCCGCGCGCGCGGCAGACGTGGGCCCGCCGGCTGCCCGGCGCGAGCGGCCGGGGCGGACGAGCGGGGTACCTCGGAGGCCACTGGGGCCTCGGGGGCCTCGGGGGCCACTGGGGCCTGGGGCGCCTGCCGGGCCTGCGGCGGGCGGGAGGTGCCGGACGACGACGTGTCGTTGCCGCCGACCAGGACCAACGCCAGGATCAGCAGCGCCACGGCGCACAGCACGGTCAGGGTCGAGCGCGACCCCTGTTCGGTCGGCTCCGGTTCGGCGGAGGAGGGAGGGGGGACTGCCATCGGGGAACACCTCGGAGAGAACACGGCGGCGAAGCGGACGGGTGCGGGCCGGAGAACCGGCCGGGCGGCCGCCACACGATGCACCGGTGGCGGCCGCGGCTCTATCGCGTCCGGCATGGATCAGGCCAGGCCGTGGGCCGACTTCTTGCGGCGCGCGGAGTACAGGCCGGCTCCGGCGACCGCGAGGACTGCCAGACCGCCCGCGGTCACGGCAGGCGCGGCGAGCGCGCCGCCGCCGGTGTGCATCCCGCCGTGGGGCTTGTCCTTGCCGCTCCAGGAGGAGTCGTCCTTGCTCCAGGAGTCCTCCTTGCCGCCGTCCTCCTTGCTCCAGGAGTCCTCCTTGCCGCCGTCCTCCTTGCTCCAGTCCTTGCTGCCCTTGTCGTGGCTGTCGTTCACCGCGGTCAGCGCGCCGCCGCCCGTGTGGACGCCGCCGTGGGGCTTGCCGTAGCCGCTGTCCTTGCCGTGCTCCTTGCCGTATCCGGAGTCCTCCTTGCCGTGCTCCTTGCTGTAGCCGGAGTCCTCCTTGCCGTGCTCCTTGCTGTAGCCGGAGTCCTCCTTGCTGTAGGACGAGTCACCCTTCTCCCAGTCACCGTCCGCCGCGTAGGCGCCGGGCGCGGTGATGGCGAGAACGGCCGAGGCCGCCGCGGTGGCCAGGATCATGCGAGCAGAACGCATATGAGGGTCCTTTCGACACGGCCGGGCAGCTGGCGCTTCGTCAGCTGGGATGACCCGGCCCTGACGTGATCCACCGTCAGCCAGACTCCGGCCGCTCACCACTCGGGGCGCTCACGCGGGTGAACCGATCCGGCAAACGAGTCGGCCGGCGGCACTGTGGGCCGCCGGCCGAGGTCGCGAGGGATGAGGGTCAGGGCAGGGCGAGGACCGCGTTCAGCACCTGACGGAGCGTCGACTCCGGGTCCGGGACCGGACCGGGGGAGCGCCAGGCGACGAACCCGTCCGGCCGGACGAGTACGGCGCCCCCGCGCCCGGTGCCGTGGCGCTCGCGCCAGTCCACCGTGTCGTCCTCGGGCGTCAGCTCGGCATCGGGCCCCGAACCCACCCGGTACGGGAGGAGCGGGAGGGCCAGCCGGTCCGCCAGCCGGGCGGCGGCCTCGTGCCAGGCGCCCGGCTCCCCGGCGTCGGGGTGCGCGTCGGCGTCACTGAGCAGGACCAGCGACCGCTCGTACAGGTCGAGGGTGGAGATCCGCTCGCCGAGGTGCCGCACCCACAGATGGGGAGCCCTGCTGCCGGGCTCCCCGGTCAGCGAGAGCTGCTCCGGGACGACCGGGGTCGCGGGGTCGGCGCCGACCACGGCGCCCCGCGGGTAGCGGTAGCCGAGGGCCACGTTGAGGATGCCGCGCTGGGGCCCGCCGCCGGCGCCGGGCGGGGGTGCGAAGCCGGGGTGGCTGTGCTCGGCCGACCGGGCGGCGGCGCGGGCGCTGGTCGACTCCGCCACCGGCCGGCGTTCGGCGTCGTAGGTGTCGAGGAGTCCGTCGCCCGCCCAGCCGCCGAGCACCGCGGCCAGCTTCCAGGCGAGGTTGTGGGCGTCCTGGATTCCGGTGTTGGAGCCGAAGGCACCGGTGGGGGACATCTCGTGCGCCGAGTCGCCGGCCAGGAAGACCCGCCCCGACCGGTAGGCCCGGGTGACGCGCTGGGCGGCGTGCCAGGGCGCCTTGCCGGTGATCTCCACATCGAGGTCGGCGACCCCGACCGCCCGCCGGATGTGCTGGATACAGCGCTCGTCGGTGAACTCCTCCATCGTCTCGCCCCGTTCGGGGTGCCAGGGCGCGTGGAACACCCAGTGCTCGCGGTTGTCCACCGGCAGCAGCGCTCCGTCGGCGCCCGGCCTGGTCAGGTAGCAGACGATGAAGCGACGCTCGCCCACCACCTCGGCCAGCCGGCGGGAGCGGAACGTCATGCTGACGTTGTGGAACAGGTCGCCGGGGCCGCTCTGCCCGATGCCGAGGTGCTCCCGCACGGGGCTGCGCGGGCCGTCGGCGGCGACCAGGTAGTCCGCCCGGATGGTGGTGTGCTCGCCCGTCTCACGGCTCTTGACCAGCGCGGTGACGCCGTCCGCGTCGGTCTCGAACGACATCAGTTCGGTGTGGAACCGCAGATCGCCGCCGAGCCGCACGGCCTGGTCGAGCAGGACCGGCTCCAGGTCGTTCTGGCTGCACAGACACCAGGAGCTGGGGCTGAACCGGGCCAGTCCACCGCCCGGGTCGATGTCCCGGAACAGCCACTCGCCCGCGTCGCCGACCAGGGTGGGCGTCTGCAGGATGCCGTGGTTGTCGGCCAGGGTGGCCGCGGCCTCGTGGATCGCCGGTTCGGCCCCGGCCACCCGGAACAGCTCCATCGTGCGGACGTTGTTGCCGCGTCCGCGCGGATGGATGGAGGTGCCGGCGTGGCGCTCCACGAGAGTGTGCTGCACCCCCAGCCGGCCCAGGAACAGCGAGGTCGACAGTCCCACCAGGGAACCGCCGACGACGAGGACCGGGACCTTCTGGATCGTGTCGCCGGTTCGACCGGCTGTTGCGTTCGTCATTCCTTCATCACTCGCCTCCAGGCGTCATGTCCGCCGACTCGACCGCAATGGGGCCGCGATCTTCATGCATTGCCCCGCACGGCGGACACGGCCTCGGCCGTCACGCGCTTCACCCGGTTGACCCATCCGATTCACCGAGCTGACGCCCTCACAGGTGCACGGGTGACGCCGGCGGCGTCACCCGTGACGAACGGCTGCCCGCTCAGCCCTCGATGCGGTGCGTGCTCCAGAACGACGTCAGGTCGGTGGTCGTGGCGGCCTGCGCGGCCGCCTTGAACTCGGCGGTGGTCGATACGCCGTACCAGTGCGCGGTGGCGTAGTCCTTGAGCAGCTTGGCCATGGCGGTGTCGCCGATGAGCCGCCGCAGGTCGTGCAGGGCGCACTTGCCGTAGCCGTAGACGACGGTGGAGTACCGGGAGGAGTGGCTGTCCCAGTAGGCCATCGAGTTGGTGATCTTCTCCGCCGCCGACGCCCACGAGACGCTGTTCCAGCAACCGGTGCCCGTCTTGCCGAGCGCCAGGTCGGTGGCGTAGTCGGTGAAGGACTCGTCCAGCCAGGGGTTGTTGTACTCGTCGTCGCCGACGATGCCGTACCACCACTGGTGGCCGATCTCATGGGTGAGCGCGGTGGTGCTGACCAGGTCGAGGACGAACCCCGGGTACTCCATGCCGCCGAACCAGAAGTTGTTGTCGATGACCGCGTCCAGCTCGCCGTACGGGTAGGCGCCGAAGCGGGCGGCGTGCGCGTCGACGGCCGTCTTCGCGGTGCTGAGCATCGACTGGGCGTCGGAGGAGCCGATGGCGGAGACGGAGTACACGTTGACGGGGGTCCCGGCCGTCGACGTACCGGAGATCTTGCTGAACGGACCCGCCGCCCACGCGAAGTCCCGGACCTTCGTGGCGGTGGCGGTGGTGACGGTACGTCCGCTGGAGCCGGCGGCGTCGACGGAGGTGCCGGTGGCCGGGACGAGCAGGCTCGTGGGGTGGTCGAGGGTCACCTTGAAGTCGGCGGCCAGGGAGTAGAACGACTCGCCGTTGTTGGTGTACGGGTCCAGGTGCCACCCCGCCCCGTCCTTCACGGCCAGCACGGGCAGCGCGTTGCCGATGAAGCTGAACGACCCGTCGTGGCCGAACCGGTCGGCGCCGCTGGGCACGGTGATGCCCAGGTCGAAGCCGATGGTGGCGCTCTGTCCCGGGGCGAGGGGTGTGGCCAGGGTGATCGGCAGGGCCGTGCAGCCGACCGAGAGGGCGCCCGCGGTGCCGCCGGTGACGTTGCTGACGACGATCGGCATCGACGAGCAGGTGCCGTGGTAGTTGTCCCACAACCGCAGGTACACCTCGCCGAGCGCGGTGGCGGAGGCGTTGGTGAAGGTCGCGCTCTCGTGACCGGTCCACACCGTGCCGGCCGTGTTGCTGCTCAGACTGACGGTGTACGACGGCGCGGCCGGTGTCCGCGTGGAGTCCGCGGGCGGGGTCGTGCTGTCGGCGGTGTTCAGGGCGATGTCGTCGAGGACGAAGCTCGACTGGAGGCTGGAGTCCTCGGTGCCGGTGAAGGCGAGGGTGACGGTCTGGCCGGCGAACGCCGACACGTCGAACGACTTCTGCGTGTACCCGGTGTTCTTGTCGAGGTTCGAGTACGTCGCGAGGGTCGTCGAGCCGATCTTGGCCGTGAGCTTGTCGTACGCGGTGGAGGAGGTCGTCTCGGCGGTGTCGATGTGCAGCCAGAAGGTGAGGGTGGCGCTGCCGCAGCCGGCGGGGACGGTGACGCTCTGCGAGAGGGTGTCGGTGTGGGTGCCGCCGGTGCCGTCCAGCCAGGCGTAGTAGCCGCCGCCGTGCGCGCTCTGACCGGTGCGGTTGGTGACGAGGGTGGTGGACGACTGGGTCCAGGAGGCGGCGCCGCTCTCGAAACCGCCGTTGGCGACCACCTGGCTGGGGGTGCAGGCCTCGGCGAGGGGGGCGGTGGCGGCCGCCGGGACGGTGGCGGGGGGTGCGGCCGACGCGGGGGTGGCGGGGAGCGCCAGGGCGGCCGCCGTGGCGAGGGCGAGCGCGCTCGCGGCGAGGGCCTTGCGGGGGGTGGGTCTCACACGTGGCTCCTTTGCGGCGGCCGGATTCCGGCCTGCTCGGTGGCTGACCCCGACGGCGTGGGTGTGCCGGGGGCGGAGTGCGGGAGTGCGGTGGGCGACGGTTCCGGAAGCCTGACAGATTTGACACGTCCATGCCACAAGGGGAGGGCAAAGGAGCCGCACGCGATCGCGGGACGGCGGCTCGGCGCACGCGGCACCGGCCCCGACGCCGTCCGCCCCGCTCGGCTCGGGGGAGTCCGAAACGACCTCCAGGCCGCACCGGCCGGGACGCGGGCGCCGGAACGCGGAGACGCAGGCCCCGACCCCGCCCGCCCGACGCGTCCATGAGCCGGACCCCCGCCCGCCCCGACGCGTCCGGCAGCCGGACCTCCGCCCGGCCACTCGACCCCCGCACGTACCCTCGGCCGCAAGCCCGAAGGGCCCGCTCACACCCGCCCACCCCCCGCTGTGCGACGGGCTTAACTCCCGGTGGCCGGTGTGGGAGACACCTGTGTAATGCACACTTCGTACCCTCGAGAAGGCTCTCACCAGGGCCGACGTCAGAACGCGGCAGAACGAAAGGGGCGCCCGTGGCCGTGCCGGACCCGCGGACCGACAGCGCGACGAAGGTGCGCACGGTCTGCTCGTACTGCGGTGTCGGCTGCGGCATGGTCCTCGACATCGGCCGCGGACCGGACGGACGCCGTACGGTCCTGAAGGCGTCCGGCGACAAGGAGCACCCCGCGAACCTCGGCCGGCTGTGCACCAAGGGCGCGACCACCGCCGACCTGCTCTCCGCCCCCGGCCGCCTCACCACCGCCCTCGTCCGCTCCGACCGCGGCGAGGAGCCCGAGCCCGCCTCCGTGGACGCGGCCGTCGCCGAGGTGGCACGGAGGCTGCGGGCCGTCGTCGACGAGCACGGACCCGACGCCGTCGCCCTCTACGTCTCCGGCCAGATGAGCCTCGAAGCGCAGTACCTGGCCAACAAGCTCACCAAGGGCTATCTGCGCACCAACCAGATCGAGTCCAACTCCCGGCTCTGCATGGCCAGCGCCGGAACCGGCTACAAGCTGTCCCTCGGCTCCGACGGCCCGCCCGGCTCGTACGAGGACCTCGACCGGGCGGACGTCTTCCTCGTCATCGGCTCCAACATGGCCGACTGTCACCCGATCCTCTTCCTGCGCATGATGGACCGGGTCAAAGCGGGCGCCAAACTGATCGTGGTCGACCCGCGCCGCACCGCCACCGCCGCCAAGGCCGACCTGTTCCTCCAGGTCGAGCCGGGCACGGACCTCGCCCTCCTCAACGGGCTGCTGCATCTCCTGCACGCGAACGGCCACACCGACCCCGACTTCGTCGCCGCGCACACCGAGGGCTGGGAGGCGATGCCCGCCTTCCTCGCCGACTACCCGCCCGCGACCGTCGCCGAGCTCACCGGCATCCCCGAGGCCGACCTGCGCGAGGCCGCCCGGCTGATCGGCGAGGCGGGGGAGTGGACCAGCTGCTGGACCATGGGCCTCAACCAGTCCACGCACGGCACCTGGAACACGAACGCGCTCATCAACCTGCACCTCGCCACCGGCAAGATCTGCCGCCCCGGCAGCGGCCCCTTCTCCCTCACCGGCCAGCCCAACGCCATGGGCGGCCGGGAGATGGGCTACATGGGGCCGGGGCTGCCCGGCCAGCGGTCCGTCCTCGTCGACGCCGACCGCGCCTTCACCGAGGACGTGTGGGGGCTCGAACCCGGCACCCTCCGCGCCGACGGCGTCGGCAAGGGCACCGTCGAGATGTTCCGGAAGATGGCCGACGGGGACATCAAGGCCTGCTGGATCATCTGCACCAACCCCGTCGCCTCCGTCGCCAACCGCCGGACCGTCATCGAGGGCCTGGAGGCCGCCGAGTTCGTCGTCGCGCAGGACGTCTTCGCCGACACCGAGACCAACGCCTACGCCGACGTCGTCCTGCCCGCCGCCCTGTGGACCGAGACCGAGGGCGTCCTCATCAACAGCGAGCGCAACCTCACCCTCGCCCGGCCCGCCGCCGACCCGCCCGGCGAGGCCACCGCCGACTGGCGCCTCATCGCCGCCGTCGCCCGTGCCATGGGGTACGAGGACGGTTTCTCCTACGACAGCGCGGAGGAGATCTTCGAGGAGATCAAACGCTTCCACAACCCGCAGACCGGCTACGACCTGCGCGGAGTGACCTACGACCGGCTGCGCGCCACCCCCGTGCAGTGGCCGGCCGCCACCGCCGACGGCCCCGACCGCAACCCCGTCCGGTACGTCGACCCCGACGGCTCCCTCACCTTCGCCACCCCCAGCGGCCGCGCGGTCTTCCACGCCCGCCCGCACCTCGCGCCCGCCGAGATGCCGGACGACGACTACCCGTTCGTCCTGAACACCGGCCGCCTCCAGCACCAGTGGCACACCCTGACCAAGACCGCCAAGGTCGCCAAGCTCAACAAGCTCAACCCCGGGCCCTTCGTGGAGGTGCACCCCGAGGACGCGGCCGCGCTCGGCCTCGCCGACGGCGACTCCGTCGAGGTCGCCTCCCGACGCGGCCGGGCCGTGCTGCCCGCGGTCGTCACCGACCGGGTGCTGCCCGGCTCCTGCTTCGCGCCCTTCCACTGGAACGACCTGTTCGGCGAGTACCTCAGCGTCAACGCCGTGACCAGCGACGCCGTCGACCCGCTGTCCTTCCAGCCGGAGCTGAAGGTGTGCGCCGTGTCGCTGACGAAGGTGTCGACCCCGGTGAGCGTGCAGACACCCGTCACGGCACGGCAGACCGGCGGGACACCGGTGCTCGTGCCCACCGCCGTCCAGCCCTCCGCCGCCGCCGTCTTCGGCCTCGAACCCGCCCCGCCGCCGGTCCTGACCGAACGCGAACGCCAGTATCTGGTCGGCTTCCTCGCCGGCATCCCGGCCGGCGCCCCCGGCGTCCCCGTCCTGCCGCCGGACGCCCCCTTCAGTCCCGAACACGCCCTGTGGGTCAACGGCACCCTCGCCGGCATGTACTCCCGCACCGGCGCCGCACCCGCGCCCGCGGCGCGGACGGACGCCGCCCGCCGGGTCGTCATCCTGTGGGCCTCGCAGACCGGCAACGCCGAGGAGTTCGCCGCCACCACCGCCGAACGCCTCACCGCGGGCGGCCACGCCGCCTCCCTCCTCGCCATGGACGAGGCCGACCCGTCCGCCCTGCCCGCGGGCGCCGACCTGCTGCTGATCACCAGCACCTTCGGCGACGGCGACGCCCCCGACAACGGCGCCGGCTTCTGGGACGGCCTCGACGCGCTGGACTCCGGCCGCCTGGAAGGCCGCCGCTACGCCGTCCTGGCCTTCGGCGACTCCTCCTACGACGACTTCTGCGGGCACGGCCGGCGCCTGGACCGCCGGTTGGACGAACTGGGCGCGGTACGGCTGGCCCCCCGCACCGACTGCGAACCGGACTACGAGCCGCAGGCCGAGGCGTGGCTGGACCAGGTGCTCACGGCCCTGAAGGAGGCCACGGCATTCGAGGGCACCCGGCCCGAGGCCGCGGCAGCACCCGCGCCCGCGGCGCCTGCCGTGACCACCGAGGCCGCTCCCGCCCCCGCCCGCCCGAAGCGCCCCACCCCCGTCACCGCCCGCCTCACCGGCAACCGTCTGCTGAGCCTGCCCGGCTCCGGGAAGGAGGTCCGCCGCTTCACCTTCGACACCCGCGACTGCGAGACGCCGCTGGTGTACGAGGCGGGGGACGCCCTCGGTGTACGGCCCCTCAACTCCCCGGCGCTGGTGGCGGAGTGGCTCGCCGTCACCGGCCTCGACGGCCATGCGGCCGTACAGGTCAACGGCGTCGGCGAGGTCGCCCTGGGGGAGGCCCTGCTGCGGCATCTCGACATCACCCGGATCACCCCAGCCCTGCTGCGTTTCACGGCCGACCGCACCCGCGACCCCCGTGAGCTGCGCAAGCTGCTGCGGCCGGACAACAAGGGCGAGCTGGCGAAGTGGTCCTGGGGACGGCAGGCCGTCGACGTGGCAGCCGAGTTCGGGATCCGGGCCGGTGCCCAGGAGTGGGCCGAGGTGCTGGGCCGGCTCCAGCCGCGACTGTATTCGATATCCAGTAGCCCGCTGACCGACCCGCACCTGGTCTCGCTCACCGTCTCCGTCGTGCGGTACGAGAACCTGGCCGGCCGCCTCCGCCAGGGCGTCTGCTCGCCCTTCCTCGCCGACGCCGGACCCGGCACCGAGGTCCCGGTCCACGTCCAGCGCTCCCCGCACTTCCGCCCGCCCGCCGACCCGTCCACCCCCATGGTGATGGTCGGCCCCGGCACGGGAGTGGCGCCCTTCGTCGGCTTCCTCCAGGAGCGCCGGGCGCGCGGGCACCGGGGCCCGAACTGGCTGTTCTTCGGCGAGCAGCGGCGGTCGACGGACTTCTACTACGAGGAGGAACTGACCGCCCTCCTCGCCGACGGCACCCTCGCCCGGCTGGACACCGCCTTCTCCCGCGACCAGCGCGCCAAGGTGTACGTGCAGGACCGGATGCGCGAGCACGGCTCCCACCTGTGGTCCTGGCTCCAGGACGGCGCCCACTTCTACGTCTGCGGCGACGCCTCCCGCATGGCCAAGGACGTCGACCAGGCCCTGCGCGACGTCGCCGTCGTCCACGGCGGACTGGGCGAGGCGGAGGCGGCGGCGTACGTCAAACAGCTCGCCGCGGACAAGCGGTACGTGCGGGACGTGTACTGACGCGACGGGCGGGTGGCCACGGGAGTGAGTCAAGTGGCGTTGCGCCGAAGAGAGTTGAATTCCGGCCATCACGGCGTGCCACTGTTCGGTTTATCAACACTATCCGACAAGATCTGACGCACCCTCCGTCCGTGCGCCCGCACGGTCCGCCCCGAGGAAGGTCGTGGTCATGTCGCACCCGCACGTGTCGCCCATGGACCCGCTGGAGCCGCTGGAGTCGTCGAAGCCGCCAGAGCCGCAGGGCCGGTCCCGGCGGGCGCTCGTCAGCCGTCGTCGTCTGCTGGAGGGCTCGGCCGCCGTCCTCGGCGCCCTCGCCCTGTCCGGCCCGGCCGGCACCCGCCGGGCCGCCGCGGCGGACAGCTCCCCGCAGGCCGCGGACACCCCGGAATGGAACGGTCACATCGACGTCTTCCGGCTCGGCACCGAGGACCCGCACACCACCCTCATGCCCTACGCCGGCCTCGCCCAGGCCCTCGCCGCCGACCGCACCCGCTCCCCCTACCGGCTGAGCCTCGACGGCACCTGGAAGTTCGCCCACGCCGACCGCCCCGACGACCGCGATCCCGACTTCCACCGCACCGACCTCGACGACAGCGGCTGGGACACCATTCCGGTCCCCTCCGCCTGGCAGCTGCACGGCTACGACCGCCCGATCTACATCAACATCACCTACCCCTGGTGGGGCCCCAACGGCCGGGGCGAGGACGCGCAGCCGCCCGCCGCCCCCACCCGCCACAACCCCGTGGGCCAGTACCGCCGCACCTTCACGGTCCCGCGCGACTGGGCGGGACGGCGGACCTTCCTCCACTTCGACGGGGTCAAGTCCGCTCACTACGTCTGGATCAACGGCGAGCTGGTCGGCTACCACGAGGACTCCTACGACCCCGCCGAGTACGACATCACCCCGTACCTCAGGCCGGGCACCAACCGGATCGCCGTGGAGGTCTACCGCTACTCCGACGGCGACTGGCTGGAGGACCAGGACATGATCCGGCTGAGCGGCATCTTCCGCTCGGTCTACCTGTACTCCACGCCGACGGTGCACCTGCGCGACTTCAGACTCGACACCCCGCTGAGCGACGGCCACCGGGCGGCCGAGCTGGCGGTGACGGCGAGTGTGCGTGACTACGGAACGGCGGAGGGGCCTGGATCCGGTGGGCGGTATACAGTCGACACCCTTCTGTACACCGCCGACGGTCACCCCGTCTGGTCCCGCCCGCTCCAGCAGACCGTGGACCTCGACCCCGGCAGCGAGGCGACCGTCCGCGCGGCGAAGGCCGTGCCCGCGCCGCGGCTCTGGTCGGCCGAGGACCCCTACCTCTACACCGCCGTGCTCCGGCTGCGCGACCCCGCGGGCAAGGTGATCGAGACCCTCTCCCACCGCGTCGGCCTGCGCGAGTTCGCCCTCGAGGACGGGCTCATGCGCATCAACGGCAAACCGGTCTCCTTCCGGGGCACCAACCGGCACGAGATGCACCCGGTCCGCGGCTCCGCCCTCACCCGCGCGGACATGGTCAAGGACATCGGGATCATCAAACGTCTCAACATCAACACCGTCCGCACCTCCCACTACCCCAACAACCCGCTCTGGCTCGAACTCGCCGACGAGTACGGCCTGTACCTCGTGGACGAGACCAACCTCGAGACCCACGGCATCCGGAGCGAGTACCCCGGCAACCACGCCGAATGGACGAAGGCGTGCGTGGCCCGCGCCCAGAACATGGTCCACCGCGACAAGAACCACGCCTCGGTCGTCATCTGGTCCCTCGGCAACGAGGCGGGCGGCGGCAGCACCTTCACCGCCATGCACGACTGGATCCGCTCCTACGACACCACCCGCGTGATCCAGTACGAGGGCGACGACCGCCCGGGCATCAGCGACATCCGCTCCGAGATGTACGACAGCCCCTCCCGCGTCGAGGCACGGGCGAAGGACACCGCCGACACCCGGCCGTACGTGATGATCGAGTACTCCCACGCGATGGGGAACTCCAGCGGGAACTTCAAGAAGTACTGGGACCTCGTCCGCCGCCACGAGGTGCTGCAGGGCGGCTGGATCTGGGACTTCGTCGACCAGGCGCTGAGCTGGCCCACCCCGACGCGCAAGTTGCTCACCGAGTCCGGGCCCGCCGCGCTGCGCGGCGAGATCATCGCCCCCAGCGGCACCTTCAGCCGGGACAAGGGCCTTTCCGGCGGCACCGTCTTCGCCCGCGACCCGCGGCTCGACCTCACCGGCTCCCTCACCCTGGAAGCCTGGATCACCCCCCACGTCACCGGATACCACCAGCCCGTCCTCGCCAAGGGCGACACCCAGTACGCCCTGAAGCAGACCAACAGGACCATCGAGTTCTTCATCTACGGCAGCGGCCAGTGGATCACCGCGAGCTGGGCGGTGCCGGACGACTGGACGGGCACCGAACACCATGTGGCGGGCGTCTTCGACGCCGAGGCCGGCACGCTGACCCTGCACGTCGACGGCGTGGTCCGGGCCACCCGCAGCACCACGGTCCGCCCCGCGGTCAACACCGCGCCCCTGTCCCTGGCCACCGACGTCGACAACCCGACCCGCGAGTTCAGCGGCACCGTCCGGCGGGCCCGCGTCTACGCCCGGGCGCTGAGCGCCGACGAACTGGCCCTCGGCAGCCGCGGGCCCGGCGACGACGGCGTACGGTTCTGGTTCGACGCCGCCACCGTCGGCCTCACGGAGAAACGACCGCGGCAGAAGACGTTCTACGCCTACGGCGGCGACTGGGGCGACAACCCCAACGACGGGGCCTTCTCCGGCGACGGCATCGTCACCGCCGACCGCGGGCTCACCGGCAAGTCCGCCGAGGTCAAGCGGATCTACCAGGCCGTCCAGGTCGCCGCGGGCGGCTCGCCCGGCCGGATCACGCTCACCAACGAGTACCTCTTCACCAACCTCTCCGCCTTCGACGGCCGTTGGGCCCTCGTCGCCGACGGAGAGACCGTGCAGCGAGGCAAGCTGACGCGCGCCCAGCTCGACGTGGCACCGCTCTCCAGCAAGGACGTCGGCATCCCGCTCCGGCTGCCCGCCGACCCGGCGCCCGGCGCCGAGTACTTCCTCGAACTCTCCTTCACCCTCAAGGAGTCCACGCCCTGGGCCGACGCCGGCTTCGAGATCGCCCGGCAGCAACTCCCGCTCGACGCGGGCAGCCCGCCCGTCACCCCCGTGCCCCTCGGACAGGTCCCGGCCCTCTCCCACGAGGTCGGCGACACCACCGTGACCGTCACCGGCCACAACTTCACGGTCGCTGTCGACAAACGCACCGGCGTCATCACCTCCTACCGGTCCGGCCGCACGGAACTGATCACCTCCGGCCCCGCGCCGAACTTCTGGCGCGCCCCCACCGACAACGACCGGGGCAACGGCCAGCACACCCGCAACCAGACCTGGCGCGACGCCGGCGCCCGCCGCCGGGTGACCGACGTGAGCGTGCGGGCGCTGCGCGACCGGGCCGTCGAGATCAGGGTCGCCGGCACCCTGCCCACGACGACGGAATCGACGTACACCACCACGTACACCGTCTTCGGAAACGGCGAGATCAAGGTCGACAACACCCTGCACCCCGGCGCCGCGAACCTGCCGTACATCCCGGAGATCGGCACCCTCCTCCTCCTGCCGGCCCGGCTGGAGCACCTGCGCTACTACGGCCGCGGCCCCGAGGAGAACCACTGGGACCGCAACGACGCCACCGACGTGGGCCTGTACTCCGGCACCGTCACCGGGCAGTGGACCTCCTATCTGCGCCCGCAGGAGAACGGCAACAGGACCGACGTGCGCTGGATCGCCCTCACCGACCGTGACGGCGTCGGCCTGCTCGTCTCCGGCGAGCCGCTCCTGGAGGTCAACGCCTCGCACTTCACCCCCGAGGACCTCTCCGTCGGCGCCCGCCACGACTACCAGCTCACCCCGCGCAAGGAGGTCGTCCTGCGCCTGAACCACCGCCAGATGGGCGTCGGCGGCGACAACAGCTGGGGCGCGCACACCCACGACGAGTACAAGCTGTTCGCCGACCGCGACTACGCGTACACCTACCGACTGCGCCCGCTGACCGACGTGAACAAGGCCATGGCGGCCTCCCGCAGGCCCACGGCGACGGGGTAGTGAGGCACGAGCGGGATGCCGTAGGTACCGTTTCCCGTCGGAACAGGAAACGGTACCTACGGAAGAGGAACCTCCCATGGCCGAGCAAGACGACCGCTTCGACGTCGTGGTCCTCGGCGCCGGCCCCGGCGGCTATGTCGCCGCGGTCCGCGCCGCCCAGCTGGGCAAGCGCGTCGCCGTCGTCGAGGAGAAGTACTGGGGCGGCGTCTGCCTGAACGTGGGCTGCATCCCCACCAAGGCCCTGCTGCGCAACGCCGAACTCGCCCACATCTTCACCCGCGAGGCGAAGACCTTCGGCATCAAGGTCGACGGACAGGTCTCCTTCGACTACGGCGAGGCCTACCGCCGCAGCCGCAAGGTCGCCGACGGCCGCGTCAAGGGCGTCCACTACCTGATGAAGAAGAACAAGATCACCGAGCTCGACGGCCGCGGTACCTTCCTCGACCCGCACACGATCCAGGTGACCGGTTACGACGGCGAGACCCGCACCATCGGCTTCGACCACTGCATCCTCGCCACCGGCGCCACCCCCAAGCTGCTCCCCGGCACCCGCCGCACCTCCCGCGTGGTCACCTACGAGGAGCAGATCCTCGCCGAGGAACTCCCGCAGTCCGTGATCATCGCGGGCGCCGGCGCCATCGGCATCGAGTTCGCCTACGTCCTGCACAACTACGGCGTGAAGGTCACCATCGTCGAGTTCCTGGACCGCGTGGCCCCCCTGGAGGACGCCGAGGTCTCCGCCGAACTCGCCCGCCAGTACCGCAAGCTCGGCATCGACGTGCTCACCTCCACCCGCGTCGACGCCATCGACGAGTCCGGACCCCAGGTCCGCGTCACCGTCACCGGCAAGGACGGAGCCCAGCAGGTCCTGGAGGCCGACAAGGTCCTCCAGGCCATCGGCTTCGCCCCGAACGTCACCGGCTACGGCCTGGAGAACACCGGCGTCAAGGTCACCGACCGCGGCGCCGTCGACGTCGACGGCCGCTGCCGCACCTCCGTCCCGCACATCTACGCCATCGGCGACGTCACCGCGAAGCTGATGCTCGCGCACACCGCCGAGGCGATGGGCGTGATCGCCGCCGAGACCCTCGCCGACGCCGAGACCATGGAACTCGACTACGCGATGATCCCCCGCGCCACCTACTGCCAGCCCCAGATCGCCAGCTTCGGCTACACCGAGGCCCAGGCCCGCGACCTCGGCTACGACGTCAAGGTCGCCAAGTTCCCGTTCACCGCGAACGGCAAGTCCCACGGCCTCGGCGACACCACCGGCTTCGTGAAGCTCATCAGTGACGCCACGCACGGCGAGCTGATCGGTGGCCACCTGATCGGCCCCGACGTCACCGAACTCCTGCCGGAACTCACCCTCGCCCAGCAGTGGGACCTCACCGTCCACGAGGTCGCCCGCAACGTCCACGCCCACCCGACCCTGGGCGAGGCCGTCAAGGAGGCCGTGCACGGCCTGGCCGGCCACATGATCAACATGTGAGCCCGGCCCGACCCGGCACCCGGCGGGACCGTTCACCCGAACGGCCCCGCCGCGCTCGCCGCCGCCGTACGCCGTGGGATGTCCTGCCCCTATGACCTCCCACCCCCCTCCCGACGGTCCGACCGGCCACACCCAGGGCGAGATAGGCACCGCCTGGTCCGTACCGCCCGGCGGCCCGCGCCCGCCCGCGCCCGCCCCCCGCGACAGCCCGATCACCGGCGGCCGCGCCTTCGCCGGCGTCCTGATGCTGTGCGGCGGCGCCCTCGCCGTCCTCCAGGGCATCGCCGCCCTCGCCGAGGACGACGTCTACGCCCGCGTCGGCTCCTACGTCTACGAGCTCAGCCTCACCGGCTGGGGCCGCATCCACCTCGTCCTCGGCATCCTCGCGGCCGCGACCGGCGCGGCCCTCCTCGTGGACCTGCCCCGGGCCCGCTTCGCCGGCATCCTCCTCGCCGCCCTGGGCCTGGTCGCGCAGTTCCTGTTCCTCCCCTACGCGCCGCTCTGGTCCGCCACCGTGATGGTCGTCGACATCTTCGTGATCCGGGCCCTGGCGGCACCTCGGGACGGAGCTGGGCGATCGGCGGCGGTGCAGTCCGGACGAGGTTGATGTCGGATTCTCGCCAGCGACGGGGGCGGACGGTGGTCGATGCTGGACGCATGCAGAACGGGATGTACAGCGACCGGGAGCGCTGTGTGCGTGCCGTGCGGTCGAAGGACGCGCGGTTCGACGGATGGTTCTTCACGGCGGTCCTGACCACGGGCATCTACTGCCGGCCGAGTTGCCCCGTCGTGCCGCCCAGGCCGGAGAACATGGTCTTCCACCCGAGTGCCGCCGCCTGCCAGCAGGCCGGGTTCCGTGCCTGCAAGCGCTGCCGCCCGGACACCAGCCCCGGCTCCCCGGAGTGGAACCAGCGGGCCGACCTGGTCGCCCGCGCCATGCGGCTGATCGCCGACGGTGTCGTGGACCGGGACGGGGTGTCCGGCCTCGCCACCCGCCTCGGCTACAGCGCCCGCCAGATCGAGCGGCAACTCCTCGCCGAACTCGGCGCGGGCCCACTGGCGTTGGCCCGTGCCCAGCGCGCGCAGACCGCCCGCCTCCTCGTCGAGACGACGGAACTCCCCATGGCGGACGTGGCCTTCGCCGCCGGCTTCGCCTCCGTCCGCACCTTCAACGACACCGTGCGCGAGGTGTTCGCGCTCTCCCCGAGCCAACTGCGCGTCCGTGCCCCGAAGACGAACGCCCCCCTCCCGAAAGTGCGTTCGACATCGCCCGTCACCGCCTGCACGCTCCGGCTTCGGCTGCCGTTCCGGGCTCCGCTCAACCCCGACAACCTGTTCGGGCACCTCGCCGCGACCGGAGTCCCCGGCGTGGAGGAGTGGCGGGAAGGGGCGTTCCGGCGCACCCTGCGCCTCCCCCACGGGCACGCGGTCGTCGCGCTCACCCCGCACCCCGACCACATCGGCTGCCGTCTCACCCTCACCGACCTGCGGGACCTCACCGTCGCCATCAGCCGCTGCCGGCGCATGCTCGACCTCGACGCCGACCCGGTCGCCGTCGACGACCAGCTGCGCACGGACCCGCTGCTCGCCCCGCTGGTGGACAAGGCGCCCGGCCGCCGGGTGCCCCGTACGGCCGACGAGGCGGAGTTCGCCGTCCGTGCCGTGCTGGGCCAGCAGGTGTCCACGGCGGCCGCCCGCACCCACGCCGCCCGGCTCGTCACCGCGTACGGCGACCCGGTCGACGACCCGGAAGGCGGTCTCACCCACCTCTTCCCCACCCCCGAGGCGCTGGCCGCCGTCGACCCCGAGACCCTGGCGATGCCCCGCACCCGCCGCACCACCTTCACCACCCTGGTGAAGCAACTCGCCGACGGCCTCCTCCACCTGGGACCGGAGAGCGACTGGCCCCGAACCCGCGCCCAGCTCCTCGACCTCCCCGGATTCGGCCCCTGGACCGTCGACGTCATCGCCATGCGCGCCCTCGGCGACCCCGACGCCTTCCTCCCCACCGACCTCGGAGTCCGCCGCGCCGCCCAGGAGCTGGGCCTGCCGTCCACGCCGGCGGCCCTGACGGCCCGCGCGACGGCCTGGCGCCCCTGGCGGGCGTACGCGGTGCAGTACCTGTGGGCGACCGACAGCCACCCGATCAACTTCCTCCCCGCTCAGGCCCCTACAGCCGGCACCGGACCGCACAAGGACCTCGCATGAAGCACCACGGCGTCATCGACAGCCCGTACGGCCCCCTCACCCTCGTCGCCGACGACGGCGTGCTGTGCGGCCTCTACATGACCGAGCAGCGCCACCGCCCGCCCCAGGAGGACTTCGGCCCACGCGACGACACCCTCTTCGGCGAGCCCGAGGAACAACTGGAGGCCTACTTCGCCGGGGAGCTGAAGGAGTTCACCCTCCCACTCCGCCTGCACGGCACCCCGTTCCAGCGCTCGGTCTGGGACCTGCTCCGGAAGATCCCGTACGGCGAGACCCGCACCTACGGCGAACTCGCCGAGGCGCTCGGCAACCCGGCCGCCTCCCGCGCGGTCGGCCTCGCCAACGGCAGGAACCCCGTCGGCATCATCGTCCCCTGCCACCGCGTGGTCGGCGCGGACGGCGGCCTCACCGGCTACGGCGGCGGCCTGGACCGCAAACAGCGCCTGCTGGACTTCGAGAACGGAACGTCCCTGTTCCAGCCGTTCATCTCGCGGAGCCGGGTCCACGGTCCGGGACGGCCGCCGGGGACCCCCTGACCGGGCTCACAGATCCGTGCCGGCCAGCTCCCGCAACAGCCGGGGCAGTGCCGTCCCGATCGGTTCCCGCACGACGTCGGCGGCGAGCTCGTCGTACGGGGTCGGCTCGGCGTTGACGATGATCAGCCGGGCGCCGTGCTCGGCGGCGACGCCGGCCAGCCCGGCGGCCGGCTGGACCTGCAGACTGCTCCCCACGGCGAGGAACACCTGGCAGGCCTTGGTGATGGCGACGGCCTCGCCGAGGACCACCGGGTCGAGCCGCTGGCCGAACATGACGGTCGCCGACTTCAGGATCCCGCCGCACTCCAGGCACGGCGGGTCCTCCTCGCCGGCGTCGAGCCGGGCGAGGGCGTCCTCCATCGGCCCTCGCGCATGGCACTCGGTGCACACGAACTGCCGTGCGGTGCCGTGGAGTTCGAGGACCTTGCGGGCGGGCAGACCGGCGAGCTGGTGCAGTCCGTCGACGTTCTGGGTGATGACCCGCACCGGTACCCCGGACCGCTCCAGGTCGACGACGGCGCGGTGGGCCGCGTTCGGCTCGGCCGCCAGAGTGCGGTTCTTGCGGCGCATCTGCCAGGACCGCCGCCGGATCTCCGGATCCCGCATGTAGTACTCGTACGTGACGAGCTTCTCCGCTTCCGGATCCTTGCGCCACAGCCCGTTGGGGCCGCGGTAGTCCGGGATGCCGGAGTCGGTGGAGATGCCGGCACCGCTGAGGAGGGCGACGAGGGGCTTGCTCATGCGACCGAGGGTAAGGCGGCGGATTCGCGTCCCGCGAACGGATATCCGGCCGCCCCGCCCCGGTGTTACCGTCCCGGCATGGCCAAGGTCACTGTCTCGCTCGACGCCGAACTCGTCGTCGAGATCATGGTTCTCTCCGGCGTCGGCAACCCCCAGGACGCCGTCGAGCTCGTCGTCCGGGACTACATCGAGCGCGGCCACCGCACGGAGGCCCGGGTCGCCGCCCGTGACGAGGCGCTGCGCGAGGTGGACGGCAGGCCCCGCAATCCCGACGGCTGAACCGGGGCGCCGGGAGGTCAGCCGACCCGGTGACCGTTCTCCAGCTCGATGGGCCCCGAGCCGTCCGCCAGGGCGTCCAGAGCGGCCAGGACCCGGTGGCCCAGCGCGCCCAGCAGATGGTCGGTGATCTCCTCGCGCGGGACCAGCCGCCAGGACAGCAGCTCCTCCTCCTGCAGCCGGATCGCCTTGAGGTCGTCCTCGTCGAGGATCCCACCGTCGTAGACGTACGCCACCAGCGGCGGCCGGCCCGGACCCGTCACCCAGTCCACGGCGAGCAGCCTCCCGGGCGCACGGTCCAGGCCGATCTCCTCGAGCGTCTCCCGGCGCGCGCCCTCGCGCGGCGACTCGTTCTGGTCGGACTCGATGGTGCCGCCGGGCAGCGCCCAGCCGTCGCGGTAGTTGGGCTCGACGAGCAGGACCCGCCCCTGATCGTCGCGGAGGAGTGCGGCCGCTCCGGCCAGGACGCGGGGCAGGGAGGCGATGTACGCGGCGAAGTCGGACGCGCTGGAGTTAGTCACCCCGGCAGGGTATCCAGCCCGCGGGTCCGCCTCGCCCAACGTCATCCGTCTGCACGACTGCTCTCTTCGCGGACCGGCGTCTCAGCGTTCCGTCTCCGCCAGCCGCACCGTCCGCTTGGCCAGCTCGCTGATCCGCACCCCGTCGAAGCCGAACACCGCGCTGCGCACGGTGTCCTCCAGGGGCTCCGTCCACCGGGACGGGATCGCGTGCGCGCCGGTCAGGACGCCGGCCACCGAACCGGCCGTCGCCCCGTTGGAGTCGGTGTCCAGGCCGCCGCGCACGGTGAGGGTGATCGTGCGGGTGAAGTCGCCGTCGCCGTACAGCAGGCCGGCGGTGAGGACGGCGGCGTTCGGCACCGTGTGGATCCAGCCGAGGCCGGCCGTCTCGTCGGCCAGCGTGGTCAGGGTGTCCTCCCAGGTCAGACCCGCGTCATGGAGGGCGGCGACCCGGCGTACGGTCCGTGCGAGGCGGCAGCTCGCCGGTACGACGGCCAACGCCTCGTCGAGCGCGTGGCGCACCGTCGGCGCGGTGAACGCCGCCGCGATCAGGGCCGCCGCCCACATCGCGCCGTAGACGCCGTTGCCGGTGTGGGAGAGCGTCGCGTCCCGACGGGCCAGGGAGGCGGCGCGGCGCGGGGCACCGGGGCAGGTCCAGCCGTGGACGTCGGCGCGGATGAGGGCGCCGATCCACTCCTGGTAGGGGTTGTCGTACGTCGCCGTCACCGGCGGTTTCAGACCGTCGGCGAGGTTGCGGTAGGCGACGCGTTCCGCGGTGAACGTCTGCAGGTACGGCAGCCGCAGCAGCCACAGGTCGCCCACCTGCTCGGTGCTGAAGCCGAAGCCGTGGGTCTCCAGGAGGTGCAGGCCGAGGATCGCGTAGTCGACGTCGTCGTCGCGGCAGCTGCCGTGGATGCGGCCGCGCACGCACGCGCGCCACTCGGGGCGCAGCCACCGGCGGTCCTCGTCGGCGGCCGGCTCGGGCAGGTAGTCGGTGAGCGGCAGGGCGCCGGCCCGCCGCAGGTAGTCGTCGATGCGCTCGCGCGTCCACACCTCGCCGTTCTCGACCGGCTTGCCGAGCATGTTGCCGGCGATCCGGCCCAGCCAGCCGCCGAGGACGCGGTCGGCGAGGTCCGGGTCGCTGCCCGTAGGGGTCATGGCTCCGGTTTACCCGATTCCGGTGCCGCTCGCGCGGGTTTCGGCGGCTCCCACAGCCACCGCTCAGGGTTGTTCCAGGGTCCGGGCATCGCATGACGGCGGGGGCGTCCTTTGGTTAAGGTCGCTGCGGCGCGACTGGCCCTGACGTGCGCGGGCCCGCAGAGCAAGGGGATGACAACGGTGGCGGACGCTGCAGCGCAGGGCACCCGACGGGTGCTCGTGGCCGCGGACAAGTTCAAGGGGTCGCTGACGGCCGTACAGGTCGCCGAGCGGGTGACGGCCGGGCTGCGCCGGGTCGTGCCGGACGTCGAGGTGGAGGCCCTGCCGGTCGCCGACGGCGGCGACGGCACGGTCGACGCGGCGGTCGCGGCCGGGTTCGAACGCCGGGAGGTGCGGGTCGCGGGCCCCCTCGGGCACGAGGTCACCGCCGCGTTCGCGCTGCGCGGCGACACCGCCGTGGTGGAGATGGCGGAGGCGAGCGGCCTGCAGCGGCTGCCGGCCGGCGTCTTCGCACCGCTGACGGCGTCCACGTACGGCTCCGGGGAGCTGCTGCGGGCCGCGCTGGACGCGGGCGTGCGCACGATCGTGTTCGGGGTCGGCGGCAGCGCCACCACGGACGGCGGCGCGGGCATGCTGTCGGCGCTGGGGGCGCGGTTCCTGGACGAGGACGGGGAGCCGGTGGCGCCGGGCGGCGGCGGACTCGCGGACCTGGCCCGGGCCGACCTCTCCGGCCTGGACGAGAGGCTGTCGTCCGTCGAGCTGATCCTCGCGAGCGACGTCGACAATCCGCTGACCGGGCCGAAGGGTGCGCCCGCGGTGTACGGGCCGCAGAAGGGCGCCTCCCCGGACGACGTCGAGGCACTGGACGCGGCACTCGCCCACTACGCCAAGGTGCTGGAGGCGGCCGTCGGGCCCGAGGCGGCCGAGTACGCGGCCGCGCCCGGGGCGGGCGCCGCGGGCGGCATCGGCTACGGCGCCCTGCTGCTCGGCGCCCGGTTCCGCGCCGGCATCGAGGTCATGCTCGACGTGCTGGGTTTCGCCCCGGCGCTGGAGCGGGCGGAGCTGGTGATCACCGGGGAGGGGTCGCTGGACGAGCAGACCCTGCACGGCAAGGCCCCCGCCGGGGTCGCCGCGGCCGCCCGGAAGGCCGGCAAGGAGGTCGTCGCCGTGTGCGGGCGGCTCGCCCTGCCGCCCGAGGCGCTGGGCCGGGCCGGCATCCGGCGGGCGTACCCGCTGACGGAGATCGAGCCGGACGTGGCCACCTGCATCTCCGACGCCGGGCCGATCCTGGAGCGGGTGGCGGAGCGGATCGGGCGGGACTTCCTGGTCTGACCCGACGGCCGAAACGGGTGTGGCCCGAGCCTCGGGGCTCGGGCCACACCCGTTCGTGGTGCGTGAGGATCAGGGCAGCTGTGCCGCCCGGGCCTCGCGTCGGTTGTCACGGAAGTTGTTCACCCGGCGGGCCGTGGCGAACAGCGGGATGACCGCGCCCATGACCAGCTGCAGCGCGCAGCCCGTCTGGAGGAGGAGCTGGCCGCTGGGGGCGTCGAAGGCCCAGGCGGCCAGGAGGCCCATCGACAGCACGATCCAGCAGAGCATCGCGCCGGCGAGGCGGCCCCGCGGCTTGGGGTACTCCACCCGGCTCACCATCAGCCAGGCGGTGCCCAGGATCGCCAGCAGGGTGGCGACGAAGGGCAGCTCCAGCAGGACGATCGAGACGACCGTCAGCGCGCCGAACGGTGAGGGCATGCCCTGGAACGTGCCGTTCGGCGGTGTCACGCAGGAGAAGCGGGCAAGGCGCAGTACCACGGCCAGGAGGACGACGATCGCGCCGACCGCCGCCACCCGCTGGTGGGCGTCGTCGGCGACCATGCCGTAGACGAGGACGAAGTACGCCGGCGCCAGGCCGAAGCTGATCAGGTCGGAGAGGTTGTCCAGCTCCGCGCCCATCGGCGAGGAGCGCAGCTTCCTCGCGACCAGGCCGTCGAAGAGGTCGAAGACCGCCGCGCAGAGCATCAGGATGACCGCGGTGGCCGCGCTGTGGCGGGCCATGCCGGATTCCTGGCTGCCGGTGAGGTGCGGGATCAGGATGCCGGTGGTGGTGAAGTACACCGCCATGAAGCCGCAGGTCGCGTTGCCGAGGGTGAGGGTGTCCGCTATTGAGAGGCGGAGCGAGAGGGGCATCTCCTCCTCTTCGTCCACCTCGTCGGCCTCGGGCACCCAGCCCGTCTGTGTCTCCGGGTCAATCACGGTCAATGCGAGTCACCCCCGCCACGGTCTTCTGGCCGACCTCGACCGCGACCTCCACGCCCTCGGGCAGGTAGATGTCGACGCGCGAGCCGAAGCGGATCAGGCCGACGCGCTCGCCCTGCTCGACCTTCGTGCCCTCGGGGACGTAGGGGACGATACGGCGGGCGACGGCACCGGCGATCTGGATCATCTCGATGTCACCGAGCTCGGTGTCGAAGTGCCAGACGACGCGCTCGTTGTTCTCGCTCTCCTTGTTGAACGCCGGAACGAAGCCGCCGGGGATGTGCTCGACGGACGTCACGGTGCCGGCCAGCGGCGCGCGGTTGACGTGGACGTTGAGCGGGCTCATGAAGATCGCGACCCGGGTCCGTCCGTCCTTCCACGGCATGATGCTCTGCACCACTCCGTCGGCGGGGGAGATGACCCGGCCTGCGGCGATCTCGCGCTCGGGGTCGCGGAAGAACCACAGCATGCCCGCCGCGAGAGCGGTGGCGGGCACGGCGACGGCCTTGGCGACACCCGAGCGGCGGGCGCGGACCAGGCTGACGGCTGCGGTGGCGACGGTCGGCAGAAGCCACGGCGATGCTCCGCGCGCGAGGCGTGCGCCTACCAGGCGGTCGCGGTGTGCAGAGGTTTGGCTGTGGGGCATGGATGACCTTCGTAGCGGATGATGCCGCGCTTCGACGGGGGGACGGCGGCTTTCCGGCGATCGTAGCGGTTCGGGGGCGCAACTGGGTAAGCCGGGAAGCTGAGTCGACGGCCGAGGAAAGTTGACGGGGTGTGATCTCCTTCTCGAAGAAAACACCCAACTCGGACATCTATCCCTGGAACCGATACTCTTCGAGCAGTCGGCGCCCAATGATCATTTTCTGGATCTCGGCGGTGCCTTCACCGATCAGCAGCATCGGGGCCTCGCGGTAGAGACGCTCGATCTCGTACTCCTTGGAGAAGCCGTAGCCACCGTGGATCCGGAAGGCGTCCTCCACGACCTCCTTGCAGTACTCGGAGGCGAGATACTTCGCCATCCCTGCCTCGAGGTCGTTTCGTTCGCCGGAGTCCTTTTTGCGTGCGGCGTTCACCATCATGGCATGCGCGGCCTCGACCTTGGTAGCCATCTCGGCGAGCTTGAACTGGATCGCCTGGTGCTGGGCGATCGGCTTGCCGAACGTGTGCCGCTGCTGGGCGTACTGAACGCCCAGTTCGAACGCACGCTGAGCGACGCCGCAGCCACGCGCCGCCACGTTCACGCGCCCCACCTCGACGCCGTCCATCATTTGGTAAAAACCTCGGCCGGTGACCCCTCCGAGCACCCGATCCGCGGGAAGCCGCAGGTCATCCATGATGAGCTCGGTGGTGTCGACACCCTTGTAGCCCATCTTCTCGATCTTGCCCGGGATGGTCAGGCCGGGACGGACCTCACCGAAGCCGGGCTCCTTCTCGATCAGGAAGGTCGTCATCGACTTGTGGGGCGCCGTACCCTCGGGGTGTCCTTCGTCACTTCGCACCAGAACGGCCACGAGGGACGACGTACCGCCGTTCGTCAGCCACATCTTCTGGCCGTTGAGGACGTACTCGTCGCCGTCCTTCACCGCCTTCGACGTGATCGCCGACACGTCCGAGCCGAGGCCCGGCTCCGACATCGAGAACGCGCCCCGGATGTCGCCGGCCGCCATGCGCGGCAGGAAGTGGTCCTTCTGCTCCTGTGTGCCGTGCTGCTTGAGCATGTACGCCACGATGAAGTGCGTGTTGATGATGCCGGAGACCGACATCCAGCCGCGGGCGATCTCCTCGACGCACAGGGCGTAGGTGAGGAGCGACTCGCCCAGACCCCCGTACTCCTCGGGGATCATCAGACCGAACAGGCCGAGTTCCTTCAGGCCGTCGACGATCTGCTGCGGGTACTCGTCGCGGTGCTCCAGCTCGGTGGCGACCGGGATGATCTCCTTGTCCACGAAGTCACGGACGGTGGAGAGGATCTCCTGCTGGATGTCGGTCAGACCGGCGGTCTGGGCGAGACGGGCCATGACTCACTTCTCCTGCGACTTGAGCTCGGGGCGGCCGGGCTGCTCGCCGCCGCGCTCCTTGATGTACGTCTCGGTCGGCACCATCACCTTGCGGCGGAACACGCACACGAGCGTGCCGTCCTGCTTGTAGCCCTTGGTCTCGACGTACACGATCCCACGGTCGTTCTTCGACTTCGACGGCCACTTGTCGAGCACGGTCGTCTCGCCGTAGATCGTGTCGCCGTGGAAGGTCGGCGCCACGTGCTTGAGCGACTCGATCTCCAGGTTGGCGATCGCCTTGCCGGAGATGTCCGGGACGGACATGCCGAGAAGGAGGGAGTAGATGTAGTTCCCGACCACCACGTTCTTGCCGAAGTCGGTCGTGTTCTCGGCGTAGTTGACGTCCATGTGGAGCGGGTGGTGGTTCATGGTGAGGAGACAGAACAGGTGGTCGTCGTACTCCGTGACCGTCTTGCCCGGCCAGTGCTTGTACGTCGCCCCGACCTCGAACTCCTCGTAGGTGCGCCCGAACTGCATCGCCTCACGCCTCCGGAATCTCGAACTTGCTCGTGCGCTGCATGCCGGCGGCCCGGCCCTTGCCGGAGATGACCAGGGCCATCTTGCGGCTGGCCTCGTCGATCATCTCGTCGCCGAGCATCGCGGAGCCCTTCTTGCCGCCCGCCTCGGACGTGTAGTAGTCGTACGCGTCCAGGATCAGCTCGGCGTGGTCGTAGTCCTCCTGGGAGGGCGAGAAGATCTCGTTGGACGCCTCGACCTGGCCCGGGTGCAGCACCCACTTGCCGTCGAAGCCGAGGGCGGCGGCACGCCGGGCGACCTCGCGGTAGCCGTCGACGTTGCGGATCTGGAGGTAGGGGCCGTCGATCGCCTGGAGGTCGTTGGCGCGGGCGGCCATGAGGATCTTCATCAGGATGTAGTGGTAGGCGTCCGCCGGGTAGCCGGGCGGCTGCTCGCCCACGACCAGCGACTTCATGTTGATCGACGCCATGAAGTCGGCCGGGCCGAAGATGATCGTCTCGATGCGCGGGGAGGCCTGCGCGATCTCGTTGACGTTGTTGAGGCCCTGGGCGTTCTCGATCTGCGCCTCGATGCCGATGCGGCCGACCTCGAAGCCCATGGTCTTCTCGATCTGCGTCAGCAGCAGGTCCAGGGCGACGATCTGCTGGGCGTTCTGCACCTTCGGCAGCATGATGCAGTCGAGGTTCTGGCCGGCGCCCTCGACGACCGTGACCACGTCGCGGTACGTCCACTCGGTCGTCCAGTCGTTGACCCGCACGACCCTGGTCTTGCCCGTCCAGTCGCCCTCGTTGAGGAACTTGACGATGGTGTGCCGCGCCTCGGGCTTGGCGAGCGGCGCGCACGCGTCCTCCAGGTCGAGGAAGACCTGGTCGGCGGGGAGGCCCTGGGCCTTCTCCAGGAAGCGCGGGTTGCTGCCCGGAACGGCGAGACACGAGCGCCGCGGACGAAGACGGTTGACGGTCATGCGGGGACCTCCAGGGGGTCGAGCTTGTTCGCTTTCCGGATCTCGTCGACGATGCGGCCGATGATTCCGGTGATGTCGAAGTCCTTCGGGGTGAA
Organism: Streptomyces sp. NPDC049687; assembly: GCF_044465285.1. Lineage (NCBI taxonomy): Bacteria > Bacillati > Actinomycetota > Actinomycetes > Kitasatosporales > Streptomycetaceae > Streptomyces > Streptomyces sp. NPDC049687. The sequence continues at coordinate 441,087 of NZ_JBITLN010000004.1, forward strand.
CACCGCGGCTACTCCGGCGGCCCTGAGCTGCTCGGCGTCCCCGTTGGGGATGATGCCACCGGCGATCACCGGTATATCTGTGGCACCGGCCACACGCAGCCGTTCGAGGACGTCCGGCACCAGTTGGGCGTGCGAGCCGGAGAGGATCGACAGGCCCACCGCGTGCACGTCCTCGGCCAGGGCCGCGTCCACGATCTGCTCCGGTGTGAGCCGGATGCCCTGGTAGACCACCTCGAAGCCGGCGTCACGCGCGCGCACGGCGATCTGCTCGGCGCCGTTGGAGTGCCCGTCCAGGCCCGGCTTGCCGACCAGGAAGCGCAGCTTGCCGACGCCGAGGTCCTTGGCCGTCACATCGACCTTGCGGCGGACGTCGGCCATGGCCGAGCCCTCCTCCGCGGGAACCGCCACCGGCGCCGAGGAGACCCCGGTCGGCGCGCGGAACTCTCCGAACACCTCACGCAGGGCCCCGGCCCACTCGCCGGTCGTGACCCCGGCGCGGGCGCACTCCAGGGTGGCCTCCATGAGGTTGTCGGTGCCCTTGGCGGCCTCCTTCAGCTTCTCCAGCGCCTTGCACGGGCGCGGGTGGTTGAAGGGCGGCTGATAGCGGGTGTCGCGCCAGTGCCGGAGAGAGGCGATGACCCGGGCCTCGACGGCCGGGTCGACCGTCTGGATGGCCGTGTCGAGATCGGCGGTGAGGGGATTGGGCTCCGTCGTCCCGAAGATGTTGACGCCGACGATCTTCTCCTGACCCGACTCGATACGGGCCCTGCGCTCGGCGTGCGAGGAGACGAGCTGCGACTTCAGGTAGCCCGACTCCACGGCGGCCATCGCACCGCCCATCTCCTGGATCCGCTCGATCTCCTTGAGGGAATCCTCGACGAGCTGCGCGACCTTCGCCTCGACGACGTGCGAGCCCTCGAAGATGTCCTCGTACTCCAGCAGGTCGCTCTCGTGGGCGAGGACCTGCTGGATGCGCAGCGACCACTGCTGGTCCCAGGGCCGGGGCAGGCCGAGGGCCTCGTTCCAGGCGGGCAGCTGCACGGCACGCGCGCGTGCGTCCTTCGACAGCGTCACGGCGAGCATCTCGAGGACGATCCGCTGGACGTTGTTCTCCGGCTGCGCCTCGGTCAGGCCGAGCGAGTTGACCTGGACGCCGTAGCGGAAGCGGCGGTGCTTGGGGTTCTCGATGCCGTACCGCTCGCGCGTGACCTTGTCCCAGATGCGGCCGAACGCCCGCATCTTGCACATCTCCTCGATGAAGCGGACACCCGCGTTCACGAAGAAGGAGATACGGCCGACGACGTCGCCCATGCGCTCCTGCGGCACCTGGCCGCCGTCGCGCACCGCGTCGAGCACGGCGATGGCGGTGGACATCGCGTACGCGATCTCCTGGACCGGCGTGGCGCCCGCCTCCTGCAGGTGGTAGCTGCAGATGTTGATCGGGTTCCACTTCGGCATGTGGGAGACCGTGTACGCGATCATGTCCGTCGTCAGCCGGAGCGAGGGCCCCGGCGGGAACACGTGGGTGCCCCGGGACAGGTACTCCTTGACGATGTCGTTCTGGGTCGTCCCCTGGAGCTGGGTGATGTCCGCGCCCTGCTCCTCCGCGACGACCTGGTAGAGCGCCAGCAGCCACATGGCGGTGGCGTTGATGGTCATCGAGGTGTTCATCTGCTCCAGGGGGATGTCCTGGAACAGCCGGCGCATGTCACCGAGGTGCGCCACCGGCACGCCGACCCGGCCGACCTCGCCGCGGGCGAGGACGTGGTCGGAGTCGTAGCCGGTCTGCGTCGGCAGGTCGAACGCCACCGACAGACCCGTCTGACCCTTGGCGAGGTTGCGCCGGTACAGCTCGTTGGACGCCTCGGCCGTGGAGTGACCGGCGTAGGTCCGCATCAACCACGGCCGGTCCTTCTGACGCTCAGTCATGGACGCCTCTCAGATGTTCCGGAAGCGGTTGATCGCGTCGATGTGCTGCGCGCGCTTCTCCTCGTCGCGCACGCCCAGGCCCTCCTCGGGGGCCAGGCACAGGACGCCGACCTTGCCCTGGTGGAGGTTGCGGTGCACGTCGTAGGCGGCCTGGCCGGTCTCCTCCAGGGAGTAGACCTTCGACAGGGTCGGGTGGATCTTGCCCTTGGCGATGAGCCGGTTGGCCTCCCAGGCCTCGCGGTAGTTCGCGAAGTGCGAGCCGATGATCCGCTTCAGGGACATCCACAGGTAGCGGTTGTCGTACTCGTGCATGTAGCCCGAGGTCGAGGCGCAGGTGGTGATGGTGCCGCCCTTGCGCGTGACGTAGACGGAGGCGCCGAAGGTCTCGCGGCCGGGGTGCTCGAAGACGATGTCGATGTCCTCGCCGCCGGTGAGCTCGCGGATGCGCTTGCCGAAGCGCTTCCACTCCTTGGGGTCCTGGGTGTGCTCGTCCTTCCAGAACTTGTAGTCCTCGGCGGTGCGGTCGATGATCGCCTCCGCGCCCATGGACCGGCAGATGCCTGCCTTCTGCTCGCTGGAGACGACACAGATCGGGTTGGCGCCGCCCGCGAGCGCGAACTGGGTGGCGTACGAGCCCAGCCCGCCGCTCGCGCCCCAGATCAGGACGTTGTCGCCCTGCTTCATGCCGGCGCCGTTGCGGGAGACCAGCTGCCGGTAGGCGGTGGAGTTGACGAGACCGGGGGCCGCCGCCTCCTCCCACGACAGATGACCGGGCTTCGGCATCAGCTGGTTGGACTTGACGAGCGCGATCTCGGCGAGACCGCCGAAGTTGGTCTCGAAGCCCCAGATGCGCTGCTCCGGGTCGAGCATGGTGTCGTTGTGGCCGTCGGACGACTCCAGCTCGACGCTGAGGCAGTGCGCGACGACCTCGTCGCCCGGCTTCCAGGCGTTGACGCCCGGGCCGGTGCGCAGGACGACGCCCGCGAGGTCGGAGCCGATGACGTGGTACGGCAGGTCGTGCCGCTTGGTGAGCTCGCTGAGCCTGCCGTAGCGCTCCAGGAAGCCGAACGTGGACAGCGGCTCGAAGATCGACGTCCACACGGAGTTGTAGTTGACCGAGGAGGCCATGACGGCCACCAGGGCCTCGCCCGGGCCGAGCTCGGGCAGGGGAACCTCGTCGAGGTGGAGCGACTTGCGCGGGTCCTTGTCGCGGGTGCTCATGCCCGCGAACATCTCCGTCTCGTCCTTGTGCACGGTGATCGCGCGGTACGACTCGGGGAGCGGCAGGGCGGCGAAGTCGGCCGGCGTCGATTCCGGCGACTGGATCGCGTCCAGGATGTCCTGAGTGGTCACGGTGTTGCCTCCGGCGGTGAGCGCCCTGAGGGAGGGGCGCTGGGGGTTACGTCGGTGCTGCTGAGGGTTTTTCGGGAAGTGCCGTCGGTTCGGCCGGGGTGCTGTTCGGCAGCGCTTTGTGGCGCGGGAGGTTGCCTGTGACGCAGGCGTCCGGGCGCGCAGCCATGGGGCTTGCGGGGACAGCCGGCGTACGAATGGTCTCTGCACGCCGGCCGCCCGGACGTCTTCAACGTATGACACCCCGTGTCAGGGCGCAAGGCACTGAGTGCCAGGAACTGGCCTCAGATGAAATCTTTACGTAACAAATGAGCGATGATCGATCGAACGGGCTCTGAAATCCGCGCGAAAAGGTGCTCTGACATGCCAAAACGGCCACCCGGTGGGGTGGCCGTCATCACAGCGGATTCATGGGGCGGAGGTCGCTCAGCGCTCCTTGAGCGCCTGCTCGATGGTGCGCATGACCTCCTCCAGCGGGGCGTCGGTGCGGGCGACCGTCACCAGCACCTCGCCCTGGGCGGAGATCGCCGCGGGGGCCTGCTGCGCGGGGCCGCTGCCGTTGCGTCCCGCCCCGATGCCGGTGCCGAAGGTCCTGCGGACGATCGCGAAGGCGTGGTCGAGCTGGGCCTCGACGTCGCCCTGGCCGCCGGCCCGCAGCCAGCGCCGCAGCACGTGGTTGTGGGCGGTGACCACGGCGGAGGCGGCGACCTCGGCGAGCAGCGGATCGTCGTTGGCGTCGTCGTCGTGCGCGTGCTCGTCGAAGTGGCCGAGGAGGTAACGGGTGAACAGGCGCTCGTAGCGGGCCACCGACGCGATCTCCGCCTCGCGCAGGGTGGGCACCTCGCGCGTGAGCTTGTAGCGGGCGACCGAGATCTCCGGCCGCGCCGCGTACATCTTCATGACCTCCTTGATGCCGCGGCACACGGTGTCGAGGGGGTGCTCGTGCGCCGGGGCGGCGTTGAGGACGGCCTCGGCGCGGATCAGCGTGTCGTCGTGGTCGGGGAAGATCGCCTCTTCCTTGGAGCGGAAGTGGCGGAAGAAGGTGCGGCGGGCGACGCCGGCCGCGGCCGCGATCTCGTCGACGGTGGTCGCCTCGTACCCCTTGGTGGCGAACAGCTCCATGGCCGCGGCCGCCAGTTCGCGGCGCATCCTGAGCCGCTGGGCGGCCGCGCGGCTGCCCGCGGCGCTCTCCGGCGCGTCGGGCGTGGCTGGTGTACGTGGGGACCTGGCGGGCTGGGACATGACCCGAACGTACTGCATGTGCGCAGCTCGGTGCGCAGGTCCGGGGTTTCCCCCGCCCGTGGTGGGCGGGGGTGTCCCGGCCGGGCCGAGCAGTCCGCCCCAGTCCCGGTCGCGTGCGAACCAGTCGCCGGCCCCGTCAGCGGCGGGCATATTCGCGGAAGCCGCGGCCGGTCTTGCGGCCGAGGCAGCCCGCGGCCACCAGGTGCTCCAGGAGCGGCGCCGGAGCCAGGCCGGGGTCGCGGAACTCGCGGTGCAGGACCTTCTCGATCGCGAGGGAGACGTCGAGCCCGACGACGTCCAGCAGTTCGAAGGGGCCCATCGGGTAGCCGCCGCCCAGCTTCATCGCGGCGTCGATGTCGTCGAGGGTCGCGTAGTGCTCCTGCACCATCTTGATCGCGTTGTTGAGGTACGGGAAGAGCAGCGCGTTCACGATGAAGCCCGCGCGGTCTCCGCAGTCGACGGCGTGCTTCTTGATCCGTCCGCACACCTCGCGCACCGTCGAGTGGACGTCCTCGGCCGTCAGCACGGTACGGACGACCTCGACCAGCTTCATCGCCGGCGCCGGGTTGAAGAAGTGCATCCCGATCACGTCCTGCGGGCGCGAGGTGGCGCGGGCGCAGGCGACGACGGGCAGGGACGAGGTGGTCGTGGCCAGGACGGCGCCCGGCTTGCAGACCTTGTCCAGCGTCGCGAACAGCTGCTGCTTGATCTCCAGGTCCTCGGCGACCGCCTCGACGGCCAGGTCGACGTCGGCGAAGGCGTCGTAGGAGCCGGCCGGGGTGATCCGTTCCAGGGTCTGCGCGGCGGCCTCCGCGGTCATCCGGCCCTTGTCGACGGACCGGGCGAGGTTCTTGCCGATGCGGGCCTTCGCGGTCTGCGCCTTCTCCTCGCTGCGGGCGGCCAGGACGACGTCGTAGCCCGCCTTGGCGAACACCTCGGCGATACCGGAGGCCATGGTGCCGGAGCCGGCGACGCCGACGCCGCGCACCGGACGGCCGGGGGTGCCGGTGCCGCCGGCGGCGGGGGTCAGCGCGTCCGGGACGACCGTCGCGCTGCCGGGCGCCTCGTAGGTGTAGAAGCCGCGGCCCGCCTTACGGCCCGTCAGGCCGGCCTCGCTGAGCTGCCCCAGGATGGGGGCGGGGGCGTGCAGCCGGTCGCGGGACTCGGCGTACATGGCCTCCAGGACCGTACGGGCCGTGTCGACGCCGATCAGGTCGAGCAGGGCGAGCGGGCCCATCGGCAGGCCGCAGCCGAGCCGCATCGCGGCGTCGATGTCCTCGCGGGAGGCGTAGCGCGCCTCGTACATCGCGGCGGCCTGGTTGAGGTAGCCGAACAGCAGCCCGTCCGCGACGAACCCGGGGCGGTCGCCGACCGCGACCGGCTCCTTGCCGAGGTCGAGGGCGAGGTTGGTGACGGCGGTGACGGCGGCGGGCGCGGTCAGCACCGAGGAGACGACCTCGACGAGCTTCATCGCGGGCGCCGGGTTGAAGAAGTGCAGGCCCAGCACCCGCTCGGGGCGCGCCGACTCGGCGGCGAGCCGGGTGACCGACAGGGCGTTGGTGCCGGTCGCGAGGATCGTCTCCGGCCGCACGATCGCGTCCAGCTCCCGGAAGACCTGCTGCTTGATCTCGTACGACTCGGGCGTCACCTCGATCACCAGGTCGGCGTCGGCCGCCGCGCGCAGGTCGGTGGAGGTACGGACCCGGGCGAGGGCGTCGGTGCGCTCCTGCCCGGTCAGCCGGCCGCGCTGCACGGCGCGGGCGGTGGAGGTCTCCAGGGCGGCGAGCGAACGGGCCGCCTGGGCCTCGCTGATGTCGATGCCGATCACCTCGCGGCCGGCCTTGGCCAGGACCTCGGTGATACCGGTGCCCATCGTGCCGAGACCGACGACGGCGATCGTCCGGAGCGGGGACAGAGGGGTGGCGGGCAGGGGAGTGGCCATCGCGGGACTCCAGAGAAAGAGGGTGACGACTGGGAACGCCCCCGGGTGCGCCGGAAGACCTCTGGGAGGCCTGGGCGCACCGGGTGCGGAAAGAAGGAGCGCGGGTGTTGCCGGGCTACTGGCGCACACGCCCGGTGTCGTCGTCGTGGGCGCGCACACGCCCACCGGACGAACGGGGATCCGACCGGCCCTGTCCCGTGGCCGGGTCGTACATCGGTACGAGGTACCGAACCGACTTCTCTCACCTCGGCTGCGTCACCAGGCCGCGATGAGGAGGTGTGGCGAGTGGGTGACTCGCTCGTATGAGCTTAACCGGTGGGTAACGAGCGCGCCAGTCCCCATTTCTGTGACGTGGGCCGCGTCCGGCCGTGCCCCGTCTTCGGGTCAGTGGCCGCCGTCGGACGGGTCCTTGCGGCGGAAGTGGAGGTAGGCGGGGACGCAGGCGGCGACGCCGGTCGCGCTCACGCCGGCCAGTCCGACGTACGTGTTGGTGAAGGGGGACTGGTGGGCGAGCTGGTGCACGGCCAGGCAGACGCAGGTGACGGAGCCGGTGACCAGCAGGGCGATGACGGACTTGAGGGCGAGGAGCAGCCGGCGGTCCGCGGGATGGTCGCGCGTCGACGGCTCGGCCGCGGGCCCGGCCTCGGCCTCGGCCGGGGAGTCGGTTGCCGGACGCGGCCGCGGGATGCCGGCCGACCGACCGGCGTCGTTCTGCCGCGCAGTGGCGTCGTTCTCCGGCGGGGTGTCGTGGATCGCCATGTTCGTGCACTTTCTGTCCGGCGTGATCGGGGTGGATCGGGGTGTGTGCCGAGGGGCGGGGTGCGGTGCGGGTGGTGCCGGGTGCCGCCGCTCCGGCGTCGGTGGGGCGGGAGCGGCGGCACTCGGTCAGGGGGTCAGCCGGCTAGCGCCTTCGCGCTCGCCGACGGCCCCACCATGGCCCGGCCGACCGGCGTGGCCGGACTGACGGTGCCGGTGTCCTCGTACGCTTCGGCCGCCGGGGCCCCTTCCGGCCGGGTGCTCTCCTTGTGGAGCACCCGGCCGAGCAGGACCAGCCGGGCGATCGCCTCACCCGACAGATGCCGCAGGGTGAGCAACAGGCGTCCGGGGGCGGACTCGTCGCCGTGGGACGTGCCGAAGTAGAGCGGTGACGCCCAGGGAGCCGCGTCGGGGGCACCGCCCGCGGCCCGCCGCTGGATTTCGGCCTCGACGTCGTCGAAGTACCGGGCGTCGTGCTCCAGCCACTCCTGGGGAGTGGGCGGAGCGGCATGGTCGATCAGGCGCGCCTGGCGGCGAAACGCCTTCGGGGTGGTCATGCCTTCTCCTTTCTTCTTCTGATCTCTACGTCGAAGAAGCCCTTCTGGAGCTCCTCCACGGAGACGCCGGCGGACGTCAGAGTCTCTCTGGCCCGGCTGTTGAGCTTGCTGGTCCAGCCCTCCGAGCGGCCCAGCACCCTGGCCGCCTTGGCGTTGGTCCAGCCGAGGGAGGCCACGAGCCGGAAGACCGCGCGGTCCCAGGGCGGCAGGGCGTCGACCTCGGCCAGCCACGGCCGGAACTCGTCGTCGACCTCCTCCGACCTGAACCCGTACAGGGACACGAGGGGCACCAGATGCACCTCGGACAGGCCACAGCGGTTTTCGCAGTCCTCCTGGTGGTCGGCCGCGAGTCGCATGGTCACGTCCATCAGCTGTTCGTAGGCCTCCTCGTCGCTGACCCCGGCCGGCAGCAGGGGCAGGGTCCTGGTGAAGGACTCGAGGGTGAAGGCCGTGACATGGAAACGGGGGTCGTCGTAGACCTCGAACGTGTCGAACCGCACCTTGTGGAACAGACGGCTCATCAGTTCCTTCCGGCGGGACGGATCAAGGGGTGAGGTAGGACTCATGGTTCAAGGCCTTTCGGGGTGAATGGGGTGGTTCAAGGCCCTTCGGACACGTGACGGCGCCGCCGGCGCCTCGGTGCAGGAGCTCATGGCTCCGCATCGACGGCTCACATCATCAGGCGGGTGGTCGGGAACCCTTTCCTGTCGGTTCGGACACCCATCTGACGGCTCGTTACTTATCAGTAGCAACGCTCTCTGATCGTTCTTGGACAGGCCATGGATCATGGCTGTGGGCAAGGGGTCGGAGCGTCAACAACAGCCGCCTCGCGTGGGGTTGAGCGGTGCTGTGCCGCTGTCGGGGCGTCATAGTACTGACGTGCGTGCCGACCGCTTTCCTTGGCGAAAATTCGCCTAGGCGAATGATCTTCGTTCGAAAACCTGTCGAACGTGGCTATGGGTGAGCGGAGTTGCTCCTAAACATGTGCCCTCTGTTCGAGATGCATGACGTTGCTGCACGTCACTGGTGGAATGCGACCGCATGGTGAGGGGCGGCCGGATGCCACGGTGGCCCGGTGCCCGACGCGCGCCGGCGCGGGGAGCGCGGCTCGATGTGCGCGGGTCGTGCTTCCGTGCGCCGCCGCGCGCCTGCGGCCGTCGGGGGGTGCGGGCTCTGCCCTACCCTCGGCACATGGACGAGGAGTTGCGATCGCTCACGGAGCGCTTACGGCAGGAGTCGGGCGGCACGGCGGCGTACGAACGGCTCAGGGCCACGACCGATCACGACGAACTGGCGGACGTGCTCACCGAGGCGGGCCGGCCGCTGTGGGCCCGGGAGCTGGCCGCCTTCAGGCTGGGGCTGGCCGGGGACCGGCGCGCCTTCGAGACGCTCGTCCTGCTGCTCAACCACCGCGACCCGCCGCGCTGCGCCTCCGCCGCACACGCGCTGGCCCGCCTCGGCGACCCCCGCACCGCCCGCGCCGCGGCCGCCCTGGCCACCAACGAACTGCGGGTCGCCTACGCCCTGCACCCCGTCCGGCTCCTGGTGGAGCTGCGCGCGCCGGAGTCCGTGCCCGCGCTGATCACCACACTCCGGCGGCGGCTGACCCCGCACGACCCCTACCGGCGGGTGGCCCTCGCCTGCGTGGAGGGTCTGGGCGTGCTCGGGGACGCCCGAGCCCGGCCCGTCCTCGACGACGCCCTCGCTCACCCGGCGCTCGCCGAGGCGGCGGTCCAGGCGCTGGCCAGGATCCCCCGGCGGAGCTGAGCCGCCGTCAGCCCCGGACGGGTCTCCGGCACTCGACCCCGCCGGTTCGGCGCCTGCGCGGCGCTGTCGCTTCGCCTGTTAGTTCGAGATTCGAATATGTTTCCAAGGGGAAGATCGCTTTCCGCCGAACTGTGAAGGCTTGGCGCGCCCGTCGGGCTGCCGAAGTGACCGCGGACGAAGCCGGGTTGGTCCGGCTGTGGAGGGTGATCGACAGTGACCAGTGCGCAACTCCCTGATGAGATACCCGGCCTGGCCTTGCGTCAGGACCCGGAAAAATCGTTTGGGCAGTTCTTGGAAGAAAAGTGGACAGCGGTCTGCCGAGGCCTGGGTACAGACCAGTGGGAGACGCAGACCGTGCTGCAGGACCTGCGGGAAGTCCTCCACCCGTGGGGGGAGCGGCCCATCGGCACCCGGTGCGATCCGCCCTCGTTCGTCTCGGCCGACGGCTTCCCCGCCGAACTCTCCGTCAGCTGGAAGGGCGGAAGACCCGAGGTCCGCATCCTGTTCGAGTCGCTCGGCTCCGACGGCACCCCGCTCGGCTGCCAGGAGGCCGGCCGGGAGCTGACGCGTCGGCTCGCCGGGCGCCCCGGGACGGACATCGAGCGCTACTCGAGCATCGAGGACCTGTTCGTCACGTCCGAGCCCGAGCGCTACCGGGCCACCATCTGGCACTCCCTGGCCTGGCGGCCGGGGGAGCGGCCCCACTACAAGGTCTACCTCAACCCGCAGGTGCACGGACTGGACCGCGCGTACGAGGTCATGGCGGAAGCCATGCGCCGGCTGGGCCTGTCGGACGCCTGGGAACCGGTGGGCCACCGCGGAGGGGAACTCGCGCGGCGCGGACACGAACTGGAGCTCATGGCTCTCGACCTGGACGGCGCAGACGCCTCCCGCGTCAAGGTCTACTTCCGTCACCGTCCCATGCCGATGGACGAGCTGGACACCGTGGCGGCGTTGGCGCACCGCTACGAGCCGGCCCGGGTGGCCCGGGCGCGTACCGTCATCTACGGGCGGGACGGCGGCACCGTCAGCAACGAGCCGATGACCTGTCTGGCGTTCCGGGAGGGCGCGCCGGGCCCGGATGAGGCCAACGTCTATCTGCGGCTGCCGAACAACACCCGTTCCGACGCGGAGGCCGCCGTACGCATCGCCCGGCTCATGGAGCTGGAGGGCGTCGACCCGCGTCCGCACGCCGAGATTCTGCGCCGGCTGACGGAGGGACTGCCGGAGGGCGACCCGGGGCTGCAGGAGTTGTGCAGCTACCGGACGATCTCGCCGGAGATGCCCGCGGACATCGGGGTGTACCTGCGGTTCAGCACCTACGCCGACCCTGTGGCCTGACCGCGAGGCGGAGCCGCGCCAGGAGTGGCGTGAGGGCTCGGTGCGGTCGGTGACGACCTCGCGGAGCCCGGTGCCGTCCGTCCCCGACGCGGCCCGCCGGTGAGAAGCCGGGTCCGGCCCCTGCGACGGGCCGTGACCGGCGGTCAGCCGCGGAAGCCCAGCAGGCCGTGCAGCGTCGCGCCGTGGGCCGTGCGGGAGGCGACCTTCGAGGTGATCGGCTTCGGGTCGGCCTGGGCCCTGCACACCGCGTCCACCGCGCCGGTGCCGCGCGGCACCGTGCCGTCGGCCAGGTAGCTCGCCAGGTGCTTGTCCAGGCAGCTGTTCCCGCTCAGCGTGATGCCGTGGTTCCCGCCGCCCTGTTCGATCACGAAGCTGGAGCCGTGCAGCAGGGCGTGGACCATGGCGCCGCCCTCGTACGGGGTCGCCGCGTCGTTCGTCGCCTGGAAGAGCAGGGCCGGCGGCAGCTTGTCGTTCATGATGTTCACCGGCCCCCGCGACCTGACCGGCCAGAACGCGCACGGCGCGTTGTACCAGGCGTTGTTCCAGGTCATGAACGGCGCCTTGCGGTAGGCCGCCCAGTTGTCCGAGCGCCATGCGTCCCAGTCGCCCGGCCAGGACGCGTCCCGGCACTGCACCGAGGTGTAGACGCTGTAGCCGTTGTCCCCGGAGGCGTCGACGGCGGCGAAGTTCTCGTACGCCTGCACCAGCGGGTCGGCGTTCCTGTCACGGACGTACGCCGCGAAGGCCTTGGCGAGGTGGGGCCAGTAGCCGTTGTAGTAGCCGCCGGGCAGGAAGGTGTCCTCCAGCTCCGCGGCGCCCACCTTGCCGTCCGCCGGTCTCCTGGCGAGCGCCGCGCGCATCGCGTACCACCGGGCCTCGACCTTCACGGGATCGGTGCCGAGCCGGTACGTCTTGTCGTACCTGGCGATCCACGCCATCAGGGCGCGGTGGCGGTCGTTGAAGGCGACGTCCTGCGTGAGGTTGTCGTCGTACCAGACGCCCGTGGGGTCGACGATCGAGTCGAGGACCAGACGCCGCACCCGCTGCGGGTACAGCTTGGCGTAGACCGCGCCGAGGTAGGTGCCGTAGGAGTAGCCGAAGTAGTTGAGCTTCGGCGCGCCGGTGGCGGCGCGGATCGCGTCCATGTCGCGCACGGCGCTGATCGTGTCCATGTGCGGCAGCACGCGCGCGTACTTCTTGCCGCAGGCCGCGGCGAAGGACCGCGCGCGCCGGAGGTTGGCCCGCTCGAGCGCCGCGGTGGCCGGCAGCGAGTCGGGGCGGGCCGGGGTGAAGTGACCGGGCCTGCAGTCCAGGGCGGGCGTGCTCCTGCCCACTCCGCGCGGGTCGAAGCCGATGACGTCGTACTGGGCCGCCACCGACTTCGGCAGCGCCGAGGCGACGAATCCGGCGAGGGACAGCCCCCGCCCGCCGGGGCCGCCCGGGTTGACCAGCAGCGGCCCCTGGTACGTCTTTGCGGTGTGCGGGACGCGCGAGAGCGCCAGGGTGATCCGCTCCCCGCCCCGGGCGTCGTGGTCGAGCGGCACCTTCAGGGTCGCGCACTGCAGCGTCGGCTGGTCGGTGGTGGCGCACTTCTTCCAGGTGAGCTTCGTCGCCGGGGCGGCGGCGGGCGCCGGGGTCGCCCCGGCCGGTACGGCCGTGACCGTCCCGGCCACGACGACGGCGGCAGCGCACAGCACGGCTGCGCGTGTGTTCAAGAAGTCCTCCCAGGACGGAGAGGGCCGAGGTGGCCGGGCCGCGTGGCTCACGGCCCTCGCGGCATCGTCCCGGAAAGATCGTCCGGAAATTCCCGTTCCGGTGCGAGTTGACCCGATCGGGTCGCCGGATGCGCTCGAACGCGCTCAGATCAGGGTGAGTTGGGTCGGCCCGGCCGGGGCGGGCTCCTCCTCCTGCTCGGGCGGCCGGACGCGGCGGGGCATCTCCGCCCGCGTGGGGCCGATGCCGTACTCCTGGGCGAGCTCGTGCACCTGACGGGTGATCCGGCGCTGGTACCACTTCGGGGCGTAGGCGCCGTCCGCGTACAGCCGCTCGTAGCGGCGCACCAGGTAGGGGTGGTGCTCTCCGAGCCAGGCCATGAACCACTCGCGCGCCCCGGGGCGCAGATGCAGCACGAGCGGGGTGACGGAGGTGGCCCCGGCCGCCGCGATCGCCCGCACGGTGGCCCGCAGCTGGGCCGGCTCGTCGGAGAGGAAGGGGATGACCGGCGCCATCAGCACCCCGACGCCCATGCCGTGCTCGGTGAAGGTGCGGACGACGTCCAGGCGCCGTTCGGGGGCCGGGGTGCCCGGTTCCACGGTGTGCCACAGAGCGGTGTCGGTGAAGCCGACCGAGACGGAGATGCCCACGTCGGTCACCTCGGCGGACTGCCTCAGCAGGTCCAGGTCGCGCAGGATGAGCGTGCCCTTGGTCAGGATCGAGAAGGGGTTCGCCCGGTCGCGCAGGGCGGACAGGATGCCCGGCATCAGCCGGTAGCGGCCCTCCGCGCGCTGGTAGCAGTCGACGTTGGTGCCCATCGCGACGTGGTCGCCGTGCCAGCGCGGCGAGGCCAGCTGGCGGCGCAGCACCTCCGGCGCGTTCACCTTGACGACGATCTGGGTGTCGAAGCCGATCCCGGTGTCCAGGTCCAGGTAGCTGTGCGTCTTCCTGGCGAAGCAGTAGACGCACGCGTGTGTGCACCCGCGGTAGGGGTTCACCGTCCACTCGAACGGCATCCGCGAGGCGCCCGGCACTCGGTTGAGGACCGTGCGGGCCCGGATCTCGTGGAAGGTGATGCCGGCGAACTCGGGCGTGTCGAAGGTCCGGGTCGTCACCGCGTCCGCGCCGAACAGCGCGGCGTCCGCCACCCGGCCGTGGCCGGTCTCGGCGAGGTTGTCCCAGCGCATGACGCCTCCTCGGTAGCACTGCCCACGCTCTGCTCCCACAATAGAACATCTGTTCCCATGATCGTGCGCGTGGGTGTCTGCCTCGGCGTTTCGCTCGCCCGGTGATCGCTTCCGCGCCCCCGATTTGGGCGGCCGTGGAGCGGGGTGGTTGGCTTGCCCCACCCCGAGAATTCCTGAGCAACACGGACCTGGAGGAACTTCATGGCGCAGGTCGAGGCCATCACCGAGCGGGTCGTCGCGGCGGACCCCGAGAAGGTGTTCGACACGCTCGCCGACTACAGCGGCGCGCGCGCGAACCTGCTGCCCGAGCACTTCAGCGAGTACGAGGTGCGCGAGGGCGGCGACGGCGAGGGCACCCTCGTCCACTGGAAGCTCCAGGCCACCAGCAAGCGCGTCCGCGACTGCCTCCTGGAGGTCACCGAGCCGACCGACGGCGAACTGGTCGAGAAGGACCGCAACTCCTCGATGGTCACCGTCTGGCGCGTCACCCCCGCCGGTGAGGGCAGGTCCCGAGTCGTCGTCACCACCACCTGGCAGGGCGCCGGCGGCATCGGCGGCTTCTTCGAGAAGACCTTCGCCCCCAAGGGCCTCGGCCGCATCTACGACGCCGTCCTCGACAAGCTCGCCGTCGAGGTCGAGAAGTAGCCCGGAGCAGGCCCCGTCCCCGGGAGGCTCGGGGCCCTGCTCGTCACCCGACCGGGAACGGCACGTGGGCGGGACCGCTCCGGTGCCCGAGGACCTGCGACGACACCGTCGTCGCCGTCGGCCAGCCGCGGGTCGACACGCCGCCCGCGGGCCGCCGGCGTACCCCGGCGCGCCGCGGTGAAACCAATTCCAGGATTGCCGCACATCCCGACGGGCCCGCGCCGTACGGTTGTTGCCGCGGACAGATCTTGCACAGCTCTGGGGAGAGAGGGCCTGGGCCATGGACCGTGGCACCGAGAGGGACGCACCTCCCAGCCGCGGAGCGGACGACGGAGCGGCGGACGGCACGGCCGACGCCGGGCGCATCCCCCTGGCCGTGGTGGTCGTCGACCGCGACGGGCTCGTCTCCCACTGGAGCACCGGCGCACGCCGGCTCTTCGGCGTCGCCAAGGAGGAGGCGATCGGCGAGGCCGCCATCGACCTGCTCCCCGTCTCCGGCGCCCTGCCCGACCCCGACGACGACTTTCCCCACGGGGACTACGGGGCGTACGACGGACTGGGACCCGGCCTGGAGTCCTCCCTCGACCACGGGCTGAGCTACCCGGCTGCCGGACGCGCCCGTCTCTCCGTGCCCGAGCGGAGCGAGAGCGGGGTGCTCCGGCCCGCAGGGCGGGGGAGCGACCGCGTGGACGTCCTGTGGTGGGCCTACCCGCTGGTCGGACCGGGCCGCGAGCGGCTGCTCGTGCTCGCCGCCGACGCCGCCCGACTCCACCAGGAACAGGCCGAGGCGCCCGCGGAGCGCTCCACTCCGCCCGCCCTCGAACGCATCGCGCCCGGCTTCGCCCTGCACACCGACTTCCCCGGCGCCGAGGAACTCGCCCGCGGACTGCCCGAGATCCTGCCCAGCATGAGCGTCGGCGAAAGCGCCCGCATCGTCGCCCAGATCCTCGAACTCGGCTACCCCGTCCTGGAGTTCAGCCAGAACGACCGGGTGCCGGTCACCCCCGACTGGGGCGTCGCCCGGCGCGTCGAACGCAGGGCGCGCCGCGAGCGGGCCGCCCGCTCCGCCGCCGAGGGACGGCCGATACCGCTGGACATCGCCGACGAGGGCGAGGACCTCGAGTACGCCGCCGTGCGCGAACGCCTGGAGTTCCTCAACGAGGTCAGCGGGAAGATCGGCACCAGCCTCGATCTCTCGCGCACCATCATCGAGGTCAGCAAGGCCGTCGTGCCCCGCTTCACCGACGTCGCCGGCACCTATCTGCGCGAACAGGTCGTCGCCGGAGAGGGGTTCCCGGAGGGCGTGCCGGACACCAGGACCATGTGGCACCGCGTGGCCGTCGAGCACACCGACGAACCCGGCCGCTGGGACGACGTCGTCCCCGTCGGCGAGGCGATGCCCTTTCCGGCCCACACCCCGTTCTTCCAGTGCATGACCACCGGCGAGCCCGTCCTCGTGCCGCGCATCAGCGAGCAGATGGGCCACGCCATCGCCTCGCAGTTCGAAAAACGCGACATCCGGCCCCTGATCACCGGCCGCTCCATGCTCGTCGTCCCGCTGAAGGCCCGTCACGTCGTCCTCGGCTTCATGATCCTGCTGCGCCACCCCGAGCGCGCCGAGTTCAACGACATGGACCGGGTCACCGGCGCCGAACTCGCCGCCCGAGCGGGCCTCGTGCTCGACAACGCGCGCATGTACACCTACCAGGAGAGCGTCGCCGAGACCCTCCAGGACAGCATGCTGCCGCACATCCCGCCCCGCATGGCGGGCTGCGACATCGCCACCCGCTACCTTCCGGGCACGCTGCTGGGACGGGTCGGCGGCGACTGGTTCGACTCGGTGAAACTCCCCGGCGCGCGCACCGCCCTGGTCGTCGGCGACGTCATGGGCCACGGCCTCAACTCGGCCGCCATGATGGGCCAGCTGAGAACGGCCGTGCAGACCATGGCCGCCCTCGACCTGCCGCCCGCCCAGCTCCTGCGCAACCTCGACGACCTGGCGCAACGCCTCGGCGACACCTACCTCGCCACCTGCCTGTACGCCGTCTACGACCCCATCGCGAGCGAACTCCACCTCGCCAACGCGGGCCACATTCCTCCCGTCCTGGTGCGTGCCGTCGACGGCCGCAGCGAACTGCTCGACCTGCCGACCGGAGCGCCCATCGGCGTCGGCGGGGTTCCCTTCGAGTCGGTACGCGTGCGCGTGGAGCCCGGCGACCGCCTCGTGATGTGCACCGACGGCCTGGTGGAGATGCGCGGCGAGGACATCGGCGTGGGCCTCGCGACGCTGTGCGAGTCCGCCGCCCATCCGGCCGCCTCCATGGACGACGCCTGCGACACCATCATCCGCGCCCTCAACCGGCGCGGCGGCCGCAAGGACGACGTGGCCCTGCTGATGGCCCGCCTCAACGGCGTCGAACCCGACGACGTGGCCGAGTGGCGCTTCCCCCTCGGCCCGGCCGAGGCCGGCCGGGCCCGCGCCGTGGTCCGCGAACAGCTCCACGACTGGGGACTGGGGAAACTGACCTACCCCGCCGAGCTGTTGGTGAGCGAGCTGGTCACCAATGCCGTACGGCACTCCCACCGGCGGCCCGTCGCCCTGCGGCTGGTGCGCGGCGAGACGCTGCTGTGCGAGGTGGACGACGACGACCACGAGCTGCCGACCCTGCTGAGCGCCGGGCCCGGGGAGGAAACCGGCCGAGGCCTGCGCGTCGTGAGCACCCTGGCCCGGGAGTGGGGGACCAGCCGTACGGCCGCCGGGAAGACGGTGTGGTTCGAGCTGACGCTGCCACGGCGCTGACCGCCCGGCAGACGCCACCCACCCGCTGAGCGGCCCGCCCCGAAGGGCCCCACGGCCGGCGATTCGAGCGCACGCCCCGTGCCGGGGGGCGCACAACGGCGTACGACTGCGGAACGGGGCGTGAAGGAACGCGCACCGCGCTTGTAGCGGTGACCGGGGAGCGATAAACCGTACTCGCCCGTCACTTACGGCGGATCGACGTCGCACCCTGGGGAGCGTGCATGAGCGTGACGATGCGGTACCGGGAGGCCTGGGAGGGCTTCTGGAGCGAGGCCCCCGACGACCCGGGCGCGGTGTTCTGGGACGCGGATCCGAAGGTGACCGCCGCCCTCCACCTCGCCCTCTTCGAACCCCATGTCGTCGATTCCGGGCTGGCCCTGGTGGACCTCGGCTGCGGCAACGGCACCCAGACCCGCTACCTCGCCGACCGCTTCCGGCATGTCGTCGGCGTCGACCTGGCCGCCGCCGCCCTCGACCACGCCCGCCGCGCCGACCCCGCCGGACGGGCGGCGTACCGGCTGCTGGACGCGGCCGAGAAGGGCGCCGCCGAGACCCTGCACGCCGAACTCGGCGACGCCAACGTCTACATGCGGGGTGTCCTGCACCAGTGCGAGCCCGCGGACCGGCAGCCGCTGGCCGACGGGATAGCGGCGCTGCTCGGGGAGCGGGGCCGGGTCTTCCTCGTCGAACTGTCGGAGGCGGCCCGTCCCGTGCTCGGCGGCCTCGCCCAGAGCCCGGCCGGCCCGCCCCCCAAGCTCGCGCCGATCTTCCGCCACGGCATAGCACCCGGCGACGTCGCCGACGACGCGGTGCCCGCCTACCTGGGCGCGGCCGGTCTCACCGTCCTCGCGAGCGGTGAACTCCCGCTCGTCACCACCGAGACCGCGCCGGACGGCACCTGGATCGAGCTGCCGTCGAAGTGGCTGGTGGCAGGGCGGGCCGCCTGACCGCGGATCGGTCGGGCGGTGCGCCGCTCCGGCGCCTCCCATAAGGAGACGGTGTCCGCGCCCGGCCGGCCGTGCGGGAACCGCGACAGCAGGGCGGCCATGCCGCAGGTGCTGGTGGCGCCGGAGCCCACCGGGCCGGCGCCGACCAGCCCGGACGGCCGGTGCGCGGGCCGTCGGTCCAGGCCCGCCGCGAAGCCCGCGACGACCGGGGAGCCGGCCGCCAGGCGCACCTGACGGTCCGTCGGCCACCGGGTGCGGGGACCGGCCGGCCGCTCCAGGGCGTGCCCGGCGGCGGCCCACGCGCCGGTGCCGCCCTCCAGCGTGGCCGCCCCGACCCCGAGGGCCGCGAGCTGTGCGCAGCCCCCGCCGGAGGGGGACCCGCAAGCGCATACGATCAGCAGGGGCCGCCGCTCCGCGGCCGTCCTCGGTACGGGCGCGGCCTCGGTGAGCCGGTCCAGCGGCACGGGAGAGGGCGGTGGGCGCGGTCTGCGAACCGGTCACGGAACAGAACCCTTCTCCGGGATGTTGTCCCCACGGGTAGGATACCCATGGGGGTATGCAGGAGGAGGAGTAGTGCAACTCGACATGTCGGCCGAGGAGCTGAAGTCGGCGCTCAACCGGCTGCGGCGGGCCCAGGGCCAGCTCGCGGGCGTGATCCGGATGATCGAGGAGGGCCGGGACTGCGAGGACGTGGTCACCCAGCTCGCGGCGGTCTCACGGGCCCTGGACCGGGCGGGCTTCTCGATCATCGCGACCGGTCTGGAGCAGTGCATGACCAGCGAGGACCCCGAGGTGCGGGACTCCACGCAGATGCGCGCCCGCCTGGAGAAACTCTTCCTGTCGCTGGCCTGACCCGCGTCCGGGGCGTGGTCACAGGACGGCCGTGAGGCCCATGCCCGCCGCGACGGCCAGCAGGACGGCGCCGAAGACCCGCTGGAGCGTGCCGGCGGAGACCCTCGCGGCCAGCCGCCGGCCGTCCCACGCCCCCAGCACGGCGGTCGCGAGGAACGGCAGGATCGGGGCCCAGTGCGGGCCGGCCGCCGGGTGCGCGCCGGCCACCAGCGCGTTGGCGACGATCACCAGCGGACTCGTCCTCACCGCCGCACTCATCGGCACGGCCAGCACGCCCACCAGCGCCGGTACGGCGAGAAACCCGCCACCGACCCCGAGGAACCCGGTCACCGCGCCCAGTCCCGCTCCGGCGCCCACCGCACGGGCCCCCGAGCCCCTGCCGTCCCCGCTCGGGACACGGCGGCGCAGCATGCGCACGGCGGCCACGGCGGCCAGCGCCGCGAACATCAGGGTCGGCACGGTCTGCGGGACACGGGAGGACAGCGCGCCGGCCGTGGCGGCGGGCGGCACACCGGCCGCCGCGAACAACAGCCCGGCCCGCCAGCGCACCGCTCCCGCCCGCGCGTGGGCGACCAGCGCGGTGAGCGAGGTGACGAGAGCACACCTCCGACCCGAGTCGCTCCCCGGGGAACCGGGAGGCGGCCCGCTAGGCTCGGGGACCTTCCGGAGAGGACAGGGGCCCGCACGTGAAGATCCTGATCAGTGCCGACATGGAGGGCGCCACCGGCGTCACCTGGCCGGCCGACGTGCTGCCCGGAACCCCCCAGTGGGAGCGCTGCCGGTCGATGTTCACCTCCGACGTCAACGCGGCCGTGCTCGGGTTCCTCGACGGCGGCGCCGACGAGGTGCTGATCAACGAGGCCCACTGGAGCATGCGCAACCTCCTCCTCGAACGGCTCGACGACCGGGCCGAGATGCTCACCGGCAGGCACAAGTCGCTCTCGATGGTGGAGGGCGTCCAGTACGGCGACGTCGACGGCATCGCGTTCCTCGGCTACCACACCGGCGCGGGCATGGAGGGCGTCCTGGCCCACACCTACCTCGCCAACTCGATCACCGGCGTCTGGCTGAACGACGTACGCGCCAGCGAGGGCCTGCTCAACGCACGCGTCGTCGCCGAGTACGGCGTGCCGGTGGTGCTGGTCACCGGCGACGATCTGGCCTGCGAGGACGCGCTGGGCTACGCGCCGGAGGCGCTGAAGGTCGCCGTCAAGGACCATGTCTCGCGGTACGCCGCCGTCTGCCGGACGCCGGCCCGTACCGCCGCTGACATCCGGGCGGCCGCGAAGGAGGCGGCCTCGCTCGCCGTACGACAGGATCCCGTCGACGGTGGACCGCATACGGTCGCCGTCGAGTTCGACGCCGAACACCTCGCGACGGCCGCCACCGTCGTCCCCGGCGTGGCCCGCGTCGGCGAACGTAGGATCGCCTACACCAGCGGCACGATGTACGAGGGCATCCGTACCTTCAAGGCGGTCACCACGATCGTCTCGGCCGCGATCGAGGAGCAGTATGGCTGAGCGGCAGGACAACCGGGAACAGGAGCGGGATGGTTGACGCGCAGGCGCGGGACGAGGTCGTCCGCTTCACCTCCGACCTCATCCGCATCGACACCACCAACCGGGGCGGCGGTGACTGCCGGGAGCGGCCCGCCGCCGAGTACGCGGCCGCGCGACTCGCCGAAGCGGGCATCGAACCGACCCTCCTCGAACGCACCACGGGACGCACCAACGTCGTCGCCCGCATCGAGGGCACCGATCCGTCCGCGGACGCGCTGCTCCTCCACGGCCACCTGGACGTCGTCCCCGCCGAGGCCGCCGACTGGAGCGTGCACCCCTTCTCCGGGGAGGTGCGCGACGGGGTCGTGTGGGGGCGCGGGGCGGTCGACATGAAGAACATGGACGCGATGATCCTGGCCGTGGTGCGCGCCTGGGCCCGGCAGGGCGTACGGCCCCGCCGCGACCTCGTCCTCGCCTTCACCGCCGACGAGGAGGCCAGCGCCGAGGACGGTGCCGCCTTCCTCGCCGAGCGGCACGCCGCCCTGTTCGAGGGCTGCACGGAGGCCGTCGGCGAGTCCGGCGCGTTCACCTTCCACGACGGCGCCGGACACGAGATCTACCCCATCGCGGCGGGGGAGCGCGGCACCGGCTGGCTGAAGCTCACCGCGCGCGGGCGCGCCGGACACGGCTCCAAGGTCAACCGGGAGAACGCCGTCACCCGGCTCGCCGCCGCCGTCACCCGCATCGGCGAGCACGAGTGGCCGACGCGGCTCACCCCGACCGTCCGCGCCGCACTCACCGAACTCGCCGCGCTCTACGGCATCGAGGCCGCGCTCGACGACCCCGCCGGCGTGGACGCGCTGCTGGAGAAGCTCGGCCCGGCGGCCTCCCTCGTGGAGGCGACGGTCCGCAACAGCGCCAACCCGACCATGCTGGAGGCCGGTTACAAGCTCAACGTCATCCCGGGCGAGGCCGTCGCCCATGTCGACGGACGGTATCTCTGGGGCGCCGAGGACGAGTTCCGCGCGACCCTCGACGAACTCACCGGCCCCGACGTCGACTGGGAGTTCCGCCATCACTCGGTCGCCCTCCAGGCACCGGTGGACGCCCCCCTCTACGCCAGGATGCGCGCCGCGGTCGAGGAGTTCGCGCCCGAGGGGCATGTCGTGCCGTACTGCATGTCCGGCGGCACGGACGCCAAGCAGTTCTCCCGACTCGGCATCACCGGCTACGGCTTCGCGCCGCTGAAGCTGCCGGAGGGCTTCGACTACCAGGCCCTGTTCCACGGCGTGGACGAGCGGGTGCCCGTCGACGCCCTGCACTTCGGCGTCCAGGTCCTCGACCGCTTCCTGCGCACGGCCTAGACGAGGGGAGAACGTGCAGATCCTGCCGTACGGGTCATGGCCCTCGCCCATCGACGCGCGTCTCGCCGCCACTCACGACGGACGGCCCGAGTACGTCGGCTTCGTCGGCGACGAGGTGTGGTGGACCGCGCCCCGCCCCACCGAGGACGGTCGGCGCACCCTGGTCCGCCGACGCGCGGACGGCACGGAGGAATCGGTTCTTCCCCCGCCCTGGAACGTGCGCAGCCGGGTCGTCGAGTACGGCGGACAGCCCTGGACGGGAGCCGTGCGCGAGAACGGCCCGCTGGTGGTGTTCACGCACTTCGCCGACCAACGGCTGTACGCCTACGAGCCCGGCGGCGAGCCCCGGCCCCTGACTCCCGTGTCGTCCGTCGGGGGCGGGCTGCGCTGGGCGGAGCCGCAGTTGCTCCTCGGCCGGGGTGAAGTGTGGTGCGTCCTGGAGGAGTTCACCGGTGACGCGCCGACCGACGTGCGCCGGGTCCTGGCCGCCGTACCGCTGGACGGCTCGGCCGCCGAGGACCGGGCCGCCGTGCGCGAACTCACCGCCGGCCGGCACCGGTTCGTCACCGGAGCGCGGCTCTCGCCCGACGGGCGCCGGGCCGCCTGGCTGGCCTGGGACCATCCGCGGATGCCGTGGGACGGCACGGAGGTGCTCGTCGCCGACGTCACGCCGGACGGGACCCTCGGCGGGGCGCGGGTGGTGGCCGGGGGGCCGGAGGAGTCGATCGCGCAGGTCGACTGGCAGCGGTCGCGGGGCGGCGGGATCCCCTTCGCGGGCGACGGTATGCAATCTTCGGGCGACGGTATGCGGTCCACCGGCGACGGCACTCCGCCCGCGGGTGACTGTCTACTGTATACAAGCGACCGTAGCGGCTGGTGGAACCTCTACCGCGACCACCAGCCGGTCTGCCCCCGCGACGAGGAGTTCGGCGGAGCCCTCTGGAAGCTCGGGCACCGCTGGTTCGCCCCGTTGGACAACGGCCTCGTCGCCGTCGTGCACGGCAAGGGCGCGACCGCCCTCGGGATCCTGGATCCCGAGACCGGGGAACTGGTCGACGCGGCCGGGCCCTGGACGGAGTTCGCCTCCACGCTCGCCGTGCAGGGCGAGCGGGTCGTCACCGTTGCCGCCAGTCCGCGCAGCGCCTACGAGGTGGTGGAGCTGGATGCCCGGACCGGCCGGGCCCGTGTGATCGGGGCCGCGCACGACGACGCGGTGGACCCGGCCTTCTACCCGGAGCCGCAGATCCGCACCTTCGACGGCCCGGACGGCCGCGAGATCCACGCCCACGTCTACCCGCCCCACCACCCGGGCTGCGCGGCCCCCGGTCACGAGCTGCCGCCCTACGTCGTGTGGGCGCACGGCGGGCCCACCGACCGGGCGCCGCTCGTCCTGGACCTGGAGATCGCCTACTTCACCTCCCGGGGCATCGGGGTCGCCGAGGTCAACTACGGGGGGTCCACGGGATACGGGCGGGAGTACCGGGGACGGCTGCGCGAGCAGTGGGGCGTGGTGGACGTGGAGGACTGCGCGGCCGTCGCCCGGACCCTCGCCGACGAGGGCACCGCAGACCGCGACCGGCTGGCGATCCGGGGCGGCAGCGCGGGCGGCTGGACGGCCGCCGCCTCGCTGGCCGGCACCGACGTGTACGCCTGCGGCACCATCCGCTACCCCGTCCTGGACCTGGTGGGCTGGGCGACCGGCGGGACGCACGACCTGGAGTCCCGTTACCTGGACACCCTCGTCGGGCCGCTCGCCGAGGTGCCCGCCCGGTACGCGGAGCGCTCGCCGCTCGAGCACGCCGATCGGATCGCCGTACCGTTTCTGCTGTTGCAGGGCCTGGACGACGTGATCTGTCCGCCGGCCCAGTGCGAGCGGTTCCTCGCCCGGCTGGCGGGACGCGGAGTGCCGCACGCCTATCTCGCGTTCGAGGGGGAGGGGCACGGATTCCGGCGGGCCGGGACGACGGTGCGGGCGCTGGAGGCCGAGCTGTCGCTGTACGCTCAGGTTTTCGGGCTGCGTCCGCCCGGCATCCCCACCTTGGAGCTCACGCAGTGAAGGACCTCGTCCGGCCGACCCGGCTGGCGCCCGGTGCCCGGGTGGCCGTCGTCGCGCCCAGCGGACCCGTGGCGGAGGAGCGGCTCCAGGCCGGGCTCGACCTGCTGCGCGGCTGGGACCTCGACCCGGTGCCCGCACCCCATGTCCTCGACCGGCACACCGGCGGCCTCGGCCACCTCGCCGGCACCGACGCCGACCGGGCAGCCGACCTCCAGCGGGCCTGGTGCGACCCGGCCGTCGACGCGGTGCTGTGCGCGCGGGGCGGCTACGGCGCCCAGCGCATGGTCGATCTGCTCGACTGGGACGCGATGCGGGCCGCCGGACCGAAGGTGTTCGTCGGCTTCAGCGACAGCACCACCCTCCACGAGGCGTTCGCCGCCAGGCTGGGGCTGGTCACGCTGTACGGCCCGGTGGCCGCCGGCATCGACTTCGTGAAGAACGCCCGCGCCCAGGACCACCTCCGTGCCACCCTCTTCGCCCCCGAGACCGTCCGCACCCTCACCACCACCGGCACGCCCCTCGCCCCCGGCCGCGCACGGGGCGTCACCCTGGGCGGCTGTCTCACGCTCCTCGCCACCGGATACGGCACCCCGCACACCCGTCCCGGCGCCCGCGGCGGGCTGCTGCTGATCGAGGACGTCGGCGAACGACCGTATGCGGTCGACCGTGCCCTCACCCAGCTCCTTCGCACCGGCTGGCTGGACGGGGTCGCCGGCATCGGGCTCGGCTCCTGGGACAGATGCGGGCCCTACGAGGAACTGCGGCCGGTCCTCGCGGACCGGCTCGGCGGGCTCGGTGTGCCGGTCGTCGAGGAACTGGGGTTCGGGCACTGCGAGGGCGCGCTGACCGTGCCGTTCGGGGTGAGCGCAGAACTCGACGCGGACGCGGGCACGCTGGCCCTGGACGTGCCCGCCCTGCGCTGACGTGCGGGACGGCGGTTCGCGGCTCACTCTGGACGTATGAGCCCGAAGACCTCGAAGTTCCCGAAGACCTCCGGGCCCCGCCACACGTCGGGTGGCTGGCGCGAGGCGATGACGCCCGGCCGGGTCGTCATGCTGGTCGTCGCCGCGCTCACCCTGGTCTTCATCTTCGAGAACACCCAGCAGACCAGGATCAGACTGCTGATCCCCGAGGTGACCATGCCCCTGTGGGCGGCTCTGCTCGCCACGGCGCTGATCGGCGCGCTGTGCGGGGCGTACTACTTCATGGGGCGGCGGCGCTGAGCGGCCGGCCGTAGGCTGGCCGGGTGCCGCACACCGCTTCCCGCTACCTCGCCGAGGGCCCCCGTGTGGGGATACGTCACTTCACCTACGCGGACGGGGCCGAGTTCACCGCCCGGGTCCGCGAGAGCAAGGACCTGCACCACCCGTGGCTGTTCCCGCCGGCCACCCCCGAGGCGTACACCGCCTACGCGGGACGGCTGATCGAGGACCCGACGAAGGCCGGGTTCCTGGTCTGCGAGAAGGGCGCCAGGAGCGACGGCGAAGGCAACGAGAGCGGGGCCGTCGCCGGGTTCATCAACATCAACAACATCGTCCAGGGCGGCTTCCAGTGCGGCGCCCTGGGATACGGCGCCTTCGCGCACGCGGCCGGGCGGGGGCTGATGCGGGAGGGGCTCGAGCTGGTGGTGGGGTACGCCTTCGGGCCGATGCGGCTGCACCGGCTGGAGATCAATGTGCAGCCGGGGAACACCGCCTCGATCGCCCTCGCGCGCACCTGCGGGTTCCGGCTGGAGGGCTTCTCCCCGAAGATGATCCACATCGACGGGGAGTGGCGCGATCACGAGCGGTGGGCGCTCACCGCCGAGATGCGTGCCGCCGGGACGCGGGCTTCCGGTTGACCTTCATCGTGTCGAGGTCGGTGACCGTCGACTTCAGCCCGGTGAAGCCGTAGCCCAGCTCCCGCAGCGCCGTCTCCGCCCGGTCTTCGGCCAGGGCGCCCGCCATCTCCTCGCCGTCGGCCGCGTCCGACACCACCACATAGCGCATCGAGAAGTGCTTCAGCGGCTGCGGCTCGTACGACAGCGTGCCCTCCTCGGTGAAGCGCATGGCGGCCAGACCGTGATCGGCGGCCTCGGCGAGCAGCCGGGCACGGGCCTCGTCGGTGAGGCCGTCCCAGGTACCCCGGACGATCACCCGGTAGGTGTGCTGCTCGCTCACGTTCGCTCCTTCACGCAACTCGATGGACGGTCGACTGTATGTCGGCGACGATGCATCGCATACGGAATTTCGTCGTGCTCGACGCCCCGTCGAATCTGGGCCTGCGCCCGCCCGCGCCCGGTACCGTCCCCGGCTGTCACAAGCTCGCCGGTGCCCTGCGGGAACAGGGGATCGTGCGGCGGCTCGGCGCGGCCGAGGGCGGGGTCGTCGTCCCGCCGCGATACGACCGGGGGGACTGGCAGGAGGGCGACGGCGTCTTCACCGCGGCCGCCATCGCCTCCTACACCCGCAGGCTGGCCGACCGGATCGAGCGTCACGTACGCGCCGGTGCCTTTCCCGTCGTCCTCGGCGGGGACTGCTCGATCCGGCTCGGCGCCTCGCTCGCGCTGCGCCGCCTCGGACGGTACGGGCTCGCCGCCGTGGACGCCTCGCCCGACTCCGGCACCCGGGCAACTCCGACCGGATCGGCGCGGCGGGCGGCGAGGAGGTCGCCCTCGCGACCGGGCGCGGGCAGAAGGACCTCACGAACCCGAACCTGGAGGGCCTCGGGCCCTGTCTGCGCGACGAGGACATCCGGTTCTTCGGCATCCGCGACTACTTCGCCGAGGAGGACGAGGTCGTCGAACTCCGCGCCCTGAAGACGCCCGTCGTCACCGTCGGCGAGCTGCGCGAGTGGGGCCCCGAGGTGCTCGGCGACACCGTTGCCAGACCTTCGGCATCCCGCAACTCGGCAATCGCCGGCAAGCCAGGGCGAGGCGGGCCGGCAGAGCAAGATCTTCATCGGCCTTCTAGCCGCGCCGGCGGTCCACGTACTCGTACACCGTGCCGTCGGGGTGACGGGCGATCAGGTTGCGGCCCGCCGGGGTCGCCACCGGGCCCGCGACGACGTCCGCGCCGAGCTCGGTGAGGGTCTTGTGGGCCTCGTCGACGTCCGTGACGGCGATGGTCGCCGCGACCTTGCGCAGCACCTCCAGCTCGGCCTCGGGCCCGCTCATCAGGAGGAAGCAGCCGACCGCGGCCACCTCCACACCACCGCGTTCGAAACGGAGCGCCTCGGTCCCCGCGAGCCGTTCGTAGAAGGAGACCGAGGCCTCCAGATCGTCGACGCAGATCCGCAGCGTGGCTCCCAGAATGTCCATGCGGCGAGCCTAGTTGGGCCGGACGGAGGGCGGGATCCCTTCACCTGATCCCCATCCCGGCCGCCGCGCACCGCCACCCGGCCGACACCGCCATCCGGCCCGCACCGCCATCCGGCCCGCACCGCCATCCGGCCCGCGGCGTTACGGGTCCGTGACGGCGGGTACCCGGCGGCCATGGAGCGCATGGATCATCTGGAGCATCTGGACAAGCACCTCGTCGACGAGCTGGCGCAGGTGGCGCGCGAGACGATCCGCGACGAGCTGCGCGAGCAGACCCGCAAGCAGCGCCGCAAGGCCACCCTGTACGCGGCGTCCGGTGCCGTCGCCCTGTACGCCGGCGCGGCCGTCGCGCTCGCCGTGGGCCTGGCGCTCGACATCGGCCTGCCCGGCTGGGCCGCCGCGCTGATCACCGCGGCGATCCTGGGCGTCGTGGCGTACGCGCTGCGCGGTGCCGCCCGGCCGCACACGACCGGCACCGCCGAGCGCCGCGCGGAGCTGAGCCACGGTGCCGAGCACGCGGGGCAGGGGCCCGCCGTCGGCGGGATGCCGCCGGCCGGACCGGGCACGCCGTACCCGCCCATGCCGCCCACCGCACCCGCCGTCCCCGGCGCCGACGCGCCGCAGCCGGGCGTGACGCCGGGCGCGGACCACGTCGACCCCCAGAACCCGCACCACCGGGCGTGATGCGCGGTGCGCACCCCCTGGGGACCGGGCAGGGCCGTGGTGGTGACCGGGGCCAGCGGAGGCGTCGGCCGGGCCACGGCCCTGGCCTTCGCCGCCCGCGGCGACCGGGTCGCCCTCCTCGCCCGGGGACGCGAGGGCCTCGCCGCCACCGCGGACGAGGTGCAGCGCGCCGGCGGTGAGGCCCTCGTCGTCAGCGTCGACATGGCCGACGCCAAGGCGGTCGAGGACGCGGCGCAGAAGGTCGCCGACGCGTTCGGCCCCATCGACGTCTGGGTCAACAACGCCTTCGCGGGCGTCTTCGCCCCGTTCACCGAGATCGCGCCCGACGAGTTCCGCCGGGTGACGGAAGTGACGTATCTGGGCTACGTGTTCGGCACTCGCGCCGCCCTGCGGCACATGCTGCCGCGCGACCGCGGCACGATCGTCCAGGTCGGCTCCGCCCTCGCCTACCGGGGGGTGCCGCTGCAGTCGGCGTACTGCGGCGCCAAGCACGCCATCCAGGGGTTCAACGAGTCGCTGCGGTGCGAACTGCTGCACACGGGGAGCCGGGTCCGTACGACGATGGTGCAGCTGCCGGCCGTGAACACCCCGCAGTTCGAGTGGGTCGTGAACCGGATGCCGGGGCGGGCCCGTCCGGTGGCCCCCGTCTACCAGCCGGAGGTCGCGGCCCGGGCGATCGTGCACGCGGCCGGGCACGCGCGACGGCGGGAGTACTGGGTGGGCGGCTCCACGGCGGCGACCCTGATCGCCAACGCGGTGGTCCCCGGCTTCCTCGACCGCTATCTCGCCCGGACCGGCTTCGACGCCCAGCAGGAGCCCGGTGACCACGAGGGCGCGGGGAACCTGTGGAGCCCCGCCGACGGGCCGCACGGGCACGACTTCGGGGCGCACGGGCGATTCGACGGCGAGGCGGCCTCCCGCAGCCCGCAGGAGTGGGCCTCGCTCAACCGGGGCCGGGTCGGCGCGGGACTGCTCCTCGGCGGACTGGGCGCCGCCGTCACCGCAGGGCTGCGCCGCAGGTCACGCGGCTGAAACGGCTCACCGCCCGGGCACCCGGTACGGCTCCATCGCGTCCCTCTTCGGTGTCAGGCCGTGCCCCGGTGCCTCCGTCGGCCTGATCGTGCCGCCCTGCGGGTCGAGCGTCCCGTCGAAGAACAGCGACTCGATGCGCACATGGTCGTGGAACCACTCGATGTGCCGGACGTTCGGTACGGCCGCCGCGACGGCCGCGTGGGCGTGCGGCGCACAGTGGGCGGAGACGTCCAGACCGTGCCCCCGGGCCAGCGCGGCGGCGCGCAGGAACTCGGTGACGCCGCCGCACCGGGTGACGTCCACCTGGAGGCAGTCGACCGCGCCCGCGGCGACCATACGGGCGAAATAGGGCAGGTCGTAGCCGTACTCTCCGGCCGCCACGTCGCACACCAGCGCGTCCCGCACCAGACGCAGACCGGTCAGGTCGTCCGAGGACACCGGCTCCTCGAACCAGCCGACGCCCCACTCGGTGAGCGCCCGCCCGACCCGCACGGCCTGCTTGCGGGTGTAGGCGCCGTTGGCGTCCACGTACAGCTCCGTGTCCGGGCCCACGACCCGACGGGCGGCCCGCACCCGCTCCAGGTCGCGGTCGACGGCCCGGCCCCGGTCCTCCCCGATCTTGATCTTGGCGCGGGGGATGTGCCGGACGTGCACCCAGTCGTGCAGCTGGTCCGCCAGCCGGCTGTCGTCGTACGTGGTGAAGCCGCCGCTGCCGTACACCGGGACCTCCTCGACCGCCGTGCCCAGAAGACGGGCCAGGGGAAGGCCGAGGAGGCGGGCCTTGAGGTCCCACAGGGCGAGGTCGAGGGCGGAGATCGCGCAGGAGGCGATCCCGGCGCGGCCCGCGTTGCGCACCGAGCGCACCAGCGTCTCGTGCAGCGCGGGGATGGCGAAGGCGTCCCGGCCCTCGACCTGGGGAGCGAGGTGACCGTCCAGGAAGGCGCCGACGGCCGGCGGACCGTACGTCCAGCCCAGGCCGGCCGTGTCACCCGCCGTCACCTCGGCCACCACGACCGTCGTGGAGTCCCAGGCCAGTGTGCCGTCGGCCTCCGGCGCGTCGGTGGGGACCGTGTACACGGACACGGTGGGGCGGCTCAGTTCCACCGCGGTCACTCCTGCGGGAGCCGGGGCAGCACCTTCGTGCGGTAGAAGTCGAAGAAGCCGCGCTGGTCGGGGCCGATCTGGTTGACGTAGATCCGGTCGAAGCCCGCGTCGGCGAACGCCGTCAGCGCGGCCACGTGCTCGTCGACGTCGTCGCCGCACACCGCCTTCTCGCCGACCATCTCCTCGGTGACCAGCGGCTCCAGCTGCTCGAAGTGGCGCGGGGTGGGCAGGATCTGGCCCATCTCGCCGGGCAGGAACTGGTTCGACCACAGGCGGCGCACGGTACGGACCGCCTCGGCGCGGTCGGTGCCGTAGCAGACCTTCGTACCGCCGCTGACCGGCTTCGACCCGCCGCCGCCCTTGCGGAACTGCTCCACCATCGGCGCCTCGGGCATCATCGTGATGTAGCCGTCGCCGACCCGGGAGGCGAGCGCGGTCGCCTTGGGGCCGAAGCCGGAGATGTCGATCGGCACCGGCTCGTCCGGGACGGTGTAGAGGCGGGCGTTCTCCACCGTGTAGTGCGGGCCGTGGTGGGTGACCTCCTCACCCGTGAACAGCCGGCGCATCACCTGGATCGCCTCCTCCAGCATCTCCAGGCGGACGTCGGCGGGCGGCCAGACGTCACCGAGGACGTGTTCGTTGAGCGCCTCGCCCGAGCCCACACCCAGCCGGAAGCGGCCGCCCGTCATCACCGCCGAGGTCGCCGCGGCCTGAGCCACCACCGCCGGGTGGATCCGCACGGTCGGGCAGGTCACCGCCGTCTCGATCGGCAGGGAGACCGCCTCCGACAGGGCACCGATCACCGACCAGACGAACGGGCTCTGGCCCTGGGCGTCGTTCCAGGGGTGGTAGTGGTCGGAGATCCACAGCGCCCGGAAACCGGCCTGCTCGGCCATCCGTGCCTGTTCGACGAGGTCCGCGGGGCCGAACTCCTCGCAGGACAGGAAGTAGCCGTACTCGGGCATGGGGGGCACCTCCGCGCTGGGCGGGTCGATCGGGTCCCGGCCGGTCGTGACCGGGCTCCCCGGACCGGTCCTGGCCGGGGCCCGGTCCGAGTACCCGGCGCCCGCACGGGAAACCGGTCGCCGGGCGCCGCCCCCGCCCGCCGCACGTTTGGCCGTCCCGGCCAGGGGGACGCGGAAATCCCCGTACGACCGACACCCGGAGGCGAACCGTGGCCCGACCCCGCATCGTGATCGTCGGAGCCGGCTTCGCCGGATACCGTACGGCCCGCACCCTCGCGCGGGAGGCCCGAGGCCGAGCCGACATCACCGTGCTCAACCCGACCGACTACTTCCTCTACCTGCCCCTGCTGCCCCAGGTGGCCGCCGGCATCCTCGAACCGCGCCGGGTCACCGTCTCGCTGTCCGGGACGCTGCGGGAGGTACGGCTGGTGCTCGGCGAGGCCGACCGGATCGACCTCGACGGCCGCACGGTCCACTACACCGACCCCGAGGGCGGCACGGGGACCCTCGCCTACGACCGGCTCGTCCTCGCCGCCGGCAGCGTCAACAAGCTGCTGCCCATCCCCGGCGTCGCCGAGCACGCCCACGGCTTCCGCGGCCTGCCCGAGGCGCTCTACCTCCGCGACCACCTCACCCGCCAGATCGAGTTGGCGGCCACCGCCGCCAACCCCGAGGAGTGCTCGGCACGTTGTACGTTCGTGGTGGTCGGCGCGGGCTACACCGGCACCGAGGTCGCCGCGCACGGGCAGCAGTTCACCGACGCACTGGTGCGCGCACACCCGCTGCGCAAGGGCATCCGGCCGCGCTGGCTGCTCCTCGACGTCGCCGAACGCGTCCTGCCCGAACTGGGCGAACGGCTCTCCCGCACCGCCGACCGGGTGCTGCGCGAGCGGGGTGTCGAGGTGCGCATGGGGACCTCGGTGAAGGAGGCCACGGGTGACGGAGTCCTGCTGACCGACGGGGAGTTCGTCGACACCCGCACCCTGGTGTGGTGCGTGGGCGTACGGCCCGATCCGCTCGCCGAGTCCCTCGGACTGCCCCTGGAACGCGGCCGGCTCCTCGTCGAACCCACCCTGCGGGTGCCGGGCCGGCCCGAGGTGTTCGCGTGCGGCGACGCGGCCGCCGTACCCGATCTGGAGCGGCCCGGGCAGTACACGCCGATGACCGCGCAGCACGCGTGGCGGCAGGGCAAGGTCGCCGGGGAGAACGTGGCCGCCTCGCTGAGCCGGGGCGATCTGCGGCCCTACCGGCACGAGGACATGGGGTTCGTGGTCGACCTGGGCGGGGTGCAGGCGGCCGCCGACCCGCTGGGCGTGCCCCTGTCCGGGCTGCCGGCGAGCCTCGTCACCCGCGCCTACCACCTCGCCGCCCTGCCCGGCAACCGCGTCCGCGTCGCCGCCGACTGGCTGCTGGACGCCGTACTGCCGCGCCAGGCCGTCCAGTTGGGCCTCGTACGGTCCTGGTCGGTGCCGCTGGACACGGCGTCCCCGGAGCTGGCGCGGCTGCCGGGCCGCCCGGAGCGGCAGCCCGGGCCCGGCGCGGCCCTCCCGCAGGACGCGGCGGACGGGGAGCGGGCGTCCGGCGCCGGCGGCACCGCCGCGGACGACGACTCGGCGGCGGTCGTGGCCCCCACCTCCCGGGTCGCGAAGGACCGGCCCGACTCCGCACCCGAGTCCGAGCCCGCGTCCGACGGTGAGGAGGGCGGTTCGGCGACGGTCGTCGCGCCGACCCCCGAACCCGCGAGGAACCAGCCGGGCGGTGAGCCCGCCAAGAACCAGCCGGGCGGTGAGCCCGCCAAGAACCAGCCCAGGGGTGAGCCCGGCGGCAATCCGCCCGCACCCGGGCCCGTGAAGCGTCCCGACACCCGATCCGAAGGAGACCAGTAACCCGATGGACACCGCCGAACTCACCGAGCTGGGCCAGCAGTTGCGCGTGGACAGTGTGCGCGCCTCCGCCGCCGCGGGCTCCGGGCATCCGACGTCGTCGATGTCGGCCGCGGACCTGATGGCGGTGCTGCTGGCGAACCACCTCCGCTACGACTTCGACCGGCCCGCCCACCCGGCGGCCGACCGCTTCGTCCTCTCCAAGGGCCACGCCTCCCCCCTCCTGTACTCCGCCTACAAGGCGGCCGGCGCGATCGACGACGACACACTGCTCACGTTCCGCAAGCTCGGCAGCAGTCTGGAGGGGCACCCCACCCCGCGCCGGCTCCCCTGGGTGGAGACGGCCACCGGGTCGCTCGGCCAGGGCCTGCCCGTCGGCGTCGGCATCGCCCTGGCCGGCAAGCGCCTGGACCGCACCGGATACCGGGTGTGGGTGCTGTGCGGGGACAGCGAACTCGCCGAGGGCTCCGTGTGGGAGGCCGCCGAGCACGCGGCGTACGAGCATCTGGACAACCTCACCGCCATCGTCGACGTCAACCGGCTCGGCCAGCGCGGCCCCACCCGGCACGGCCACGACCTCGACGCCTACGCCCGCCGCTTCCAGGCCTTCGGCTGGCACACCGTGGAGATCGACGGGCACGACGTCGACGCCATCGACCGTGCCTACGGCGAGGCCGCCTCCACCCGGGGCCAGCCCACCGTGATCCTCGCCCGCACCCTCAAGGGCAAGGGCGTCGAGAGCGTCCAGGACCGCGAGGGCCTGCACGGCAAGCCGCTGCCCGAGGCCGACGAGGCGATCGAGGAGCTGGGCGGCATCCGCGACCTGCGTGTCGAGGTCCACGGGCCGCCCACCGCCCGCATGCTGCACTCCGTCCCGAACGGTCATCTGGACCTGCCCCGCTGGGAGAAGGACGCCGACGAGAAGGTCCCCACCCGCGACGCCTACGGACAGGCCCTCGCCGCCCTCGGCACCGCCCGGCCCGACGTCGTCGCGCTCGACGGCGAGGTCGGCGACTCCACGCGCGCCGAGTTCTTCGCCAAGGAGCACCCCGACCGCTTCTTCGAGTGCTACATCGCCGAACAGCAGCTCGTCGCCGCCGCGGTCGGTCTCGCGACGCGCGGCTGGGTGCCGTACGCCTCCACGTTCGCCGCCTTCCTCACCCGCGCACACGACTTCGTACGGATGGCGTCGGTCAGCGGTGCCGGGATCAACCTGGTCGGCTCGCACGCGGGCGTCGCCATCGGGCAGGACGGGCCCTCCCAGATGGGTCTGGAGGACCTGGCGATGTTCCGTGCCGTGCAGGGCTCGACCGTGCTGTACCCGTGCGACCCCAACCAGACCGCGCACCTGGTCACCG
Source organism: Streptomyces sp. NPDC049687 (assembly GCF_044465285.1). NCBI lineage: Bacteria > Bacillati > Actinomycetota > Actinomycetes > Kitasatosporales > Streptomycetaceae > Streptomyces > Streptomyces sp. NPDC049687. Next base: position 475,358 of record NZ_JBITLN010000004.1, read on the forward strand.
CGATGGCCGGGCTCGACGGCATCCGCTATCTGCGCACCTCGCGCGGCGGCGGACCGACGCTCTACGGGCCCGACGAGGAATTCCCGGTCGGCGGCAGCAAGGTGCTGCGCTCCTCCGACCGTGACCGGCTGACGGTCGTCGCGGCCGGCGTCACCGTCCACGAGGCGCTCGAAGCCGCCGACGCCCTGGCCGGCGAGGGCATCGCGGTCCGTGTCGTCGACCTGTACTCGGTCAAGCCCGTCGACCGGGCGACGCTGCGCCGGGCGGCCGAGGAGACGGGATGTCTGATGACGGTGGAGGACCACCACCCGGAGGGCGGCCTCGGGGACGCCGTCCTCGACGCGTTCCTCGACGGACGCCCCATGCCCCGCCTGGTGCGCCTCGCCGTCCGTACGACGCCCGGCTCGGCGTCCCCGGACGAGCAGCTGCACGCCGCCGGCATCGACGCCGAGTCGATCGCCGCGTCCGCCCGGCTGCTGGTGGAGACGGCGGTCGTGCCGTGAGCGGTGACGGGGTCCGCACGGTGCGCGCGGGGCGCCGTACCGTCGAGGTGCACCGGCCGGACAAGGTGCTCTTCCCCGCACAGGGGGACGGGCCGCAGTACACGAAGGAGGACCTCGTCGCGTACTACCGGTCGGTGGCCACGTTCATGCTGCCGCACCTGCGCGGCCGCCCCCTGATGCTGGAGCGGCATCCGGACGGCGTCGACGGGCCCCGGTTCATGCAGAAGAACACCCCCGAGCGGTATCCGGAATGGATCACCCGGGTCGAGGTGCCGAAGGAGGACGGCACCGTCCGCCACACCGTCTGCGAGGACTCCGCCACCCTCGCCTTCCTCGCCGACCAGGCCTGCCTCACCCTGCACCGCTGGCTGTCGCGGTCCGGGCGGCACCTCGACCGGCCGGACCTGATGGTCTTCGACCTCGACCCCTCCGGCGACGACTTCGCCGCGGTGCGCCAAGCGGCGCGGTGGCTGGGCGAGCTGCTCGAGGAACTCCGGCTGCCCTCGGGGCTGATGACCACCGGCTCGCGCGGACTGCACGCCGTCGTCCCCCTCGACGGGCAGCACGACTTCGACGAGGTGCGCGCCTTCGCCCGGGACGCCGCCGAACTGCTCGCCGCCGAACACCCCGACCGGCTCACCACGGCCGCCCGTAAGCACGACCGCGGCGACCGGCTCTACCTCGACGTCGGCCGCAACGCCTACGCGCAGACCGCCGTCGCCCCCTACACCGTGCGCGCCCGGCCCGGCGCGCCCGTCGCCGTGCCGATCACCTGGGACCAGCTCGACGACCCGGACCTCGGCCCCCGCCGCTGGACCGTCGCGAGCGCGGTCGACCAGGCCCGCAGCCGCCCCTGGTCCACGGCGACCGGCCGCGGACGCTCACTGGGGCCCGCCCGCCGCCGGCTGGACGCCCTGCGCGGGATGTGAAGCACTCCGTCGTTCGTGAAGGTTTGGCCAAGAGTCTTCAGGCCACCCGGAGGAAGAGGTGGTCATGTCTGACACGAGGAACACAGAGCGAACACGCACTGCACGCGACGTACAGAGATCGAAGGGCGACGCGCCGAGATCCGAGGACGACGTGCACGGAGCGAAGGACGAGGTCGACAGCATGGCGGACCAGGACCGGCCGAGCCCCATGGAGGTGCTGCGCCAGGCGCGCGCCCAGCTCGCCGAGCTGACCGGCATGACCGCCGAGAGCGTCTCGTCCTTCGAGCAGACGGAGGACGGCTGGTCCCTGGAGGTCGAGGTCCTCGAACTGGAACGGGTGCCCGACACCATGAGCCTGATGGCGAGCTATCAGGTCCAGCTCGATCCCCAGGGGCAGCTCACCGGCTACCGGCGCGTTCGCCGCTACGAACGCGGACGGGCCGACGCACATAGGCCCGGCGGCCGCTAGGCCGCTCGGCGACGGAACGTCCCGACATCACTCACAAAGGCAAGGAGGTGCGGTCGGCATGACCGTAGTCCCGGCACAGCAGTCCGGCGGCGGAGGGGGCTCCAGCGGCCTTTACGACGTCCTGGAGCTCGTCCTCGACAGGGGGCTGGTCATCGACGCGTTCGTCCGGGTCTCCCTGGTCGGCATCGAGATCCTCAAGATCGACGTACGTGTCGTCGTGGCCAGCGTCGACACCTACCTGCGCTTCGCCGAGGCGTGCAACCGCCTGGACCTGGAGGCGGGGCCCCGCAAGAGCCCGGGCCTGCCCGACATGGTCGGCGAGATCACCGAGTCCGGAGCGCGCGGCAAGTCCAAGGGAGCGCTGTCCGGCGCAGCGGAGACCATCTCCGACGCCTTCAAACAGGCCCGTGACGAGGGCTCCGGCAAGGAGGAGGAGCGCGAATCCAGGCCGCGGGCCCGCAAGACCACCTCGGCGCGCCGTAAGGAGGAACAGGAGTGAGCACGTACGTCTACGGCATCACCGCCGGCTCGCACCCCACCGTCCCGGAGGATCTGGGCGGCGTCGGCGAGCCGCCCATGCCGGTGCGTGTGCTGAAGGAGGGGGAGCTGGCGGCGATCGTCAGCGACGCCCCCGAGGGGCTGCGCCCCAAGCGGCGCGATCTCCTCGCCCACCAGAACGTGCTCGCCGAGGCGGGATCCGCCGGCTGCGTGCTGCCCATGAGGTTCGGCAGTGTCGCCCCCGACGACAGCGCCGTCACCGGGGTGCTCGCCGAGCGCGCCGACCACTACAAGGAACGGCTGAAGGCCCTCGAAGGCAAGGTCGAGTACAACGTCAAGGCGACCCATGCCGAGGAGGCCGTGCTGCACCACGTGATGGCGGGCAATCCGGAGCTGCGCGCCCTCGCCGAGGCCAACCGGAAGGCGGGCGGCGGGACTTACGAGCAGAAGCTGCAGCTGGGCGAGATGGTGGCCGCCGCCGTCAAGGCCCAGGAGGCCGAGGATGCGGGCCTCGTGCAGCAGGCCCTGGAGCCGCTCGCCGCGGCCGTCAGCGTGGGACCGGAGTCCACGGGCTGGCTGGCCAACGTGTCGTTCCTGGTGGACCGGGACGCGGCCGCGGGCTTCGCACAGGCGGTGGACGACCTCCGCGCGGCTCATCCGCACCTCGACGTGCGCCTGAACGGGCCGCTGCCGCCGTACAGCTTCGTCGAGCCCGGACCGGCCGAGCCCGCGGAGCAGACAGCCGGGAAGTAGGTGTGCCGTGGGACTGGTCGGAGAGGTACTGCTGCTGCCGTTCGCCCCCGTGCGTGGCAGCGCGTGGGTGATCAGACAACTGGTCCAGGAAGCCGAACGCATCTATTACGACCCCTCCGCGATCCGGACCGAACTCTCCCGGCTCGAGGAGCAGCTGGAAGCCGGTGAGATCACCGAGGAGGAGTTCGACCGCATGGAGGACGAACTCCTGGACCGGCTGGAGGTCGCGATGCGCGGCAACGTGGAAACGGACGACGGGACGACACGATGAACCGAATGGGACTGGGCCTCGCCGTCGGGGCCGGATACCTCCTCGGACGGACCAAGAAGCTGAAGATGGCCCTCGCCGTCGGCTCGCTGGTGGCGGGCAAGAAGCTGAACCTGACCCCCAAGGCCCTCGCGGACCTGCTCTCCCAGCAACTGCGGGACAACCCGCAGTTCAAGGAGATCGGAGACCAGGTGCGCCAGGATCTGCGCGGGGTCGGCAAGGCCGCCTCCGGCGCCATGGTCGAACGGCAGATGAACGCGCTCGCCGACCGGCTGCACGGCCGCACCGCGCAGGTGCGCGACCAGGTCGCGGGCGTCGTCCCCGACGTGGGCGATCAGCGGGCGGACGACGAGACGGAAGACCGGGCGGACGAGGAGTACGAGGAGCCGCAGGACGCCCGGGACGAGGAAGAGACCGAGGACGAGGGCGCGCAGGACGAGGAGCCGCAGGACCTCGAGGAGGACGAGGAGGAGACCGAGGAAACCGAGGAAGAGGAGCCGCGGCGCAAGACGGCGGCCAGGCAGGGGCCGGCGAAGAAGGCGGCCAGGAAAGCGCCCGCCAAGAGGGCCCCGGCCCGCAAGGCGGCCGCCAAGACCACCGCTTCGGCCGGGAAGACGGCCGGGCGGACCACATCCAGGACTGCCTCGGGCAGCGGCTCGCGCGCCCGGCGGTCGAAGGGAGGCGGTGACCGATGACCGAGACACTCGGATCCGCCAAATCCGCGACGTCCGCGGCCTCCTCCGCCGGCAACCCGCTGACCGAGGTGGCCCACAGCGAGGCCGCCGAACGGCTCAAGGAAGAGGTGCAGGAGTACCTCGCCGCCCAGGCCACGCGCATGCTGACCGGCGTCGGCCGCAAGCTCGGCGAGACCACGGGCAAGCTCACCGACATCGCCGAGGGCAACAGCCCGGGCCTCGGCAAGCTCGCCCTCGAAGGCGGCCGCAAGCTCGCCCAGGGCAAGGGACCTCTGCGCTCCGCGCTGGAACTCGGCGCCTCCCGTGCCAAGGACAACGTGATGGGCGCTTTCAAGAAACTCGGTGGCGGCAAGGGCAAGGGCAAGGGGAAAGCCGGCAACAAGCCGACCGTCATCATGGAGCACATCGACGTCGGCGTGCCGCTGCGCACGGCCTACGACCAGTGGACCCAGTACCAGGACTTCAGCACCTTCGCCAAGGGCGTCAAGAGCGCGAGCCGCGCCGACGACACCACCAGCGACTGGCAGGCGAAGGTCTTCTGGTCCAACCGCAGCTGGAAGGCGAAGACCACCGAACAGGTGCCGGACGACAGGATCGCCTGGTCCTCGGAGGGCGCCAAGGGCACCACGAGGGGTGTCGTCTCCTTCCACCGGCTCGCCGACAGCCTCACCCGCGTCCTGCTGATCATCGAGTACTACCCGTCGGGCTTCTTCGAGAAGACCGGCAACATCTGGCGCGCCCAGGGCCGCCGTGCCCGCCTCGACCTGAAGAACTTCGCCCGCTTCATCACCCTGAAGGGAGAGGCGGAGGACGGCTGGCGCGGCGAGATCCGCGACGGCGAGGTCGTCCGCTCCCACGACGACGCGGTCGCGGAGGAGAACGAGGAGAACGAGGAGAACGGCGAGCCCGAGGAGGGCGCCGAGGCGCGGGATGCCGAGGACCGCGCCACGGAGGACGATGAGAACGGGGCCGAGGACGAGGAGGGCCCGTACGCCGAGGACGAGGAGGAGGAAGAGCCCGGGGAAGAGGAACCCGAGGGCGCGTCGGAGGAGGAAGAGGAGGACGGTGAGCCGGAGGAGGCCGCCGAGGACGAGTACGAGGAGTACGACGAGGAGGAGCCCGAGGACGAGGAAGCCTACGCCGAGGGCGGGAGCCGTCGATGAGCATGCCGAGCCGGCTGCCGGAGCCGTACGGCCAGGGCGGCGGCGCCAATCTCGCCGACATCCTGGAACGGGTCCTCGACAAGGGCATCGTCATCGCGGGCGACATCCGGATCAACCTGCTCGACATCGAACTGCTCACCATCAAGCTCCGTCTCATCGTGGCCTCCGTCGACAAGGCCAAGGAGATGGGCATCGACTGGTGGGAGGACGACCCGGCGCTCTCCACCCGGGCCCGCCGCGACGCGCTCTCGCGCGAGAACGCCGAGCTGCGCGAGCGGCTGGCCCGGCTGGAGGAGCTGGAGCCCCGCCGCGCCCGCCAGAACCGGGAGAACACCCCGCAGGACGTCCGTGAGGAGTCCCCATGACCGGACTGCGTTACGTCTACGCCGTGTGCCGGCCGCTCGGCGCGCCCCTGCAGGCCGATCTGACGGGGGTCGCGGGCGATCCGCCCAGGCTGCTCACCCACCACGGCCTGATCGCCGTGGTCAGTCATGTACCGGAGCGGGACTTCTCCGAGGAGCCGCTCCGCCGGCATCTGGAGGACCTGGACTGGCTGGCCGCGACCGCCCGCGCCCATCAGCAGGTCATCGACGCGCTCACGGCCGTCACCACGCCGCTGCCGCTGCGCCTGGCCACCGTCTTCCGGGACGACAGCGGCGTCCGCGTGATGATGGAGGAGCGCGAGGAGTACTTCCTGCGCACCCTGGACCGGCTGGCCGGACGGGTCGAGTGGGGAGTGAAGGTCTACCTCGAGCCCGAGACGGAGCCCGGCGCGACGGCGCCGCCCGCGGCGAAACCCGCCTCCGGCCGCGACTATCTGCTCCAGCGGCGCCGGAAGGCCATGGCGCAGGAGGACACCTGGCAGCGCGCCGAGCGATTCGCCGGCCGGCTGCACACCACCCTGAGCGCGCACGCCGACGACGCGAGGCTCCATCCGCCGCAGAACTCCGCCCTTTCCTCTGCCGCCGGCCAGAACGTGCTGAACGCCGCCTATCTCGTGCCGCGCGGACAATCCGAGGAATTCGTGGAAATCGTGGACCGCACAAAGGGCGAGGAGCCCGGTATTCGCGTGGAACTCACCGGTCCTTGGGCGGCCTATTCGTTCGTCGACGACGCCGGCGAGGGGGCCGGCGAGGGGGAGGGCCCATGACCGTCGTGGAGCGCCGTGAGGTCGCTCTCGTGGACCTGCTGGACCGGCTGCTGGCCGGCGGGGTCGTCATCACGGGCGACGTCACGCTGCGCATCGCGGACGTCGACCTCGTCCGCATCGACCTGAACGCCCTGATCAGCTCCGTGAACGAACAAGTGCCGTCGCCGTGGGGGGATGCGCTGTGACCGCTCGCCGCAACCGGCTGGACCTCGAGCCCGACACCGTCGAGCGCGACCTGGTCAAACTCGTCCTCACCGTGGTGGAGCTGCTGCGCCAGCTGATGGAACGGCAGGCGCTGCGCCGCTTCGACCAGGGCGACCTGAACGAGGAGCAGGAGGAGCGCATCGGGCTCACCCTGATGCTCCTCGACGACCGCATGGCCGAACTGCGCGACCGCTACGGACTGCGGCCCGAGGACCTCAATCTGGACCTCGGGCCGCTCGGACCGCTGCTTCCCCGGGAATGATCCCGAAGAGCCGTCAATTCACCACCTGTACCAACGGCCCCTGCCTCCCGCCGCGGAGGTGCCCCGGAAGAGGAATCCCAGGAGCCAGACGACAAGAACCGCGAGCGCGATCCACCAAAGCAACTTCACCGCGAATCCGGCACCGAAAAGTATCAGCACCAGCAGCAGCACCAGCAGAATGGGAACCATAGTGTGAACCTCCTGAAATCCGGGTGTCCCGGATTTCAGGAATCATCCGCGGTTCACACATCCTTTCGGCACAGAATCTCTCCGTGGAGGACGGCGAACCAGCCGTCCTCCCGCCCGCCCCACTCCCGCCAGGCCCGCGACACGGCCCGCAGCTGCTCCGGGGTGGCGTGCCCGCCCTGCGTGGCGCGTTCCGCGTAGGCCGAGGCCAGCGTGCGGTCGGCCCACAGCCCGCTCCACCAGGCCCGCTCCTCGGCCGTGCTGAACGTCCAGGTGGCGGAGGTCGCCGTGATGTCGGTGAACCCCGCCGCCAGCGCCCACGACCTCAGCCGGCGCCCCGCGTCCGGCTCGCCGCCGTTGGCCCGCGCCACCCGTCGGTACAGGTCCAGCCAGCCGTCCATTCCGGGGGAGGCGGGGAACCAGGTCATCGCCGCGTAGTCCGAGTCGCGTACGGCGACGTACCCACCCGGCTTCGTCACCCGCCGCATCTCGCGCAGCGCCTGCACCGGGTCGCCGACGTGCTGGAGCACCTGGTGGGCGTGGACCACGCAGAACGAGTCGTCCGGATGGTCGAGGGCGTGCACGTCCGCGACCGCGAAGTCGACGTTGGTCAGGCCCCGCTCGGCGGCGGTGGCGCGCGCCCGCTCCAGGACGGCGGGCGCGTGGTCGACGCCGGTGACGTGCCCGTCGGGGACCAGGGCGGCCAGGTCGGCGGTGATGGTGCCCGGGCCGCAGCCGATGTCCAGGATCCTCATGTGCGGCTTCAGCGAGCCGAGGAGGTAGGCCGCGGAGTTCGCGGCGGTCCGCCAGGTGTGCGAACGCAGCACCGACTCGTGGTGCCCGTGCGTGTAGACGGCGGTCTCCTGTGCCTTCGGCATGGCTCTACCCCTTCTCGACATACCGGCCCCCCGGCTCCCGAAAAGCCCGGGGCGATGCTCATCACCGTACGCTCGCCGACCGTATTTTGAGACCAACTATTTCACCATGTGGACTGACGGAGTGTCACGCTGTCTCCGGATACCCTGAAGCCACCGTCACCCGCCGGGACGGCGTCCGCGACCGGAAGGGTCACCGCATGCGCCTGCTGCTCGTCCGCCACGGCCAGACCCCCACCAACGTGAACTACCTCCTCGACACCGCCGTCCCCGGCCCCGGCCTGACGGAACTGGGCGAGCGGCAGGCGGCGGCCCTCCCCGCGGCCCTCGCCGACGAGCGCATCGGGGCCGTGTACGCCTCCACGCTCGTCCGCACCCAGCTCACCGCCGCCCCGCTGGCCGCCGCCCGCGGGCTCGACGTCCTCGTCCGTGACGGCATCCGGGAGATCTCCGCGGGCGACCTGGAGATGCGGTCCGGCGACTCCGAGGACGGCGCGCTCTACATGCGCACGGTGTTCGCCTGGGCCACGGGCGAGGTGGAGCTGCGCATGCCGGGCGGCGAGAACGGCGTGGAATTCCTGGCGCGCTACGACGCCGTGGTCGCGGAGGCCGCCGAAGCCGCCGGGACCGGCGCGGGAGCGGTCGCCCTGGTCAGCCACGGCGCCGCGATCCGCACCTGGGTCGCCGCCCGCGCCCACAACATCGACGTCCCCTTCGCCGCCGCCCACCGCCTCGCCAACACCGGCACAGTGATCCTGGAAGGCACCCCGCAGGACGGCTGGAAGGCCCTGACCTGGGCGGGCGCCACGGTGGTACCGGCCGGCGAGGCGGGTCCCGCGGGCGAGACGCGTCCGGCGGGCGAGGCGCTCGGCGGGTGAGGGCGTACCCGCGGCCCGGGCGCGGTGCTCGGGCCGAGGGTGACGGGGCACGGCGCGTACGTGATCGCTGCCGGCGGTGACGCCGCCGAGGGAGCCGGCCGCCGCCGGGTGCCGTCCGGGGCGGGGGGCCGGGGGCATGGCAGGGGCGGCAGGGCGACGCTCGGGCGCTGTCCGTGGCGAGGCCGGTCCTCTTCCGGTGGGGCCGCTGGCTTCGTCGGCGGTCCAGGCGTTCCCGGTACGGCCCGTCGGTCGTGGCGAGGGGCTCGGGCAGGTGGCGCCGGGGGCGGGATAAGGGTTTGCCGGTTGGCGGGGACGGCCCGCAGAATGCCTCCTCATGGGACATCTGGAAGCCGCGCACCTCGAGTACTACCTCCCCGACGGGAGGGCGTTGCTCGGCGACGTGTCCTTCCGGGTGGGCGAAGGGGCCGCGGTGGCCCTGGTCGGACCCAACGGCGCCGGCAAGACCACCCTGCTGCGCCTGATCTCCGGCGAGCTGAAGCCGCACGGCGGCACCGTCACCGTCAGCGGCGGCCTGGGTGTGATGCGCCAGTTCGTCGGCTCCGTACGGGACGAGACGACCGTACGCGACCTGCTGGTCTCCGTGTCCTCGCCCCGCATCCAGGAAGTCGCGAAGGCCGTCGACAAGGCCGAGCACGCGATCATGACCGTCGACGACGAGGCCGCGCAGCTCCAGTACGCGCAGGCCCTCTCCGACTGGGCCGAGGCACGCGGCTACGAGGCCGAGACGCTGTGGGACATGTGCACCACGGCCGCGCTCGGGGTGCCCTACGACAGGGCGCAGTTCCGGCTCGTCCGCACCCTGTCGGGAGGCGAACAGAAGCGGCTGGTGCTGGAGGCGCTGCTGCGCGGCACCGACGAGGTCCTGCTCCTCGACGAGCCCGACAACTACCTCGACGTCCCCGGCAAGCGCTGGCTCGAGGAGCGGCTGAAGGAGACCCGCAAGACGGTCCTCTTCGTCTCCCACGACCGCGAACTCCTCTCCCGCGCCGCCGAGAAGATCGTCTCCGTGGAGCCCTCGCCCACCGGCGCCGACGCCTGGGTGCACGGCGGCGGCTTCGCCACCTACCACGAGGCCCGCCGCGAACGCTTCGCCCGCTTCGAGGAGTTGCGCCGCCGCTGGGACGAGAAGCACGCCCAGCTGAAGAAGCTCGTCCTGAACCTCCGTCAGGCCGCTTCCATCAGCCACGAGTTGTCCTCCCGCTACCAGGCCGCCCAGACCCGGCTGCGCAAGTTCGAGGAGGCCGGCCCGCCGCCCGAGCCGCCGCGCGAGCAGGACATCAAGATGCGTCTGAAGGGCGGCCGTACCGGCGTAAGGGCCGTCACCTGCAAGGGACTCGAACTGACCGGCCTGATGAAACCCTTCGACCTGGAGGTCTTCTACGGCGAACGCGTCGCCGTCCTCGGCTCCAACGGCTCCGGCAAGTCGCACTTCCTGCGCCTCCTCGCCGGTGACGAGGTGACGCACACGGGGGAGTGGAAGCTCGGCGCGCGGGTCGTGCCCGGACACTTCGCCCAGACCCACGCCCACCCCGAACTCCAGGGCCGCGCCCTCCTCGACATCCTGTGGAAGGAGCACTCCCAGGACCGGGGAGCGGCCATGTCGCGGCTGCGCCGCTACGAGCTCACCCAGCAGGCCGAACAGACCTTCGACAAGCTCTCCGGGGGCCAGCAGGCCCGCTTCCAGATCCTGCTCCTGGAACTGGAGGGCGTCACCGCCCTCCTCCTCGACGAGCCCACCGACAACCTCGACCTGGAGTCCGCCGAGGCCCTCCAGGAAGGCCTCGAGGCCTTCGACGGCACGGTCCTCGCCGTCACCCACGACCGCTGGTTCGCCCGCTCCTTCGACCGCTACCTGGTCTTCGGCAGCGACGGCCGGGTCCGGGAAACCCCGGACCCGGTCTGGGACGAACGGCGCGTGGAACGGGCCAGGTGAATCCAGGCGGGCTACTTCCAGCGCAGCAGCGCGCCCAGCCCGCCCACCGGCGCCTCCTCCGGCGCCTCGGGCGGTACGACGAGCGCGCTCGCGTCCGTGGCGACCGCCGACCGGATCAGCGCGTCGTCCGCCCGGGCCGCCCACGAGTGCTGCTCGCCCAGCGCCTTCAGTTCGGTACGGCGCACCGCCACCTGGTCCGGGTCCTCGCCGATCCACACCTCACGGTGGGCGTCGGGGCTGTCCGGCCGGATCAGCAACTCGTCGATCCGGTGCTCACGGGCCGCCTCGACCAGCGCCGGCACGCCCTCCACCGCCCCGGTACGCCCCTTCTCGTCCGGGGCCCGAGCGGCGAGGAAACGTTCCAGCTCGGCCTCGGTGCGCCGACGCACATGCTCGGCGCGGGCCGCCTCCACATCCTCGTCCAGCAGCCTGCTGCCCTGACCGCGGTCCGTCTCGACCACCCGGTCCTGCAACCGCCGCGGCAGCCGCTCGTGCACCGCCCGCCGCTCCCGGTCGTCCCCGACCAGCACCAGCAGATCGGCGCGGGTCTCCTCCTGGCAGACGCTGAGCGCGTCCGCGATCTCCGCAGCGTTGTGCTCCCAGGTGTTCTCCACCTTCAGCTGGAAGTGCCGCTCGGACCAGTCGGCCGTCGCCGTGCGGTGGACCGGATACTGCCGACCGCTGACCGTGTCCACCCTTTCCCGGGTCAACGGTGTCCGCAGCTCGAAGTCCGCGCCCTTGCGGTCGATGTACGCCACCACGCACACCGGGTCCTGGTCGGCCAGCTCCAGCAGTGGCGCGACCCGGGGCAGCGGCGCCCACTCGGCCCAGTCGCCCTGCGGGGGCCGGGCGGCCAGCGCGGGATCGAGGACGACCTCGCCGGCCCGGGCGAACAGGGCCCGCCCGTGCGGCTCGGAGGAGTGGCTCAGCTCCTCGACGGCGTGCTGCACGGCCCGGCACGTGGCGTCGTCCGCACCCTGCCGGGCCAGCTCGCGGGCCATTGCCGCGGCCGTGAGGCGACGCTCCTGAGGGGTGTTCTCCGTGTGCCGGGAGGTATCGACGTACACGGAGGCCCAAGGGCCGGAATGTTCGTACAGTGGATGCAGAAACGCGAGATCCATGGCTCCCTCCCGGATGCCGCTCGGGGGTAGTGCTGGCAATGCTCCCGAGCGGGTACCCGGACCGTATGGACGAACACGACGAGTGGGGCACCACGATGACCGGAGTCGACCCCGACCGGCTGGACGACCAGCAACTCATGAAGGAGCTGGAGACGATCCATCGCACGCGCCACGACACCCTGCTGTACGGCTCGAACGACGCCCTGCGCGCCCACAACGAGCGCATGGCCCGGCTGGAGGGCGAGTACCTGCGCCGCAACCCGCGCCGCTTCGTGGCCCCCGGCCGCACCCGGGAGGGGGCCAGGGAGCGGGCCACCGCGGTGGAGGGCGTCCGGGGCGCTCGCCCCGCCGCGGCCGAGACCCCGGTGGGGAAGTGGGGGCGGGGGGCGGCGGGCGGGGGCGCCGGGGAGGTGTGAGGCGGTATACGGTCTGCGGTCGGTCGTCTGCGGTCGTCCGTCGGGCGCCTGCCGGATGCCGTCGAACGCATACATCACCACTGAGCGGTGCAAGACGGCCCCGGGACCCGAAGTCGGATCCCGGGGCCGTCCGGTTTCAGGCCGCTCAGCCGTGCTTGCGGCCCGAGCCGTCCTCGCTGTCGCCCCGGACCTGCACGCTGTAGGAGCCGTCACCGGTGACGCAGCTCTGCTGCCTCGAGTTGTCCTCGCTGGCAATCCCGGGCGAACCGAGCAGGCCTCCGAGTCCGAGGTTCAGGTGCTGGAGGTTCAGCAGACCGACGTTGACGTCGCCCTGCTGAATGCACTGCCGGGAGCCCTCGTCCCCGCCCGAGCCGTGGGCGGAGGCGACACCGGCCCCGGCCAGGCCGAGGCTACCGATCATGGCGGCGACGAGACCGGCCTTGTGAAGCTTGCGCATTACATCACCTTTGCTATCTGGGTGGCGTGTTCCGTTCTGTAACGGAGCGTTACAAGTGTGCACCGTATGTTACGATTGCACCTTTTGCACCTCAACACGCCGACTCGCCCGCGGCAACCGACGGCGTGCCGCTCGGGGGATGCGAGGGGCGGAGCGGGTGACGTATGCGGTCGACCGCGTGCAGAAAGCGGGATGCGGTCGACCGCCCCGCATGCCGTCGACCGCATCCCGCTGATCGCCTACCGTCGCCTCACCCGTGCACGGGGAGCCGCCCCCAATGCCGGTGCGCCGCGATCGCGGCCACGAACGCCTGGACGAACTCCTCGCTCGCGGCGCCCGGAGAGGTGTCCGTGACCACCCCCTGGTCGGTGACCACCCGGTGGAACTCCGTGGACAGCCGCACCCCCTCCGGCTTCAGTGCCGCCACCACGCCTACCCCGGACCCCAGTGCCCCCACGGGCTTGCCGTGCCGGTAGGCGCCCCGCACGAACGGCATGACGTCCGGGTCCCCGGTGATCGCGGGGGTGCCGGTGGGGCCTCCCGGCAGCAGGACGGCGTCATACAGGACGGAGGCGACGGTCGGCAGTGCGCGGTCGACTGCATACCGTTCACCGTCGATCGCCGACACGCTCCCGTCCGTCGCCGCCAGCGCCTCCACGATCGCGCCCTGAGCGGCCAGCTCCTCCCGTACCGACGTCACCTGCTGCGCGTCCACTCCGTCGGTGACGAGCACCGCGATCCGCCGGGTGCGGATCGCCCCCTCGCCCCGCAGCGACTCCAGGCTGAGCGCGGGAGACGACAGCTTGGACGCCGTCTCCATCCCGCCGGACGGCTCGGCCACCCCGATGCCACCCGCCACCTGCCGCGCCAGGCCGCCGTCGACCCGCGCGAGCTGCTCGACCGTACGAACCCGTATCTCCCGGGTCTCGACCTTGCCCAGTTCGAATCGGAACGCCTGCACGATGTGCTGCTTCTCCCAGTCCGCCATGCTGTTCCAGAACAGGGCGGGCTGGCTGTAGTGGTCCTGGAAGCTGGGGCTGCGCCGGCGAATCGTGGCGCCGTCGACGCGTTCCGTGTAGTGCGTGAACGCCTTGCCGTCGGCGCCCGCGTGGGCGGGGCAGCCGCCGCCGAGGGAGTTCGGGAAGTAGTTCGTGCCCCGGTGGACCGTGCTCTGGTGGTAGCCGTCGCGCTGGTTGTTGCGGACCGGCGCGACCGGGCGGTTCACCGGCAGCTGACTGAAGTTGGGGCCGCCGAGCCGGATCAACTGGGTGTCCAGGTAGGAGAAGTTGCGGGCCTGGAGCAGCGGATCGTTGGTGAAGTCGATGCCGGGCACGACGTTGGCCGTGTGGAAGGCGACCTGTTCGGTCTCCGCGAAGAAATTCTCCGGGTTGCGGTCGAGGACCATCCGGCCGATCGGGCGGACCGGCACCAGCTCCTCAGGGATGATCTTCGTGGCGTCGAGCAGGTCGAAGTCGAACGCGAACTCGTCCTCCTCCGGCACCAGTTGGACGCCCAGCTCCCACTCCGGGTACTCGCCGGCCTCGATCGCGTCCCACAGGTCACGCCGGTTGAAGTCCGGGTCGCGGCCCTGGCACTCCTGGGCCTCGTCCCACACCAGCGAGTGCGCGCCGAGCCGCGGTTTCCAGTGGAACTTCACGAACGTGCCGCGCCCGTCCGCGTTCACGAACCGGAAGGTGTGCACCCCGAAGCCCTGCATCATGCGGTAACTGCGCGGGATCGCCCGGTCCGACATCAGCCACATGATCGCGTGCAGGGTCTCCGGCTGGAGCGACACGAAGTCCCAGAGCGTGTCGTGCGCGGAGGCGCCCGTCGGGATGTCGTTGTGCGGCTCCGGCTTCACCGCGTGCACGAAGTCGGGGAACTTGATGCCGTCCTGGATGAAGAACACCGGGAAGTTGTTCCCGACGAGGTCGTAATTCCCTTCGGACGTGTAGAACTTCGTCGCGAAGCCCCGTACGTCGCGCACGGTGTCCGCCGACCCCCGCGGGCCCTGCACGGTCGAGAACCGCACGAACACCGGTGTGCGCACCGACGGGTCCTGCAGGAAGGCGGCGCGGGTGAACTCGGCGCAGGACTCGTACGGTTCGAAGTAGCCGTAGGCGCCCGCGCCCCGTGCGTGCACCACCCGCTCGGGGATGCGTTCGTGGTCGAAGCGGGTGAGCTTCTCCCGGAAGTGGAAGTCCTCCATCAGGGTCGGCCCGCGCTCGCCGGCGGCCAGTGAGTCGTCCGTGTGGTCGACCTCCACGCCCTGGTCGGTGGTCAGCGGCCCGGACGCCGGGTCCTCGGCGCGGAAGCCGTCGAGCTGGTGGTCCTTGCGGTCGGCCGACGGCCCCATCAGTTCGCCTCCCCGGCGAACACGTCCAGATAGGCCTCGCAGAACGCCTTCAGATCGTCCGGCCTGCGGCTGGTGACCAGCTTGTTGGGGCCGTGGTCGCAGATCTTCACCTGTTCGTCCACCCAGGTGCCGCCGGCGTTGCGGATGTCCGTCTGCAGGCTCGGCCACGAGGTCAGTTCACGGCCGCGCACGACGTCCGCCTCGACGAGCGTCCACGGGGCGTGGCAGATCGCGGCGACTGGCCGCCCCTGCTCGAAGAACTCCTTCACGAACGCCACGGCCTTCGGGTTCATCCGCAGGAAGTCCGGATTCGCGACCCCGCCCGGCAGGACCAGGCCGCCGAAGGACTCCGCGGGGACCTCGCCGACGACCTCGTCCACCATGAACGTGTCCGCCTTGTCGAGGTGGTTGAAGGCCTGGATCTCGCCGGACTCCGTCGACACCAGCACGGGCTCGTGGCCCGCGTCCACCGCGGCCTGCCAGGGATCGGTGAGCTCGACCTGTTCGACGCCCTCGGGTGCCGTCAGAAACGCGATACGCATGATCGTTCAATGTCCTTTCGTGGCATGCCGGTGGGCCGCGTCGCCCCCGGCGCGCTTCTTCTTCCTGGCCCTGGCCGCCCGTCGGCAGCGCAGCAGTTCCTCGCCGTAGGGCAGGAGCACACAGGTGCCGATGGCGGCGGCGATGGCCGCCAGATAGCCGGGTGAAAGCGGTTTCCGGCGGGGCACCAGCCGCCATGCGTCCGGATCGCCGCGTCCGCCCCGCAGCAGGGACTTCACCTGGTCGGCGTGCAGGCACATCAGCGAGGCCAGCGCACCGAACGGCAGCGACTCCAGAAAACTGTGGATGTGCTGCTCCACGGGCTTGACCTCGCGCTCGCTGTGCACGGCCGTCCGTACGTCCCACAGCGCGGTCGCCTCGTGCACCGCGGCGCCCGCGCACTGCACGGTCAGCAGCAGCGGATTGACCTCGTAGCGCAGGGTGAGTGCGATGGGGAGGCCGACCTCGGCCATCATCAGCGAGTGGATCAACGACTCCTTGGTACCCGCCGTGTCCTCGATACGGGTGCGCCGGTGCATGGCCCAGTCGGCGAGACCGGGCACGAACCAGCTCGGCAGCAGCCCGTACAGCAGATAGCGGGTGGTCGCGTCGCCCACGTCGACGGTGGCGCCCGTGGCGGCGATCTGAGCCGCACGGTCACCGCGGCTCACCGGCCGCTCCCCACCAGCGCCTCGGCCAGCGCGGCCGCGTTGGCGTAGCGCTCCTTGTGCGGCAGCCGCCGTACGGCCTCCACCAGCGCGTCCGGCGCGTTCCTGCGGCGCAGGGTCAGGGCCAGTTCGTCCGGGCCCGCGGGAAAGGGGCTGCGCCCCAGGATCCGGCCCAGCTCCAGCCGGACCGTGGCCAGGGACGCCCGGGAGGTGCCGGGCACCACCGGACCGCCCCAGACCTCGGGATCGTCCTCCGCGGACGGCTCCGGGTCGTGCCATTCCTCGGACCGCGTGGGGTGCCCGGACCGGAGCAGACCCTGCAGTTCGTGCTTCATCTCGTCGTCCCGGTGCACACTCAGCCGGTCACTGCCTCGCTGCATGTCTCCCTCCAGATCTTCTCGGCCGGCCCACCGCGTACCCGTGGGGCGGGAGCCGACACGGGTTGGCGGAGACGGATGCCGGTATGCGAGATCCCGAATGGCGGATATTGCATACGAGATCCCGCGGGGACCGGAGCCGTCACTTCCTGCCCGGCAGGAACTCCTGCACCTTCGCCTTGAACCCCTGCTTGATCATGGAGCCGCGGTCGGCGTCACCCTTGAGGATCGATTCGGCCGTCGCCTCCATCTGCTCCCAGGTCGCGTGCGGCGGGATCGGCGGCACCGCGGGGTCGGTGAGGAACTCCACGACCGCGGGCCCGTCCGCCTCCAGGGCCGTACGCCAGCCCGCCTCGACGTCCTCGGGCTTCTCCACCCGCACCCCGGTCAGTCCCAGCGAGCGGGCGAACGCCGCGTACTGCACGTCCGGCAGTTCCTGCGAGGGCAGGAACGACGGGGCGCCCTCCATGGCGCGCATCTCCCACGTCACCTGATTGAGGTCGTGGTTGTTCCACACGGCGACCACCAGCCGCGGATCCTCCCAACGGTGCCGGTACTTGGCCGCGGTGATCAGCTCCGCCATGCCGTTCATCTGCATCGCCCCGTCCCCGACCAGCGCGATCGCCGGCCGGTTCGGGTGCGCGAACTTGGCGCCGATCGCGTACGGCACCCCGCAGCCCATCGTCGCCAGCGTGCCGGAGAGGGAGGCGCGCATGCCGGGGCGCATCGTGAGATGCCGGGCGTACCAGTTGGCAACCGAGCCCGAGTCGGAGGTGACGATGGCGTCGGCCGGCAGCAGCGGGTCCAGGGCGCGGGCCACGTACTCCGGGTTGATCGGGTCGGCGGACAGTTGCGCCCGCCGCTCCATCACCTCGTGCCAGCGCCGTACGTTGTCGCACACGGTGTCGAACCATTCGCGGCCGCGTTCCTCGCCCCGGATCATCGGGATCAGCCGCCGCAGCGTCTCCCTCGCGTCGCCGACGAGATTCACCTCGTACGGATAGCGCATCCCCACCATGTGCGGGTCGATGTCGATCTGCACGCCCCGCGCCTTGCCGAACTCCGGAAGGAACTGCGTGTAGGGGAAGGAGGAGCCGATCGTCAGCAGGGTGTCGCAGTCGCGCATCATCTCGTACGACGGACGGGTGCCGAGCAGGCCGATGGAGCCGGTGACGTAGGGGAGTTCGTCGCTGAGGACGTCCTTGCCGAGCAGCGCCTTGGCCACGCCCGCGCCCAGCACCTCGGCGATCCGCTCGACCTCCGCGCGGGCGCCGGCCGCACCCTGCCCGGCCAGGATGGCCACCTTGTCGCCGGAGTTGAGGATCTCGGCGGCCCGCTCCAGGGACTCCTCCGACGGGATCGCCGTCCAGCCGCTGCGGTCCAGGCTGGAGGGCACCATCTTGAACTCATGGGTGGGGGCGGAGTATTCGAGCTCCTGCACGTCCCCGGGAATGATGATCGCGGTCGGACAGCGGCGGGCGTACGCGGTGCGGATCGCCCGGTCCAGGACGTTCGGCAGCTGCTCGGGAACGGTCACCGTCTCCACGAAGTCAGAGGCGACGTCCTTGAACAGGGTGTGCAGGTCCACCTCCTGCTGGTACGAGCCGCCCATCGCCGTGCGGTGCGTCTGACCGACGATCGCCAGCACCGGCACATGGTCGAGCTTGGCGTCGTAGAGGCCGTTGAGCAGGTGGATCGCGCCCGGTCCCGAGGTCGCCGCGCACACCCCGAGACGGCCGCTGAACTTGGCGTAACCGGTCGCCTCGAACGCGGACATCTCCTCGTGCCGGGACTGCACGAACCGCGGTCGGTCCTCGGCCCGGCCCCAAGCGGCCAGCAGACCGTTGATGCCGTCGCCGGGGTAGCCGAACACTTCCTCCACGCCCCACTCGCGCAGCCGCTGCAGGATGTGGTCGGAGACCTTGGTGCTCATGGACGTGACCTCCCGGTGTCGGGAAAAGAAGGCATGCGGACGTTTGAGGTGACGTGTGCCGAGTGACCCCGAGGACCGCCGGAAAACCTGGGCAGGCGTTTGCGGGCGGGGGCCGGGGGCAGGCGCTCTCCCAGTGCTTCGGACCGGAGGCACGTCCGTGGGACCGCCGTAGCCGACGGCCCCGGCAGGCCCGGCCGGCTGTGGCCGCACTCCCACGGAGACCGGTCAACCCTGAGCACTCCAAGGGAGTTGCCACGCATCATGCGAAATCGAGCGAACGCGAAGCGCCACCCCCACGACGACGCCCCCGACACCGCCGACGCCTTCCGCAGGCTCGCCGCACTGCCGCCGGGCCCCCGGCGCGACACCCTCCGTGACCAGCTCGTCGAGGCCTGGCTGCCCATGGCCCACCGCATCGCCGGACGCTTCCGCAGCCGCGGCGAGAGCCACGAGGACCTGCGCCAGGTCGCGGCGCTCGGCCTCGTCAAGGCCGTCGACCGCTACGACCCCGAGCGGGGCAACGCTTTCGAGAGTTACGCCGTCCCCACCGTCACCGGCGAGATCAAACGGCACTTCCGCGACCACATGTGGACCGTGCACGTGCCCCGCCGCGTCCAGGAGCTGCGCAACCGCGTCCGCTTCGCCTGCCAGGACCTGTCCCAGACCGTGCCCGGACGCAGCCCGACCGTCACCGAGATCGCCGAGCAGGCGCAGCTGAGCGAGGAGGACGTACGGGCCGGGCTGGAGGCGCTGGAGAGCTTCACCGCGCTGTCGCTGGACGCGGAGATGCCCGGTGGTGAGGGCGGCTACTCGTTGAGCGACGTACTGGGGGCGGCCGATCCGGCGCTGGACACCGTCGTGGACCGGGAGGCCGTTCGGCCTCGGCTCGCGGCGCTGCCCGAGCGGGAGCGGGCGATTCTCTACATGCGGTTCTTCGGGGACATGACACAGAGCCGGATCGCCGAGCGGTTGGGGATCTCGCAGATGCATGTGTCACGGCTGATCAATCGGTGTTGCGACCGGTTGCGCGAAGAGGTTCTGAGGGACGCCGCGTAGGGGCGGGCGTCGCGCCTGCGAGTCACCCGTGTGGCGGGCTTCCGTCCCGCCAATGGCCCGTGGCCGCGCGCGGGGCGGGTCCTCCCGGGCTGTGATGAGGGCGAGGCATGAACGCCGTGGCCCGCACTCGTCGGCCTAAGGAGCCCTTGCATGCGCCGCACCGCCCCCTTCCTCCTCGCCGCCGCCCTGCTGGTCGTCGCCGGGCCGGTCGCGGTCGCCGATCCGGCGGCCGAAGTCGGCCCGGGCAGTGTCGACCCGGGTGGCAGCGTCACCGTGTCCGTCTCCTGCGACCCCCTCGAGGGCACCGCCCCCGAAACCCTGGACGCCGTCTCCCCGGCCTTCGCCGAGGGCACCGTCAAGCTGAGCCGGGTCCCCGGCGACGGCGGGGGAGCGGCCGGGCCCGCCTACCAGGGCAGCGCCGACATCGTCCCCGACCTCGCCGAAACGGACGGCGGGACGGGGCCGGACAGCGCCTGGACCGTCGACGGGACCTGCCCGGCACCGCCCGGCGGACAGGGCGGGCCCTGGAGCGCGACCTTCGACGTCAGCGACGCCGGCGGCAGCGACGGCGGCACCCAGCCATGCGCCGTCGACCCCGGCCGGAGCGGAGCTTCCTGCGACTCCGGCTACACCGACTCCGGCTCCACCGACCCCGGCTCCACCGACTCCGGCTCCACCGGCACCGGCTACACCGACCTCGGCCACACCGACTCCGGCTCCACCGGCACCGGCCCCACCGACCCCGGCCACACCGACCCCGGCCACACCGACCCCGGCTCCACCGGCACCGGCCCCACCTGCTCCTACGACGCCTGCGCCACGACCCAGCCCACCGCCCACCCGACGGCCCACCCCACAGCCCACGTCCACGCCACCGATCCCGCCACGGTCGCACACGGCGTCCGGGCCGGGACCGGCGGAGCCTTCCGCGATTCCGTGCCCGCTCTGGTCGCCGGCGGTCTGCTGATCGCCGGCGCGTGCGGGGCCGCCGCGCACCGGCTGGTGCGCCGCCGCTAGCCCCCGGCGGACGCCTGACCTCGCCGGAGGACCCCCCGGCCCGCTGTGACCGGCGCAACGCTGGCGGGCGGCCATGGGAACGGGCACTGCTGGGTACTCAGAGCCCGGGGGCACGACCCGCCCCATGCGAAACGCCACGCACCACCGGGACGACGGACACCACCGAGACGGCAGGCACCACACGGCACGGGGCCCCGGCGGCACACGGCACAGGGACGGACTGCGCGGAGGACCCATGCGGCGCACGGAACCGGAAGGCCACGGGCCCGTCCGCTACGGCCCGCCGCTCCCGCCGGACGGACTGCCCGTGCTGCCCGACCTCGCCGCCGTGCTCGCGAAAGCAGCCACGCGCGCGTACGGCGAACCCGTCGGCGGCGGACCCGCGCTCCTGGACGCCGCCTGCGGCTACTGGGAACGACGCGGCACCCCCGCCGGGCCCGGGCGGATCGTCGCCGGGCCCGGCGCCCCGGCCCTGCTGCTCGCGCTGACCGCCGCGCTCGGCGGCGACGTCCTGGTGCCCCGGCCCTGCGCGGCCTGGTGGGCGCCGTACGCGCGCCTGCTGGGCCGGCCCGTCTTCCATGTGGCGACGCCCGCCGAGTGCGGGGGCGTGCCGGATCCGTTCGCCCTGCTGGAGACCGTGCGCCGGGTGCGTGCCGAGGGCGGCGAGCCGCGGCTGCTGGTGCTGTCCGTCGCCGACGACCCCACCGCCACCGTCGCCCCGCCCGAGGTGCTCCACGAGGCCGTCGAGGCCGCCGCCGGGGAAGGCCTGCATCTGGTCAGCGACGAGACCTGGCGCGACACCCTGCACGACCCGCACGGCACCGTGCTGGTCAGTCCCGCCGAGATGCTGCCCGAGCAGGTCACCGTCGTCACCGACCTGGCCGGCGCGCTGCTGCCAGTCGGCTGGCCGGCCGCCGTAGCCCGCTTCCCCGCCTCGGCCGCCGGGGAAGGCCTGCACGCGCGCGTGCTCGACGTGCTCACCGCCCTCGACGCGCGCGTGGCCGCACCGGTCGCCGCCGCCGCCGCCCACGCTCTGGCCGAGCCCGAGCCCGTCACCGCGCGCGTGGCCGCCGCCGTACGCCTGCACGCGCGCGTGGCCGAGGCGGTGCACGCCACCGTCGTCGCCGCCGGCGCCTTCGCCCTGCCGCCGCAGGCCGGACGCCACCTGTACGCCGACCTCGGGCCGCTGCGCGAGGCGCTCGCGTCGCACGGCGTGGGCGACGCGCAGGACCTGGAGGACTTCCTCACCGCCCGGCTCGGCATGCCCGCGCCCGGCGGCCACCGCTTCGGAGACGACCTCGGGGCGCTGCGGGTGCGCCTGTCCACCGGCAGGCTGCTGGGCGGCACGGACGCCGAGCGCACGGAATGCCTCACCTCACCCACGCCGTTGGAACTGCCGCACGTGCAACGCGCGTTGATCCTCTTGAGGTCGGTCTTCGACGATCTCCGTGACGACGCTCAGCGATGGGAGCCTCCTCGATGACGCAGCAGTCCGAGTCGACCACCACCCCCACCGGCACGGTGACCACCCGGGACACCGACGCCCCGTCACCCCTGTCCGCTCCCACCGTCCCGCCCCTCGCCGAGCCCCGCCCGCTGGGGGAGCCGCGGGTGTGGCCGCGTACCTTCCACGACCGGTTGACCGCTCCGCTGCCCGGACTCAAGGCCCTCGCCCGCTTCGCCCGCGAGGGCTCCGTACGGCCCGGCAAGGAGGGCCTCGCCGACATTCCCCGGCTGCCGTTCGCGCCGGCCCCGCTGCCGCGCGTGGACGCCCGCACCGTCGCCGTCAGCTGGGCGGGACACGCCAGTTGGGTGGTCCGCATCGGCGGACTGACCGTCCTCACCGACCCGGTGTGGTCCCGCCGCATCCTCGGCACCCCGGCCCGCATCACCCCCGTCGGCATTCCCTGGGAGGCGCTGCCGACCGTCGACGCGGTCGTCATCAGCCACAACCACTACGACCACCTGGACGCGCCCACGCTGCGCCGCCTCCCGCGCGACACGCCCGTGTTCGTGCCGGCCGGGCTCGGCCGCTGGTTCCACCGCCGCCGCTTCACCCGTGTGACCGAGCTGGACTGGTGGGAGGCGGCCGAACTGTCCGGTGTCCGCTTCGACTTCGTCCCCGCCCACCACTGGTCCAAGCGCACCCTCACCGACACCTGCCGCTCCCTGTGGGGCGGCTGGGTGCTCACCGCGCCCGACGGGCAGCGGGTCCACTTCGCCGGCGACACCGGTTACGGCCACTGGTTCTCCCGCATCGGACAGCGCTACCCCGGCATCGACCTGGCCCTGCTGCCCATCGGCGCCTACGACCCCCGCTGGTGGCTCAGCGACGTCCACTGCGACCCGGAGGAGGCCGTCAGGGCCGCCCTCGATCTGGGCGCCCGCCGCATGGCGCCCATGCACTGGGGCACCTTCGTCCTGTCCGCCGAGCCCGTGCTGGAGCCCCTGGAACGGGTCCGCGCGGCCTGGCGGAAGGCGGGAC
This sequence comes from Streptomyces sp. NPDC049687, assembly GCF_044465285.1. Taxonomy (NCBI): domain Bacteria; kingdom Bacillati; phylum Actinomycetota; class Actinomycetes; order Kitasatosporales; family Streptomycetaceae; genus Streptomyces; species Streptomyces sp. NPDC049687. Next base: position 498,571 of record NZ_JBITLN010000004.1, read on the forward strand.
TGGACCGCGAGGCCCTGTGGGACCTGCCGATCGGAGGCTCACGGACCTTGGACTAGTGCCGCGGCAGGCGACGTTCCCCCGGAGCGGCGTCCGGTGTGTGCTCTCGGCGTGCCGGGCGCAAGCCCTCGTACGGGACGTACTTGGGGTTGTGCCCGATGCGGAAAGTGGGGGCGCCCCCACTGGGGGAGCGTGCCGGGCGTCGCGACGGGGCGAACGTCGTCTGCCGCGGCACTGGCGTGTGTTTCGCCCCGGAGTGCCGGATCAGGCCGCCCGTGGCCGTCTGATCCTTCGCCACACGCTCGGCGCCGCGCTGATCGCCACGGTCAGCGCGACCGCCGTCACCACGCCCTGCCAGGGCTCCGGGAACAGGGAGCCGCCGAGGATACCGATCAACTGGTACGTGAGCGCCCAGGCCAGACAGGCCGGCAGATTGCCGCGGACGAAGCGGCGCAGCGGCCACTCCGCCAGCAGACAGGCCAGCATCACCGGGATCCGGCCCGCCGGCACCAGCCGGGACAGCACCAGCACGGCCGTGCCGTGGCCGGCGAGCTTCTCCTGCGCCTGCGCCAGCCGCTCCTCCGGGGCGCGCGAGCGTATCGCCTCCAGCCAGCGCGAGCCGTTCTTCGACCGCAGGCCGCGCCGCCCCAGCCAGTACAGCGTCGCGTCGCCGAGGAACGCCGCCAGGGACGCCGTCACGAACAGCAGCGCGAGCGCGAACGGCGCCGTCTGATGGAACGCCACCACCGCCGCCGAACTCACCAGCGCCCCCGTCGGCACCACCGGCACCAGCGCGCCGATCAGCACCAGCAGGAACAGCGACGGATAGCCGAGCACTTGCTGCGTGGACTCCGTCGGCACCACCGTCGTCGCGGCCGCGGCGAGCCACCACCTCACCGCCCGGCCTCCAGGCGCACGCTCTCCCCGTGCTCCAGCCGGTGCACCGTCACGCCCGGCGCACGGCGCGACGCGAGGCGCACGAACTCCTCGCCCGGCGCATGGAACTCATGGGGGCGCACGGCGTCCATCCCGATCGGCCAGTACGTGCCGTAGTGCACCGGCACCGCGCTCCCCGGCGCCAGCCGCGCCAGCGCCTCGGCCGCCCGGCCCGCGTCCAGATGCCCCTCGCCGAGATACGGCCCCCAGCCGCCCACCGGCAGCAGCGCCACGTCGACCGGCCCGACCTCCTTGGCCATCTCCTCGAACAGCCCGGTGTCCCCGGCGAAGTAGGTGCGCGCCTCGCCCTCGACGACGTACCCGAGCGCGGGGGAGCGGTGCGGGCCCACCGGCAGCCGCCGTCCGTCGTGCCGCGCGGGCACGGCCCGCACCCGCAGCCCGCCCACCGACGTCTCGTCACCCGGCTCCACCTCGCTGACCCGCAGATGCGCCAGGCGCCGCAGCCCCGGCACGGCGCGCGGCGCGCCCCGGGGCACCAGCAGGCGCGTGCCCGGCGCGAGACGCGCCAGCGACGGCACGTGGAGGTGGTCGGCGTGCAGATGGGAGACGAGCGCCACGTCCGCCCGCCAGGCGTTCGGCGGGGGCAGGAGGCCCCGGCGGCGGCGCAGATGCGCGAGCCGGCGGGCGAACAGAGGGTCGGTCAGCACGCGCACGTTCGAATCCTCGACCGTGCAGGTCGCATGACCCCACCAGGTGATCTCCACCGGCACCCCTTTGCCTCCTTCGCGCGACTCCCCCGAAGCCTACGGGCAGGAGTAGGGTCGGCGGCGAAACCCGGAGGTGAGGGGGACGCCATGGGACCGGTGCGGGTCACGGCGATCGCGAGTCTGACGCCGCTCGAGGAACTGGACGCCGATCCCTTCCTGGTGGACTCCCGCAGCCAGCACGCGATGTGCGCGCGCTGGGCCGCCCAGCGCGGCTACGTCGTCAGCCGCGAGCTGCTGGTGCGCGGGCTGCGCGCCGACCACTGCGTCCTGTGGGACGGGGTGCGGCCCGGCGTCGACCTGTTCGTGGCGCCCAGCCGCCGTGTCCTGGAGAGCGCGCTGTCGGACGTCGAGGAGTTCGCCGAGGAGTGCGCCCGGCGCGGGGTGCGGGTGGAGACGGTCGGCTTCGCCGAGCCCGCCTACGACGCCCAGATGAAGGCCCGTGTGCACCGGCGGCTGTCGATGCCGACGGCCGGCTACGACGGACGGTAGCCGAGAGGATCCGCCGCCGCGGCGCCCCCCCCGGTGCCCTCCGGCGGGCAGCCGCCGACCCGGATGCGCCGCGCTTGCCGCCACCGGCGGCCGGGTCGCCACCGGCGATATCCCGGGGCGACTGTCAGTGCCGTATGACAGGGTGGATGACGGCCCCTCACGGGCGTCGGGGCCGGAAGACGAGGTGGACGGGGCGTGCAAGGGGTGCGGTGGCGGCGGGCCGTCAGCCAGGCCGGGCGGAGTCTCGCGGTGTGGGCCGTCTCCACGCTGACGATGCTGGTGCTCGCGGGCATCCTGCCGGACTTCCGCCTGCAGTCCGCCGACGGCGACAGCGCCACCACCATCGCCGTCACCGCGGCCGTCGGCGCCGGCGTCTTCGGTGTCCTCTCCGCCCTCGCCTGGCCGCTGCTGGTACGCCTGCTGCTGCTCGTGCCGGCGCTCGTCCTGGGCCTGCTGGTGTTCTTCCTCAACGGCTCCCTGCTGCTGATCGCCCTGCGGCTGACCCCGTCCGGACAGACCGAGGCCGCCCCCGAGACCGCAGTCATCGTCGCCGCCGTGATGTCCGCCGTCGCCTCCGCGACCGGCGGCGCCCTGGCCGTCCGCGACGACGACGCCTACCGCCGCCGCCTCTACCGCCTCGCCGACCGCCGCCGCCGGAGCGGCCCGCCCTGCCCGCCCACCCCCGGCACCGTCTTCGTCCAGCTCGACGGCGTCGGCCACGACGTACTGGCCACGGCCGTGGCCAAGGGGGTGATGCCGACGGTCGCCGGATGGCTGGGCGAGGCCGCCGACCGCCGGTGCACCCACCGCCTCACCCCCTGGCACACCGACTGGTCCAGCCAGACCGGTGCCAGCCAGCTCGGCATCCTGCACGGCAGCAACCACGACGTGCCCGCCTTCCGCTGGTACGAGAAGGACACCGGCGAGGTGATGGTCTGCAACCGCCCCACCAGCGCCGCCGAACTCCAGCGCCGCGCCGTCGAGCGCACCGGCGACGGCGGGCTGCTCTCCGCCGACGGCGCCAGCCGAGGCAACCTCTTCGGCGGCGGCGCCGACGAACAGGCCCTCGTGCTGTCCATAGCCACGCGCCGCCGCAGCCGGGAAACCCGTTCCCGCGCCGGGTACTTCGCCTACTTCTCCGACCCGGCCAACGCCGTGCGCACGGCACTGTCGTTCATCGCCGAGGTGGTCCGCGAGATCGCCCAGTCCACCCGCGCCCGGCTGCGCAAGGAGCGTCCGCGCGTGGCACGCGGCGGCCTCTACCCGTTCGTCCGAGCCTTCGCGACCGTCGTCGAACGGGACGTCGTCGTGGCCGCCGTCATGGGCGACATGCTCGCCGGCCGCACCGCCGTCTACGCCGACCTGGTCGCCTACGACGAGGTGGCGCACCACTCCGGACCGCTCGGCCGCGACACCGAACAGGTGCTCGGCCGCCTCGACCGGGCCCTGGCGCTGATCGAGACGGTCGCCGAGCACGCCCCCCGCCCCTACCGGATCGTGGTCCTGTCCGACCACGGCCAGAGCCCCGGCGAGACCTTCCGCGCCCGCTACGGCCTCACCCTCGGCGACCTGGTGCGGGCCGGCTGCGGGCTGCCCGTGCCGCGCCGCGCCGAGCGCACCCACAGCGGCGCCGAGGCCCGCGCGGCCGTCCGGGCGGCGCTGCACCGGCCCGTGGAGGAGGGCCGCGCCCAGCACCGCCCGTCCGGCCGCCGCTCCGAGCCGGTCGTGCTGGCCTCCGGCAACCTCGGCCTGATCTCCTTCCCGGACGTCCCGCACCGGATGAGCAAGGAGGAGATCGACGCCCGCCACCCCGCCCTGCTGCCCACCCTCGCCAACCACCCCGGCATCGGCTTCCTCCTGGTGCGCAGCGAGGAGCACGGCGGGGTCGTCCTCGGCGCCTACGGCGCGGAGATACCCCTCGGCCGGCTCGACGACGATTCCGGCCCGCTGGCCGCGTTCGGGCCCGGCGCCGCCGACGCCGTGCGCCGCACCCACTCCTTCCCGCACACCGCCGACATCATGGTCAACTCCTTCCACGACCCGGCCGACGGCGAGGTCCTCGCCTTCGAGGAGCAGATCGGCTCCCACGGCGGCCTCGGCGGCGCCCAGGCCAGACCCTTCCTGCTCTCTCCGCTCGCCCTGTCCGCGCCCGTCGAGGAGGACGAGGCGCTGTCCGGCGCCGAACACGTCCACCGCGTCCTGCGCCGCTGGCTGCGCGAGTCCAACGGCCCCCAGGTCCCCCTGGAACCGGCACCTCAGGAACGGGCCGCCTGAAAATCGGCTGCGCCGACAGGGCCGTACGAACACACTGGTCGCAGTCCGCGCCGCTGCGCCCTTCTCGAGTTCTGCCACGACCCTCGCAAGGAGCCCCTGCTTTGCAGGCAGCCGTCACCGTCACGCCCTCCCGCATCCCCGACCTCCTCCTCGGCCTCGCCACCGTCCGGCCGGTGTTCCTGTGGGGCGCCCCCGGCATCGGAAAGTCCTCCCTGGTCAGGGAGTTCGCCGAGTCGCTGGGCCTGGAATGCGTGAGCCTGCTCGGTACGCAGCTCGCGCCCGAGGACCTGATCGGCGTGCCGCAGATCCGCGACGGACGGTCGGTGTTCTGCCCGCCGGAGGCGATCGCCCGCGACGAGCCGTACTGCCTGTTCCTGGACGAGCTGAACGCGGCCACGCCGGATGTGCAGAAGGCGTTCTACTCGCTGATCCTGGACCGCCGTATCGGAAACTACGAACTTCCCCGGGGCTCGATCGTCATCGGCGCCGGAAACCGGTCCACCGACAACGCCCTCGCCCGCCCCATCGCCTCCGCGCTCGTCAACCGCCTCACCCACGTCCACCTGGAGGCGTCCTCGAGGGACTGGCTGGCCTGGGCGGCGGGCAACGGCATCCACCGCTGGGTCCTCGACCACCTCACCGACCGCCCCGACCACCTGTGGTCCAAGCCGCCGAAGACCGAGGAACCCTTCTCCACGCCCCGCTCCTGGCACATGCTCTCCGACGCCCTGCACTCCTTCGGCCAGGGCCTCGACGAGGACACCCTCAAGGTCCTCGCCCACGGCACGCTGACGCCCGCGCACGCCACCGCCTTCTGCGGCTACGTCAAGATCGTCCGCAGCCGGTACGGCATCGAGGCCATCCTCAGGGGCGACGCCCCCTGGCCGCACCGCGTCGAGGACCGCGACCTGCTCTACTACCTCGCCGAGTCGTTCCGCGGCCGCCTGATCAAGGAACTCCCCGCCGTCAAGGAACACATGTCCGCGAACGGCCGGCAGACCGCCCACCGCGCCAAGTCGCTGCTCGTGCGGCTCGCCGAGATATCCGTCGAGGTCGCCCAGACCGTCATCGCCTCCGACGCCGACGGCAACCCGGTGCTGCCCTCCTGGTTCCTGGTGGAGGCTGCCCGCGACATGCCCCGGCTGGTGGAGGCCCGCCGGTGAGCCGGGGCGGCCGCGGCAAGAAGAAGCGGGACCTGGCGGCGGAGGCGTTCACCGAAGGGCTGCGGCTGGTGCGCGCCAACCCGGCGCTGGACGCCCTCGGCTTCGGCGTCTGCCGCCGGGAGGACTGCGAGCTCGCGCCGCGCGACGGCCTCGTCCGCGTCGACTCCGACGGCGACCTGCACGCCCACCCGGCCCGGATCGCCGACCCCGCCGTCTGGGCCTGGTCGATCGCCCACGCCGGCCTGCACCTCGCCTTCGGCCACCTCCCGGCGGAGAACGCCGTGCGGACCCAGCCCGACCGGTACGACATCGCCGCCCGCTGCACCGTCGTCAACCGTTTCCTCCTCACCTTCCCCGTCGGCAGGGCCCCCGAGGACCACCCGCTCACCTACCCCGACGGCGACGAGGAGCAGCTCGCCGCCCGCTGGCGCCGCACCGGTCTGCCCACCGCGTACGAGCGCTGCGGCACGGCCGGCCCCGCCCCCGACCAGCTGCTGCTGACCTGGGACACCTGGCGGAACGGAAAGCCTCCCGACCGGCAGCTCGCCTTCGCCACCGCCCTCACCCGGACCGTGTCCGCCGCGATGGACATGGCGGGCGGCCGACGCGCCCGCCTCGACGACGAGGTGGACCCGGCGCGACCCTGGGAACGCGCGCTGAGCTGGTTCATCTCCTCCTACCCGCTGCTCGGCGGGATCGCGGCAGGCATCCGGCTCGTCCCCGACGCCGAGCTCGCCCGCGCCCACGGGATCCAGATCGCCGCCGTCAACGCCGAGGCCGGCGAGATCTACATCAACCCACTGCACCGGCTCGAGGACGACGAATGGCGGTTCGTCCTCGCCCACGAGATGCTGCACGCCGCCCTCCGGCACGGCGACCGCTGCGGCACCCGCGACCCGTACCTCTTCAACGTCGCCTGCGACTACGTCATCAACGGATGGCTGCGCGAGATGCAGGTCGGCACCATGCCCGACGGGCTCCTCCACGACCCGGAGCTGGCCGGGCTGTCCGCCGAGGAGGTCTACGACCGCATCGCCCGCGACCTGCGCCGCATGCGCCGCCTGGCCACCCCGCGCGGCAGGGGAGCCGGCGACGTCCTCGGCGCCCCCCTCGGTCCGCCCCGGGACTGCGTCGACCTCGACGGCTTCTACCGGCGCGGCCTCGCCCAGGGCTTCGACCTGCACGAACGGCAGGAACGGGGCCACCTGCCCGGCGGGCTGGTGCAGGAGATCCGCGCCCTGAGCCACCCGCCGCTGCCCTGGGACGCCCGACTGGCCCGCTGGTTCGACGAGTTCGTCCCACGCCCCGAACCCCTGCGGACGTACTCCCGCCCCGCCCGCCGCCAGGCGTCCACGCCCGACATCCCCCGCGCGGGCCGCTACTTCCCGCCCGAGGAGGTCGCCCGCTGCACCTTCGGCGTCGTCCTGGACACCTCCGGCTCCATGGACCGCACCCTCCTCGGCAAGGCCCTCGGCGCCATCGCCTCCTACGCCGAGGCCCGCGACGTACCGGCCGCCCGCGTCGTCTTCTGCGACGCCGCACCGCACGACGCCGGCTATCTCCCGGTCACCGAGATCGCGGGCCGGGTCCGCGTGCACGGACGCGGCGGCACGGTCCTGCAGCCCGGAATCGACCTGCTGCACCGCGCCGACGACTTCCCGCGCGGCGCGCCGGTTCTGGTCATCACCGACGGCCTGTGCGACGTCCTGCGGATCCGGCGGGAACACGCCTACCTGATCCCGCAGGGCAACCGGCTGCCGTTCACGGCTCGGGGGCCGGTGTTCCGGGTACGGTGAGCGAGAGTGTGATCGGATGGGAACCACGGAAACCCGTCCGACGGGAAACCCACTCGAAAGGAACAACCGTGGCCACCACGCGCTCCGCACACACCGTCTGGGAAGGCAACCTGCTCGAGGGCAACGGCGTCGTCACCTTCGACTCCTCCGGCATCGGTGAACAGCCGGTGTCGTGGCCGTCGCGCGCCGAGAAGGCGAACGGCAAGACCAGCCCCGAGGAGCTGATCGCCGCCGCCCACTCCAGCTGCTTCTCCATGGCCCTCTCCCACGGCCTGGCCGGCGCGGGAACCCCGCCCACCAAGCTCGTGACCTCGGCCGACGTCACCCTCCAGCCGGGTGAGGGCATCACCGGCATCCACCTCACCGTGGAGGGCACGGTCCCCGGTCTCGACAACGACGCGTTCGTCGCCGCCGCCGAGGACGCCAAGAAGAACTGCCCCGTCAGCCAGGCCCTCACCGGCACCACGATCACCCTGTCGGCGAAGCTCGCCTGACCCGACGCCCCACCCCCGACACCGGCCGGCCGCGCCCCAGCGCACCGGCCGGTTCGGCGCGCCCGGCGCCGGCGGCACCACGGCCGCGCCGGGCGACACGGGGAGGCCGCCGCCACCGGAAATCCCCGATCATGAAGCCGTGACCAGCCCCCCGCACCCCCCGTCGGCCGCCCGACCCGCCGTCTCCGCCCATCGCGGCGGCTCCGAGCGCCACGGCGCCGCGACCCTCCAGGCATATGAGGACGCGCTCGCCTCCGGAGCGGAGTACGCCGAGTTCGACATCCGCCGCACGGCCGACGGCGTGCTCGTCGTCCACCACGACGCCCGGGCCGGCGGCCGCACCGGCCCCCCGCTGAACCGGATCACATACGCCGAACTGTGCCGGCGCGCCGGATACGCCGTTCCCCTCGTCGAGGAGGTGATGGCCCTGGTCGCCGGGAAACTCGCCGGGCACCTGGACCTGAAGGAGACCGGTTACGAGCACGAGGTCGTCGACCGGGCGGTGGCGCTGCTCGGCCGGGACGGATTCGTCGCCACCTCCCTGGAGGACCGTTCCGTCGCCGCGATCACCCGGGACTTCCCCGGGGTCCGCACCGCCCTGTCCCTGGGCCGCGACCGGCAGGAGGTCGGGGCGGCCCGGCTGGCCGGGACCCGGGCCGGCGAGCTGTTCCCGCTGCGACGCCTGCGGGCCTGCGGCGCGCACGGCGTGGCCGTGCACCAGCTCCTCGCCCGCGCCACCGTGCTGCGCCGCGCGGCCCGGCACCGCCTGTTCACCATGGTCTGGACCGTCAACGACGACTCCCGACTGCGCCGGTTCCTCGCCGACGCGCGGGTGCACGTGGTGATCACCGACCGGCCCCGGCGGGCGGTTGAGCTCCGCGACGGTCACTCCCCGTAGAGGTGTGCCTCCTGCGCCCCATTGACAGAAGCCCGCGCACGATTTGTGCTGGAAGTCCGGTGGCACGGGAGGCTCCCTGACGGAAGGGGACGACGATGGGACGTTCGGTCGGCATCGATCTCGGCACCACGAACTCGGTGGTGGCCGTGCTGGAGGGTGGCGAACCCACGGTCATCGCCAACGCGGAGGGTGCCAGGACCACCCCGTCGGTCGTGGCCTTCGCCAAGAACGGCGACGTCCTCGTCGGCGAGGTCGCCAAGCGGCAGGCCGTCACCAACGTCGACCGCACCGCCCGCTCGGTCAAGCGGCACATGGGCGACGCGAACTGGCGCTTCCCCGACCAGGGCGACGTGGACGGCACCCGCTACCGCGCCCAGGAGCTCTCCGCCCGTGTCCTGCAGAAACTGAAGCGGGACGCCGAGTCCTACCTGGGCGAGGACGTCACCGACGCGGTGATCACCGTGCCCGCCTACTTCGACGACACCCAGCGGCAGGCCACCAAGGAGGCCGGGGAGATCGCCGGTCTGAAGGTGCTGCGGATCATCAACGAGCCGACCGCCGCCGCCCTCGCCTACGGCCTCGACCGCGGCGAGGAACAGACGGTCCTCGTCTTCGACCTCGGCGGCGGCACCTTCGACGTGTCGCTCCTGGAGATCGGTGACGGCGTCATCGAGGTCAAGGCCACCAACGGCGACACCCACCTCGGCGGCGACGACTGGGACCAGCGGATCGTCGAACACCTGGTGAAGAAGTTCAAGGGCCAGTACGGCATCGAACTGGGCAACGACAAGATGGCGCTGCAGCGACTGCGCGAGGGCGCCGAGAAGGCGAAGATCGAGCTGTCGTCGTCCTCCGAGACGACCATCAACCTCCCCTACATCACCGCCTCCGCCGAAGGCCCCCTCCACCTCGAAGAGAAACTGACGCGCGCTCAGTTCCAGGAGCTCACCGCGGAGTTGCTCGAACGCTGCCGCACGCCCTTCCACCAGGCCGTCAAGGACGCCAAGGTGAAGCTGTCGGCGATCGACCACGTCATCCTCGTCGGCGGTTCCACCCGGATGCCCGCGGTCACCGACCTGGTACGGGAACTGACAGGCAAGGACCCGCACAAGGGCGTCAACCCGGACGAGGTCGTCGCCGTCGGCGCGGCCCTCCAGGCGGGGGTGATCCGCGGCGACGTGAAGGACGTCCTGCTCCTCGACGTCACCCCGCTGTCCCTCGGCATCGAGACCAAGGGCGGCATCATGACCAAGCTCATCGAACGCAACACCACGATCCCCACGCGCCGTTCGGAGATCTTCACCACCGCCGCCGACAACCAGCCCTCCGTCGGCATCCAGGTCTACCAGGGCGAACGCGAGATCGCCGCCTACAACAAGAAGCTCGGCGTCTTCGACCTCACCGGTCTGCCGCCGGCCCCGCGCGGCGTCCCGCAGATCGAGGTCGCCTTCGACATCGACGCCAACGGGATCATGCACGTCTCCGCGAAGGACCTCGCCACCGGCCGTGAACAGAAGATGACCGTCACCGGCGGCTCGGCGCTCCCCAAGGACGACATCGACCGCATGATGCGCGACGCCGAGCAGTACGCCGAGGAGGACCGCAAACGCCGCGAGGCCGCCGAGACCCGCAACCAGGCCGAGCAACTCGTCTACCAGACCGAGAAGTTCCTCCGCGAGAACGAGGAACGGGTACCCGCCGAGACCCGGACGGAGGTGTCGACGGCGGTCACCGAACTGAAGGCCTTGCTCGAACAGCAGGCCGACACACCCGCCCTGCGGACCGGCCTCGAGAAACTCGCCACCGTCAGCCAGAAAATGGGACAGGCGATGTACGCCCAGGCCCAGCAGCAGCCGGCCGACGCCCCCACCGGGGACCACACCGGACGTTCGGCACAGGACGACGACGAGACGGTGGTCGACGCGGAGATCGTCGACGACGACCGGGACCAGGCCAAGGGCGCCTAGAGCGGAGACGAGCGGGGCGTACCGCATACCGTCGACCGCGTGGTGCATACGGTCGGCAGTGTGGCGCATACCGCGTCCAGGACGGAGGCGTACGGCGTCCCGAAGCCGTTCAGCCGGGAGCGGAGCCGCTGCAGGCCCTCGCGGTGCTCGGTGAGCGGGTCGGTGTTGCCGGTGCGTGCCGCGAACTCCAGCACCGCGGGCAGGAAGTCGGGCCGCTCCCCGCCGGTGCACTCCAGCCCGTACTCCCGGTACAGGTCCTGGAAGCGGAGCACCGGACTGCCGGGCCGGCCGGTGCCGCCGCCGTTCCGCCAGTGGTTCAGGTACAGGCTGCGCCGACCGTCGGTGTCGAACACCTGCACGTAATGCGCGGCCAGTTCCCGCGGTGGGGTGAGCGCGGCGTGGTCGGCGAACCCCCGGAGCTGCGGGGCCGCTTCGCGCAGCAGGGGCAGCCGGGCACGCAGGTCGTCGTCAGGGTACGTCAGACAGAGCGCGGCAGCCTGATGGAGCACGGCGTCCGAGGGCATCGGGGCCTCCTTAGCGTCGCCGATGCTGTGCGGGTCCCCGTCCTCCGACGCTAGGGGCGCACCGGTGAACGCACCCGTTCACGGCACCCGTCCGGGTGTACGGCCCGGACGGGTACGGCACACCGCTCAGGACTTGCGGGCCACCCCCGCGTACACCGGCACGATGCCCTCCGCCTGCACCGCCACGTCCTCCGGCTCCGGCCGCCAGCCCGACACCGGGATCAGGCCCGGGCCGAGCAGCTCCAGCCCCTCGAAGAAGCGGGCGAACTCGGGCAGCGAACGCGGGAAGAAGGGGGTGCCGCTGCGGCGGAACTGGTTCGCCGCGTTCTCGATGGCCTCCGGGCTCAGGTCGGGGGTCACCTGGGAGAGGATCAGCCAGCTCCCCGGGACGAGCCTCGCCAGGTAGGCGCGCACCAGCTCGTAGGCGGTGTCGTCCAGGTAGTGGGTGAGCGCCACCAGCGACAGCGCGACCGGCCGGCCGAGGTCGAGGGAGTCCGCTGCCTGCGACAGCAGCGTCTCGAGGTCGCGGACGTCGGCGTGCACGTAGGCGGTGGAGCCCTCGGCCGTGCCGCGCAGCAGCGCCTCCGCGTGCCGTAGCACGATCGGGTCGTTGTCCGCGTACACCACCTTCGCCTCCGGTGCCACGCCCTGCGCCACCTGGTGCAGATTGGGCTCGGTGGGGATGCCCGTGCCGACGTCCAGGAACTGGCGGATGCCGGACTCGGCGGCGGCACGGACGGCCCGCTGCATGAAGCGGCGGTTGGCGCGCGCCCCGCGCAGCACCGTGCCGTCCACGGCGAGGATCCTCCGGGCCAGCTCCTCGTCCACCGGGTAGTTGTCCTTGCCGCCCAGCCACCAGTCGTAGACGCGGGCCGGGTGCGGCCTGCTGGTGTCGATGCGGACGGGCGCCTGCCCGGCCTCGGATCCGGTCATAGGGGCTGTTCTCCTCGCGCGTGGGGGCCGTGGTGGCCAGTGCTGTCAGAGGGCTTTGCGGGCGTCCCGCAACAGCTTCTGGGTGTGCCGGGCGGACGCGGCATGCGTCGTCAGGTGGTCGAGGACCTCGAGATGCGCGGATACCTCCTTGCGCGAGTCGAGGTACAGGGCGCCGGTCAGGTACTCGCTGACGACCATGTCGGGCAGTTCGGGTTCGGCGAAACGGAAGAGCGAGAAGGGCGCGGCCGTCCCCGGGTGCGGGCCGTCCGCGAACTCGGCGATCTGCAGCGTGATCCCGTCCCGCTCGGTCAACTCCAGGAGCTTGTCGAGCTGTTCACGCATGACGGAGGCGTCCTCGCACACCGGGCGGCGCAGCACCGTCTCGTCCATCACCGCCCACAGATGCGGCGGGTTCGGGCCGTCCAGCAGGCGCTGGCGGGCCATGCGCAGCGACACGTGCCGCTCGGTCGCCCGGGGCGTCGTCCGCCCTACCGTCCCGGCCTCCAGGACGGCGCGCGCGTACCGCTCCGTCTGCAACAGACCCGGCACGAAGTGCGGTTCGTAACTGCGGATCAGCCGGGCCGCGCCCTCCAGGCTCACATACAGGCTGAACCACTCCGGCAGCACGTCGTGGAAGCGCTGCCACCAGCCGGGCAGGTTCGCGTCCTCGGTGAGCCTGACGAACGCCTCGGCCTCCTCCGCCGTGACCCCGTACGTCTCCAGCAGTACCTGCACGTACGGGATCTTCAGCGCGACCTCGGCCGTCTCCATGCGCCGTACGGTCGCGGGAGCCACCCGCAGGGCGCGGGCCGCCTCCTCACGGCCGAGGCCGGCCGCCTCACGCAGCTCCTGCAGCCGTCTGCCGAGTACCACCTGACCCACCGTGGGCGCGGGCCGCCGCTCACTCACGCCACGTCTCCCCTACGTGTCGAGGCACGCCGATCAGTGTGTCACGTTCCGGCCGAGGTCACACGGGGTCGGAGGTGACGTCCTCGCCACTCGTGGCTCGGCATTGCGCAAAGGCCCGCCCCGCCGACAGGACAACAGACCATATGTCAGTCCCTCAATGCCAGAAGTGCTTGGCGGTCGCGGGATCGGCCGGGAGGAATTCCTGCCCGACTCCCGGTCGAGGGCCGCGCCCGGGATCGCCGCGCCGGCGGACGACTTCGCCGACGGGGCCGCCCGCGGCTGGGTCCCTCGAGGGTTCCCGGCACGGACCGCCGGGAACCCTCCTGACCAGGGTCGCCGCCGCTCTCCTGTGGCACGCTGGACAGGTACGCGACACCCAGGAAGGGAGTCAGACATGGCCGTGGAACCGCTGTCCCAGAAGGAGATCGAGGACCGGCTGTCCGAGCTGCCCGGCTGGTCGCTGGACGGCGACCGCCTCACCCGCTCCTACCGGCTCGCCTCCCACTTCGCCGCGACCGCCCTGGTCGTCCATGTCGCGCGGATCCAGGAGGAGCTCAACCACCACTCCGACCTCACCCTGGGCTACAACACCGTCTCCCTCGCCGTGCACACCCACAGCGCGGGCGGCGCCGTCACCGACCTCGACGTCGAACTCGCCCGACGGGTGGAGGACGCGGCGGAGGGCCACGGGGCGCACTGACGCCGACGGCCGACGGCGGGCTCCGTCGAGGGCGGACACGTGTACGACCCGCGAGAAACATCCCGCGAAATACATCCCGCGGCGCACGGTCCGCGGTGTACGGGCTGAGGGATACCAGATACGGAATACGCATACGACATACCACATAGGGCTGACAGCAGACTGCATACGACCTCGGCTCCCAGCACAGGGCGTACGGTCGACGGGCGGAACGGGGAGGGCGCGTGCTGGACTACGACGAGGAAGCCGAACGCTACGACGCCTCGCGCGGTGGCGAACCCCGCGCGGCCGCCGCCGCGGAGGCCGTTCTGGGGCTGCTGCCGCCGCGGGCGCGCAGTCTGCTGGACGTCGCCTGCGGCACGGGCATCGTCACCCGGCGGCTCGCGGCCGGACGCGACGGCCTGCGTGTGGCGGGCGTCGACCTGTCGCCCGCGATGGCCTGCCAGGCCGCCGCCCGGCTGCCCGGTGCGATCGTGCGCGCCGACAGCCGCCGACTGCCCTTCCGGAACGCCGAGTTCGACGCGGTCAGCAGTGTCTGGCTGCTGCATCTCGCGGAGGCCGCCGAGGACGTGCGGCGGATCGTCGCCGAGTGCGCCCGGGTGCTGCGGCCGGGCGGGGTCTACGTCACCACCGTCGACAAGGGCGCCTCGCACAACGTGGGCAGCGACATCGATGTCGTCCTCGCCTCCCGCCCGAGCCGCCCCGCGTCCGACGCCGCCGCGCTCGTCGAGGCGTACGCCGTGGGCTGCGGCCTGGTCCCGGCCGGGCAGGCCCGCTTCCCCGGGCGGGGGCAGGGCCGCAGCCCGCGCCGGGCGATCGCCGACCTCCGGCGCGGCTGGTTCGTCACCCTGCCGCCCGGCCACCCCCTAGCCGACGACTTCGCCGCGCGCCTCGCGGCCCTGCCGGACCAGGAACGGGCGCGTCCGGAACCGCAGTTCACTCTGCGGGCGTTTCGGAAACCGGCCGACAGCACCTGAAGCCCGTCGACGGTATGCGAAAGGTCGTCGACGGCATCCCGAAGACGGCGGACACCGGCTCCCGGACCCGGCAACTCCGCCGCTCCCGGCGGCAACTGACTGATCGGAACCAGTCCGCCCACCCGGGAGGTACGTCTCGTGCAGCACCCCCACCCGCACGCGCACCGCCACCGCAGACGCCGTACCGCTGTCCTGGCCGCCGCGACCGCCGCGGCCGCGTTGGCCGGCGCCGGTCTGACCGCTCTGGCACCCGGCACCGCCGAGGCCGCCACCGCCCGCCAGGTCGAGGCCCTCGACCGGGGCGTGGTCAGCGTCCACACCGACAGCGGCAACCTGGTCAGCTGGCGCTGGCTCGGCACCGACCCCGACAGCGTCTCCTTCAACGTCTACCGGGCCGGTACGAAGGTCAACCCGACCCCGCTCACCGGCTCCACCAACTACTTCCACTCCGGCGCCCCGGCCCAGGCCGACTACACGGTCCGCGCGGTCGTGGGCGGCGTAGAACAGGCCGACTCCGTCCACGCGGTCCAACTCCGCACCGGTTACAAGGACGTCCCCATCACCCCGCCCGCGGGTGGCACGACGCCGGACGGCGTGGCCTACACCTACGAGGCCAACGACGCCTCCGTCGGCGACCTCGACGGCGACGGCGCCCTGGACCTCGTCCTCAAGTGGCAGCCGACGAACGCCAAGGACAACTCCCAGTCCGGCTACACCGGCAACACCGTCCTCGACGGGATCAAGCTCGACGGCACCCGCCTGTGGCGAGTCGACCTGGGCCGCAACATCCGCTCCGGCGCCCACTACACGCAGTTCCAGGTGTACGACTACGACGGCGACGGCAAGGCCGAGGTCGCGACGAAGACGGCCGACGGCACGGTGGACGGCACGGGTACGGTGATCGGCAGCTCGTCGGCCGACTACCGCAACTCCAGCGGTTACGTCCTGTCCGGCCCGGAGTACCTGACCATGTTCAACGGGCAGACCGGCAAGGCGATGCAGAGCGTCGACTACGTCCCGGCCCGCGGCACGGTCTCGTCCTGGGGCGACTCCTACGGCAACCGCGTCGACCGCTTCCTCGCCGGAACCGCCTACCTGGACGGCGCCCGCCCCTCCCTGATCATGGCGCGCGGCTACTACACGCGCACGGTCGTCGCCGCCTGGGACTGGCGGGGCGGCGCCTTCACCCGCCGCTGGACCTTCGACACCAACTCCTCCACCAACTCCGGCAAGGGCTACGACGGGCAGGGTTCGCACAGCCTCTCCGTCGGGGACGTCGACGGCGACGGCAAGGACGAGATCGTCTACGGGGCGATGGCGGTCGACGACAACGGCAACGGCCTGTGGACGACGAGGACCGGCCACGGCGACGCCCAGCACCTAGGCGATCTCGACCCGTCCCACGCGGGCCTGGAGTACTTCAAGGTCTCGGAGTCGACAAGCCAGCCCGCCGAGCTGTACATCAACCCGGCGAACGGCACGGTGAACTGGCAGCTCGCCGCCTGCTGCGACAACGGCCGCGGTGTCGCCGGCGACATCTGGGCCGGCAACGACGGGGCCGAGGTCTGGTCGGCCTCCGACTCCTCCATCCGCGACCCGGCGGGCGCGACGAAGGGCCGGGAACCGTCCTCCGTCAACTTCCTGTCCTGGTGGGACGCCGACACGACCCGCGAGCTCCTGGACGGCACCCACATCGACAAGTACGGCACGTCCTCCGACACCCGCCTGCTGACCGGCTCGGGCGTCCACTCCAACAACAGCACCAAGGCCACCCCGTCCCTGTCCGGCGACATTCTCGGCGACTGGCGCGAGGAGGTCGTCTGGCCGACCAGCGACAACACGGCCCTGAGGATCTACTCGACGCCGTACGAGACGACGACGAGAATCACCACCCTGCTGCACGACACGATGTACCGCACAGGCCTGGCCTGGCAGAACACTGCATACAATCAACCGCCGCACCCGAGCTTCTTCATCGGCAACGGGATGCCGACGGCACCACGCCCGGCGGTGTACACGCCCTGAACGCCTGAAGGAACGTGGGTGCGCGTCCCCGTCCCCGGGGGCGCGCACCCACGCTCGTCGGCTCACCCGTCAGCTCACCGTGCAGCTCTGGTCGCCCAGCTTGAACGCCGCCGGTTTCGCGTTCGACCCCGTCCAGCTGCCCGTGAAGCCGAAGCTCACGGACGAGCCGGCCGCCACGTTGGCGTTCCAGCCGACGTTCTTCGCCGTCACCGCCGACGCCGACTGCGTGTAGTCGGCGTTCCACAGCTGGGAGATCGTCTGGCCGCCGGGGAACGTCCAGCCGAGGCTCCAGCCCGACCAGGCGCTCGTCCCCGTGTTGGCGAGCTTCACGTCCGCCTGGAAGCCGCCCGACCACTGGTTGGTGATCGTGTACGTCACCGCGCAGGCGCCGGTCGGGGTGGGCGTGGGGTCCGTACCTCCGCCGCCGCCCCCGCTTCCGCCGCCGCTGGTGTCGGAGGTGTCGCCGTAGATCACACCCCGGCCGTTCGTCGACACGTACACCCGCCCGTAGATTCTCGGGTCACCGGTGATCGCCGCACCCGTCCAACCCCACTGGTGGGCATCGTCGTTGATCCGCGTCCAGGTGGCGCCCCTATCCGTCGAACGGAAGACGCCGCGTACCCCGCCGATCTTCGCGCTGGTGTAGAGCGTCTGATACGAGGCGCCCGTCGCCGCCTTGCCGAAGCCGATCGTGTCGGCCTGCTCGACCGTCGACAGCTTGGTGAAGGTCGCGCCGGAGTCGGTGGAGTGCCACAGCCCGTACGCGCCGTCGCTCGCCCCGCCCGCCAGCCACACGTCGCCCTTCGTGCCGGGCAGCGCCTTGAAGCGCACGCTGTCACCGCTCGGGAGCCCGGCCGCCGACGAGGCCGTGAAGGTCGCCCCGCCGTCCGAACTGACGTAGAACTTGCCGGACTTGAAGCCGTAGAAGGTCTTGGGGTCGACCCGGTCGGACTCCACGATCGCGCCGGACGGTATCCCGCTCGACGGCTGCCACGACGAGCCGAAGCCCGTCGTGTACTGCACGCCGGTGCCCGCCGGACTCCACACGAACCGGCTGCCGTCCGCCGCCGCGGCCACCGTCCCGCCGCCGCTGACGCCCGAAGGGTCCGTTCCGGCGAACCAGTTGGCGCCGTTGTCCGTGGAGAACGCCACATGTGGTCCCGAGTCCAGATCGCCGACCCGGACCACCGTGTTCGGGTCGGTCTCGGCGTAGTCCAGGCTGGTGGTCGTCGTGAAGTTCGGCGCGGTGAACATCATCGACGGCACCTTCGTCAGGTCCGTGTGCCGGAAGCCGCCGACGTCACCGAGGGCGCTCAACAGCGGGGCGCCGGCCGGGGGAGAGGCGAGGTCGTTGACCGCGGTCTCCTCCAGCCCCTGCACCATCGGCTTGATGGTGAACCGGCCTCCGCTGTCCCAGTCGGTCAGGTTCTCCGTGCCGTAGATCGTCGCGCCCGTCCCGTACATCATCCGGCTGGAGTCGAACGGGTCGATCTCCAACGCCTCGGTCATCCAGCCGAGCTTGGGCGCGTGCTCCGGCGGCGACGGGTTCGCGCCCCAGGTCAGCCAGGGCGACGACGAGACGTCCATCGTGTACCGGTTCGAACGGTTGGGATACGAGGTGTAGTCCCACGCCTTCGTCCAGGTTCCGCCGCTGTCCGTGGAGCGGAAGATCTGGGTGTCGGGCCACCAGGAGCTGTACGCGGTGGCCATCACGGTGCCGGGCTTCTGCCGGTCGACCGTCAGCCCGCTGAAACCGTAGTAGGTGTCGGCCTCCGCCACCGGACTGATGTCCGTCCAGGTCCCTGTCGCCGTCGAGTACCGCCAGAGCCGGCCCTTGCCGCCGTCGTACGGACCGCCCTTGTCGCTGTATGCGATGTACAGATAGCCGTTGACGGTATCCAGTACACCCTTGTGTGCCAGGTATCCCGTCGGCTGCCCGGCCAGCCGGCTCCAGGTCGCGCCCCCGTCCGTCGAGCGGTACACCGCGTTGTCCTTGTCGGCGACCCCTACGTAGATCGTCTTCGTCACCGTACCGGCCGTACCCGTCGACTCGTCGAAGGTGACCCAGACGATCCCCTGGTTGTCGCTCGCATACCCGCTGGTGTCACCGGGATCCTGTACGTAGGTGCCGACGTTGGGGAAGTTCGTCACCTGCGACCAGGTGACACCCGAGTCCGTCGACCGCCACAGGCCCTTGCCGCTCGGCGCGCCGAGGTACAGCACGCTGTTCTTGTTCGGGTCGATCGCGAGCCGCTCGCCCATGCCCCGGCCGGGCATGTTGCCACCCAGCTTGAACGGCAGGTCCGTCTTCTGCCAGCCGGCGCCCCGGTCGGCGGAGCGGAGCACGGCCCCGTTCCCCGGGTCCCAGCTGTTGGTGTACGTGCCGACCGCCGCGTACACCTTGTTCGGGTCGACGGAGTCGGAGGCCAGGCTCACCACGCCCGTGTGCCCCCAGTCCGCCCAGCCGACCGAGTCCAGCAGCGGCGTCCAGGTCCTGGCCGACTCCTGCCAGCGGTAGGCGCCGCCGATGTCGGTGCGCGCGTACGCGAGGTTCTTCTCCTTGCGGTTGAAGACGATGCCGGGGACGAAGCCGCCGCCGTCGATCCGGGCGTTCTTCCAGGTGTACGACTCTGCGGCCGGCGTCACCTGCTGGGCGCCGTCCGCCGCCAGGGCGGGCGGGCCGCCCGCGATCAGGCCGGCGGCGAGCGCCAGCACGGCCGTGAGGATGCGGGTTCTTCGCACGGTGGGGGTCCTTCCTCGCGAAGCCATGTGGGAGGAGGTGCGAGTAGTGCTGGTGGAGGACGTGCGACTACCGGGCGGCCCCCATGCGGGAAGGGGCCGCCCGGCGCGGTACGCGGAGCCTTAGCGGGGACTTATTCGAGGAGCTCCGCGTACGAGCCCATGGCCAGGGCGATGTCCGCCTGGGCCCAGAACCGGTGGTACGTGAACACGGGCGCGGCACCACCCGCGAGATAGCTCTCGATCTTCGACCAGGCCGGGTCGTTCTTGTAGAAGGAACGGAGCGAGGCGAAGGTCGAGGAGGAGTTGATCGTGTCGCCGTTCGGCATCTTGCCGCTGAAGCCGCTCGGGACGTACACGCCGTCGTCGAAGCGGTTGTAGTCGGCGCGGGTCTCGGGGACCGCGATGCCGAGGGCGTCCTGGTTGTTGGTCCACATGCCGTCCAGGAGCGCCTTGGCGGTTGTCTTCGCCTCCGTGTCACCGGACTTGGCGGCGTAGTACGTCAACGTCTTGGCGTACGCGGCGGCCACGCCGACATCGTTGGTGTAGTCGGCAACGGTGACGTGAAGACCCGTGTTGGCTCCGGGACTTGACGCGTTCCAGGTGTCGGGCTGGCCCGACCACTGGAGGGTGGAGGGGATCAGGAAGGTGCCGTCCGGGTTGATCGTGGTCTTGGACAGCGCCCAGTCGACCCACTTGTCGAGGACTGCCTTGGCCTGCGCGTTCCCCGTCTGCTGGTAGTACTCGGCGACCCGCTCCATCGACCACGCCTGGAAGCCGAACCACTGGTTGGACGGCGGGTCGTGGTAGACGGGCTGCTGGTCGTAGTACATGCCGTAGAACGTGGAGGTGCCGGCCGGGGGAGTCGCGTAGCGGCCCGCCCAGCTGTTCGTCGCGCCGCCCGCGATGGCGCCCTCGCTGGACTGCAGCCAGCGGTAGAACTCCAGCTGGCGGGTCAGGGACTTGCTCCAGTCCGCCTGCCCGGTCGCCGACTTGGGCTTCAGGTCCGCGTAACTGCTCAACGCGTAGGCGGCCAGCGGGTTCTGGTAGCCGCCGTGGGCGTGACTGGAGCCGATTCGCCAGGCCCAGCCGGCGCTGGTGTCCGTGGCGCCGCCCCAGGCGTAGTACCAGGACAGCAGGTAGTGCGAGGCGTCCTTGCCGGTGCCGGCCGCGCACGCGGTCGGACCGACACAGTTGCCGATCTTCTTGAAGTACTTGTCGTACATCGCGTACCGCAGATAGTCGCCCATCTTCGCGGCCTTGCCGACGGTCGCGGACACGTCACTGCCCTTGCCCTGCGCCTTCGCCCAGATGTCCGCCCAGTACGCGGCCTGCACCGCCCGCGCGTCGGCGTCCGGAGCGTTGGTGAACTTCCACTGCTTGGCGTAGGAGGAGTCCCCGGTGAACAGGTCCAGGTACCCGTTCGCACCGCCGTACTTGAAGGCGTCGCAGGTCGGCTGCGGAATCGTTTCCCATACCGATTCCTGCGCACCGCGCTGGAAGGTGTTGATGTACGACGGTCCGGTCGCGGTCGGGCCGGCCTCGCACTTGCCGGGCTCGTTGCCGTAGCCGTAGACGTTGTCGACGTCCTGGAGCCAGTGCATACCGTAGACATCGTCCGTACCGTATGCGGTCTTCAGTTCACCGGCTATCGGATCCGATCCCACGGACACGCCCGTGTCCAGCCTCGCCGGATACTCGTTCGGCGTGTCCAGCTCCGGTGCGTACGTCGCCGGCTTGGACGCGTTGTAGAAGGAGTTCGTCGGCTGGTCGGCGTGGGTGGGGATCATGTACTTCTCCATGACGTCCCACGCGCCGTTGAACTTGGTCCAGTCACCGGTGATCTTGCCGTACATGGCCTGCAGCCAGAGAAGATAGCTGTACGCCTCCGACGTCGTCTCGTGGCCCTGGTCGGGCGCCTCGACGATCAGCGTCTCCACCGAGTGGTAGGGGATGCCCTCGGGGGAGAAGTAACCGTTGGCCGGATTGGTGATCTTGCCGTAGAGCTCCAGGAACCGGGCGTCGTACGCCTTGCTGCCGGCGATCTCGGTGACCGCGACCGATGCCTTGGCGTGTCCGGTGGCCGTCGATTCGAAGGTGGCCGCGCCCGTTCCGGAGGCGTCCGCGGTGATGGTCACCTTCTGCGCGGTGCCCCAGTTCGACGGGGTGAAGGTGAGGGACGCGCCGCCGGTGACGGTGAGGCCGGTGTTACCACTGGTGCGGGCGGTCGTGACGGTCACGTTGGCCGAGGGCTGGGTCGACAGCTTCACCTCGTAGGTGCCCGTCTTGCCCTGCTGCACCGCCAGCTGGTTCGTGGAGGCGACCACGGCCGGTCCCGAGGCGACCGTGATGCCGACCGGCGTCGACGACGCCGACGCGCCCAGGCTGTCATAGGCCTTGGCCACCAGCGAGTGGCTGCCCGCCGACAACCCGGAGGCCGACAGGGTGTACGGCGAGCTGGTGTCCGTACCCAGCAGGGTCGTGTCGTCGTAGAACTCGACCTTGCTGATCGTCGCGTTGTCGGCGGCCGCGGCGGTCGCCGCGAGCGGCACCGGGTCGCCATGGGTGTAGACGGCGCCCGCGGCCGGGCTGGTCAGCACGGTGACCGGCGGCTGGTGGGCGCCGGCGCAGGTGGTGCCGTTGACCGCGAAACTCGTGGGCGCGGTGTTGGTGCCGCTGTAGGTGAACTGCGCGCCCGTGCTCACCGCGGTGCCCGCGGCGATCGTCCCGTTGTAGGTGGCGTTGTTCACCGTGATCTGCTGACCGGACTGCGACCAGGTCCCGTTCCAGCCGTTCGACAGCTTCTGGTTGCCCGAGTAGGAGTACGTCAGGGTCCAGCCGCTGATCGGATCGGTGCCGCGGTTGGTGAGGGTCAGGTCCGCGGTGAAGCCGGAGCCCCAGTCGTTGGCCTTGTAGTCCACGCTGCACTGAAGTGCCGCCGCCTGGGCGGGAGTCGTACTGGTGCTCAGCATGGCGAGGGGAAGCGCGAGGGCCGCCACGACGGCGGTCCACAGGCGCCGCGCGGCGCGGCGTCTGCGTGAGAGGTCCATGGGTCTGGTTTCTCCTTGCGGCTCGGCGTCGGCGGTCGGCGGGCGACTGTAGACAGTCGCCGGTCGGCTGTCGGCGGTTGCGGTGGGGGGAGGAGCAACAAGCCTTGAACCAGTGGGAGCGCTCCCATAGTGAGGACGGGGGTGAGAGCGGTCAAGGTGCTTGAAGAGTCGAAAAGATTCGACGCCGAAAGTTGAGGGAAAGTCAGCGGCTCCCCTGTTCTTTGCCAGCGCTTGGCGCTAGCTTCGAGACACCAGTGGGAGCGATTCCATCAGTCGACGCGTCCGTCACGACGCGCTGAGCTGCAAGGAGTCGCTCATGCGACACCCCCCTCGTTCAATCCTTTCAGCCGTCGCCGGCACGTTCGCCCTCGGGACGGGGCTGACCCTGCCGGTCATGACGGCGCACGGAGCCACGCCCGCGTGCACGGTGGAGTACTCCGTCACCAGTCAGTGGGACGCCGGCTTCCAGGGTGCCGTGAGAATCACCAACAACGCGGCGGCCCTGAGCAGTTGGAGCCTGACGTTCGACTTCGCCAACGGGCAGAAGGTCACCCAGGGCTGGAGTGCCAAGTGGTCTCAGTCGGGCACGACGGTCACCGGGGCCAACGAGAGCTGGAACGGCTCCCTCGGCGCCGGCGCGAGCGTGGACGCGGGCTTCGTCGCGTCGAAGCCGGGCGCGGCGAACGCGGTGCCGGCGACATTCAAGCTCAACGGCACGACCTGCAATGTCGACACGCAACCCACGCCGACGCCCACGCCCACCACCCCGCCCTCGACCGACCCGCCGGACATCGGTGACGTGCCACCCGCGTTGCACGTCTCCGGGAACAGGCTCGTGGACGCCGACGGAACGGCCCGCCGTCTGCTCGGCGTGAACCGTTCCGGCGGAGAGTTCATGTGCGTGCAGGGCCGCGGCATCTGGGACGGCCCGGTCGACGACGCCGCGATCAAGGCGATCGCCGACTGGAACGCCAACACCGTCCGCATTCCGCTCAACGAGGAGTGCTGGCTGGGCCTTTCGAACATCAACTCCGCCTATGGCGGCGCCCCCTACATCAACGCCGTCAAGGACCTGGTGGCCCGCGTCGAGGCGCACGGCATGACACCGGTGGTCGAACTGCACTGGACCTACGGCCAGTACACCGGCAACTCGGCCGGCTGCTCCGACGTGCACGCCAGCTGCCAGAAGCCCATGCCGGACATGCAGTACACACCGTCGTTCTGGACCTCGGTCGCCAACACCTTCAAGGCCGACCGGGCCGTCGTGTTCGACTTGTTCAACGAGCCCTATCCGGACCGCGCGACCTCCACGACCACCCAGGCGTGGCAGTGCTGGCGGGACGGCGGCACCTGCCCCGGCATCGGGTACGAAGTCGCCGGTATGCAGGATCTCGTCGACTCCATACGGGCGACCGGCGCCCAGAACGTCATCCTCGCCGGCGGGCTCGCCTACTCCAACGACCTCAGTCAGTGGCTGACCTACAAGCCCAGCGACCCCACCGGCAATCTCGCCGCCGCGTACCACGTCTACAACTTCAACTCCTGTGCGAGCGAGAGCTGCTGGAACTCCACGCTCGCCCCCGTGGCCGCCCAGGTGCCGCTCGTGGCCGGGGAGATCGGGGAGAACACCTGTGCGCACTCCTTCGTCGACCAGGTCATGAAGTGGTTCGACGACCGGAACCTGTCGTATCTGGGCTGGACCTGGAACACCTGGGACTGCTCCTCCGGCCCGTCGCTCATCTCCAGCTACGACGGCACCCCCACCGCGTACGGCACCGGCCTGCGCGACCATCTGCGAGCCCTCGACGGATAGGCGCCACCCGAGAACGAGCCGCACGACCAAGGAACGGACCACACCCGCAACGGACAAGGAAACCCCCACTCATGAGCCGTAGCAGAACAGCGATACTCGCCGCGCTGGCGCTGGTCGCCGGCGCGTCCGGGACGGCGCTCGCGGTCGTCCCCGGGGACCCGGGCATCGCCGCCATCCCGTGCACCGTCGACTACAAGGTGCAGAACCAGTGGGACACCGGCTTCACCGCCAACGTCACGGTCACCAACAACTCGGCGGCGAAGACGAGTTGGTCGGTGAAATGGGCGTACGCCGGCAACCAGAAGGTCACCAGCGGCTGGAACGCGAAGATCACCCAGTCCGGTACGGCCGTCACCGCCAACAACGAGAGCTACAACGGGACGCTGGCGACCGGCGGTTCGGTCAGCTTCGGGTTCCAGGGCTCCTACAGCGGCACCAACGCGGTGCCCACCACGTTCACGCTCGACGGCGTGACCTGCAACGTCGACAGCGGCACCGGCGGGCCCACCGACCCCGGCACGCCGACCGACCCGGGCACCCCCTCCACCAGGGTCGACAACCCCTACGCGGGCGCCAAGGTGTACGTGAACCCGGAGTGGTCGGCGAAGGCGGCCGCCGAGCCGGGCGGCTCCCGCGTCTCCAACCAGCCCACCGGCGTCTGGCTCGACCGCATCGCCGCGATCAACGGCGTCAACGGCGGCATGGGGCTGCGCGCCCACCTCGACGCGGCCCTCGCCCAGAAGGGCAGTGGCGAGGAGGTCGTCCAGCTGGTCGTCTACGACCTGCCGGGGCGTGACTGCGCGGCCCTCGCCTCCAACGGCGAGCTGGGCCCGACGGAGATCGACAAGTACAAGACGCAGTTCATCGACCCGATCGCGGCGATCCTCGCCGACAGCAAGTACGCCGGCCTGCGGATCGTCACCACCATCGAGATCGACTCGCTGCCCAACCTGGTCACCAACACCGGCAGCCGGCCCACCGCCACGGCGGCCTGCGACACCATGAAGGCCAACGGCAACTACGTGAAGGGCGTCGGCTACGCGCTGAACAAGCTCGGCGACATCCCCAACGTCTACAACTACATCGACGCCGGTCACCACGGCTGGCTCGGCTGGGACGACAACTTCGCCCCGTCCGCCCAGCTCTTCTACCAGGCCGCCACCGCCGAAGGGGCGACGGTGGACGATGTACACGGCTTCATCACCAACACGGCGAACTACAGCGCCCTGAAGGAGAACAACTTCACCATCAACGACTCCGTGGCCGGCAAGTCGGTCCGTGAGTCCAAGTGGGTGGACTGGAACCGGTACGTCGACGAGCTGTCGTACGCGCAGGCCTTCCGCACGCAGTTGGTCTCCACCGGTTTCCGGTCGAACATCGGCATGCTGATCGACACCTCCCGCAACGGCTGGGGCGGCACCGCCCGGCCCACCGGCCCGGGCGCCACGACCAGCGTGGACACCTACGTCGACGGCGGCCGCTACGACCGCCGTATCCACATCGGCAACTGGTGCAACCAGTCCGGTGCCGGCCTCGGCGAGCGCCCGCAGGCCGCTCCGGCCGCCGGGATCGACGCGTACGTGTGGATGAAGCCGCCGGGCGAGTCCGACGGCTCCAGCACCGCGATCTCGAACGACGAGGGCAAGGGCTTCGACCGGATGTGCGACCCGACGTACACGGGCAACCCCCGCAACGGCAACAACATGTCGGGTGCCCTGGCGAACGCCCCACTGTCCGGGCACTGGTTCTCGGCGCAGTTCCAGCAGCTGATGCAGAACGCGTACCCGCCGCTGTAGTGACGGGTGGATCCGCCGGGGCTCCGGCCCCCCCGGGCCGGGCCCCGGCGGACCGCGGACTCCACCGCCGAGTAATTCCCGTCCGGCCGCTCCAGCTCGTGGGGGCGGCCGGACACAGCGGCGGCCGGGCCCGGAAACGGGGGCGGGTGCCGTGGTGCGACCGGGCCGCGCGCACCAGGAACACCTCACAGTCACACCGCGCCGGGCCGGCCCGGCGCATACGCCGTCGGGCGGTGCGCGGCGCCTCGACCAGCCGCGGAGCGATCTCGAGTCCGTTCAGCCGGCCTGTCGTCCATGGCGGCCTCGTCCGGGATCCGGCGCGTGTCCGACATCCCGATTTTTGCTCCCGCGACGGTGGAGTGGGGGTGCTTTTTTGCTGTCCCGGCAACAGAAGTGGCCACCGTGCGGTGCGTCGGCGCACGCTGACGGCGTACCCGACGAGAGGCTGATCACCATGGCGCACCACCCGCACGAGCACCAGCAGCACGAGCACGGACCCGGCCACGGCCACGGGCATGGCCACGCGCATGGCTCCGGCGGCACCGACATCGACTGGGCCGAGATGGGCCCGCACCTCGAAGCCCAGGCCGAACTGTTCATGCCCCTGTACGAGCGGGCTCTCGCCTGGCTGGGCAAGGAGGTGACCGAGCCGGGGCTGATCGTCGACGCGGGGAGCGGTCCCGGGGTCGTGTCCTGTCTGTTCGCCGAGACCTTCCCCGGCGCGCGGGTCCTGGCTGTCGACGGCTCCGAGCCACTGCTGGAAAGGGCCGGGGCGCGGGCCGCCCGGCTCGGGTACGCCGACCGCTTCGGCACCTTGGCCGGTGAACTTCCCGGCGTGCTGGATGAGTTGGACTATCCGGCCGACCTGCTGTGGGCGGGCCGCAGCCTGCACCACCTGGGCGACCAGCGCGCCGCCCTCACCGCCTTCACGGAGCGGCTGGCGCCCGGCGGAACGCTGGCGATCATGGAGGGTGGGTTGCCGAGCCGGTTCCTGCCGCGCGACCTCGGCCTGGGCCGCCCCGGCCTGGAGGCGCGGCTGGACGCACTGCAGGAGGAGTGGTTCGCGCGGATGCGGGCCGACCTGCCCGGTTCGGTCGACGTGACCGAGGACTGGCCGGCGCTGCTCGGTTCCGCGGGCCTGAAGCACAGCCGCACCCGCAGCTTCCTGCTCGACCTGCCCGCCCCCGCCCCCGACCGGGCCCGTGCCTACATCACGACGTCCCTGTCCCGGCTGCGCGACGTCTTCGGCGACGCCATGGACCCCGAGGACCGCTCCGTGCTGGACCGGCTGCTCGACCCCGACGACGCGGCGGGCGTGCACCGCAGGCCGGACGTGTTCGTGCTGGCGGCGCACACCGTCCACACGGCGGTGAAGCCGGCGTAGAGCGACCGCCGACGCCGGTGAGGGGGTGACCCACTGGCCACGCCCCCTCACCTCTGCCTCCACGCTTCATACGCGCGCTCGATCCCGGTCGAACCCGGGGCCCGGGCCCGTGTCGGACCGGCCTCAGCCGAGGTCGAACGTCGCCGGGTCCGGGCCGATCCGCCGGTCCTCGTTGAGCGCGCTGATCGCCGCCAGGTCCTCGGTGTCCAGGCTGAAGTCGAACACCTCGATGTTCTCCTTGATCCGCGACGGCGTCACGGACTTCGGGATCACCACGTTGCCGAGCTGGAGGTGCCAGCGCAGCACGACCTGGGCCGGGGTGCGGTTGTGCTTCTGGGCGATGGCCACGATCGCCGGGACCTCCAGGAGGCCCTTGCCCTGGCCGAGGGGGGACCAGGCCTCGGTGGCGATGCCCTGCTCCGCGTGGAACTCGCGGGCGGCGTGCTGCTGCAGGTGCGGGTGCAGCTCGATCTGGTTGACCGCCGGGATCACCGACGTCTGCTCGATCAGCCGCCGAAGGTGCTCCGGCAGGAAGTTGGAGACACCGATGGCCTTGACCCGGCCGTCGGCGTACAGCTTCTCGAACGCCTTGTACGTGTCGACGTAGATGTCCCGGGCCGGCAGCGGCCAGTGGATGAGGTACAGGTCGACGTAGTCCAGGCCCAGCTTCTCCAGAGAGGTGTCGAACGCGCGCAGTGTGGCGTCGTACCCCTGGTCGCGGTTCCAGAGCTTGGTGGTGACGAAGATGGCCTTGCGGGGCACGCCGGAGGCGTTGATGGCCTTGCCGGTGCCCTCCTCGTTGCCGTAGATCGCCGCTGTGTCGATGCTGCGGTACCCGGTCTCCAGCGCGGTGGAGACCGCCCGCTCCGCCTCGTCGTCCGGCACCTGCCAGACGCCGAAGCCCAGCTGGGGCATCTCGACGCCGTTGTTGAGGATGATCGGGGGGACCTTGCTGCTCACGAGCTCTTGATCCTTCGGTTGTCCGTCAAAGTGGTACTCCCATCGTCAACGATCACAGGCCGTGATGCATTCCTGACCCAGGAATTCGTACCCCAAAGCCTTACCTGCCGTACAACGTCCTTACGTCCGGTACAGCGCGTCGACCTCGTTCGCGTAGGCGTTCTCGATCGCCTTGCGCTTCAGCTTCAGCGACGGGGTGAGCAGCCCGTGCTCCTCGGTGAACGGCTGAGCCAGGATGCGGAAGGTGCGGATGGACTCGGCCTGCGAGACCAGCGTGTTCGCGGCGACGACGGCCCGGCGCACCTCCGCCTCCAGGTCGGGGTCGCGCACCAGTTGGGCGGGGGCCAGCTGCGGCTTGCCGCGCATCCGCAGCCAGTGCTCGACGGCCTCGTGGTCGAGGGTGAGCAGGGCGGCGACGAACGGGCGGTCGTTGCCGACGACGATGCACTGGCCCACCAGCGGATGGTCGCGCACCCGCTCCTCCAGCGGCCCCGGCGAGACGCTCTTGCCGCCGGAGGTGACGAGGATCTCCTTCTTGCGGCCGGTGATGGTCAGGTAACCGTCTTCGTCGAGGGATCCCAGGTCACCGGTGGCCAGCCAGCCGTCGTGCAGGGTCTCGTCGGTGGCCTTGGGGTTGTTGAGGTATCCCTGGAAGACGTTTTCTCCGCGCAGCCAGATCTCGCCGTCGTCCGCGATGTGCACGGTCATGCCGGGGATGGGCTGTCCGACGGTGCCGTAGCGGGTGCGGCCGGGCGGGTTGGCGGTCGCGGCCGCCGTCGACTCGGTCAGCCCGTAGCCCTCGTAGATCTGCACGCCCGCGCCGGCGAAGAACAGCCCCAGCTTGCGGTCCATGGCCGAGCCGCCCGACATGGCGTGCCGGACCCGGCCGCCCATCGCCGCGCGCACCTTGGAGTAGACGACCTTGTCGAAGAACTGGTGCTGCATCCGCAGCCCCGCCGACGGACCGGGCCCGATGCCCCACGCCTTCGCCTCCAGCGCCTGCGCGTAGGCCACGGCCACGTCCACGGCCTTCTCGAACGGGCCCGACCTGCCCTCCCGTTCGGCCTTGCGGCGGGCAGCGTTGAACACCTTCTCGAAGATGTACGGCACGGCCAGGAAGAACGTGGGCCGAAAGACGGCCAGGTCGGGCAGCAGGGCGGCCGCGTGCAGCTGGGGCTGATGGCCGAAGCGGACCTTGCCGCGGATCGCCGCGATCTGCACCATCCGCCCGAAGACGTGCGCGAGGGGCAGGAACAGCAGGGTCGCCGCCTCGTCGCCCTTCTTGGAGTGGAACACCGGCTCCCAGCGCTCGATGACCGTGTCGGCCTCGAACATGAAGTTGCCGTGCGAGATCACACAGCCCTTGGGGCGGCCCGTGGTTCCCGACGTGTAGATGACCGTGGCGACCGAGTCGGGGGTGACCGCTTCCCGGTGCCGGTGCACCACCTCGTCCTCGACCGAGGCGCCGGCGTCGTACAGCTCCCGCACGCAGCCCTCGTCCAGCTGCCACAGCTGCCGCAACTGCGGGAGCCGGTCGATGACGGTGGCGATCGTCATCGCGTGGTCCTCGTGCTCCACGACAGCGGCCGTGCACTCGGCGTCGTACAGCATCCAGAAGCACTGCTCGGCCGACGACGTCGGATAGACCGGCACCACCTGGGCGCCGATCGTCCACAGGGCGAAGTCGAACAGGGTCCACTCATAGCGGGTGCGGGACATGATCGCGACGCGGTCGCCGAAGCGGACGCCCTGTGCGAGGAGGCCCTTGGCGAGGGCCAGGACCTCGTCGCGGAACTCGGCGGCGGTCACGTCCCGCCACTCGCCTTGCTCGTTCTTGCGGCCGAGTGCCACGTACAGCGGGTCCTCCTGGGCGTGCCGGAAGACGACGTCGGCCAGACCGCCCACCGGCGGTGCCAACGCCAACGGAGGGTTGGTGAACTCGCGCAAACCCGCACCCCGCTTCTCATGGCCGCACAGCGCCGTGAAAGCTACCCCACCTCTCGATGGGGCGGGAGGGGGGCGGAAAGCGAACGATGCTCTCGTCTGCGCTGGTCAGCGCCGGAAAATGGGCTCACATGGGGAAGGGTCGGACAGAAAGCTGACGGAAGAGTAAGTTTCGGTGCCGTAATCTCCACCGAATCTGCCCGTCCCGCTTACGCCGCCCGACCCTCCCGGCGAGGTCAGGTGCGGCGTGCCGGTCTCCCCTGGATCAGCGCCGGAGTGGCCGATTCCGTTACTCCGGCGGCCGCCGCGCGCGGTGCGCGCACCAGAACGACGGCGATCAGCCCCCACCCGGCCCGCGGTCACCTCCGCCGTGTCGAGCCCCGTGGTGAAGGCGGCGCGCAGCGTCGTGCCCGGGCACGACGCCTTCGAGGGCCGCCGCACCGCCGCCCGCGAGCGTGTGCGTCGACCCGGCTACCGGGTATCGCATACCGCCATCACAGTGAGAGCGGTATGACGGATTCCCGATCACGGGCCCGAGGAGGACGATGGAGGGGGTCCTCCGGCCCCCGAGGCAGCCCATCGAACGTACGTGGAGCACCGTGAAACGCCTGCAGTGGCCGAGCTGGATGCCGGTCGACCCCTACGTCCTGCTGTTGCTCGGGACGGTCGGGCTCGCGGCGCTGCTCCCGGCCCGCGACACCGCCGCGGACGTGGCCTCCGGCGCCTCCACGGCCGCGATCGCCTTCCTCTTCTTCCTCTACGGCGCGCGGCTCTCCACCCGCGAGGCACTGGACGGTCTGCGCCACTGGCGGCTCCACACCACCGTCCTCGTCTGCACCTTCGTCGTCTTCCCGCTGCTCGGCCTGGCCGCCCGCGGACTCGTGCCGGTGTTCCTGACCCACCCGCTCTACCAGGGGCTGCTCTTCCTCACCCTCGTCCCGTCGACCATCCAGTCGTCGATCGCCTTCACCTCGATCGCCCGCGGCAACGTGCCCGCCGCGATCTGCGCCGGCTCCTTCTCCTCCCTGGCCGGGATCGTCGTCACCCCGCTGCTGGCGGCCGCCCTGCTGGGCAGCGGTGGGGGCGGCTTCTCGGCCGACTCCCTCGTGGAGATCGTGCTGCAGCTGCTGGTGCCCTTCGCCGCCGGGCAGGTGCTGCGCCGCTGGATCGGCGGGTTCGTCACCCGGCACAAGAAGGTGCTCGGACTGGTCGACCGCGGCTCGATCCTCCTGGTCGTCTACACCGCGTTCAGCGAGGGCGTGGTCCAGGGCATCTGGCACCAGGTCAGCCCCGTACGGCTCGGCGCACTGCTCGTCGTCGAGGCGGTGCTGCTCTCGGTGATGCTCGCCCTGACCTGGTACGGCGCCAAGGCGCTGCGCTTCGGCCGGGAGGACCGGATCGCCATCCAGTTCGCGGGCTCCAAGAAGTCCCTGGCCTCCGGACTGCCCATGGCGAGCGTCCTGTTCGGCGCGCACGCCTCGCTCGCCGTGCTGCCGCTGATGCTGTTCCACCAGATGCAGCTCATGGTGTGCGCGGTGATCGCCAAGCGGCGGGCGCGGGACCCGCTGGAGGCTTCGTCGCGGGAAGCGGCCACGGAGCGGGCGTCGGCGACGGCGTGAGACGACGCCGACGCGAGCGGCACACCGGCCTGTTGATCCGGATGCCGGGTACGGACGGCTCATGACGGATAACGTTCCGTCATGACCGCACCCCTCGCGCTCGACCCCGCGCGCACCGCCCTCGTCCTCGTCGATCTGATGGACCGGATCGTCGCCCTGCCCCTGGAACCCCGCAAGGGCACCGAAGTGCTGTCCGTGGCCGAGGAGTTGGCGCAAGCCTTCCGTTCGGCCGGCGCTCTGGTCGTCCTCGTCCGCGTCGAACGCCCCGGCGTCGCCGAACAGCCGCCCGGCAGCGGACTCGTCCACGGGCTGCTCCGGGACGGCGACGCGGAGATCGTGAAGCGCACGATCGGCGCCTTTCAGGGCACGGGCCTGGACGAGCGGCTGCGCGCCCGCGGAGTGACCACCGTCGTGTTCGGCGGCATCGCCACCAACCTCGGCGTCGAGTCCACCGCCCGCGCCGCAGGCGACCTCGGCTACGACCTCGTCTTCGTCGAGGACGCCATGGCCGCGCTCACCGAGGCCGAGCACGAGGCCTCGGTCAAGCTGGACTTCCCGCGGCTGGGAACGGTCGTGCGGGCGGGGCAGGTGCGCCTGGCGGCGGACTGAGACGCGCCCCCTGCGGCGCGGGGGCGCTCCCCGCCGGGCCGGGTCCCCGCCGTGCCGCGGGGAACCGCGTCACCCCCGGACGGCCGCGGTCCGCAGGGCGATGCGGTCCTCACCCGCGTACACGTTCATGGAGGCGCCCCGCAGGAAGCCCACCAGCGTCAGCCCCGCCTCCGCGGCCAGGTCCACGGCCAGCGAGGAGGGCGCCGAGACCGCGGCGAGCACCGGGATGCCCGCCATCACGGCCTTCTGCGCCAGCTCGAAGGAGGCCCGCCCCGACACCAGCAGGAGCGTCCGGGACAGGGGCAGGTCGCCGTTCTGCAGGGCACGGCCGACCAGTTTGTCGACCGCGTTGTGCCGGCCCACGTCCTCCCGTACGTCCAGCAGCTCGCCGTCCTCGGAGAACAGGGCCGCCGCGTGCAGGCCCCCGGTCCGGTCGAAGACCCGCTGGGCCGCGCGCAGCCGGTCGGGGAGGCTCGCGAGCAACTCGGGTTCGACACGGACCGGGGGAGTGTCGGCGATGGGCCAGCGGGCCGTCGTACGGACGGCGTCCAGGCTCGCCTTGCCGCACAGGCCGCAGGACGAGGTGGTGTAGACGTTCCGCTCGAGGGTGATGTCGGGGACCGTGACCCCGGGGGCCGTCTTCACGTCCACCACGTTGTAGGTGTTCGAGCCGTCGGCGGTCGCGCCCGCGCAGTAGACGATGTTCTGCAGATCGGATACGGAACCCAGGACACCTTCGCTGACCAGGAAACCGGCGGCCAGCGCGAAGTCGTCCCCGGGGGTGCGCATGGTGATGGCGAGTGGCTTGCCGTTGAGCCGGATCTCCATCGGTTCCTCGGCGACGAGGGTGTCCGGCCGGGTGGAGACCGCTCCGTCGCGTATGCGGAGCACCTTGCGTCGTTCGGTGACTCGTCCCATGTGATGATCAGCCCCGGTTCTGTACGTGCTGGTAGCCGAAGCGGCCCTGGATGCAGAGATTGCCGTGGGTCACCGGGTTGTCGTGCGGCGAGGTGACCTTCACGATCTCATTGTCCTGCACGTGGAGGGTGAGATGGCAGCCCACGGCACAGTACGCGCACACGGTCCTCGTCCGCGTCTGCGCGGGTTCGTCCCAGATGCCCGCCGCCCGCCGGTCGTACTCCGGCTTGAAGGACAGCGCCCCCGTCGGGCGCACCTCGACGCAGTTCGTTCCCGTACTACCCGCGACGCCGAGTCGGTCAGCGGGACGTCGTGCTCCACGGCGATCCGGGCGTCGAAACCGGGGCCGGTCACCGAGGTCGCGAACGTGTTCTGCCACTGGTCGCCGCAGGCGTCGACGCACTTGTGGCACAGGATGCCCTTGTCGTAGTCGCGCACAGCAAGGTCGTTGTCGATCTCCGGTTCCTCGTCGAGCCGGGCGGCGTCCGTGCCGAAGCGGTCCGGCTGTGGGCCTTCAGGCAAGGGTGTGCGCAGCACCGGCCGTCTCCCGGGAAACCGGCCGGTCCGACCGTTCGTCGCATGCTGGATACCGCTCACCGCATACGGTCGACGCGCCGCCTTCTCAACGGCCGTGATCCTTCCTACCGTTCGGGTTTCATGAGTCCCCCTGTCGCACCGCCCGGTTGGAGCCGCTGGCTCGTGCCCCCGGCCGCCCTCTCGGTCCACCTCTCCATCGGCCAGGCCTACGCCTGGTCCGTCTTCAAGCCGCCGCTGGAGTCCGCGCTCGGCCTCAGCGGCACCGAGAGCGCGCTGCCGTTCCAGCTCGCCATCGTCATGCTCGGGCTGTCCGCCGCGTTCGGCGGCACCCTGGTCGAGCGCAACGGGCCCCGCTGGGCCATGACGGTCGCCCTGGTCTGCTTCTCCTCCGGCTTCCTGATCTCCGCGCTCGGCGCCGCCACCGAGCAGTACTGGCTGATCGTCCTCGGCTACGGCTTCGTGGGCGGAATCGGCCTGGGCATCGGCTACATCTCGCCGGTCTCCACACTGATCAAGTGGTTCCCGGACCGGCCCGGCATGGCCACCGGCATCGCCATCATGGGCTTCGGCGGCGGCGCGCTCATCGCCTCGCCCTGGTCGGCGCAGATGCTGGAGTCCTTCGGCGCCGACCACTCCGGGATCGCGCTCGCGTTTCTTGTCCACGGGATGTCGTATGCAGTCTTCATGACCTTGGGTGTGCTGCTGGTGCGTGTGCCGCGCACCGCTGGGGCGGCGGCCGCGGCCGGCCCGAGCAGTGTCACGGGTGTGCAGGTCTCGGCGCGTTCCGCGGTGCGCACCCCGCAGTTCTGGTGCCTGTGGGTCGTCCTCTGCATGAACGTGACCGCCGGCATCGGCATCCTGGAGAAGGCCGCCCCGATGATCACGGACTTCTTCGCCGACACCTCCACCCCGGTGTCCGTGACCGCCGCCGCGGGCTTCGTCGCCCTGCTGTCGGCGGCCAACATGGCGGGCCGCATCGGCTGGTCGTCCACCTCCGACCTGATCGGCCGCAAGAACATCTACCGCCTCTACCTGGGCCTCGGCGCACTGATGTACGCGCTCATCGCCCTGTTCGGCGACTCGTCCAAGCCGCTGTTCATCCTCTGCGCGCTGGTGATCCTCTCCTTCTACGGCGGCGGCTTCGCGACCGTCCCCGCCTACCTCAAGGACCTCTTCGGCACCTACCAGGTCGGCGCCATCCACGGGCGGCTGCTCACCGCCTGGTCCACCGCCGGAGTCCTCGGCCCGCTGATCGTGAACTGGATCGCCGACCGGCAGGAGGAGGCCGGCAAACACGGTTCGGACCTCTACTCCCTCTCCCTCTTCATCATGATCGGGCTGCTCGCCGTCGGTTTCGTCGCCAACGAACTCGTCCGCCCGGTCCACACCCGCCACCACGTCCCCGCCCCGAAGGAGGCCGTCGATGTCGCAGCCCGACAGCAGTCCGAGTCCGCCTGACCGGCGGCCGCTGATCGCGTTCGCCTGGCTCTGGGTGGGCGCCCCGCTCGCCTACGGGCTCTACGAGCTCGTGCAGAAGGCGACGAAACTGTTCACCGGCTAGAAGTTCGCCCTGCTCGCGGGCAGGCGTTCGGGAAGTGTTCGGGCGTCCGAGGGTTAGAGGGAAGCCGACAACCCCGGCGCCCGTTTCCTGTCGCAACACCTGTCCTCGTACCCGTGAGTCACTGATCAGACTGGTGGATCCCGCAACCCACGGCAACGAGGGGGACCCCCCATGAACGGCTCGCGCATCGCCGCCGTCGGCCACTACCAGCCCGCCAAGGTGCTCACCAACGAGGACCTGGCGGGCATGGTCGACACCAGTGACGAGTGGATCAGGAGCCGGGTGGGCATCCACACCCGCCACATCGCCGGCCCCGACGAGCCCGTGGACGAGCTGGCCGCGCACGCCGCCGCCAAGGCGCTCGCGGCGGCCGGCCTCGTGCCCTCCGAGATCGACCTGGTGCTGGTCGCCACCTCGACCGCCGTCGACCGTTCGCCCAACATGGCCGCCCGGGTCGCCGCCCGCCTCGGCATCCCGCGCCCGGCCGCGATGGACGTGAACGTGGTGTGCGCCGGCTTCACCCACGCCCTGGCCACCGCCGACCACACCGTCCGCGCGGGCGCCGCGACCCGCGCGCTGGTCATCGGCGCGGACAAGATGTCCGAGGTGACGGACTGGTCCGACCGCACCACGTGCGTGCTCGTCGGCGACGGGGCGGGCGCCGCGGTCGTCGAGGCCTGTCCCGACGGCACCGAGCCCGGCATCGCGCCCGTGCTGTGGGGGTCGGTGCCCGAGATGGGGCACGCGGTACGCATCGAGGGGCAGCCGGCCCGGTTCGCGCAGGAGGGGCAGAGCGTCTACCGGTGGGCCACCACCCAGCTGCCGCCGCTCGCCCGGCAGGCCTGCGAGCGGGCCGGACTCGCCCCCGAGGACCTGGCCGCCGTGGTCCTCCACCAGGCGAACCTGCGGATCATCGAGCCCCTCGCGCAGAAGATCGGTGCCGTCAACGCGGTGGTCGCCCGCGATGTCACCGCTTCGGGCAACACCTCCGCCGCCAGCATCCCGCTCGCCTTCTCCAAGCTCGTCGAGCAGGGCGCCATCTCCACCGGGGACCCGGTGCTGCTCTTCGGCTTCGGCGGCAACCTGTCGTACGCCGGGCAGGTCGTACGGTGCCCGTGAGGGGTCTGCCCGGGGGTTGTGTGACGCGTCCGACTGCGCCGGGGCGGGCAACCGTGCGCCGTAGACTGTAGACGAAAGGCAATCGATACTGGCTGTAGACAGTACGCAGTACACAGCGGACAGCCGACCCCCTTGCTTTTCGCATACGTGGCTTTCCGGCTGCAGTCGCCCGGCGCTGCCCAGGAGGGGAACCGACCGATGTTGTCGACAGGACTGCCGCAGGGCGCGGTACCCAAGCTCGAACGGCCAG
Organism: Streptomyces sp. NPDC049687; assembly: GCF_044465285.1. NCBI lineage: Bacteria > Bacillati > Actinomycetota > Actinomycetes > Kitasatosporales > Streptomycetaceae > Streptomyces > Streptomyces sp. NPDC049687. Next base: position 535,680 of record NZ_JBITLN010000004.1, read on the forward strand.
GCCCGCTGCGCGACCGCGTCTACGAGGCGCTGCTCGAACTCATCGCCACCCGCGCTCTCCAGCCCGGGCAGCACCTCGTCGAGAGCGAGCTGGCAAGCCATCTCGGTGTCTCACGCCAGCCCGTGCGCGAGGCGCTGCAGAGGCTCAACACCGAGGGCTGGGTGGACCTCAGGCCCGCCCAGGGCGCGTTCGTGCACGAGCCGACCGAGGAGGAGGCCGACCAACTCCTCACGGTCCGTGCGTTGTTGGAGGCGGAGGCGGCCCGGCTCGCCGCCGCCCGCGCGAACACCGCCGACATCGACGCCCTGGACGAGATCCTGGGCCTGGGCCTGCAGGCCGTCGCCGACGACGACGTGGACGCGGCCGTCGCCCTGAACGCCCGCTTCCACGCCAAGATCATGGAGTTGGCGGGCAACGCGGTCCTCGCCGAACTGGCGGCCCAGGTCGACCGGCGGGTGCGCTGGTACTACACGCCGGTCGCCCGGCAGCGCGGCGAGCAGTCCTGGATCGAGCACCGTGATCTGATCACCGCCATTCTCAACCGCGACGAGCAGCTCGCCACCACCCTCATGCGCGAGCACACCGAGCACACCCGGCGCTCGTATCACGCCCGCGTCAAGTGACCTGGGGGCTTCGGCCCACGGGTTCGGGGCCCTGCGGCCCCCTGGGCGGACGCGCCGGCGGTGCGCACCCCCCGGCGGCCGGACGGGCCCCCCCGGGGCACCCGGCTGCCGCAGCAGCAGCGCGATGCCGGCCGCCACCATGGACACGCCGCCCGCCGGCGCGTGGACGCCGTCGTAGCCGGCCGATGCCGTTGACGACCGCCATGACACCCATCCAGGAGGCCGCCACCGGCGAGCCGAAGCCGGCGTCCTTGGCGTAGTCGACCTGGAAGGGGATCCCGAAGATCGACGCGCCGGCCGTCATCACGACGGACACCCACATCAAGGGCGGCATACGGTCCTGACGGCCTCCTTCGGATGGCCGAGCGGGCCCGCCGGGCCGCCACCTCCCCGCCGGGCGGATACGCAGGTGAAACGCACTCCGAAACCTTGGTATTGTTGTCCATGTCGCCGCGGGGAACACCCCCGTCCGGCGGCAGACACCTTGTCCGGGTGGCGGAATGGCAGACGCGCTAGCTTGAGGTGCTAGTGCCCTTTATCGGGCGTGGGGGTTCAAGTCCCCCCTCGGACACTCTCACCCTCCGTATCGAGCGGGCGTCCGCTCCGTGAGTGGTTGATGCCCGCACCCGGCCTCGCCGGGCGCGGGTTCTCTTGTTCCTGGCGCGGGGCTGAATGTTTGCCCCTCACCGGAATGTCGCGGAAGATCGTTTATCACTTGTTCTGTCGCACCCTGCGGACGCGCTGTTGCGGAGGCGTTCTCCGGTACGGCTGACGAGCCGTCAAGGTTCAGCAGGATCCCCATATTGACGGTCTGTGCCGCCCTCTTGTGGTGATACGATCACGCTCGCTTGTAGAGCGGGCGGATGGGTGCAAGACGACATCTCCGACTACGGGGACAGTCCGGGCGGCAACCCCGGTGTGGGCGGTCCGCCGGTCCACCCGCAATTGACGGGAATTCAGCAACTGGCCGTCAGTCGAGGCCGCCTGAAGAGAGTCTTATGACTGATTACATACAGAACCCGGTACTCTGGGCTCTCCTCGTCGCCCTCATCGTCACCGTCGCCCTCATCGTTCGCCAGCGCAGGGCAGCAAGGACGTTAAGGCAGGAGTTCGCAGATCTCCGGGCTCGTCACGCCGAGCTCGAGAACGGGTACGCGAAATCCGTCGAGGCAGCTCAGGAAAGAGCCGACGAGGCAACGAAAACGGTCCTGAAGTCCGCCATGCGGACTCTCCAGGGCCTTGCCGCGGAACAGCAGTTGATCGTCTCCCGACTGCAGAACAAATACGGTGAGTCGGTCATCCTACAAGACCTGTTGGAGATCGACCACACGAACTCGCAGTTCGGTCGCCGCGCCCAGTCCATCGCGGTACTCTGCGACGGCTGGCTCGGACGTCAGCGCGATGTGGCGTCGGTATACGACGTCGTCCGCAGCGCCCAGGGCAGGGTCCGCCATTACCGGCGGGTGGAAATTCTGTCTCAGGTCGACTTCGGTATCACCAGCCGCGCCGTCGAACCGGTCGCACTGGCCCTCGCCGAACTCCTCGACAACGCCACCAGCTATTCCAGCCCGGACACCGTCGTGGAAATCAACATCCGCACGGTGCCCAAGGGTATCTGCATCGTCGTCGACGATGCCGGTGTCGGAATGAACGACGAGGAACGGGCCCGCGCCGAGAAACTCCTGACCAGCGAGCGCGTCTCCGGTGTCTCCTCGCTCGGCAACCCGCCGCAGTTCGGCTTCGCCGTGATCGGCGTGCTCAGCGAGCGCTTCGGCTTCGAGGTGTCCGTGGACTCCACCTCCCCCTACGGCGGTGTCCGCGCGGTCCTCCTCCTGCCGCACGACCTGCTCACCAGCGCGCCCGAACAGAAGGAGCCGACGCCGGTCGCACCCCCCGTGACGACCGCCCCGGCCTCCAGCGGCCCCGAGGCCCCATTGGGCATGACCACCACCGCCGACGGTCTGCCGAAGCGGCGCCGCAAGCGGCCGATGGCCATCGTGCCCGGCAGTGCCAACGCCTCCGGTCCCGCCCGCTCGGGCGCCGAGACGGCGGCGATCATGGGTGCCTTCCAGCGAGGCACCCGATCGGGCCGGGCCACGCAGTCGGACCCCGCGGAACAGTCGAGCAGCACCCGTGGTGCGAGCAGCGAAGGGCATGAGTTCTCGTGAACGACGATCTGTCTTGGATGCTTGACAGCGCCCTGGAGATTCCCGGGGCCCTGCATGCCGTCCTGATCTCCGCCGACGGCCTGCTGATGGCACGGACGCAGGACTTCGGCAAGGACGACGCGGACCGCGTGGCCGCGGCGATGAGCGGGGTGCAGTCGCTCAGCCGTTCGCTCGCCTTCTTCTGCGAGGACGCCAACCAGCGCTGGCGGCAGACGCTGGTCGAGTTCGACGGCGGCTGGGTCTTCCTGATCTCCGCCGGCGAGGGCGCCTACCTCGGTGTCTCGGCCTCGCCGGACGTCGACATGCAGGACATCACCTTCCGGATGCAGCAACTCGTCGGCCAGCTCGGAAAGGCCCTCACGACCCCGCCGCGCGAGAACCTCGGCGTACGGTCATGACCGGCTTCGACGAACTGGAACCCCAGACGCCGGAGTTAGTGCGTCCGTACGTCATCACCAAGGGACGCGGACTGCCCGACGAGGACAAGCTCTCCCTCATCACCCTGGTCACGGCCGCCGCCGACCAGCAGCAGCGGCCCACCCGGCTGTCCCCGGAGGAACAGAACCTGCTCGACCTGTGCTCGGCAGGCTACCTCTCGGTCGCCGAGATCGCGGGACACACCCAACTGCCCCTCGGTGTGGTGAAGATCCTCCTCGCCGCCCTCACCGAGGGCGGCTACCTCGTCACCCGCCCGCCCGTGCAGCGGGCTCCGCTCGCCGACAGGGAGATCCTGGAGGAGGTGCTGAATGGTCTCAGGGCCAAGTTTGGATGAGAAGGCGTACGTCCGTGAGGGCGCGACCCAGACGGCGGTCAAGATCCTCGTCGTCGGCCACTTCGCGGTGGGCAAGACCACGTTCATCGGAGCGATCTCCGAGATCGAGCCGCTGTCCACCGAGGAGACGATGACGCGGGCCGCCGAGTCGGTCGACGACCTCAAGGGAGTCCAGGGCAAGACCACCACCACGGTCGCCATGGACTTCGGCCGTCTGACCATCAGCGACCGCGTCGTGCTGTACCTGTTCGGAACGCCGGGCCAGCAGCGTTTCGTACAGATGTGGGAGGACATGGCGCGCGGCGCGCTCGGCGCGCTGGTGCTCGTCGACCCCGAGCGACTCGCGGACTCCTTCGCCGTGATCGACCTCATCGAGCAGTACGGACTCGACTACGCCATCGCCGTCAACCACTTCGACGGCTCGCCGCTGCGCGACGAGATGGCCCTGCGCGACGCACTGGACCTGCTCGACGACACCCCCGTCGTCACCTGCGACGCACGGGACGAGAGGTCCTCGGCGGAAGCGCTGATCACCCTCGTCCGCCACCTGCAGGACCGTGCCCACTAGGAGCAGAAATGGACGCCCAACCCACCGCCCCCGTGCCCCCTCCGGGGTGCCCGGCGCACCAGCCCGGCGGCAGAGTGCCGCTGTACGGGCCGGAGTACGCGGCCGACCCGCAGGCTTACTACACCTATCTGCGGCACTACGGGCCCACCGCGCCCGTGGAGATCGTCCCAGGAGTCGAGGCCACCCTCGTCACCGACTACGCCACCGCCCTCCAACTCCTGCAGGACTCCGGCTCCTTCCGCAAGGACGCACGCCGCTGGCGGGACTTCAACGAGGGCCGCATCGCCCCCGACAACCCCGTCCTGCCCGTCCTCGCCCACCGGCCCAACTGCATGTACACCGACGGCGCCGAGCACCTGAGGCTGCGTCAGTCCATCACGGACAGCATGTCCCGCATCGATCCGATGCGGCTGAGCCAGAGCGTCGAGCGGATCTCCGACTTCCTCATCTCCCAGTTCGGCGAACGCGGTTCCGCCGACCTGATCGGCTCGTACGCCAAGCAGCTTCCGCTGTTCGTGTTCAACGAGCTCTTCGGCTGCACCGCCGACATCGGCGACCGTGTCTTCTTCGGCATCTCCGGCATGTTCGACGGAGTCAACGCCGACAAGGCCAGCGAGGTGCTGTTCCAGGCCGTAGGCGAGCTGATCGCCCTCAAGCGGCGCAAGCCCGGAGAGGACGTCACCTCCTGGCTGCTGAAGCACCACACCGGCCTGACCGACGAGGAGATGCTCCACCAGGTCTCCCTGCTGCTGGGCGCGGGAGCCGAGCCCCTGGTCAACCTCATCGGCAACACCCTGCACCGGCTGCTCACCGACGACCGGTACGCCAACGGGGGCGGGCTGATCGAGGAGGCGATGGACGACACGCTGTGGGAGAACCCGCCCATGACGAACTTCGCCGCCCACTATCCGGTGTCCGACATGGAGTTCGCCGGGCAGAAGCTCACCGCCGGTGACCTGATGCTGGTCAGCATCGCCGGCGCCAACACCGGTCCCGCGCTGTCGGCGGCCCGGCAGGCGGGCAGCAACCGGGCGCACCTCGCCTGGAGCGCCGGCCCGCACGCCTGCCCCTCGAAGGAACCCGCCCGGCAGATCGCCGTGTCGGCCATCGAGAACCTTCTCAACCGGCTGCCCGACGTGGAACTCAGCGTCCCCGAGGACAGTCTGACCTGGCGTCCGGGACCCTTCAGCCGCGGTCTTGTCACGCTTCCCGCGAGGTTCACCCCGGCCAAGCCGGTGGTCCGGCCGGGCCGGCAGACCACCACCCCGGCCCCGGTGCACGAGAGTGCCGGAGCGGGCCGCCAGGAACAGGCAGGGGTGTGGAGCAAGTTCCTCAACTGGCTGACGAAGTGATGCCTCCTCGCAGCCTTCCAACCGGCGCCTGATCGACGCCGTTCCCCCATCGCCGGGGGGAGGAGGGGCAAATGCGGGCGCTCTTCCCCAAGGCCCCGACTGCACAGGCATGAAGGCGAGACACCCGTCCTCCGGGGCGGGTCTCTTCTTGCCCTCGTCCCGTCGCGGCAGGCGCGGTCCATGGCCGGACGGCCGCTCGGCCGGCCGCAGTACATCGCCTCGGACCGCTCTCCGGCCTCACTCCTCGCGCAACTCCTCCAGATAGGGGGCCACGTTGACCTGGATCGACGCGCCCTCCCGCTGCCCGTACTGACCCGCGACACCGCTCAGGTACGTGGCGATCTCCTTGCGCATGACCTCCGTCTCCGGCAGCACCGCGGCACCGGTGACGAGCCGCGCGATCCACCGTGCCTGGGCCTCCACCAGCCGCGTGATCGAACCGACGGGGCGGATCAGACCGACGAAGAACAGACCGGGACGGTCCGGAGCGACGACCCGCTTGAACAACTCGACCGAGCCCTGCCGGCCGACCGGGCAACCGGGCTGCAGGAACGGGAAGGCCATCTGGTAGCCGGTGCAGTACACGATCGCGTCGGCCCTCATCGAGGTGCCGTCGGTGAAGGAGACCCGGTCGCCGTCGACCGAGTCGATGGCGGGCCTCGGCGTGACCGCGCCATGCCGGATGCGGCTGAGGATCTCGTCGGAGATGGTGATGGCCGAGGCGAAGATCGGGTGGTCCGGCTCGGGCAGGCCGTAGTCGCCGAGCCTGCCACGAGCGACCAGCAGTGCCTGCTCGACGAAACGGCGCTGCTCGGACAGGGACATGCCGATCCACCACGGCGCGTCGGCGATCTCGTCGAGGGCCATGCCGAACAACTGCTTGGGCACGATGTGCAGCCCCCGGCGCACCGAGAGGACCGTCTCCTCGGCGTGCCGGGAGAGATCCGCGGCTATGTCCACCGCCGAGGCGCCGAGCCCCACGACGACGACGCGCTGTCCGGCGTATTCGCTGCCGTCGAGGTAGTCGAGAGAATGGCGAATCGTTCCCGTGAACGTTTCGGCACCCCTCGGCAGAGCGGGCATCGACGGCTCCGAGTTGTGCCCGGAAGCGACGATCACCTGCGTGAAGCCACGGGACGAGAGCGTGCCGTCGGCGTCCCGGCTGACCACCGTCCACCCACCGTCGGCCTCCTGCCGTACGGATTCCACGGTCGTCCCCAGCTCGACGCGGTCCAGTACGCCGGCCCACTCGGCGAACGAGCGCAGATAGGCGGCCATCTGACTGTGACGGGGGTAGAGCGGGTAGGAGGCGGGCATCGGGTAGTCCGAGTAACCCGTCAGCTGCTTGGCGGTGTTGAGGTGCAGCGACAGATAGCCGGGGCCGCGTTCGCCCGCCTGCGGCCGACGCCAGATTCCGCCGACGTCGCTCGCCTGCTCCAGGCAGACGAAGTCCACTCCGGCGGTCTTCAGGGCGTGTGCCGTCGCCAGCCCCGACAGACCCGCACCGATCAGACACAACCGCACCGATTCCCCCACAGGTCGGACACCATCCTCTCGCACCGGCACATGATTGCCCGTCCGGCGCAGCACTCACGCTTCGCCCGCCCGCGACAAGGATCACAGCGGGCTTCGGGGACAGGACGGGTATCGGGGGAGGGAATGGGCGAGTACGAGGACGGCGTCGGGGCCCACTCGCGGCCGGTCATTCTCGGGCGGATGCCCACAACCCCCGCACATGCCCCAGATGCCGGGTCATCACCTCGCGTACGGCCCGCTCGTCGCGCGCCAGCAGGGCGTCCAGGAGTTCCAGGTGTTCCTCGGCGGAGGCCATCAGCCGGCCCGAGGTGACCAGGGCGGTCAGGCCGTAGAGGCGGGCCCGGCCACGCAGGCCCCGGACCACCTCGACGAGGTGGGCGTTGCCGGCCAGGGCGAGCAGGCCCAGGTGGAAGCGGGTGTCTGCCTCGACATAGGCGATGAGGTCGCCCGCGACCGCGGCGGTGACGATCTCCCGGGCGGCCGGCCGCAGCGCCTCCAGCGACACCGGGTCGGCGGTCGTCGCCAGCGCCGCGACCGTGGGGATCTCGATGAGCGCGCGGATGTGCGTGTACTCGTCGAGCTGCTGGTCGGAGACCTCGGTGACCCGGAACCCCTTGTTGGGGACCGCGTCCACCAGGCCCTCCTTGGCCAGGTCCAGCATCGCCTCGCGCACCGGTGTCGCCGAGACGCCGAAGCGGGCGGCCAGGGCCGGCGCCGAGTACACCTCACCGGGCCGCAGTTCGCCCGCGATCAGCGCGGCCCGCAGGGCGTCGGCGACCCGCTCGCGGTAACTGCTGCGCCGGCCGCCGAGCACGGGGAGCGACGGTGCTGCGGGCTGCGGGCTGTTGCTCCGGTGCGGGGCGGCCATGGTGGTTCTCCTCGGAAAGGGCGGTGCCATGTCACGTACCACCAGTATCTACGGTGGTGAAGTCCCCGGCGTCACAGCACGAACCCGGCCGGGAACGGGTCCGTCGGGTCCAGCAGGTACTGGGCCGTGCCGGTGATCCAGGCGCGGCCCGTGAAGCTGGGCAGCACCGCCGGGCGGCCGGCGACCTCCGTCGTGCCGAGCAGCCGGCCCGTGAAACGGGTGCCGATGAACGACTCGTTCACGAACTCGGTGTGCAAAGGGAGTTCGCCCCGCGCGTGCAGCTGCGCCATGCGCGCGCTGGTTCCCGTGCCGCAGGGCGAGCGGTCGAACCAGCCCGGATGGATGGCCATCGCGTGCCGGGAGTGGCGGGCGGTGGCGCCGGGCGCGTACAGGTGGACGTGGTGGCAGCCGCGGATGGACGGGTCCTCCGGATGGACCGGTTCCTCCTCGGAGTTGATCGCCTCCATCAGCGACAGCCCGGCCCGCAGGATGTCGTCCTTGCGGCCGCGGTCGAAGGGGAGCCCGAACTCCTCCAGGGGCAGGATCGCGTAGAAGTTGCCGCCGTAGGCGAGGTCGTACGTCACCGTCCGGCCGTCGGCCAGGGTGGCCTTGCGGTCCAGGGCGACCGAGAAGGACGGCACGTTCCGCAGGGTGACGGCCCTGGCGGCGCCGTCCTCCACCGTCACCTCCGCCACGACGAGCCCGGCCGGGGTGTCCAGGCGGATGGTGGTGACCGGTTCGACGACCTCGACCATGCCGGTCTCGACGAGCACGGTCGCCACCCCGATCGTGCCGTGCCCGCACATCGGCAGATAGCCGGAGACCTCGATGTAGACGACGCCCCAGTCGCAGTCCGGCCGGGTGGCCGGCTGAAGGATCGCGCCGCTCATCGCGGAGTGGCCGCGCGGCTCGTTCATCAGCAACTGCTTGATGTCGTCGCGGTGTTCGCGGAAGTACAGTCGCCGTTCGTTCATCGTCGCGCCGGGGATGGTGCCGATCCCACCGGTGATCACGCGGGTGGGCATGCCCTCGGTGTGCGAGTCGACGGCGTGCAGGACGAGTGTGCTGCGCATGAGGTCCCCTCGTGTTCGTCGAGTTACGCGAGCCCCGCGGCGACGGCCTTCTCGGTGGCCGCGCGGACGGCCGCCTCCTGCTCGGGCAGCAGCGGGACGCGCGGTGGACGGCACCGGCCGCCGTGCCGGCCCACCACGTCCATCGACAGTTTGATCGCCTGCACGAACTCGACCCGTGAGTCCCAGCGCAGCAGCGGATGCAGCTGCCGGTACAGGGGGAGCGCGGCGGTGAGGTCCCCGGCCACGGCGGCCCGGTACAGCTCCACCGAGGCCCGCGGCAGCGCGTTGGGATACCCGGCCACCCAGCCCTTTGCGCCCGCCACCGCCAGCTCCAGCAGCACATCGTCGGCACCGATCAGCAAGTCGAGCTCCGGAGCGAGTTCCGCGATGCGGTAAGCGCGCCGGACGTCTCCCGAGAACTCCTTGACCCCCTGGATGAGCCCCTCGCCGTGCAGCCGGGCCAGCAGTTCGGGGACGAGATCGACCTTGGTGTCGATCGGGTTGTTGTACGCCACCACCGGCAGACCCGCCTCGGCGACCTCGGCGTAGTGCGCCACCACCGCGCGCTCGTCGGCGCGGTAGGCGTTGGGCGGCAGCAGCATCACCGCCCCGCAGCCCGCCTCGCGCGCCTGCTCCGCCCAGCGCCGCGACTCCGCCGACCCGTACGCCGCGACCCCCGGCATCACCCGCTCCCCGCCGATCGCGGCCACCGCGGTCTCCACCACCCGGGCGCGTTCCTCGGGCGTGAGGACCTGGTACTCACCGAGCGAGCCGTTCGGTACGACCCCGTCGCAGCCGTTCGCCACCAGCCAGGCGCAGTGCTCGGCGTACCGGTCGTAGTCCACGCGGAGGTCGTCGCCGAGCGGGAGCGCGGTGGCGACGAGGACGCCTCGCCAGGGGCGGTGCGGTGAGGTGGTCATGGGGTTGGCCTCTCTTCCGTCGGTGGCTGTGCGGCGATCCTGCGGCGCTCGTCGTCGCAAGGAGTGGGGTGTGACATAGCACTGGGGCCGTGGTGGGGCGGTGACGCGGCCAGTACGCCGAGGGGGACCGGGCGGGCCAACAGCCGTCGTGCGGGGACCGGTGCGCAGCCCGCCACGCCCGCCACCCCGGGTTCGCACATCCGGCCCTGGCACCAGCCCATTCCGGCCCGGGTCAGCAGCTTCACGGTGCGCAGGTCGCCGGCGCCGAGCGAGCCGACGGCCTCCCGGACCGCCCCGGCGGTGACCTCCTCGCAGCGGCACACCACCGTCTCGTCGGTCACCTGCTCCGCCCAGCGCGCCGGAGGCGCGTATGCGCCGTCGAGTGCCGTGAAGAAGGCGCGCAGTCGGGTACGGGTCCGGGCCGCGGGTGCCCACTCCCTCGGCTCGGGAGCGGTGCCCCTGAGACGGGCGGCCGCCGACCGGCCCGCGATGTGTCCCTCGGCCAGGGACAGGGCCGAGCCGCCGATCCCCGTCGTCTCGCCGGCCGCCCAGACGCCGGGCACGTCGGTGCGCTGTTCGTCGTCCACGCGCACGGCGGTCCCGTCGAGGCGGCAGCCGAGCCCGTCCGCGAGATCGGTGTGCGGCAGCAGGCCGTGGCTCACGGCGAGGGTGTCGCAGGCGAGTCGGCGTTCGGTGCCGGGGACCGGGCGGCCGTCGGGGGCGAGCGCTGCGACGGTCACCGACTCCAGCCGCTCGGCGCCGTGCGCCGCCAGGATCGTATGACGAGCCCGCAGGGGGATGCCGTGTCGCAGGAGCCTGGAGGCGTATCCGGCCCCCTCGGCGAGTTTGCCGGGGGCCGCGGCGAGGGTCCGGGCCCGGCCCGCGAAGGCTTTCGGATCGGCCGATTCGATCAGGGCGACCACCTTGGCGCCCGCTGCGGCGAGGCCCGTCGCGACGGGCAGCAGCAGGGGGCCGGTTCCGGCCACGACCGCCGTGCGTCCGGGCAGCACGAGTCCGCCCTTGAGCAGGGCCTGGGCGCCGCCGGCCGTGACCACGCCGGGCAGGGTCCAGCCGGGGAACGGCAGGACCTTCTCGTATCCGCCGGTGGCCAGCAGCACCCCGTCGGCGCGCAGCGCGACGGACTCCCGCTGCTGCGGGCCGAGCAGGGCGTGGACCGTGAAGCCGGTCGACTCACTTTCCACGCACCACACATGACGGTCATTCAGATGGGTGACACGTCCGGCGGCGAGGTGGGCGTCGAGGCCGGTACGCAGGCGCTCCCAGGTGCGCCACCGGTGGTGCAGCGCCTGCGGGCGCCGGGCGCCGAGGCCGCGCGCGGGCTGCCGGTAGAACTGCCCGCCCGGCTCCACGGCGGAGTCGATCAGCGTCACGCGGACACCGCGCGCGGCAGCCGCCAGGGTGGCGGCGAGGCCGGCAGGGCCGGCCCCGATCACGGCGAGGGCCGGGGCGCGCTCAGTCATCGTGACCCGTCCCCTCCTGCGTACGGATGTCCGCGCCCGGTACGGCGGGGACCAGGCACGCCCGCTGGTTGGGGCGGCCGTCGACGGTGATCAGGCAGTCGAAGCAGACGCCCATCCCGCAGAACACCCCGCGCGGTCTGCCTCCGCCGCGGGTGGTGCGCCAGGCGGTGACGCCCGCCGACCACAGTGCGGCGGCGACGGTCTGCCCGGGCAGGGCCTCGATCTCCCGGCCGTCGAAGGTGACGGTGAACGGTGTACCGGGCCGGGCACGCGCCAGGCGCAGCGGGTTCACGGGCGGCCTCCTGGGGACGCGGCGAAGCGGTCGGGTCGGAACGGCGTCACATCCAGCTCCGGGCTCTCGCCGGTCAACGCCCGCGCGATCAGATGGCCGGTGCCGGTCGCGAGCCCGATGCCGGCGCCCTCGTGCCCGCACGCGTGGAACAGGCCCGGCACACGCGGGTCGGGGCCGATCGCGGGCAGATGGTCGGGCATGTAGGGGCGGAATCCGAGATAGGTGCGCATCACCCGTACGCGTTCCAGGAACGGGAACAGCCGGATCGCCCCGGCGGCGAGCCCTCGTACGACCGGCAGGGAGAACGAGCGGTCGAAGCCGACGCGTTCGCGGCTCGCGCCGATGAGCACCGGTCCGGCGGCGGTGCCCTCGACGACCGGCGAGGTCTGCAGGGCGGCGGAGTCGCTCGCCACGTCGGCCACGTAGTCGGCGGCGTACACCTTGTGCCGCACCCGGCGCGGCAGCGGCTCGGTGACCAGGACGAAGCCGCGGCGGGGGAGCACCGGCAGGCGGGCCCCCGCGAGCGCGGCGATCTCACCGCCCCAGGTGCCGGCCGCGTTGACCACGGCGGGCGCGAGGATGTCGCCCTGGCCGGTGCGCACGCCGCGGACGGCACCGTCGGCGCCGCGCAGCACGCCTGTCACGGTCCGGCCCGTCTCCAGGCGCGCACCGGAGGCCCGTACGAGATGGGCGGCGGCCAGGGTCGGCATCACCTGGGCGTCCTGGGGATAGAGGACGCCACCCGCGAGTCCCGGCGCCAAGTACGGCTCGTGGTCGTGGAGTTGCCCGGGAGCCACGGCGACCGTCTCCACTCCGGCGGCGCGCTGTCCGGTGGCCAGTGCCGTCAGGGCGGTGAGCGCTTCGGGCGTGGACGCCACGACGAGCCCGCCCTTGGACTCGTACTCCACCGCGGCGCCCAGCTCTTCGGCGAGGCGTGTCCACAGACGACAGGACAGCAGGGCCAGTTGGAGTTCGGGGCCGGGTTCCTTGTCGGAGACGAGGAGGTTGCCCTCGCCCGCGCCGGTCGTGCCGCCCGCCACGGGACCGCGATCCACCAGAACGACGTCGAGCCCGGCGCGGGCCGCGTACAGCGCGCAGGCGGCGCCCACCATGCCGGCGCCGACGACCACCACGTCACCGCTCGGTCCCTTGGTCACCACAGTAATATGTCACATGGTTCTGACCGGGGGAAGAAGGCCACCGCGACGGCGAAGAGACCGCCCGGGCACAGGGCGGGAAGCGACGGCCCGAGCAGGGACCGGACGGCCCGGGCGCCCCGGCCCGGAAGGGCGGGTCGGGCCGGACGGCCGGGAGGGGTGGGGCGGCCGGGACGGGCGACGGGTGGTCACGAATGCCTCCTGAGGTCGGGACGGGGAGAGGCCCCCGGCTCTCCACGGCATCACCTGACCGGCCACGCGACCAGCGCACTGATCCGTTCGAGTGAATGGAGGGATGCGGCGGGACGCGGAAAATGTGAGGTGAGCGGGGAGGACGCCGGGGCATCATGGCGGTCCCGTCGTGGGGCCGCCGAGCATCCGGAACCGCCGTGACGGGCCACCACCACCCGGGGTCACCACGCCGGGCGCACACCACACGGGGGCACCAGTGACCGTCACCAACATCCTCCTGTCCGGCGTCGTCGGCTCGACCGCCTACGGACTCGCGCACGAAGGATCCGACGTGGACCGCCTGGGCCTGTTCGCGGCACCCACCGAAGAACTGCACGGCCTGCACACGCCGAAGGAGTCGCACGTCAGCACCGCCCCCGACCTCACCCTCCACGAGGCCGCCAAATGGTGCCGGCTCGCCCTCGGCGGCAACCCGACCGTCATGGAACTCGTCTGGCTGCCGGACGAGTTGTACGAGGTCCGCACCCCGCTCGGCGACGAACTCCTCGGCATCCGTGAGACGTTGCCGAGCGCCCGCCGCGTCCGTGACGCCTACCTCGGCTACGCCACCCAGCAGTTCCGCAAGCTCCGAAACCGCGGCGACGGCACACCCGCCGGGGGCACGGGCAGGCGGATCGCCAAGCACGCCCGGCACCTCAAGCGACTGTGCACCCAGGGCTACGAGCTGTACGCCACCGGGCACCTGACCATCCGGGTGGAGGACCCGGAGAGCTACCACCGGTTCGGCGAGCGGGTCGCCGCCGACCCCGAGGCGGCACAGCCCCTGCTGCGCCACTTCGAGGAGAAGTTCGCCGAGACCCGCAGCGTCCTGCCCGATCAGCCCGACGAGACGGCCGCCGAGGCCTGGCTGCGCCGAGTGCGGCGGCACTACTACACGGCGCAGGAGGCTTCGGCCTGACTGCACGACGGTGAGGGGGTGGACGAGGCAGAGGGCGCGGGTCGCCACAAATTCACCTGCGGCGCCCGCCCGTTCACCCCTACACTCGCCGCAGATCCAGCACCGCCCACTACAGGCGTGCGCCACCGTGACGAACGAAGGGAGCCCGGCCATGCGTGACCACACCGCTGTCGACGCTCCCCGCGCCCGCTACGACGTGATCCTCGTGTCCTCGTCCGTCCGGTGTCCGCTGCGCGGCCGGCACCGGATGCGCTGACGCACACCCGGAGTACTCCCACGCGCCGTCACGCTCCCCGAGCGGACGGCGCGGCGGACATCTGCGTCAGCCGCCCATCGCGCCGCCCGTTCCCCGGATACACCCGAAAGGCCAAGGGCCGTGCGCAACAACCTCGACCGTCACCTCGCCGCCGTACGCAACCTGGGCATCCTCGCCCACGTCGACGCCGGAAAGACCACCGTCACCGAGCGGATCCTGTATGCCACCGGGACCACGCACAAGCGCGGCGAGGTCCACGACGGCACGACCGTCACCGACTTCGACCCCCAGGAGCGCGACCGTGGGATCACCATCTTCGCCGCGGCCGTCAGCTGCGACTGGGACGGCCACCGCGTCAATCTGATCGACACGCCGGGGCACGTCGACTTCGCCGACGAGGTGGAGCGTGCCCTGCGCGTGCTCGACGGGGCGGTGGCGGTGTTCGACGCCGTCGCCGGAGTGGAGCCGCAGAGCGAGTCGGTGTGGCGTCAGGCCGACCGGCACGGCGTACCGAGGATCGCGTTCGTCAACAAGCTGGACCGGGCGGGCGCCGACCTCGACACCGCCGTGGCGTCCATACGTGAACGCCTCCACCCCGTCCCCCTCGTCGTCCAGCTCCCCATCGGCGCGGAGGACGCCTTCACCGGCGTCGTGGACCTGCTGCGCCTACGGTCACTGACCTGGGGCGACGGCAGCGACACGGCCGTCGAGGGCGACGTGCCGGAGGACCTGCGGGACGAAGCGCTGCGCCGGCGCAGACTCCTGGAGGAAGCCGTGGCGGAACGGCACCCGGCCGCGCTGGAGGAGTTCTGCGACCGCGAGACGCTCTCCGTCGGCACCCTCACCGCCGCCCTGCGGGACCTCACCCGCACCGGCGACGGCGTGGTCGTGCTGTGCGGCTCGGCGTACCGCAACCGGGGAATCGAACCGCTGCTCGACGCCGTGGTCGACTATCTGCCGTCGCCGGTGGATGTGCCGGCTGTATGCGGTGTGCGAGATGGTGTCGACGGGATGCGCGCGGCCGTCGACGGTATGCGGCATGCCGTCGACGAGCGACGCCCCGCCGACCCCGCCGCCCCGTTCGCCGCCCTCGCGTTCAAGGTCAGCGCCACCCCCAACGGCCGGCTCACCTACCTGAGGGTGTACTCGGGGACGATCGAGAAGGGGGACGCCGTATGGGAGTCACGCACCCGTCGCGTCGAGCGGATCGGCCGGATCCTGCGCGTTCAGGCCGACCGGCACGCCCAGCTGGACCGGGCGGTCGCGGGGGACATCGTGGCCGTGATCGGGCTCAAGGCGGCCCGGGCCGGCTCGACCCTGTGCGCGCCGGGGGCGCCGCTGGTCCTCGAGCCGCCCGGGGTCGCCGATCCGGTCGTGTCGGTGGCGGTCGAGGCGGGGCGGAGCACCGACACCGACCGGCTGGCCTCGGCGCTCGCCCGGCTTGCGGAGGAGGATCCGTCGCTGGTCGTGCGGACGGATCCGGAGACAGGTCAGACGGTGCTGTCGGGCATGGGCGAACTGCATCTGGAGGTCGCGGTGGAGAAGATCCGCCGCACCCTCGGCCTGGACGTCAACGTCGGCCGCCCCGGGGTGACATACCGAGAGACGGTCGCCCGCGGGGTGTCCGGGGTGGTCTTCCGGCACGTCAAGCAGGACGGCGGAGCCGGGCAGTTCGCGCAGGTGGTGCTCGACGTGGAGGCGCTGGAGGAGGGGTTCGACTTCCGGTCCGCCGTCGTCGGCGGGCGCGTGCCGCAGGAGTACGTGCGGGCCGTCGAGGCCGGCTGCCGGGACGCCCTCGCCGAGGGCCCCCTCGGTGGGCATCCGGTGACGGGGCTGCGGGTCACCCTGACCGACGGGGCGACCCATGTGAAGGACTCCTCGGAGACGGCCTTCCGCACGGCGGGCCGGTTCGCGCTGCGGGAGGCGCTGCGGGCCTGCGCGATGGTCCTGCTGGAGCCGGTCGTCGAGGTCGCGGTCACCGTGCCCGAGGACGCCGTCGGCGGAGTCCTGGGCGATCTCGCGGCCCGGCGCGGCCGGGTCTCCGACTCGGCCGTGCGCGGCGGCTCGGCGGTGGTCACGGCCACCGTCCCGCTGGCGGAGCTGTTCGGCTACGCGACCCGGTTGCGCAGTCGCACCCAGGGCCGAGGCACCTTCACGGCCCGCCCCACCGGGTACGCCCCGGCACCGGCGACGGCTGCGGTGACACCGTAGCTCCGCCGCCCTCGGGGACTCCGGACCAGGGAGCCCCCGGGGGTTCTGCCGTTCCCGGCCCTTCGGCATGTGGCGGTCAGGGGTACGACACCACGGTCGACGGCACCGTGGACGTCCCCGACGTGGGCGCCCCGGTGTCGTTGATGACGGCCTCGTACTGGCCGTTGCCGCCGAGGGAGATCACCAGCAGGCCGTGGAACTTCACGCCCGGGGTGTCCGGCGCGGCGAACCCGTGGTGCTGCACGATGGTGGGGTCGACGTTGTAGTAGCAGTAGCTTCCCAGGCCCCAGGCCTCGTGCGTGGTGACGTCGTCGCCGACCTTGTAGGCGGCGTAGCCCTTGAGCGGGCCGTTCTGGACGGCGGCCTGGTTCGGTGCGTCGTACGCCTTCTCGTTCTGGAAGAAGATCGTGCGGCCGCGCAGGCCGTACCACTGCACGTCGTACTTGTTGAAGTGCTCCACGAACAGGCCGGTGGCCAGCACGTCGTGGCCGTTGACGACGACGCCGTAGTCGGCCCGGTTGGTCTCCCAGCCGACGCCCTCGCCGTGGTCGGCGCGCCAGACCCAGGTGTGGTCGACGATCGTGTGCCGGTTGTTGACGACCATGCTGGTGGTGGCCTTGCCCGCGCCCGCCCCGCCGATCCGGACGAACACGTCCTGGACGGTGGTGGGGTTGGCGGAGTGGTCGCGGCACGCGCCCCGAGGTCCGATCTCCAGCAGTGTACGGGAGTTGACCGGTCCGGCGTCCACCAGGAAGCCCGCCAGCCGGACGCCGCCGACGTCGGCGACCTGGAGCGCGGTGACGCCGTTGTCCGGGACGAGGGTGGCGTAACCCAGGCCCAGGACAACGGCGTTGGCGCGGTTGACCCGGACCGGCTGGTCGAGGTGGTAGATGCCGGGGGTCAGCAGCAGGTGCAGGCCCTGGGCGAGCGCCCGGTTGAGCGTCGCCGCCGTGACGCCCGGCTTGGCGACGTAGAACCGTGACAGGGGCAGGGAAGTGCCGCGCGGTGTGCCGTTCCCCCAGCTGACGCCGCGCGCGTTCGTCCTCTTGGCGGGCAGGAACACCCGGAAGGCGCCGCCGCCGTCGACGTGGAGGAAGGGCTTCTCCCGGGATACCGGCGTGGTGTCGAGGGTGGTGTACGGCGGGCTGGGGAAGCTCTGCGCGGGGGCGCCCTCGACGCCGGAGAACACCATGTTCCACACGCCGTTGAGCCAGCTGCCGATCGCACTGTCGCGGGTGTACCACTGCTGCTGCGAGTACGGCCCGATCTCGCCCTCGATCCGGCTGTCGGCGATGTATCCGCCACTGGCCCAACCGTAGCCGCTGGGCGCCAGGTTGAGGCCGCCGTGGACATGCATACGGCGGAACGGGGCGGCCTGTGCGACCGCCCACCGGTTGGTGCCGTTCGCCGGGACGAGCGCGAGGTTCTCCGCCGAGCGCCAGAAGTTCTGCGTGGCGTTGCCGCCGAACCAGCCCGCGTCGACCGTCACGTCCCCGTGGATGGTGGTGTCGTCGGGGGAGAGGCCGAGGCCCGCGATCGAGGTGTAGAAGCCGAGCTGGGCGTTGAGGCCGTGATAGGTGCCGGGCTTGAACAGCAACGCGTAGCGCCCGGTGCCGAATTGGGACGACTCCTGCTGCGCGAACACCTCGTCGAGGCGGGCCTGGATGTCCGGGGTCGAGGGGTCGAGGACGAGGACGTTCGGACCGAGATCACCGCCGCCCGGCAGCGGGCGGGGACGCGGGGCGCGCGGTGTGGCGGAGGCGGGGGCGGCGCCGAGTCCGGTGAGGGCGGGGGCCGCCGCCGCGGCGGCGAGGACGGCTCTGCGACGCGGGGCAGGGGGCTGCGCGGGGGTCTGGGGCATGGGCGGCTCTCCTCGGTGGGGCGGCTCGAAGCATGGGCGGGCCGGGAGCGAACGGCTGATTCAGGAAGTGAACGGCTGCTGTTCTGAGAGCGCTCTCTCGTCGCTGAATGCTTCAACTGTCCGAACACGTACGTCAAGTGGTGGTGCGTCAGTTCCGTGCCGGGGTCGGGCCGAGGTGCCGGGGATGACCTTGTCCACCAGGTGGTCGAGGATCTTCCGCTGGAGGAACCGGCCCGTCTGCTCGATGCCGTGGCCGGCGCTGAGCAGACGGACCGTCGCGGAAGTGCGGGTCAGCAGTCCCGCAGCTCCGCAGACTGGTTCAGGACCTGCGCCCGCGTCGAAGTGAACCGGGCGTACCTCTCCCCGTCCCGCGCCCCGGGCCGGAAGGCGGCGACCCGGTGGCAGTTCTGGAAGGCGAGCGTCACGTCGAAGTGGCGTTCCAGGCTGCCGCGGATGGCGTCGCTGGCCAGGGCGCGCAGTAGCTGGCCGCGCTCCTGCTCGGACGGGGGCGGGGTCTGGTTGTCGGTGAACTCCGCTGTCCCGGAGTGGAGTCGGGTGGCGAGGGAGCCGATGAGGTCGTAGGCGTACGGGAGGGAGGTGCGGACGGTGTCCACGAAGTCCGCCTCGCGGATGTCACCGGCTTCGGCCTCGGCGAGGAGCTTCGGGGAGACGTCGAGAGACATGGGTGTCCTGTTCGTGTTGGGGGAGAGCGTGAAGAGGGGGGTGGGTGTCAGGTCAGTGATGCCGGGCCGGGGACGAAGTCCGGGTCCACCTGGGCCGCCAGGTCCTGGCCCGTCGCCGCGTCCGCCCAGGCGCGGGCGTTGCGCAGGTGGAACTCGACGGCGTGCCGGTGGAGCGTCGGCCAGTCCTTCGTGCGGGCGTCGACCGTCTCACGCAGGACGGTGAGGGTGTGATGGTTGGCCGCCTCCAACTCGCCCTGGGGGGAACCGCGTTCGCAGGACCGGACCCAGGTGGAGTGCACGAGGTGGGTGAGGAGGTCGTCACCCACCTGCTCCTTGAGGAAGAGCAGGTCGTCCTCGCCGGTCACCTTGTTGCCGATCACGGCGAGCGGGATGCCGAACTCGTGGGCGTGGTCGCGGTACTGGCGGTAGACGGAGACGCCCTTGCGGGTGGGTTCGGCCACCAGGAACGTCATGTCGAAGCGGGTGAACAGGCCCGAGGCGAAGGCGTCCGCGCCGGCGGTCATGTCGACGACGACGTACTCGCCGGGGCCGTCGACCAGATGCCCGAGGTACAGCTCGACGGCGCCGAGCTTGGAGTGGTAGCAGGCCACGCCCAGGTCGCTCTCGTCGAACTCGCCCGTGACCATCAGCGGAACGCCGCCCACCCGTTGGACGTGGCGTGCGTGCAGCTCGTCCTCGCCCAGCAGGCGCAGCAGGCGCGAGCCCCGGCCGGGAGGAGTCGTCTTGATCATCGCCTCGCGGGAGGCGATCCGTGGGTTGGTACCGCGCAACAGGTCCTTGATCCCGCCCAGATGCGCGGCCAGGGGTGGTGCGGCGAACGGGCCGGCCCCGGGGTCGAGCGCCTCGGCCAGGTGCTGGTTGATGTCGCCGTCGACGGCGAGCACCCGCGCCCCGGACCGGGCCAGCTCACGGGAGAACAGCGCCGACAGGGTGGTCTTGCCGCTGCCGCCCTTGCCGACGAACGCGACGCGCACCTACCGACCCCCTGTTTTGAAAATGAATGTCATGTGGCTAGGTTTAGGGCTCGGCCGTGATCGCTGTCAAGTCGGGGGGAGGTGTGGGGAATGGGGCGTCTCGAGTGGTGCCGGGGGCGGGTGGTGATCATCTCGTCCGGCCTTAATGCATATGATGCGCAGATGCGTGAATACTGCATAAAGCCCGCCGGCCGCGACGACCTCGACGGTGCCCGTGCCGTCATGCTCGACACCGTCTACCGCGACTTCGGTACCGGATACGTACCGCGCTGGCACCACGACATCATCGATCCGGCCGCCGCGTATCTCGCCCCGGACCGCCACCTCCTGCTGGTCGCGCTGGACGCGGCCGACGGCGAGGTGGTCGCCACGGCCGCACTGGACTCGCGTGGGCCCGCGCACCCGCCCAACCCGCGCCACGTCGCCGATCGCTTCCCCTCGGGGACGACCGCGCAGTTGCGCCGTGTCTATGTCCGCCCCGAGCACCGCAGGCGCGGGCTCGCCCGGCGGCTGGTCACCGAACTCCTCGCCTTCGCGGCCGCGGACGGCGTCTACCGCTCCGTCTACCTGCACACCGACCCGGCCGTGGAAGGAGCCGAGGGCTTCTGGCGGTCGCTCGGCGAGGTCGTGCACGACGAGCGCGAGGACCCCGGCGGCCAGGAGATCGTGCACTTCGAGGTCCCCCTGCACTCCCTCGCCGTCTCAACCCTGTCCCCCCTCACTTCCTAGGTCGGTCACCCATGCGCCACCCCCGGCTCCTCGCCGCGTTCCTCCTGACCCCGCTCCTCGCCGGCTGCTTCGCCTCCACCGGCGGCGGCGGGGAGGCGTCCGAGGGCGAGGACGGTTCCCGGCTGCGGGTCGCTCTCGCCTTCCCGCCCGCCGAGAACCTCTCCCCGTACGGCGCCGACGCCACGATCCTCAGCCGCCTCGGGGTGACCGAGGGCCTCACCATCCTCGACGCCAACGGCGCCGCAGCGCCCGCGCTGGCCGCGTCCTGGCGCCGCGAGGACGACCGGACCTGGCTGTTCACTCTGCGCGAGGCCGTCTTCCAGGACGGCACCGAGGTCACCCCGGCCGCCGTCGCCGCCTCCCTCGCCCACGCCACCCGGGCCGAACCCGCCCCCGCCGCCCTCGCCGGCGTCACGCTCACGGCGAAGGCGAAAGGTTCCGCCGGCGTACGGATCACCACGACCGAACCCGACCCCGTCCTGCCCCTGCGCCTGTCCAGCCCGAGCCTCGCCGTCCTCTCCCCGAAGGCGTACGAGGAGAAGGACGCCGTCGACCCGGCCGGCACCGCCACCGGCCCCTTCGAGCTCACCGAGGTCACCGGCGCCGGCGCCGCCGGCCTCGACCGGTTCGACGACTACTGGGGCGGCCGCGCCCAGGCCTCGGGCATCGACGCCCGCTTCATCGCCGACGGCACCGCCCGCGCCAACGCCCTGCGCACCGGCCAGGTCGACGTCGCCGAGGCGATACCCGTCGCCCAGGTCGCCGGCCTCGACGCGGACACCCGCCGCGAGACCCCCACCACCCGCACCACGAGTCTGCTCCTCAACACCGACTCGGGCATCTTCGAGGACCCCGCCCTGCGTGCCGCCGCCCGCGCAGCCGTCGACACCTCCGCGTTCGCCCGGGGCGTGTACGAGGGCCACGCCGACGCCGGCGCCGGCATCTACGGGCCCGCCGTCACCTGGGCCGAGGGCAACCGGGTGAAGCCGGCCCACCGCGCGGAGGCAGGGGATCCCGACGGAGCCTCGCTCACCCTCGCCACCTACGACAACCGGCCCGAACTTCCCGAAGCAGCCCAGGTGTTGAAGCAGCAGTTGGAGAACGCCGGGTTCACGGTGAAGCTGGAGGTGCGCGAGTACTCGCGGCTCGAGAGCGACGCGCTGGCCGGGAAGTTCGACGCGTTCGTCCTCGCCCGCAACACCCTCGTCGACACGGGCGACCCCGTCGCCGTCCTGGCGAGCGACTTCACCTGCGACGGCGGCTACAACATCGCCCAGGTGTGCACCCCGGCCGTCGACCGCGCCGTGGCCGAGGCGCAGGCGGTCGCCGACACCGGCAAGCGGCAGCAGGCCGCCCTGGCCGCCGAGGCCGCCGTCCTCGGCACCGACGCCGTCGTCCCCCTGGCCCACCAGCGCGTCATCACCGGCGTCGCCGCCGAGGTCGACGGGGTGCTCCTCGACCCCTACGAGCGCACCCTGGTCGGTGCGGGAACCCGGCGCTGAGCCATGGGCAGCAGGGTGGGCACGCTGCTGTGGCGTGCCGGACTGGCCGTGGCACTGGTGTGCGGGATCGGGCTGCTGCCCTGGCTCTCGCACACCGACCCGGCGCTCACCGTCCTCAAGGCCCGGTCCGCCGACCGCGACCCGGACCCCGAGGTCCTCGCCGACATCCGTGCCCGACTCGGGCTGGCGGAAGGCCCGTCGAACCTCCTCGGGAAGTGGCTCGGCGGGCTCCCGCGCGGGGACGCCGGACGGTCGTGGATCTCCGGCGCCGACGTCGCGCCCGCCGTCGCCCAGGCCCTCGGGGCGTCCGTGCTGCTGATGGCGGTGTCCCTGTTCGTCGCCGGCTGCACGGCCGCCGTGGTGTGCGCCCGCACCCTGTACCTCGGCGCCCACCGGCGCCTGGACGGGCGGCCCTCGGGCGGCTCGGGGTCCGCCGTGCTCGCCGCGCTGCCCGAGTTCCTCATCGCGTCCGTCCTCGCCACCGTCGTCGGCGTGCAATGGGGCTGGCTGCCCGCCCTCGGCTGGTACGGACCGCAGTGGACCGTCCTGCCCGCGCTCGCCCTCGGCCTGCCCGCCGGCGCCGTCCTCGGGCGTCTCCTCGACGACCAGCTGCCCGCCGCCTTCGCCGAGCCCTGGGCGTCGGCCGCCGCCGCGCGCGGACTGCCCGGCCGGAGCATCGCCCGCCAGGCGCTGCGCCGCTGCGTGCCCGGACTGCTCCCCAACCTCGGGCTGTTCGCCGTGGGACTGACCGGCGGGTCGGTCGCCGTGGAGCAGATCTTCGACATCCCCGGCCTCGGCCGGACCACCCTGCAGGCCGCGCTCGCCCAGGACCTTCCCGTGCTCCAGGCCGGCACGCTCACCCTCGTCGCTCTGGCCGCCGCCACGACCGGCGCGGCCCACTTGGCCGCCCGACGGCTCATCGGGCCGGCTCTGCGCGACGGTGCGCTGCATACACTCCACGGGCCATCGCATACGGTCCACGGACCATCGTCGACCGCCCGCAGCATCCCCCCTTTCGCATACGGCATTCTGCTGATCGTCGTCATAGGCCCCGGCCTCCCTCGCGACCCCCTCGCCCTCGACACCACCGCCCGCCTCCGACCCCCCTCCCTCAGCCACCCCTTCGGGACCGACGCCCTCGGCCGGGACATGCTCGCCCGCGTCGCCCACGGCGCGCTCGACACCCTCCTCCTCGCCCTCGCCATCAGCGCGCTCGCCCTGGCCGCCGGTGTTCTGCTCGGGCTGCTGCCCCGGGTGTCGGGGCCGCTCGTCGACACCGTCAACGCCGTACCGCCCGTCCTGGCCGCCCTTCTCGTCACCGCGCTCTGGGGCAGCGGGACCGCGACGCCCGTCCTCGCGGTGTCCGTCGTCGCCTGGGCCCCGCTCGCCGCGCACACCTCCGCACTCCTGCGGGAGGAGCGGGCCACGCTGCACCTGACCGCGACCCGTGCCCTGGGCGCCGGCCGCTGGTATCTGCTCAGGAGCGAACTCCTGCCCGCCGTTCTCCCGCCCGTCGCCCGCCACGCCCTGCTGCGGCTGCCCGGCCTGTCCCTCGCCCTCGCCTCCCTCGGCTTCCTCGGGCTCGGTGCCCAGCCGCCGTCCCCCGAGTGGGGTCTGCTGCTCGCCGAGAACCAGCCCTACGCCGAACGCGCCCCCTGGGCCGTCCTCGCCCCCGCCTCCGTCCTCGCCCTGCTGGGTGCCCTCGCCGTCACGGCGGCCGGGGGACTGCGACGGCCACGGCGCAGGGCGCCCGGACCTCATGTCGGCGCCTCCGCGTCGGCGGGCATCCGATGAGCGCCCTCTCCCTGTACCGGAGTTCCGAGGACAAGGTCCGGCTCTCCGCGCTCCTGCGGCTGCTCGTCCTCACCCAACTCGCCTTCAACATCGGCTTCTTCGCCGTGCTGCCCTTTCTCGCCGAGCATCTCGGCGGTGCGGTCGGTATGGCGGGGTGGCTCGTCGGGTTCGTGCTGGGGCTGCGGACCTTCAGCCAGCAGGGGCTGTTCGTGGTCGGCGGGGTGCTGGCCGACCGGTACGGGGTGCGGCCCGTCGTACTCACCGGATGTGCGCTCAGGATCGCCGGGTTCGGCCTGCTCGGATACGCCGAGCGGGCCTGGGCGGTGATCGGCGCGGTGTCGCTGATCGGGTTCGCGGCCGCCCTGTTCTCGCCGGCGGTCGAGTCCGAGGTGGCTCGGCAGGCGGTCGTGCACGAGGAGGCGGGCGGCGGGTCGCGGACCCGGGTACTGGCGCTGTTCACGGTCGCCGGGCAGGCCGGGGCGTTCGTCGGACCGCTGTTGGGCGCGCTGCTGTTGTCGGTCGACTTCCGTACCGTGTGCCTTGCGGGTGCCGGCGTCTTCGTCTTCGTGCTCGTGGGCCACGTGCGGCTGCTGCCGCAGCACATCCCCGGCCGTGAGCGCGTTCACGTGCGGGGCGGGGTGGGGCCGTTGCTGCGCAACCGCCGCTTCCTCGCGCTGTGCTGCGCGTACGGCGCCTACCTGCTCGCCCACAACCAGTTCTACCTGGCCCTGCCCGCCGAAGTGGAGCGTGCGGCCGGTTCGCAGGCGCCGCTGGCCTGGCTGTTCGCACTGTCGTCGCTGCTCGTGGTGACCGCGCAGCTGGCCGTCACCCGGTGGGCGGGCGAGCGGATCGGCCCGCGCCGCTCGATGGCGGCCGGGCTGGCGCTGATCGCCGCCGGGTTCGCGGTGGTGGCCGCCGCCCTGCCGACCGGGCGGACCGGCACGGCCGGGCTGCTGCCGGCCGCCGGGTTCGTCGTGCTGCTCACCCTCGGTCAGATGCTGGTCGCGCCCGCCGCCCGGGCCTGGGTGCCCGACCTCGCAGAGGACGGCCGGCTGGGGCTGTACACCGGCGCGCTGTCCTCGGTGTCCGGGCTGATCGTCCTGCTGGGCAGCGCGGCCACCGGCTCCCTCCTCGACACCGGTCTGCCGCGGGCCGTGCCCTGGCTGCTGCTGGCCGCCGTACCGGCCACCGCGATCACCCTGCTGCCCCGCCACCCCGAGAAGGCCTGACAGGGAAGCGCGCGCGGTACGGCCGTAGGAGCGCATACGGAAGGGCCCGGACCGTCCGCGACGGTGCGGGCCCTTTTCCGTGGGCGGTTGCGCCGGCCCCGTATGCGTGGTGCGAGGTTCTGCACGGGGTGCGCGGGATCCGTTATGGCGTACACGACATCCTGTATGCCGGGGACACGATCCAGTATGCGATCTACGCCGGCTCCAGCACCCGCCGCTGGTTCGACGGAAGCCCCGCCTCGACGCGCGAGGTGCGCCACAGCCACAGCACGTCCCGGCCGAACGACCAGAGCAGGGAGCCGAGGGCCAGCAGCATGATGGCGAAGTTGGCCGCGTAGGGCAGCAGATCCGCGCCCGCCACCAGCAGGCAGACGCCCTGCAGGGCGGCGACCGTCTTGCGGGCCATGCTCGGCGGGAGCGGGGCGTTGAGCCACGGGGCGACCCGGGCGGCGGCGACGAAGGCGTAGCGCATGCCGCCGATCAGCAGCACCCACGGGCCGAGCGCCATCGAGACGTACACGCTCAGGACGAGGATCAGGAACGCGTCGACCTCCATGTCGAAGCGGGCGCCCAGAGCCGTGGAGGTGCCGGTGCGTCGGGCGACCTTGCCGTCGACGCCGTCGAGGATCAGGGCCACGGCGGTGAGGCCGACCAGCAGGGTCACCGGCGGGGTGCTCTCGAAGGAGTCCGCGACGAGGGCGGTCACTCCGCCGACGAGGGTGGCGCGGCCGAGGGTGACGCGGTTGGCGGGGCCGAAGGACCGCAGCCGGGAGCGGTGCAGCGCCCGGGAGAGGACCGCCCAGGTGGCGACGGCGAAGACGAGGCCGGTCACCCAGCCCGCCGGGCCCATGCCGATCGCCGAGCCGAGCAGGGCCAGCAACAGGATCTGAACGCCCGCTCCCACAGCGGTCTCCTGCTGGACCAGCCTTGCGTCGTAAGTGTTGTTCAGGGCCACCGCACATTCCTCCGGCCAGATGACAGAGATGATCAGTGCCGCGTACTGTGCGCGACCTGTGCACACCTCGGTACGTGCACCAGTTCCAGATCGTTCAGGAGGATGCCGATGAACCGCACCGGACGTGCGTTCTGGCTCGACTCTCCGGGACAGGGCGCGATACGGGACGTCGCCCTGCCGGACCCGGCCGAGGGCGAGGTCGTCGTCCGCTCGCTGTACTCCGGGGTCAGCCGCGGCACGGAGACCCTCGTCTTCCGCGGCGGGGTGCCGGCGAGCCAGCACGCCGTGATGCGGGCGCCGTTCCAGGAGGGCGACTTCCCTGCGCCCGTGAAGTACGGCTACCTCAGCGTGGGGATGGTGGAGGAGGGGCCGGAGCGGCTCGTCGGCCGGACCGTGTTCTGTCTGTACCCGCATCAGACGCGGTACGTCGTTCCCGCGGCGGCCGTGACGGTCGTACCGGACTCCGTGCCCGCCGAACGGGCCGTCCTGGCGGGCACGGTGGAGACCGCCGTCAACGCGCTGTGGGATGCGAAACCGCTGGTCGGGGATCGGATCGCGGTGGTGGGCGGCGGCATGGTCGGCTGCTCGGTCGCCGCACTGCTCGCCCGTTTCCCGGGCGTCCGCGTCCAGTTGGTGGACGCCGACCCGGCGCGGGCGAAGACCGCCGAGGCGCTCGGCGTCGGCTTCGCGCTGCCCGGGGACGCCCTGGGCGGCTGCGACCTGGTCGTGCACGCCAGCGCCACCGAAGCGGGCCTCACCCGTTCCCTGGAACTGCTGACCGCCGAGGGCACCGTCCTCGAACTGAGCTGGTACGGCGACCGGAAGATCGCCCTCCCGCTCGGCGAGGCCTTCCACTCCCGCCGCCTGGTGATCCGCAGCAGCCAGGTCGGAACCGTCTCCCCGGCCCGCGCCGACCGCAGCTACGCCGACCGGCTCGCGCTCGCCCTCGACCTGCTCGCCGACCCGGCGCTCGACGCGCTCGTCACGGGGGAAAGCGCGTTCGAGGAGCTGCCGGAGGTGATGCCGCGGCTCGCCTCGGGGGAGATCCCCGCGCTCTGTCATCGCGTCAGGTACGGGCCGCGTCCGGGCAAGAGCGCCTGACCTGAGAAAAGAGTGAGATTCGACTGAACGGGGGGAAGCGAGGAGCCGTACTACACGGCATCCCCCGGCGGCCAACGGCCGGGGGACCAGACGCGCCGCACCTGGAGGGTCGTCCGTTGTTCAGTGTCACCGTCCGCGATCACATCATGATCGCCCACAGCTTCCGCGGCGAGGTCTTCGGACCCGCGCAGCGCCTGCACGGAGCGACGTTCCTGGTGGACGCCACGTTCCGCCGCGGGCAGCTGGACGACGACAACATCGTCGTCGACATCGGACTGGCCACCCAGGAACTGGGAGCCGTGGTCAGCGAGCTGAACTACCGCAACCTGGACAACGAGCCCGAATTCGCCGGGATCAACACCTCCACCGAGTTCCTGGCCAAGGTCGTCGCGGACCGGCTCGCCGAGCGGATCCACAAGGGCGCGCTCGGCGAGGGCGCCCGCGGTATCGCCTCCCTCTCCGTCACCCTGCACGAGTCGCACATCGCCTGGGCGAGTTACGAGCGTGCGCTGTGACCGACGTGACCCTGGAGAAGGCCCCGCTCGCGTACGTACCCGCACAGACGGCCGTTCCCAAGATGGGCGACATCATCCCCATGTCCCTGCGCTCCGTGCACTTCGTCATGCCGGGCGGTGTCTACGACCCGGCGAACCCCAGCGGCGGCAACGCCTACGACCGGCGGGTCTGCCTGGACCTGCCCGGCTTCGGCTGGCAGGTCCACAAGCACCTGGTCGACGGCTCCTGGCCGCGCCCGGAGACGGCCGCGCGGACGGAACTGGCGCGCACCCTGGCCGAGTTCCCCGACGGGACCGTCGTCCTGCTCGACGGGCTGGTCGCCTGCGGTGTCCCGGAGATCGTCGTGCCGGAGGCGGAGCGGCTGCGGCTCGCGGTCCTCGTCCACCTTCCGCTCGGCGACGAGACGGGCCTCGCCCCGGAGCTGGCCGCCGAACTCGACGCCAGGGAACGGGATGTGCTGCGGGCCGTGCCCGCGGTGATCGCCACCAGTGACTGGGCGGTGCGCCGGCTCGTCTCCCACCACGGCCTGGCCCCCGAGAAGGTGCACTGCGCCGCGCCCGGTGCGGACATCGCACCCCTCGCCTCGGGGACGGACGGGGTGTCGAGACTGCTGTGCGTGGCCGCCGTGACCCCGCGCAAGGGCCAGCACCGGCTGGTGGAGGCGCTGGCCGCGGTGACCGACCTGCGGTGGAGCTGTGTGTGCGTGGGCGGTCTGGGCCAGGACCCGGAGTACGTCGCCCATCTGCGCGGCCTCATCGCGAAGTACGGTCTCGAGGACCGGCTGGAGCTCGCCGGTCCGAAGGCGGGCGCCGAACTCGACGCCGCGTACGCCACCGCCGACCTGATGGTCCTCACCTCCTACGCCGAGACGTACGGCATGGCGGTCACCGAGGCCCTCGCGCGGGGCATCCCGGTTCTGGCGACGGACGTCGGCGGGCTGCCCGAGGCGGTCGGCCGCGCCCCCGACGGCGGCGTTCCCGGCATTCTCGTGCCGCCGGAGAACCCGGCCGCGCTCGCCGCCGAGCTGCGCGGCTGGTTCGGCGAGGCGGACGTGCGGCGCCGGCTGAAGGCGGCCGCCCGCAGCCGCCGCGCGGCCCTGAACGGCTGGGCGTCCACCGCCCAGAGCCTGGCCGGCGTCCTGGGCCGGCTTCCCAGCGAACCCCGGAGGGCGGCATGAGGAAGACCACGGTGACCCCGGCGGACGTGGCCCGCCAGATCGGCCGCATCCCGGCCCAGCCGGGCCCCAAGGAGGCCTCCACGATGACCGACACCGTGACCGGGACGATGAACCGCAGCGGCAGCGAAACCCTTGGTGAGGCTGTGAACCAGACAGTGGACGAGACCGTGGGCGACAGCCCGGCCGACGCCGTGATAGCGGGCGCGGGTCCCGTCAGCCGTCCCGGTGAGCGGCCCACCGTGCGGCTGCGCGAGGCCGGTCCGGAGGACCAGCCCCGTTACGCCCCCGAGTGGCTGCAGTTGCGCGAGCCCGCCGACGCGGCCGCGCGGGCCGTGGATCTGCTGGACCCGCTGCGGATCCGGCTCGCCAACCTGCCCGGCGCGCGCAGCGGCGGTCTCGCCGTGCACGACCTGGGCTGCGGCACCGGCTCGATGGGCCGCTGGCTGGCGCCCCGCCTGGACGGCGGCCAGCACTGGATCCTGCACGACCGCGACCCCTACCTTCTGCACTTCGCGGCCGTCGCCTCCCCGCGCGCCGCCGCCGACGGCAGCAGGGTCACCGTCGAGACCCGGCGCGGCGACGTCGCCCGGCTCACCGCGGACGCCCTGGTCGGCGCCTCGCTGGTCACCGCCTCCGCGCTCCTGGACGTCCTCACCCGCGAGGAGGTGGAGACCCTCGCCGCCGCCTGCGCCGGCGCCGGCTGCCCGGCGCTGCTGACGCTCTCGGTGGCCGGCCGTGTCGAGTTCGCCGCGCCGGACCCGATGGACGAGGAGATCACCGCCGCGTTCAACGACCACCAGCGGCGCGGCGGCCTCCTCGGCCCCGACGCGGTGACCGCGGCCTGTGAGGCGTTCGCCGCCCACGGCGCCACGGTCAAGGTCCACCCGAGCCCGTGGCGGCTCGGTCCGCAGAACGTCGCCCTGACCGCCCAGTGGCTGCGCGGCTGGGTGGGCGCGGCCGTCGAGGAGCGCCCCGAACTGGCCGAGCGCGCCGAGGCGTACCTGGCCACGCGCCTCGCGGCCTGCCAGGCCGGCGAGCTGCGGGTCACCGTCCACCACAGCGACCTGCTCGCGCTGGCCCGGCCGACGGGCGGCGCGTGATGAGTGCCGAGACGGTGGGCGCGCGGGTGGAGCCGGCCGCGCCCGTGGTGTGGGGCGAGGGCACCCTCGCGGTACGACGGCCGCCGCGCGCCCCGTCGGTGGCCCGGACCGGGCCCGCCGTGTCCGCGGCCCGGATCGGCGTCATCGTGACGCAGGCGCACCGCACGCCGTCGGCGTGGCGCCGACTGCTCGCCTCCCGCGCCCTGCGCACCCACTTCGGGACGGTCGCCGGGGTCGTCATCCTCGCGGTGCTGCTGTGGCGGATGGGCACCGGCGTGTTCCTGGACGGGCTGCGGCGGATCGACGTACCGACTCTGCTGGCCGGGCTGGGGATCGGCGTGGTCACGACCGTGTTCAGCGCCTGGCGGTGGGCGCTGGTCGCGCGCGGGCTGCGGATCCGGCTGCCGCTGGGCGCGGCCGTCGCCGACTACTACCGCTCGCTGTTCCTGAACGCGGCCCTGCCGGGCGGCATCCTCGGCGACGTGCACCGCGCCGTGCGGCACGGGCAGAGCGCCGGTGACGTCGGGCGCGGGGTACGGGCGGTGGTGCTGGAGCGTACGGCGGGACAGCTCGCGCTGGCCGTCGCGGGCGCGACCGTCCTGCTGGTGCTGCCGTCCCCGGTGATGGCGGACGCACGGCAGATCGCCCCGCCGGTCCTGCTGGCCGGGACGGGCGCGCTCGCCGTGTTCCTGGCGCTGCGTATGAACTCCTCGGCCCCGCGCCGGGACGGGCGCCTGCGCAGGACGCTGGCCGAGGCGCGCGAGGGACTGCTGTCCCGGCGCAACGGGCCGGGCGTCGCCCTGTCCTCGGTGGTCGTGCTGTCCGGACACCTCGCGATGTTCGTCGTCGCGGCCCGGGTCGCCGGCTCCGCGGCCTCCGTCCTCACCCTGCTGCCGATCGCGGTCCTCGCCCTGCTCGCCATGGGCCTGCCCCTGAACGTCGGCGGCTGGGGCCCCCGCGAGGGCGTCACCGCCTGGGCGTTCGGCGCCGCCGGACTCGGCGCGAGCACCGGCCTGTCGGTGTCGGTGGTGTACGGGGTGCTGAGCTTCGTGGCCGCGCTGCCGGGGGCGGTCGTTCTCGTCGTGCGCTGGTACGGCTCCGTACGGGCCGGAGCGAGCGAGGTGTCCGGGGAGACCGGATCGACCGTGGTGCCCGGGGAGGCGGGGACGGCCGGTGTCGCCGATCCCGCCTCCCGCGCGGACTACTCGGAGCCGGCCGCCGCGTCCCCGGTCGTGGGCGCCCCGGCTCCCAGGGCGGGCGTCCCCGTGCCCAGGGCGGGGGTTCCGGACGCCCGGGCGGGTGTCCCGGCCGCCCCGGTTCCCGAGGTCAGCAATGCGAAATACGCGCCGAAGGAATCCGCCAGGCTCGCCAGGAGTTCCTTCCCCTTTTCCGCCGACCCCAGGGAAGGACGGCCGATGACGCCCGAATCGGTATAGGCGGACATTCCCAGCGTGAGCAGATGGCGACGGTCGTCCGCGGTGAAATCGGCGGACTCGTAACCGGGCCGGACGAGTTCGGGATGGGCGTGCAGCAGGATCGAGGTCTCGATTTCCCCGGCGTGCATGTCGGTGAGGAGCGAGGTCGCCACCCCGGACCGTTCCCGCGCCGCCTCCCAGTCCTCCGGGGCGGGGAAGAGCGCCATCCGCTCACCGCGGGCGGAGGACTCCTGGACCGCGTTGCCCAGGACGTAGTTCCCGCCGTGTCCGTTGACCAGCACCAGGGCCTCGACGCCCGAGCGGCGCAGTGACGCCGCTATGTCCCGTACCACCGCGTGAAGGGTCACGGAGGAGATGCTGACGGTCCCCGGCCAGGCCGCGTGCTCGTGCGAGCAGGCGATGGTCACCGGCGGAAGGAGGTGCACCGGGTATGTCCCGGCGATCTCCCGGGCGATGGCGCAGGCGACCAGCGTGTCGGTGGCCAACGGCAGGTACGGGCCGTGCTGTTCGAAACTGCCGACCGGAAGCACGGCCACCTGCGTCGCGGCGCCGGCACCCCGGGCGCGGACGTCCTCGGTGGTGTCCGCGGGCACCAGGCCGTACGCCGCCGCCGCTGTCGCCGCCGTCCGTATGTCCGAACCACTCATCTTTTCAGGGCCTTTCGTCTCCGCTTAGGAATCAGAATCATGACAGAAAAAATTGGTGTACTCGGCAAGAAGACCCCGCAGCGTACGGGTGTGGAACGCGTCGTGAATGCACCCCTGCCGACCGTGTACGGCAAATTCCAGGCGGTCGGTTACCTCGACCACGACCGCGGTGACGAACAAGTCGCCCTGGTGTACGGCGAGATCGGCACCGAGGACGTGCTGACCCGGCTGCACTCGGAGTGCCTGACCGGCGACGCCTTCGGCTCCCAGCACTGCGAGTGCGGCGACCAGCTGGAGTCGGCGCTGCGGGCCGTCGTCGCCGCGGGCAGCGGCATCGTCGTCTACCTGCGCGGGCACGAGGGGCGCGGCATCGGACTGCTCGGCAAGCTGCGCGCGATGGCGCTGCAGGCGGAGGGCCTGGACACCGTCGAGGCGAACGTGGCGCTCGGCTTCCCGGTGGACGCCCGCGACTACAAGGTGGCCGCCGACATCCTGCGCGATCTGGGCGTACGGTCCGTGCGGCTGATGTCGAACAACCCGCGCAAGCGCGAGGCGCTGGTGGACAACGGCATCCAGGTCGCCGAGGAGGTGCCCCTGCTGATAGAGCCGTGCGAGAACAACATCACCTACCTGCGCACCAAGCGGGAGCGCATGGACCACCGGCTGCCCCATCTGGACGCGGTGGCGCACTGGTCCTGAGCGGGCTCCGGGCCGTCGTCCCCGCGGAGGGGGATCGCGACGGCCACGGCATGTGACAGCCCCGGCCTCGGTACTCGGGCCGGGGCCGCCGCACAGTAAGGAGCCGCTCGCGTGAACACACATGCCTCGGTCGTCGTCATCGGCGGCGGAGTGATGGGGACCAGCATCGCCTACCATCTGGCCGCCGCGGGCGTACGGGACGTCCTGCTCGTGGAGCGGGACGACCTCGGCGCCGGGTCGACCTCGAAGGCCGCGGGCGGAGTGCGCGCCCAGTTCTCCGACGAACTGAACATCCAGCTCGGGGCGCGCAGCCTGGAGGCGTTCGGGCGGTTCGGGGAGGAGTTCGGACACGACATCGGACTGCGCCGGGTCGGCTATCTCTTCCTGCTCTCCACGCCCGAGGAGGTCGCCTCCTTCGAGGCGGGCGTCCGGCTGCAGAACGCGCTCGGCGTGCCCAGCCGGATGATCGACCCGGCGGAGGCCCGTCGTCTCTCTTCGCTGATCACCACCGACGGCTTACGCGCGGCCGCGTTCTCACCCGACGACGGCCACTGCACCCCCGAAGCCGTCGTCCAGGGGTACGCGGCCGCCGCCCGCCAGTGCGGTGCGCGCATCCTGCGCCGCACCGCCGTCACCGGTATCGAAACCCGCGGCGACACCATCACCGCCGTCACCACCACCCTCGGCGACATCACCACCGACACGGTGATCTGCGCGGCCGGCGCCTGGTCCCGGGCGGTCGGCGCGATGGTGGGCGTGGACCTTCCGGTGCAGCCGCTCCGCCGCCAGATCGCGGTCACGGAACCGGTCGCGGACCTTCCGCCGGACCTGCCCATGACGATCGACTTCGGCACCACCCTCTACTTCCACTCCGAGGGCCCCGGCCTCCTGGTCGGCATGTCCGACCCCGACGAGCGCCCCGGCTTCGCCACCGACCCGCACGACCGCTGGATCCCCCGTCTCGCCGCCGCCCTGGAACACCGCGCCCCGTCCGTCCTCGACCTGCGCCGCACCGGCGGCTGGGCGGGCTTGTACGAGGTCACCCCGGATCACAACGCGCTGATCGGCGAGGCGCATTCGGTATCCCGTTTTCTGTATGCGACCGGTTTCTCCGGGCACGGATTCCTGCAGGGGCCGGCGGTCGGCGAAGTCGTCCGCGACCTGTACCTCGGCCGCGTACCCTTCGTGGACGTCACCCCCCTGAGCGCCGGCCGTTTCGCGGCCGACGCCCCGCGTCCGGAGGTCAACTGCGTATGACGGGTAAGACGGCACCGCACCTGTGGCTGCGCCACGAGGCCCGCACCACCGAGCGGCGCACCCCGGTCGTCCCCGACGACGCCCGCCGCCTCGTCGAGGCCGGAGCGCGCCTGACCGTCGAGGAGTCCCCCCAGCGGATCTTCCCCGTCGAGGCGTACGAGGCGGTCGGCGCCCGTGTCGCCCCCGCGGGCTCCTGGAACTCGGCGCCGCCCGACACGGTCGTCCTCGGCCTCAAGGAACTTCCCGACGAGCCAGCACAGTTGATTCACCGTCACATCTTCTTCGGGCACGCCTACAAGCGGCAGCCCGGCGCGGCCGAGCTGCTCGGGAGATTCGCCGCCGGAGGAGGGGCGCTCCTGGACCTGGAGTACCTCGTCGACGGACAGGGCCGCCGGCTCGCCGCGTTCGGCTTCTGGGCGGGCTATCTGGGCGCGGCCCTCGCGGTGCTCCAGCACCGGGGCCGGCTGACCGGGCCGCTGCGCCCCACCGACAGGGGCGAACTCGACGACACCCTGCGCCCGGCACCCGGCGACGAGGAGTTCACCGCTCTCGTGGTGGGCGCCCTCGGCCGCAGCGGCAGCGGCGCCCGGGCGGCCTTCGGCACGGCGGGCGTCGACCCCGCCTGCTGGGATCTGGCCGAGACCCGGGACCTGGACCGCCGCGCCCTCCTGGACCACGAGGTGCTGGTCAACTGTGTGCTGGCCACGACCCCGGTGCCGCCCTTCGTGCGCGAGGAGGATCTCGACGACCCGGCCCGCCGGCTGCGCACCCTCTCCGACGTCACCTGCGACGTCGGCTCACCCCTCAACGTGCTGCCCGTCTACGACCGTACGACCGAGTGGACGGACCCGGTGCGCCGACTGCGCAAGGAACCCCCGCTCGACCTGATCGCCATCGACAACCTTCCGTCGCTGCTGCCCCGCGAGTCCAGCACCGACTTCTCGGCGGCCCTGCTGCCCCAGCTGCTGGAATTCCCCGCGGGCGGTGCCTGGGCGCGCTGTCTGGACCGCTACCACCGGGCCTGCCGTGAACTCGGCGTCCCGGGCCTTGACGAAGGGAAGCCCGGCCGTGACTGACCTGGTCCCCGCGACCGGCACCGTCCACTGGGTCGGCGCCGGCCTGTCCACGGGCAGTGGCCTGGCCGCCCTGTGCGCGCGCACCGGCGACGTCCGCCTGTGGCACCGCACGGCCGAGCGCGCGGCCGAGGCCCTCGACCGGCTCGGCCTGACCGGACGCGCCGCACCGCGCGCGTACACGCTCGACGCGCTCACGGCCGAACTCGCCCCCGGTGACGTCGTCGTGTCGATGCTCCCCGCCCCCGAACACGCCCCGCTGCTCGCCGCCTGCGTCGCCCGACGCGCCCACTTCGCCTGCTCCAGCTATGTCTCGGACGCGGTGCTGGAGCAGGTGCCGGCGGCCGAGGAGGCCGGGCTCGTCGTCCTCACCGAGGCGGGACTGGACCCGGGCATCGACCACCTCTTCGCGCACAGCCTGGTCGCCCGCGCCCGGGCGGTGATCGGCGGGGACACGGCGGCCTCGTACCGTCTCACCTCGTACTGCGGAGGGATCCCGGCCGTTCCCAACGACTTCCGCTACCGCTTCAGCTGGGCTCCCCTCGGCGTCCTCAACGCCCTGCGCTCGCCCGCCCGTTACGTCGAGGACGGCACCGAGACGGTGGCCGAGCGCCCCTGGGAGGCGACCCGCGGGCACCTCGTCGACGGCGAGCCCTTCGAGGTCTACCCCAACCGCGACAGCGTCCCCTTCATCGAGCAGTACGGGCTGCCGGCGGCCTGGAAGCCGCTCGCCTTCGTGCGCGGCACCCTGCGCCTGGACGGCTGGCTGAAGGCCTGGGAGCCGGTGTTCCGGGAGCTGAGGGAGGGCGAGGACGCGCACGTCGCCGCGCTGGCACGGGAGTTGGCGGACACCTACCCGACGACGGACGCCGACCGCGACCGGGTGGTCCTCGCGGTCTCCCTGGACGTCGCGTCGGAGACGGGCAACGGCGCTTCCTGGTCCGGGAGCTGTCTGCTGGACCTGGTGGGCGACGAGGCGGAGAGCGCGATGGCGCGGTGTGTCTCCCGCACCCTCGCGCTCGGTGTCCGGCACGTCCTGGACGGCGACCTGCCGCCCGGCCTGAACCGGGCGGCAGGGACGGCGGCCCGGTCCGAGGAGTGGCTGGGCGAACTCGCCCGGGAGGGGCTGGAGTTCACCGTGCGGGTGGACGGCTGACGGGCGTCAGTCCGTCACCGCCTCGTGCACCAGCCGCTTGAGGTCGGGGTAGAGCTTCAGTGACCTCCTCGGCCGCAGCTGGGTCAGGAACTGGACGCTCAGATCGCGGCTGGGGTCGATCCAGAAGGTCGTGGTGGCGACGCCGCTCCAGCCGTAGGTGCCGAGGCCGGACGGGGCCTGGGTGCGGTCCGGGTCGATGACCACGGAGACGCCCAGGCCGAAGCCGACGCCGTCGTTGCCGGGTTCGTCGTGGGCGGGGCGGCTGCCGAAGGCACGCAGGTCGGCGCCGCCGGGAAGGTGGTTGCGCGTCATGAGGTCCACCGTCTCCGGGGCGAGCAGCCGGACTCCGTCGAGCTCGCCGCGGCGGCGCAGCAGCTCGCTGAAGCGGTGGATGTCGTATGCGGTGGCCACCATACCGCCGCTTCCCGACAGGAACCGCGGCCGGCCGAACAGCGGCAGTCCGGGGATCGGCTCGATGCCGCCGTCGTCTGCGTCGCCGTACAACTCGGCCAGCCGGCCGGTCTGCTCCTCGGTGACCTGGAAGCCGGCGTCTGGCATGCCGAGCGGGCGGAAGATCCGTTCGGCGAGGAACGTGTCGAGGGGCTGCCCGGAGACGACCTCGATGATCCGGCCCAGGACGTTGGTGGCCACCGAGTAGTTCCACTGGGTGCCCGGCTCGAACTGCAGCGGCAGCCGCGCGTAGGCGTCGACGGTCTCGGCCAGGTTGGAGCCGGGCAGCACCGCCGACTCCAGACCGGCCTCGCGGTAGAGGGCGTCGACGGGGTGGCAGTGGTAGAAGGCGAAGGTCAGACCCGCGGTGTGGGTCATCAGGTGCCGGATCAGGATCGGCTGCTCCACGGGGCGGGTCTTCAGGTCGCTCCCCGAGCCGCCCGCGTACACCCGCTGGCCGGCGAAGGCCGGGAGATGGTCGGCGACCGGGTCGTCGAGCCCCAGGCGGCCCTCCTCCATCAGTATCAGCGCGGCGACGGAGGTGACCGGCTTGGTCATCGAGTAGATCCGGTACAGGGTGTCGGCCTCGACCGGCAGTCCGGCGGCGATGTCGCGGCGGCCCTGCGTGGTCAGGTGCGCCACTCGCCCGCCCCGGGAGACGGCCACGAGGAAACCGGGCAGCCGTCCCTCGTCGACGTAGTGGGCGACATGCTGGTCGAGGCGGTCCAGCGCCTTCGCGTCCAGCCCGACCTCGCTCGGGTCGACCTCTTGTCGCAGCAGTGCCATCGTTCTCCTCCGGTGCGCTCGTGCGAGGTGCGGTCCGGGTTGCCCCTCCCGTACGACCTCAGTCCTCATGGTTGCGTAGGGAACGGGCGTACGGACCTTTTTCCACGCCGTGATCGGTGTGGGGTGTGTCGCTACGACCAGCCGTGGAACCGGCCGGGACGGGTGCCGCACGTCCCGGCAGAGCCCGCAGGACCGGGAGCGTCGCCAGGGCCGCGACGCCGAGCACGGCCATCGGCGAACGGGCCGCGCCGAGGTCCATCAGCACGGTCGCCGAGGCCACGCCCAGCACCGGCCCGACGTTCATCGCCGTCTGCTGGAGCCCGCCGGCCACGCCGGCCGCCTCGGCGGGCGCCTGCCGTACGACGACATGGGTCGCCGCCACCATCACGGCCCCGAACCCGGCTCCGACCAGCGCGAACCCGGTGGCGAAGGCCGCCTCGCCCGGGGCGCGGGCCAGGACGAGGAGGCCGGCGGCGAGCACGGCCGTCGCCCCCGTGACCGTGGCACGGGCGCCCGCCCGGCGCAGCAGGACCGCCGACACGGGTGCCGCCGCGATCAGGCACACCGCCAGCGGCAGGCTGAGCAGCGCGCTGTGCAGGGCGGTGAGGTGGAGGCCGTCCTGGAGGACGTAGACACAGGCGAACAGTCCGCCGTTGAGAGCCGCCGACGCGGTGACCAGCACGGCGAGCGCGCCGCCGACCGCGGGGGAGCCGACGACGCCCGGCGGCAGCAGGGGCGCGGGCGCCCGGCGCTCGTGCCGCACGAAGGCGACCCCCGCGACCAGTGCCACCGGCGCCGACCAGGCCGCGCCGGGGAGGGTGACGAGGGTGTGCACCAGACAGGCCAGCGCGACCGCGAGAAGCAGGGCGCCGGGCACGTCGAGCGGGACACGGGCGGACGGCCGGGGCTCCTCCCGGGAGGCCAGGGCGAGCACGCCGAAGAACAGGGCGGGCCCGACGTTGAGGAGGAACACCGCCCGCCAGCCGAACCCCGTGGCGAGTGCCCCGCCCGCCACCGGCCCGGCGGCGGCAGCCGCCCCGATGGCGGCGGTCCGCACGGCGATCGGCGTGCGCAGCCGGTCCGGCGGGAACGCGGCGCGCAGCATCCCGAGCGTGGCGGGCTGGAGCAAGGCTCCGAACGCCCCCTGGACGGCCCGCAGTCCGATCACCCAGCCCACGCCGGGCGCCCATGCGACACCGGCCGAGGCGGCGCCGAAGCCGAGCATGCCGACGGCGAAGGTGCGCCGGTGGCCGTACCGGTCGCCGAGCCGTCCGGCGAACACCAGCAGGCCCGCCACGGCCACGAGATAGCCGGTGCTCGTCCACTGCACCCCGGTCAGGGAGGCGTGCAGGTCGCGGCGGAGGGTGGGCTGGGCGACGGTGAGCACGGTGCCGTCCAGGGCGACGACCACGGCCCCCGCCACGCTGCTCGCCAGCGTCAACGGGCGGTTCACCGGCCGTCCTCCGGCCCGAGGTGCGCGTCGAGCGCCGTCCGCAGCAGGGGTACGAAGTCGTCTGCTCCGGTGGCGAGTTGGAGGCTGCCCCAGCCCCACAGCTGCGCGATGCCGTGCAGGTTCGCCCACAGCGCCCCCGCGACCGCGCGGGCGTCGGCCTCCGGACGGGCCCGGCCGACCAGGTCCACCAGGACCGCGAACAGCGGCAGGCTGGTGTCCCGCAGCCTCAAGTGCCCGCTTTCCAGCAGGTCGTGGCGGAACATCAGCTCGTACATGCCGGAGTTGTCCAGCGCGAACTCCAGGTAGGCGCGCCCCAGTTCGGCGATCTGCGCGCGTGGGCCCGCGCCGCCGTCACCGAGGGTCGTCGTCACCCGCACGCCCAGCTGGGTGAAGCCGCGGCGGGCGATCGCCGACAGCAGCTCCAGGTGGGTGGGGAAGTGGCGGCGGGGCGCGCCGTGCGAGACGCCGGCCCGGCGGGCGATCTCCCGCAGGGTCAGCGCACCGGCCCCCTCCTGTGCGACCAGGTCCACGCCGATGTCGACGAGACGGGTCCGCAGATCGGGGTCCGGCTTCTCGGAATCGCTCATAGACACTGTCTACCAGCATGCCGTAGACAGTGTCTACTGGGCGCCCGGAGTCCGGTGGGGACGCGGGGCGGGGAATGCGCCCCGAGGGGGAGCCTGTTGTGCCGGACATGACTCAGGACACGCAGAACGCACTGCTCGCGCTGCTCTCCGAGGGCCGCAGCGGAGTACTGGTCACCCTCAAGCGTGACGGCCGCCCCCAGCTGTCGAACGTCAGCCACCACTACGACCCGGACGAGGGCGTCATCCGGATCTCCGTCACGGACGACCGCGCCAAGACCCGCAACCTGCGCCGCGACCCACGGGCGTCGT
The DNA here is from genome assembly GCF_044465285.1 of Streptomyces sp. NPDC049687. NCBI lineage: Bacteria > Bacillati > Actinomycetota > Actinomycetes > Kitasatosporales > Streptomycetaceae > Streptomyces > Streptomyces sp. NPDC049687. Next base: position 575,602 of record NZ_JBITLN010000004.1, read on the forward strand.
ACCACGTCACCACCCCGAACCACCGCGCCTACACGGTCGTCGAGGCCACCGCCGACCTCACCCCGGTCGCGAAGGACCCCTACGACGACACGGTGGAGGAACTCGTCCGCCTCTACCGCGACGTCCTGGGCGAACACCCCGACTGGGAGGACTACCGCGCCGCCATGGTCCGCGACCGCCGCCTGGTCGCCCGGCTGCGGGTGGAGCGGGCGTACGGGATTCCGAAGGCGGCCGGCGAAGGCTGACGGGCGGCCCGCCGACATGCCGGAGCCCCCACCGGAGCCGCCAGGGCGTCCGGAGGGGCTCGGGAGGCCGCGGGTCAGGCGGTGACGGCCTCCCGCTGCGAGGACCCGGTCGCGTCCCGCTCGCCCAGGTGCTCGGTCGGGATCTTCGCGGTCTCCCGGGCCGAGAGGGCCGCGATCACCGGCGGGACGCACAGGGCGGCCGTGAACAGGGCCACCGAGGACCAGTCGTCGCCGTTCGGGCCCGCGATCTCCGCCGCGAAGGTGACCGCGAAACCGGCCACCGCGAAACCGATCTGGGTGCCGATCGCCATGCCCGAGAGGCGGACGCGGGTGGAGAACATCTCGCCGTAGAAGGAGGGCCACACGCCGTTCGCGGCGCTGTAGACCACACCGAAGGTGACGATGCCCAGGACCAGGATCAGCGGGTAGGAACCGGTGGAGATCGCCCACAGGTACAGGAACATCAGCACCGCGCTGCCGGCCGCACCGGCCAGGTAGACGGGACGCCGGCCGATGCGGTCGGAGAGCGTCGCCCACGCCGGGATGGCCGCCAGCGCCACCAGGTTGGCCAGCGCGCCCACCCACAGCATGGAGGAGCGGCTCATGCCGACCGAGTCGCCGGTCGCGTACGCCAGCGCCCACACCGTGAAGACGGTGCTGACCGAGGCGATCAGCGCGCCCCCGATCACCCGCAGCACATCGGCCCAGTGCTCGCGCAGCAGCACCGCCAGCGGCAGCTTGACGACCTCACCGGTGGCCTGCTGCGCGGCGAACGCCGGGGTCTCCTCCAGCTTGCGCCGGATGACGTAGCCGACCACGGCGACCGCGATGCTCATCCAGAACGGCACCCGCCAGCCCCACGACAGCAGCTGGTCCTCGGGCAGCGCCGCGACCGGGATGAAGACCAGGGTGGCCAGGAGCTGCCCGCCCTGGGTGCCGCTCAGGGTGAAGCTGGTGAAGAAGCCGCGCCGGTTCGGCGGCGCGTGTTCGAGCGTCATCGAGTTGGCGCTGGCCTGCTCACCGGCCGCGGAGATGCCCTGCAGGACCCGGCAGGCGACCAGCAGGACCGGAGCGAGGCCGCCGACCTGGGCGCGAGAGGGCAGGCAGCCGATGAGGAACGTCGAGACGCCCATCAGGATCAGCGTGAAGACCATGATCTTCTTGCGGCCCACGCGGTCGCCGAAGTGCCCCAGGAAGAGCGCGCCGACGGGACGGGCCGCGTAGGCGACACCGAAGGTGGCCAGCGACAGCAGGGTCGCGGTGGCCGGGTCCGACTCGTCGAAGAAGACCTTCGGGAAGATCAGCGCGGCCGCGCTGCCGTAGATGAAGAAGTCGTAGTACTCGAGGGCGCTGCCGATCCACGCCGCCGTGGCGGCTTTCTTCGGCTGGCCGGGAGGTGCTGCGGCGGGGACGGACACGGCGTGCTCCTTCGGGGGCTCCGACGTACGGGGAGTGGGGCAGGGGAGAAGGGCAGGATCCCCGGGGTGCGGGGCGGCGGCTGCGCCGGGTGCGATGACCGGCTAATTAACCCACTGGGTAGTTAGTAGCGGATGGCCAGTGATGTTGCGCTGATGTTTCCCCTCTGTCAATAGGTGGCGCGGAAGGATCTTCCGAGGCGGTCCCGGGGGCGGATCAGTCCGCCGCCCGCTCCGCCGTCAGGTAGGCGATCACCATGTCGCCGAGCATGGTCCGGTAGTGCTCGCGCTGGGCCGGGTCCACCAGGTCACGGCCGAACAGGGCGCCGAAGGTGTGCCGGTTGGCCACCCGGAAGAAGCAGAACGAGCTGATCATGGCGTGCAGGTCGACGGCGTCCACCTCGGCGGTGAACAGGCCGGACTCCTGGCCGGCGGCGAGGATGCGGCCGATCACGTCGAGCGCGGGAGAGCCGATCCTGCCGAGCTTCTCGGAGGCGGCGATGTGCTCGGCCTCGTGGATGTTCTCGATGCTCACCAGGCGGATGAAGTCCGGGTGCTGCTCGTGGTGGTCGAAGGTCAGCTCGGCCAGGCGGCGGATGGCCGCGACCGGGTCCAGGTGCTCGACGTCGAGCTTCTGCTCGGCCTCGCGGATCACGCCGTAGGCCCGCTCCAGGACGGCGGTGAACAGCTGCTCCTTGCCGCCGAAGTAGTAGTAGATCATCCGCTTCGTGGTGCTGGTGCGGGCGGCGATGTCGTCGACACGGGCCCCGGCGTAGCCGACGCGGGCGAACTCCCGGGTCGCCACGTCGAGGATCTCGGCCTGGGTGCGGGCGGCGTCACGGGTGCGCCCGTTCGGTCGTGCCGGTTCGTCGACGCTGGTCATCGGGTTCCTTCGGGCGGTGGGGGTGCGGTGAACGGATTCTAGAAGCCCGATCGCGTGCCATGACGAGAGAGGGCTTCCCCGGCGGCCCGGTCCGATGCTATGACTAACTCACCAGTTCGTACATTAGTCGCCGCTCAGGAGGTCCGTCGTGCCCCAGGACGTGTCCAAGGACTCGTATCTCGTCGGCCTGATCGGCTCCGGCATCGGCCCGTCGCTCAGCCCGGCGCTGCACGAGCGGGAGGCCGACCGGCAGGGGCTGCGCTATCTGTACCGGCTGATCGACATCGACGTCCTCGGGGTCGTTCCGGAGGCGGTCGGCGACCTGGTGCGGGCCGCGCGCGACCTCGGCTTCGACGGGCTGAACATCACGCATCCGTGCAAGCAGCTGGTCATCGAGCACCTCGACGCGCTCTCCCCGCAGGCCGAGGCACTCGGAGCGGTCAACACGGTCGTCTTCGAGGGCGGCCGGGCCGTCGGCCACAACACCGACGTCACCGGTTTCGCCGCCTCCTTCGCCCGCGGCCTGCCGGACGCCCCGCTGGAGCGGGTCGTGCAGCTGGGGGCGGGCGGCGCGGGCGCGGCCGTCGCGCACGCCACACTCACCCTCGGCGCCGGGCAGGTCACCGTCGTCGACGCGCTGCCCGAGCGGGCCCGACAGCTCGCGGGCTCCCTGAACCGCCACTTCGGCGCCGGTCGCGCGGTGGCCGCCGGCCCGGACCGCCTGCCGGAGCTGCTCGCGCACGCCGACGGCATCGTGCACGCCACCCCCACCGGCATGGCCGCCCACCCCGGCCTGCCCTTCCCGGCCGGCCTGCTGCGCCCCGGCCTGTGGGTCGCCGAGGTCGTCTACCGCCCGCTGGAGACCGAGCTGCTGCGCACCGCGCGGGCCCTGGGCTGCGCGGTCCTCGACGGCGGCGGCATGGCCGTCTTCCAGGCGGTGGACGCGTTCCGGCTGTTCACCGGGCGGGAACCCGACAGCGCCCGCATGCTCGCCGACATCGCCGAGCTGGCCGGCGCGGTCGCCGCCCCGAAGTAAGCCCTCGCCGCCCGACGCAACCAGAACCAAGAGGTGCCCAGGTGCGTACGTCCATAGCCACCGTCTCCCTGAGCGGATCCCTCACCGAGAAGCTCACGGCCGCCGCCCGCGCCGGTTTCGACGGTGTCGAGATCTTCGAGAACGATCTGCTCGCGAGCCCCCTCACCCCCGAGGAGATCCGCGCCCGCTGCGCCGACCTCGGCCTCGGCATCGATCTCTACCAGCCGATGCGGGACATCGAGGCGGTGCCCGAGGCCGCGTTCGCCCGCAACCTGCGCCGTGCCCGGCACAAGTTCGAGCTGATGGGCCGGCTCGGAGCGGACACCGTCCTGGTCTGCTCCAGCGTCTCCCCGCTGGCCGAGGACGACGACGCGCTCGCCGCCGAGCAGCTCGCCCGCCTCGCCGACCTCGCCCAGGACTTCGGGATCCGGGTCGCCTACGAGGCGCTCGCCTGGGGGCGGCACGTCAGCACCTACGACCACGCCTGGCACATCGTCGAGACCGCCGGTCACCCGGCCCTCGGCACCTGCCTGGACAGCTTCCACATCCTGTCCCGGGGCTCCGACCCCAAGGGCATCGAGGACATCCCCGGCGAGAAGATCTTCTTCCTGCAGCTCGCGGACGCCCCGCTGCTCGGCATGGACGTGCTGCAGTGGAGCCGCCACCACCGCTGCTTCCCCGGTCAGGGCGGATTCGATATACCGGATCTTGTACGTCGTGTACTGCATACAGGCTACGACGGTCCGCTCTCGCTCGAGGTCTTCAACGACGTCTTCCGGCAGGCGGAGGCCGGCCCGACCGCCGTCGACGCCCGCCGCTCCCTGCTCGTCCTGCAGGAGCAGCTCGGCCTTGAGGACCTGCCCGCGCCGGCCACCCCCACCGGGATCGCCTTCACCGAACTGGTCACCCCCGACGCCGAACCCGTCTCCGCGCTCCTGACCTCCCTCGGCTTCGCCCGCACCGCCCGCCACCGCGGCAAGCCGGTCGAGCTGTGGGAGCAGGGCGGGGCCCGGATCCTGGTCAACACCGGCCCGGCCGCCCTCCCCCACTCCCGGCTTCGCTCGCGCGGGGGGACCCCCGTCGACGGCACCACCCTCGCCGCGATCGGCCTGGAGTCCCCGGACCCGGCCGCCGCCGCCCGCCGCGCCGAGGCCCTGCTCGCCCCGGTCCTGCCGCGTCGCCGCGCCGCCGAGGACGCCCCCCTCGACGCGGTCGCCGCCCCCGACGGCACGGAACTCTTCCTGTGCGCGACCGACCGACCCGGACTGCCCAACTGGCGCGCCGACTTCGAGGACGTACCCCACACCCCCGTCCCCTCGGACGACCTCCGCATCGACCACGTGGCCCTCACCCAGCCCTGGCACCACTTCGACGAGGCCGTCCTCTTCCACCGCGGCGTCCTCGGCCTCGACGCGCAGGAGAGCGTCGACGTCGCCGACCCCTACGGGCTGCTGCGCAGCCGCGCCGTCACCAACGCCGACGGCAGCGTCCGTTTCCCGCTCACCGTCGGCGCGGCCCCCGGCGACGACACCGTCCACGCCCGGCACATCGCGCTCGCCACCAACGACGTGGTTGCCGCGGCCCGCCGCTTCATCGCGGCCGGCGGCCGTCTGCTGCCCATCCCCGAGAACTACCACGACGATCTCGCGGCCCGCTTCGAGTTCGCCGACGGCGAGCTGGAGACCTACCGGGACCTGGGCATTCTCTACGACCGGGACGCGCACGGCGTCTTTCGGCACTTCTACACCCGCACCGTCGGCCGCGTGTTCTTCGAACTCGTCCAGCGCGACGGCGGCTACCAGGGCTACGGCGCCGCCAACGCGCCGGTGCGGCTGGCGGCCCAGCGCGCGTGGCGCTGACCTACTGGCGGCTGACCGTCCTGGTCACGCCCGCGACGACCGTCGTGGCCAGGATCCAGCCGGTGACGATGAGGACGTACGACAGCGTCTGGTACCAGCCCCTCGGCGCGAACGCGCTCTCCTGCCCGAAGGAGATCACCGGAAGCAGCAGGTCGAGGGTGTAGAAGACCGGATCGAAGCGGGGTGCCTCGCCCGCCTTGAGCGCGGGCGGACGGTGCGTGGCGTACGCGACCGAGCCGACGGCCAGCAGGGACAGCAGCCAGACGGCCGCCCGCAGCGGTCGGAAGCCGTAGCCGACGGCGGCGTCCTGGAGATGGCCCCACACCCGCCCGTACCAGGGGAGCGTGGACCGGCGGCGGCGCTGCTTGGCGAGTTGGACGAGCATGGCCGCCTGGTCGTCGCCGATCCTGCGGTAGGCGGCCGTCAACTGCTCGTAGGCGTGCGGATCGAACCCCTCGCCGTCCCGCTCCAGCATGGGCAGCCGGCGTTCGGCGGGCTCGTGGGGGGTGAGGAAGGTGTAGGTGAGGTCGAGCAGACGGACCTCCTCGGGCAGCATCTCCGGCTCCACGTCGAACTGGTTGATCTCGGCCCGTCGCAGATTCAGCATGCCCTCGACCCGCGGTCCCCGGCGCAGCCAGAACTCGCCGATCACACAGCTGCTGGCCCGCAGGGCGGTGCCGCCCGGGTTGGACAGCCGGGCGTCCAGCAGATCCACCCGGCCGGGTATCCGGGCGCCGCGCAGGTCGATGCGTCCCTCGGCGCGCAGCCGCCGGGCGAGCAGGTTGGCGCCGACATCGAGTGCCTCGGCGTCGAGGACATGGGCGCCGGTGTTGCTCAGCTCGGCGTCCTCCAGGTCGAGCGAGCCGGCGACGGTTGCGCCGTCGAGCCGGATCAGGCCCCGGGCACGCAGTCCGCGGGCGCACAGGTCGTCGTCGACGGCCACCTGGTTGAGCTGGAGCACCGGCTGTGCGGAGGTCTCCGGGGTGATCTGCGCCCGCTCGAGGAACAGCGCACCGCTGATCTGTGCCCCGTCGAGACGCACCGGCCCGCCGAACCGGCAGCGGGTCAGCCGCAGGCTGCCGTCGATGCGGGCCCGGGTCACCGCCAGCCCGGGCATCTCGGAGTCGCGCAGGCTGAGGTAGCGCAGGTGGCCGCCGGTGAAGTCGGGGGCGTCCGCGAAGTGGCAGTGGGTCAGGTGGATGACGCTGTCGACGGTCGCGTACCGCAGGTCCAGCGCGCCGGTGATACGGGCGCCGCGGACCTTGACGGCCGCTATCTCCCCCGGTTCACCCGGTCCGTTGAGGAGCAACGCCCGCAACACCGGGGCCCGCACCGTCCGTTCGCCGTCGCTGTCCCGGAAGTCGACCTCCGCACCCGTGGCGAAGGCCCGCCAGACGCGCTGTTCGGCCGCTGTCAGATCGTCGATCTCCATCAGCCGCGACTCTGGCGGGCCCTTCGCACGGTGTCAACCGACTACGGCCGCACGTTCCACTCCGCGATCACCGGTCGGCCGTGCTCCGTCGACAACCGGCTGTACGTGCCCGTGGCCAGCTGGAACAACCGCCCTTGCGCGGGCGGCAGTCCGAGCCGACGGGCCGTCAGCACCCGCAGGAAGTGCCCGTGGGCCACGAGCACGGCGTCCCCGCCACAGTTGGCGAGCGCCGCGTCGACGCGGGACAGCACCCGGTCGGCGCGCCGCCCGATCTCCTCCGGCGACTCACCGGGATGACCGTCGGGGCCGGCCGGGACGCCGTCGGTCCACAGGTCCCAGGTGGGGCGGTCCCGATGGATCTCGACGCTGGTGATGCCCTCGTAGGCCCCGTAGTCCCACTCGTGCAGGTCGGGCGCGGCGACGGCCCCGCCGATGCCGGCGAGCTCGGCGGTGCGCACCGCGCGGTGCAGCGGGCTGGTCAGGGCGAGGCAGAAGGTCCGGCGGGAGAAGAAGGGAGCGAGCGACTTCGCCTGCAGTTCACCGTTCTCGGTGAGGGGCAGGTCGGTCCAGCTGGTGTGCTGTCCCGAAAGGCTCCACTCCGTCTCGCCGTGGCGGACCAGCAGCAGATCCCCCACGGCCGTACTACTCCTTCGCCGACTCGACGGCGTGGCCGCCGAACTGGTTGCGCAGCGCCGCGATCATCTTCATCTGCGGCGAGTCCTCCTGGCGGGACGTGAACCGGGCGAACAGCGAGGCCGTGATCGCGGGCAGCGGCACCGCGTTGTCGATGGCGGCCTCCACGGTCCAGCGGCCCTCACCGGAGTCCTGTGCCCAGCCGCGCAGCTTGTCGAGGTGCTCGTCCTCGTCGAGGGCGTTGACCGCCAGGTCGAGCAGCCAGGACCGGATGACGGTGCCCTCCTGCCAGGAGCGGAAGACCTCACGCACGTCCGTCACGGAGTCGACCTTCTCCAGCAGCTCCCAGCCCTCGGCGTAGGCCTGCATCATGGCGTACTCGATGCCGTTGTGGACCATCTTCGAGAAGTGCCCGGCGCCGACCCTGCCCGCGTGGACATAGCCGTACGGGCCCTCCGGCTTGAGCGCGTCGAAGATCGGCTGGAGCCGGTCGACGTGCTCCTTGTCGCCGCCGACCATCAGGGCGTAGCCGTTCTGCAGGCCCCACACGCCGCCGGAGACACCGGCGTCGACGAAGCCGATGCCCTTGGCGCCGAGCTCGGCGGCGTGCTTCTCGTCGTCCGTCCAGCGGGAGTTGCCGCCGTCGACGACCGTGTCGCCGGCCTGGAGCAGGTCGCCGAGTTCGTCGACGACGGACTGGGTGGCGGCGCCTGCCGGGACCATCACCCAGACGGTGCGCGGCGCCTCGAGCCGCTCGACGAGTCCGGCGAGGTCCTCGACGTCGGAGAGGTCGGGGTTGCGGTCGTAGCCGATGACGGTGTGGCCGGCGCGGCGGATGCGCTCGCGCATGTTGCCGCCCATCTTGCCGAGACCAATCAGACCGAGCTGCATATCAGTTCACTACTTCCTGAGTTCACGGTAGGCGGCCACGAGGGCGGCGGTGGAGGGGTCGAGGCCGGGCACGTCCGCGCCTTCGGTGAGGGCCGGCTCGACGCGCTTGGCGAGGACCTTGCCGAGCTCCACGCCCCACTGGTCGAAGGAGTCGATGTCCCAGACGGCACCCTGCACGAACACCTTGTGCTCGTAGAGGGCGATGAGCTGGCCGAGGACCGACGGGGTCAGCTCGGCCGCCAGGATCGTGGTGGTGGGGTGGTTGCCCCGGAAGGTGCGGTGCGCGACCTGCTCCTCGGGCACGCCCTCCGCGCGGACCTCGTCGGCGGTCTTGCCGAAGGCGAGCGCCTGCCCCTGCGCGAACAGGTTGGCCATCAACAAATCGTGCTGCGCCTTGAGTTCGTCGCTCAGCTCACCGACGGGACGGGCGAAGCCGATCAGGTCGGCCGGGATCAGCTTCGTGCCCTGGTGGATCAACTGGTAGTAGGCGTGCTGCCCGTTGGTGCCGGGCGTACCCCACACCACCGGCCCCGTCTGCCACTCGACGGGCCTGCCCTCGCGGTCCACCGACTTGCCGTTGGACTCCATGTCGAGCTGCTGGAGATAGGCGGTGAACTTCGACAGATAGTGCGAGTACGGCAGCACCGCATGCGACTGGGCGTCCAGGAAGTTGCCGTACCAGATGCCCAACAGCCCCAGGATCAAAGGGGCGTTGGCCTCGGCGGGCGCGGTGCGGAAGTGCTCGTCGACCAGGTGGAAGCCGTCGAGCATCTCCCGGAACCGGTCCGGGCCGATGGCGATCATCAGGGACAGTCCGATCGCCGAGTCGTAGGAGTAGCGGCCGCCGACCCAGTCCCAGAACTCGAACATGTTGTCCACGTCGATGCCGAAGCCGGCGACCTTCTCGGCGTTCGTGGACAGCGCGACGAAGTGCCTCGCGACCGCCTTCTCCTCGCCGCCCAGGCCCTCGAGGAGCCAGGACCGGGCCGAGGTGGCGTTGGTGATCGTCTCGATGGTGGTGAAGGTCTTGGAGGCGACGATGAACAGGGTCTCCGCCGGGTCCAGGTCCCGTACGGCCTCGTGGAGATCGGCGCCGTCGACGTTCGACACGAATCGGAACGTCAACTCCCGTGCCGTGAAGGCGCGCAGCACCTCGTACGCCATCGCCGGTCCCAGGTCCGAGCCGCCGATGCCGATGTTGACGACGTTGCGGATGCGCTTGCCGGTGTGCCCGGTCCACTCGCCGGAGCGGACCCGCTCGGCGAAGTCGCTCATCTTCCGCAGCACGGAGTGGACCTGGGGGACGACGTTCTCGCCGTCGACCTCGATCACCGCGTCGGCCGGGGCGCGCAGCGCGGTGTGCAGGACGGCCCGCCGCTCGGTGACGTTGATCTTCTCGCCGCGGAACATGGCGTCCCGCAGCCCGAACACGCCGGTGGCGGTGGCCAGTTCGGTCAGCAGGGCCAGCGTCTCGTCGGTGACCAGGTGCTTCGAGTAGTCGATGCGCAGGTCGCCGACGCGCACCACGTACCGTTCGGCGCGAGAGGGGTCCGCCGCGAACAGCTCGCGCAGATGTGCCTGCCCCTGGGCGCGGTGGTCCGCCAGGGCGGCCCACTCGGGCCGCTGGGTGAGCCGGGTTGTGTCAGACATGAGAGGGGGTCTCCTTGGTGCCCTCACCCCTGAGGGCGACGGCGTACATCTCGTCCGCGTCGAGGCGCCTGAGCTCCTCGGCGATGAGTTCGGAGGTGGTGCGGACCTTCAGCGCGAGGGTGCGTGAGGGCTGGCCCGGCAGGGAGAGCGTGGCCAGGGGGCCCTCGGGGCGGTCGATGACGATGTCGCCGTCCGCCGTGCCCAGGCGCACGGCCGTGACGACCGGTCCGGCGGTGACCACGCGGTCGATCCGGACGCTCAGCCGCGCCTCGAGCCAGCGGGCCAGCAGCTCGGCGGCCGGGTTCTCCGCCTCGGCCTCCACCGCGCCCGAGACGATCGGCACCCGGGCCTGGTCCAGAGCCGCCGCCAGCATGGAGCGCCACGGCGTGAGCCGGGTCCACGCGAGGTCGGTGTCGCCGGGGGCGTAGGACCGTACCCGGGTCTCCAGCGTCCGCAGCGCGTTCTCGACGGCGTAGAGGTCGGTGATCCGGCGCTGCGCGAGCGCGCCCAGCGGATCCTTGGACGGGTTCTCCGGCGCGTCCACCGGCCACCACACGACGACCGGCGCGTCCGGCAGCAGCAGCGGCAGGACGACGGAGTCGGCGTGGTCGGACACCTCGCCGTAGGTCCGCAGGATCACCGTCTCGCCGGTGCCGGCCTCGGAGCCGACGCGCACCTCGGCGTCCAGCCGCGACCGGGTGCGCTCCCTCGGGGTGCGGGCGTGCCGCTTGATGACGACCAGGGTGCGCGAGGGGTGCTCGTGCGAGGCCTCCTCGGCCGCCTTGATCGCGTCGTAGGCGTTCTCCTCGTCCGTGACGATGACCATCGTCAGGACCATGCCCACGGCGGGTGTGCCGATGGCGCGGCGACCCTGCACCAGCGCCTTGTTGATCTTGCTTGCCGTGGTGTCGGTCAGGTCGATCTTCATGGCCTGCGCCAGCTCCGTCCGTCTCGTGCGAGCATCTCGTCGGCTTCCTCGGGACCCCAGCTGCCCGAGGCGTACTGCGCGGGCCTGCCGTGCGCCGCCCAGTACTCCTCGATCGGGTCGAGGATCTTCCAGGACTCTTCCACTTCCTGGTGGCGCGGGAAAAGGTTGGCGTCGCCGAGCAGCACGTCCAGGATGAGGCGCTCGTACGCCTCCGGGCTCGACTCCGTGAAGGACTCGCCGTAGGCGAAGTCCATCGTGACGTCCCGGATCTCCATCGAGGTGCCCGGAACCTTCGAACCGAACCGTACCGTGATGCCCTCGTCCGGCTGGACGCGGATGACGATCGCGTTCTGCCCGAGCTCCTCGGTGGCGGTGGAGTCGAAGGGGGAGTGGGGCGCCCGCTGGAAGACGACCGCGATCTCCGTCACCCGGCGGCCGAGCCGCTTGCCGGTGCGCAGGTAGAAGGGGACGCCCGCCCAGCGGCGGTTGTCGACGTTCAGCTTCACGGCGGCGTACGTGTCCGTCGTGGACGCCGGGTCGATGCCGTCCTCCTCCAGGTAACCGCGCACCTTCGCACCGCCCTGCCAGCCGCCCGCGTACTGCGCCCGCACGGTGTGGCGGCCCAGGTCCTCCGGCAGCTTCACGGCCTCGAGCACCTTGAGCTTCTCGGTGAGCAGCGAGGCCGCGTCGAAGGAGGCGGGTTCCTCCATGGCCGTCAGTGCCATCAGCTGCAGCAGGTGGTTCTGGATGACGTCACGGGCCGAGCCGATGCCGTCGTAGTAGCCGGCCCGGCCGCCGATGCCGATGTCCTCGGCCATGGTGATCTGGATGTGGTCGACGTACGACCGGTTCCAGATCGGCTCGAACATCGTGTTGGCGAACCGCAGCGCCAGGATGTTCTGGACGGTCTCCTTGCCCAGGTAGTGGTCGATGCGGAACACCTGGTCCGGCTCGAACACGTCGTGCACGACCGCGTTCAGCTCCCGCGCGCTCGCCAGGTCGTGCCCGAACGGCTTCTCGATGACCGCCCGCCGCCAGGATCCCTCCCGCGCCTTCGCCAGCCCGTGCCTCTTGAGCTGCTCGACGACCTTCGGGAAGAACCTGGGCGGCACGGAGAGGTAGAAGGCGAAGTTGCCGCCGGTACCACGAGAGGTGTCCAGCTCGTCGACGGCGGCCTTGAGCTGCTTGAACGCCGTGTCGTCGTCGAAGTCGCCCGGGATGAACCGCATGCCCTCGGCGAGCTGCTGCCAGACCTCCTCGCGGAACGGGGTCCGCGAGTGCTCCCGCACCGCGTCATGCACGACCTGCGCGAAGTCCTGGTCCTCCCAGTCGCGCCGGGCGAACCCGACGAGCGAGAAGCCCGGCGGCAGCAGACCGCGGTTGGCGAGGTCGTAGACGGCCGGCATCAGCTTCTTGCGGGACAGATCGCCCGTCACGCCGAAGATCACGAGGCCGGACGGGCCGGCGATACGGGGCAGACGCCGGTCGCGGGGATCCCGCAGAGGGTTGTCCCACACAGGTATGGTGCTCATTCCGCGTCAGCTCCCCTGCTCAGCAGCGACTTCGTGACCGTGTTCAGCAAGTCCTCCCACGCCGCCTCGAACTTGGCGACACCCTCGTCCTCCAACCGGGTGACGACCTCGTCGTAGGAGATACCGAGTGCCGCTACGGCGGCCAGATCGGCACGGGCCCGCGCGTAGCCGCCGGTCACCGTGTCGCCGGTGATGGCGCCGTGGTCGGCGGTGGCGTGGAGGGTGGCCTCCGGCATGGTGTTGACGGTGCCCGGAGCCACCAGATCGTCCACGTACAGCGTGTCCTTGTATGCGGGATCCTTCACACCCGTGGACGCCCACAGCGGACGCTGCTTGTTCGCCTTCGCCCCGGCCAGCGTGGTCCAGCGGTCGCCGGCGAAGACCTCCTCGTACGCCTCGTAGGCGAGCCGCGCGTTGGCCAGCGCCGCCCTTCCCTTCAGCGCGAGGGCCTCGTCCGTGCCGAGGACCGTCAGCCGCTTGTCGATCTCGGAGTCGACGCGGGAGACGAAGAAGGAGGCCACGGAGTGGATGGCGGAGAGGTCCAGGCCGTTGGAATGCGCTTTCTCGAGGCCGGCCAGGTAGGCGTCCATGACCTCGCGGTAGCGCTCCAGCGAGAAGATCAGCGTGACGTTGACGCTGATGCCGAGGCCGATGACCTCGGTGATCGCCGGGAGGCCGGCCTTCGTCGCCGGGATCTTGATCATCACGTTGGGGCGGTCGACGAGCCAGGCGAGCTGCTTGGCCTCGGCGATGGTGGCCGCGGTGTCGTGTGCGAGGCGGGGGTCGACCTCGATGGACACGCGACCGTCGACACCATGCGATGTGGTGTATACGGGATGCAGGATATCGGCTGCCGCCCGCACGTCGGCGGTCGTCATCATCCTGACGGCCTCGTCGACCGTCACGCCCCGCACGGCCAGGTCGGCGAGCTGGTCCTCGTAGCCCTCGCCGGAGCCGATGGCGGCCTGGAAGATGGACGGGTTGGTGGTGACGCCGACGACGTGCTGCGTGGCGACGAGTTCGGCCAGGTTGCCGGACCGGATCCGGTTGCGCGACAGGTCGTCCAGCCAGATGGAGACGCCCTCGTCGGACAGGCGCTTGAGTGCTCCCGCGACAGCGGTTGCTTCGGTCACTGTGATCATCTTCTTTCTGGCGTTCGGATCAACCACGCGCGGCAGCGAGGGATTCCCGGGCTGCGGCGGCGACGTTCTCGGGGGTGAACCCGTATTCGGCGAACAGGATGTTCGCGTCGGCGGAGGCGCCGAAGTGTTCGAGGGAGACGATGCGTCCCGCGTCCCCCACGAACCGGTACCAGGTCAGGCCGATGCCCGCCTCGACCGCGACCCGGGCCTTCACCGACGGCGGCAGGACGCTGTCGCGGTACGCGCGCGACTGCTCCTCGAACCACTCCACGGACGGCATCGACACCACCCGCGTCCCGATCCCCTCGGCCTCCAGCAGCTCGCGCGCGGCGACGGCGAGCTGCACCTCGGAGCCGGTGGCGAGGAGAACGACGTCCGCAGTGCCGGAGGAGGAGTCGACGAGGACGTAACCACCCTTCGCCGCGTCGGAGTTGGGCGCGTACGTCGGCACGCCCTGGCGGGTGAGGGCGAGCCCGTGCGGCGCCGGGTGGGTGGCGTGCCGCTTGAGAATCTCCGCCCAGGCGATCGCGGTCTCGTTGGCGTCGGCCGGGCGGACGATGTTCAGGCCCGGAATGGCGCGCAGCGAGGCCAGGTGCTCGACCGGCTGGTGAGTGGGGCCGTCCTCGCCGAGGCCGATGGAGTCGTGCGTCCACACGTACGTCACCGGCAGCTGCATCAGCGCCGACATGCGGACGGCGTTGCGCATGTAGTCGGAGAACACCAGGAACGTCCCCCCGTAGATACGGGTGTTGCCGTGCAGCGCGATGCCGTTCATCTCGGCGGCCATCGAGAACTCGCGGATGCCGAAGTGCACGGTACGGCCGTACGGGTCCGCCTCGGGCAGCGGGTTGCCCTCGGGGAGGAAGGAGGAGGCCTTGTCGATGGTGGTGTTGTTGGAGCCGGCGAGATCGGCGGAACCGCCCCACAGCTCGGGGACGACCGCGCCCAGCGCTTGCAGCACCTTGCCGGAGGCGGCGCGGGTGGCGACGGACTTGCCGGGCTCGAACACCGGCAGCGCGTCCTCCCAGCCCTCCGGGAGCTGACCGGCGACGACCCGGTCGAACAGCTTCGCCCGCTCCGGGTTGGCGCCGCGCCAAGTGCCGAGCTGCTTGTCCCAGGCCGCGTGCGCCTCGGCGCCCCGGTCGAGCGCGGCGCGGGTGTGGGCGAGGACGTCGGCGTCCACCTGGAAGGACTGCTCGGGGTCGAAGCCCAGCAACCGCTTGGTGGCGGCGACCTCGTCCGCGCCGAGCGCCGAGCCGTGGGAGGCCTCGGTGTTCCGGGCGTTCGGGGCGGGCCAGGCGATGATCGTACGCATCGCGACCATGGAGGGGCGCGCGGTCTCGGCCTGCGCCGCCCTCAGAGCCGTATGCAGGGCGGATACGTCGATGTCGCCGTTGTCGGCGGGCTCGACGCGCTGCACGTGCCAGCCGTACGCCTCGTACCTCTTCAGCACGTCCTCGGAGAACGCGGTGGCGGTGTCGCCCTCGATGGAGATGTGGTTGTCGTCGTAGAGGAAGACCAGGTTGCCGAGCTTCTGGTGGCCGGCGAGCGAGGAGGCCTCGGCGGAGACGCCTTCCTCCAGGTCGCCGTCGGAGACGATCGCCCAGATCGTGTGATCGAACGGCGACTCGCCCTGCGGTGCCTCCGGGTCGAACAGACCACGCTCGTACCGGGCGGCCATCGCCATGCCCACGGCGTTGGCGACACCCTGGCCGAGCGGCCCGGTGGTGGTCTCCACGCCGGCGGTGTGCCCGTACTCGGGATGTCCGGGGGTCTTCGAGCCATGGGTCCGGAAGCGCTTCAGGTCCTCGAGCTCCACCTCGTAGCCGGAGAGGAAGAGCTGGGTGTAGAGGGTGAGCGAGGTGTGGCCGGGGGAGAGGACGAACCGGTCACGGCCGGTCCACTCCGGGTCCGCCGGATCGTGACGCATCACCTTCTGGAAGATCGTGTACGCGGCGGGGGCCAGGCTCATCGCGGTGCCGGGGTGGCCGTTGCCCACCCGCTGTACGGCATCCGCCGCCAGAAGGCGTGCGGTGTCGACGGCACGCCGGTCGAGCTCGGTCCATTCGAAGCTGTTCGGGGTCTGCGTGCTCATCTTCAAGAAGTCCTCGATGGGAGGGGGAAGCTGGGTCTTGCGTGTTCAAAAGTAAAAGTCTGACTTTTACGGGGGAAGGTCTGCCTGTGTCAGCCTGTGGTGAAAGTGGGACACAGGCGGCGGCAGCAGGGCGGCGAGAGAAGGACATGGCGGACAGAAACCCCCAAGACGGCGATGGCATCAGCACCCTTCCCTTTCCGGTCGAGCTGAGTGTCGGCGGTGTCGGTATGCAGGTCGGCCCCATGGCGCCGGGCCGCACCTGGCACGCCGAGGACGCGCCGCTGGACCGCGTCCACCGGATCGACTTCCACGTGGTGATGCTGTTCGACGCCGGCCCCGTACACCACATGATCGACTTCGCGGAGTACGAGGCCACGGCCGGCGATCTGCTGTGGATCCGCCCGGGGCAGGTCCACCGCTTCTCGAAGTCGAGCGAGTACCGCGGAACCGTTCTCGCCATGCAACCCGGCTTCCTGCCCCGCGCCACGGTCGAGGCCACCGGCCTGTACCGCTACGACCTGCCGCCCCTGCTCCGCCCCGACCCGGCCCGACTCGCAGGCCTGCGCGCGGCCCTGACGTACCTGCGACAGGAGTACGAGGACGACGCGACCCTCCCGCTCAGCCTGCACACGGCGGTGCTGCGGCACTCCCTGACGGCGTTCCTGCTGCGGCTCGCGCACCTCGCGGCGAGTTCCGCGGAGGCCGGGCGGCGCACCGAGTCGACGTTCACCCTCTTCCGGGACGCCGTGGAGCGTGACTTCGCGACCAATCACAGCGTCAGCGCCTACGCGGACGCGCTGGGTTACTCCCGCCGTACTCTGGTGCGCGCGGTCCGCGCCGCCACCGGAGAGACGCCCAAGGGCTTCATCGACAAACGGGTCGTCCTGGAGGCCAAGCGGCTGCTGGCCCACACGGAGCTGCCGATCGGGCGCGTCGGCGCGGCGGTGGGCTTTCCCGATCCGGCGAACTTCTCCAAGTTCTTCCAACTGCACACCGGGCAGACGCCGGTGGGGTTCCGGGCGGAGTTGCGGTGAGAGGCGGCCGACTTTCGGTGGTCGGTGACAGGTGGCCTGTGGTCGGTGGGCGACCGAATGCGGGGCCGGGGGCCTGTCGACTGTCTGCGGTCCGAGGTGGCGGTCGACGGTCTGCGGTCTGGGGGCGGCAGTCGACCGTCTGCGGTCTGGGGGCGGCAGTCGACGGTCTGCGGTCTGGTGGCGGCGGTCGACCGTCTGCGGTCTGGTGGCGGCGGTCGACTGCAGACAGTCGCCCGTCGGTCGTCATCGGGACCGGGCTGTGGGCGGTTTCCGGCGAGACTCCGCTTTCCCTGACTGACAGGCTTGTCCCTCATACGAGTCAGGGCGGCGAAAGGGCGCGGCAGTGATCGCATTGGTGACCGGGGCGAACCGTGGCATCGGCTACGAGGTGGCACGGCAACTCCTGGGCCGTGGCTGGACGGTCCTGGTCACCGCCCGCTCCGAGCGGGCCGCCGAGGAGGCCGCCGCGCGGCTCGGCGGCGCGGGCGCGCATCCGCTGCTGCTGGACGTGACGCGTCCGGCGGACGCGGAGGCGGCGGCGCGGGTCCTGCGGGAGCGGTTCGGCGGCCTCGACGTCCTGGTGAACAACGCGGCGATCACCTACGACACCTGGCAGCGGGCCGCGGACGCCGACCTGGACGTCGTACGCGAGGCCATGGAGACCAATCTGTACGG
Organism: Streptomyces sp. NPDC049687; assembly: GCF_044465285.1. Taxonomy (NCBI): domain Bacteria; kingdom Bacillati; phylum Actinomycetota; class Actinomycetes; order Kitasatosporales; family Streptomycetaceae; genus Streptomyces; species Streptomyces sp. NPDC049687. Next base: position 593,052 of record NZ_JBITLN010000004.1, read on the forward strand.
GCCGTGGCGGCTGGCTCAGGCCCTGCTGCCGCTGCTGCGGGCGAGCGGGCGTCCGCGCATCGTCAACGTGTCCAGCGAGGGCGGCTCCCTGGCCGCCATGACCGGCGGCACGCCCGCCTACTCCACCTCCAAGGCCGCGCTCAACGCGCTCACCCGGATGCTCGCGGGCGAACTGCGCGCCGACGGCGTCCTGGTCAACTCGGTCTGCCCCGGCTGGGTCGCCACCGACATGGGCGGCCCGGGCGGCCGACCCGTCGCCGAGGGCGCCGCCGGGATCGTATGGGCCGCGACGCTGCCCGACGACGGTCCGACCGGAGGCTTCTTCCGCGACGGGCGGCCGCTGCCCTGGTGACGTTCCGTCAGGTGGCGTGCCGCTGCTCCCACTCCCGGAACACGGAGGTCAGGAACGCCTCGCCGCGGGACACGCTCGCGGTGGAGTCGTTGCAGGAGAACGAGGCGGGCCAGCTGGGGTTGAACTTCAGCAGCATGACGGTGGCGTTGCTCTCGGCGGTGTCCTGGTCCACGCCGAGGCCGTCCCGCATCCACGCGAAGACCGCACCGCGGCGCTCCGCCTCGCGGACGATCGGATCGCCGCCGCCCCTCACCTGGCCGGCCGCGTTCACGATGCCCTTGCGCTGCATGGCGTCCTTGAAGGAGACGCCCATCCGTCGCCATTTCTCCTCCCACTCGGCGCGTTTGGCCGCGGCCTGCTGCTTCAGCTGGTCGGCCTGCTGCTGCGTGAGCGGCGCGGCGTTGCCGTGGGCCATTTTCATCGCGGCGGTGATCGTGGGGCTGAGCGAGGGATAGACGGACTCGCCGAACTGGGTGAAGAGAGCGTCCCAGTTGGTCTTGTTCAGGACGTGGCCGGTGCTGCCGGCGGCGGTGATGTCCACGGCCCCGACGGGGTTGCCGTGCGCGTACAGGACGTAGTCCGGCCGGGTGGTGCCGAAGGTCACCTGCGTGGCGTAGTCCATGCCCGCGGGGAGGTTGGGGCTTCCGGCGCCTTCCAGGCGGGCCTGGGCGACGGATTCGATCGCGTAGCCGAACTCCTTGGAGATACCGCCGTTCCTGCCGACGGCGTTGAACTCCTGCCAGACCTCGACCCAACGCTTCGTGTAGCCGTCGTAGGTGGCGAGGGGGCCCAGTTGCGGCGCGGTGGTGACGTAGTGGTAGGCCCACTCGACGGCGTTGTCCACGGCGGTGAAGAAGTCGTTGAAGGCCTGTGTGTCGGCCGTCTGGGGCGGGCCCTGCTTGATCTCGACCTTGCGGCGCTGCAGCACGGCGCCACCGCCGGCGGGGTCCTGCCGGACGGCGTGTTCCGGGGCGGGCGCGGCGGACGGCGCCGGACCCGCGAGCGCTCGCGCGGCGTTCGCCTCGGCTTCGCGCTCGAAGCGGTCACCGGGGTCCGACACCCGCAGCCCGGCACCGTTGTCGGTGCCGGAGACCGGTCCCTGCCGCTGCTGGATGACATGGGTCAGCTCATGGGCCAGGGTGTGCCGGTCCCCGCCGCCCTCGCCGAGGACGATGTGGTGGCCCGAGGTGTAGGCACGGGCGCCGATCTCGGACGCGGAGGCCTTCGCCGCGGCGTCGGTGTGGACGCGGACGTCGGAGAAGTCGGCGCCGAGGCGGGACTCCATGTCCGTACGGGTGGCGTCGTCGAGTGGCCGGCCACCGCCGCGCAGGACGTCGTGGACCGCCGACCGCTGTACGGGGGGAGCGGCCCCGTGGCCCGCGGCGTCCTGGTGACCGCAGTCCGCGCCGTGCCGGTGCTCCTCCCGTGCCGCGGTCGCGGGGTGGCCCTCCCGGCGGAGCGACTGGACGACCGCGCCGTTGCCCGCGGTGCGCTGCAGGGCGAGGAGCCGGTGGGCCGGCGTTCCGGTGTTCGCCGAGGTCGTCGTGCCCTTGCGGGGGGAGTCGTCGGGAGTTCTGCCGGGCTTCGCTGTGCGCACGAGGTGCCTTCCGGGCGGGAGGGGTGGTCCATCCCTGCATACCGGCCGACCGCGCGCCCGGAAAGAGGCGTGGGGGCAGATCTGCCTGCCCCGAGGGGCAGTCGGGGGTCTGCGGGGCTGCGCCGGACGCCCCGACCCGTGCGCAGGTCGGGGCGTCCGGCGCCGCCCGGGACGGGATCAGTGACCGAACGTGAACCAGTTGACGTTCACGAAGTCCGCCGACTGCCCGCTGGTGAAGGTGAGATACACGTCGTGCGTACCGGTGACGGAGCTGATGTTCGCCGGAACCGTCTTCCATGTCTGCCAGCCGCCGGTGTTGGCCACCGCGAAGCTGCCGATCGGCGTGCTGGTACGGCTGTCCAGGCGCACCTCGACCAGCCCGCTCACCCCGGAGGCCGCGCCGCTGGCGACCCGCGCGCTGAACTGGGTCGCCGCGGTCGAACCGAAATTGACGCCCTTGTACGACGCCCAGTCGCCGTTGGCGAGATAGCCGAGGTCCTGGCCGCCCCCGGTGTCGGTCGTGGTCTCGGTGGTGGTGCCGGACTGGCTGTCGTAGGACTCGGCCTGGAGGGTGGAGTAGGCGTCACGGCTGCCGGACGGCGGGGGCGTGGTACCGCTCCCACTGCCCGAGGCCTGGAGCACCTGCACGTAGTCGACGACCATCGGGTGGCCGGGCTCGGTGGCGCTGTCCAGGCCGCCGCCGAACGCGTCGGGGAAGGCTCCGCCCATCGCCACGTTCAGGATGACGAAGAAGCCGTGGTTGGTGGCGTTGGCCCAGGTCGTCGCGTCGACCTGACTGGCCGTCACCGTGTGGTAGTTGACGCCGTCGACGAAGAAGCGGATCGCCTCGGGGGTGACCGAGCGGTCCCATTCCATCGTGTAGGTGTGGAAGCCGGACTGGCAGGTGGTGTTGGGACAGGCGGTGTTGTTGCCGATGCCGCTCGTCTCGTTGCACGGCCCGCCCGGGTTGGTGCCGCAGTGCATGGTCGCCCAGACCTTGTTCAGGCCCTGGACGTTCTCCATGATGTCCAGTTCGCCGACGCTCGGCCAGTTCTGGTAGTTGCCCCGGTAGGGGGCGCCGAGCATCCAGAACGCGGGCCAGTAGCCCTCGGCCGCGGTGCCGGTGACGTTGGGCATCTGCAGGCGGGCCTCGACGCGCAGTCTGCCGCCGGACGGGGGCTGGAAGTCGGTGCGGGTGGTCTCGATACGCCCCGAGGTCCAGTTGCCGGCCGCGTCGCGCAGCGGGGTGATGCGCAGGTTGCCGTTGCCGTCGAGCGAGACGTTGCTGGTGCTGTTGGTCATCGTCTCGACCTCGCCGGTGCCCCAGTTGGCGGGACCACCCGGATACGAAGTCCCGGTGCTGTACTGCCAGTTGGAGGTGTTGACGCCGGTGCCGGCGGTGCCGGTGAAGTCGTCGAGGAAGACCTGCGTCCAGCCCGACGGGGGTGTGGGCGCGGAGGCGTTCGCGGGCAGGGTGACGGCCGTCGCCGCGGCGGCCGCCAGGCCGAGGGTGCCCAGGACGGCGACGAGCGCGCGTCGCCGCCTGGACACGCCGGAGGGTGCACTCATGGGGGGACCTCTCGGGTACGGAGTGGTGGGGTGCGGGTGCCTTTGACAGCGCTGCCCCTTGAGAGCGCTCTCAAAGTGGGCCCAATGTGCTCTCCGTCGCGAGGGTCGTCAAGACTTAAAGCGAGGAAAGTCCTTTCGTCCCGGGGGAGTTCAGGGCGTGAACCGCGCAAAGGTGTTAAACCGCGCTGCCCGCCTTCCAGTCCGCCCAGGGCAGGTTCCAGCCGTTGAGGCCGTTGGCGGGGTCGACGGTCCTCTCGCCCGAGTTCTTCACGATCACCACGTCGCCGAGCAGGGAACTCTCGTAGAACCTGTACCCCGCGACGGAGCTGTCGCCCGCGCCCTTGGCGTCGTGCAGTCCGACGCAGCCGTGGCTGGTGTTCTGGCTGCCGAACACCGAGGTCGAGGCCCAGTAGTTGCCGTGGACGAAGGTGCCGGAGGTGGTCAGGCGCTGGGCGTGCGGCACGTCGGAGATGTCGTACTCGTCGCCGAGGCCGACCGTGGAGGACTCCATCCGGGTCTGCTTGAACCGCTCGCTGATCACCATGATCCCGGACCAGGTGGTGTGCTCGGAGTCGCCGCCGGAGACGGGGTAGGTGGCGTAGGTCGCGCCGTCACGCTCGACCACCATCTGCTTGCTGGACAGGTCGACGGTGCTGATCTGCTCGCGGCCGATGTGGAAGGTGACGTCCTTCGACTGAATACCGTAGACACCATCCCGTCCTTCGACGTCCTTCAACCGCAGACTGAGGGTGATCTTGGTGCCGGCCGCCCAGTACGTCTCCGGCCGGAAGTCCAGCCGGGTGTCGCTGAACCAGTGGCCCACGATCTCCACCGCCGGCTCGGCGGTCACGGTGATCGCCTTCTGGACGGCGGCCCTGTCCGACACGGCGTGGGTGAAGTTGATCGACACGGGCATGCCGACGCCGGAGGTCGAGTCCGCCTCGGGGGTGTAGTAGCCGACGAAGGTCTCGCCGGGCGACCTGGTGGTGAAGGTGGCCGTCCGGGCGTCGACGCCCTCCGCCCGGGCGGTGACCGTGTACGTGGTTCCCGAGTACGGGTTCCTCGTCGACGTCCACGTGGTCCGGGCGTCGTTGAGGGAGCCCTCCAGCGTGGAGCCGTCGTCGCCCGTCACCGTCACGGACGCGAGGGTGCCGTCGGTCACCGTCACCTCGACGGGGCTGCTGAACGCGGCCTTCTTCGTGCCGTCGGCGGGGGTCACCGAGATCACCGGCTGCTTGGCGGCCGCCGATGCCTTCGTGGAAGCGGAGGCCCGGGTGCCCGAGCCCTCCGAGGCGTCCGCCGACCCGGAACCGCACCCGGTCAGCGCGACGGCCGGCACGGCACTCAGCACGGCCAGGATCCCGCGGCGGGACCACCCCTGCGACTGCTGCTCGGACCGGTTCGATATGTGCGAGACGCCCACGGCACGCCTTCCTGAGATGTCCACCTTTGCGCCTGCATCCTGCGCCCCGCACATGGGTCGATCCTTTGAATGCCCGGGCCGCAGGCTGAGATTTCGGTGAGGACGGGCTGGGAGGGGGCGGAGCGATGGGGCCGCCGGTGGAGGGCGGCGGGGATCCGGGCGCGTGGGGCCCCGGCGGGAAGCCTCCGCGACGCTGTGTGAGGTCCCCCGGCGCGGGGGTGCCTCAGACCTGTGGCTCCCCCGGCTGCCACCCCAGGGCCCGGGAGATCCCGCGGGCGGCGACCCGTACGGCCGGTGCCAGCACCGGCACCTGGGCGTGGGCATGCGGGACGACCACCGACACGGCGGCGACCACCGCACCGCCCGGCCCGCGCACCGGGGCGGCCACCGACAGGGCGTCGTCCGTGACCTGACGGCTGCTCACCGCGACGCCCATACGCCGGACTTCGGCCAGTACCCGGCGCAACCGGGCGGGATCGGTGATGGTGTGCGCAGTGAAGGACGCCAACGGCCCGGCACAGTAGGCCTCTTGGAGTGAGGGCCCGCCGTGGGCCAGGAGCACCAGCCCGACTCCGGTGACGTGCAGCGGCCAGCGGGCGCCCACCCGGATGTGCACGCCTACCGCCGAGCGCCCGGAGATCCACTCGGTGTAGACGACCTCGGACCCGTCCCGCACCGCCAACTGCACGTTCTCGTGCGTGGCTTCGTAGAGATCCTCCAGATACGGCAGCGCCACCTGGCGCAGTGCCAGGCCGCGCGGCGCGAGCGCGGCGATCTCCCACAGCCGCAGGCCCACGTGATACAGGCCGGACGCGTCCCGCTCCAGCGCGCCCCACTCGGTCAGCGCGCCCACCAGCCGGTGCGCGGTGGTCAGGGTCAGCCCCGCCCGACGGCCGATGTCGGTCAGGGACAGCGCCGGGTGGGCGTGGTCGAACGCGGCGAGCACGGCCAGCAGCCGGTCCGGCGCGGAACGGGAGGTCGTCGCGGGGCGGCCCTGGTCCACTTCTGTCGTCCTCATGGCATCAGCTCAGCCTGTCCTCCGCGACCCGCAGCAGCAGCGTGTGCAGGGCGTCGCGTTCGGCGGGGCCGAGCGGGCCCAGCAGTTCGTTCGTCACGCGCAAACCCGCCTCGTCCGTGCCGCGCAGAAAGGCGCGGCCGTCCTCGGTGAGGACCACGATCCGGCTGCGGCGGTCGTCCGGGGCGGGCCGGCGCTCGGCGAACCCCAGTTTCTCCAGGTCGTCGACCAGGCCGACGATCGCGCTCGGGTCGTACCCGAGCCGTGTGCTCAGTTCGCGCTGGAGCGCGCCCTCGGCGGTGGCCAGGAAGCGCAGCACCGCGTAGTGGCGCAGTCGCAGCCCCGACTCCTGGAGGAACGTGTTGAAGAGCTGACCCGAGCGCAGGCCCAGCCGGTAGAGCAGGTAGCCCGTGTCCGCGTGCAGTCCGCGCATCCACGGCTCGTTCCCGTCGATCGGGGCGGCGGCGTTCACTGCGTTGTCCTGGCGGGCGATGGCGGGCTCCCTGGTCTCGGCCCCTTCCGGGGGCGGTGCGTCGTGCCGATTCCAGCATGACTCACCCGCAGGTGGACAACAACTATTGACGACAACAATTATTGCTCTTAGCTTCGATCTCGAAGCCGCACCCGCCGCGACCCGCGTGGTCGCAGCTCCTGTGACCCCCTCGTGGTCATAGCTCTTCCTGAAGGGACTCGCTCGTGACCAGCATCGATCTCACCGGCAAGGTCGCCGTCGTCACCGGCAGCGGCCGGGGCCTCGGTCTCGCCTACGCCCACGCCCTGGCCGCCCACGGCGCCTCCGTGGTCGTCAACGACGTCGACGAGGCGGTCGCCGAGCAGGCCGTGAAGTCCATCACGGAGGCCGGCGGCACCGCTGTCGCCGAGGTGGTCCCGGTCGGCACCACCGAGGCCGCCGAGCGGCTGGTCGCCCGCGCGGTCGAGGAGTTCGGGCGGCTCGACATCCTGGTCACCAACGCGGGCATCCTGCGCGACAAGGTGCTGTGGAAGATGACCGACGACGACTTCGACGCGGTCGTCACCACCCACCTCAAGGGCACCTTCACCTGCGCCCGCGCCGCCGCCGTACGGATGCGGGAGCAGGGCGAGGGCGGCACGCTGATCCTGGTCGGCTCCCCGGCGGGCCAGCGCGGCAACTTCGGCCAGACGAACTACGCCGCCGCCAAGGCCGGCATCGCCGCCATGGCCCGCACCTGGTCGATGGAGCTGGGCCGCGCCAACATCACCGTGAACGCGATCGTGCCGGTCGCAGCGACCGCGATGACCGAGACCATCCCCGCCTTCGCCCCGTACATCGAGGCCATGAGGAACGGCGAGCCGCTCCCGGACTTCCTGCGCAAGGGCGAGGGCTTCGGCACGCCTGAGGACTGCGCCGCGCTCGTGCCCTTCCTCGCCTCCGGGGCGGCACGTGGCATCACCGGTCAGGCCATCGGCATCGGCGGCGACAAGGTGGCACTCTGGTCGCATCCGCAGGAGATCAAGACCGCGTACGCCGACGGAGGCTGGACCCCCGCGAGCCTGGCCGACGCCTTCCCCACCTCGGTCGGCGCCGAGCTGCAGACCGTCGGCATCCCGGCGCCCAAGTTCCCGGAGGCCTGACCATGGCGACCCTCAACGTCGAGGAACTCGTCGCGATCGATGTCCACACCCACGCGGAGGTGTCCTCCAAGGGCCACTCCTCGCTGGACGACGACCTGCACGACGCGTCCTCCGCCTACTTCAAGGTGGAGGGCAAGCGGAAGCCGACCCTCGAGGAGACGGCCGCCTACTACCGGGAACGGAGGATGGCCGCCGTGATCTTCACGGTGGACGCCGAGTCCGCGACCGGCACGGCCCCCGTCCCCAACGAGGAGGTCGCCGAGGCCGCCGCCGCCAACGCGGACGTCCTCATCCCCTTCGCCTCCATCGACCCCTTCCGGGGAAAGGCCGGCGTGCGGCAGGCCCGCCGCCTGGTCGAGGAGTACGGGGTGAAGGGCTTCAAGTTCCACCCCAGCATCCAGGGCTTCTTCCCCAACGACCGGTCGGTCGCGTACGACCTGTACGAGGTCATCGAGGAGACGGGCACCATCGCCCTCTTCCACACCGGTCAGACCGGCATCGGCGCGGGCGTTCCGGGCGGCGGCGGGATCCGTCTGAAGTACTCCAACCCGCTGCACGTCGACGACGTCGCCGCCGACTTCCCGCACCTCAAGATCATCCTGGCGCATCCCTCCTTCCCCTGGCAGGACGAGGCCCTGGCCGTCGCCACACACAAGCCGGGCGTGCACATCGACCTGTCCGGCTGGTCGCCGAAGTACTTCCCGCCGCAGCTCGTGCAGTACGCCAATACGCTGCTGAAGGACAAGGTCCTCTTCGGCTCCGACTTCCCCGTCCTCACCCCGGACCGCTGGCTCGCCGACTTCGACAAGCTGACGATCAAGGACGAGGTGAAGCCGAAGATCCTCAAGGAGAACGCCGCCCGTCTGCTCGGGCTGACCACACCGTAAGGGGCGTCACAGATGCGCAACGAGGGACTGGGGTCATGGCCCGCACGCCGGGCCCGCAAGACCCCCCACCGCACCGCCCTGGTCCACGGTGAACAGTCGACGGACTACCGCACATTGCATACACGCACCACGCGCCTGGCCCACGCCCTGCGCGCCCGGGGTGTCCGCCGCGGCGACCGGATCGCCTATCTCGGCCCGAACCACCCCTCCTACCTGGAGACGCTGTTCGCGGCCGGCACGCTCGGCGCGGTCTTCGTCCCCCTCAACACCCGCCTCGCGGGACCCGAGATCGCCTACCAGCTCGCCGACTCCGGCGCCAAGGCCCTCGTCTACGGCCCCTCCCACGCGGGCCTGGTCGCGGGACTGCCGGGCAGCACGGACGTGCGGACGTACGTCGAGGTCGGGCAGGAGTACGAGAGCATGCTGGCGTCGGCCGCCGAGGAGCCGATCGACGAACCCGTCGGCGCCGACGACACCTGCATCATCATGTACACCTCGGGCACGACCGGCCGGCCCAAGGGCGCCATGCTCACGCACGGCAACCTGACCTGGAACGCGATCAACGTCCTCGTCGACACCGACCTGATCGCCGACGAGCGCGCCCTGGTCTCGGCGCCGCTGTTCCACACCGCCGGCCTGAACATGCTGACGCTCCCGGTGCTCCTGAAGGGCGGCACCTGCGTCCTGGTCGAGGCCTTCGACCCCGACGCCACCTTCGACCTGATCGAACGGCACCGGATCACCTTCATGTTCGGGGTGCCGACGATGTTCGACCAGATCGCCCGGCATCCGCGCTGGGCAGGCGCCGACCTGTCCAGCCTGCGCCTGCTGACCTGCGGCGGCTCGCCGGTCTCCACCCCGCTGATCGCCGCCTACCAGGAACGCGGGCTCACCTTCCTCCAGGGCTACGGCATGACCGAGGCCTCGCCCGGCACGCTCTTCCTGGACGCCGAGCACGCGATCAGCAAGGCGGGCTCGGCCGGGGTCCCGCACTTCTTCAGCGACGTACGCGTCCTGCGCCCCGACCTCGCCCCGGTCGAGGCGGGCGAGACCGGCGAGGTGCTCGTGCGCGGACCCCATGTGATGCCCGGTTACTGGGGGCTGCCCGAGGAGACGTCCGCCTCCTTCGCCGACGGCTGGTTCCGCAGCGGGGACGCGGCGAAGGTCGACGAAGACGGTTACGTGTACATCGTCGACCGTATAAAGGACATGATCATCTCTGGTGGGGAGAACATCTACCCCGCCGAGATCGAGGACCTCCTACTCGCCCACCCCGACATCGTCGAGGCCGCCGTCATCGGTGTGCGGGACGACAAGTGGGGCGAGGTGCCGCGCGCGGTCGTCGTGCCCCGCGAGGGCGCTTCGCTGGATCCCGACGAGGTGGTGGCGTCCCTGGCCGGACGGCTCGCGAAGTACAAGATCCCCAAGTCGGTGGTGGTCGCGGACGAACTTCCCCGCACCGCCTCCGGAAAGCTCCTGAAAGCCCGGGTGCGCAAGCGCTACGGATCCGACTCCTAAGTAAGGGAACCCACATGAGCGTCACCGTCAACGGCCTCGACGAACTGAAGAAGCTGGCCGGCAGCGACCTGGGCACCAGTGAGTGGATCGAGGTCACCCAGGAGCGCATCGACACCTTCGCCGACGCGACCGGCGACCACCAGTGGATCCACGTGGATCCCGAGCGTGCGGCCACCGGACCCTTCGGGGCCCCCATCGCCCACGGTTACCTGACCCTCTCGCTGTTCATCCCGCTGTTCACCGAGCTGCTGGACGTCCAGGGCGTGACGACCAAGGTCAACTACGGGCTGAACAAGGTGCGCTTCCCCTCGCCGGTGAAGGTCGGCTCGCGGATCCGGCTGGTCGCGAAGCTGACCGAGGTCGAGGACGTGCCGGGCGGCGTGCAGATCACCGTCGACGGGGCGATCGAGATCGAGGGGGGCGCGAAGCCCGCTGCCGTGCTGCAGAGCCTGTCGCGGTTCTATGCGTGAGACCTCCTTCGTGGCGCCGTAGGGCTGTTGTCGAGGGGAACCGCGGACCGTTGAGCCGGTCGCGCAGTTCCCCGGCGCCCCTTTCCAGGGCGTTTCAGCCGACGACGTCCACGAAGATCGGGTTGGAGTAGAACCATGTGTCCGCCCACGGATCGCCGTCGCCCGGCTCGTGGGGGATCGGGCCGTGCGGGTCGACCGACGCGCCGAGGTAACCGGTGCCGTTGCGGTTGCCGTCGCTGCCGCGCAGGCGGACGTAGAAGGACTCGTCGCCCACGGTGAGCGGGACACGCAGGGTGTACGTCCCTGTACGGCCGCTCACGTCCGTCGTGCGGACGACCCTGGTGTCGGGGGCCTTCCAGGTGTCGCGGTCGGGCACCGGGCCGCGCACCGCGCCCCGGATCACGTCCACGTGCGCCAACTCCGGAAGGATTCCCTGGGGATTGGGACGGGAGGCGGTGGTCACCGTGATGCTCAGGGTGAGCTTCTCGCCGCTGCGGACCCGCATCCGGCCGCCCAGCGTGACACCCCGGCCGGTGCTGTGCTCCCGCCGCAGGCGGACCTCCAGGCCGTCGAGCAGATGGCCGTGGTCGAGCCAGATCCGGCCCTCGCGCAGGCCCGTCATCACCGCCCGGTAGCCGTAGCGGGTCACCCCCACGTGGGTCCGGCTGAACTGGCCCGGCCAGAAGTCGCTGCCCGGCTGCGGTGTGTCGGTGTTCACCGGGTCCGGCAGCCTGCCGGTGTTGTCGAAGTTCTGCCCGGCCGGCCAGTCGCCGTTCTTCCAGGTGTCGAAGACGGTCCGGTGGTTGTCGGAGTTGGTGGTGATCGAGAACAGCCGGCCCTCGGCCAGCATCGAGTCCCACAGGCCGCCGACCGTCGCGGTCGCCCAGTCGAAGCCGCCGTACGTCAGGTAGGCGTCCGCCGGATAGCCCGCCCACGACTGCGCGGACGGCTTGTTCTCGTACTCGCCGCGGATCGAGGTGGAGCCGCGCCAGCCGGGAAGCGCCGCGCCCTGGGCGCCCGGCGCGCCCTCCATGCCGATCATGATCTCGGGGGCCGCGTCCCGCCAGTTGCGCATCTCGTGCGGGGAGTCGATGCCCAGCCGCAGCGGATGGTTGGCGAGGACGAGGACGTCGTCCACGTAGCCCGAACGGCGCTGCTCCGCCAGCCACTTGACGGCCTTGACGGCGTGGGCCTCGTTGCGGGCGGTGTCCGTGGCGCCGGCGGAGCCCTCGGTGTAGCCGAGCAGCTTGCCGTCGTAGGCGAGCTCGAACCGCGTGAGCAGGTCGACCTCGTGGGGGCCCGGGGCGGCGAACACCGTGCAGTGCTCGGCGGCCGGGATGTACCACTCCAGGCCCTGGAAGATCAGCTGACGGGGGTTCTCGGCGCGTGCCCGCAGGATCTCCTTGTGCTCCAGTGCGGCGCCGTAGGAGGCGTGCCCGAAGTTGGAGTGCTCGTTGAACACCATCCAGTCCAGGCCGTACCTGGCGGCGGCCTGCGCCTGCTGGGAGAACGTGTACTTGGCGTCGTGGCTGTACACGGAGTGCACATGGTGGTCGCCGACGAGATAGGCGAGGCGCGGGTCCTCCCCGCCGTAGCCCCTGCCGGTGGCGGCGACGGCGGGCGTGGCCGCCCCACCGAGGGCGAACGCGGCGCCGAACAGGCCGGCGCGGCGCAGGAGTCCGCGCCTCGACACGCCCTGGGCGTCGAGAGCGGTGGGGGAGACGGACGGGTCGGCCCAGGCGGGCAGCTGCTGCTCGGTCATGGATGTCCTCGGCGGGTCTCAGTGGTTCATGAAGGAGGTCGTGGGCAGCGCCCGTTCGACGATGCGGACGTCACCGAGACTGCCGTGCAGGATCTGGTCGATCTGTCCGGCGTACTCGTAGCCGCCGAGGAGCCACGGCAGCCCGACGGAGGTGATGCCCACGGCCTTCGCCTTCGGGTTGCGCACGACCGGGCAGCCCTCGACGTACAGCGTGGTGTGCGTGCCGTCGCTCACGACCGCGAGGTGCCACCAGGTCTCCAGCGGGGTCTCCTGCCCCCAGTTGGTGGCGATGCCCTCCTGGTTCAGCGGACGCATCGCCCACTGGGGCTCCCGGTCGTTGGACAGGGACAGCGTGGCGAGCGGCTCGTCGGGGTCGTCGCCGCTCTTGCCCGCGGCGCCACCCGTTCCGGTGCGGCTGACCAGTCCCGACCAGGCGTGGTGCGCCGGGTCCCAGTCGGCCGGAAGGCGGTAGAACGCCTCGATGGTGTAACCGTCCTCGAACGTCGCCGAGTTGAGGGGGGCGCCGTCGACCGTACGCAGGTAGGCGCCCTGCAGCGGGGACTTGAAACCCCGGAACTCCAGGCTGCCGTGGCCCGGCTGGTCGGGGTGGTGGTCCGACGACCGGCCCAGCGTGCCGTCGCCGACCGTGACGACGGTGAGGTCGTTGCCGCGCCCGGAGAGGTCACGGACGGTGCCGGAGACGGTCGTACCGTCGTCGTGCCCGTCGAACCGCCAGTAGGCGACCGTGCCCGGGACGACGACCTTCGACACCGGTCGTGCGGCACGGGCCGGCACCGGGTCGAAGCCGGCGAAGCGCTCGGCGAAGTCGATGCCGACGGAGAACCGGTCGGCGTCGCCGCTGAGTTCGATCTCCTGCCGCTCCAGCTCGTTGAGTCCCTCGGCGGCCCGGCCCAGGATCCAGGGGGAGACCGTCTCCACGTCGATGACGTCGCGGTCGAGGTCGAAGCGGTACAGGCGGATCATCGCCGCACCGCCGAAGTAACGGTTCTGATAGTTCGTCAGGTGAAGGTGGACGTCATGTCCCGCCGCGTTCTTGCGGGTGGTCCGGCCGGCGGGCCAGTAGTGACCGTTGAGGGTGAGGAAGATCTGGTCGTGGTCCTCGATCAGCCGGTCCCACAGCTGCTGCCCGTACGCGGACAGCGAGTCGTCCTCGACGACCAGTTCGTGAGTGGTGAGGACGACCGGGGTCTTCGGGTGCCGGGCGAGGACGTCCTTCGCCCAGGCGTACCCCTTCACCGACAGCCGCCAGTCCAGCGCGAGCACCATCCACTCGCGGCCGGCGGCCTTGAACAGGTGGTAGGTGTTGTAGCCGTCGGAGGAGGCCCCGCCGAAGGTGGGCTTCCGCCGGAAGCGTCGCGGGCCGAACGTGTCCAGGTACGGGGTCGCGCCGCGCTGGTCGGTCGTGGACGACTTCACGTCGTGGTTGCCGGCCAGGACGCTGTAGCCGACGCCGTGCCGGTCGAGCAGCCCGAACGCCTCGCCGATCGCTGCGAATTCGTTCTCGGCGCCGTTCTGGGTGAGGTCGCCGAGATGGGACAGGAAGACGATGTTCTCGTCCCGGCCGTGCTCCAGGAGGTAGCGCAGGGAGGCCTCGACCGGCGCCTTGTCGATGCTCGGCCCGTCGAAGAGGTACTGGGTGTCGGGCATCACGGCGAGCGTGAAGCGGCGGCTGTCGGCGTCGGGGCGCCAGGCGGAGGGCGCCGCCTCGGCGTCGGCCGCGGGCAGGGCGACCGAGGCCGTGGCCGCGGCCCCCAGCAGTGCGGTGGCCCGCAGGAAACTGCGTCGTCCGGCGCCGGCCTGCGCGGCCTCGCACGGTTCATGGGCATGCGAAGTACACACGTGTGCTCCGTAGGGGAGGCGGGAAAAGCCTTGCGGGGGAGGGGGGTTACAGGGTGCGCAGGGTCCAGCTCCAGCGGTGGGTGCCCGGTGCGACGAGGTAGGAGGGGAAGGTGTCGGGGCCGCACGAGGCCGTACCGAGGCCCCGGTGCGACGCGTCCAGGTGCACCACGCAGCCCGCGCGCGGCACGAGTTCGTCGTGGTGGGCGGCGGCGGTCAGGTCCTCGGCGCGGTAGCGCGTTACGGACACCTGCCGCGGCTCGTCCAGCGCGACCACGAGACCGGTGGCGTCCGGCGCCGAGAGTGTGAAGCGCCTTACGCCGTGCCGGCCGCCGCTCTCCTGCGGACGCAGGTACGGCGTGAACAACGCGTCGACGGGCAGGGAGTGATGCCCCACCGGCGCGCCCCCGCTGCGGTCCGGGTAGGACTCCCAGGGGCCCTGCCCGAACCACTCGAGCAGGTCGAGCCCCGCGACCGTCTCGAACACCGACCCGACTCGGGCCACGTCGTCGAACTCCTCCGGCAGCTCGGCCAGTTCGTCGATCCGGACCCCGCCCTCGACAGGGGTGAACACCTGCCGGTGCCGGACCACGCCGGTGGTCCCCGCGTACTCCGCGACAACGGTCACCGACCCGCTGTCGTGCCGCACCGACACCACCTTGCGCACCAGAGCGTCCAGCCCCCACGCCCGCCAGCGCAGCGCCATGCCGCCCAGCTCGTCGTTGTCGGTGGGCGCCCGCCACAACGACAGCGTGGGCCCGGCGGTCAGCAGCGGATGGACCAGCAGCCCGTCGGTGTCGACCTCCACGCCACCGGCGACCATCAGGTCCTCGACCACCACGGCCGCCCGCAACCGCACCTGCGGCGCGCACACCTCCGTACCGGCCGGCGCCCACGCCAGGTCCTCGGCGGTCCTCACGCGCAGCGTCAGCCAGACCTCGCCGCCGTCCTCCGGCACCGCGAACGGCAGCGGCACCACGGCCGTCTCACCGGGCCGCAGCGCCGGGAGCACCGCGGGAGCGGTCAGCGTACGACCGTCCGCCAGCGCCAGCTCCCACTCGCCCGCGAGCCACTCCAGGCCCCGGAAGTGCTGGTGGTTGGAGACGACCACCCCCTCGTGCCGGAACAGCTCCAGCCGTACCGGCGCCGCGATCTCCCGGTGTTCGTACATCACCGGTTTCGGGGTGCGGTCGGGGAAGACGACACCGTCCGCGATGAACGCGCCGTCGTGGTCCGTCTCGCCGAAGTCGCCGCCGTATGCCCAGCGGTGGCCGGGGGCGGTGACACCGTTGTCGTAGAGCCCGGCGCCCCCACGCCCGACCGGTCTTCCGTCGTTCACGGACTGAAGGATTCCGTGGTCCCAGAACTCCCAGATGAACCCGCCCTGAAGACCCGGGGTGGCCTCGATGGCGGCCCAGTGGTCGGCCAGCGTGCCGTTGCTGTTGCCCATCGCGTGCGAGTACTCGCACTGGATGAGCGGCTTGGTCTGCTCCCCGGACAGCGCGTGCGCCACGCAGTCCTCCAGGGGCGCGTACATCGGGCAGGCGATGTCGGAGGCGAGGTCCGGATCCGCCCAGCCGCGCTTGGCCGCCCCCTCGTACTGCAGCGGCCGGGTCGGGTCGTGCCGGCGCGCCCAGCCCGCGGCGGCATCGTGGTTGGCGCCGTAGTCCGACTCGTTGCCCAGCGACCAGATGATCACCGACGGGTGGTTCTTGTCCCGCAGCACCATGCGTGACACCCGGTCCACGAAGGCGTTCAGATAACGCGGGTCGTCGGCGATCTCATGGGCGTGGTCGTGGGACTCGATGTCCGCCTCGTCGACCACGTAGAACCCGAGATCGTCCGCGAGATCCAGGAGACCGGGGTCGTTGGGGTAGTGCGCGGTGCGGATCGCGTTGAAGCCGAAACGCTTCAGCAGGATCAGGTCCGCGCGCATGTCGTCGTACGACACCGTCCGGCCCGTCAGCGGGTGGAAGTCGTGCCGGTTCACGCCCCGGATGAAGACGCGCTCGCCGTTGACCAGCAGGTCCCGCCCGACGATCTCGACGTCCCGGAAGCCGACCCGGTGGCGGGAGGTGTCGGCGACGCTGCCGTCGGCGCGGTGCAGGCGCACCGTCAGCCCGTACAGCTCGGGCGTCTCGGCGGTCCAGGTGCGCACCTCGGGCACGCGCGCGTGCAGCCGAGCCTCGCCGAGGAAGGCGGAGACGCGCTCGTCCTCGGCGTTGGCCCGGTCGAACTCCGTGTCCTGCGCGAGCGCCAGCCCGTCCAGTTCCCCACCGACGTACCATCCCTCGGGCAGCGCCCCGCCCGCGTCCCGCACCAGACAGTCGACCCGCAACTCCCCGTCCCGCGCCGCGCGGACCGTGACGTCGGCCAGGTGCAGCGGGTCGGTCGCGTACAGCAGTACCGAGCGGGTGATGCCGCCGTGCCACCAGTGGTCCTGGTCCTCGATGTGCGAGGCGTCCGACCACTTGACGACGGTCAGCCGGAGGACCGACCGCCCGCCGGGGCGCACGACGGCCGACAGGTCGAACTCGGCGGCGAGGTGGGAGTCCTTGGACACACCGACGGGCCGCCCGTCCACATGCACCAGCAGCACGCTCTCGGCGGCCCCGACCTGGAGCACGATCCGGCGTCCGGCCCACTCGGCGGGGATGTCGATCTCCCGCTCGTAGACACCTGTCGGGTTGTGGTCGGCGGGCGACAACGGAGGGAATTCTGTATACGGCATACGGATGTTCAGATACTGCGGAAGGTCGACCGTCGCCCGTAGAGGGTCGTCCGTATCCTGCATCGTCCATACACCCGGCACGGCCGTCGTCGACCACGCACCGCCGACCGGCGCGTCCGGAGCGGACAGCAACTGAAAACGCCAGTCGCCGTCCAGGGAGTATGCTCCGGCGCGCCGGTCGACGGCGTTCATGGGCAGCCGCCCCCAGGAGGTCACCTCCGGTGCCTCCCAGGGGCGCAGTGCCAGCAGTGGGTCCGTCGGCAGGGAGCGCGTCATTTGATGGCTCCCTTGGCGAGGTCCCCGATGATCTGGCGGGCGCCGACCGCGAACACGATCAGCAGCGGGACCAGCGCGAGCAGCGCGCCGGTCATGACCATTCCGTAGTCCGTCGTTCCGTGGGTGCCGTTGAGCTGGGACAGCGCGACCTGGAGGGTGACGTTGTCGGGGTCGGTGAGCGCGATCAGGGGCCAGGCGTAGTCGTTCCACTGGCCCATGAAGGTGAAGATGCCGAGGAAGGCCAGGCCCGGGCGGACCACCGGGAGGGCGACGTGCCAGTACTGGCGCATGAAGTTCGCGCCGTCGATGCGCGAGGCGTCGAGGAGCTCGTCGTGGATGGCGCCCTTCATGTACTGGCGCATCCAGAAGATGCCGAAGGCGTTGGCGGCCGCCGGCACGATCAGCGAGGTCATCGAGCCGATCCAGCCGAGCTTCGCCATGATCACGAACTGCGGGATGGCCGCGAGTTGCGCGGGCACCATGAAGATGACCATGAGCAGCGCGAACAGTACGTTCTTGCCCGGGAACGCGAACTTGGCGAAGACGAAGGCGGCCAGCGAGTCGAAGAACAGGACCAGGAAGGTCACCGAGCACGCGACCAGCAGCGAGTTGACCATCGAGCCGAAGAAATCGACGCTGTCGAAGAGGTGCCGGGCGTTCTCGAGGAAGTGCGAGCCGGGCAGCAGCTTCGGAGGGTACGAGAAGATCTCCGACGACGAGTGCGTCGACATGATCACGGCCCAGTAGAACGGGAAGGCCGACAGCAGCAGGCCGATCACGAGGACGGTGTGCAGCGCGATGCCCCGGCTGCGGGTTCCCTTGATGGATGCCATGGTGAACGGGCCTCCCTAGTCTTCGCCCCGGCGCTGCACCAGACGCCAGTTGATGATCGAGAAGAGGATGACGACGAGGAAGATGCCCCACGCCACGGCGGCGCCGTAGCCGAAGTCGTTGTTGTCGAAGGTCTGCTGGAAGAAGTAGAGGACCATCGTCTGGCCGGAGTGTCCGGGGCCGCCCGCGTACGTGGAGTCGTTGGCGGTGGTCTGGAGCAGGACCTGCGGTTCGGAGAAGCTCTGCAGACCGGTGACGGTCGACACGACGAGGACGAACAGCAGTACCGGCCGCATCATCGGCAGCGTGATCCGGAAGAAGGTCTGCAGGGGACCGGCGCCGTCCATACGGGCGGCTTCATACAGTTCACCGGGGATCGTCTGCAGGCCGGCGAGGAAGATGATCGCGTTGTAGCCCGTCCACTGCCAGGTCATCAGCGTGGCGATGGCGACCTTGATGCCCCAGGGGGTGTTCAGCCAGGCCACCTGGTCCACGCCGATCGCCTGCAGCAGGGCGTTGACCAGGCCGAAGTTGGTGGAGAACACCGAGCCGAAGATGATCGCGACGGCCACCACCGAGGTGACGTTCGGCAGGAAGTAGGCGAAGCGGTAGACGTTCTTGAAACGGACCGCCGAGTTGAGCATCACGGCCGTGACCATCGCCAGGAAGATCATGGGGAAGGTGGCCAGCGCCCAGATGACGATGGTGTTGCCGACCGAGTTCCAGAAGTCGCTGTCGCCCAGCAGGTACTGGTATTGCGACAGGCCCGCCCACTCCATCGGGCCGAGGCCGTCCCAGCGGTGGAAGGAGACGTAGAGCGAGAAGCCGACGGGGATCAGGCCGAAACCCAGGAACAGCAGATAGAACGGGGAGATGGCGGCGTAGAGGTGCCAGTACTTGCGAAAGCCCTTTCTGGGCTGTGCGGCGGGGGTGGCCGGCACGGTCGCCGGGGGCTTCTCCAGCGCGGGGGCGGTGGCCATCAGTAGCTCACCCCCAGGTGCTTCGCGATGCGCCGGCACTTGCTCATGGCGTCACTCCAGGCGTTGTCCGGGTCCTTGCCGAGGACGCCGACGTTCTTGATCTCGTCCTTGATGGGCTGCCCGAGCGCGATGTCGTAGGGGCTGTTGTAGGTGATCGGGATCTTCTGGGCGGCCGGCCCGAAGACGTCCATCGTGACCTGGCCGCCGAAGAACGGGTCGGGCTCCTGGAGCTTGCTCATGCCGTACGAGGCCGGCGTGGACGGGAAGAGACCCGCGTCGACGAACCCCTGGGCCTGGTTGGCGGCGTTCAGCAGCCAGGTGATGACCTCGAAGGCCTTCTCGGGTTCCCGGCACGCCTTGGTGATCGCCAGGAACGAGCCGCCGATGTTGGAGGGGCCGCCGGGACAGTTCGCCACCCGCCACTTGCCCTTGGTCTTCGGGACCCCGAGTTTGATGTCGCTGGTGGCCCAGGAGGCGTTGAGCTGGCTGGGGAGTTTGCCGCTCTCGGTGGCCGACAGCTGGTCCGGCGTGCCGCTGACGAGTTGGGAGACGATCCCGCGCCGTTTGGCGTCCACGGCCCGGTCCCAGGCGGTCCTGATGTGCTCCTGGTCGCCGATAAAGTGGCGGTCCTTGTCGACGTAGTTCTTGGTGCCCTGGTTGACCGACATGGTGAAGACGCTGGTGATGTCGGTGAGCAGGTAGGTCCCCGGGAGCCGCTTCTTCAGCTGCACACCGGCGTCGAGGAACTTCTCCCAGGTGTCCAGCTCGCGGGAGACGTCCTCGGGCTCGAAGGGCAGTCCCGCCTTCTCGAAGACGGCCGGCATGTAGTAGTGCGCGACCGGCCCGCAGTCGATCGGGAAGCCGACCATCGTGCCGTCGTCGGCGATGCCCTGGTCCCACTTCCAGGACAGGTACCGGCTCTTGTACTTCTCGGCGCCGAGGGTGCGCAGATCGATGAACTGGTCGGCGTTGGGCAGGTAGGACGCCATGTCCTCGCCCTTGAGGCCCGCGATGTCGGGGACGTGGGCCCGGCCGGCCATCGTGGTGATCAGCTTCGACCGGTAGTAGCCGCCGATCTGGATGGCCTGCAGGTCCACGGTGCTGTCGTAACGGGCCTTCGCGTTCTTCACGACCGTGTCGCTCAGACCGCCGCTCCAGTACCACAGGACCATGTTGCGGCCGGTCGAGCCGGTCGGAACGGCGCAGCCGGACGTCAGGCCGCCGAGCGCGGTGGCGGCCGTGCCGGCCAGGCCCGCGCGCAGGAGGCCTCTTCGTGAGAGCCGCACAGCTCCCACCGCCTTTCGGATCTGTACCCGTCTTCGCGGACGGGGTGCACTACCAGGGGCAAGCGTGGAATCGGGGGAAGGGTCAGGGCCGTGGGGCGGGCGGGGTGACCGGCGCGTACCGCACCGGCCGGCCGACGTCCGCCGGGATACGGTCGGCGAGGAAGCCGTAGGCCCGCTTCAGCTCCGGATCGGTCACCGACCGCCACCACCGGTCGATGCCGTACCAGCCGGGCGCGGCCAGCGCCCCGCCGTGATGGCGTACGGACAACCCGGAGGCCAGTACGGCGAACCGCAGCCGTTCCTCCAGCGGCCAGCCGCCGAGCGAGGCGGCGACGAAGCTCGCGCCGAACACGTCACCGGCGCCCGTGGCGTCCAGGACATCGACGTCAAGGGCGGGGACCGCCGCGTACTCGCCGGTCGTCTGGTCGACCGCGACGGCGCCGTCGCCGCCCTGGGTGACCACCGCGACCGGCACCAGTTCCGCGAGGGTGCCGAGGGCCGCGACCGGGCTGTCGGTGCGGGTGTAGGCCATCGCCTCGGTCTCGTTGGGGAGGAAGGCGTGGCACAGGGCGAGCTGTTCGAGCAGGTCGGCCGACCACTGCCGGGTGGGGTCCCAGCCGACGTCGGCGTAGATCCGGGTGCCGTTCGCCGCCGCCTTCGCGAGCCACGCCTGCGGCTCGGCCTCGATGTGCACGAGGGCGGTGCGTGCCTCGGGCGGGTCGCCCATCAGCTCGTCCTGCGCGTACGGCGGCTCCTGGCCGTGGGTGACGAGGGCCCGGTCGTGGCCCTGGGCGAGGGCGACGGTGACCGGGGTGGGCCAGTCGTCCGCCACGCGGGAGAGGGTGAGGTCGACGCCTTCCTGGCGGGCGAGGACGTCGTGGCAGTAGCCGCCGTAGAAGTCGTCGCCGAAGACCGTCGCCAGGGAGGTTCTGAGACCGAAGCGGGAGGCCGCCACCGCGAGGTTGGCGATGCCGCCGGGGCCGCAGCCCATGCCGGCGGTCCAGATCTCCTCGCCCGGCGTGGGCGGCCCGCCCAGCCCGGTGAGCACGAGGTCGTAGAAGAGCAGCCCGGTCAGCAGCACATCGGGCCGGTCGTCGTCCACGGAGGGTCCTCTCTTCGGGCTCTCTTCAGGCTCTGGGCGGGCTCTGGGGCGGGCGAGTGCACTCCCGGCGCGGAGCAACTCGTCAGAACTCTTCATTTCGTGACCGGAATCGTGCGCCGCTCACCGCCGTTGGTCAAGAGCCGAGCAGAACTGAGCATAGAAATGATCGAAGATGACTAGTACTGTTCACGGCGTGCTGGCAGAACGACGACACCAACTCATCCTGCGGGCCCTTCGCTCCGGAGGGCCCGCGGCCGTGACCGATCTCTCCGAGCAGCTGGGCGTGAGCCCCGCCACGATCAGGCGTGACCTGGTCAAACTCGAGGAGGACGGCCTGCTCACCCGGGTCCACGGCGGGGCGGTCGTCGAGGAGGGCGACCAGCCCTTCGCCGAGGTCGCCGAGGTGCGCGTACCGGAGAAGGACGCCATCGCCGCGCACGCGGCCGGCATGGTCAAGGATGGTCAGTCGGTACTGCTCGACATCGGCACCACCGCCTACCGTCTGGCCCGCCAGCTGCACGGCCGCCGCCTCACCGTGATCACCAGCAATCTGGTGGTCTACGAGGAGCTCGCCGACGACGAGGGCATCGAGCTGGTACTGCTGGGCGGGATGGTCCGCCGCGAGTACCGTTCCCTGGTCGGCTTCCTCACCGAGGACAACCTGCGTCAGCTGCACGCGGACTGGCTCTTCCTCGGTACCAGTGGAGTGCGCCCGGGCGGGCAGGTGATGGATACGACGGTCGTCGAGGTGCCGGTGAAGCGAGCCATGATCAAGGCCGGTGACAAGGTTGTCCTGCTGGCCGACGCGGCGAAGTTCCCGGGTACGGGGATGGCGAAGGTCTGCGGTCCCGAGGACCTGGACGTGGTGGTGACGAACGCGCCGGTCGACCCGGCGACCCGCTCCTCGCTGGAGGAGGCGGGCGTCGAGGTGATCGTGGCAGGAAAGGTGCAGGCGTGAAGCTGACGATTCTGGGCGGCGGCGGTTTCCGGGTGCCGCTCGTGTACGGGGCGCTCCTCGGCGATCGTGCGGAGGGGCGGGTGACGGACGTCGTTCTGCACGATCTGGACGACAGTCGACTGTATGCAGTCGCCCGTGTACTGGCTGAACAGGCCGCCGGTGTCCCCGACGCCCCCACGGTGACCGCCACCACCGACCTCGACGAGGCCCTGCGCGGCGCCGACTTCATCTTCTCCGCGATCCGGGTCGGCGGTCTGGAGGGCCGGGCCGCCGACGAGCGGGTCGCCCTCGCGGAGGGCGTCCTCGGCCAGGAGACGGTCGGCGCGGGCGGCATCGCCTACGGTCTGCGGACGGTCCCCGTCGCCACCGACATCGCCCGGCGCGTCGCCCGCCTCGCCCCCGAGGCCTGGCTCATCAACTTCACCAACCCGGCCGGCCTGGTCACCGAGGCCATGGCCCGCCACCTCGGCGACCGCGTCATCGGCATCTGCGACTCGCCGGTCGGTCTCGGCCGCCGTATCGCCCGGGTCCTCGGCGCCGACCCGAAGGAGGCGTGGATCGACTACGTCGGCCTCAACCACCTCGGCTGGGTCCGCGGCCTGCGCGTCGCCGGCCGGGACGAGCTGCCGCGGCTGCTCGCCGACCCCGACCTGCTCGGCTCCTTCGAGGAGGGCAAGCTGTTCGGCGTCGACTGGCTCCAGTCGCTCGGCGCGATCCCGAACGAGTACCTGCACTACTACTACTTCAACCGCGAGGCCGTCCGCGCCTACCAGCAGGCCGAGAAGACCCGCGGCGCCTTCCTACGCGAGCAGCAGGCCCACTTCTACGAGGAGATGCGCCACCCCGGCGCGGCGGCCCTGACCGCCTGGGACCGCACCCGCGCCGAGCGCGAGGCCACCTACATGTCGGAGAACCGGGAGACGGCGGGCGCCGGCGAGCGCGACGCCGACGACCTCTCCGGCGGTTACGAGAAGGTGGCCCTGGCCCTGATGCGGGCGATCGCCCGCGACGAGCGCACCACGCTGATCCTCAACGTGCGCAACCAGGGCACCCTGTCGGTGCTCGACACGGACGCCGTCATCGAGGTCCCGTGCCTCGTCGACGCCAACGGCGCCCACCCGGTCGCGGTCGACCCGCTGCCCGGCCACGCCACCGGCCTCGTGTGCGCCGTCAAGGCGGTCGAGCGGGAGGTGCTGGCCGCCGCCGAGTCCGGCTCCCGGGCCACGGCGGTGAAGGCGTTCGCACTGCACCCCCTGGTCGACTCGGTGAATGTCGCCCGCCGGCTCGTCGAGGGTTACACCGAGGCCCATCCCGGGCTCGCGTACCTTAAGCGCTGAAGCATCGAGAAAGCGCTTTCCCCGGGTCCGTCGGCTCCCGAGCACGACGGCTCCCCGTCCGGCTCCTTCCTCCCGGTCCCTGGAGACATCCCATGCACGACGAACGCCGCCGCATCGAGGAGCGCGTCGAGCGCGTCCACAACCAGCGCATCAAGCCCGCGATCTACGCGGCCACCGTTCCCTTCGAGGTCGAGGCCTGGCAGGCGCCGGGGGAGCCGGTTCCGTTCGAGGAGGCCGCGGCAGCGCCGTACGAGCCCTTCGCGATGGACACCCTCTGGGGCCCGCCATGGGGCACGACATGGTTCCGGATGCGGGGCCAGGTGCCCGCCGAGTGGGCCGGCCGGCGGGTCGAGGCCGTCATGGACCTCGGGTTCGTCGGCGACTGGCCCGGCGGCCAGGCCGAGGCGCTGGTCCACCTGGCCGACGGGACCCCCCTGAAGGCGGTCAACCCGCTCAACCAGTACGTGCCGGTCGGCAACCCGGCGACCGGCGGCGAGCAGATCGACTACCTGGTCGAGGCGGCCTCCAACCCCGACATCCTGGCGAACGACTTCGCGGAGCCGACGCCGCTCGGCGATGTACTGACGGCAGGCGACCGTCCACTGTATACATTCCGCCGTGCCGACCTCGCCGTCCTCGACGAGCAGGTCTGGCACCTCGACCTGGACCTCCAGGTGCTGCGCGAACTCATGGTCCACCTCGGCGAGCACGAGCCCCGCCGCCACGAGATCATGCACGCCCTCGACCGGGCCATGGACGCCCTGGACCTGGACGACATCTCCGGCAGCGCCGCCGCCGTCCGCGAGGTCCTCGCGCCCGTCCTCGCCCGGCCCGCGCACGCCAGCGCCCACACCGTCTCCGGAGTCGGCCACGCGCACATCGACTCGGCCTGGCTGTGGCCGATCCGCGAGACCAAGCGCAAGACCTCCCGCACCTTCTCCAACGTCACCTCGCTGGCCGACGAGTACGAGGACTTCATCTTCGCCTGCTCTCAGGCCCAGCAGTACGAGTGGGTGCGCGACAACTACCCGCACGTGTGGGCCCGCATCCAGGAGTCGGTGAAGAAGGGCCAGTGGGCGCCGGTCGGCGGCATGTGGGTGGAGGCCGACGGCAACCTGCCCGGCGGCGAGGCGATCGCCCGCCAGCTCATCCACGGCAAGCGGTTCTTCATCGAGCACTTCGGCGTCGAGACCAAGGGTGTCTGGCTGCCGGACTCCTTCGGCTACACGGCCGCCTATCCGCAGCTCGCCAAGCTCGCCGGCAACGACTGGTTCCTCACCCAGAAGATCTCCTGGAACCAGACCAACAAGTTCCCCCACCACACCTTCTGGTGGGAGGGCATCGACGGCACCCGCATCTTCACCCACTTCCCGCCGGTCGACACCTACAACGCCCGCTTCAGCGGGGAGGAGATGGACCGCGCGGTCCGCAACTACTCCGAGAAGGGCGCCGGTACGCGCTCCCTCGCCCCGTTCGGCTGGGGCGACGGCGGTGGCGGCCCCACCCGCGAGATCATGGAACGCGCCCGTCGGCTCGCCGACCTGGAGGGCTCGCCCAAGGTCGTCGTCGAGCACCCGGACGACTTCTTCGCCAAGGCCCGCGAGGAGTACCCGGACGCCCCGGTGTGGGTGGGCGAGCTCTACCTGGAGCTGCACCGCGCCACGTACACCTCGCAGGCGCGCACCAAGCAGGGCAACCGGCGCAGCGAACACCGGCTGCGCGAGGCCGAGCTGTGGGCCACGACGGCCGCGCTGCACGCGCCGGGCTACGCCTACCCGTACGAGAAGCTGGACCGGCTGTGGAAGACGGTGCTGCTGCACCAGTTCCACGACATCCTGCCGGGCTCGTCGATCGCCTGGGTGCACCGCGAGGCCGAGGCCGAGTACGCCCGCGTGGCCGAGGAGCTGGAGGCACTGACGGCCGAGGCGGTCGCGGCGCTCGGCGCGGGCGGCACCCGGGTGTTCAACACGAGCCCGTACGACCGCACCGAGGTGATCCGCACCTCCGCCGGCGCACCGGCGTACGTCGAGGTGCCCGCGAGCGGCAGCGCGCCCCTCGCCGCCTCCGCCGTCGAATCGCCGCAGCCGGTGACGGTGTCCGGCCGGGTCCTCGACAACGGACTGGTCCGTGTACAGGTGGCCGAAGACGGCACACTGTCTTCTGTATACGACATCCGGGCGAACCGTGAGGTCCTCGCCGGCCAGGGCAACCTCCTCCGCCTCCACACCGACCTGCCCAACTACTGGGACGCCTGGGACATCGACAAGCACTACAAGAACCGCTTCACGGACCTGCTCGACCCCGACTCGGTCACCGTCGTCGAGGACGATCCGCTGCTCGGCGCGATCCGTGTGACCCGCACCTTCGGCAAGGGCTCGACCATCACCCAGACGATCACCGTCCGCGCGGGCAGCCCCCGTGTCGACATCGAGACCGACATCGACTGGCACGAGGCCGAGAAGATCCTGAAGGCGGCCTTCCCGGTCGACGTCCGCGCGCCGCACTCGTCCGCCGAGATCCAGTTCGGTCACGTCCAGCGGCCCACGCACACCAACACCTCGTGGGAGTCGGCCCGGTTCGAGGTCTCCGGCCACCGCTGGGTGCACATCGGCGAACCCGGCTACGGTGTCGCGGTTCTCAACGACTCGACGTACGGCCACGACGTCTCCCGCACGGTCCGCGAGGACGGCGGTACGACGACCACGGTCGCCCTCAGCCTGGTGCGCGCCCCGCGCATCCCGGACCCCGAGGCCGACCAGGGCCGGCACCGCTTCACGTACTCCCTGTTGCCGGGCGCCACGATCGGCGACGCGGTCGCCGAGGGCTATGCCCTCAACCTGCCGCTGCGCGTGGCGGAGTCGGCGGGGGCGGCGGAGCCGGTCGTGTCCGTGGCGGGCGAGGGCGTGACCGTCGAGGCGGTCAAGCTCGCCGACGACCGGTCCGGCGACGTGGTGGTGCGCCTGTACGAGTCCCGCGGCGGCCGCGCCCGGGGCGTGCTGCGCACCGGCTTCCCGCTGGCCGGCGCCCAGGTCACCGACCTGCTGGAGCGGCCGCTGGAGGAGGAAGCGACGGCGGCCGTGGCCGGCGACGGCGGGGTCGAGGTGACCCTGCGCCCGTTCCAGGTCCTGACGCTCCGGCTGCGACGCGGCCAGTAGGTCCGTCGGGGCCCGACGACCGACGGGCGGGGCACGCCGGCCGTGCCCCGCCCACCCCAGCGAAGTCACCTGTCCCGCCGAGGAGTTCAGCCGTGCCCATGCAACCCTGGTTCACCGACGCCAAGTTGGGGATCTTCGTCCACTGGGGGATCTACGCCGTCGACGGCGTCCAGGAGTCCTGGTCGTTCTACGACGACATCGTGCCGCACGACCAGTACATGTCCCAGCTCGAGCGCTTCACCGGCGCCAAGTACGACCCGCGCGCCTGGGCCGATCTGTTCGCCCGCGCGGGCGCAAGGTACGCCGTACTGACGACCCGTCACCACGACGGTGTCGCCCTGTGGGACACCGCCTACGGCGACCTCAACCTCGGCCGTGACTACCTCACCGGGTACGCCGACGCCCTGCGCGAGAAGGGTCTGAAGGTCGGCTTCTACTACTCGCACTCCGACTGGAACCACCCCGACTACGCGACCACCCGCAAGCCGGGCCGCCCGCCGGAGATGGAGGACAACCGCTACTCCGAGTGCTCGGCCGAGGACGAGGACCTGGCGGCCTGGGAGCGGTTCATCGCCTACCGGGACGGTCAGATAACGGAGTTGGCCTCCCGCTACCGGCCCGACCTGATGTGGTTCGACGGCGAGTGGGACCGCAGCGAGGAGCAGTGGCGCATCCCCGAACTCGCAGCGCTCATCCGCTCGTACTCCCCGCACGTCGTCTTCAACGCCCGCATGCTCAGCGAGGGCGATTACGCCACCCCCGAGCAGGGTGCCCCCATCGTCCCGCCGGACGGCCCCTGGGAGCTGTGCCTGACGATCAACGACTCGTGGGGTTACCAGCACCACGACCACAACCACAAGTCCCTGGCCCAGCTGATCCGTTACTTCACGGAGACCATCGGCGGAGGCGGCAACCTGCTGCTGGACGTGGGCCCGATGGAGGACGGCACCATCCCGCAGCCGCAGGTCGAGCGCCTGGAAGGGCTGGGGGAGTGGATCCGCAGGCACGCCGAAGCCGTGTACGGGACGGTGCGCGGGCTGCCGGCCGGGCACCACTACGGGCCCAGCACCCTCTCCGCCGACGGCCGCACCCTCTACCTCACCCTGTTCGACGTCCCGCGCGCCGAGATCGGTGTACGGGGGCTGGCCACGCCGGTCCGCAAGGTCACCGTCCTGGGAACCGGCACCGAACTGGGCCATCGTGTGGTGGGCGGGCTGCACGAGGCGGTCGGTGTGCTGTGGATCGACCCGCCGGCCGAGGCCGATCTCGACCCGTACGCCACGGTGCTGGCGGTGGAGCTGGACGGTGAGCTGGAGCTGTACCGGGGTTCGGGCCGCTTCTGACACTGCGGTGAGGGGGGTGGGGCGAGCGGGCGGCCGCTCCCCGTGACAGCGGCCGTCCGACCCGATCCCCCGTGCCGGGGATCCCCCATTGATCCCCAGCTTTCCCCGTTACCCCGGTGGTGCTTCCCCATGGAACCGTGTGGATCACTGTGCTGTACCGCAGGCCACCGAGGTCCCCCGTGTTCCCCCGTCGCCCCCGTCGATCCCCGGTGGCCCTCACGGTTACATAGTTAGGAGCACGCTGCCCCCTCCCTGATACACCTCCCGCGAAAAAAAGTCCCCCGGACCGGAATCCGGGGGACTTCGCGTGCTGGTGCGGGCCGCTTCGGCCGGTCGGGCACGCCGTGAGGAGGCGGACTCAGCCGGTGAAGCCGGCTGTGATGGAGGTGAACTGCCAGGTGTTCTGGCTGATGCCGGAGCAGTTGCTCACCACGCCCCCGCCCGGGCACGGCCGGTCGCGGTTGACGGCCCAGTAGGCGAGCCGGGCGATGTGGTGGGAGTTGGACCAGTCACGGATCTGGGTCCAGATCGCCGGGGTGGTGTTCTCCTGCTGGTCGGACAGGCCGTTCATGCCGGAGATGCCGATGTGGGCGTAGGCGGTGGCGTCGTCCCACCCGAAGGTGGACTTCAGCTTGGTCTTCAGCCCCTCGGTGGCGTTCACGGTGTTGCCGTACATGTCGGAGCCGCCGCCGAAGTCGAACGGCATGATGGTGAAGACGTCGATGTCGGCGTTCAGGGACTTGGCCTGCTCGATCAGCCGGTTGCCGTAATAGGTCGGCCCGGTGGTCGACGTGCCGAAGGTGACGATGGTCTTCAGGCCGGGGTTGTTGGCCTTCACGGTCTTCAGCGCGGTGAGGATCCTCGCCTGCACGGCCTCGTTCTCGAACTCGTCCGTGTTCTCGATGTCCATGTCGATCGCCTTGAGCGAGTAGGCGTCGATCACCTTCTGCAGGGCCGCCGCGAGAGCACTGGCCGAGGAGCAGTTGGCGCCGAGCTTGCTGCCCTGCCAGCCGCCGAACGACGGCACGATGTCCCCGCCCGCCGAACGGACCTGGTTGATCACCGTCTGGTCGACCCCGCCGGTGAGCGGACGGGTGCTGTCCCACATCGGGTTGCAGCCGCCCCCGTCCAGCATGAACGCCATCGTGAACCACTTGACGCCGGTCGAGCTCATCACCGTGCTCACGCTCGGCGGGTCGCCCCACCCCTCGTACAGATACGGGGCGGCCTGCTTGAAGGCGGTTCCGCCGCTGCCCGCGTTCGTCGTCACGGACACCGAGTTGGAGGCGCCGGAGACGTTCCCGGCGGCGTCGCGCGCCTTCACGGTGAAGGTGTAGCCGGTGCTCGGCGACAGCCCGCTCACGGTCGCCGACGTCCCGGAGACGCTGAGCACCTGCGCGGACCCGCTGTAGACGTCGTACGCCGTGACGCCGACGTTGTCCGTCGAGGCGGTCCAGGACAGCGAGACGCTGGAGGACGTCTTGCCGGTGGAGGTCAGCCCGGTGGGGGTGCTCGGCGCCTGAGTGTCCGAGCCGCCCCCGCCGCCCGGCCCGTTCAGGCTGATGTCGTCGGCGTAGTAGGTGCCCTGGGCGTACCAGCCGTGCACGTAGATGGTGGCGCTGGTCTGCGAGGCGCCGGTGGTGAAGGACACCGACAACTGGCTGTACGCCGACGGCGAGGACGTCCAGGTGGAGGCGCCGCCGTCGACGCCGAGGTAGACGTAACTGCCCCGCACCCAGCCGCTCAGCGTGTACGCCGTGTTCGGCTGGACGGAGACGGTCTGGCTGCACTTGGCGTTGTCACTCGAAC
The DNA here is from genome assembly GCF_044465285.1 of Streptomyces sp. NPDC049687. Classification (NCBI taxonomy): domain Bacteria; kingdom Bacillati; phylum Actinomycetota; class Actinomycetes; order Kitasatosporales; family Streptomycetaceae; genus Streptomyces; species Streptomyces sp. NPDC049687. The sequence goes on from NZ_JBITLN010000004.1 coordinate 622,924, forward strand.
CGACCGCTCCCGCAAGGGCCCTGGAGCCTCCGTGCACGGGCGAGGAGACGACCGAGCCGAGGTTGCCGGTGCAGGACCAGGGGGAGACACTCCCCGACTCGAAGCCGGGATTGCCGAGGATGTTCGCCGCCTCCGCCGTACCGGGCAGCGCGACCGCCCCGGCGACGGCGAGCGCGGCGGTACCGAGCAGGGCGAGGAGACGACGTCTGGAACGCCGGAGAAGTGTGGTGCGCACGCGATCTCCCTGAAGTGGTGGGGGTGTTCGGGAGTGCAGGGAAGTGCAGAGGGTGCGCAACAAAGTTGGTATGGACCAATCCGCCCTGTCAAGAAGAACGGCGAGATTGGTCCATACCGGTGAGGTCGGATCCCTTCAGGGGGTGGGAAGCGCGCGAGCAACGCACGCCCCGCACCCGGCCGGCGACCTAGATGTATTGACCCGTGAGGTTGGGGACGCGGCTGGCGGGTGGTTGGCCTTTGAGCGCGGTGTGTCCGCGGTGGTGATTGTAGGTGTGCAGCCAGCCG
>NZ_JBITLN010000005.1:0-536797 GCF_044465285.1 Streptomyces sp. NPDC049687
ATGTCGCAGTCCACACCAGGCCAGAAGGCCCTCACCCATTTCAAGATCCCTCAGCCGAGACCTGCGTCACCAACCTCCGTGGACAGAACACCTAGTGCCGCGGCAGGCGACGTTCGCCCGGCACCAGAGCTCTACTTGGCGTGCCTGACCGCGTAGATCATCACGAACGCGACGATGTGGATGCCGAAGAGGAAGTAGCCGAGCCACCACCACATCAGGCGTTCGTTGTGCTGCTCCTTGGCGGGCGGGTCCTCGGGGGTCATCCCAGCTCCCTGTGCACCTTGGTGTTCGACGCCTGCGCGCGGGGACGGAGGACCAGCAGGTCGACGTTGACGTGGCTGGGGCGGGTCACCGCCCAGGCGATCGTCTCGGCCACGTCGTCGGCGGTGAGGGGCTCGGCGACGCCCTCGTAGACCTTGGCGGCCTTGTCCTGGTCGCCGCCGAAGCGGGTCAGGGCGAACTCGTCGGTCTTGACCATGCCGGGGGCGATCTCGATGACGCGGACCGGCTGCCCGACGATCTCGAGGCGGAGGGTCTCGGCGAGGACGTGGGCGCCGTGCTTGGCGGCGACGTACCCGGCGCCGCCCTCGTACGTGCCGTGGCCGGCGGTGGAGGAGACCACGACCACCGTGCCGTCGCCGCTCGCCACCAGCTTGGGGAGCAGGGCCTGGGTGACGTGCAGGGTGCCGAGGACGTTCGTCTCGTACATCGTGCGCCAGTCGGCCGGGTCGCCGGTGGCCACGGGGTCGGCGCCGAGGGCACCGCCCGCGTTGTTCACCAGGACGCCGATCGTCGTGAAGGCCGTCGCGAACTCGTCGACCGCCGCGCGGTCCGTCACGTCCAGCTGGTACGCGGTGGCCGAGCCGCCCGCCGTGGTGATCTCCTCGGCCAGCGCCTCGATGCGGTCCTTGCGGCGGGCGGTGAGGACGACGCGGTAACCGGCGGCGGCGAGCCGGCGGGCCGTGGCGGCGCCGATTCCGCTGCTCGCACCGGTCACGACGGCGATGCTGGAGGCGGCGGACGGTGCGGCGGTGGCCATGGGCTGCTCCTTGGACGTGGTCGAGCCGTCGAAAGTCTGTCCGGCCAGGATATCGGTGGGAAAATGGGCTCGGGTGATCCTCTGACAGGGAGGTGGACCATGGGACAGGCGCGAGAGGTCATGGACCGGCTCACCGAGTCTCTCACCAGGCAGGCGGACTCCCGGCGGGTGGGTGAGCTGTTCGCGGAGGACGCGGTGGCCTTCACTCCCGACGGCGGTGAGATGCACGGGCGTGCGGAGATCACGCAGTACTGGCGTCAGCTGACGGACATGATCACTGACGCCCGCTACGAGCCGGTGCACTCGTACGAGATCGGCAACACGGCCATCGACGAGGGGTTCTTCACGGGCCGGAACACAGGGCCGATCCAGCTGCCCTCGGGGGAGTCGCTGCCCCCGACGCAGAAGCAGATCAGGCTCCGCGGGGTGGACCTCGCCACCGTCGGCGCCGAGGGGAAGATCGTCGACTATCGGCTGTACTTCGACGAGATGGAGTTCATGGAGCAGCTCGGGCTGCTGCCCGAGGAACTGACCTGACCGTTGGGGGCGCCTCGTCACCTCCTCGCGGGGGATGCCTCCCCGCGAGGACGTGACGAGGAGTGGTGGCATGCGCAGGATGCGGGGTTCGCCGTCTGGGGTGCCGTGGCGGTGGTGCAGGGCGGCCTCGCAGGGACGGCGGGCGGGGGGTCGACGTACGGCTGACGCCGGCGGTCGACACGGTGTGGCCCGGCGGGTCGGTGGACCGCAATCGCGCCAATGACCGGCTGCGGGTGCTGGTGCTCGACACGGGCGACGCGTACTACTTCTGAGGCCGGGGCTGTCCCTGAGTACGATCTCGGCAACGGCGCTGACGAAGGGGTTGGGCGATGTCCGGGAACGTGCGGTCGAGGCTGCTGGACGAGTTGTCCACCGTCTCCCGCCGGTACGTGGCGTCGTACGCCCTGTTCAATCAGGCGCTCGCCGACCGGCTGGGGCTGCATCCGACCGATCTGCAGTGCCTGAACCTGCTGACGCTGGAGCGGGAGCCGGTGACGACGGGCCGGGTGGCCGAGCTGACGGGACTGACCACCGGGTCGGCGACGCGGCTGGTGGACCGGCTGGAGAGGGCGGGGTACGTGGTCCGGGAGCGGGACGCGGTCGACCGGCGGCGGGTGCTGGTGGCGACCGTGCCGGAGCGGATCGCCGAGTTCGGGCGGATGTGGGAGCGGCTGGGCGGGGACCGCTCGCCCTTGTTCGAGGACCTGGCGGACGACGAGGTCGCGGTGATCCTGCGGCACATGAGGCGGACGGTGGAGTTCCACGGGGATCGGATCGCACGGTTGCGGGAAGGCCGGGTCTAGGGCGGACATGCAGGACGTCGACATACGCGTGGACCTGGCGGAGGCGGTTCCCGCGCGGCAACTGCCGCGGCGCTGGCCGCTGTTGCTGCTGGGTGCGGCCGTGCTGCCGGGGTTGGTGCTGGTGGTCGTGGGGCGGTCGCTGGACGAGCCGGCCGTGCAGGCGTGGCGGACGGTGTGTCTGGCGGTGACCGTGCAGGCGCTGCCGTTCCTGTTGCTGGGTACGGCCTTGTCGGGGGCGATCAACGCGTTCGTGCCGGCGACCGTGTTCGGGCGGCTGCTGCCGAAGCGGGCGGCGCTGGCGGTGCCGGTCGCGGGGATGGCGGGGGTGGTGCTGCCGGGGTGCGAGTGCGCGTCGGTGCCGGTGGCGAACAGTCTGATCGGGCGGGGAGTGACCCCTGCGGCCGCCTTCGCCTTCCTGCTCTCCGCGCCCGCCGTGAACCCGGTGGTGCTGACCGCGACGGCCGTCGCGTTTCCCGGCGCCCCGGAGATGGTGCTGGCCCGGCTGCTCGCCTCGCTGGTCACGGCCGCCGTGATGGGCTGGCTGTGGCTCTGGCTGGGGCGGGAGGAGTGGCTGCGGCCCGTCGTACGGCACACGGGGCACCGGCCGGGGGCCGACCGTTGGACGGAGTTCCGGCGCGGTTTCCAGCACGACTTCCTGCACGCGGGGGGTTTTCTGGTGGTCGGGGCGATGGCGGCGGCGACGTTCAACGTGGCGGTGCCGCGGTCGGTGCTGGACGCGTTCTCGGGTTCGGTATGGCTGTCGGTGCTGTTCCTGGCGGCGCTGGCGATCCTGCTGGCGGTGTGCAGCGAGGCGGACGCGTTCGTGGCGGCCTCGCTGAGCGGGTTCTCGCCGGTCGCGCGGCTGGCGTTCATGGTGGTGGGGCCGATGGTCGACCTGAAGCTGATCGCGTTGCAGGCGGGGACGTTCGGGCGGGCCTTCGCGGTCCGGTTCTCCTCGGCGACGGTCGTCGTCGCGGTGGTGTGCAGCGCGGTGGTCGGAGGGGTGCTCCTGTGAAACGGTTCGTGCAGGTGGGGCTGCTGGTGCTCGCTGGGCTGGGGTTGTTGCACACCTCGTTGTTCACGGAGGAGTACCTGCGGTACGTGAAGGAGGGGATGCGGCCGCTGCTGATCGCCTCCGGGGTGCTGCTGATCGGGCTGGGGGTGGCGGAGGCGTGGGCCTCGTCCTCCGGGGAGGGGCACGAGGAGCACGGCCATGGTCACGACCACTCCGGTGTGCCGCGCGTTGCCTGGCTGCTGTTCCTGCCGGTGCTGAGCCTTTTGTTCTACGCTCCGCCCGCGCTGGGGTCGTACACCGCCTCGCGGGAGCCGGTGAAGGCGGTCGAGGTGCAGGAGGACGACTTCGATCCGCTGCCCGCGACCTCGCCTCTGCCGATCACGCTCACCGAGTTCACGCAGCGGGTGCAGCAGGATCGCTCGCGGGCCATCAAGGGGCGTACGGTCCGGATGACCGGGTTCGTGACGCGTGCCGACGAGCGGAGCTGGTATCTCACCCGGATCGTCATCAGCTGTTGTGCGGCGGACTCGATGACGCTGAAGGTGCGGGTGTACGGGGGTGCCTCGCTGAAGGCCGACACGTGGGTGACTGTGGACGGGACCTGGCATGCGGGCGGGGTGCTGGGGTCGTCCTCGGCGGCGGTGGCGGTGGATGCGCGCAGGGTGGAGAAGGTGCGCAAGCCGTCCAACGCGTACATGGACGCGGTGCCGCTCGGGTAGTGACGCGGACCCGGGGCGGCGGGGGTCGGTGGTGTGGTGCGGGTGCCGGAATAAGAAACGGAGGGGGGTCGTTGGACGGGTATAGTTGAATGGTCAACAACTTTGGAGGTTGAGCGACCATGCAGTTCGGGATCTTCACGGTGGGCGATGTCACGCCGGACCCGACGACGGGCCGTACGCCGAGCGAGCGCGAGCGGATCAAGGCCATGGTCGCCATCGCGCTGAAGGCGGAGGAGGTCGGGCTCGACGTCTTCGCGACCGGTGAGCACCACAACCCGCCGTTCGTGCCCTCGTCCCCGACCACCATGCTCGGCTGGATAGCCGCGCGGACGGAGAAGCTGATCCTGTCCACCTCCACCACCCTGATCACCACGAACGACCCGGTGAAGATCGCCGAGGACTTCGCGATGCTCCAGCATCTGGCCGACGGGCGGGTGGACCTGATGATGGGCCGCGGGAACACCGGACCGGTGTACCCCTGGTTCGGGCAGGACATCCGACAGGGCATCAACCTCGCCATCGAGAACTACGCCCTGCTGCGCCGGCTGTGGCGCGAGGACGTCGTGGACTGGGAGGGGAAGTTCCGGACCGCCCTGCAGGGGTTCACGTCGACGCCCCGGCCGCTGGACGACGTACCGCCGTTCGTCTGGCACGGGTCGATCCGGTCCCCCGAGATCGCCGAGCAGGCCGCCTACTACGGCGACGGCTTCTTCCACAACAACATCTTCTGGCCGGCCGACCACACCAAGCGGATGGTCGAGCTGTACCGGGCGCGGTACGCGCACTACGGGCACGGCACGCCCGAGCAGGCCATCGTGGGGCTCGGCGGGCAGGTGTTCATGCGGAAGAACTCCCAGGACGCCGTGCGCGAGTTCCGGCCGTACTTCGACAACGCGCCGGTCTACGGGCACGGGCCGTCCCTGGAGGACTTCACCGACCAGACCCCGCTGACCGTCGGCACGCCGGAGCAGGTCATCGAGAAGACGCTGTCCTTCCGCGAGTACGCCGGGGACTACCAGCGCCAGCTGTTCCTCGTGGACCACGCGGGGCTGCCCCTGAAGACCGTCCTGGAGCAGATCGACATGCTCGGCGAGGAGGTCGTGCCGGTGCTGCGCAAGGAGTTCGCGGTCGGCCGGCCGGCCGAGGTGCCGGAGGCGCCCACCCACCGGTCGCTGCTCGCCGCGAAGGAAGCCGAGGAGGTCGTGGCATGAGGCTCGTCGTCGTCTCGGCGGGGCTGAGCGTCCCGTCGTCGACCCGGCTGCTGGCCGACCGGCTGGCGCAGGCCGTGGCGGGGAAGGCGTCCGTCGACGTCCGGTTCGTGGAGGTGCGCGACCTCGCCGTGGAGATCGCGCACAACCTCACCAACGGCTTCCCCGGCCGCAAGCTCGCGGACGCCCTGGACGCGGTGACGGGGGCGGACGGCCTGATCGTCGTCACGCCGGTGTTCTCCGCCTCCTACAGTGGGCTGTTCAAGTCGTTCTTCGACGTGCTGGACCAGGACGCGCTGGCGGGCAAGCCGGTACTGATCGCTGCGACCGGGGGCAGCGCCCGCCACTCGCTGGTGCTGGAGCACGCGCTGCGGCCGCTCTTCGCCTACCTGCGGGCCGTCGTCGTGCCGACCGCCGTCTACGCGGCCTCCGAGGACTGGGGCGCGGAGGGTCTGCCCGAGCGGATCGAGCGGGCGGCGGGGGAGCTGGCGGCGCTGATGAGCGGGCTTTCGGCGCCCAGGAAGGTGAAGGACGACTTCGACGTCGTACCGTTCGCCGACCAGCTGGCGGCGCTGCGGCCCGCCGGCTGAGAACGGCCGGCGGGTTGTCGGCACCGTGGCGGCGGGGTGCCCTCGGCAGAGTGAGAGGGCAGTAAGAAGGGCATCGGAAGGAAGATCATCAGGTCGTCCGACTCCGAAAGCTTGGCAAACTGGACGCGTGCCTCCCACCCTGCTGCTCGCCGAAGACGACCGCGCCATCCGTCACGCCCTGGAACGGGCCCTGGCCCTGGAGGGCTACCAGGTCACCGCGGTCGCCGACGGCGTCGAGGCGCTGGCGCACGCCCACAAGTCGCCGCCGGACGTGCTCGTCCTCGACGTGATGATGCCCGGGATCGACGGTCTCCAGGTCTGCCGGGTGCTGCGCGCCGAGGGCGACCGCACACCGATCCTGATGCTGACCGCGCTGGTGGAGACCGCCGACCGGATCGCCGGCCTGGACGCCGGCGCCGACGACTACGTCGTCAAACCGTTCGACGTCGAGGAAGTCTTCGCCCGGCTGCGGGCGCTGCTGCGCAGGTCCGGGACGGTCAGCGCCCCCGGCGTGTCCGAGGCGGCCACCCCCGCCGTCGCTCCCAGGCAGGGATCCGAGCGGTATCTGGAGGCGGCCGGACTGCGGATGGACCCGCAGGCGCGGCGGGCCTGGCGGGGCGAGAAGGAGCTGGAGCTCACGCGCACCGAGTTCGAGCTGCTGGAACTGATGGTGCGCAACGCCGGGATCGTCCTCGACCACTCGACGATCTACGACCGTATCTGGGGCTACGACTTCGGGCCCGGCTCCAAGAACCTGGCCGTCTACGTCGGCTATCTGCGCCGCAAGCTCGATCAGCCGGGTGCCTCACAGCTGATCCACACGGTGCGCGGAGTGGGTTACGTCCTGCGGGAGGACTGAGTGGGGCGGCTGCGCCGACTGCTCGCCGGGCCCCGGCCGAAGCTGGTCTCGCTGCGCACCACGTTCGCGGTGTCCTTCGCGGCCGTGACCGCCGCCGTGACCGTGTTGGTGGGTGTGCTGTCGTACTCGGCGGCCGCCCGGCTGGTGCGGGTCGACCAGGAGTCGGTGTTCGACGAGGTCGTACAGGATCTGCGGGACGAGGTGCGCGGGCACCGGATGGCGCCGGAGGACTTCTCCTCGGCGGCGCCGGGGCACGACATCGTGCGTCCCGCGCGGACGAACGTGCAGGTGCTGGGCGCGGACGGCACGGTCGTGGACAGCGGGAGCCCCGGCCTGCCGGTGGTGCCCGCCGACCGGGAGGTCGCGGCGGCCGCGGCGGCCGGGCGGATGGCCGAGCACAAGGACGTGGACGTCGGCAGCGATGTGTACCGCGTGGCGACGGTCGCGCTCGGTGGCGGGCGGGGCGCGGTGCAGGTGGCGCAGGAGTTCAGCGACACCGAGGACCTGCTGCGGGCGCTCCAGCAGCGCACGCTGATCCTGATGATCGCGGTGGTGACGGCGGCGGGGCTGTTCGGCTGGTGGCTGGCCCGGCGCATCACGCACCGTCTGGTCATCCTCACCACCGCCGCCGAGGACGTCGCCCGCACCCGCCGCCTCGGTGTCCAGGTGCCGGTGACCGGCCATGACGAGGTGGGCCGGCTGGGTCGCGCCTTCGACCGCATGCTGGGGCGGCTCGCCCAGTCGGAGGAGGACCAGCGCCGTCTGGTGCAGGACGCGGGGCACGAGCTGCGGACGCCGCTGACCTCGTTGCGTACGAACATCTCGCTGCTGCGGAGGATCGACGAACTGCCCGCGTCCATGCGGGAGGACCTGGTGGCGGACCTGACCCAGGAGGCCCGCGAGCTCACCGACCTGGTCAACGAGCTCGTCGACCTCGCGGCCGGGCAGTCCGACAACGAGCCGCCGCGGAAGCTGGACCTCGCCGAGGTCGCCGAGGAGGTCGCGGGGCTCGCCCGGCGCCGCACCGGACGGGAGGTCCTGGTCCGGGCGAGCGGCGACACCACCACCGACGGGCGGCCGGGGATGCTCCAGCGGGCGGTGTCCAATCTCGTCGAGAACGCGACCAAGTTCGACCGGGAGGGCCGGGCGCCCGTCGAGATCGCCGTCACCGGGCCCGCCCGGCCCGGAGTCGTCCGCGTCGAGGTCCTCGACCGGGGACCCGGCATCGCCGAGGCCGACCTCATCCGCGTCTTCGACCGCTTCTACCGCGCCGCCGACGCCCGCTCCCTGCCGGGCTCCGGCCTGGGCCTGTCGATCGTGCGCGAGGTGGCGCTGGCCCACGGGGGCACGCCCTTCGCGCACCGGCGGGCGGGGGGCGGGTCGGTGATCGGGTTCACGGTGGGCGGGGGGTTCTGACGGGGGACCATGCGGCCGGGCCGGGCGTCGCCCTGGCGAAACCCGGCCCGGCGCACCGGTCCTACTGCGGCTCGAGGTTCTGCTTCCGCTTCACGGTGTCCGTGTTGGGCGAACCCTTGACGTCGAAGCTCTGCTTGTAGGTGGCTCCGCTCTCGCAGGTCACGGTCGCCTTCGCCGTCACCGTGGCGTTCGTGCCGATCTTCTTGAACGTGACGGAGTACGAGTTGCTGTTCCCCGCGAGCGAATTGTCGGTCTTCGTTTCCGAGCCCGCCTTTATCTTCACCGTGTCGGGGGAAGAGTCGTCGTCGCAGTCGTCGACCGTTCCGAATACCGTGACTTTGCCGAGGGTGACGGCTTGCGCCTGACCGGCGACGGCGAGCGATGCCGCCGCTCCTGTCAGGGGCAGCAGCGCTGCGACGGTGAGAATTGCGAGACGATTACGCATGACTTCTCCTAGTTGGTCGGCTCCCTTCTCACGGTCTTGCGTCCGTCCTGCCGAAACAAGAGCGACAAATGCCCACGTCGGGCGGGGTAGGACTACCCACCCGCAGGCCTTCACCCCCGCTCGGTGAGCCCTTGTTCCACGGCGATCCGGGTGAGGTCGGGGCGGCGGCGCGAGCCCGTCTTCTCGCCGATCCGGTCGAGGTGTGACTGGACGGTGTGCTTGCTGATGCCCAATTCCGCGGCGATTTCGTGGTCGGTCGCACCGTGGGCGAGAAGGCGCAGGATTTCCCGTTCCCGGTCCGTGAAACGGGGGGACCGTTCCACCAGCTGGCTGGCGGGCGCGGACACATAGCTGCGGCCCGAGCCCACGGTCCGGATGGCCGTCAGTACTTCGTTCGGCTCCGCCTGCCGGCTCAGATAACCGCTCGCGCCCGCCTGGATCACCTGAACCGCGTCCAGCCGGGGTGAGGACGACACGACGAGGACGGCATGCCCCCTCCTGCGCAGCGTCGTCACGGTCGCGGCGAGTCTCGGACCGGACTGCTGGAGGTCCATCAGGACGACTTCCGCCTCGCGCAGTCTGCCGTCCGCGCTCTCCACCGACGGCACGGCCACGACCAGATGGAGGTCGGGAGCGGTGCCGATCAGATGCGAGATGCCGTGCCGGAAGACGGGGCAGTCCCCGATGACAGCGATCCGCACGAGTTCGGCGCAACCGCTCATCGGCATCTCCGCTCTCGATGGACCTGCCCCGACGCGCATGCCCGTTCCCCAGAGTCGGCGCAGCGGCCGCCCCCGGCGCGGTGGACTGGCCCCTCCGGGGGAACGCCCGCCTGGTTCACTGTGGGCAGACGGAGCGGGGGAGCGGGAGGGGACGGGTATGCCGAGCGGGCAGGAGGCGGCCGCGCTGGCGGCGGTCGACGAGACGGACGCCGTACGGACGCTGCTGGAGCTGATCGCGATACCGAGCGTCACCGGGAGCGCCGCCGAGTCCGAGCTGCAGCATCATCTGGCGGGGCGGCTGGAGCGGCTCGGGCTGGACGTCGACCTGTGGTCCATGGATCTGCCCGCGCTGTTCGCGGATCCGGACTTCCCCGGTATGGAGGTGCCGCGCGAGGAGGCGTGGGGGCTGGTGGGGCACACCCCGGGGGGCGGGGACGGGCCGACGCTCGTCCTCCAGGGACATGTGGACGTCGTACCGCCCGGGGATCCGGCGGCGTGGGACGGCGATCCGTTCGTGCCGAGGGTGGCCGGCGGCCTCGTGCACGGGCGCGGGGCCTGTGACATGAAGGCGGGGCTCGTGGCGCAGCTGGCCGCGCTGGCGGCGATCCGGGCGGCCGGGGTGCGGCTGCGCGGGCGGGTCGCGGTGCACTGCGTGGTGGGGGAGGAGGACGGCGGGATCGGTGCCTTCGGGACCCTGCGGCGGGGGTACGGCGGTGACGCGTGCGTGATCGCCGAGCCGACCGCCGGGACGGTCATCACCGCCAACGCGGGAGCGCTGACCTTCCGGATCACCGTGCCCGGCAGGGCCGCCCACGCCGGCTCGCGCGAGGCGGGGGTGAGCGCGATCGACGCCTATCTGCCCCTGCACCGGGCGCTGGCCCGCCTGGAGGCGGACCGCAACCGCGACGCCGATCCGCTCCTCGCCGAGTACCCGATCCCCTACTCCCTGTCCGTCGGCACCCTGCGTTCCGGCGACTGGGCCAGCAGCGTGCCGGACACGCTGGTCGCGGAGGGGCGGCTGGGGGTGCGGCTCGGGGAGGAACCGGCCGAGGCGCGCGCGGCGCTGGAGCGGTGCGTGGCGGAGGTGTGCGCCGAGGATCCCTGGCTCGGGGCGCATCCGGCGGTGGTGGAATGGCCGGGCGGGCAGTTCGCGAGCGGGCGGCTGGCGGCGGGGCATCCGCTGCGGGACACCGTCGCCGACGCGTACGCCGACGCCACCGGCGCCGGCCGGCCCCGGGAGCGCGGCGCGACGTACGGCAGCGACCTGCGGCTCTACACCGCCGCGGGGATACCGACGCTGCAGTTCGGCCCCGGGGACATCGCCGTCGCGCACAGCGCGCGGGAGCACGTGTCCGTGCGGGAGGTGACCGACGCGGCCCGGGCACTGGTGCTGACGGTGCTGCGGACGGTGGGGGTGAAGTGAGCCCGCCCTGCGCCTCCGGCAGCCGGGAACGCGGCCGACCGGTTGCGGCCTGAACACCTGATCGAATGGGTACTAAAGCCTCATATGCCTGAAAAGCGTCACGCAGGAGAGCGAGATGACAGGCCATGGAGGCACTCACCGCGCGGGTCACGCTCGACGAGCACGGCACCGTGACCGGGTGGAACGACGGTGCCGAGGGGCTGCTCGGATACCCGGCGGAGCAGGTCGTGGGCCGGCCGGCGGCCGCGCTGCTGGCCGAGGAGGCGGCCGTACGTGACCTTCCGCCGCTCGCCGCGCTGCCCAGATGGCACGGCACGCTCGCGCTCCGGCACCGGACCGGCCACCGTCTGGAGGCCAAGGTCCTGGCGCATCACCGGACGGCTGACGACGGCTCCCGTGACTGGCTCCTCGTCTGCGCCGGGGCCGGGCAGCGCCCCCGGCCCGAGGACGAGGCGCTCATGAGCCGGGGGATGCTGCAGTCCCCGTCCTGCGCGACCTCGGTGTACGACATGGACCTGCGCTACCGCCGGTCCAACAGCTGCGCGCAGCGCGCACTGGGCCTGGTCGAGGACGATCTGCGCGGGCTGCGGATGACGGACGTGATCCCCATGCCGTTGACGGGGCAGGTCGAGGAGCGGATGCGGCTGGCCCTGGAGACCGGCGAGCCGCAGTACGTCGAGAACCACGCGCGGGCCCCCGGCGAGACCCGGGAACACGCCTGGTCGGTCCATCTCTACCGGGTGGAGGACCCGGACGGCCACGTCCTGGGCGTGGCCGCCACCGGGCACGACATGACCGAGCAGTACTGGGCCCGCACGCGTCTTCAGCTGATCGCCGCGGCCAGCACCCGGATCGGCAGCACGCTCGACGTGATCCGCACCGCGCAGGAGCTGGCGGACGTGGCGGTCCCGGACCTCGCCGACTTCCTCAGTGTGGACCTGCTGACCTCGTTCGAGGAGGGGCAGGAGGAGCCCACGACCGGCGGGTCCCTGCTGCTGCGGCGCGTCGCCCACCAGTCCGTGCTGCCCGGCGTCCCCGAGGCGGTCCTCGGCCTGGGGGAGGTGGACGAGTACCCGGAGGGGTCCCCGCCGGTCGAGAGTCTGCGCTCGGGACGGGCCGTGCGCTGCCGGGTGTCCGAGTCCCCGATGGCCGAATGGGTCGCCGAGGATCCGGTGCGGAGCGCCCGCGTCCGTGAATTCGGTTTCCACTCCGTGATGGCCGTGCCCCTGTCGGCCCGCGGCACCACCCTCGGGGTCGTCGTCTTCGCCCGGCACCGGCGGCCCGACCCGTTCCAGCAGGACGACCTCGTCCTCGCCGAGGAGCTGGCGGCCAGGGCCGCGGTCTGCATCGACAACGCCCGGCGCTACACCCGCGCCCGCGGCACGGCGGTCACCCTGCAGCGCAGTCTGCTGCCCCAGCGGCTGCCCGAGCAGTCCGCGGTGGAGGTCGACTTCCGCTATCTGCCGGCCGGTGCCCGGGCCGGGGTGGGCGGCGACTGGTTCGACGTGATCCCGCTGTCCGGGGCGAGGGTGGCGCTCGTCGTGGGGGACGTCGTGGGGCACGGCATCCACGCCTCCGCGACCATGGGGCGGCTGCGGACGGCCGTACGCACCCTGGCCGACATCGATCTTCCCCCCGACGAACTCCTCACCCACCTCGACGACCTGGTGGCCCGGCTCGCCACCGAGGCGGAGGTCCCCGAAGCCGGGGAGACCATCGGGGACGTGGGCGCGACCTGCCTGTACGCCGTCTACGACCCCGTCTCCCGCCGCTGCGCGCTCGCGAGGGCCGGGCACCCGCTGCCCGCCCTGGTGAGCCCGGACGGCGCGGTGGAGCTGCTCGACCTGCCGGCCGGCCCCCCGCTGGGCCTGGGCGGACTTCCCTTCGAGGCGGTCGAGTTCGACCTGCCCGAGGGCAGCGTCCTGGTCCTCTACACCGACGGTCTGATCGACTCCCGCGTCCGCGCCGACGACACCGAGGACCGCGTCTCCCGGCTGTGCCGCACGCTGGCCGAGCCCGCCGCCTCCCTGGACGCCCTGTGCGACACGGTCCTCGCCCGGATGCTGCCGCAGCTGCCCTCCGACGACGTGGCGCTGCTCGTCGCCCGCACCCGGGCGCTCGACGCCTCCCGGGTCGCCATCTGGGACGTGGCGCCCGATCCCGCCGCCGTCGCCGAGACCCGCAAGAACGTCGTCGAGCGGCTGGAGGCCTGGGGGCTGACCGAAGCGTCCTTCGTCACCGAGCTGATCGTCAGCGAGCTGGTCACCAACGCCATCCGGCACGCCGAACCGCCCGTGCAGCTGCGCCTCATCCACGACCGCACCCTCATCTGCGAGGTCTCCGACGCCAGCAGCACGGCCCCCCACATGCGCCGCGCCCGCACCTACGACGAGGGCGGCCGGGGCCTGCTCCTGGTCGCCCAGCTCAGCGAACGCTGGGGCACCCGTCCCGGCACCAGGGCCGGCAAGACGATCTGGGCGGAGCAGAGCGTCCAGCGGGCCGGCGAGTGACGAACCTGTGGAGGAAGTGGGCAAATCCTGTGGCGTACCTGGCATGAACCTGCTCAACTGGTCGCATGCTCGGACTCATCCTCCGCCTCCTCCCGTTCTGGGTGCGCGAACCGCTGCTCATCGTCTTCGGCGCCGTCTTCTGCGGCTTCATGTTCTACGTGGCCGTCGCCCGGGAAGGCGGGTGGGTCGCGGTCGGCATCGGCGCCGCCGTCCTGCTGTTCACCGGCATCCGCGTCCACACCGTGCGCCAGGCCTGGCGGGCCCGCCAACTCCTGAGGGAGGCGGAAGGGGCGTAGGCCACCCGACCGACCGGAGTTTGTCCGGGTCGGCCATGTCGTGAGGGCGGTGATGCCACGCCCCGGCAGGCGACCGCGCCGAGGGGCCGCGACCACGACACGCCCGGTCGTATGCGCTCGGTGAACCGCTGCCTCGCGTCGGCGACGGTCACCCGCGCGTCGCCTCGCTTCCTCGCTTCCTCGCTCGGTCGGGGACGCGTGGGGGATTGCGGGTGCGCCGGGCCGTCCGTGGCAGGGGTCTGATGTGACCCGTGACACAGGCGCCCTGCGCGACTTTGCATGATCATGCGTTATCGCGCATACTCTTCCTATGTCCAAGGTCCTCACCTCCCTTCCGGTCGGCGAGCGCGTCGGCATCGCCTTCTCGGGCGGGCTCGACACGTCGGTCGCCGTCGCGTGGATGCGCGACAAGGGTGCCGTTCCGTGCACCTACACCGCCGACATCGGCCAGTACGACGAGCCCGACATCGCCTCGGTGCCCGGCCGGGCGAAGACCTACGGTGCGGAGGTCGCGCGCCTGGTCGACTGCCGTGCGGCGCTGGTCGAGGAGGGCCTGGCCGCGCTCGCCTGCGGCGCGTTCCACATCCGCTCGGGCGGGCGGGCGTACTTCAACACCACGCCGCTGGGCCGCGCCGTCACCGGCACCCTGCTGGTGCGGGCGATGCTCGAGGACGACGTCCAGATCTGGGGCGACGGCTCGACCTTCAAGGGCAACGACATCGAGCGGTTCTACCGCTACGGTCTGCTCGCCAACCCGCACCTGCGGATCTACAAGCCCTGGCTGGACGCCGACTTCGTGACGGAACTCGGCGGCCGCAAGGAGATGTCCGAGTGGCTCGTCGCCCACGGACTGCCCTACCGGGACAGCACGGAGAAGGCGTACTCCACCGACGCCAACATCTGGGGCGCGACCCACGAGGCGAAGACGCTGGAGCACCTGGACACCGGGATCGAGACCGTCGAGCCGATCATGGGCGTGCGGTTCTGGGACCCGTCGGTCGAGATCGCCACCGAGGACGTGACGATCGGCTTCGACCAGGGCCGCCCGGTCACCATCAACGGCAAGGAGTTCGGCTCCGCCGTCGAGCTGGTGATGGAGGCCAACGCCATCGGCGGCCGGCACGGCCTCGGCATGTCCGACCAGATCGAGAACCGGATCATCGAGGCCAAGAGCCGCGGCATCTACGAGGCGCCCGGCATGGCCCTGCTGCACGCCGCGTACGAGCGTCTGGTCAACGCGATCCACAACGAGGACACCGTCGCCCAGTACCACAACGAGGGACGGCGCCTCGGGCGGCTGATGTACGAGGGCCGCTGGCTGGACCCGCAGGCGCTGATGGTGCGCGAGTCCCTGCAGCGCTGGGTCGGCGCCGCCGTCACCGGCGAGGTCACGCTCCGTCTGCGGCGCGGCGAGGACTACTCGATCCTCGACACCACGGGCCCGGCCTTCAGCTACCACCCGGACAAGCTGTCCATGGAGCGCACCGAGGACTCGGCGTTCGGCCCGGTGGACCGCATCGGCCAGCTCACCATGCGCAACCTCGACATCGCCGACTCGCGTTCCAAGCTGGAGCAGTACGTCGGCCTCGGCCTGATCGGCACCACGGCGACCCCCGCCCTCGGCGCCGCCCAGGCGGTCGCCACGGGGCTGATCGGCGCCCTCCCCGAGGGCGGCGCCGAGGCCATCGCCTCCCGCGGCGAGGTCTCCGAGGAGGACGAGCTGCTGGACCGCGCGGCCATGGAACTCGGCACGGACTGACCCCCCGAGCGGGACGCACCACCGAAAGGGCCGGCCGGCCGCCGACGCACCCGGCCGGCCTTTTCGTCACCCCGCGCGCCTCTCAGGCCGGCCGGAGTTCCGCCTCGTCCTCGACGCCGGTCGTCTGCTCGCCGTCGACGACACACGTCGCCACCCCGGACCACCGGCGGTCGGGGCCCTGCCGCCACTCGGTGAGCAGCCCGGGGACCCACTCGCCGCCACCTGCACCCTGCACGGCTTGGTGTCGGTCGTGCTCCGGTCGGGCCGGGTGGTTTCAGCCGTCCTTGCGCGCCACGCCGCCGTAGAAGCCGATCGGGGGCAGGTCGGGGTCGACCGGCACGTCGGGACGCCAGTGCGGGACGAGGACCAGGCCCGGGTCGAGCAGGGTGAGATCGCCGAAGAAGTCCAGGACCCGGGCGCGGTTGCGGGGGTTCATGGAGGCGGTGGCGCTGTTGTAGACCTTCACCGCCTCCGCGCGGCCGTCCCCGTGGATGTCGACCGTCGCGTGGGACAGGATGAGATACGACCCCGTGGGCAGCGCGTCGAGGAGGGTGGCGACGACGGCGTCCGGCTCCTCCGCCTCGGTGATGAAGTGCAGGACCGCCACCAGCAGCAGCGCCACCGGCTGGTCGAAGTCGATGACCCTGCGCACGTCGGGGTGGTCGAGGACGGCCCGGGGGTCGCGCAGGTCGGCCAGGACGACGGAGGTGTTGGTGTCGTCGTCGTCCAGGAGGGTCCGCGAGTGGGCGCTGACGATCGGGTCGTTGTCGACGTAGGCCACCGCGGTCCCGGGGGCGATGGCGCGCGCCGTCTGGTGCACGTTGGGCTCGGTCGGCAGGCCCGTGCCGATGTCCAGGATCTGCCGGATGCCGCCCTCCTCCACGACGTGCCGGACGGCGCGGTGCATGAAGGCACGGTTGGCCCGGACGGCGGCCCGCACCTCGGGGGCCGCCTTGATGAACCTCTCGGCGGCTTCCTGATCGACCTCGTAGTTGTCCTTCCCGCCGAGGAAGTAGTCGTACATCCGGGCCGGGTGCGGCTTGCTCGTGTCGATCTTCAACACTGGGCCGCCGTCGCCGCCGTGGGGAGAGGTCATGCTGCCTGGCTCCGTCCAAGACTCGTGTCCCGCCACGGAATGCGCCATGAGGGCAACCATGGTGAGTGACTGTCAGATCATCATTTTGCCGGACGGCTCTTGCCGGGCGGAACTCGCCTCGTCGGTGGGGGCTGAGCTGGGGTTCTCCGCGAGCGGCGCTGTCCCCGGCAATCCGGCCCCGGGTGAACCAGGTGCACCCGGAGGGGCAGGAGGAGATCCGCCTCTGGGGCGATGCGGTCCACGCCCCGGTTGGGCAGGCTGCACGTCAGGTCCAGCACGAAGAGGAAAGGCAGCATGGAAACGATCCTGGAGCCCGACTGGAGCATCGCGAAAATCCTGGGGGCCGCCCGGGGCGCGCAGACGGCTGCCGACGGGGAAGCCATCGGTACCGAGCACTTACTCGCCGGCATCACCACGGCCAAGGGGGATGCGTGCGAAGCCCTCGCGGCCGAAGGGGCGACCAGGACCGCGCTGCTGGCGGTGTTGCGGGACAGGGAAGACCGGGACGGCGCGTGGAGCGGCGCCGACGACGTCGAGAACAGCGTGGCCGCGCAGGACGTGCTGGGCGAAGACGGTGAGCGGCGGGTCCGCTTCACGGGCGCCGCGGCCAGGGCGCTGACCGCCGCGATGGCGCAGGCACGGCGGGACGGCGCGGTGAGGTTCGGCGCCGTCCATCTGCTGCGGGCGCTGCTGGAGCAGGACAACCGCGCCGTGGAGGTGCTGGGTGTCTGCGGCATCTCACCGCAAGCCGTACGTGCCCGCCTCGACGGCGGCACCGCGGGCCATGAGGACGGCCTCACCCCCCTGCTGCACGCCACCCGCGACGTTCTTCTCGGTCGTAGCCACTATCGGCACCTGCCCTTCTGGAAGCGGTGGCTGGTCAAGAGCGCCGGGACCAACTTGGCCTCGAGGCCTGCCTGGTGGGTCGAACTGGAGACCTACGAGCAGGCACGTCGCCTCGGTGCCGACGTGGCGGGCACCGAGCACGTCCTGCTGGCGATCCTGGCCACCCACGAGGTCGCGCTCCGGTACCCGCATCTGGCGGGGGAGAACGCTCCTGCTCCCGACACCCGGTACACGGGCGGTGAGCGGCTGGCCCGCCTGGGCATCGACTACACGTCGGTCCACAGCGCACTGACCGCTGGTCGCGTCCGTCTGACGGCTGACGCCCGGCCCGTCGAGCAGTACCTCGCTGAGGCGGCTGGCCCCAGCGCGGCGAGTTCGGCCGACTCCGGCAGCGCGGCGACGGCCGACCCGGGCACCGGCCACCTGGTCGAGCTCCTCCTCGGGGAGGAGACACGCGCCCGGCAGCTGGTCGACGCCCTGACCGCCGTTTCCGGCGACTGACAGGGATGCGGGTGGGCTCCCGACCCTCGGTCGGGAGCCCACTGCCGTACGGGGTGTTGCCGTCAGCCGCCCACGTACCAGCTGAAGCCGCCGTTGCTGGCGGCCACGGCCAAGAGCACGCCCCAGACGACCACGTCGACGACGCCGAGGATGATGCCGGCCTTCGCCATTCCGGCGCCGTTCTTGACCGCTGCCTGGCGTCGGGCGACAGCACCGAAGACGATGGCCAGCGGACCCAGCACGATGTTCAGGATGAACAGTCCGACGATGCCGCAGCACAGGCTCGCGATCGCCAGGCCGTTGGTGCGCGATCCGGAGGACGCGGCAGAAGAGCTGCCGTAACTCGCCATTGGATACTCCCGGTTGTCGGTTGCACGGACCGAACGGGCCGCACGCTCCTTACTTTTGCCTTGCTTGTCCGAATGCCCCTTCGAGGCATTCCTATGTCAACGGCTCGTCAGGCTGGGTGTCCATCGCGCCCGGGGTGAGGGGTGGAGGGCCGGCGCGGTCACCGGCCCCCTCCCCACGGGCTGTCAGCTCTTGCCGAGGAGCTTGTTCATCTCGGCGATCTCGGCGGTCTGCGCGGTGACGATGTCGTCGGCCATGGAGGTGGCGGCGCCGTACTTCCCCTTGGCCTTCTCGGTGGTGGCCATCTCCACGGCACCCTTGTGGTGCTCGATCATCATGGTCAGGAACATGGTGTCGAAGTCGGCGCCGGACGCCTTCTCCAGCTCGTCCATGTCGGAGCCGTCCATCATCCCGGGCATCCCGGAGGTGGAGTGGTCCATGCCGGGCATCCCGGAGGTGGAGTGGTCCATGCCGGGCATCGATTCCGCCGAGCTGTCGGACGACGTCGGGACGTCCTCGCCCCACGACTTCAGCCAGCCGCTCATGGTCTTGATCTCCGGGTCCTGCGCCTTCTCGACACGCGCGGCGAGGTCCTTGACCTGGGCGGACGATGCCCGCTCGGCGGCCAGCCCGGCCATCTCCAGGGCCTGGCGGTGGTGCGGGATCATGCCCTGCGCGAAGGACACGTCCTGGGCGTTGTGCGCGCCGGCCGCGGCGTCGGCGCCGGCGGACGACGACGAGGAACCGTGACCGCCCGCTTCTCCGCTGCCGGTGCTGTGGCCGCCGTCGTTGCCGCAGGCGGCGAGGACGAGCGCGGCGGTGACGGACGCGGCCGCCAGGGCGGCGCGGCGGGTCAGGGTACGGGTGTGACGCATACGGGAACTCCTGCAGTGCTGTGGTGTGCTGCGCCGTGCTGTGCGCAGGGGGATCCGGACATGCCGAGGCGCACCGCGTCGCCGTGTCGTGGCCGCGGTGCGGGTGGTGTCTAGATCCGCAGGAGCTGCAGTTCCGCCAGGGACGGTGGTGCGCGTGCGCTGTCCGGTGCCTCGGCCGGGTACGAGCGGACGGCGTCGGCGGGATCCGGCACGGCCACCGGGTCGGGAAGGAGAGCGGGCAGGGCCGGCGCACCGCTCACCGCGGCCGCCACACAGGTGGGGTCGGCGTGATGGAGGTGGCCTCCACCGCAGTCCCCACCGCCTCCGCCACAGTCCTCATGAGCGCTGACTTCGACGTGCGCGCCGACCTCGACGGCCGGCATGTGCCGCGCCCCCGCGTGCTCAGGGGCGGCACCGCCGGGGGCCAGGGCATGCATCGCCAACAGCCCGGCCAGCAGCCCGAGCACGAACAGCGCCCGCCACCGCCGCGGGGGCGACGGCGCGGGGCGCTGCTCGGGACTGTTCATCGGGGCCATCCTAGGCGGAGCCTGTGAGCGGCGGGCCACCCGGTGAGTTCGGCCGGTCGGTCGGACCGTGTCGGTGTCCGCGGGTTCGCTTCGTGTGGACGCGGGTGACCTCGCCGTTCTCCCCGACGAGGCTCACCCGGGGTCGGCCGGCCGTCGAGTTCGATCCGGCCCGCCGACGCGCCACCCGGCCGACACCACCCGGCCCGGGCGGACGGCATCCTGACGACGAGTTCGGCCCCGTGGACCGGAGCGGGAGCGGCGGCCGTGAACCCGCCGCCGTCGGCGGTCAGCAGGACGTCCGGCGCCATGACGTCCAGCGGTTGCCGCGACCGCCTGGTCCGCGGGGCGGCCGGGAACCGCTCCACCACGCCTGTTGCTCCGACCGGCTCACCGGCACCCCCGGTGTCCGCGCCAGATCAGGCGCGGAGCGGCGGCAGAACGACGTGCCGGCAGTGTTCACCCGGCGCTGGTATTCGGCCTGGCCGACGTCACCTGAAGACCGCTCACCCCTTGACGGCGGAGCTGGCGACTCCCTGGACGAACCAGCGCTGGAAGAACGCGAAGACGATCAGGACGGGCAGGACGAGGAGGACGCCGAAGGCGAGGATCTGGCCCCAGTCCGGGGGCTGCTGGCCCTGGAAGACGCTCATCTCCAGGGGGAGGGGGCGGACGGAGGGGTCGGAGACCATCAGGACCGGCCACAGGAAGGAACCCCACTGGGTGAGGAAGGTGAGGATCGCGACCGAGGCGAACACCGGCTTCGACATCGGCACGACGATCGCGAAGAAGGTGCGCCAGGGACCCGCCCCGTCCAGCCGGGCCGCCTCTTCGATGCTCGGCGGGATCGAGCGGAAGAACGTGTGGAACTGGTAGACCGAGAAGGCGTTGGCGATGAACGGGACCGCCTGGACGTAGAGGGTGTTGCGCTGGTCGTTGAACAGATAGAAGAGCGGTACGGCGACCGACTCGAACGGCACCAGCATCAGCAGCAGGACGAGGGTGAAGACGGCTTCCCGGCCGCGCCACTTCAGCCGTGACAAGCCGTACGCGGCCATCGAGTTGACGAAGAGACCACCGGTCACCACGACGAACGCGACGAGCAGTGAGACGCCCATGAAGCGCCAGAAGTAGCCGGTGCTGTCGGAGTCGAGTGCGTCGAGGACGTGAGCGTAGTTGTCGAAGGACAGATGGGTGGGGAGGAAGCCGGTCAGGCCGTTCAGTACTTCGTCGGAGGGCTTGAGGCTGCCCAGGAGCAGATACAGCACGGGCAGTACGAAGACGAATGCCAGGACTGCGAGGACGGCGTAGTCGGCGAAGCGGCGCAGGGGCGCGCGGGTCGTGGCCATCGTGGGTCAGTCCTCGTTGTCGGGCCGGACGACGCGGCGCTGGATGAGGGTCAGGGCGACGACGATCAGGAAGAAGACGACGGTGATCGCGGACGCCTGGCCGATGTTGTTCTGGTCGAAGGCGGTGGTGACGGCCTGGTACATCACGGTGCGGGCGGCGTCCTCGTCCAGGCCGCCGCCGTGGATGAGGACGTAGACCTGGTCGAAGACCCGGAAGGACAGCACGGAGGTGAGCATGGCGACGAAGACGAGGGTGCCGCGGATGCCCGGCAGGGTGACGTGCCGGAACTGCTGCCAGCGGCCGGCCCGGTCGAGCTCGGCCGCCTCGTAGAGCTCGCCGGGGATCTGCTGCAGGCCGGCGAGGAGGATGACCATCTGGAAGCCGACGCCCTGCCAGACGGACAGCACGATGATCGAGGCCATGGCGGTGGCCCCGTCGCCGAGCCAGTCGAAGGCGCCCCAGTTGCCGAAACTCACCGCGTGCAGCGCGGAGTTGAGCAGACCCTGGTCGCTGCGGGCCAGGATGAGCCGCCAGATGACGGCCACCAGCGCCATCGGGAAGACGACCGGCAGGAAGAACAGGGACCGGAAGAGACCGATGGCCTTGAGTTTGCGGTTGAGCAGAATGGCCAGGGCCAGTGCCAGACCCGTCTGGAGCGGTACGACGACCACGGCGAAGGTCAGGTTGTTCAGCAGCGCCCGCAGGAACGGGCCGGACAGGTCCGGGTCGGTGAACAGCCGACGGTACTGCTCAAGGCCGAAGAAGGTGGGCGCCAGCGGGGAGCCGAGACGCACGTTGTAGAAGGAGAGGACGACGGCGTAGCCGAACGGGACGCCGACGAAGGCGATGAGCCCGACGACGGCCGGAGTGGACATGAGCAGCCCGTGCACCCAGTCCCGGTTCTTTCGCGCCGGCCGCGAGCGCTTCACGGAGTTCACGGGCGGGCCTTGCTCCCTGTCGGCGGGCGCGGCATGCGCGGATTCCACGGTCTTCACGGGGGTCCTGTTCCCGGCCGGGACGGGCGGTGGCGTACGCGCCCGCCCGGCCGACGGTTCCTACGGGATCTGGTAGCCGGCGTTGTCGGAGAAGTCCTGGTCGATGCCGCGGGCGGCCTTCTCCAGGGCGCTCTTCGGGTCGTCGCCGCCGTAGACGGCGTTCAGGGCGTCGCTGAACTTGGCGGTGACCGTGGGGTATCCGGCGGTGACCGGGCGGGTCACGGCGACGCAGGACTTGGTGATGTCGCTGTCGCCACAGGGCTTGGCGAGCTGCTCGGCGAAGAGCTGGAGCGGGCCGCCCTGCTTGTAGAGGGGGCTCGCGGCGAGCGCGGTCCTCGTGGCGGGCGGCGCGCCGTTGGCCGTCGTCATCGCGGTGACGTTGGCGTCGTTGAGGAGGAAGTCGAGGAAGGCGCCGGCCGCCTTGGCGTTCTTGCTGTTCGCGCCGATGCCCCAGGCCCAGGAGCCCTGGCCGGTCTTGGGGCCGTTGCCGAAGTCGGGCAGCGGAAGCACGACGAGGTCGCTGCCGAGGGCCTTGCTGTAGGCGGGGTACATCCAGTGGCCGACCCAGCTCAGCGCGACGCGGCCCTTGGCGAAGGCGTTGCCGTCGGTGTTGGGGTCGACGTACGTCTTCCAGGACTGGAAGGTCTTCATCGCCGAGACCACGGCCGGGGTGTCGAGGGCGCCCTCGGCCTTGCCGTCCTTGAGCAGCGAGCCGCCGGCCGACCAGACGATCGGGGCGAAGCCGTAGGTGCCCCACTCGGTGGCGTAGCCGTTGTTCTCCTGGAGGTCCAGGGGCTTGCCGTCGGAGTCCTTCGCCTTGAGCGCGCCCAGCGCGGCCGTGAACTGGTCGGCCGTCCAGTCGTCGGACAGGCTCGTCGGGTACTTCACCCCGGCCGCGTCCAGCAGCTTCTTGTTGCCGTAGATGCCGAGCCCCGAGTCGTACATGCCCAGGCCGTAGTGCTTGCCGTCTATCTCGCCCTGTGACTTGCTCGCGTCCGTGGCGTTGGCCATCGTCTTGGAGGAGACGTAGTCGTCCATCGCGGCGAGCTTCTTGTTGTAGACGAAGTTCGCCATGGTCGGGCCGTCGAACTCCATCACGTCCGGCAGCTTGGAGGCGTCGGTGGCGGTGATGGTCTTGGTGTAGTCGTTGCCGGGGATGAGCTTCAGCTCGACCTTGATCCTGGCCTGGGAGGAGTTGAAGGACTTCACCGCGTTCTGCAGGGCGGTGTCCTCGCTCTTCTGTCCCTGATGGGCCCAGACGCTGATGGTGCCCTTGCCGCTGCCCGCCTCCGCGGACGCGTCGGTGCCGCTGCCCGAGCCGCACGCGGCCAGGGTCGCGAGGGGCAGGACGAGGGCGACGCCCGTACAAGCGGTGCGGCGGTGCCTTCTGCTGGTCGAGCTCATGCTGGTGCCTCCGTGCGATGCGAGGGTTCGAAGTGCGCTGGTGCTTTGGCGGCGTGGGTGTGGGATCCCTGGGCCTGACGGCCGTGGAGGGGTTACTGGGGTCCGCGCGGGCGCGGTGGGGCGGTCGTCTCGCGCAGGACGAGACGGATGGGCATCCGTACGTGTCCGGGCCGCTCGGCGTGCGGCTCGTCGAGCTGTCGCAGCAGCAGCCGGGCGGCCTCGGCGCCCTGCCCCGCGACCGGCTGCGCGACGGTGGTCAGCCCGACCACATCGGCGAGTTCGTGGTCGTCGAAGCCGACGACGGACACGTCGTCCGGCACCTTCAGCCGGTGTCGCCGCAGGGCGCGCAGCGCGCCCATCGCCATCTCGTCGGACTGCGCGAACACGGCCGTCGGCGGCCGGGAGGTGGCGAGCAGCTCGGTCATGGCCCGTTCACCGCCCTCGACGGTGTAGTCGCCGTCCGCCTCCAGGGCACGGTCGTGCTCGATGCCGGCCTCGGCCAGCACGTCCAGGTACGCCTGGCGGCGCGCGATGGGCGTGGTCCAGTGCAGCGGCCCGCTCGCCCCGCTGATCATGCCGATCCGGCGGTGGCCGAGGTTCACCAGATGCCGTACGGCGCTCTCCGCGCCCGCCCGGTCGTCGATGCCGACCACGGTGAAGCCGGGCCGGGCGCCGCCGACCGTGCTGGCCAGCGGCACCCCCAGGGAGCGCAGGGCGGTCGACTCCTCCTCGTCGGGGATGAGCAGCGACAGCACGGCATCCACCCGCTTGCGCACCGGCAGCTTGGTGAAGAAACGCTTGCGTGACTCCGGCGAGCCGAGGTTGTACAGCAGGACGTCGTACCCGGCGGCGCTGAACACGTGCTCGGCGGCGTCCAGCACGGTGCCGAAGAACCAGCGGCCCACGTACGGGACCACGACCCCGATCGTGAAGGTGCGCCCACTCGCCAGGCTGGACGCCGAGCGGGAGGCCGTGTAGCCGAGCTGTGCGGCGACTGCCGCGATCTGTGCCCGCACCTCGTCGGACACGCCCGGCTGGCCGCGCAGTGCCCGGGACACGGTGGACGCCGATACTCCGGCGGCGCGGGCGACATCGGTGATGCTGACGGTCACTGCGCTTTTCTCCCGTCGGTTTCACGTCGGTGTGATCTGTGGGTGACGAGACCGTAAACCCGGCCTCCTTGTTGCGCAAGCGTTTGCGTTCAGTTTTACTTGGGCCGATTCTTAAGCGAGACCTTTCGTGGTTGACGTTCAGCGCACGCGTTTGAGCGCTGCGAGCCGACAGGAACTGTGCATGCGATACGCCCCGCCCGGCCTCTGCGTGAACGACTTCGCCCTGCTGCGCGACGACGACGGCACCTACGCGGTGCTGCACCTGCAGGGGCCGTGGACGGCCGAGTTCGACCACCTCAGGATGGAGACCTCGTACGGCAGGGCCACCTCCACCGACCTGGTCGGCTGGCGGCCCGAGGGCACCGCCTTCGGCAACGGCCTGCCCGGCCGCTTCGACCAGCAGGCGGTGTGGACCATGCACCCCATCCCGTACGGCGACGGAATGGCGATGTTCTACACGGGCGTGAGCGGACTGACGGCCGACGGCTGGCCGTTGCAGTCGGTCGGTCTCGCGTACTCCGACCGCACCGACGGCACCGGCTGGCGCCGGCACGGCACCGGGCCGGTCGTCGAGGCGGATGCCCGCTGGTACCGCACCGGCGAACGCATGGGCTGGCGCGACCCGTTCGTCGTGCCCGACGACGAGTCGGACGGCTGGGTCATGGTCGTCTGCGCCGCCGACGCCTCCCTGCCGGTGGAGGTCAGCGGCTGTGTGGCGTGGGCGACCTCGGACGACCTGGAGCACTGGACGGTCCATCCGCCGCTGGTCTCACCCGGTGACGTGGACGAGTTGGAGTGCCCGGTCCTGGAACGCCTCGACGACGGCAGCTGGCTGCTGATCGGTTCGATCGGCGCGACACGTGGCTTCGAGGCGTGGACGGCACCCCGCCTGCGCGGCCCGTGGACCCGCCGGGGCCCAATGGGTCCGACCGGCTCCTACGCCCCTCGCGTCGTCGCCGCCCCCGACGGCACCCGTGTCGTCCTGCACACCACTCCCCGCCGCGTCGACCTCACCGACTCCGGCGAACGCTGCCGGGGCATGCTCGCCCAGCCCAAGTCCCTTGTCGTGCCGGAGGACTCGGCGCCCCGCCTTCAGTGGTGGCCGGGCCTGGACAGCTGGCTGGGCGAGGAGACACGGGACCCGGCGCTGCACGCGGTCGGTGACATCGAGGTGTCCGGCCGCGTCGAGATCACCCTGCGGACGGCCGGGGACGACGGCCGCGCCGCCCTGGTCGTCGGCTGCGACGGCAAGAACCTCTGGATCACCGGCCCCGCCGGCGCACCGCTGACCGAGACCGTCCTGCCCGAACCCGCCACGACCCTGCGCGTTCTCACCGTCGGCGAGTACGTCGAGGTCTACGCCGACGGCGTCTTCGTCCTGACCACACTGTGCTACTCGGGTCACCCCGCACCCTGGACGGCGGTGGCGGAAGGACGCGTCCGCAGCATCCCCGTCCGCCCGGTCCGGCTGCCCGACCCCGATCGCGACGACGCTTCGGCCATATGGCCCGGACCGATGCCGAGCCGCTGAGAACGGTCGGGTCGGAGCCACGCTGACTCGCTCGCCGCGCGCGGCGGTGGGGTTGACGTCGGAGGGGCCCTCGCCGTCGAGCACGCCTCGAAGTGTGGGAAGAACAGGGCGGGTTCATCCATGGTCCGCAGGACAGGACCTGGCGGTGAGGCGCTCGAAAAACCAGTGGAGCAGCGCCGCTGTGCGCCTCTACCGTGCTGTCGAACCAAGTTGTCCAGGCAAGGACGTGCCGTTGTACACCGTGTGAGACCTCCCGAGCGCTGATTCGTCGCGCGTCGCGCCTGTGCGCCGCGCTGCCTTTTGCTGCGGACTTCTCACTGGAACCGGTGTACTTCTGTGTTCAATGACTGGGTGGTCGTGCCCACCTGCCTGCCGCTCGTTCTCCGCCGTTGTCACGCGTGCGCGTCCGAGCGCTTCCGGGCGAGCGGCAAATTCCGCGTCAACGCAAACCACAAGATGCTGGACGCCTGGCTCCTCGTGCTCTGTACCGTTTGCGGGGACACCGCAAAGCTCACGGTCCTGGAACGGACGAATGTGCGGTCCGTACGACCCGGGCTGCTGGACCGGCTGCATGACAACGCCCCCGACCTGACAGCTGAGCTGCTCCAGGATCCGGTCGTGCAGCGCCGTAATCGCATCGCCCTCGACTGGGACGACGCCTGGCGCCTCGACACCGGCGGACCGGACCACCTGGATCGCGAGGTGATCGACGTCTCGGTCCGCTTCGCGGCGCGGATCCCCGTCCGGCCGGTGCGGCTGATCGCTGAAGGTCGCGGTCTTTCGCGGGCCGGGGTCGAGAGACTGATCACGGAGGGGAAGCTCGTTTCGGCCGTCCGGCTGAGCGGCAAGCTCACCGGCGACTTCACCTTCACGCTCAAGCCCTGAACCCACCTCGGGCCGGGGCCGGTCCGGCGGATCCTGCCGGACCGGCCCCGGCCCGAAGCCGATCAGCGGGTGGTTCGGGCACCCGGGGGCCGACCGTGCGGCAGAAGGCGACAGCTCGATGTGCTCCCGATCCGCACGAAGCCTCAGGTCAGGGCCACACCAGGCAATAAGGCTGATGCCCCGCCTCATGCAACCGATGGCTGAAGTCCTGCCATTCGTGCAGCAACTGGTACACGTTGAACGCGTCCCGTGGGCCGCCGCGGTCCGGGACCGTGGACCAGATGAAGGCGGCCGCGCCGACCGCTTCCTCGCCGATGTCGCGGAGCGGGTCGACCACCGTCATGGGGAGCTTCACGACCGCGTAGTCGGGGTGCAGGACGACCAGTTCGAGCGGGGGCACCTTGTGGAGGGGGACGCCTTCGATGCCGGTCAGCACCATCGCGGCCATCGTCTCCGGCTTGATCTTGGTGAACATGCCGTTCATGCCGAGCTCGTCGCCGCCGAGTTCCTCGGGGCGCATCGAGATCGGGACGCGGGCCGCCGTGGCGCCGTCCGGCGCGCCGAAGTACTTGTACGTCACCCCCACCCGACCACCATTCCTGCTCCCCGCCCGGAGGCGATCGACCCGATGGTCGACTCGCCGGTCGATCCGCTCGGGCTCATTCGGTACTGCCGGGTTGATGCCCGGATTCACACCCTGATTCTGACGTGCTTCGTTGGCTTCCTCCGCGTCGCGCCGGTGCCTTCCCCGCCGGGCACGTCGAGGACCCAGGTCATCAGTCCCCTCGCCCAGTCCGCCACCGCGATGCATATCTCCACCCGACTGCTTTTCTAGGACGCGTGGCCCCGCCGCGCAACCCGATCATCGTGTCAGTGACCTCCCCCACGGCCGCCCGCCGAAACGTGCGTGGAAAAACACCTGTCCGCAGGATCTTCGCAGCCCCTCGACACACGGTCGTTGTGAGCTACGTCTATCAGGCTCAGTCCGTCTCAGTTTCGCAGATGCCGGCTGATGGGGGAGGGGCGGAGGTGGGGGCCTACCCTGGAGAGTCACTGGCAACCGGAGTCCAGCAAGTCGGAGAAGGTCGGAGAAGTCGCAGGTCATGAGCGAACTGCCCTATTCATACGATGCGCCCGTCTCGCAGGCGTTGTTCGACCGTGCGGCCGTCGTCACGCCAGGCGGTGTGAACTCGCCGGTCCGTGCCTTCCGCGCGGTGGGCGGAACGCCCCGGTTCATGGTGTCCGGTACGGGTCCGTACCTCACCGACACCGACGGGCGGGAGTACGTCGACCTGGTCTGCTCCTGGGGGCCCATGATCCTCGGGCACTCCCACCCCGAGGTGATCGCCGCCGTCCAGGACGCCGTCTCCCGCGGCACCTCGTTCGGTACGCCCGGTGAGGGCGAGGTCGCGCTCGCCGAGGAGATCGTCGAGCGCGTGGAGCCCGTGGAGCAGGTGCGGCTGGTGTCCAGCGGGACCGAGGCGACCATGTCGGCCATCCGGCTCGCCCGCGGGTTCACCCAGCGCTCGAAGGTGATCAAGTTCGCCGGGTGCTACCACGGTCACGTCGACTCGCTCCTCGCCGCGGCCGGGTCCGGTGTCGCCACCTTCGCGCTGCCGGACACGCCGGGTGTCACGGGCGCTCAGGCCGCCGACACGATCGTCCTGCCGTACAACGACCTGGAGGCCGTGCAGGAGGCCTTCCACCGGCACCCCGGGGAGATCGCCTGCCTCATCACGGAGGCCTCGCCGGGGAACATGGGCGTCGTCCCGCCCCTGCCCGGGTTCAACCAGGGGCTCAAGGACGCCTGCCGGGCGAACGGCGCCCTCTTCATCTCCGACGAGGTCATGACCGGCTTCCGGACCAGCCGCGCCGGATGGTACGGGATCGACGGGGTCAGGCCCGACCTGATGACCTTCGGGAAGGTCATGGGCGGGGGCTTCCCCGCCGCGGCCTTCGGCGGGCGGGCCGACGTCATGGCGCACCTCGCGCCCGCCGGGCCCGTCTACCAGGCCGGCACCCTCTCCGGGAACCCGGTCGCCACGGCCGCCGGGCTCGCCCAGCTCCGTCTGCTCGACGACGCCGCGTACGCGAAGGTCAACGCCGCGTCCGAGCAGATCCAGGCGCTGGTCTCGGAGGCGCTGGGCAAGGAGGGCGTCGCGCACACCCTGCAGAGCGCCTCCAACATGTTCTCCGTGTTCTTCACCGACCGGCCGGTGCGCGGCTACGAGGACGCCAAGGCGCAGGAGTCCTTCCGCTTCACCGCCTTCTTCCACTCGCTGCTGGCGAACGGCGTGTATCTGCCGCCGTCGTCCTTCGAGTCCTGGTTCGTGTCCACGGCCCACGACGACCGGGCCATCCAGCGGATCGCCGACGCCCTGCCGGCGGCGGCCCGAGCGGCTGCGGAGGCCACCGCGTGAGTGACAATGCCAACACCAGCAACCTCGGCAACAAGAACGACATCACCGTCGTCCACCTCATGCGGCACGGTGAGGTCGCCAACCCCGACGGGGTCCTGTACGGCCGTCTCGGCGGCTACCACCTCTCCGAGCTCGGCCGGCAGATGGCCGACCGGGTCGCCGAGCATCTCGCCTCCCGCGATGTGACGTACGTCGTCGCCTCGCCGCTGGAGCGGGCGCAGGAGACGGCGACGCCGATCGCGAAGGCGCACGGGCTCGACCTCGCCACCGACGAGCGGCTCATCGAGGCCGAGAACGTCTTCCAGGGCAAGACCTTCGGGGTGGGGGACGGGGCGCTCAAGAAGCCGGCGAACTGGAAGCACCTGGTCAACCCGTTCAAGCCGTCCTGGGGCGAGCCGTACGTCGACCAGGTCGTGCGGATGAAGGGGGCGCTGGACGCGGCCAGGGACATGGCCCGTGGGCACGAGGCCGTGCTGGTCAGCCACCAGCTGCCGATCTGGATCGTGCGGTCCTACGTCGAGCGGCGCCGGCTGTGGCACGACCCGCGCAAGCGGCAGTGCACGCTCGCCTCGCTGACGACCTTCACCTACCGGGGCGACAAGATCGTCTCCGTCGGTTACAGCGAGCCCGCCATCGACCTCGTGCCGCCCCATCTCCGCGCCGGCGCCAAGCCGGCCAAGGGGGCGGGCCAGGGCAAGGCCTTCGGCGCGTGACGGACGGACCCGTGAGCCCGAAGAGCCCGTAAGCCCTTTCTAGTTGCCTCTGTTCGCGTCTGTTACGGAATCCGGAAGTACTGGCGGAACCTCCTCGTTCGTCGCGTCCTCTGAATGGGTGACCACCAGGGAACGTGACGAACGGGGTTGCCATGCGCGCCATCACCCGAAGGGGAGCACTCGGACTCGGTGCCGGGGCGGCCGCCACTGCCGGACTCGTGGGCTGCGGCAGCCTCACCGGCCCGGACCCGACCCCCGCCGGTGGTTCCGGCGGATCCCGGAAGAAAAGCTCCAGCAGCCCCAAGGCCACCGCCCGCCCCCTCGGCGACGGCTCCACCTCCTTCACCGGCAGGCAGCCCCACCAGCCGACCAAGCCCGAGCCGCTGGAGCCCGGCCAGGAGCCCCCGCAGTTCGTCGTCTTCTCCTGGGACGGGGCCGGCGAGGTCGGCAACGGTCTCTTCCCGCGCTTCCTGGACCTCGCCAAGGAACACGGCGCGGCCATGACCTTCTTCCTCTCCGGGCTCTATGTGCTGCCCGAGTCGAAGAAGCGGCTCTACGACCCCCCGAACAACCCGCGCGGTGCCTCCGACATCGGCTACCTCACCGACGAGCACGTACGGATGACGCTCACCAACGTCCGCCGGGCCTGGCTCGAAGGGCACGAGATAGGCACCCACTTCAACGGGCACTTCTGTGGCGGGAGCGGCAGCGTCGGCAACTGGACGCCCGCGCAGTGGCGCAGCGAGATCGACCAGGCGAAGTCCTTCGTCAAGGAGTGGCGGACCAACACCGGCTGGACCGACCTGCCCGCCCTGCCCTTCGACTACGACAAGGAACTCGTCGGCGGCCGCACGCCCTGTCTCCTCGGCCAGGGCAACCTGCTGCCCACCGCCCGCGCCCTCGGCTGGCGCTACGACGCCTCCTCGCCGGGCGGGCGTCAGGTGTGGCCGCAGAAGAAGCAGGGGCTCTGGGACCTGCCCTTGCAGCAGATACCTTTCCCCGGACGCAGTTTCGAAGTCCTCTCCATGGACTACAACATGCTCGCCAACCAGTCGATCAACTCGACCAACGCCCCCCGCCACAACTACCCGGGCTGGCGTCGGCAGTCCGCCAAAGCGTATATATCCGGCTTCCAGCGGGCATACGAGACAAACCGCGCCCCCTTCTTCGTCGGCAACCACTTCGAGCAGTGGAACGGCGGCATCTACATGGACGCCGTCGAGGAGGCGTTCAAGCACATCGCCCGCGAGAAGGAGAAGGGCGGGGACGTACGCCTGGTCTCCTTCCGCCAGTTCGTGGACTGGATCGACGTACAGAAGCCGGAGATCCTCGACAAGCTGCGCACGCTGGATGTCGGCCAGCAGCCGGCCGGCGGCTGGAAGCGGTTCCTGGCAGAGGTCCCCACACCCTCCAAAACCGCCGCCTGAAATGCGGGTTTCCGCCCGCAAGGGGGGTGCGCAAGATCCCCAGAACGGGCATGCGAAACTTTTCACATGAGTGCCAGCCGCACCCCAGTGTCCGTCGCCGTCGCCGCCGCGGCGACACTGCTGCTGTCCGCCTGCACCTCGGGAGGCGTCTCGGGCGGCGGCGGTGACACCAACTTCATCATGGGCAAGGACGGCATCTCCACCGTCGAGAAGGGCAAGCGCGACCCGGCGCCCGACCTGTCCGGCAAGACCATCGACGACCAGCAGCTCTCGCTCTCCTCCTACAAGGGCAAGGTCGTCGTCCTGAACGTGTGGGGGTCCTGGTGCTCCCCCTGCCGCGCCGAGGCTCCCAACCTCGAGAAGGTCGCCAAGGATCTCCAGCCGCAGGGCGTGCAGTTCGTCGGCATCAACGTCGCCGACCCCCAGGTCAGGAGCGCCCGCGCCTTCGAGGAGCAGTACGGCGTCACCTACCCCAGCCTGTACGACCCGAGCAGCAAACTGATGCTCCGTTTCAAGAAGGGCACGCTCAACCCGCAGGCCATCCCCTCCACTCTGGTCATAGACCGGGAGGGGAAGATCGCCGCCCGCTCGCTGGCCGGGCTCAGCGAGGCGAAGCTGCGCAAGATGATCGCCCCGGTCCTCGCGGAGAAGTGACGTGAGCGCGCTCACCACGCTCGCCGCGGCGGACGGCTACAACGACACGGTCCTCAACGGCGCCCTGCTCCTCGCCCTGCCGGTCGCCCTGCTCGGCGGTCTCGTCTCCTTCTTCTCGCCCTGCGTCCTGCCGCTCGTCCCCGGCTACCTGTCGTACGTCACCGGTGTGACCGGCAGCGACCTGGCCGAGGCCCGGCGCGGCCGGATGGTCGCCGGCGCCTCCCTGTTCGTCCTCGGCTTCACCGCCGTGTTCGTCTCCAGCGGTGCCCTGTTCGGCTACTTCGGCCAGACGCTCCAGGAGAACCAGGGCGTCCTGTCCAAGGTGCTGGGCGTGCTCATGATCCTCATGGGGGTCTTCTTCATGGGCCTGATGCCCTGGATGACCGCCCGGGAGTTCCGCTTCCACAGGAGGCCCGCCACGGGGCTCGTCGGCGCCCCGCTGCTCGGCGCCCTGTTCGGCATCGGCTGGACCCCGTGCATCGGCCCCACCCTCGCCTCCGTGATCGCCCTCTCCTCCCAGCAGGGGAGCGCCGGCCGCGGTGCCATACTGACCGTCGCCTACTGCCTCGGGCTCGGCGTGCCGTTCGTGCTGGCCGCGGTCGCCTTCCGCAAGGCGCTCGGCGCCTTCGGCTGGGTCAAGCGTCACTACGTCTGGGTGATGCGGATCGGCGGCACGATGATGATCGTGACCGGTCTGCTGCTGCTGACCGGTGCGTGGGACCGAATCGTGCAGGACATGCAGTCCTGGTCCGCCGGCTTCACTGTGGGGATCTGATCCATGAGCAAGACCACGACCACCGGTGAGACGCCGGCCACCTCCGAGGACCGGGATCTCGGCGCCGCCGGCTCCCAGTTGTCCACCGCGCCCGTGGAGACGCTGTCCAACGGACCCGCGCTCGGTGTCATCGGCTGGGCCCGCTGGTTCTGGCGCCAGCTGACCTCCATGCGGGTCGCGCTGCTCCTGCTGCTGCTGGTGGCGCTCGGCGCGATCCCCGGCTCGCTGATCCCGCAGTCCGGCAACGACGCCACGAAAGTCGCCGACTTCCGCGAGGCCCACCAGACCCTCGCCCCGGTCTACGACAGGCTCGGCCTCTTCCACGTCTACAGCTCGGTGTGGTTCTCCGCGGTCTACATCCTGCTGTTCGTCTCCCTCATCGGCTGCATCGTCCCCCGCACCTGGCAGTTCACGGGCCAGCTGCGCGGCCGCCCGCCGGCCGCGCCGAGGCGCCTGACCCGGCTGCCGGCCCACACGACCTGGCGTACCGGGGCCGAGCCGGAGCAGGTCCGCGAGGCCGCGCTCGTCCTCCTGAGGAAGCGCCGCTTCCGCGCCGACCTCACCGGGGACGCCGTCGCCGCCGAGAAGGGCTATCTGCGCGAGGTCGGCAACCTCGCCTTCCACATCGCCCTCATCGTGCTGCTGGTCGCCTTCGCCTGGGGCCAGCTCTTCAAGTCCGAGGGCAACAAGCTCCTGGTCGAGGGCAACGGGTTCTCCAACACCCTGATCTCCTACGACGACTTCAAGTCCGGCAACCTCTTCGACATCGGCGACCTGAACCCGTTCAGCTTCACCCTGGACAAGTTCACCGGCACGTACGAGACCTCCGGCCCCAACACGGGCACCCCGCGCACCTACGAGGCGGCCCTCACCTACAGCGTCGGCGCGTACGGCAAGGACAAGAAGACCACCGTCCAGGTCAACCACCCGCTGGAGATCGACGACTCGAAGATCTACCTCACCGCCCACGGCTACGCGCCCGTGATCACCGTCCGCGACGGCAAGGGCAACGTCGTCTTCCACGACGCCGTCCCGCTGCTGCCGCTCGACTCCAACGTCACCTCCACCGGTGTGATCAAGGTCCTGGACGGTTACCGGAACGCCAGGGGCGTCACAGAGCAGCTGGGCGTCTCGGCCTTCTTCCTGCCGTCGTACACGCCGGGCAGCGAGACCGCCTCCACGTTCCCCGCGCTGCGCAACCCGGTGCTGAACCTGGCGCCGTACCACGGCGACCTGGGCGTCAACTCGGGCATCCCGCAGAGCGTTTACCAGCTCGACAAGACGCATGTGAAGGCGTTCAAGGACGCCAAGGGCGCGCAGCTGCGGGAGAACCTGAGGCCCGGTGAGACCATGAAGCTCCCGGACGGGGCCGGCTCGATCACCTACGAGAGCACCAAGCAGTGGGCGAACTTCCAGATCACCCAGCAGCCCGCCGGCGGCTGGGCGCTGACCGGCGCGCTCACCGCGATCTTCGGCCTGGCCGCCTCCCTGTTCATCCAGCGCCGCCGGGTGTGGGTGCGCGCGGTGAAGGGCGCCGACGGCGTCACGGTCGTCGAGATGGCCGGCCTCGGCCGCAGCGAGTCGGCCAAGGTGCCCGAGGAACTCGGCGAACTCGCCGGGATCCTGTACGACCAGGCTCCCGGGGCCCCCGACCCCGAGAACGACTCCGATTCCCCCGACCTCCAAGTCGTACCTGCCGAAAAAGAGGCTGAGCAGTGACTCTCGCCGCCGCAACCGAGTTGGCCACCGCCACCAACGAACACCTCGCGAGCATCAGCAACACGCTGATCTACTCCGCGATGGCCGTCTACACCCTGGCCTTCTTCGCGTACATCGCCGAATGGCTCTTCGGCAGCCGCAGCAGGGTCGGCCGGACCGCCGCCGCGCTCACGGCCGACGCGAAGGCCAAGGCCGAGGGCCCGGCCGTCACCGTGAAGAAGGGCGGCTCCACCGCCGTACTGGAGCGGCCGCAGGTCGTCGTGCGGTCCGCCGCCGGCGCGCGGGACGTGCCCGACGGGCCGGGTGCGCACGGCGGGGACGAGCAGGGCGACATGTACGGCCGGATCGCCATCTCCCTCACGGTGCTGGCGTTCCTGGTCGAGCTGGGCGGGGTCGTCGCCCGCGCGGCCTCGGTGGGGCGGGCGCCCTGGGGCAACATGTACGAGTTCAACCTCACCTTCTCCACGGTGGCCGTCGGCGTGTACCTCGCGCTGCTGGCGCTGAAGAAGAACGTGCGCTGGCTCGGCCTGTTCCTGATCACCACGGTCCTGCTCGACCTGGGCCTCGCGGTCACCGTGCTGTACACGGCGAGCGACCAGCTGGTGCCGGCGCTGCACTCGTACTGGCTGTACATCCACGTCTCCACCGCGATCTTCTGTGGCGCGGTGTTCTACGTCGGCGCGGTCGCCACGATCCTGTACCTCTTCAAGGACGCGTACGAGAACAAGCTCGCGACCGGCGGCAAGCCCGGCACGTTCGCGAACTCGGTGCTCGACCGGCTGCCCGCCTCGGCCTCCCTCGACAAGTTCGCGTACCGGGTGAACGCGGCGGTCTTCCCGCTGTGGACCTTCACGATCATCGCGGGCGCGATCTGGGCGGGCGACGCCTGGGGCCGCTACTGGGGCTGGGACCCCAAGGAGACCTGGTCGTTCATCACCTGGGTCGCCTACGCCTGCTACCTGCACGCCCGCGCCACGGCCGGCTGGAAGGGCCGCAAGGCCGCCTACCTGGCCCTGATCGCCTTCGGCTGCTGGCTGTTCAACTACTACGGCGTCAACATCTTCGTCTCCGGCAAGCACTCCTACGCCGGCGTGTGACCCGCCCGCGGTGAAGGCCGGTTCCCTGTGACCTGAGTCACGGGAACCGGCCTTCGTCGCGCGGACAGGAAGAGGGGCGTGGAGACGAATCTGCGAAGACGCATCCGCGCGGGGGAACCTCGGGGCCCGGTCGGGCCAGAAGGGCCGGAGGCCGTAACCGTGCGAAACCGGCTCGCGCGGGCCACCCTGGTGTCATGCACCTCCTGGTACGGCTTCCGGTCCCCATGGAGGCGGTCTGGCCGGCGGTGAGCACGCCGGACGGGCTGGCCGCCTGGTGGACCGGGGTGGAGCTGCTCGAACCCCGGCTCGGTGGCGTGGTCGTGCTGCGCGGGCCGGGGGAGGGTCAGGTCACCGCCTGGGACGTGGACCGGGTCGCCGAGTACACCTTCCCGGCCATCGGCCGCGTCCGCTTCCATCTGGAGCGGGACGGGGACGACGCGTCCGTCCTGCGTTTCACGCACGAGTTCCAGGGCGAGGGCGAACGGGAATCCGACTGGCGGGCCCGGTTCGAACGTCTGATCGCGGTGCTGCGCGCCTGAGGGAAATCCCGGAAGTCACCGCAAACGGGACGACGACAGGATCGACAGCAGGTGGGCCGGGACCATCAGCCAGGTGATGACGGCGATGGCGGCGAGCGTCCAGCGGGTCGGCTCGACACCCCCGGTCGCGGCGTCGGCGAACGCGACGACGAGGAGGACCAGGGAGGCCTCGATGCCGTTGGTCACCCGGTGGATCTTGAAGGCTGCGGCGAGCCTGCGCACCGAGGCCACGCCCTGCGAGCGGGGCGCGGCGGCCTCGTCGTCGGCGACGGCCAGCCCGCGCCGGGCCCGGGCCACGTCCACCAGGTCGGTGGACGCCTTCAGCAGCACGACCCCGAGGGCGGTCGCGAGCCCCAGCGACACCCAGCCGTTGAAGCCCGCCCAGCCGCCGATACCGGACTGCGCCGCCCGGAAGCCGAACCCGATCATCAGCGCCGCGTCCGCCAGATAGGCGCCGAGCCGGTCGACGTAGATCCCGGTCGCGCTGTTCTGCCCCTTCCAGCGGGCGACCTCACCGTCGACGCAGTCGAACAGCAGGAACAGCTGCATGAGGAGGGCGGCGAGGACGGCCCCCGCCACCCCCGGTATCAGCAGCGCGGCCCCCGACAGCACCCCGCACACCACCATCGTCCAGGTCAGCTGGTCGGGGGTGACCGGGGTGCGCACCAGCTGGCGGGTGAACCGCAGCGAGACGCGCCGCATGTACAGCCGCCCAGCCCAGTGCTCACCGTTCCGGCTCGCCAGCTTGGCCTGCGGCTGGCAGACCTCCCGCAGCTCCTCCAGCACCGGAGCAGCAACCATGACCGTTCCTCCCACGCACCCAGGGCCCAACTGCCGCGTGCGCGGCGGTGATCGGCACAGGTTACCTGCCGGGCGCCGGGACATTTTCCGGGGGATTTCGACAGGGCTGGACGGCCCCGCCCGCGTCAGGCTGCGCTGACGCCCACGAGACGGACCGCGCCCGCCGTCCCCCGCACCACCCGGTGCGCGCAGGTCGCCGCCAGGAGCTCGCCCAGCAGGTCCGGGTCGCCGATCTCCAGGCCGAGGAGGGACTCGATCCGTTCCAGGCGCTGGTAGAGGGACTGGCGGCCGATGTGCAGCAACGCCGCCGTACGCGTGGGCGAGCAACCGTTGCGCAGATGGACCTCCAGGGTGCGGACCAGGTCGCTGGCATGGGCCGCCTCCCACTCCAGGAGGGGGCCCAGCGCGTGCTGGACCATGCCCGCGAGCCGCTCCCGGTTGGCGTCCACCCCGCCCCGGGTCAGCTCCCGCTCCAGGGCGAAGGCGCGGGAGGAGGTCACCAGGGGGCCGTCCGGCGCGGCGGGCTCGGCGGCGGGCACGGTCAGCGCCAGTTCCAGGGTCGTACGGGCCGCGCGCAGGGTCTCGCTCCAGCGCAGCCAGCCGCCGCCGGCCGCGACCACGTGCCCCACGGCGACCGTCAGCCCGGGCTCGGCGGCCGCCCGGAATGCCTCCTGGACGACGCGCACCGGATCCCCGGCCCGGCTCCCGGACAGCGCGAGCAGGGCGAGGACGTCCCCGGGAAAGGCGGCCCGCAGCACCCCGCCGCCTCCCAGCAGCCGTACGGCCCGGTCGACCGTCCCCACCTCGCGCGTGCCGTGTACGGAGACACCGATCAGCCGCGCCCCCGGCCCCGGATGGAACCCGGCGAGGGCCGCCCGCGCCTCCACCTCCGGCTGGTTCAGCGCGGCCCGGTCGGCGAGGTCGGCCAGCAGGGCCGCCGTGTGGTCGTCACCCCACGGCCGGGTCACGGAACGCCCCGACAGGCCCCGGGCCACGATCGCCCGGTTCGCGGCCTCGGTGATCCGTACGAAGGGCACGACCCGGTGCATGGCCAGCAGCGGCAGCTCGAGCCGGCGGGCCTCGTCGATCACCTCGGCCGGCATGCTCGGCAGGGACCGCCCCACCTCCACCGCGAGCCCGGCGGCTCCCCGCGCGGCCAGCTCGCGCACGTACCGCCGCCGGACCTCGTCGTCCGCGTCCGTCAGCCCGAAACCGTTGGTGAGCAGCAGCTCTCCGCCGTCGAGGAAGTTGGCGCCCTCGTAGACCTCGCTGGAGTGGACCCAGCGGACGGGACGGTCGAGTCCGGCGGCGCCGGCGAGCAGCTCGGGTTCGCTGGCCCGCACCGGGTCGAGGGCCAGGACTTCGCGGAGGGTGAGTGCGGGCACGGGGACCTCCAGGGCGCTGACAGTTCCGTTGAGGGTTCCGCTGACAGAACGTCCGGCTGCGGGCTGCCCGGAGAGTACTTTCCGCACGTTGCCCAGGTGTTTCGGTCAGAGCAGAGTGAGGTCATGGACTCTGTGGATCAGACGACCGCCCGCGCCTGGCTCGCCACGGCCGTCGCCGAGGCCCGTGCCGGGCTGGCCGAGGGCGGCATCCCGATCGGCGCCGCCCTCTACGGCGCCGACGGCCGCCTGCTCGGCCGCGGACACAACCGGCGCGTCCAGGACGACGACCCCTCCATGCACGCGGAGACGGCAGCGTTCCGCGCGGCGGGCCGGCAGCGGTCGTACCGCGGCACGACGATGGTCACGACCCTCTCACCGTGCTGGTACTGCTCGGGCCTGGTCCGCCAGTTCGGCATCTCGAGGGTCGTCGTGGGCGAGGCCGTCACCTTCCACGGCGGGCACGACTGGCTGGCGCGGCACGGCGTGGAGATCGTGCTCCTGGACGACCCCGAGTGCGTCGCCCTGATGGGCGACTTCATCGAGAAGAACCCGGCTCTGTGGAACGAGGACATCGGTGAGTAAGCCACGAATCCCCACGATCGACCTCGCGCCCTGGCGCGACGGCGACGCCGAGACCCGCGCCGGTATCGCCCGTACCGTCGACGAGGCTCTGCAGACGGCCGGTTTCCTGCTGGTCACCGGGCACGGCGTGGACCCCGCCCTGCGGTCCCGGATCCGTTCGGCCGCGCGGGCCTTCTTCGGCCTCCCCGTCGAGGTCAAGCAGCCGTACGCGGTGAAGGTCGGCGGCCGCGGCTGGCTCGGCCCCGGCGCGGAGGCCAACGGCTACTCGGAGGGGACCGAGACCCCGCCCGACCTGAAGGAGTCGCTCACCTTCGCCACCCACGAGCCCTTCGACGACCCGGTGATCAACGCGGAGTGGTACGCGCCGAACGTGTGGCCCGCGGAGGTGCCCGAGCTGGAAGTGCTCTGCGCGGAGTACCTGGAGAAGATGGGCGAGCTGGAGAAACAGCTGCTCTCGCTGCTCGGTGAGGCCCTCGGCCTCGAACCGGACTTCTTCTCCCGCCACATGGACCACCCCACCTACGGCTTCAACATCAACTGGTATCCGGGGACGGACGTCGTCGGGGAGCCCGAGCCCGGCCAGTTCCGCATCGGCCCGCACACCGACTTCGGGACGGTGACGATCCTCGACCGGCAGGCCGGCAAGGGCGGGCTCCAGGTCTGGACGGACGCGGGCGGCTGGGAGGACGCGCCCTTCGACCCGGCGGCGTTCACCATCAACATCGGTGACCTGATGGCCCGTTGGACGGGGGACCGGTGGCGGTCGGGTCGGCACCGGGTGCTCCCGCCTCCGGCCGACGAGCCCGCGGAGGAGCTGATGTCCCTCGTCTACTTCGGCGAGTGCACCCCGGGGACGACCGTGGAGTCCGTGCCCGCGCCGGTGGGACGGGTGGCGTACGAGCCGGTCGACTCGCACGCCTACCTGCGGGGCAAGCTGGACTCCATCACCGTGCAATAGGTGTGCCGCCCTCAGCGGGCCACCGGCTCGACCACACGCGTGGTCGACGCCACCCCCGGCAGGGCGCGCTTTCCGGTGAGGACGCCCTCGCCGCCGCTGTCACCCTCGAGGTACTTCTCGAAGAACGCGGTGGCGTACGCGGTGAGCGCGTTCTGCTGGGTCGCGGGGGCCAGTTCGCGGTCGGGGCAGGTGCTGTCGTCCTCGCCCAGCGAGGCCGGCGGGGTCCACCGCGTGTTGAAGTAGTTGTGGTTCGCGTCGCGCAGCGAGACGGAGTACGCCGGCTCCTCGGTGCGCCCCTCGGCGTCGTCCAGGTACTCCTGGCCCTTCTCCCCGACGGCACCGTCGCAGCCGGAGGTCACCACGGCGACCGGCGTCCGTGTGACGAGCGTGTCGCTGTCGTCCCCCTCCGGGTCGTCGAACTTCACCGGCGCCAGCGCCAGGACGGCCCCGACCCGGACACCGGCGGGAACCTCGCCGCGGTGCTTGTCCGACGCCTGCCACATCACCGCCTTGCCGCCCCGGGAGTGCCCGAGGGTCCCGACGCGCCGCATGTCCACGTGTCCGCGCAGCGCGGGGAGCCGCTTGGCGAGGGCCCCGCCGCCCTGCGCCAGCCGCTGCCACAGCCGCAGGTGTTCGTTGATCAGCCGGGCGCGGTCCCCGTAGTCGAACGACGTCATGTTGATGCCGTCCGCGCTCAGCGACACGACGACGAAACCTCGTTCGGCGAGGCTCTCCGCCAGGTACTCGTAGCCCCGGTAGCTGGGGTACGGCCTTCCCTTGTCGCAGGGCCAGGCCTCGGCCGAGGGGTCGGTGCAGGCGTACCAGGAGCCGTGCGACAGCACCACCAGCGGCAGCCGGCCGCTCACGCGCGCGGGGCGGTGGACGACCGCGCGCACCTCGCTGACCGTGCCCGTCTCCGGGTCGGTGAACGCCGAGTCCCCCAGGTCGTAGGACTCGGTCACGGCGGACGCGGCACCGCTGCCCGCGGCGACCGCACCGTCCGTGCCGCTCAGGGCCGCCCCCAGCAGCAGGGCGGCGA
Organism: Streptomyces sp. NPDC049687; assembly: GCF_044465285.1. Lineage (NCBI taxonomy): Bacteria > Bacillati > Actinomycetota > Actinomycetes > Kitasatosporales > Streptomycetaceae > Streptomyces > Streptomyces sp. NPDC049687. Next base: position 40,918 of record NZ_JBITLN010000005.1, read on the forward strand.
CCAGGGCGGCCGCGCCCGTCAGCGAGCCACGCGTCCTGAGCTTCCTGTGCCCCGTGTGCTTCCTGCGCTTGATGTGCTTCACATGTACGGAGACGCCGCAGGGGGTACGTCGGTTGGAATTCGATTCGCGCTCCGGGCGCGGGACCCCAGGCGGCCCGGTGAACGTCGTTCACCGGGCCGCCTGGGGAGCGTTCGTCGCGTCCGTCCGCGCCGGAGGCTAGGGCGTGTTTCGAAAGTGGCGTCGTCCGCCCGGAGGGCGGGGCCCGCGGCGTCTGGTGCGGTGCATCGCAAGGCGGAGGGTCGTCCGCGTACCGGGCCGTACGCGGGCGATCCCGACAACGCGGCGAGGCGCCGTGCTGGTGTAGGGCTTGAGGTAGGCCCACTCGTCAAGCAGGGTGCGGTTGAAGCGTTCGACCTTGCCGTTGGTCTGCGGCCGGTAGGCGCGGGTGAGCTTTCGGCTCGCGCCGAGGTCGGCGAGTGCCTGCTGCCAGGCGAAGCTCTTGCGGTAGGGCCAAGCGTTGTCGGTCAGGACCCGCTCGATGCGGGTGATGCCCGTGGTGTGGAAGAAGGCTGCGGCCCGGCGGAGAAAGGCTGCGCAGGTGGCGGCTTTCTCGTCGGCGTGGATCTCGCTGTAGGCGAGACGGCTGTGGTCGTCGACGGCGGAGTGGATGTAGTCGAAGCCCATCGCGCTGCGGGTGGCCCGGCCCGCTTGTCGGCCAAGGACCTTGTGGCCGCCGCCGTCGGGGATGCGGCCGAGTTTCTTGACGTCGACGTGGAGGAGTTCGCCGGGCCGGTCGCGTTCGTAGCGGCGGATGACTTGTCCGGTGGGCCTGTCCAGGTGCGCAAGCCGGTTCAGGCCGTGGCGGGTGAGGATGCGGTGCACGGTGGAGGCGGGCAGGCCCAGGACCGGGCCGAGGCGGGCGGGGCCAGCCCGGCCAGGACAGTCCGCAGCCGGTCCATGTCGATCCGGCCGTGGTTCAGGCCGCCGTACATCGCTCCGTGCCCACGTCGGTGCTCGGGCAGCAGCGTCAGGTCGACCGGGGACCTCACCGCCCGCTCCGCGCACAGCACCGCGTCCACCAGCTCGAACAACTCATCGCGCCGGGCGGTCAGACACTCGTAGAACTCGCCCCGGAAGCGTGACGCTTCCGCGAACGCTTCCCTCCGGACAGCGTCAGACAGCAGACTCACCCTCACGGCCTTCGTCTTGATCGGTGCACCTTGGTCGGAGCACAGGATCAGACCAAGGCGCCCGCCCCCACGTCCGGCGAATCCCCAGGTGAGCGACCCAGTTCGAGCCGTCGTTCGAGGCCGGAAGAAAAAACAAGCTCAGAAAACCGCGCGAACCGACCAGAGCTGCTTCTTGTCGGGGGCGCAGACCTCCGTGGTGACGAGCCGGGAGCCCGGGACAGGGCCGGGCTTATCGCCCGACGACAGGCAGTAAGGGAAACCCCGGAGCCTGATCACTACGCCGCCGGGGTGCGACTCATGGACCCACTTCTCGGTGTCAAGGGTCGAGCAGGGGTACGTCCCGACGTCCCCGCCCCACGATGACTGGTTGAGGCACTCTCCGGTTGCCACGTTGGATCGGCGGTCTCCGGCGCGCTCGGCCCAAAGCTGGCCGGTGCCGTTGTTCCTGGGGTACGTGTAAACGTTGCGGCCGGAGTCGGCATCGAGAAACAGGCCGTTGTAGTTGTTCCAGATCTCCCACACAATGCCCTGGGCTGCCACGGTGGACTGGGGTGCCGCCTGCGCACTGGGAGCGTTGGCGACGGTCAAACCGGCCACAGCCAGTACACCGGTCAAACCGGCCAGGATCTTCCTCAAGGGCTTCTTCACCAGGTTCTCTCCTGCTCTGCAACTTGAGTGGACCGAGCGAGCACCGTTGATCGCGTGTTGACGCCGGGTCTTCGGCTCGGTGAGGCCACCTACCGCTACGACGAGGATCCGTTTCTGGTTCACACCCGTGGACGAGGTCTAATCCTGCGCGTACCGCTCCATGTACGGATTCGTACGAACGGGCGCGTGCGGCTCGGCGGCCCTCTCCTCCTGAACAACTCAGAATCGAAGCTTTAAGCTTGTTCTGTTTCTTCCGGCCTCGAACGACGGCTCGAACTGGGTCGCTCACCTGGGGATTCGCCGGACGTGGGGGCGGGCGCCTTGGTCTGATCCTGTGCTCCGACCAAGGTGCACCGATCAAGACGAAGGCCGTGAGGGTGAGTCTGCTGTCCTAGGGGCCGGGGCGCACCCGCGCGTGGGGCGATTTCCCGGCGGGCGTGCGTGACTCTTGACCGGGAGGCCGCCCCTGGCCTCATATGAGACCGGTAGCCGGGATCCGTTCCCAGGGGGTCGCCGTCAGGCGGGAGGCTCGCTGTGCGAGAGAGGCGTACGGTCCAGGAGGCCGGCCGGGCCCGGGAGTTCGAGGCGTTCGTGGCCGGCGCGGGCGGACGGCTGCTGCAGGCCGCCACGCTGCTGACGGCGGAGGCCCCGGACGACAACCCGCGCGCGCGGCGCCTTCTGACCCGCGCCCTCGCGCACACGTACGCGTGCTGGGGCCGACTGCGGGGCGAGGACCCGTACAACCACGCCCGTGAGTGTCTGGCCGTCCGCTTCGCGCGCGGGACATGGCACCCGTACGCCGGGCTGCCGTTCGGACGTGCCCGCACGCGTCCCGCCGGCCCGCTGGCCGTGCTCTCCCCGCAGCAGCGGCTCGTCCTGGTCCTGAGGCTCTACGAGGGTGTCGCCGAGGAACAGGTGGCGGCGCTGCTCGGGCTGCCCGCGGAACGCGTCCACCTGATCTGCGACCGCGCGACGGCGGCCCTCCTGCGGCCGCCGCACGGCACGGCTCCCGCGCGTCTGCGGGCGAAGGCGGCGGCATCGTGAACCGGACCGAGCGGGAGGCCGTCGTACGGCAGATGATGGAGCGGACCACGCCGCACGTACCGGCGGAACTCCACGCGGACGCCGTCCGTCGCGGCAGCCGCATCCTGCGGCGCCGTACGACCGCTCTGCGGCTGCTGTGGCTGCTGCTGTTCGCGGCGACCGTGGTGTTCACCGTCTGGGCGGTCACGACCCGCCCCTGGGTGGAGCCGCCGTCGGAGACGACCCCACCGCTCACTGGCTGGTGAAGCCCTGAAGGGCTACCCGAGGGCCTGCTGCAGGTCCTCCAGCAGGTCGTCGACGTTCTCGATGCCCACCGAGAGCCGGACCAGGTCGGCGGGGACCTCCAGGGCCGAGCCCGCAGCGGAGGCGTGCGTCATGCGGCCGGGGTGCTCGATGAGGGACTCGACGCCGCCGAGGGACTCCCCGAGCGTGAACACCTGGGCGCGGTTGCAGACCTCGACGGCCGCTTCCTCGCCGCCGGCGACCCGGAAGGAGATCATGCCGCCGAAGGACCGCATCTGCTTGGCGGCCACCTCGTGACCGGGGTGCTCGGGCAGGCCCGGGTACAGGACGCTCGTCACGCGCGCGTGCCGGGTCAGCATGTCGGCGACCTTCGTGGCGTTCTCGCTGTGCCGGTCCATGCGCACCGACAGCGTCTTGGTGCCGCGCAGCACCAGCCAGGAGTCGAAGGGCCCGGCGACCGCGCCCATCGCGTTCTGGTGGTACGCCAGTTCCTCGCCCAGCTCCCGGTCGCTGACGATCAGCGCACCGCCGACGACGTCGGAGTGGCCGCCCATGTACTTGGTCAGCGAGTGCACGACGACGTCCGCGCCGAGCGACAGCGGCTGCTGCAGGTACGGCGTGGCGAAGGTGTTGTCGACGACGAGCTTCGCGCCCGCGTCCCGGGCGACCTCGGCGACGGCGGCGATGTCGGTGATGCCGAGCAGCGGGTTGGAGGGCGTCTCCACCCACACGGCCTTGGTCTTCGGGGTGATCGCGGCCCGTACGGCGGCCGGGTCGCTGGTGTCGGCGACCGACCACTCCACGCCCCAGCGGGCGACGACCTTGGCGAAGAGGCGGAAGGTGCCGCCGTACGCGTCGTTGGGGATGACCACGTGGTCGCCGGGGCTGAGCAGCGTACGCAACAGGCAGTCCTCGGCCGCCAGTCCGGAAGCGAACGCGAGGCCTCGGCGGCCGCCCTCGAGGGCGGCGAGGTTCTCCTCCAGGGCGGTGCGGGTCGGGTTGGCGCTGCGGCTGTACTCGTAGCCGCCGCGCAGGCCGCCGACGCCGTCCTGCTTGTAGGTCGAGACCTGGTAGATCGGCGGGACGACCGCGCCGGTGAGGGGATCGGCGGTGTTGCCCGCGTGGATCGCCAGGGTCTCGAAATGCTGACTGATGTGCCTGTCGCTCATGGGCATCGAGCGTAGTGCGCTCGCGGGATTGCTGCGGGACTGCTGCCCGGCCGCCCGCCGCGCTCCGGGGTCCGGCGTGGTGCTGTGTGCGGCCGGAGGGGGCGTTTTCCACAGGCTGCGGGGGTCGGAAGGGACTTTTTCCACAGGTGGTGGGGGCGGGGTTGGCCAATTGTCGGCGCGGTCTGGTTCGCTTGAGGCATGGAGATTCTCTGGGTCCTGATGGCGCTGATCATGCTCAGCTTCGTGGTGCTGCCGTTCCTGCGGCGCAGGCGCGGGATGATCGAGCAGGTGCCGGAAGGCCACCCGGACGCCGCGGACCCGGCGAACTACGGCTTCGTACGCACCGAGGAGCTGGACATCCGCATGCCCGGACCCGACCAGGACCTGCTGGACGTCCTGGACGTGGTGCAGCACACGCAGGACTACCGGGCGGCCCAGCAGCTGCTGGCCGGTACGGAGATCGAGGGCGAGCTGCGCTGGCAGCGCGTGCAGGCCTTCGCCGGCGCGGCGGCGCTGGAGTTGCAGCAGCGGCCGGGTGGTGTCAGTGAGGCGCCGGGCGGGCAGTGGCTGCGGGTGTGGCGGGTGGAGGCGCCCAAGGACGCCGGCGGTGCGGCGGTGCACGCCGAGTTCCTGGTCCAGCAGGCGTGGCGGACGTCCACGCCGGGCACGGACGACTTCCGGATCATCATGGAGGAGGCCAAGGACGCCTGTGGCCAGGCGGCGCTGCTCTCCCCCGGTGACCCGGTGCCGTACATCGTCGAGCTGTCGGTGGCGCGCGGGCTGAACTACTCGCAGAAGGAGTTCGAGCAGCTCTGGCTGAAGATCCTTGACCGCGCCCCGGCACACATGGGAGCGCATCTGGCTGCCCTGCACTACTGGTGCGAGAAGTGGCACGGCTCGCGCGAGCTGGCCAACTCGTTCGCGGAGGCGGCCGCGGCCCGGGCCCCACGGGGCTCGCTCCTCGCGGCGATGCCGCTCTTCGCGGTCTTCGAGCACCTTCCCGAGGTGAACCTGGTCAGCAGCTTCTACCAGAGCGAGGTCGTGACGAAGGCGATCCACGGCGCCCTTTTCGCGGTGCACGCGGCCCGTCCCGACGACCCGATGCTGGCGCACGTGCGCCATCTGCTCGTCTTCTTCCTGGTGCGGAGCGAGCGCTGGGCGGAGGCCATGAACCAGCTCATACACGTCGACGGTCACGTCGGCGCCCTGCCCTGGACCCTCTCCGCGGACCCGGCCGGCGAGTTCGCGGTGTACCGGGCGCTGGCGGTGGCGGGCTACGAGGCGAATGGCGGCAGCCCGGCGACACTCCCGCACTGAGCAGCGGGGGGCGTCTCGTCCCACCGGCGCCGCCACGGCGGCCGGCTGGTCGCCACGGCCGCCGGCTGAGCCGCAGCCGACAGCCGTCTTCGTTTTCGCCCCACGACGCCTTGTCGTACGACGAAGACGGGGAGAGCGTCGGCGGAGCCTCGCCCGGCGCGGCCTCCGTCTTCTGCCGGGCCGCCTCGTGGTCAGCCCTGCGCGCGGGCGGGCAGCCGCCATCCCGGGCGCGGGAAGTGACAGGTGTAGCCGTCCGGGTAACGCTGCAGGTAGTCCTGGTGCTCGGGCTCGGCCTCCCAGAAGGGGCCGACCGGCTCCACCTCGGTGACGACCTTGCCGGGCCACAGTCCGGACGCGTCCACATCCGCGATGGTGTCCTCGGCGATCCGCTTCTGCTCGTCATCCACGTAGTAGATCGCCGAGCGGTAGCTGAGGCCGATGTCGTTGCCCTGACGGTTCTTGGTGCTCGGGTCGTGGATCTGGAAGAAGAACTCCAGGATCGTGCGGAAGTCGGTCTTCTCGGGGTCGAAGAGGATCTCAATGGCCTCCGCGTGCGTGCCATGGTTGTGGTACGTCGCGTTCGGCACGTCACCCCCCGTGTATCCGACCCGAGTCGCCGTCACGCCCGGGAGCCTGCGGATCAGCTCCTCCATCCCCCAGAAGCATCCGCCGGCCAGCACGGCCCTCTGCGTCTGCGCAGCCATTACGGCCTCCCATCTCTGTCAGCTCGCTCACTCGGTCTACTCGGCTCGCACACCACCGGCATCCCCTAGCCACTGTGCTCAACGCGCGAGGGCTCCAAGCGATTCCGTGCCCGTCCAACCCGCCCGCGGCCGCCCGACCCCCTGCCACCTGCCACCTGCCACCTGCCACCTGCCACCGAGACCACCGCGGGGAGCGCACCGGCCTGGGCCCGCCCCGCGCCGGTGGCCTCACCCGGAGAGTCCGAGGGCCCGTTCGAGTCGAACTCGGGGACGTCTTGACCGACGCCCTACGTGGTGAAGGGGAAAACCGGTGGCCGCCTGAACCGGCCGACTCCACAGGATGACGTGGGTCATCAAGCCGCGTTCACAGACTGCAAGAGCATGTGCTTGAGCGCTGGCCTGCATCATCGACTCCGTTGGGGAACCCGCCGTAGCGTGGATCATGGAGCCGTGATGAAGTGGACGAGGAAGGCGGCTCCGGTCGAGCAGTCGGAGCGTGAGCCCGAGCTCTCGGTGTACCAGCAGGCGATGCGGAACCGGCTTCTCGCGGCCCCCGTGGTGCCCGCTCCTGAACCCTGGCAGCCCGTCTTCGAGTACGCATACGGCGTTCCTGTCGGCGGACTGCTCGGAATCGGCTTCGCGACGCATCCCGCCAGCGGCCACGACTTGGTGATGGTCGTCTCCCACGACGGTCACGGTCTCTTCGATGCCGTCACCGGGGAGAAGATCGCCAGGGACCGCGACCCCGGCCCCGAGGACAGCACCCCCGACGCGGTTGCCGACCTTTCGTGCCCCGGACTGGGGCCGATCGCCGGAAGCCGCGTGCGCATCGCGGGGCTTTTCGGCGGGGGGCTGCACACCACCACCGCGGACGGCTGGACCCTGGAGGTCGTCACCCCGGCCTGGCCGAACGAGCGTGTCCTGCTGTCCCGCGACGGTGGGTTGCCCCACGCGGGTCCGCACGGAGAGCAGTGGTGGCACATCTTCCACTCGAACTACTCCACATTCCGCACAGCCGGCTTCTCGCCCTCCGGACAGACCATCGCCGTGGCGACGAGCAGCGACCTTTCCCTGTGGACACGCGGGCCGGCCGACACCCTCTTCGGCAGCACCGAAGCCTGATCAAACCTGATCAAATCGGACTGCACAATCAGTCCCCTTGGGTGAACCCGCGGAAGCGTGGATCATGGTTGCGTGATGAAAGGGACGAAGAAGGAGGCCTGAGTCGAGCGGCCGGACCTTGAACAGAGGCTTTCCGGATACCAGCGGGAGACAAGGGAAAGGTTCCTCACCGCCTCTGTGCTGCCGACGCCCGAATCCTGGCGGCGCATCGTGTACACGCTGTTCGGCGGACTCCTGGGGATCGGCTCACAGGTGTGTGGATCGTCGGCGCGGTGCCTGACCACAAGGACGCCCTGGGCCCCGACGCGACTGCCGGGCTGGTTCGCGGACTTCCTTCTCGACGCCGAGCAGGTCCGCGCTCAGCTGCCTGCGGCCGAGGAGACTCTGCCCTGCGCCAGGCCTGTCTGTCGAACCATGTCCGCGGGGCGCGCCCCGATCGCGCCGCCTGGCAGCGCCAGTAGAAGCGCGCAGCCACCCGCGTGCAGTGGGACTCCGAGCGGCACCTGCACCTCCACCCCCTGCCGTACCGGTCCCTAGGACTCGGCCTCTCCGGTGAGGCCGCACGGCGCTACGCGGACGAGTGGACGGTCGCCATCCGCGACGTCACCCCACTCACCCACGAGATCCACGCCCTCGTCAGCAGGGGAGACCTGGACTCCGCCGCTCGCCTGCTGCCCCAGGAACGCCCTTGTCCCGTCGAAGACGAGCTTCTTGCTCACCCTGCAAGGATGACGGGCTGCCGCACAACCGAACTCTCAAGCCCCCGCGGGGCCCCGCTCCGCGCTGTGGGCCCATGTGTCCCGGGCATCTCATGGGATACCTGATCACGCACGTCGTACGGGACAGTCCCGTACGGTTCGCAGTCGATCTTTCAGGAGTGTCCCCGTGAACGGAAAGCGCCGCCGGCTTCTCTTGGCCGCCGTCGAGCCCATGCTCGAGCCCGGGGAGCAGGTCGAAGTGACGACCATCGTGAATCTGAGTTCCGTCACCGTGCGCAGGACGTCGGCGTTCGCGGCGGCCTCGGCGATCCTCAGCGGCGGTGGAATGGCCGTGATCCCGGTGCCGACCCCCATGTACTTGGCGATGACCGACCGCCGCATCTTCATCTTCCGGGCGAACCCGACGTTCGCCCGGCCGGAAGAGCACCTGATGACGATCCCGCGTGCCGGCCTCGTCCGCTCGGCGATCAAGGAGCGGGTGCTCAACTCGTCCTTCGTCGTCTCGTCGGCGGACAGCGAGCAGGGCCTGAGGATCATCTTCCCGCTGGTCGGCCGCAAGGAGCGGAACAAGATTGCGGCCGCCTTGCCCCTGGTGGACTGACCGGCCGGATCCGGCGGGAGCCGAGTCGGGGGCAGGGCCGTGCGCCGGCGTCGACGGCAGCGATCCGCCGAGGGCCGTCCGGCGCGCCCCCCGTGGCCCAGGTCGCGGCCATTCCCCTCCCGTGCGAGCCTGAATTCATGATCGCGCTCGGAAAGGGGCGGCCCACATGATTCCGGTCACCGTGTCACCCGTGCGTATCGAGGCGTTCCTCGATCCCCGGTTGTCCAGATGGCTGTGGTTGGTGAAGTGGCTCCTCGCCATTCCGCACTACATCGTGCTGTTCTTCCTGTGGATCGCGTTCTCCGTCGCGACGGTCGTCGCGTTCTTCGCCATCCTGTTCACCGGCCGGTACCCCCGCTCCCTCTTCGACTTCAATGTCGGCGTGATGCGCTGGAACTGGCGTGTCGGCTACTACGCGCACACCGTGCTCGGCACCGACCGCTATCCGCCGTTCACCCTCGCGGAGGTATCCGACTACCCGGCGCATTTCGACGTCGTCTATCCCGAGCGTCTTTCCCGTGGGCTCGTCCTGGTGAAGTGGTGGCTGCTGGCGATCCCGCAGTACATCGTCGTCGGGATGTTCTTCGGCGACTGGGCCTGGGGCTGGGGGGACGACAGCTGGCACGGCGGTGGCCTGATTCCCTTCCTCTCCCTCGTCGCCGTGATCATCCTGGCGGTCACCGCCCGGTATCCGGTTCACCTCTTCGATTTCCTGCTCGGTCTGGCTCGCTGGGCCGCGCGGGTGGCGGCCTATGCCGCGTTGATGACCGATGAATATCCGCCGTTCCGTCTCGACATGGGCGGGCAGGCCTCCCCGCTGACCAAGACCTCGGCCGGCGGTTCCGGACGGTAGCGGCCCGGTACGGCCGGCGGTCCGCACGCCGGGCCCGCCCCCGGAATTCGGTTGCTCTCCGGTTGCGGGTGCGGGGTAATACCGTGCATGGCTGACATTCAGGGCTCGTACGACGATCTGTTCACGGCGGTGCCCAGTGCGCTGGCCGAGTTGCTGGACGACGGGGACGTGGGCGGCTCGGTGGCGGTGTTCGTCGACGGTGAGCCGGTGGTGGACGTCTGGGGCGGGTTCGCCGACCCGGAGCGGACGGTGCCCTGGGAGCGGGACACGATCGTCAACGTCTTCTCCGTCACGAAGACGATGACGGCGCTGTGCGCGCTGATACTGGCCGACCGGGGCGAGCTCGATCCGGACGCGCCCGTCGCCCGGTACTGGCCCGAGTTCGCCGCGGCCGGCAAGGAGGGGGTCCTGGTGCGGCACCTCCTGGGGCACACCGCGGGCCTGCCCGACTGGAACGGGCCGGTGACAGAGCTCTACGACTGGCCGGCCGCCACGGCTCGGCTGGCCGGGCAGGCGCCGCAGTGGGAGCCGGGCACCGCGGCCGGGTACCACTCGCTCACCCAGGGGTTTCTCGTCGGTGAGGTCATACGGCGGATCACCGGTCGCGGTCCGGGCGAGTTCTTCGCCGACGAGGTCGCCGGGCCGCTCGGGGCGGACTTCCACCTCGGGCTGTCGGCCGAGCACGACCACAGGGTGGCGCCGACGGTCCCGCCACCGGGCCGGGACGAGGACTACACCGCGAGCGCACCCGGCCAGGCGGCGGCCCCGGCGGCGGGCACCGGAGACGGGGACGGGACCGCGACCGCGTTCCGGGTCCGGGACGGGAACAGCGTGGCCTGGCGGCGGGCGCAGATCCCCGCGGCCGGCGGATTCGGCAACGCCCGCTCGGTCGCCCTCGTCCAGTCGGTGATGGCCTGCGGAGGATCCGTGGGCGGGACTCGGCTGCTGTCGCAGGCGGGCTGTGCGCGTGCGTGGGAGGAGCAGTTCAACGGCGAGGACCGTGTCCTGGGCATGCCGGTCCGCTGGGGTCTGGGCTACGGGCTGTTCGGCAGCACCTACGGCTGGGGCGGCTGGGGCGGCTCGCTGGTCATGATCGAGCCCGAGGCGCGCATGACGGTGGCGTACGTGACGAACCAGATGCGTGAACCCTCGGGGGACACCAGGGGGTTGGAGATGGTGATGTCCGCCTACGACGGGCTCAAGGGTCTGCGGGCCTGAGCCACGAACCGGCAACCGGCGGGGTTCGGCGGGCTCAGTCGCCCCCGCTCCCATAGGGCCGGGTGAGGATCTCCAGGCGGTGGCCGTCGGGGTCGTCGAAGTACGCTCCCCGGCCGCCGTCGTTGTGGTTGATCTCGCCCGGCCGGCGGTGGAAGGGATCGGCCCAGTAGGTCAGCCCGGCCTCCCGGACACGGCCGAAGATCGTGTCGAAGTCGTCCTCGGAGACCAGGAACGCGTAGTGCTGCGGGGTGATGTCCCCGTCGGTGTCCAGGTAGTCGAGGGTCACGCCGTTGGGGATCGCGACCGGGACGAAGGGGCCGTAGGGCTCGCTCACTTCCAGGCCGAGGATGTCGGCGAGGAACCGGGCCGAGGCCCGCTTGTCGTGGGCGGCGACGATCGTGTGGTTCAGCTGGACAGTCATCGCTGGGCCTCCCTCCTACTCAACATACTCCCGGCACCGGTCAAGGAGGCCGACCCGGATGAGCATGACCGTCCGCCCCCGTCGGGGCGCGCTGACGGCGCTGGTCCGCGGGCCGTATCTGCTGTTGCTGCTGGGGCGGGAACCCGGAGGCCCCTCGCGCACATCCTGATGGGCATGAGTACCGACACGCTCCCGGAGCTGCGCACCGGCGCGACCACCGACACCAAGACCGAGGGCTGGGGCATCGCGTCCTCGTCCGTCGTCCTGCTCGCGCTCGGAGTGCTGCTGGCGTACGGCTTCGACGTGGTGGAGGACCGGCACGCCCAGGCCGAACTGGCCGCCTGCCGGGACCTGGTGAACGGCTGGGCCATGTACGCGACGGCGTACGCCGGACTCTTCGCCACGCTCGCCGCGGTGGCGCTCGCCGGGCGGCGGCTGCTGCGGCCGCGGCATCCGCGGGGGCCGGTGCAGATGGCGGGGATGGTGCTGCCGGCCGCCCTGCTGCTGCTCGTCCTCCAGGGCCTGATCCTCTGGTCGCTGTACCAGCCGTCGCCGGACGGGCCCTTCGACTGCCTGGGATGAGGACGGGCCCCCGGCGCGTACGCCGAGGGCCCTGCGCACGGGCGGGACGGTCGTCAGATCGTCGCCGCGTCGATCACGAAGCGGTACCGCACGTCGCTCGAGAGCACCCGCTCGTACGCGTCGTTGACCTCCGCCGCGCTGATCAGCTCGATCTCGGCGCCGAGTCCGTGCTCCGCGCAGAAGTCCAGCATCTCCTGGGTCTCCTGGATGCCGCCGATGCCGGATCCGGCGAGGGTCTTGCGGCCGCCGATCACCGAGAACAGGTTGAGCTTGACGGGCTCCTCCGGAGCGCCGACGTTCACGAACGCGCCGTCCGTCCTGAGGAGGGAGAGGAACGCGTCCAGGTTCAGCGGGGCCGAGACCGTGGAGAGGATGAGGTCGAAGGTTCCCTTCAGGTCCTCGAAGGTCTTCTCGTCGCTGGTCGCGTAGTAGTGGTCGGCGCCCAGCTTGAGACCGTCGTCCTTCTTGCGCAGCGACTGGGACAGGACCGTCACCTCGGCGCCGAGCGCGTGGGCGATCTTGACGCCCATGTGGCCGAGGCCGCCCATGCCGAGGATCGCGACCTTCTTGCCGGGGCCCGCGTTCCAGTGCTTCAGCGGGGAGTACGTGGTGATGCCGGCGCACAGCAGCGGCGCGGCGACGTCCAGGGCGAGGCCGTCGGGGATCCGGACGACGTAGTTCTCGTCGACGACGATCTTCTCCGAGTAGCCGCCATAGGTGGGCTCGCCGTCCTTGCCGATCGCGTTGTACGTCCCGACGCTGCCGCCGGTGCAGTACTGCTCCAGGCCGGCCTTGCAGTTGTCGCACTCACGGCAGGAGTCGACGAGGCAGCCGACGCCGACGCGGTCGCCGACGGCGTACTTGGTGACGCCGGGGCCGACCTCGGAGACTATGCCGGCGATCTCGTGGCCCGGCACCATGGGGAAGATCGCCTCGCCCCAGCCCTCCGTGGCCTGGTGGATGTCGGAGTGACAGATTCCGGCGAACTTGATGTCGATCAGGACGTCGAACTCTCCGACCGGACGGCGTTCGATCGTCGTGCGCTCCAACGGAGCCTTGGCGGCGGGTGCGGCGTACGCGGCAACGGTGGTCATGCCGGGGATCTCCTAGCGGGGGGCGTCGTCCCGGCCTGCCTTCCGGCCGGGCACGGAGTCCAGTGTGCCCGCTGTCCCCGGATTCACCCAGGTCACACTTCTGCGTACGTCTGCCGTGCCTACTACTGGCGGGGTCAGGATCGTGGTCGTAGGACCATGAATACTGGATGCATGGACTCCACGACCGATCCGCCCGAGGCCTCCGGCGCGCCCCTGGACCGGCGGGCCGAGCTGAGTGAGTTCCTGCGTACCCGGCGGGCCCGGCTGAAGCCGGAGGACGTCGGCCTGCCGGACTTCGGCCGGCACCGGCGGGTGCCGGGGCTGCGGCGCGAGGAGCTCGCCCAGCTGGCCGGGGTGTCGGTGGCGTACTACACGCGCCTGGAGCAGGGCAACGGGCGGAATGTGTCGGCGGAGGTCCTGGACTCGATCGCGCGGGCGCTGAGGCTCTCGGACGCGGAGCACGCGCACCTCACCCACCTGGCGAAACCGAAGCACAAGAAGAAGCAGACGGCCCGCCCGCAGCAGGTGCGGGTGGCCCTGCGACAGCTGCTGGACACGATGGACGGTGTGCCCGCGTACGTCGTCGGGCGGCGCACGGAGATCCTCGCCTGGAACCGGATGGCGGCCGCGGTCTTCGGCGACTGGGCGGAGTTGCCGGCCGCGGAGCGGAACTGGGCACGGCTGGTGTTCCTGAAGCCCGAGTACCGTGACCTCTTCGTCGACTGGGAGCAGAAGGCCATCGACATCGTCTGCGCCCTGCGCATGGACGCCGGCTGCTACCCCGACGACCCGCGGCTGTCCGCCCTCGTCGGCGAACTCTCCGTCAAGAGCGAGGACTTCCGGCGTCTGTGGGCCACGCATGACGTGAAGGAGAAGGACTACGGCGTGAAGAGCCTGCGCCATCCGCTGGTCGGCGACCTCTCCCTGAACTTCGAGGGCTTCAGGCTGTCGGGCGACGGCGAGCAGACGATGGTGACCTACCACGCGGAACCGGGCTCGGCTTCGGCGGAGGCGCTGCGGCTGCTGGCGAGCTGGGGCGCCGACGCGACGCGTGCGGGGGCCGGTTCTCCGCCGCCGCCCGCCTGAAAACCCGTCCTCGCACTTGCGGACCACGCGGCTGCTGTCGCCATGGGCTCAGACGCGTGAAAGCGACGCGAGATCGCCAACGGTGGTCAGGAGCAATTGAATCGGGGGGAGGCTGGCCGAACTACCGGGCAGGCGCCTCGTGGTCGCCGCAGCCTCCCTCTTCGCCGGCCTCGGCTCCGATCTGGCCGCCGGCGCCGCCGCGTTGTGCGGAGCGAGCGTGCGCCCGTCAGGTGATCGCCAGCAGGGCCTTGCCCGTCAGCTTGCGTGCTTCGAGGTCGCGGTGGGCGTCGGCTGCGTGCTCCAGGCGGTATACCGCGCTGACCGCCGGGCGCAGTCGTCCCTCGGCGCCGAGCGCCAGGGCCCGCGCGGCGTTGGGCAGGTGCTCGTCGGTGAGTGCGCCCGAGGCCACGGGGGTGACGATGTCGATGCGGCGGCGGGTGATGTCGTCGCGGTCGAGGGAGGCGAAGCCGTTCGTGGTGCCGTAGGTGATGAGTCGGCCACCGTCGATGACCGTGGACAGCGTGGCTGTCGCGAGTCCGCCGCCGGCGCCGTCGTAGGCCAGGCGGACTCCGCCGCCGGTCACGGTGCGTACCTGCTCGTCCCATCCGGGCCGGGTGTAGTCGATGGTGATCTCGGCGCCCATCTTCTCGGCGAAGGCTCGTTTGTCACCGGTGGACGCCGCCGCGATCACCCGGGCTCCGGCTTGCGCGGCCAGCTGAACCAACTGTGAGCCGGCTCCTCCCGCGGCGGCGGTGACCAGTACCCACTGGCCGTTCGTCGGTTTGCCGAGCCGGTCCAGGGCGGCCGCGGTCGCGCCGTCGTGCAGGAGGGCCGCCGCGGTCTGGTCGTCGACCTCGTCAGGGATGGGCAGGAGCTGTCCCACGGGGACGGTGATCTGTTCGGCGTAGCCGGTCTCGGCGGCGGCCAGGACCCGGCGTCCCAACCAGGCGCGGTCGACGCCGGTTCCGACCGCGATCACGGTCCCGGCGCCGCCGGTGCCGGGCACGAAGGGCGGAGTGCGGTCGAAGTGCCGGGTTGCCCATCCCCCGCTGCGGATCAGGGCGTCGAGGAAGAGGACGTCGGCGAACGCCAGAGCGACGATCACCTGGTCGGGGCCGGGTTCGGGTTCTGGCACCTCCACCACGGACAGCACCTCGGGTCCGCCGAACTCAGTGACCTGCACGACTCGCATCAGTCTTTCCTTTCGCTGTTCCGGTCAGAAGGGCGACAGCCCGCCCCAAGGGAGAGGACGGTCTGGCTGGTCGACGGCGTCCGTGATCAGGGCGGCGTCTGCGTTCAACTGGGGGCGCGGTTGGGGGCAGCGACGGTGGTCGCGATCAGCCCCTCAGGTGAGGAGTGGACGGGACGGGGCGCGCACGGGTGAGCCGGGGCGCCGCGCCACGGGCGGTCAGGCGGGAAGGGAGGGGTAGTCGGTGTAGCCGTGCTCGTCGCCGCCGTAATACGTGGCGTGGTCGGGTTCGTTGTAGGGGCCGCCGGATGCGAGGCGACGGGGCAGGTCGGGGTTGGCCACAAACAGTGCGCCGAAGGCGAGCATGTCCGCGGCGCCGTCCTCGATCAGGCTCAGGGAACGGTGGTCGGTGGGCTCGGGGGAGGTGAAGGGGTTGAGGATGAACGTGCCGGGCCAGTCCTTGCGCAGGACCCCCGTCAGGCTCTGGTCGGGGCCTTCGAGTATGTGCAGGTAGGCCAGGCCCAGTGGGGCGAGAGCGGCCGCCACGGTTGTGTAGGTCTCCGCCAGGTTGGCCTGGTCCGTCTCGTCGATGTCGTTGAAGGGGGACCCGGGGGAGAAGCGGACGCCGGTCCGGTGCGCGCCAATGGCGTCGGCGACGGCGCGGGTGACCTCGACGGCGAAACGCGCCCGGCCGGTGGGGTCGCCTCCCCATCGGTCGGTGCGCTGGTTGGTGTTGGGGGCGAGGAACTGGTGGATCAGGTAGCCGTTCGCCCCATGGAGCTCCACCCCGTCGAACCCGGCGGCGATGGCGTTGCGCGCCGCGCCGGCGAAGTCGGCGATCGTCTGCACGATCTCCTCGTCATTCAACTCCTGTGGAGTGACGAAGTCCTGAAGGCCCTGATGGGTGTATGTCCGCCCCTTCGCCGCGACGGCGGAGGGCGCCACCGGCACCAGGCCCGCGGGCAGCAGGCCGGGGTGGCCGATGCGGCCGGTGTGCAGCAACTGCGCGAAGATCACTCCGCCTTCGCGGTGAACCGCGTCGGTCACCTGACGCCACGCGGCGACCTGCTCGGCGGAGTGCAGGCCCGGAGTACCGGGGTAGCCCTGACCGATCACCGACGGCTGAACGCCTTCGGTGATGATCAGCCCAGCGCTTGAGCGCTGGGCGTAGTAGGTCGCCATCAGTTCCGTCGCACTGGCCCCCGGCCCGTAGGCCCGGCTTCGGGTCATCGGCGCCATCACGATGCGGTTGGCCAGACGCTTGCCGCCCAGCTCGATCGGATCGAACGCGGTCGTCATCATCTTCCCTCCGGTCAGGGCCGCCCGGCCGGAGGCCCACTTTCGATGCACACCATCGCCACATCATTGCCTGTCCGAACAACTAAATCATGCCGTGGCTTCCCGTGCTGCCGCGTGAGCCAGCCACCCGCCGTACATACCCCAGCCCATGTGCCGAAATGTGAGAATTCTCGGGGCGCGACATGGCGCAGCGACGCGCTATCCTCAATGAGCACGGCGCAAGACAAGCCCGGATAACTGTCCGGCTCAGTACTGTCGGAGAGGAGCCTCGTGGTGAGCCCGAGTCCGGACGGGGAAGGGCAGAGCAGTCAGCCGGCCCCGACGACACCGACCGCCTCCTCGGTGCCGGTACCCGTCGCCGCCCAAGCGGGACCCGTCAGCCATGCCATCTTCCGCGTCGCCCGCCTGCACCGCATGATCGGTGGACAGCTTCTGCGTCCACTCGGCCTCCATCTCGGCCAGGAGTTGATCATGATGCACCTGTGGGAACGCGGCCCTCAGCGGCAGACCGACCTCGTAGATCTGCTCGACTCCGACGCCGCCACAATGACCCGCAGCGTCAAGCGCCTGGAGAAGGCCGGCTTCGTCCGCCGCCGTCCCTGCCCTCAGGACAGACGCGCGACCATCATCGAACCGACCTCCGCCAGCCAGGCGCTGCGCTCACAGGTCGAAGAGTTCTGGTCCGAACTCGAAGACGCGACGACGAGCGCCCTCACTCCCCATCAGCACGCCGAGGCGCTGCGCTCCCTGCAGCTCATCGAGGACGCGCTCGCCCGCGCGACAGCAGCAGCACGGTCAGCCGATCGCGGGCCGAGCCGCACTTGAACGCCTCGCCCGGCAAGTCGAATCAGCGGTGACAGCGTTCTCACCGAGTCGGACGCGGGGCGGCTGATCACGCTCACCCCTGGTAAGGCGGCGCCGCTCCCCACCCCCACTTCGGCACGGGCTGCTCGGCGGGCGGCTTCGCGTCCGGGCCGGAGAAGTACACGGCGAGCCGCGTCCCCCACTCGACGTACGCGAGGAACGCGGACCGGAACTCCGCGTCCGTGGGCAGCCCGGCCTCGTCGGCGGCGTCCTGGATGAGGTTGACCCACCGGCGCCGCTGGGTCTCGCTGATGCCGAGGCCGAAGTGCTTGGCGACCATGTGGCTGTGGCCGCCCTGGGCCGCCGAGTAGGCCTCCGGTCCGCCGAAGACCTCCGCGAGCCAGAGGGCGACGTGCTCGGCGTGCTCGGGGGCGAGGCCGGCGAAGACGGGGGCGAGCAGGTCGTCCTCGACGACCTTGGCGTAGAACACCTCCGTCAGCCGGGCGAGGGCCTCCGCGCCGCCCGCCCACGCGAACAGCGTGGGCACGGCGGATCCCGTCCCGCGCACCGACGTGGCCTTGTAGTGCCGCATCTCCTCTATGGCCCCGACGTACGGCCGGATCTCGGCGAGGAAGGCGGGGAACAGGTCGGACGTCCGGAACCCCTGGAGGTGGTCCTCCGTGGACGTCCAGGTGATCCGCAGGATGAAGTGTTCGAAGTCCTCCTCGCAGCGGGCGAGTTCGTAGTCGACACAGTGCGCGGAGGCCGCGAGGTGGACCTGGGCGCGGGTGTAGGCGGCGAGGAACTCCGCCGACCGCTCCTCGGGGATGCGGTACCGGATGTACTCGACCGTGGTGCCTGGCGTGGGAGGGGTGCCTGTCTCGGGTGCCGTCATGGGGGTACGCAAGCACGAACGGCGTGGCGGAGGCGGCTCTTCCGGGGTGTGTTCGCTCAGCGCTCAGTTACGGCCATCGGTCATGAACCGCCGTACGCCTCTCCACGCGGCCACTCCGACGGGGCTGATCGGGGAAGGGGTCGCGGTGCCGGGGAGTGCGCCGCGGGAACTGAGCCGACCGCTGCGAGGAAGGGGGACCAGGCGGTGGGGGTGAGGAGGAGGACGGGACCCTCCCCACGAACCCCCCGAAACACACCACAGTGTGCCGGGGGGTCGGCTCACGCCGCGTCACGGGGTCACGACGACGCCGCGTTCTCCTTCACCGTGATCTTCCCCTTGCGGATCGTCGCCACCCTCGGCGCCTTCTTCGCGATCGCGGAGTCGTGGGTGACCATGATGAAGGTCAGCCCGTGCTCCTTCCACAGGCTCTCCAGCACGTCCATGATCTCGTCGCGCATGCCCTCGTCGAGGTTGCCGGTGGGCTCGTCGGCGAGCAGCACCTTGGGCTGCTTCACCAGCGCCCGGGCGATGGCGACGCGCTGCTGCTGGCCGCCGGACATCTCGGAGGGCAGATGGCCCAGGCGCTCGCCCAGACCCACGGACCTCAGCGCCTCGGCGGCCCGCTCGCGCCGCTCCCTGACCTTGACGCCGAGCGGGACGAGGGCGGTCTCGACGTTCTCCTGCGCGGTGAGCGTCGGGATGAGGTTGAAGGACTGGAAGACGAAGCCGATGTTCTCGCTGCGCACCTTGGTCAGCTTGGCCTCGGACAGCTTGGCCAGGTCGGTGCCGTCGAGGACGACCTCGCCCTCGGTGGGACGGTCGAGGCCGCCGAGCATCTGCAGCAGCGTGGACTTGCCGCCGCCCGTGGGGCCCTGGATGACGAGTCGGTCGCCGTCCGCGATGGACAGGTCGACGCCGTCGAGGGCGTGGACGGTGTCCTTGCCCCGGGTATAGCGCTTGGTGACGCCTCTGAGTTCGTACATGGGTCAACTCCTGGGTGTGTGAGGTGGCTTGGCGTGGCGGCGGGGCCGTGCTACTCGACGCGGCGCAGGGCGTCCGCCGGACGGAGCCTCGACGCCCGCCAGCCACCGAACGCGCCCGCGATCAGGCCGCCGGCGACGGCGAGGCCGACCGCCGTGGCCACCGTGGTGACGCTGACCGGCGCGGTGAGCGCCACGTCGAGCGTCTTGGCCGCCGCACGGCCGAAGCCGCCGCCACCGCCGGGGCCGCCCTGGCCGCCGCCACCGCCGCCGCCGAGCTGGGCCTCCAGGGTGGGGCTGATGGCGGTCACGGCGTAGGCGCCGGCGAGGCCGAGCGCGATGCCCAGGACGCCGCCGAGAAGGCCGTTGACCATGGCCTCGCCGACGACCTGCCGGGTGACCCGGCCGGACTTCCAGCCCAGCGCCTTCAGCGTGCCGAACTCGCGGACGCGGCGGGAGACCGCCGAGGAGGTGAGGAGACCGGCGACCAGGAAGGCCGCGACGAGGACCGCGATGGACAGCCACTTGCCGACGTTGGTGGCGAGGGAGGAGGCCGTGGAGAGCGAGCCGGAGACGGTGTCCGCGAGATCGGCGGAGGTCGTCACCGTCGTACCGGAGACGTTCTTCTGGATCGTCGACTTGACGCTGTCGATCTTCTGCGAGTCGGTCGCCTTGACGTAGATCGTGGTGACCTTGTTCTTCGAGTCGCTGAGCGTCTGGGCCTGGGTCAGCGGGATGTACAGGTTGGCGGCGGAGTCACCGCTGTCGGCGGTGGCGACGCCGATCACCTCGAACTTGACGCTCTTGATGGTGACGGTCGAACCGACCTTGAGCTTCTTCTCCTTGGCGTACGCCGAGTCGACGACGGCGACCTTCGCGTTCGTCTCCGTGGTCTTGAAGGCACGGCCGCTGGTGATCTTGGAAGAGGTCAGCGGGCCGAGCGCGGGCTGGGTGACGTCGGTGCCGTAGACGGAGTAGTTGTTGACGTCGAAGTTGGCGCCACCGCCCTGGACCTCGCCCTGCGGCTGGCCGTTGCCGCCGCCGGGGCCGCCCTGCTGGCCGCCGTTGCCGTTCTGCTGGAACTGGCCGCGGGTGAACTGGCCGCTGACCTTGATGACCTGCAGGCTCAGCCCGCCGACCGCGTCGGAGACCCCGCTCTGCTCGCCGACCTTGGTGACGGTCGAGGTCGACAGGGTCTGGAAGCCCTGGACCAGGACCCGGTCGGTGCTCTGCTCCTCGTCGGAGTCGTTGTCCTGCGCGTCGAACTGGAAGCGGGGGCGGTCCGACGCGCTCGCGGTGGGCGAGGCGGCCTTGGTGACCGTCATGTCCGTACCCAGGCCGTACAGACTCTGCAGGACCTTGTCCTGGGCCTTCCCCATGCCGGCCGACACGGAGGAGACGACGATGACCAGCGCGATGCCCAGGGCGAGGCCGGAGGCGACGACGAGGGCCGCTTTTCTGCGGCGGCGCAGCTCGCGCCTCAGGTAGGTGAAGAACATGCGCCGCAAGCTAGGCACAGCGCGTGATGACTGGATAAGGCAGACATAAGAGAAGCATGAGAAGACTGTGGTTGACCCCGGAAACGACGGTGCCGCCCCTGAGGGCGGCACCGGAGAGCTGTGCGACGACTGAGGGTCAGACCGTCGGAAACCGCGTCAGACCGCCGAACCGGCCTTCCAGTCGGCCCAGCTGAGGTTCCAGCCGTTGAGGCCGTTGTCCGGGGCCACCGTCTTGTCGCCGGTGTTGGAGACGACCACGACGTCACCGATGATCGAGTTGGTGTAGAACCAGTAGCCCGCGGTGCCGGTGTCGTTGGCACCCTTGGTGTCGGACAGACCCACGCAGCCGTGGCTGGTGTTCACACTGCCGAAGATGGACTTCGCGCCCCAGTAGTTGCCGTGCACGAAGGTGCCGGAGTTGGTGAGGCGGATGGCGTGCGGCACGTCCTTGATGTCGTACTCGCCCTTGCCGTCGTCGTCGGTGAAGCCCACGGTCGCGCCGTTCATGCGCGTCTCCTTGAACTTCTCCGACATCACCATGATGCCTTCGTACGTCTTGTTCTCCGGCGAGCCGGCCGAGATCGGGATGGTCCTGATCGTCTGGCCGTTGTGCGTGACCTTCATCTGCTTGGTCTTGGCGTCGACGTACGAGACCTGGTTGCGGCCGATCTTGAAGGTGACCGTCTTCTGCTGCACGCCGTAGACGCCGTTGGCACCCTCGACACCGTCGAGCGCCAGCTTCAGCGTGACGGTGGAGTTCTCCTTCCAGTAGTCCTCCGGACGGCAGTCCATGCGGACGGTGGAGAACCAGTGGCAGGCGACCTCCTGGCCACTGCTGGTGCTGACGGTGATGCCCTTCTGGACGGCCGCCTTGTTGGTGATCTCCTTGTTGAAGTTGATCGACACGGGCATGCCGACGCCGACGGTCGAGCCGTCCTCCGGCGTGAAGTTGCCTATGAAGCTGTTGTCCGGGGAGACCGTGGTGAAGGACGCGTTCTCATGGGCCTCCAGGCCCTTGGAGTCCTTCGCGGAGGCCGTCACCTTGTAGGTGGTCGAGCGCTCCAGCTGGACGCTGGGCTTCCAGCTGGTCTTGTCCGCGGAGAGCGTGCCCTGGACTGCCGTGCCGTCGGCGGTGGTCATCGTCACCTGGGTGAGCGTGCCCTTGCTCACCGTGACGGCCGCCGAGTTGTTGATGGAGGCGTTGTTCGAGCCGTCCGCGGGCGTGATCTTGATCTGCGCCTCGGAGGACTTCTTCGCCGCCGCCTCGTCGGCCTTGGCCTGCGAGGAGCTGTTGCCGCCGCCGTCCGAGGCGTTGCTGTCGCCGCTGGAACACGCGGTGAGCATCAGAACACCGCCGAGCAGTGCGGACGCGGTCATCAGACCTCGGCGCCGCCTACTGTCCGTCATCACACGCTTCTCCATCGTTGCCGATTTCCCGAAACCCCGAGAGTCCCCGTCAAAGACCATCAACGCTACGACCGGTTCGTCCCGTTGCACATTCTCCGAATGTGTGGGGCACACCACGTCCACGGGGCGTCGGGCCCGGCGGGGACCGGTGGTGCGTTGCGGTCCGTGCGCCTGGTGAGACGACGTGACCCCGGTCGGCGGTTGCCGCCCGGGGTCACGATTTCCCCAAGACGCTCAGCCGATGCCGGCTTCTTCGCCGCCGTCCTCGCCATCATCCTCGTCCAGGTCCCACTCAGGCGAATCCGGGTCGTAGTCGATCTGCTCGCTGGACCAGGAGGCCTGGTGGAGTTCCACCCCGGGCACCTCCCTGACCAGGTCGAACGGGTCGACGAGATACGCGAGGGCCTCCGCGGTGTCTTCCGTCACAACACTCTCGGCGTGAGCGCGCTCGGCGTCCGGCGTCTCCGGGCCGGCGGCGATCTGCCCGGCGGCCGCCCCCGTCAACGCGTCGGCGTCCTGCACCTCCACCACCAGCTCCACCCGAAGCCGGACAAAACGTGATGTCTCTTCAACGCTCATGCCCCGGAGCGTACGGCTCACAGCTCCCGCAACTTTCCCGCGACCCGCGCCTTTCATTAGCATCGGCCCACACGGCCAATTCGCCAGCGCCACAAGGGGATCGATATTCCGTGTCATCCGCTCGCCGTCCGTTGCTGACCGCCACCGCCGCGGGGACCCTGTTGGGTGCCCTGTGGTTCGTCCCGTCCGCCAACGCGTCCCAGGACGCCTCGGTGAGAACGGAGACGTCGACGCAGGTCACGGCCCAGGCGCGCGCCGTGTCCACGAGTGCGGACAGCGCGTCCACGAGCGCCGGCAGCGCGACGACGACGGCCGACGACGGCACCCGTCTCGCCGACACCGGAAGCTTCGACACCACCCCGTACCTGGTCGGCGGAACGACGCTTCTCGCCCTGGGCGCGGGTTTCGTGGTTTATTCGGTTCGCCGGGAACGTCTCGGCTTTTGAATCGAGTTGACTGTTCCTTGACGATTCCTTCATAGTCCGCTCATGAAGAGATCATCGGGGGCGCGGCTGTGCTCCACCGCCGCGATAGGCGCACTGTCACTCGCCCTCCTCACGGGGTGTTCCTCGGACGACGGTTCCAAGGACTCGAAGGACTCCAAGGACTCGTCCTCCGCCACGGCTTCCGCCGCCTCGGACGCGAAGGCGTCGACCGCGGCCGAGCTGGAGAAGCTGCTGCTCGCACAGGGCGATGTCAAGGGCTACAAGGTCGACTCGGGTGACGACACCCTGCCGAAGTCGAAGACCGCCGTGAAGACGGACAAGGCGGCCTGCGACCCGCTCGCCTGGGCCACGGCCGGTCTCGCGCCGGGCGACACGGACGCGAACGCCAGCAACTCCGTCACGGAGGACAAGTCGGCGTCCGTCACGGCCTCCCCGTCGGAGGCCGACATCGAGGACGCGTTCAACGTCAACATGACGTTCGTGGGCCTCTCCTCGTACGACGGCGACGGCGCCGAGAAGGCCATGAAGGCCGTGTCCGACGGCGTGACGGCCTGCTCCGGCGGGTACGCCCTCGCGGCCGAGGGCGAGAAGTCGAAGGTCACCAAGGTCGCCTCGGAGAAGGGCACCGGCGGCGGCGACGAGTCGGTGGCGTTCTCGGAGGACGTCGACGTGGACGGCGAGGGCACGGCCACCTTCCACACCGAGGTGATCCGCAAGGGCAACACCGTCGCCACCTTCTACACGGTGAACTTCGCCGCGCTCGCCTCCGGCAAGGCGACCTCGATCCCGGCGGCCGTGGTCCAGGCGCAGGTCACCAAGCTCAAGTAACTCCAGTACCCTCGCGGTACTTCCGGGCCCTGCCGTCATCTGCGTACGGCAGGGCCCCGCTGCTCTACCGGAGCGGCCCGGTGACCGTCTCCGCCGCCGCGACGAGCCGGCCGTCGCGCACGAAAGCGTCCGCGGCCGCGAGGTCGGGCGCCAGGAACCGGTCGGGCCCCGGGCCCTGGACGCCGGCCTTGCGTACGGCCTCGATCACCGCCCGGGACGCGGGCGCCGGAGTGAGCCCCTCGCGCAGTTCGACGCCGCGCGTGGCGGCGTACAGCTCGACGGCGAGCACGCGCGTGAGGTTGTCGACGGCCGTGCGCAGCTTGCGGGCGGCCGACCAGCCCATCGACACATGGTCCTCCTGCATCGCGGAGGACGGGATCGAGTCCGCCGAGGCCGGTACGGCCAGCCGCTTCAGCTCGCCGACCAGCGCGGCCTGCGTGTACTGGGCGATCATCAGCCCGGAGTCGACGCCGGCGTCGTCCGCGAGGAACGGCGGCAGACCGTGGCTGCGGTTCTTGTCCAGCAGCCGGTCGGTGCGCCGCTCGGCGATGGAGGCGAGGTCGGCGACGGCGATGGCGAGGAAGTCCAGGACGTAGGCGACCGGGGCGCCGTGGAAGTTGCCGTTGGACTCCACCCGTCCGTCGGGCAGGACCACCGGGTTGTCGACCGCCGAGGCCAGCTCCCGCTCGGCGACCAGCCGGGCGTGGGCCATGGTGTCGCGGCCGGCGCCGGCGACCTGCGGGGCGCAGCGCACCGAGTAGGCGTCCTGGACGCGAGGGGCGTCGTCCTGGTGGTGGCCGGTGAGTTCCGAGCCCTCGAGGACCGCGAGCATGTTGGCGGCGGAGTCGCCCTGGCCCGGGTGCGGGCGGATGGCGTGCAGTTCGGGCGCGAGGACCTTGTCCGTGCCGAGCAGCGCCTCCAGGCTGAGGGCGGCCGTGATGTCGGCGGACTTGTACAGGGTGTCCAGGTCGGCGAGGGCCATGATCAGCATGCCGAGCATGCCGTCGGTGCCGTTGAGGAGCGCGAGCCCCTCCTTCTCGCGCAGTTCCACGGGGTCGATGCCGTGCTCGGCGAGGAGTTCGCCGGCGGGCCGTACGACCCCGTCCGGGCCCTCGGCCTCGCCCTCCCCCATGAGTGTCAGCGCGCAGTGGGACAGCGGCGCGAGGTCACCGGAGCAGCCGAGGGAGCCGTACTCGTGGACGACCGGGGTGATGCCGGCGTTCAGGATGTCGGCCATGGTCTGTGCGACCTCGGGCCGGACGCCGGTGTGTCCTGAGCAGACGGTCTTCAGCCGGAGGAACATCAGCGCGCGGACGACCTCGCGCTCGACGCGCGGACCCATGCCGGCGGCGTGCGAGCGGACGATGTTGCGCTGCAGCTGGGCGCGGAGCTCCTGGCTGATGTGCCGGGTGGCGAGGGCGCCGAACCCGGTGGAGACGCCGTAGACCGGGTCGGGCTTGGCCGCGAGGGCGTCCACGATCCCGCGGGCCGCGGCGAGGGCCGCCACCGCCTCCCCGGAGAGTTCGACGCGGGCGCCGCCGCGCGCCACGGCGAGCACGTCGGACGCGGTCACCCCGGACGTCCCCACCACCACAGTGTGCATATCCATATTCAGGAGCGTACGCAGTGAAGACGAAGATGTCACCAGTGGGGGCCCGGTTCACCCCTTACCGAATGCGTCACAGCCGCCCCGTCACGGCCGGCCACGGAAGCTGCGCCGCTCGGCCGCCCGCTCCCGCGGCGGCTCGTCGGCCAGGCGCACGACGGGATCGTCGGGGCCCTCGCGACCCGCGACGACCGGCCGGGCGGCCCGTACGGCCTTGGCACGGTACTGGGCGGCGTCGGCGAGCCGGAAGAGCCTGCGGGCGCTGCGGACGGGCCCGATGGGATCCTCGGTGGACGCGACCCCGCACGCCACACCCTCGCCGAGCTCCAGCTCCCCGGCCCGGCGGCACAGCTCGTCGGCCACCTTCACCACGTCGTCGGCGGGCGGCCCGGCCGCGAGCAGACAGAACTCGTCGCCGCCGAGCCGCGCCGCGAGCGCGCCCGGCAGCATGGCCCCGCACAGCGACAGGACGGACCCGAACCGTTCGAGCAGCCGGTCCCCGACGGCGTGCCCGCACGTGTCGTTGACCCGCTTGAGCCCGTTGAGGTCGCACACGACCAGGCTGACGACGACACCCTGCGCACGGTGCCGCTCGACGGCCTCCTCCAGGCGTACGTCCACGGCGCGGCGGTTGGCGAGACCGGTGAGGGCGTCGGTGAAGGCGAGGCGCCTGGCCTCCTCCAGCCGCTCGGTCTGGGCCAGCCCCGCGGCGACGACGGCGGCCAGGACGGTCGCGAAGTCGGCGTCCGCCCGGTCGAACACGGGGGTGCCGGAGGAGCGGGCGACATAGAGCTCGCCCCAGGCGCGGCCGTGCAGCACGATCGGCGCCACGACGCACGAGCCGCGGCCCCTGCGGCGCAGGGCGGCGACCCTCTGATGGCAGTACCCGGGCCGGCCCTCGGCCGCGCCCTCCGCCGTCTCCACCCAGGCGTTGGGCTCGCCGCCGGACGCCCAGCGTTCGTGCAGGAACTCGGTGATCTCGGGGAACTGGTGCACCGGATAGGCCTCCGCCTCCGGGAACTCCTCCTCGTCGGCGGCCCGGTCCCCCACGTTCACCAGGACCCGCAGCCGCCCCAGGTCCCGCTCCCACACCGAGAGCGCGGCGAAGCCACCCGCGAGCGCCCGGCACGCCCCGAGGGCGGCGGCCCGCCAGGACTCCCGGGGCGCCCGCGCGGCCGCCATCCCCTGCGCGAGCGCCACCACAGCCGCGAGGCGTCTGTCGTCACCCATTACCCCAGACTAGGGATATTTACTACAAAAGGGGACGCCGAGTGCGCACTTAGAGTGACACCGGCTGCGATCGCCCGCACACCCCCGGGCGATCATGACGGCACCTACTCCCCCGGCCACCGAGGCGCCCGCTTCTCGTTGAACGCCGCCACCCCTTCCGCCCGGTCCCCCGAGAACGCCGTCGTCCGCCAGGCCGCGTCCTCCACCTCCAGCCCCGCCCGCAGATCCAGCCCCTGCCCCAGCCGCAGCGCCCGCTTGGCCGCCCGCAGCCCCACCGGTGAGTTGCCCGCGATCCGGGAGGCCACGGCCAGCGCCTCCTCCCGGTCCCGCCCCTCCTCCACCAGCACGTCCACCAGCCCCAGCTCCCGCGCCTCGCCCGCCTCCACCCGCCGCGCGGTGAAGATCAGCTCGGCCGCCCGGGCCGCCCCCACCCGGCGCGGCAGCAACTGCGTACCGCCCCCGCCCGGGATCACGCCCACCGACACCTCCGGCAGCCCCACCACGGCGGTGCGGTCGGCCACGATCACATCGCAGGCGAGCGCCAGCTCGTACCCGCCGCCCAGCGCGAACCCGTGCACCGCCGCGACCGCCGGCACCGGCAGTTCCAGGACGCCGGTGTACGCCCCGCGCGAGACCGGCCGCTGCCGCCGCAGGTCCGCGTCGCTGAAGGAGTTGCGCTCCTTCAGGTCGGCGCCGACGCAGAACGCCCGCTCGTGCGTCGAGGTCACCACGACGACCCGTACGTCGCGGTCCTCGCCCAGCGCCGCGCACGCCCCGGCGATGGACCGGGCCATCTCGCTGGACATGGCGTTCATGGCCTTGGGCCGGTCGAGAACGAGCTCCGCGACATGGCCGCCCTCTCCGTGCCGCCGCACCAGGACGAACTCCCCGTACCGCTCCTCGCTGCCCATGCATCCTCCGCGTTCTCAGAGTTAACGCCGGTTAACCACTCTCGAACCCCGATCATCGCAGCCCCGGCCCCCGGGACAAAAGGCCGCGGAAGCGCCGCCCGCTTCCCTCGCCGGCACCCGCCCCACACGAGCCGGCACCCGCCCCCGCACGAGCCGCCATCCATCCCTTCGGGTGACATCCCGCCCAACTCCTCCCCGACCGCCCACAGGAGCGCATAACGTGCGTCCGCCCCGGCCCTTCAGGGGCGTGACCGCACCGGGGAGGAACGCGATGACGAGCACACCGGTGGACGACACCCAGGAGGAGTCCACCCGGCTCTGGGCGGCCCCGCGCGGCCGGCACCGCCGTCCCCGCCCCCGCAAGGTCCTGTTCGCCGCGGGCGGCCTCGCGCTGGCCGCCGGCGTGCTGAGCCTGGTGCGGATGGCGTCGGACCCGGGCGGCGTCACCGGTATCGGAACGGCGGAGGCGGAACCCCGCCCCGCCCCCGTCACGGGCGTCGGCGCCGACGCGGACCGCGCGGCCAACGCCGGCGCCACCGTCGCGGCCACCCCGACCACCCCCTCCGCCATGGGCGGCGCGAGCCCCACCCCCACACCCGAGGTCAGCCTCGTCCCGGGCGCCCCCGGTTCACCCACGTCCGTCGCCCTCACCCCGGGCGCCACCTACACCCCGGCGCTCCCGGGGGTGACCCCGGCACCGGCCGCTCCGGATGCCCCGGCCCCCGCGCCCGGCCACACCACCGCCCCGCGTCCCGCGTCGACCCCGCCCCCGGCACCCGCCCGGACCACCCCGGCCACCACGCCCTCCACGCCTCAGCCACATCCGCACCAGCCCGGCCTCTGCGTCCCGGTCGTGGGCCTGTGCGTCGACGCCCCCTAAGGGTGTGGTGAAAGCAGCGTCGTCCGCCCGGAGGGCGGGCCCGGCGGGAAGGCGGGACTTTCCCACACGCCCTAAGGGGTCAGCGGGCCGGGGCGGCGGGTCAGGAGCCACGGTTCCACGACGCCCAGACCGCGCACCGGGCGCTGCCACATCGGCTGGAGCGCGAAGCGGTACTTCGGGGGCTCCTCGCCCTCCTTCTCCGCCGCGGCCGCCTCCTCGGCGGCCTCCGCCTCCGAGGCCGGCGCGTCGCCGGTGCGGATCAGCTCCTCCGCGAAGGCGCTGTCGACGAGCACGGCGTCCCGCGGCGCTATCGACGTCAGCCGCGAGGCCAGGTTGACCGTCGTACCGAAGACATCGCCCATCCGGGTCGTCACCGTGCCGAAGGCCATGCCGACGCGCAGCTCGGGCATCGTCTCGTCGTTGCTCATCGTCTCGACGAGCAGCAGCGCGATGTCCGCGGCGATGCCCGCGTCGTCCGCCGCGTAGAGCACCTCGTCACCGAGGGTCTTGATCAGCCGTCCGCCGCGGGCCGCCACCAGGTCGGCGGCGGTGGTCTCGAAGGCCTCCACCAGCTCGCCGAGCTCCTCCTCCTCCATGCGGCGGGTGAGGCGGGTGAAGCCGACGAGATCGGCGAAGGCGACGGCGAGCCGCCGGTCGACCATCTCCTCGTCGTCGGCGGCCTGCACGACCCGCCCGGCGGAGGCGGCGAGCTGGCGGCGCCAGACGTAGACGAGGAACTCCTCCAGCTCGGGCAGGAGCAGCTCGACGATCGGATACGTGACCTCGGTGCGGGTCATGCCCGGCTCGGGCGGCTCGGTGAGCCCCTCCAGGAAGGAGTCGATCTGCCATTCCGCCAACCGGGCGGTGGTCTGCCCCGTGGACCGCGCCACCTGGACCGCCATCGCCTCGCTCAGCAGTCCCGCCTCGACCAGACCGGCGAGGCGGCGCAGCGCCAGTACGTCGGCCTCGGTGAGCGCCTTGGCCTGCCCGATGTCGGCGAAGCCCATCGCCCGCCAGAAACGGGACGCCAGCTCCATGGAGACACCGGCGCTGCGGGCCGCCTGGAACGGGGTGTAGCGCCGCTCGGCGCCGAGAATGAGGTGTTCGAGGCGCAGGGCGAGCGGGTTGTCCTCGCCGTTGTCGCCGGGATCGGCGGCGTGGGGATCCACCCGGCGTTCCGCGCCCGCGCCGGAGCCCGTGTCGTCGACGGTCACGCCTGCTGCCCTTCCGATCTTCCGCGGTCAGGTATCGACCGGCCTCAACTCTACGGCAGTGTGCGCCAGCTCACGCCCGAGCTGCCCTACGCAGCGAGGGTGGGTGAACCCACCCCCAGCCTCAGCGCGGATCAGCACTCACGCCAGTCGCAGGTGCACGACGTCTCCCGCCCCCACCGGCTCCTGTACCCCTTCCTCGGTCGCGATCACCAGCCTCCCGTCCCCGTCCACGGCCACCGCCTCCCCCACCAGGGACCGCTCCCCCGGCAGCTCGGCGCGCACGGCACGACCGAGCGTCGCGCACCCCGCCGCGTACGCCTCCTGCAGCCCGCTCGCCGCCGGATCGCCCCCTGCCGCCCGCCAGCGCCCGTACCAGTCCTCCAGCGACCGCAGCACGGCCCGCAGCAGCGGGTCCCGGTCCGTGTTCACCGCCCCGGCCAGCGCCAGCGACCCGGCCTGCGGGACCGGCAGTTCGTCGGCGCGCAGGGTGACGTTGATGCCGACACCGATGACGACACCGTCCTGCCCGGCCCGCTCGGCGAGGATCCCGCCGGCCTTGCGTTCCTCTCCCGCCACGGTCACCAGCAGGTCGTTCGGCCACTTGAGTGCCGTGTCGACACCCGCCGCCCGCGCCAGCCCGGTCGCCACGGCCACGCCCGTGAGCAGCGGCAGCCAGCCCCAGCGCGAGACCGGCACCTCGCCGGGCCTGAGCAGCGCGGAGAAGAAGAGCCCGGAGCGCGGGGGCGCCGTCCACCGGCGGTCCAGGCGGCCCCGCCCGGAGGTCTGCTCCTCGGCGACGAGGACGGCGCCCTCCTCCACCTTGCCCTCGACCGCCCGCGCCAGCAGATCGGCGTTGGTGGAGCCCGTCCGCTGCACCACGTCCACCTTTGACCACAAGCTGCCCTCCCGCACCAGGGCCCGGCGCAGGGAGGTGGCGTTGAGGGGCGGCCGGTCCAGGTCGGACCAGCGGCTGCCGTCGGCGTCTGAAGCATCTCGGGGCGTCATGCAAGCCACCCTAGGTGTGTGAAACGCCGCACTGCTGATTCCCAGGGCCACCACTACTCTACGGATGAGTAACCGTCCCCCCTTTTGAGCAGGCAGGGAGCCGCATCCCGATGTCCGAGCCGGAAGAGCGTCAAGAGATCGACATCCACACCACCGCGGGCAAGCTCGCGGATCTCCAGCGCCGTATCGAGGAAGCGACGCACGCCGGCTCCGCTCGCGCCGTCGAGAAACAGCACGCCAAGGGCAAGCTGACGGCCCGTGAGCGCATCGAACTCCTCCTCGACGAGGGGTCCTTCGTCGAGCTCGACGAGTTCGCCCGCCATCGCTCCACCAACTTCGGCCTGGAGAAGAACCGCCCCTACGGCGACGGTGTCGTGACGGGTTACGGCACGGTCGACGGCCGTCCGGTCGCGGTGTTCTCGCAGGACTTCACCGTCTTCGGCGGCGCGCTGGGCGAGGTCTACGGTCAGAAGATCGTCAAGGTGATGGACTTCGCGCTGAAGACCGGCTGCCCGGTCATCGGCATCAACGACTCCGGCGGCGCCCGCATCCAGGAGGGTGTCGCCTCCCTGGGGGCGTACGGCGAGATCTTCCGCCGCAACACCCACGCGAGTGGTGTCATCCCGCAGATCTCGCTGGTCGTCGGCCCCTGCGCGGGCGGCGCGGTCTACTCCCCCGCGATCACCGACTTCACCGTCATGGTCGACCAGACCTCGCACATGTTCATCACCGGCCCGGACGTCATCAAGACGGTCACCGGCGAGGACGTCGGCTTCGAGGAGCTGGGCGGCGCCCGCACCCACAACTCCGTCTCCGGCGTGGCGCACCACATGGCGGGCGACGAGAAGGACGCCATCGAGTACGTCAAGCAGCTGCTGTCGTACCTGCCGTCCAACAACCTGTCCGAGGCCCCGGTCTTCCCGGAGGAGGCGGACCTCGCGGTCACCGACGAGGACCTGGAGCTGGACACCCTCGTCCCGGACAGCGCCAACCAGCCGTACGACATGCACACGGTCATCGAGCACGTCCTGGACGACGCCGAGTTCTTCGAGACCCAGCCGCTGTTCGCGCCGAACATCCTCACCGGCTTCGGCCGGGTCGAGGGCCACCCGGTCGGCATCGTCGCCAACCAGCCGATGCAGTTCGCCGGCTGCCTCGACATCACCGCCTCCGAGAAGGCGGCCCGCTTCGTGCGCACCTGCGACGCCTTCAACGTCCCCGTCATCACCTTCGTCGACGTCCCCGGCTTCCTGCCCGGCGTCGACCAGGAGCACGACGGCATCATCCGCCGCGGCGCCAAGCTGATCTACGCCTACGCGGAAGCGACCGTCCCGCTGATCACGGTCATCACCCGCAAGGCCTTCGGCGGTGCCTACGACGTCATGGGCTCCAAGCACCTCGGCGCCGACCTCAACCTGGCCTGGCCGACCGCCCAGATCGCCGTCATGGGCGCCCAGGGCGCGGTCAACATCCTGCACCGCCGCTCGATCGCCGAGGCGGAGGCGAACGGCGAAAGCGCCGAGGCGGTGCGCGCCCGGCTCATCCAGGAGTACGAGGACGCCCTCCTCAACCCCTACGTCGCGGCCGAGCGCGGCTACGTCGACTCCGTGATCATGCCGTCCGACACCCGCCGCCACATCGTGCGCGGCCTGCGTCAACTGCGCACCAAACGGGAATCCCTGCCTCCGAAGAAGCACGGCAACATCCCCCTCTAGGCCCGGGAGCCGTCATGAACATCAAGGTCGTACGGGGCAACCCGACCCCGGAGGAGCTGGCCGCCGCCCTGGCGGTGGTGAGAGCCCGCGCCGCGGCGGCGTCGGCCATGCCGTCCGGCGCGGAGGGTCCCAGGGACGCGTGGTCCGACCCGGCCCGTCTCGCGGGTCAGCGGGTGCCGCAGCCCGGTCGGGCGTCGTGGGCCCGCACCTACTGGCCGAGCTGAAGACAGCCCACCCGCTCCTGAGGGGCGCGGGGAACGGCGGCCGGCCGCCACGAAACCTGAGTACGCGTACTCAGGCGGCGAGGCCGCACTCGCCGCACCCTGGGAAGCATGTTGTGGTCCGACCCGAAGAACGAGCCGCCCAAGGAACTCCGCGAGATGCAGGAGACCCTCAGGCGGCTCGGCCTCTTCCTGGCGTTGGCCATGGTGATCGCCATGATCGTGCTGGGCCTCAGATGAGCGCCGCACCCGGCGCTACGCTGACGGCATGCGCCGACTCGTCCTCGCCTCCCAGTCCCCCGCCCGCCTGAACCTCCTGCGCCAGGCCGGCCTCGTCCCCGAGGTCATCGTGAGCGGCGTGGACGAGGAAGCCGTCACCGCCCCCACCCCCGCCGACCTGGCCCTCGCGCTCGCCGAGGCGAAGGCCTCCGTGGTGGCCGCGCGGCCCGAGGTCAACGGGGCGCTGGTGATCGGCTGCGACTCGGTCCTCGACCTGGACGGCGAGGCCCTGGGCAAGCCGGCGGACGCGGAGGAGGCCACGGCCCGCTGGAAGGCGATGCGCGGCCGGGCGGGCACGCTCCAGACGGGGCACTGCGTCTACGACACCCTCAGCGGGCGCTACGCCTCCGCGACCGCCTCCACCGTGGTCCGCTTCGGGGAGCCGACCGACGAGGAGATCGCCGCGTACGTCGCCTCGGGCGAGCCCCTCCATGTCGCGGGGGCGTTCACGCTGGACGGCCGTTCGGCGCCCTTCATCGACGGTATCGACGGCGACCACGGCAACGTCATCGGCATCAGCCTGCCCCTGGTCCGCAGGCTGCTGGGCCGGCTGGGGGTCGGTATCACGGAGTTGTGGGCGCCGCGGGAGGGGTGACCGGCGAGCCGTCGCCCCCGTCCCCCCTGCCGCCGTCCTCCGGTTCCTCGGCGGCGGGCGCCTGCGGGACGTCGTACGTCATCAGGAGCAGCACGATCAGCGCGAGCACCACGACCATGAACAGGAACTGCTGCCAGCCCAGCAGGCCCCAGGCGAACGCGCCCAGCAGGGCGTGCACCACGGCCGCGCTGATCAGCAGGACACGCCCGAAGCCGGCGGCCGGGCGGTTGCGCAGGGCCACCAGCAGCGCCACCAGCCCGCACAGGGCGAAGTAGAGGCCGAAGACGATCCCGCCGACCTTCGAGGAGGTCGACATGACGTCCGGATCGATGCCCGCCAGGGACATGTTCTGCCGGTCGGCCAGGGTTCCCATGAGCCAGTTCAGCGCGGCGATGCCGAGTGCCTCCGCGAACAGCAGGAGAGCCACGATCCACGCCACCGGTCTGCGTACCACCGGTCCCCACCCACTTTCGCCCCCGCCCGAGTCCGGCCCGAGCGGGGTTGCAGTTACCTCAAGTACGTTCGAGACATCGCGAACGCTACTAACGGGTAAACCCGGGGACAAGGGTTCTGCGCCCGGCAAAGAATCATTGGGCCATTCGTAGGGACTCCACAAAGAAACGGAGTGGGCCGCAGCACGCTCTCACAGAGACCTTGGCCACACGGGAGGGCTAGGGTTGCCGGGTGGAGTGCTGCGTACGGCGGTACTACAAGGGATTTCACGGTCGAGTGAGCCTCGCATCACGCTCCGTGTGGGCAAGCTCACCTCTGGGGACGGGTCGAAGTGCCGTGTCGGCAGTCCCTAAACTCGGCTTGTTTCAAGGAGGGAGCCTCAATCGTGCGCAAGGTGCTCATCGCCAACCGTGGCGAAATCGCAGTCCGCGTTGCCCGGGCGTGCCGGGATGCCGGTATCGCGAGCGTTGCCGTGTACGCCGACCCGGACCGGGATGCTCTGCATGTCCGGGCCGCGGACGAGGCGTTCGCCCTGGGCGGTGACACTCCGGCGACCAGTTACCTGGACATGCAGAAGGTGCTGAACGCCGCGCGCGAGTCCGGCGCGGACGCCGTCCATCCGGGCTACGGCTTCCTCTCCGAGAACGCCGAGTTCGCCCAGGCGGTCCTGGACGCCGGCCTGGTCTGGATCGGCCCGCCGCCGCAGGCCATCCGCGACCTCGGCGACAAGGTGGCCGCCCGCCACATCGCCCAGCGCGCCGGCGCCCCTCTCGTGGCCGGTACGCCGGACCCGGTCAGCGGCTCCGAGGAGGTCGTCGCCTTCGCCCGGGAACACGGCCTGCCCATCGCGATCAAGGCCGCCTTCGGCGGCGGCGGCCGGGGTCTGAAGGTCGCCCGGACGCTGGAAGAGGTCCCCGAGCTGTACGACTCGGCCGTCCGTGAGGCGGTCGCCGCCTTCGGACGCGGCGAGTGCTTCGTCGAGCGCTACCTCGACAAGCCGCGCCACGTGGAGACGCAGTGCCTGGCCGACCAGCACGGCAACGTGGTGGTCGTCTCCACCCGTGACTGCTCTCTCCAGCGCCGCCACCAGAAGCTCGTGGAGGAGGCCCCCGCGCCGTTCCTCTCCGACGAGCAGGTCGCCGAGCTGTACTCCTCCTCCAAGGCGATCCTGAAGGAGGCCGGCTACGTCGGCGCCGGCACGGTGGAGTTCCTCGTCGGCAACGACGGCACGATCTCCTTCCTGGAGGTCAACACGCGTCTGCAGGTCGAGCACCCGGTCACCGAGGAGGTCTCCGGCATCGACCTGGTGCGCGAGATGTTCCGCATCGCCGACGGCGAGGCGCTCGGCTACGACGACCCGCCGCTGCGCGGTCACTCCTTCGAGTTCCGCATCAACGGCGAGGACCCGGGCCGGGGCTTCCTCCCGGCCCCCGGCACGGTCACCACGTTCGCCCCGCCGTCCGGCCCGGGTGTGCGCCTCGACGCGGGTGTCGAGTCCGGCTCGGTCATCGGCCCCGCGTGGGACTCCCTGCTCGCCAAGCTGATCGTCACCGGCGCCACCCGTGAGCAGGCTCTGCAGCGGGCCGCCCGCGCGCTGGAGGAGTTCCAGGTCGAGGGCATGGCCACGGCCATCCCGTTCCACCGCGCGGTCGTCAGGGACCCGGCGTTCGCCCCCGAGCTCACCGGCTCCGGCGACCCGTTCACGGTCCACACCCGCTGGATCGAGACCGAGTTCGTCAACGAGATCAAGCCGTTCGTCTCCCCGGCCGACGCCGAGGCGGACGAGGAGGACAAGGACCGCGAGACGATCGTCGTCGAGGTCGGCGGCAAGCGCCTGGAGGTCTCCCTCCCGTCCTCGCTCGGTATGTCCCTGGCCCGCACCGGCCTCGCCGCCGGCGCGAAGCCCAAGCGGCGGGCGGCCAAGAAGTCCGGCCCCGTCGCCTCCGGCGACACCCTCGCCTCCCCGATGCAGGGCACGATCGTCAAGGTCGCGGTCGAGGAGGGCCAGGAGGTCAAGGAGGGCGACCTGGTGGTCGTACTCGAGGCGATGAAGATGGAGCAGCCGCTGAACGCGCACCGCTCCGGCACCGTCAAGGGCCTCGCGGCCGAGGTCGGCGCGTCCGTCACCTCCGGCGCGGCGATCTGCGAGATCAAGGACTGAGCGCACGACATGCGACGGGGCGCCCGGTGGACCGACCCACCGGGCGCCCCGCCGTATGCACAGCACAGAACGGCACCGTCAGCCGGTCCGGGAATCTCCTCCGGGGCCGTTCAGGGACGAGGCCCGAGGGACGAGGTCCGTCGAGGGCCGAAGCCGGAGACGCGGTGGCGGCAGCCCCCCGAGGGTCGAGTTCACCCCACCCGCCCGCTCAACCGCCCGAGGCCTCAGCGGCGGCGGAGGTCCGCGACACGGGCGCGGTCGGTGCCGGACGACTGTTCGGCGAGCGCCGCGGCCGCGGCCGCACGCAGTGTGGCCGAGCCGGGGACCTGGCCCCGGCGAGGGGCCGGGAGGGGGACGTCCCGGCGCTGCTGCTGAGGGCGCGCCGGGACCGCGTCACCCCCCGGGCTTCCGGACGCCCCGGCCACGGCGATCTGCACCCCCTGGTCCGCGAGGGCCTGCAGCTCGGTGGCGGCACGGTCGTCGTGCGCGGGCGGCTCGTCGGTCACCAGGCGGGTGATGAGGTCCGTGGGCACGGTCTGGAACATGGTGTCGGTGCCGAGCTTGGTGTGGTCGGCGAGGACGACGACCTCGGCGGCCGCCTGGACGAGCGCCCGGTCGACGGAGGCCGACAGCATGTTGGAGGTGGACAGTCCGCGCTCGGCGGTCAGTCCGCTCCCCGACAGGAACGCTCTGGAGACGCGCAGCCCCTGGAGCGACTGTTCGGCTCCGCTGCCCACGAGGGCGTAGTTGGAGCCACGCAGGGTGCCCCCGGTCATCACCACTTCGACTCTGTTGGCATGGGCCAACGCCTGGGCGACCAGGAGGGAGTTGGTGACGACCGTCAGACCGGGGACACGGGCGAGCCGGCGGGCGAGCTCCTGGGTGGTGGTACCCGCCCCGACCACGATGGCCTCGCCCTCTTCGACGAAGTTGGCGGCGAGGTCCGCGATGGCGGTCTTTTCGGCGGTCGCGAGATGGGATTTCTGCGGAAAGCCGGACTCCCGCGTGAACCCGCCCGGCAATACCGCACCGCCGTGCCGGCGGTCGAGGAGTCCTTCTGCCTCCAGTGCGCGCACGTCCCGCCGTACGGTCACTTCGGAGGTCTGGACGACGCGGGCGAGCTCACGGAGCGACACGGCCCCGTTCGCTCGCACCATTTCGAGGATCAATTGGCGACGTTCTGCAGCGAACACGAAACTGACAGTAACGCGGGCGACCGTCTGCTTTCAGCTCTTTACACCGAATAGTCGAAGTTGTTCGCACAGAGGGACGGGAGGTGGTATAGGGCGCAGTTCCGGCACCCATGCCACCCGTAAACCCTTCTGTGCGTCCGTCAACTCGCCGTGACCTGCGGGGAGTCGGAACCCGCCCTCAGGCCTCCCCCGCCGCCTTGCGGGTGTGAAGCTGCCGGGCCACCTCGGCGATCGAGCCCGAAAGGGACGGGTACACGGTGAAGGCGTTCGCGATCTGTTCGACCGTCAGATTGTTGTCGACGGCGATCGAGATGGGGTGGATCAGTTCCGACGCGCGCGGCGCGACGACCACACCGCCGACGACGATGCCGGTGCCGGGCCGGCAGAAGATCTTGACGAAGCCGTCGCGGATGCCCTGCATCTTGGCGCGCGGGTTGCGCAGCAACGGCAGCTTGACCACTCGGGCGTCGATGACACCGGCGTCGACGTCGGCCTGGGTGTAGCCGACGGTGGCGATCTCGGGGTCGGTGAAGACGTTCGAGGAGACCGTCTTGAGGTTGAGCGGGGCCACCGCGTCGCCGAGGAAGTGGTACATGGCGATACGTCCCTGCATGGCGGCGACGGACGCGAGCGCGAACACGCCGGTCACGTCACCGGCGGCGTACACGCCCGGCGCGGTGGTCCGGGAGACCTTGTCGGTCCAGATGTGCCCGGACTCGCGGACCTTGACGCCCGCCTCCTCCAGGCCGAGCCCCGCGCTGTTGGGGATGGCGCCGACGGCCATGAGGCAGTGCGAGCCGGTGATGACCCGCCCGTCGGAGAGGGTGACCTCGACCCGGTCGCCGACCCGCTTGGCGGACTCGGCGCGGGAGCGGGCCATCACGTTCATGCCGCGGCGCCGGAAGACTTCCTCCAGGACGGCGGCGGCGTCCGGGTCCTCACCGGGCAGCACGCGGTCCCGGGACGAGACCAGGGTGACCTTGGAGCCGAGGGCCTGGTAGGCGCCGGCGAACTCGGCACCGGTGACGCCCGAGCCGACCACGATGAGCTCGTCGGGCAGCTCGCCGAGGTCGTAGACCTGGGTCCAGTTCAGGATGCGCTCGCCGTCGGGCTGGGCGTCGGGCAGCTCGCGGGGGTGACCGCCGGTGGCGATCAGGACGGCGTCGGCGGTGAGGGTCTCCTCGGCGCCGTCGGCGGCGGTGACGACGACCTTGCGGGAACCGTCCAGGGCCTGCATGCCCTCCAGGCGGCCGCGGCCGCGCAGCACCCGGGCCCCGGCACGGGTGACGGAGGCGGTGATGTCGTGCGACTGCGCGAGCGCGAGCCGCTTCACACGCCGGTTGACCTTGCCGAGGTCCACCCCGACGACCCGGGCCGCCTGTTCCAGGGGTGGGGTGTCGTCGGCGACGATGATGCCGAGTTCCTCGTACGACGAGTCGAAGGTCGTCATGACCTCGGCCGTAGCGATAAGGGTCTTCGACGGCACGCAGTCGGTCAGCACCGACGCTCCGCCCAGACCGTCGCAGTCGACGACGGTCACCTCCGCGCCGAGCTGCGCGGCCACCAGCGCCGCCTCATAGCCGCCGGGTCCGCCACCGATGATCACGATCCGAGTCACGTACTCCATTGTCCCGCACGCCCCCCGGTGGTACTCCCCGGGGGGCGCGGGAGCCGCCTCTGTGGCGCGAATGACGGGTGTGCCGACTGCCGTACTCTCGTCGCATGTCGCTCTACGCCGCGTACGCCGGCAACCTCGACGCGCGGCTCATGACCCGCCGCGCCCCGCACTCGCCCCTGCGCGCGACGGGCTGGCTCAACGGCTGGCGGCTGACCTTCGGCGGCGAGCAGCTCGGCTGGGAGGGCGCGCTGGCGACGGTCGTGGAGGACGGCGCGGACCCGGAGGCCCGGGTCTTCGTGGCGCTCTACGACCTCGCGCCCATGGACGAGGAGTCCCTGGACCGCTGGGAGGGCGTCGGGCTCGGCATCTACCGCCGGGCCCGGGTCCGGGTGCACACCCTGGACGGCGAGACCGGGGCGTGGGTGTACGTCCTCAACGGCTACGAGGGAGGCCTGCCGTCGGCCCGCTACCTCGGGGAGATCGCCGACGCGGCGGAGTCGGCGGGGGCGCCGCACGACTACGTGATGGAGCTGCGGAAAAGGCCCTGCTGAACGATCCTGATGTGTATGAGCGGGACGCGCCACGGTTACCAGGTCTTCTACACCGAGCAGGCCGCGGCGGCGCGCGACCGCCTGGACGCACGCCAGCGCGCCAGGTTCGACCGGGGCATCGCCGTACTGGCCCGCGACCCCTACCTCCCCGCGTCCCGTGCCGTCAGCGCGACGGGCGACGACCGCACGGTCCGGCTCACGGAGCACATCTTCGCGGAGTACATCGTCAGCCGCGGCCGGCTGCTGATCTTCGTGGTCGAGGTCTTCAGCGACCAGGACGTCGTCGTCCCGGAGGAGTGGTCGCAGGAGTGACCGGAGCGGCCGTCCGGAACCGCTGCCGGAGGCCGCTGCCGACGGCGATCGTGGGGGCCGCCGGTTGGAAACGACAAGGCAACGATCGCCTTCCCGCGGGCTCTGTCATCTACGCGCGTAGGCAAGAACCGGCTACCCTCATCCGCGTGAACGCACATCTTCTCCCGGACGACATCCAGGGCGACCCCCACGCCGCCGCCGACGCCGCCGCCTCGCGCCTGCGCGAACTGACCGGCGCCGAGACCCACGACGTCGCCCTCGTGATGGGCTCCGGCTGGGCACCCGCCGTGGACGCCCTCGGCGCCCCCGACGCCGAGTTCCAGGTCACCGAGCTGCCCGGCTTCCCGCCGCCGGCGGTCGAGGGCCACGGCGGCAAGATCCGCTCGTACCGCATGGGGGAGAAGCGCGCCCTGGTGTTCCTGGGCCGCACCCACTACTACGAGGGACGCGGGGTCGCCGCCGTCGCGCACGGGGTCCGTACGGCCGTGTCGGCGGGCTGCAAGACCGTCGTCCTGACCAACGGCTGCGGCGGTCTGCGCGAGGGCATGCGCCCCGGGCAGCCGGTCCTGATCAGCGACCACATCAACCTCACGGCGACCTCGCCGATCATCGGCGCCAACTTCGTCGACCTCACCGACCTGTACTCGCCGCGGCTGCGCGCCCTGTGCAAGGAGATCGACGGCACGCTGGAGGAGGGCGTCTACGCCCAGTTCCCCGGCCCGCACTACGAGACGCCGGCCGAGATCCGGATGGCACGGGTCATCGGCGCGGACCTGGTGGGCATGTCGACGGTGCTGGAGGCGATCGCGGCGCGTGAGGCCGGGGCCGAGGTGCTGGGCATCTCCCTCGTGACGAATCTCGCCGCGGGCATGACCGGGGAGCCGCTGAACCACGAGGAGGTTCTGCAGGCGGGGCGGGACTCGGCGACGCGGATGGGCTCGCTGCTGGCACAGGTGCTGGACCGGCTGTAGCAGCGGTTCCGCCGGCGACTGGGGGCCGCCGGCCCCCAGACCCCGCTTCGGCCCCGAACGGGCCTCGTCCCCACACGCCGGCCGGGCTGGAGAATGGGCCGGCGTTCACAAGCAACCGGAGGTTGACCACCGTGCACGACGATCTCCTCGCCCGCGCCCAGGCCTGGCTCGCGGAGGACCCCGACCCCGAGACCCGCGCCGAGCTGGACAAGCTCATCGAGGCGGGGGACGTCACCGAGCTGGCCGCCCGCTTCACCGGCACGCTCCAGTTCGGCACCGCCGGTCTGCGCGGTGAGCTGGGGGCCGGGCCGATGCGTATGAACCGGTCCGTCGTCATCCGCGCCGCCGCCGGTCTCGCCGCGTACCTCAAGGGCAAGGGGCAGGAGGGCGGTCTGGTCGTCGTCGGGTACGACGCCCGCCACAAGTCCGCCGACTTCGCCCGGGACACCGCCGCGGTGATGACGGGCGCGGGACTGCGCGCCGCCGTGCTGCCCCGGCCCCTCCCCACGCCCGTCCTGGCGTACGCCACAAGGCACCTGGGCGCGGTCGCCGGAGTCGAGGTCACGGCCAGTCACAATCCGCCCCGTGACAACGGCTACAAGGTCTACCTGGGCGACGGTTCGCAGATCGTGCCGCCCGCCGACGCGGAGATCGCCGCCGAGATCGACGCCGTACGGTCCCTGGACGACGTCCCGCGGCCGGAGTCCGGCTGGGAGACGCTCGACGAGGCCGTCCTCGACGTCTACCTGGCCCGCACCGACGCCGTCCTCGCCCCCGGCTCCCCCCGCACCGCCCGCGCCGTCTACACGGCGATGCACGGCGTCGGCAAGGACGTCCTGCTGGCCGCCTTCGCGCGCGCCGGGTTCCCGGAGCCCGTCCTCGTCGCCGAGCAGGCCGACCCCGACCCGGACTTCCCGACCGTCGCCTTCCCCAACCCGGAGGAGCCCGGCGCGATGGACCTCGCCTTCGAGCGGGCCCGCGCCACGCACCCCGACCTGATCATCGCCAACGACCCGGACGCCGACCGCTGCGCCGTGGCCGTCCCCGCCGGCGGCGACTGGCGCATGCTGCGGGGCGACGAGGTCGGCTCGCTCCTCGCCGCCCATCTGGTCCGGCGCGGCGTCCAGGGGACCTTCGCCGAGTCGATCGTCTCCTCCTCCCTCCTCGGCCGTATCGCCGGGAAGGCGGGTCTGCCCCATGAGGAGACCCTCACCGGCTTCAAGTGGATCGCCCGCGTGGAGGGCCTGCGCTACGGCTACGAGGAGGCCCTCGGCTACTGCGTGGACCCCGAGGGCGTGCGGGACAAGGACGGCATCACCGCCGCCCTGCTCATCACGGAACTCGCCTCCGAGCTCAAGGAGGCGGGCCGCACCCTCCTCGGCCTGCTCGACGACCTCGCCGTGGAGCACGGTCTGCACGCCACCGACCAGTTGTCGGTCCGCGTCCAGGACCTGGCCGTCATCGCCGACGCGATGCGCCGGCTGCGGGAGCAGCCCCCGGCCTCGCTCGCCGGGCTCGCCGTCACCCGCGCCGAGGACCTCACCCGGGGCACCGACACACTGCCGCCCACCGACGGTCTGCGCTACACCCTCGACGGCGCCCGCGTCATCGTCCGCCCCAGCGGCACCGAGCCCAAGCTGAAGTGCTACCTGGAGGTCGTGGTCCCGGTCGCCGACCACGCCGGTCTCCCGGCCGCCCGCGCCCAGGCCGACGGCCTGCTCGCGGCGATCAAGCGGGATCTGTCGGCGGCGGCGGGCATCTGACCCGGCGGGAGAGACGGAAGACCGGCCGGGTCACCACCCGGCCGGTCGAACCGTCACCCGTCCGGCCCTCTCACGAGGACCCGTCACCCCACGGCCAGCAAGATCCCCAACACCACGGCCCCCGCGACCGCCGGCCCCAGGATCTCCCAGGCCCATCGCACGGTGACCTCGCCCTGCGCGCCCTCCTCCTTCTCGTGCGTCTCCCACAGTGCCCGCACCTCGTCCATGATCTGGTCGGTCGCGGCCCGCACGGGTCCCGCCGGAGCCGGCCCGGACGAACCGCCGGCCGCCCCGAACCCCGCGAGCCCGCCGAGACCGCCCCGGCCACCGCTGCGCCCCTCGCGTCCGGCGGTCCGGTCCGACGCCGCCCTGGCCTGCCGCCGGGCCGCCGACTTGCGGGCCCGCATCGAGACGGGGACGGCCCACAGCTGGTACTTCGCCCCGGCCGTGCTGACGACCTCGTTGGAGTATCCGGACC
This sequence comes from Streptomyces sp. NPDC049687, assembly GCF_044465285.1. Taxonomy (NCBI): domain Bacteria; kingdom Bacillati; phylum Actinomycetota; class Actinomycetes; order Kitasatosporales; family Streptomycetaceae; genus Streptomyces; species Streptomyces sp. NPDC049687. Next base: position 84,012 of record NZ_JBITLN010000005.1, read on the forward strand.
GCAGCGCGGCCACCTGCCCCCAGGGCAGCACGATCATCCGGAACGGATTGCGCACCCGCAGCCTGTCCTGACCGGCGTACACGGCGGGCCGCAGGGTGAAGGCGACGATCAGCGGCACCACCAGGATGAGCGCGGCCAGCGCCAGCCACGGCGTACGCCCGTCGCCCGTGACGATCGCGTCGATGCCGAGCCAGCCCACGAGAGCCAGCAGCATCACGCCACTGGCGATACCGGCGGACGACCGGTACACGCGGTCGTCGAACTCGGGTGCCGCGGGCCGCGGCGCGGAGGGCTGGTCTTCCGGGGTCGTCATGGTCCCGATTCTGCCCGACCGCCCACCACCGCTCATCCGGGCTCCCCTCGCGCGGAAAGAGCAGGGGGGCTGTACACCCGCTACGCGCGTAGATATGCTCGTCTGGTGACCATGCCCACCAATGCCCCCTCCGTGGCCCACACGCTCTCGGACGTCACCACGTCCGGCAGCACGCTGCGCCGCTTCCTCCACGGGCTGCCCGGCGTCGACGCGGTCGGCCTGGAGGCACGCGCCGCGTCGCTCGGCACCCGTTCCATCAAGACGACCGCGAAGGCGTACGCCATCGACCTCGCCATCTCGATGGTCGATCTGACGACGCTGGAAGGCGCGGACACCCCGGGCAAGGTCCGGGCGCTCGGCGCCAAGGCGGTCCTCCCCGACCCCACCGACCGTACGACCCCCACCACGGCCGCGGTCTGCGTCTACCCCGACATGGTGGCCGTCGCCAAGCAGGTGGTCGCCGGCTCCGGCGTGAAGGTCGCCTCGGTCGCCACCGCCTTCCCGGCCGGCCGCGCCGCCCTCTCGGTGAAGCTGGCGGACGTGCGCGAGGCGGTCGCCGCGGGCGCCGACGAGATCGACATGGTCATCGACCGCGGCGCGTTCCTCGCGGGCGACTATCTGAAGGTGTACGACGAGATCGTCGCCGTCAAGGAGGCCTGCGCGGCGTCGGCCCGCCTGAAGGTCATCTTCGAGACGGGCGAGCTGTCGACGTACGACAACATCCGCCGCGCCAGCTGGCTCGGCATGCTCGCCGGCGCGGACTTCATCAAGACGTCCACCGGCAAGGTCGCCGTCAACGCCACCCCCGCCAACACCCTCCTCATGCTGGAGGCGGTCAGGGACTTCCGTGCCCAGACCGGGATCCAGGTCGGCGTGAAGCCCGCCGGCGGCATCCGCACCAGCAAGGACGCCATCAAGTTCCTGGTCCTGGTCAACGAGACGGCGGGCCAGGACTGGCTGGACAACCACTGGTTCCGCTTCGGCGCCTCCTCGCTCCTGAACGACCTGCTGATGCAGCGTCAGAAGCTGGCCACGGGCCGCTACTCCGGCCCCGACTACGTGACGGTGGACTGAGCCCCATGACCATGGAAAAGCAGACCTCGGTCTTCGCATACGCCCCGGCGCCCGAGTCCCGCTCGGTCGTCGACATCGCCCCTTCCTACGGCCTGTTCATCGACGGCGAGTTCACCGATGCCGCCGACGGCAAGGTCTTCAAGACCGTCTCGCCGTCCACCGAGGAAGTCCTGTCGGAGATCGCGCGGGCCGGTGCCGAGGACGTCGACCGCGCCGTGAGGGCGGCCCGCAAGGCCTTCGAGAAGTGGTCGGCGCTCCCCGGCTCCGAGCGCGCGAAGTACCTCTTCCGTATCGCCCGCGTCATCCAGGAACGCAGCCGCGAGCTCGCCGTCCTGGAGACCCTGGACAACGGCAAGCCCATCAAGGAGACGCGCGACACCGACCTTCCCCTGGTCGCCGCGCACTTCTTCTACTACGCGGGCTGGGCGGACAAGCTCGGCCACGCCGGCTTCGGCGCGAACCCGAGGCCGCTGGGCGTGGCCGGCCAGGTCATCCCCTGGAACTTCCCCCTGCTGATGCTGGCGTGGAAGATCGCCCCGGCGCTGGCGACCGGCAACACGGTCGTCCTGAAGCCGGCGGAGACGACCCCGCTCTCGGCCCTCTTCTTCGCGGACATCTGCCGCCAGGCGGGCCTGCCCAGGGGCGTCGTCAACATCCTGCCCGGCTACGGCGACACGGGCGCCGCGCTCGTCGCGCACCCGGACGTGAACAAGGTGGCCTTCACCGGCTCCACGGCCGTCGGCAAGGAGATCGCCCGCACCGTGGCCGGCTCCCGCAAGAAGCTCACCCTGGAGCTGGGCGGCAAGGGCGCCAACATCGTCTTCGACGACGCCCCCATCGACCAGGCCGTCGAGGGCATCGTCAACGGCATCTTCTTCAACCAGGGCCAGGTCTGCTGCGCGGGCAGCCGCCTGCTGGTCCAGGAGTCGATCCAGGACGAGCTGCTGGAGTCGTTGAAGCGCCGCCTCTCCACCCTCCGCCTGGGCGACCCGCTGGACAAGAACACGGACATCGGCGCGATCAACTCCGAGGAGCAGCTCGCGCGGATCACCACCCTCGTCGAGCGGGGCGAGGCCGAGGGCGCCGAGCGTTGGTCCGTGGCCTGCGAACTGCCCGAGAGCGGCTACTGGTTCGCCCCGACGCTGTTCACGAACGTCACCCAGGCCCACACTGTCGCCCGCGACGAGATCTTCGGCCCGGTCCTGTCGGTCCTGACCTTCCGCACCCCGGACGAGGCCGTGGCCAAGGCGAACAACACGCCGTACGGCCTGTCGGCGGGCGTCTGGACGGAGAAGGGCTCGCGCATCCTCGCGGTGGCGAACAAGCTCCGGGCGGGTGTCGTGTGGTCCAACACGTTCAACAAGTTCGACCCGACCTCGCCGTTCGGCGGTTACAAGGAGTCGGGCTTCGGCCGCGAGGGCGGCCGCCACGGCCTGGAGGCGTACCTCGATGTCTGAGAAGACCGAAAAGACCGAACCGCGCCTGTCGGTCCTCAAGACCTACAAGCTGTACGTCGGGGGCAAGTTCCCCCGCTCCGAAAGCGGCCGGGTGTACGAAGTGACCGACTCCAAGGGCAACTGGCTGGCCAACGCACCGCAGTCCTCCCGCAAGGACGCCCGTGACGCGGTCGTGGCCGCGCGCAAGGCGTTCGGGGCCTGGTCCGGCGCGACGGCCTACAACCGGGGCCAGGTCCTCTACCGCGTCGCCGAGATGCTGGAGGGCCGCCGGGACCAGTTCCTCCGCGAGGTGGCCGACGCCGAGGGCCTCTCCAAGTCCAAGGCCGGCGCGCTCGTGGACGCGACGATCGACCGCTGGGTCTGGTACGCGGGCTGGACGGACAAGATCGCCCAGCTCGTGGGCGGCGGGAACCCGGTCGCGGGCCCGTACTTCAACCTCTCCTCCCCCGAGCCGACGGGCGTGGTCGTGGTCCTGGCTCCGCAGGAGTCGTCGTTCCTGGGCCTGGTCGGTGTCGTCGCCCCGGTGATCGCGACCGGCAACACGGCGGTCGTGATCGCGAGCGAGAGGTCCCCGCTCCCGGCGCTCTCCCTGGCCGAGGTGCTGGCCACCTCCGACGTTCCCGGCGGTGTCGTCAACGTGCTGTCCGGCCGTACGGCGGAGATCGCGGCGCCCCTCGCGGCCCACCAGGACGTCAACGCGATCGACCTCGCGGGCGCCGACGAGGTCCTGGCGAAGGAACTGGAGATCGCCGCGGCCGACAACCTGAAGCGCGTCCTTCGTCCACAGCCTGTGGACGACTGGTCGGCGACTCCCGGCATCGACCGCATGACGGCCTTCCTGGAGACGAAGACGGTCTGGCATCCGACGGGGTCGCTGGGCGCGTCGGGCTCGTCCTACTGAGTCCCCCGCGTCCCCGTAGGGGCCGCCACCGAGCACCGCGGACCGGAGGGCCGCGTCTCCTCCCCGCCCGGGGGGAGACGCGGCCCTGCGCCGTGTGCCCTCAGCCGCCCAGCGCCTTCGTCGCGTCCCCCAGCACCGGAATCGCCCCGACCGACTGCGCCTGCGCCACCGGCCCGGTCAGCATCCGGGACGTCAGGGGCTTGAAGTCGGCGAACTGGGTGCCGACGCCGTTGTCGAGCGGGTCGACTCCGGTGCCCGCGAGGGGGTTGGGCTTGAGGCCCGAGACGGCGCCGGTGACGTGGGGGAGGGTGGCGAGCGTGCCCTGCACCCCGGTCTGCGGGTCGATCGCGCCGATCGAGGCGGGGCGGGTGCGGGTCACGTCGGCGACCGGTTCGCCGGTCGCCGCGGCGGCGGTCCCGGCGCCCGCGCCCAGCGCCACTCCGGCGGTCGCGAGGGCGGCGAGGGCGCGCCGGCCGGTGGAGTTCTGTGGTGAGGCGTGTCGTGCCATCGATGGTGCCGCCTTCTGCTGCGCAAGGTAATCAGGACGACACGAAGGGTAGTTGAGGTGTGACGCGCGCTTCAAAGCCGACCCGCGGGGTCGAACCCGGCCCGACGGATGCCTCACACTGGTGTCCCGTGACCTCCCCTTTGCCCATACCGACGCGAGTCGTGCTGCTCTGCGGCCCTTCCGGCTCCGGCAAGTCCCTCCTCGCCGCCCGCTCCGGCCTGCCGGTGCTGCGGCTCGACGACTTCTACAAGGAGGGTGACGACCCGACCCTGCCGCTGGTCGCCGGGAGCTCCGACATCGACTGGGACCACCCGGACTCGTGGGACGCGGACACGGCCGTCGCCGCCATCGTGGAACTCTGCGGCACGGGCCGTACGAACGTGCCCGTGTACGACATCTCGCTCAGCGCCCGCACCGGCGTGGAGGCGGTCGGGATCGGGCGGACCCCGCTGTTCATCGCGGAGGGCATCTTCGCCGCCGAGATCGTCGAGCGCTGCCGTGAGCTGGGCGTCCTGGCCGACGCGCTGTGTCTGAGCCGCGGCCCGGTGAAGACGTTCCGCCGACGGTTCCTGCGCGATCTGAAGGAGGGCCGCAAGTCGGTGCCGTTCCTGCTGCGCAGGGGCTGGCGTCTGATGCGCGCGGAGCGCTCCATCGTGGCCCGGCAGACCGCGCTCGGCGCGTACCCCTGCGACCGCGACGAGGCGATGGGCCGGCTGGCGGCCGCGGCGCCGGGCCGCGGCGCGACGACGGCGCGTACGACCGCCTGAAGCCACCCACGGGTCCGCCTGGACGCGGGACACGAAAAGCGGGACTGGACGGACCCCCCGGCCCTCCAGTCCCGCTCCCCCCGTTCCCCCGTGCTTCCCCGTGCTTCCCCGCGTTCCCCCCGGGTGGTGCTTCCCCCGTGCTGTGCGGTACCGCTCCCCCGAACGTCCCCCGTCGGGTCCCCCCGGTACCGCTCCCCCGTGTTCCCCCGTCACCGGCCGAGGCCGGATCGTTCCCCCGTGACCCTCAGGCGACAAGCTCCCCGAAGGCGTCCTCCTCGTCACGGCCGAAGCTGAGGACCTGGTCCTCGCGCAGCCGGCGGAGCGACCGCCAGATGCTGGACTTCACCGTGCCGACACTGATGTCGAGGATCTCCGCGATCTCCGGGTCGGTGCGGCCCTCGTAGTAGCGCAGGACCAGCATCGTCCGCTGGAGCTCGGGCAGCCGGGCCAGCGCCTGCCACAGGACCGCGCGCAGTTCGGTGCCGCGCATCGCGTCCGTGTCGCCGGCCGTCTCCGGCAGCTCCTCGGTCGGGTACTCGTTCAGCTTGCGGCGGCGCCACGCGCTGATGTGCAGGTTGGTCATCGTGCGGCGCAGGTATCCGCCGACCGCGGCCTTGTCACTGATCCGCTCCCACGCCCTGTACGTCGAGAACAGCGCGCTCTGCAGCAGGTCCTCGGCCTCGAAGCGGTCGCCGGTGAGGTGGTAGGCGGTGGCGTACAGGGAGGCGCGGCGCTCCTGGACGTAGGCGGTGAACTCCGCCTCGGTCAGCGAGCGACGCTCCCCCGTGTCCTCCCTGTACGCGGCTCCCCCGTGAGCCGCCTGCTCCCCCGCGTCGACCACCGTCATGAAGGCGGTGTGCTGACGCCCGGTGCCGCGAGCGCACCCCCGCCCGCTCACGGCACCGGACTTCTCGGGACCCCGGCCGACGTTCACGTCGTGGAGACGCGTGACGACTGCCCTGGTGCTGATGCCCTGCAGCGTGCTCATCTCGCGCCCCCCGTCGTGGACTTCCGGTGTTTCGTTCTTTGCGGTCCTGCCTGTGAGCAAAAGACTGCCGGGGCCACTTCATCGCCGTGTCCGCCGACTGTCACAGACCTGTCACAGGGGTCCGTCACGTCGGCACCACAGATCGTTCACAGGCGTCGGGGGTATGGCGGTCGGGCGCCGGGCCCGCGCGGAGGGCACCCCTCAGCACCCCGCTCACCGGCCCGAAACGGGCGCCGTTGCCTCTCCGCGACCTGCTCCGCCGGACAGGCACCCACCCACAGGTCGAAGGACACCCCCCTCATGGGCCAGAATGAGGCCGTGCCTTCCCTGTTGCTGATCGAGGACGACGACGCCATCCGTACGGCCCTGGAGCTCTCACTGACGCGCCAGGGGCACCGTGTGGCGACCGCTGCGAGCGGTGAGGACGGTCTGAAGCTGTTGCGCGAGCAGCGGCCGGATCTGATCGTTCTGGACGTGATGCTGCCCGGCATCGACGGTTTCGAGGTGTGCCGGCGCATCCGGCGCACCGACCAGCTGCCGATCATCCTGCTCACCGCGAGGAGCGACGACATCGACGTGGTGGTCGGGCTGGAGTCCGGCGCCGACGACTATGTCGTCAAGCCCGTCCAGGGCCGGGTGCTGGACGCCCGGATCCGGGCCGTGCTGCGTCGCGGGGAGCGCGAGTCGAACGACGCGGCGACCTTCGGCAGCCTGGTCATCGACCGGGCGGCGATGACGGTGACCAAGAACGGCGAGGATCTGCAGCTCACGCCGACCGAGCTCCGGCTGCTCCTGGAGCTGAGCCGGCGGCCGGGGCAGGCGCTGTCCCGGCAGCAGCTGCTGCGCCTCGTGTGGGAGCACGACTACCTCGGTGACTCGCGGCTCGTCGACGCCTGTGTGCAGCGGCTGCGCGCCAAGGTCGAGGACGTGCCGTCGTCCCCGACGCTGATCCGTACCGTCCGCGGGGTCGGCTACCGCCTGGACGCCCCTCAGTGACAAAGCCGCAAGGGGGGTTCCGCGGCTGGTCCGCGGTGCGCAAGGGTCATCTGTCACGGCTGCGCCTCACCAGTCTGCGGCTGCGGCTCGTCGTGGTCTTCGGGGCGGTGGCGCTGACCGCCGCCGTCTCCGCGTCCGGCATCGCGTACTGGCTCAACCGCGAGGCCGTGCTCACCCGTACCCAGGGGGCGGTGCTGCGGGACTTCGAGCAGGAGATGCAGAACCGGGCGGGTTCGCTGCCGGAGCATCCCACGCAGGACGAGCTGCAGCACACCGCCGGGCAGATGGCCAACAGCAGCCAGCGCTTCAGCGTGCTGCTGGTGGGCGAGAACGCGAGCGGCACCACCGTCTACGGCAACTCCGGCGGGCTGAACGGCTTCTCGCTGGACGACGTGCCCAAGTCGCTGCGTACGGCGGTGAACAAGAAGCAGGACGTCACCGGCGGCAACAAGTCGCCGTACCACCTGTACTGGCAGCGGGTCGTGGACCACGGGACGCCGTACCTGGTGGCCGGGACGAAGGTGATCGGGGGCGGGCCGACCGGGTACATGCGCAAGTCGCTGGAGCCGGAGGCCGACGATCTCAACTCGCTGGCCTGGTCGCTGGGGATCGCCACCGCGCTGGCGCTGATCGGCGCCGCGCTGCTCGCGCAGGCCGCCGCCACGACCGTACTGAAGCCGGTGCACCGGCTGGGCGTGGCCGCGCGGCGGCTCGGCGAGGGGCGGCTGGACACCCGGCTGCGGGTGTCGGGGACCGACGAACTCGCCGATCTGTCACGGACGTTCAACCGGACGGCGGAGGCGCTGGAGAAGCGGGTCGCCGACATGGCCGCGCGGGACGACGCGTCACGGCGGTTCGTCGCCGACATGTCGCACGAACTGCGCACGCCGCTGACCGCCATCACCGCCGTCACCGAGGTGCTCGAGGAGGAGCTGGACGCCGAGTCGGGCAGCATCGACCCGATGATCGAGCCGGCCGTCCGGCTGGTGGTCAGTGAGACACGGCGGCTCAACGACCTCGTCGAGAACCTGATGGAGGTCACCCGCTTCGACGCCGGTACGGCACGGCTGGTGCTCGACAACGTCGACGTCGCCGACCAGATCACCTTCTGCATCGACGCGCGCGCGTGGCTGGACGCGGTCGACCTGGACGCCGAGCGCGGCATCCACGCCCGTCTCGACCCGCGGCGCCTGGACGTGATCCTCGCCAACCTGATCGGCAACGCGCTCAAGCACGGCGGTTCGCCGGTGCGGGTGTCGGTGCGCGAGTCCGCCGAGGACGTCGTCATCGCCGTACGCGACCACGGCCCGGGCATCCCCGAGGAGGTGCTGCCGCACGTCTTCGACCGGTTCTACAAGGCGAGCGCCTCCCGGCCGCGCTCCGACGGCAGCGGACTCGGGCTGTCCATCGCCCTGGAGAACGCCCACATCCACGGCGGCGGCATCACCGCCGCCAACTCTCCCGAGGGTGGCGCGGTGTTCACGCTGCGGCTGCCGCGGGACGCGTCGGAGCTGGTGGAACAGGGCGAGCCGGGCGAGAAGGCCGGGAAGGACGAGGGGGACGCCCGATGAACGTACGCCGTCTGCTCGCGCTCCCCCTCCTGGCCGGGCTGCTCACCGGCTGCGGGATCCGGTCCACCGAGGTGCCCACCGACTTCGGGGCCGCGCCGTCCCGGGTGCGCTGCTCGCTCAGCGAGCCGGACCTGACGACCCAGTCCGGGCGTGCCGGGGTGCCGGTGCAGGTGTTCCTGCTGTGCGGCTCGTCGCTGGTGGCCGTCGACCGCTCGGTGCGGGTGACGGACGCGCCGGCGGACTCCGAGCGGCGCGCGCTGGTGGCGCAGGGCCTGCTCGACCAGCTCGCCGAGACGCCGTCGGCGGCCGAGAAGGAGGCCGGGTACACCACCGACGTGCGCGGCGGGATGACGGTGAGCGGGCCGGGCGCGAGGGATCCGGACGACGCGCTGCGGCTGAGCGTGCCGCCGGGGAACCTGACCTCGTACGCGCTCGCCCAGGTGGTCTGCACGTTCTCGGACTCGGCGGCGGCCGAGGGCGACGGCTCGGTCGTGCTGGGCGGCCCGGGCTCGGAGCCGCTGCGCCGCTACGAGTGCACGGACGAGGTGCGCTCCCGGCCGGGCAGCGCCGAACCGCCGTCCTCCGCGGTCGCCGACGGCGGCTGACAGGCGGCGCGCCGGGTGTGGCGGACGCCTCACACCGGCTCCCGGGTCACCGTCGTCGCAGGTCACCGTCTGCCGACGGGACGGCCGTGAGCGGTGCCGCCGGAGCCGCCCGGCAGTGCCGGGCGGGGAGCCGGAACCGATCGTGCCGAGGGGTGCGTCTAGGGGTTCGTGCAGCGTCAAGGCTCCATCGGCGGCAGCGCCGCGATCCGTCTCCGTGCGACCGGGTGTGTCCTCCTGGTCGTCCACCTCGTGCTCGTCGCCTGGGTCACGCTGCGCCCACTGGACGTGCCCTGGGTGATGCCCGCCAATCTGCACCCGTTCGCCGGGATCCGGGCCGACCTGAGACTGGGCTGGCCCGAGGCGGCCCGGCGGATCGCGGACGGGCTGGCGCTGCTGGCTCCGCTGGGTGTCCTGCTGCCGCTGGTGCACGGCCGGCTCCGGGTCTCGCCGCTCGCCTCCCTGATCCGTACGGTCGCGGCGGGCGCCCTGCTGTCGCTGGCGATCGAGCTGCTGCAGACCGGGGTGCCCGGTCAGGTCGTGGATGTCGACTCGCTGCTGCTGAACACGGTGGGTGTGGCGCTCGCGCACACCGCGGTGGTGCCGGCGGCCCGGGTGTGGCTGCGCCGCAGGAGCGCGCGCCGGGTGTCCACGGCCGTCCCGCAGGAGGAAGCGGTTCAGGGTCGGACCCCGACGATTTCCAGGGTCGGGATCGCCCCGTAGTGCGAGGATTCTCGGGGTCGTGATCGCCCCGGGGAGTGACGCTTCGTCCCCTTCGTCTCCGTAGCGTTGAAGACAGGTCGGGCGGCCGCTGGGGCCGCCTCTCCCGACGCTCACGAAGGAGCCGCAGATGTCCAGCCTCGCCCGCCCCACCAACGACCGCATGATCGGCGGAGTGTGCGCCGCGCTGGCCCGCCGCTTCGGCACCTCCGCGACGACGATGCGTGTGATCTTCCTGGTCTCGTGTCTGCTGCCCGGCCCGCAGTTCCTGCTCTACATAGCGCTGTGGATCCTCTTCCCGTCGGAGGGCAAGGCGCGCACGGCCTGGTGACCCGGGACCGGTCCCGGTACCCGCGAACGCCGTTGGGGCGCGCCCGGTCCTCGGGCGCGCCCCAACGGCGTCTGGCGGGCCGGGGGTTCAGCCCAGCGGGATCCCGTTCACCGGCAGGCCGTGCGTGGGCAGGCCCTTGCCGATCGGAAGGCCGCCGATGAGACCGGCGACCGGCTTGGTCGGGCCCTGGGCGAGCGCCTGCTCGGCGACCGGCTGCACGGCGGACAGGCCCGAGGCGAGCGCGGGCTGGGCCTGCGACAGCTCGGCCTGCCCGAGCGCCTGGGTGGCACCCGGGAGCACCTTGGTGACGTTCTCCGTCGGCAGCGTCTTGGTGACCCCGTCCAGGGCCTGCGTGGCGTCCGGGACGGCCGGCGCGGCGTTCGCGGCACCCGCACCGACGGCGGCGATGGCGGCACCGAGGGCGGCGACACCGAGGGTCTTGGCAGCAGACTGCTTCATGATAAGTGCGTCCTCGAATGGGATACGGAAACCAAGCGGCTCACGACCGTAAACACCGAAAGGGGCGAGCCGCAAACATCGAAATGCGGACGGATGGTGAACACCCGCCCGCATTCCGCACCCCGGCAAACCCCGCGATCAGTCGCCCGTGGTCACGGAACCGCTGGTGGAGGAGGTCTGCTGGAACAGCCATTCGGACTTCAACTCGGCATAGCCCGGCTTGATCACGTCATTGATCATGGCGAGTCGTTCATCGAAAGGAATGAATGCTGACTTCATAGCATTGACAGAGAACCATTGCACGTCGTCGAGCGTATAACCGAATGCGTCGACAAGGTGCTCGAATTCCCGGCTCATACTGGTGCCGGACATCAGCCGGTTGTCGGTGTTGACCGTGGCCCGGAAGTGCAGGCGGCGCAGCAGACCGATGGGATGTTCGGCGTAGGAGGCGGCCGCTCCGGTCTGGAGGTTGGAGCTGGGGCACATCTCCAGGGGGATGCGCTTGTCGCGGACGTAGGAGGCGAGCCGGCCGAGCTTCACACCGCCGTCGGCGGCGACCTCGATGTCGTCGATGATGCGCACGCCGTGCCCGAGCCGGTCGGCGCCGCACCACTGCAGGGCCTGCCAGATGGACGGAAGACCGAAGGCCTCACCGGCGTGGATGGTGAAGTGGTTGTTCTCGCGCTTCAGATACTCGAAGGCGTCGAGGTGGCGGGTGGGCGGGAAGCCGGCCTCCGCGCCCGCGATGTCGAAGCCGACGACCCCGAGGTCCCGGTAGCGGTTGGCGAGTTCGGCGATCTCCAGGGCGCGGGCCGCGTGCCGCATGGCGGTGAGCAGCGCGCCGACGCGGATGCGGTGGCCGTTCTCCCGGGCCGTCCGCTCGCCCTGCCGGAAGCCCTCGTTGACGGCTTCGACGACCTCCTCCAGGGTCAGCCCGCCTTCCAGGTGCTGCTCGGGGGCGTAGCGCACCTCGGCATAGACGACACCGTCCTCGGCGAGGTCCTCGGCGCACTCGCGGGCGACCCGCACGAGCGCGTCCCGGGTCTGCATCACTCCGACGGTGTGCGAGAAGGTCTCCAAGTACCGTTCCAGGGAACCGGAGTCGGCGGCCTCCCGGAACCAGACGCCGAGCTTGTCGGGGTCGCTCTCGGGGAGGTGGGGATACCCGGTCTCCCGGGCGAGGTCGACGATCGTGCCGGGGCGCAGCCCGCCGTCGAGATGGTCGTGCAGCAGAACCTTGGGCGCCCGCCGGATCTGGTCCGAGTTCGGGGTGGTGCCCGTCTGGATGCTCTGGCTCGTCATCTCCGCACTGTAACGCCTACGCGCGTAGAGCGCCTGGCGGACGCGCGTTGCGCCGTCACGTCGATACCCAACGGTGACCGCACGGAAGGGTGGAGTACACCGGCACTTCTGACACTGTTCTGTCGTGACACACCAAACGACGCCGGTTCGAACGGCCCGGCTGGGGAGGGCGTTCGGCCCGGAGCCGAGGGCGGTGAGCGGGGTGGTGCTGCTGCTCCCCGGCGGCGAGGAGGTCTCCGAGCGCAGACCGTCGCCCCTGTGGGCGGCCGCGACCGTGCACGGCCTCGGCCGAAGGCTCACACGCGCCGGCCGGGAGGAAGGGCTGGTCACCCATGTCGTCCACTACCGCTACCGCGGCTGGAACGGCAGCGAGGCGCATCTCGCCGCGGACGCGGCATGGGCGGCCGACGAGGTCGTACGGCGCTATGGAGACGTTCCCGTGTGCCTCGCCGGGGTCGGGATGGGCGGACGGGCGGCGCTGCGGGCGGGCGGCCATGACGCCGTCAACTCGGTACTGGCGCTCGCTCCCTGGCTGCCGCAGGAGGATGTGGCCGCGCCACCCGAACCGGTGAAGCAGTTGGTGGGGCGGCGGGTGATGGTGGTGCACGGTACCCATGACGACCGGAGTGATCCGGAGTTGTCGTTTCGGCTTGCGGGCCGGGTGAAGAAGGTGAACCGGGGGGTGTGCCGGTTCGAAGTGCACGCCGACGGCCATGGGTTGCGTCAGTACTGGGACGAAGTGCTGGCGCTGGCCGAGGATTTCGTGATGGGGGTGCTGTTCGGGAGGACGTTCTCCCGGCCGGTGGAGGACGCGTTGGCCGCTCCGCCTCCCCTGGGGTTGCGGATGCCGTTGGCCGCGGGGTTCGGGCGGTCGCTGCGCCGGGGCTGACACGGGGTTCGGGTGCGGGCCGAGGGTGCTGCCCTCAGGTCGGCAGCAGGTTGCCCCTTCTCGAGAGCAGGAATTTCTTGAAGGCCGCCACCGGTGGGGTGTCCGGGTGGCCGTCCAGCCACGCCACGCCGATTTCGCGTACCGCGCGCGGGGCCGTGACCGTCAGTTCCACCACGCCGGGCCGGGGCACCGCCGGTGGAGGCAGCAGGGCCACCCCCAGGCCCGCCGCCACCAGGCCCCTCAGGGTCTCCGCCTCCTCGCCCTCGAAGGCGATCCGGGGCTTGAAGCCCGCTTCCTTGCACAGGTCGTCGGTGATGCGGCGCATGCCGTAATTCGGTTCCAGCGTGACGAAGGCCTCTTCGGCGGCCTCGGCCAGGCGGACCCGCTTGCGTCCGGCCAGGCGGTGGTCGGCCGGGACGACCAGGCGGAGCTTCTGTTCGTCCAGGCGGCGGGCGACCAGGTCGGGGGCGTCCGGGACCGGGGACGTCAGACAGAGGTCCAGTTCGCCGGCCCGGAGGCGTTCGATCATCGCCTCACCGTAGTTCTGCACCAGGCTGAAGCGGACGCGCGGGTGGTCGGCGCGGAAGGCGTGGATCAGGCCGGGCACGGTTTCGGCGCCCAGGGTGTGCAGGAAGCCGAAGGCGACCTTGCCGGTGGCCGCGTCGGCGTCGGCGCGGACCTCGTCGGCGGCCTTCTCGACCTCCGCGAGGGCGCGTTCGACCGAGGTGAGGAAGGTGCGGCCGGCCGGGGTCAGGGAGACCGTGCGGCCTCTGCGGGCGAACAGGTCCACGCCCAGATCCTGTTCCAGGCGGACCATCGCCCGGGAGAGGGTCGACTGCGGGACCTGCATCTCCTGGGCGGCACGGGTGACGTGCTCGGTTCGGGCGACCCCGGCGAAGTAGGCGAGCCTCGGGGCCAGCAACATCGACATGTCAGCCATGTCTTGTGTGTCACTGGATCGTGACAGGTGAGCCTGTGACCTCTGCTGATGCTCCATGGGAACGATTATGGCGAGTCCGTGCATTGGACGGATGAACGGGATCGTCCGTAGGTTCGAGGCATGTCTCCCGCCAGTACCGGGGCGTCCACGATCGTGGGCGCCGTCTCGTCCGTCCCCTCCTCCGACACGCGCATGACCCCCGGGGGTCCCGGCTACCGCCGGATGAGCTTCGCGCTCTTCCTCGCCGGTGTGGCGACCTTCGCCCTGCTGTACTCCACCCAGGCCCTGCTGCCGCTGATCTCCGGTGACTTCGGGGTGGCGGTGAGCGAGGCGAGCTGGACGGTGGCGGCGGCGACCGGTGGGCTGGCGCTGTTCGTCCTGCCGATGAGCGCGCTCTCCGAGCGCTACGGGCGCCGTACGGTGATGACTGGCTCGCTGGCGGTCGCGGTGACCGTCGGACTGCTGGTGCCGTTCGCGCCGTCGCTGGGCGCGCTGGTGGTGCTGCGGGCGGTGCAGGGCGCGGCCCTGGCCGGGCTGCCGGCGTCGGCGACCGCGTATCTGGCGGAGGAGGTCCGGCCGAAGGCCCTGGTCACGGCGATCGGACTGTTCGTGGCGGGCAACAGCGTCGGCGGGATGAGCGGCCGGGTCATCACCGGCTGGGTCGCGCAGGAATGGGGCTGGCGGGTCGCCGTCGGGGTGATCGGTGTGCTGGCGGTCGGGTGCGCGGTCGCGTTCCGGCTGCTGCTCCCCGCGCCCCGGCACTTCCGGGCCGGCTCGCTGCGGCCCCGCGTCCTGGCCCGTACGGTCCGCGAGCACCTGTCCAACCCGCTGCTGTGCCGGCTGTACGCCATCGGCGCGCTGTTCATGACCGTCTTCGGCGGTGTGTACACGGTCATCGGCTACCGGCTGACGGAGGCGCCGTTCTCCCTGCCGCAGGGCATCGTCGGCTCGATCTTCCTGGTGTACCTGGTGGGTACGGTGTCGGCGTCGACGGCCGGTCGTCTGGTGGGCCGGCTCGGGCGGCGCGGGGCGCTGTACCTGGCGGGCGGTACGACGGCGGCGGGCCTGCTGCTCTCCCTGGCGGACTCCCTCGCCCTCGTCCTCATGGGCCTGGTGCTCATCACGGCGGGCTTCTTCGCGGGGCACGCGGTGGCGTCCTCGGCGGTCAGCAAGACGGCGACCACCGGCCGCGCCCAGGCCTCCGCCCTCTACCAGTCCGCCTACTACATCGGCTCCAGCACCGGCTCCACGGTCGGCGCCATCGCCTTCCACTCGGGCGGCTGGGCCGGCACGGTCGGCGTGGGTGTCCTGGCGGTGCTCGGTGTCGTGACGATCACCGTGCTGGGGACCCGAGCCGCGCGCCGGGAGACGCTGGTCGCCGCGCACTGAACAACTCCCCCGTTCCCCCTGCTCAGCGCCGGTCGTCGGTGGTGGCCGGTGGCCTCCGGCCGACAACTGGGCCGGGCAGGGGTTTGCCGAGGGTCGGGCAGGGGTTTGTCGAGGGGGGTTCCGGGTCGACCGCGGTGACCCGGCCGTGGAGGCAGCTCGTCCGAATTCCGCCGCCCCCTCACCGCTGTGACCTGCGGCTTCGCCGACTCGGCAGGCCAGTGTCAGTGGCCTGCGGTAGCTTCCGAAGTGCTGGGCGCGAAGGCGCGTGACAGGACGGCCACAGGGGCGGGTGGACGACGATGAGTGACGGTACGGCGGGCGCTTCGACGATCGAGGACCTCGACGTCAGGCTGGAGAAGCACCGGGTCGAGCTGACCGGCTACTGCTACCGCATGCTCGGCTCCTCCTTCGAGGCCGAGGACGCGGTGCAGGACACCCTGGTGCGGGCCTGGCGGAGCTACGAGAAGTTCGAGGGCCGCTCCAGCCTGCGCTCCTGGCTGTACCGGATCGCGACGAACGTCTGCCTGGACATGCTCACGGCGGGCAACAAGCGGGCGAGGCCGATGGACCTCTCCGAGTCCACCCCGCTCGCCCAGGCGGCCCTGTCCCCCCGCCCCGACCACACCTGGCTGGAGCCGATGCCCGACGCGCGCGTCCTGCCGACGGTGGAGGACCCGGCGGAGGCGGCGGTCGCCAAGGAGTCGGTACGGCTGGCGTTCATGGCCGCGCTGCAGCAGCTGCCGCCGAAGCAGCGGGCGGTGCTGATCCTGCGCGAGGTGCTGGCGTGGCGGGCCAGCGAGGTCGCCGAGCTGCTCGACACCTCGGTCGCCTCGGTCAACAGCGCGCTGCAGCGGGCGCGGGCGACGCTCGCCGAACGGGCTCAGGCGGGCGCGGACGCGGCCGTGTCGGACCCGCTGGACGAGGAGCAGCAGAAGTTGCTGGAGCGCTATGTGGCGGCCTTCGAGGGCTATGACATGACGGCGCTGACGGCCCTCCTGCACGAGGACGCCATCATGACGATGCCGCCGTTCGACCTGTGGCTGACGGGCCACGACGACATCACGGGCTTCATGACGACGCTCGGCTCGGCCTGCGAGGGCTCGCGCCTGCTGCCGGTGCGGGTGAACGGTCTGCCGGGGTTCGCCCAGTACAAGCCCGACCCGGAGTCGGGCGGGTTCACTCCCTGGGCGATCCAGGTCCTGGAGATGTCAGACGGCCGCCTCACCGGGTTCCACTTCTACCTCGACACCAAGCGCTGGTTCCCCCTCTTCGGCCTCCCCCTCCATCTCGAAGCGGAGTCCGACGACGTCGAGCAGGGCGTGTAGGGCGGCGTCGGGGGCCCGCAGGCGTATCCGCCCCCCGGCCCGCCGCGCGGCGAGCTGGAGACGTGCCAGCAGGTCCACGGCGGCAAGCCCCGGCGGCCCGAGCCCGGCCACGTCACAGACGAGGACCCCGCCGCCGGCGGCCTCCAGCAGGGTGCGTACGTCGTCGGCGAGCCCCGCCACCCGGTCGCGGGTGACGGGGCCGTTCAGGGCGAGCACGGGCGGTGTTTTGGGGTCCACGTACGGTAGACCCGCACGGGGGCCCCGACTCATCGGAACCGATGAAACCGCCGATCAGGCGATGCGTTCCAGCACCACCGGGGACGAGGTGAACGTCGTGCCCGCCGCTGCGATGTCGTAGGAGCCCGCCACCGCCTGGAGCGCGTACTCGAAGCGCTCGGGGGTGTCGGTGTGGAGGGTGAGGAGGGGCTGGCCCTCGGTCACCGTGTCGCCGGGCTTGGCGTGCATCTCCACGCCGGCGCCCGCCTGCACCGGGTCCTCCTTGCGGGCGCGGCCCGCACCGAGGCGCCAGGCGGCGATGCCGATGTCGTAGGCGTCGAGGCGGGTGAGGACGCCCGAGGAGGGGGCCTTCACCACGTGCTGCTCCCTCGCGGTGGGCAGGGGCGCGTCCGGGTCGCCGCCCTGGGCCGCGATCATGCGGCGCCAGACGTCCATCGCCGAGCCGTCGGCCAGCGCCTTCGCCGGGTCGGCGTCCTTCACACCGGCCGCGTCGAGCATCTCGCGGGCCAGGGCGACGGTCAGCTCGACGACGTCCGCCGGGCCGCCGCCCGCGAGGACCTCGACCGACTCGCGGACCTCCAGGGCGTTGCCGGCGGTGAGGCCGAGCGGGGTGGACATGTCCGTCAGCAGGGCGACCGTCTTCACGCCGTGGTCCGTGCCCAGGCCGACCATCGTGGACGCCAGTTCGCGGGCGTCCTCGAGGGTCTTCATGAAGGCGCCGGTGCCGACCTTCACGTCCAGGACCAGCGAGCCGGTGCCCTCGGCGATCTTCTTCGACATGATCGAGGAGGCGATGAGCGGGATCGCCTCGACCGTGCCGGTCACGTCCCGCAGTGCGTAGAGCTTCTTGTCGGCCGGGGCCAGACCGTCGCCCGCCGCGCAGATCACGGCGCCGGTGGTGTCGAGGACGTGCAGCATCTCCTCGTTGGAGAGCAGGGCCCGCCAGCCCGGGACGGACTCCAGCTTGTCCAGGGTGCCGCCGGTGTGGCCGAGGCCGCGGCCGGAGAGCTGCGGGACGGCCGCGCCGCAGGCCGCGACGAGCGGAGCAAGCGGGAGCGTGATCTTGTCACCGACGCCGCCCGTGGAGTGCTTGTCGGCCGTCGGGCGGGACAGGGACGAGAAGTCCATGCGCTCGCCGGAGGCGATCATCGCGGCCGTCCAGCGGGCGATCTCCCGGCGGTTCATGCCGTTGAGCAGGATGGCCATCGCGAGCGACGACATCTGCTCGTCGGCGACCTCGCCACGGGTGTACGCGTCGATGACCCAGTCGATCTGCTCGTCGCTGAGCTCACCGCGGTCCCGCTTGGTGCGGATGACGGAGATGGCGTCCATGGCCATGGCTTTCCTTCCGGTGGTGCGGGTGGTGCAGAAAGAAGTCTCGGGAAAGTGCGCGGCCCCTCTGCCCGGATCGAAGCGGGTCAGAGGGGCCGCGCGGGAGTCACTTGGTGAGATGGTCCGGGCCGAAGGCCTGCGGGAGCATCTCCGCGAGGGGCAGGATCCCCGCCGGCGTCTCCAGCAGGAGCCCGCCGCCGCCGAACTCGTACAGCAGCTGGCGGCAGCGTCCGCACGGGACGAGGATCTCGCCCCTGCCGTCCACGCAGGTGAAGTGGGTGAGCCGGCCGCCGCCGGTGTTCTGCAGCTCGGAGACCAGCCCGCACTCGGCGCACAGGCCGAGTCCGTAGGAGGCGTTCTCGACGTTGCAGCCGGAGACGATCCGGCCGTCGTCCACGAGGGCCGCCACGCCGACCGGGTAGCCGGAGTAAGGGGCGTAAGCCCGGGACATGGCGTCCCGGGCCACAGAACGCAGCTTCTCCCAGTCGACCGTGTCGGCGGCGGGGGTCACTTGCCCTGCCCCTTCCGGTACGGCAGCCCGTCCGCCTTCGGCATGCGCAGGCGCTGGGCGGAGAGGGAGAGGACCAGGAGGGTGACGACGTACGGGGTGGCCGTGACGACCTGGTTCGGAACGTCGTCGGTGCTGACGTACCAGATGAACATCAGGGCCGAGACGGCGGCGGTGATCGCGGCGGGGACGTACTTCTTCCTCCACGCCAGGTAGGCCACGCCGGCCACCAGCAGGATCGCGAGCAGCAGGATCAGCGCGTGCACGTTGGTCGCGCCGCCCCGCAGGTTGAGGCTGTCGGTGTAGCCGAACAGGCCCGCGCCCAGCGCCAGTCCGCCCGGCATCCAGTTGCCGAAGATCATCGCGGCGAGACCGATGTAACCGCGGCCGGCGGTCTGGCCGTCGAGGTAGACGTTCGACGCGACGATCGACAGGAACGCGCCGCCGAGTCCGGCGAAGCCGCCGGAGATGATCACGGCGATGTACTTGTACTTGTAGACGTTGACGCCGAGGGACTCCGCCGCGACCGGGTTCTCGCCGCAGGAGCGCAGCCGCAGGCCGAAGGAGGTGCGCCACAGCACGTACCAGGTGCCCGGTACGAGGGCGACGGCGACGACGGTGAGCGGCGACAGGTTGGTGATCAGCCCGCCGACCAGGCCGGCGAGGTCGGAGACCAGGAACCAGTGCTTGTCGTTGAGGGTCTCGAGCCAGCCGGACAGGCCGGGGATGTCGAAGGTGCCCAGCGAGTCGATCGGCGGGGACTGCTTGGAGGAGCCCTGCGGGGCGTCCTCGAACGTGAACTTCGACAGGTAGCGGGTGACGCCGAGGGCCAGGATGTTCAGGGCCACACCGGAGACGATGTGGTTGACGTTGAAGGTCACGGTGGCGATGGCGTGCAGGACGGCGCCGAGCGCGCCGCCGATGATGCCGAAGACGACACCGGTCCACGGGCCCCACTGGTAGCCGGCCCAGGCGCCGAACCAGGTACCGAGGATCATCATGCCCTCGAGGCCGATGTTGACGACGCCCGCCCGCTCGGCCCACAGACCGCCGAGGCCGGCGAGCCCGATCGGTACGGCGGCGCGCAGGGCGGTGGACATCTGGCCGGTGGACGTGATGCCGTCCGCGCCGGTGATCAGGCGGACGATCGAGGTGAGGATCAGGACGCCCGAGATGACCAGCAGGAGCACGGGCAGCGACATCCGGCGGCCGCCCTTGCCGGGCTGATGGGCCTTCGGCTTCGCGATGGTCGCGGTGCTCATCAGACCGCCACCTCCTTCTTGGTGTTCGCGGCGGCGGCGAGTTCCTCGCCGACGCGCTTCTGCTGGCGGCGCAGACCCCAGGTGCGGACGACCTCGTAGGAGATGACGACCGCGAAGACGATCAGGCCCTGCATGATCATCGCGATCTCCTTCTCGTACGGCTCCGGAGTCGCGTAGTCAAGCGCGGGCGACGCCTTGTCGAGGAAGGCCCACAGCAGGGAGGCGAGGGCGATGCCGCCGGGGTTGTTGCGGCCCAGCAGGGCGATGCCGATGGCGGTGAAACCGACGCCCGTCGGGAAGCTCAGGCTGTAGGTGTGGGCGTCGCCGAGCAGCAGCGGCAGACCGGCGAGGCCGGAGACGGCACCGGAGATGATCATCACGGTGAGGATCATGCGCTTGGCGTCGACGCCGGAGGCGGCGGCGGCCGACTCGGACTCACCGGTGGCACGCAGGTCGAAGCCGAAGCGGGTGCGGTTGAGGACCAGCCAGTAGACGAGGCCGAGGGCGACGGCGAGGAAGACCAGGCCGTAGATCTCGCCGACGTCCGGGCCGAGGTCGATGCCGGGGACCCAGCCGGACTCCTTCATGATGCCGGTCGTCTTGTTGTCGCCGACCAGCTCGCCGAAGAGGTCGGGGAGGGTGAGGTAGGCGATGAGGCTGGTGGCGATCGCGTTGAGCATGATCGTCGCGACGACCTCGCTGACGCCCCGGGTGACCTTCAGGACGCCCGCGACACCGGCCCAGATGCCACCGGTGAGCGCGGCGACCAGCAGCAGCAGCGGGATCTGCAGGAAGGCCGGCAGGTCCATGTGCGCGCCGACCACCGCGGTCATCATCGCGGCCAGGCGGTACTGGCCGTCGACGCCGATGTTGAAGAGGTTCATGCGGAAGCCGAGGGCGACCGCCAGGGCGGCGATGTAGTACAGCGACGCCTGGTTGATGATCAGCACCTGGACGTCGGAGTAGCCGATCTGCTCCACCATGAGCGTGTACGGCTCGATCGGGCTCTTACCCGAGGCGATCAGCACGACCGAGGTCAGCAGGATCGCCGCGACGAGCGCCATGACCGGTCCGGCCACGGCGAGGAGCAGGCGCTCCTTGTCGAACTTCTTCATCGGGCCTCGTCCTCCGGACCGGCGGCTGCGTCGTCTTCCGCAGGCGTCTCTACGTGTTCCAGGTGACCGGTCGCGGCGCCGGTCATGGCGGAGCCGAGCTCCTCGGGGGTGATGGTGGCGGGGTCGGCGTCCGCGACCAGCCTGCCGTTGTAGATCACCCGCAGGGTGTCCGACAGACCGATGAGCTCGTCCAGGTCGGCGGAGATCAGCAGCACCGCCAGGCCCTCGCGGCGGGCCTCGCGGATGCGGTCCCAGATCTGGGCCTGCGCGCCGACGTCCACACCGCGGGTGGGGTGGGCGGCGATCAGGAACTTCGGGTTGTGGCTCATCTCGCGGCCGACGATCAGCTTCTGCTGGTTGCCGCCGGAGAGGGAGGCGGCGGTGACGTCGATGCCGGGGGTGCGGACGTCGAACTCCTCGACGATCCGGCGGGTGTCGGCCTGGGCGCCCTTGGGGTTCAGCCAGAAGCCCTTGGCGTTGGGGGTCTCGGTGACGTGGCCGAGGATGCGGTTCTCCCAGAGGGGCGCCTCCAGGAGCAGGCCCTGGCGGTGGCGGTCCTCGGGGATGTAGCCGACGCCGGACTCGCGGCGCCTGCGGGTGGGCCAGGGGGTGATGTCCTCGCCGAGGAAGGCGATGGTGCCGGAGTCGGCGTTCTTGGTGCCGATCAGCGCGTCGATCAGCTCGGTCTGGCCGTTGCCCTCGACACCGGCGATGCCCATGACCTCACCGGCGTGGATGGTGAAGCTGACGTCGTCCAGGACGCGCTTGACCTCGCCGCCGGCCTCCACGAGGGAGCCGCCGACGGGCTCGGACTCGACGCCCAGGGAGGCGCCGCCGCTGGCGTAGACGGTGAGGCTGTCGACCCTGATCACGGCCTGGTCGGTGACCGTGGACTCGGCGGTCTCCGGGGTGGGCAGCTCGCTGCCGACCATCATCTCGGCGAGCTGGCGCGGGGTGGTCTCGGAGGGTACGGCGGTGCCGACCGTGGTACCGCGCCGGATGACGGTGATGTCGTCGGCGACCGACAGCACCTCGCCGAGCTTGTGGGAGATGAAGATGACGGAGAGGCCCTCGGACTTCAGCTCGCGCAGGTTGTCGAAGAGCGCGTCGACCTCCTGCGGGACGAGCACGGCGGTCGGCTCGTCGAGGATGAGGGTCCGGGCGCCGCGGAAGAGGACCTTGAGGATCTCCACGCGCTGGCGGTCGGCGACCCCGAGGTCCTCGACCAGGGCATCGGGGCGGACGCCGAGGCCGTAGCGGTCGGAGATCTCCTTGATCTTCTTACGGGCGGCGCCGCCGATGCCGTACAGCTTCTCGCTGCCCAGCACGACGTTCTCCAGGACGGTCAGGTTGTCCGCCAGCATGAAGTGCTGGTGGACCATGCCGATGCCGCGGGCGATGGCGTCGGCGGGGCTGGAGAAGCTCACCTGGTCGCCGTCGACGGCGATGGTGCCCTCGTCCGGCTTCTGCATGCCGTAGAGGATCTTCATCAGGGTCGACTTGCCGGCGCCGTTCTCCCCGACGAGGGCGTGGACGGTGCCCTTGCGGACGGCCAGATGGATGTCGTGGTTGGCGACGACACCGGGGAAGCGCTTGGTGATACCCGCCAGCTCTACCGCGATCGTCGACTGTGCGGTGAGCGGAGGGCTGCTGGACGCGTCGATGGCGCACTCTCCTTGGGAAAGGGGCCGCTCTACGCGCGTAGCGCCCCTGCTTTAAATAGTGCCCGGATCGAATCGATCTTTAATGATCTTGGTGGCCATGATCCCGATGGCGATCTCGATCAGTTCCGATCCGTTCCGAGCATTCTGCCGCGCGAACGGGGCGCGGGCGGTCCTGGCGGACCGATCTTTCCCGTGCCCCGTTCCGCGGCCGTAACGCTGTCATTACAGCGTTCGGTTGGCCAATGCCTCCGACCGGTTCAGTTCCCCGGATCAGGAGGTCTTGACGGTGATGCTGCCGTCCTTGATGCCCTCTTCGGCCTTCTTGATCGCGGCCTGGATGTCGGCGTTGCCGGAGAAGGTCGGGTTGGAGTTCGACAGGCTCACGCCACCGTTCTCCAGGCTGCCACGGACGACGCCCGTCTCCGGCTTGCCGTCCTTGACGGACTTGGCCAGCGTGTAGACCGCGCCCTGGACGTTCTTCATGGCGGAGGTCAGGATCGAGTCCTTGTACGCCTTCAGCGCGTCCTGCTTGTACTGGTCGGAGTCGACGCCGATGGCCCACACCTTGTTGGCGTTGGCGGCCTTGATGACGCCCTGACCGGAGAGGCCGGCGGCGGCGTAGACGACGTCCGCACCGGCGTCGATCTGGCCCTCGGCGGCGCTCTCACCCTTGTCCGGGCTGGAGAAGCCACCCTCGGCGGCGGTCTCGGTCAGGTACTGCGACTTGACCGTGACGCCCTTCTTGGTGTCCTCGACGCCCTGCTGGAAGCCGGCCTCGAACTTGTGGATCAGCGGCACGTCCACACCGCCGATGAAGCCCACCACGTTGGACTTGGTGGCCTTGGCGGCGGCGACGCCGGCGAGGTAGGAGGCCTGCTCCTCGTGGAAGACGAGGTCGGCGACGTTGTCGGCCTTGATGGTCTCGTCGTCGACGATGCCGAAGGTGGTCTTCGGGTACTTGGCCGCGACCTCCTTGACGGCCGGCGCGTAGGCGAAGCCGACGCCGATGACCGGGTTGTAACCGGCCTTGGCGAGGCTCTCCAGGCGCTGCACCTTGTCCGCGTCGGACTCGTTGTCCTGCGGCTCGACCGCGGTGGACTTGTAGCCGAACTCCTTGTCGGCCTGCTCCAGGCCGGCGGTCGCGGCGTCGTTGAAGGACTGGTCGCCCTTGCCGCCGACGTCGTACGCGAGAGCGAGGCCCAGGTTCTTGCCGCTGCTCTCGGACGAGGACGACGATGTGGACGAGCTTCCACAGGCGGAAACGGTCACTGCGAGAGCTGCGGTGGCAACACCCGCAACCGCGATTCGGGACACCCGGCGCATGGAACGAGACTCCTTTGTGCAAGCGCCCAAACCAGGCGCTGGTTCCGCCGCAGCGTAACGCGCGTAGACCGGGAGGAAAAACCCTTCTGTCCGCTCCGTTATCGAGCTGTGGCCACAGTTGTCTTCAAGCGTACGTACGGCAGTACGCCCCTTGCGGGAGGCAAGGGGCGCATGGGCTGCGAGGACGCCCGGAAGCCGTAGTCACGGCCTTCCGGAACGGGATTCCGGTTGTTACTTGGTGTTGACCGTGACCTTGCCGTCGATGATGTCCTGCTTGGCCTTGTTCACGGCGTCCACGACGTCGGTCATCGCCTTGTACTTCGGGTTGGAGTCGGCGAAGCCGACGCCGTCGTTGGAGAGGCTGCCGCGGACCGCGCCGGACAGGGGCTTGCCCTCGTAGACGGACTTCACGAGGTCGTAGACCGCGCCGCCGACGTTCTTCAGCGCCGAGCCGAGGATGTAGTCCTTGTACGCCTTCAGCGCGCTCTGGTTGTACTGGTCGGAGTCGACACCGATGGCCCACACCTTCTTGGCGGCGGCCTCGGTGATCACGCCCTGGCCGGAGAGGCCGGCCGCGTGGTAGATGACGTCGGCGCCGGCCTCGATCTGGCCGCCGGCCGCGTCCTTGCCCTTGTCCGGGCTGGAGAACCCGCCCTCCTGGGGCGTCTCCGTCAGGTACTGCGACTCGATCTTGATGCTCGGGTTGACCGACTTGGCGCCCTGGACGTACCCGGCCTCGAACTTGTGGATCAGCGGGATGTCCACGCCGCCGATGAAGCCGATGTGGGCCTTCTTGGAGGCCTTGGCGGCGGCGACGCCGGCCAGGTAGGAGGCCTGCTCCTCGTGGAAGACCATGTCGGCGACGTTCTTCGCCTGGACGGTCTCGTCGTCGATGATCCCGAAGGTGGTGTTCGGGAACTTGGCGGCGACCTCCTTGACGGCCGGCCCGTAGACGAAGCCGACGCCGATCACCGGGTTGTAGCCGGCCTGGGCCAGCTGGGTCAGGCGCTGGACCTTGTCCGCGTCGGTCTCGTTGTCCTGCGGCTCGACGTCCCGGCCGCTGATGCCGAACTCCTTCTCGGCCTTCTGCAGGCCGGCGTAGGCGGCGTCGTTGAAGGACTGGTCGCCCTTGCCGCCGATGTCGTACGCGAGCCCGATGCCCTTGCCCGAGTACTTCCCGGACTCCGTCTCGCTCGCCTTGGAACCGGTGCTGGACTCACCGCAGCCGGCAGCCGCGAGTGCGACGACCGCGGCGGTCACCGCTGCCTGGGAGAATCTTCTGTTCCGAGATATCAGACGCACAGCAAGTACCCCTTCGAATCCCCACGGCACCGTGACCCGGCCCGCTTTCCCCTGGTGGAGCCGTCCGTGAAGGCTCCCCAACAAGCCGTTCGCGGTGGCGATGGGTCGGACAGTAACGCGCGTAGACGAGGAGGGGAACGGGGTTCCTCGCTCC
The DNA here is from genome assembly GCF_044465285.1 of Streptomyces sp. NPDC049687. Lineage (NCBI taxonomy): Bacteria > Bacillati > Actinomycetota > Actinomycetes > Kitasatosporales > Streptomycetaceae > Streptomyces > Streptomyces sp. NPDC049687. The sequence goes on from NZ_JBITLN010000005.1 coordinate 109,441, forward strand.
CGTTATCGATTCGTGCCGACCCCGGGTTACAAGCGCGTCCTGGCGGTTACGGGTCGGTGACACAAGGGGACGAAGGGGCGCCTTTCGGTCACCCCTTCGCTGTGGTGACCGTCAGGTGAGGCGGGTCTCCGCGTCCAGCAGCGCGGCGGCCGTGAACAGCTCCACGCCTACGGTGATCGCGAACTCGTCGGCGTCGAAGTCGCCCTGGTGCAGATCACGGACGGTGCGCTCACCCGGCGGCCGGACCCCGAGCCGGGCCATGGCTCCGGGCACCCGCTCCAGGTACCAGGAGAAGTCCTCCCCGCCGAGGCTCTGCTCGGTGCCCTCCACGGACTCCTCACCGCGCCGGGCGACCATCGCGTCGCGCAGCAGCCCGGTCACCTCGGCGTTGTTGACGACGGGCGGAACCCCCCGCACGTAGTTGATCTCGGACTTGGCGCGGTGCAGGTTGGCGACCTCGTCGATCGCCGCGACGACGATGTCCGGGGCCTGCCGCCAGGCGTCGATGTCCAGGCAGCGGACGGTGCCGGCCAGCTCGGCATGCTGCGGAATCACATTCGGGGCGTGCCCGCTCTCGATACGTCCCCAGGTGACGGCCAGCCCGGCCCGGGTGTCGACCCGCCGCCCCACGAGCGCGGGCACGTCGGTGACGACCCGCGCGACCGCGGTGACGAGGTCCGTCGTCAGATGGGGGCGGGCGGTGTGCCCGCCGGGACCGTCCAGCGTGATCTCCAGGCGATCGCAGGCGGAGGTGATGGCCCCTTCCCGCAGGCCGATGATCCCGGCGTCGACGCGCGGATCGCAGTGCACGGCGATGATCCGCCCGACCCCGTCCAGCGCGCCGCACTCGATGGCGTCGGCGGCACCGCCGGGCAGCACCTCCTCGGCGGGCTGGAAGATCAGCCGCACGGGCCGCGGCAGACGACCCTGCCGGTGCAGCTCGGCGAGGACGAGGCCGGCCCCCAGGACGACGGCGGTGTGCACGTCGTGACCACAGGCGTGGGCCCGGTCCGGCACGGTGGACCGGTACGCGCACTCGGTCTTGGTGTCCGGGATGGGCAGGGCGTCGATGTCGGCCCGCATGGCGAGGATGGGCGCGCCGACGACCGGCTCCCCCTCCTCGATCCCGATGTCACAGATGAGGCCGGTTCCGATGGTGAGGACGCGCGGCTTGAGCCCCGCCTTCTCCAGGCGGGCCTTGATCGCGGCCGTGGTACGGAACTCCTGGTTGCCGAGCTCGGGGTGCATGTGCATGTCGCGGCGGAAGGCGACAAGCTCTGCGCGCAGGGCTTCCGGCAGCGTGCCGGGCAGGGCGCGCTTCGAAGGATCGGCCTCGGACTCTCGGGACATCAGTCGGTTCACCCTCTGAAGGGTAGGACGCCGAGGCGGTCAACTGACCCGATCAACAAAATTTCAACCCGTTGGCGGAAGAAAAGTTGGCCGCGCGACGCATGGCTGCTGAAGGGGGTGGGTAAACTCGCTCACTTTTGCCTGTCACCCGCCCTCTTCCTTCCCCCACGCATACCACGACCCACCACGACCACGCCGCCCCTGTCCACGTTCCGGACCCGTCCCGGCGAGGACCGCCCCGGGATCGGGGCCTTCGACGGGTTCGGCCGTTGGTAGGAGGACGAGGGCGCGTCCCCGGTAGTCTGCGCCCCCATGACCGACCTGGACGTCGACTTCCTCCACGCCACCCGAACCTCGTACGACGCCATCGCGGACGCGTACGCCGAGGAGTTCCCCGACGGCCTCGGCCGTCGTCACCTGGACAGAGCGCTGGTCTCCGGGTTCGTCGACCTGGTCAAGGCGCGCGAGGGCGGCGAGCCCGTCGCCGACGTCGGGTGCGGCCCCGGTCATGTGACCCGCCGGCTCGCCGGCCTCGGCGTACCGGTGTTCGGAGTCGACGTCTCCCCCCGCATGGTGGCACTGGCGTCCCGGGCCCACCCGCACCTGCGTTTCCACGTCGGCTCGATGACCGCTCTCGACCTGCCGGACCGCTCCCTCGCGGGTCTGCTGGCCCTGTACTCGCTCATCCACGTCCCCGACCGCGAAGTGCCCACCACCGTCAGGGAGTTCCACCGCGTCCTGGCCCCGGGCGGCTATCTGCTCCTGGCGTTCCAGACGGGCCACGGCGAGGAGGTGCACATCACTGAGCGTTTCGGGCACAGCGTCTCGCTGCGCTACTGCTTCCGGGAGCCGGAAGCCGTCGCCGACCGGCTCGCCGCAACCGGCCTGGAGGTCCAGGCCCGTGTCGTACTGGAGCCGGACGAGGGCACCCGACGTCCCCGCGCCTTCCTCCTGGCCCGCAAACCGTCCCCGTGAGCGGCCCTCAGACCACGCTCACCGCCGCCAGCCGATGCACATCCCGTGCCGTCCCCGTCACTCCCGACAAGAACCCCTGCGCCCTCGGTGAGGCGTGCTCGGTGAGCCAGCCCGGATCGATGTCGCACACCGCCACCCGGACGTCCGTACCGGACAGGGCCAGCGGAAGCGTGTGCACCACCGTCGACGGAAAACTGAGCACCGTACGGCCGATCGGCCCCCGCCGGGCGATCAGTTCCAGCGGAAGGTCCGGCCGGACCACCTCGAGCCCCGTCTCCACGGCCAGCCGATGGAGTTTCTCCGCGCTCTCCCGCCGATGGGCGAAGTAGCGCGTCGCGCCATGCGCAGCGGCCAGGCCCCGCACCGCCTCCAGATACCGGTCCGCGTCCACCACCCCCGTCTCCACCAGCGACGTCCCCACCATGTCCGCGCCCTTGGTGACCCGCGGCGGCCCGAACCGGGCTCGGGTCCAGGTGAAGGCGTTGGCCGTCACCGTGACGCCCTCGGGGCTCTCCTTTATCGGCATGGAGGAGAACACCTCCACCCGCCGCCCCTCGGTCGGCGTCAGCCGGCGCCTGGCCGCGGACGACACCGGGGCGAAGAGGAGGTCGCGGGGGCCGGGGCGGCCGCCCTTGCGGTGCCAGCGCACCAGGCGTTCGCCACGGGCGAGTTGTTCCACGAACTCCATGGTCGCCGTGCCGTCGTCCACCACGACCAGGTCGGCGGCCTTGGTGATGGTGAGCAGCAACTGCACATAACGTGAGAACGGGTCCCCCATCACCACCCGTTCCGCCCGCCGCAGCAGCGACATCAGTCCGCCGATCGTGCGGAAGGGCGCCGTCGTACCGCCCCGCGCCTCCTCCCAGCGGACCGTGTGCCCCTCGTCGCGGGCCAGTTCGGCCATGCGCCGCAACTGGCCGCGGGTCATCGGGTCGTTCGGGGACAGGACGACGAGGGTGAGCTCCGCGCCGGGCTCCTCCTGAGCGGGCTGCGGATGCCGCGCGTGCGCCCATTCGAGCAGGTTCAGGAGCTGCACCGGACTCTCGACGAACGCGAGGGTGTGGGGGGTGGTGCCGGTGTTCTTGCCGGCGCGGGGGCTCATCCTCGTATGACCGTCCCGTTGTCGTGACTGGCCGCTCAGACCGCTACCGGCTCGCCCGCCGCCGCGGCGATCTCCGCCTCCGCGACGACGCCGGAGACACGGCGCAGCTTCTTCATGGGGCCGAGCTCGGAGTCGTAGACCTTCTTGACGCCGTCACCGAGGGAGGCCTCGATGGTGCGGATGTCGCGCACCAGGCGCGTGAGGCCCTGCGGCTCCACGGAGGCGGCCTGGTCGGAGCCCCACATCGCGCGGTCGAGGGTGATGTGGCGCTCGACGAAGGTGGCGCCGAGGGCGACCGCGGCGAGGGTGGTCTGCAGGCCGGTCTCGTGGCCGGAGTAGCCGATCGGGACGTTCGGGTACTCCATCTCCAGCGTGTTGATCACGCGGAGGTTGAGCTCCTCGGCCTTGGCCGGGTAGGTCGAGGTGGCGTGGCACATGAGGATGTTGTCCGAGCCGAGGACCTCGACCGCGTGGCGGATCTGCCGCGGGGTCGACATGCCCGTGGACAGGATGACCGTGCGGCCGGTGGCGCGGAGCGCGCGCAGCAGCTCGTCGTCCGTCAGGGACGCGGAGGCGACCTTGTGGGCGGGCAGGTCGAACTTCTCGAGGAACGCGACGGCCTCGGTGTCCCACGGGGAGGCGAACCAGTCGATCCCCTTCTCCTTGCAGTACTCGTCGATCCGGCGGTACTCGTCCTCGCCGAACTCCACGCGGTGGCGGTAGTCGATGTAGGTCATCCGGCCCCAGGGGGTGTCGCGCTCGATGTCCCACTGGTCGCGCGGGGTGCAGATCTCGGGGGTGCGCTTCTGGAACTTGACGGCGTCGCAGCCGGCCTCGGCGGCCACGTCGATGAGCTTGAGGGCGTTCTCCAGCTCACCGTTGTGGTTGATGCCGATCTCGCCGCAGATGTAGACGGGCTTGCCGGGGCCCACCTCGCGCGAACCGAAGTTGCGCAGACGGAAGTTGGTGCTCATGGCAGTACGTTCCTTACTTGGTGAGGGTGTCGAGAGAAGGTCCGAGGATCCAGCCGGCGATCTCCCGGATCGCGCCGTCGCCCCCGGGGAGGGTGGTGACCGCGCGTGCGGCGCCGCGTACGACGTCGTGGGCGCTCGCGACCGCCACCGGCCAGCCGACCAGGGCGAAGCAGGGGAGGTCGTTGACGTCGTTGCCGACGTAGAGCACGCGCTCCGGCGCGATGCCCTGTTCCTCGCACCACTGCTTGAGCGCGAGGTCCTTGCGGTCGATGCCGTGCAGGACCGGGAGCTCGAGCTTCCGGGCGCGGGCGGCCACGACGGGGTTCCGTTCGGTGGAGAGGATCAGCATCCGCAGCCCCGACCTGCGCAGGGCGGCGATACCGAGGCCGTCCCCGCGGTGGACGGAGACGAACTCCCGTCCGTCGGAGTCGATCAGCACCCGGTCGTCGGTCTGGGTGCCGTCGAAGTCGAGGACGACGGCGTCGACGTCCTCGAAGGCGGGAAGGGAGCCGGGGAGGTCCGCGTCGAAGTGCGGAGCCAGCGCCCGTGCGCGCGCCAGGTCGTGCGGGTCGTCGATCTCCAGCACGCGCGCCGGGTCCGTCCGTACCAGTTCGGTGCGGCCGAAGAAGCGGTGCTGGTGCTTGCGGAAGCCGGCCGCGTCCATCGCGTACGCGGCGCCGGTCTCCAGGAAGTCCTGGGGGCGGTCCTGGCGGCGCGGACGGTAGGACTTGTCATGGTTGACGCCGAAGCCGCCCTCGCTCGCCTCGTCCGAGTGGCGCCAGACGAAACCGTGGAACGGCGCGACGGTCACGGCCGTGTCGGCGCCCTGCTCCACGACGGCGGCCGCCACCCCGTCGACGTCCTCGCGGAGGAGGAACGGGCTGGTGCACTGCACGAGCAGGACCACGTCGGCCGGGGAGCCGTGCAGGGCCTCGTGGGCGTCCATGGCGTGCAGGACGGCCGCCTCGGAGGTGGCGGTGTCGCCGGCGATGGCGGCCGGGCGCAGCACCACCTCGGCGCCCGCCTCGCGCGCCGCGGCCGCGATGGCCTGGTCGTCGGTCGACACCACCACGTCCGTGACGAGACGGCTCGCCCGGCATGCGCGGACCGCCCGCGCCACCAGCGGGACACCGCCCACCGGAGCCAGGTTCTTCGCGGGCACTCCCTTGGAGCCGCCGCGCGCGGGGATCACGGCGAGGACGCGGCGCACCCTCGCTGGTGAGTCGGTCATGGGCTTCTCTCCTAGGAACTCCGGAAAACCGCTCACAGCTCCCCCATCCGCCGGATGACGGGCGCCACCCGCTGCACCCCGTGCCGGTAGGCGCCGCGCGCCGCCCGGCGCACGATCTGCCGGACCGGGCCGGGCTCCCTGTCGGCGGCGGGCGCGCCGGGCAGCGGGCTGCCGTCGGGGCCGAGGTGGTGGCGGGCGAGGATGCCGGGCAGATAGCCGGGCGCGGTGGCGGGCGTGTAGTAGGGGGTGAGGGGCGGCAGTCCGCCGGGCCGGTCGAGCAGTTTGGCGATGCGTTCACGGGCCACGTCCCATGAGGAGGCGTACGAACCTCCCCCGGAGGGGGCACCCCCGGCGGCGACGCCCTGCCGGGACACCCACTCCTCGTCGGGCGTGGGGCGGTGGCCGGCGTCGAGCTGGTCCCAGGAGGCGAGGCAGCCGGAGCCGACGAAGTGGTGGTTGCCGAGCGCCTCGCGCACCCCGAGGTCGCTGAGGACGACGGTGGGGATACGGCGGTGGAGGGACTCCAGGGCCGCGGTGGAGCTGATCGTCACCATGAGGTCGGTGCGGTCGAGGACCTCGCCCATGTTGCCGTACACCAGGCGGAAGTTGGGCGGCGGGTCGAGCCGCTGCGCCAGCTTCTGGTACGGCAGCTCCTCGATGTGGGTGGTGTGTTCGCCGGGCTTGGAGCGCAGCTTCAGCAGCACCTCGCGCTCGGGGTGCAGCCGGGCGTGCCGGACCAGCCGGTCGAGGAGGTACGTGCGGTCCTTGCGGCTCTCCGGTACGGAGGGCTGGGCGGCGAAGACGACCGTGTACGGGTCGTGCTCCCCGGTGTAGGGCGCGCCGCCGAGGAACGGCAGGGCGACCTCGGTCACCGAGGAGGAGTCGGCGCCGACGCCGTCGTACACCGCGCGGAAACGGTCGGCGTCCTGGCGGGAGTTGGCGAGGACGAGGTCGGCGCCGTGCCGCAGCAGCAGTCCGTCGGCGAGCTTCTCGTAGACGACGCCGACGTACCCGGTGACGACGACGGGCCGGTCGGCGTCGCCCTCCCAGACCCGCTTCAGGCCGTGCAGGACCGCCTGGACGCCGCCACCGACCAGAGCGAGGACGAGGACGTCGTACGAGGTCTGTGCCATGGCGCGCAGGAACTCCACGGCGGTCACCTCGCGCAGGGAGTCGGCACGCACGCCCACCTCCGCGAGCTGGCGCGGGGTGGGGGTGGCACGGCCGCGCAGGAGGAAGCCGTCGAGGACGGGGGCGGGTTGCACCCCGCTCGGGGATCCGGGCACGATCCTGGAGGCGGTCAGCGCACCCCATTTCCAGCGGGTGTCGGAGTCCGCCAGGACGGCAATCCGTGGGGGGTTCGCAGTACTTGCTGGCACGCCGAAGACGCTAGAAAGCAAAACCCAGGGTTGCCCCAACCGCGACTCAACGAAAAGTTAACAGCAGCCCACCGGACACCGAACTGGCTCGCCGGAAACGGTCACGCACACGGGATGCACCGTTCCGACACATTGAGTTCACCCCCTGTCTCCCCAACGGAAAGTTCCGCTGTCGGCGGCCCTCCTAGGATTTCGCCGTGCCAAAGCTTTCCGTGATCGTGCCGTTCTACAACGTCCAGCAATACGCACCGGACACCCTCAGAAGCCTTCGCTTCAACGCCCGGCCGGACTTCGAGTTCGTACTGGTGGACGACAAATCGAAGGACGAAACTCCGGCCGTTCTTCAGCGTGCGGTCGAGGAGCTTTCCGAGGTCGCCCAGGTTCGTTATGTCCGCCATGAGGAGAACGGGGGACTCGCCACCGCCCGCAATACCGGGCTGGACGCGGCGACGGGCGAGTATCTGACGTTCCTGGACGGCGACGACTGGCTCGCCCGCGGCCATCTGACCGAGCTGGTCACCGCGATCGAGTCGCTGGGCTGCGACTTCGTACGGACCGACCACGTGCAGGCCACCGATCGCACCCGGACCGTCGTACGGCATCCGCTCGGGCGGCGCGACGAGGTGCTCAGCCCCCGCGAGGCGATCCTGCCCGTCGACCGCTCCACGTCCGTCGACTACGCCTACGCCTGGGCCGGCGCCTACCATCGCCGGCTGCTCGACCGCGGTCTGCTGCACTTCACGCACGGGCTGCGGACCGCCGAGGACCGGCCGTGGATCTGGCGGCTGCACCGGGAGGCGGAGTCGTTCGCGGTGCTGAACCTGCACGGCGTGTTCTACCGCCGGGGAGTCGCCTCCTCCCTCACCCAGATCGGTGACGTCCGCCAGCTGGACTTCATCCGAGCCTTCGACCAGGTGATCGAGGAGACCGCGAAGGACCGGGAGGCGGACCGGCTGCTGCCGAAGGCGGTGCGCACCTACTGCGCGATCATCGCCCACCACCTCGCGGAGATCGACAAGTTCGAGCCGGCCGTGGCCAAGCAGCTGCGGACGATGAGCTCGGCGGCCATAAAGCGGATGCCGCAGGAGCTGCTCACCGACGTTCTCGACACCATGGACCTGCGCCGCTCGGCCAAGCTGCGGCGGCTGAGGCGACAGATCACCAGCGCGAAGGCGGCCGCCTGATGGCACCCACGACGACGCAGATCTTCTGCGCCTCCACGCTGTACGGCGCGGCCACCCTGGCCGCCGCCCTCGACGCCGACTCCTTCCCGGCGGCGGACCGGCGGCTGCTGCTGGTGTGCAACAACGCGACGAACCCGGAGACCACCCCGGCGGTCGACGAGATGCCGGGCTTCGAGCCGCTGCGGGACCGCTTCGACGCGGTGCTGTCCTGGAACGACGCCATCAGCCCCTTCCACCCGGGCGCCTGGTCGCCCCGCCCCGACGACGTCCCGCTGTTCGAGCGGTACCTGCGGCTGCTGTGGGGCCTCGGCGAGGACCGGGTGGAGATCGTCCTGGAGTCCATCCAGGTCAACCCCGCCCAGGCCGTCGCCCAGGTGTTCCCGGGCGCGCCGATCGAGGTGTACGCCGACGGCCTGATGAGCTACGGCCCGACCCGCAACAAGCTCGACCCGCTGATCGGGACCCGGGTGCGCCGGCTGCTCCACCTGGACCTGGTGCCGGGGCTCGTCCCGCTCCTGCTGACCGAGTTCGAGGTGCCCGCCCGTACGGTGCCGACGAGCGCGTTCCTGAAGGTGCTCGGACAGGTCGCCGACGCCGTACCGGAACTGCCGCCGCTGCCCGACGACTCGGCGCTGCTGCTCGGCCAGTATCTGTCCGCGCTGGGCATCCTCTCCGCGCAGGAGGAGGAGGACCTGCATGTCCGGATGATGCGGGGCGCGGTGGCCCGGGGGCACCGCACGGTCGTCTTCAAACCGCATCCGAGCGCGCCCGCCCGCTACAGCCGCCTGCTGGAGGCGGAGGCGGAGAAGCTGGGCGTCGGGCTCACCGTCCTGGACACGCCGGTGCTCGCCGAGGTGCTGTTCGAGAAGGCGCGGCCCGCGCTGGTCGTCGGCTGTTTCTCCACCGCGCTGTTCACCGCCTCCGCGTTCTACGAGCTTCCGGTCGCCCGGATCGGCACGGAACCGCTGCTGGAACGGCTCACCCCGTTCCAGAACAGCAACCGGGTGCCGGTGGTGCTCGCGGACGCGCTGCTGCCGGATCTCGCGGAGAAGGACGGGACCATTCCGGCCGACACGCTGACCGGGCTGGTCTCCGCCGTCGGATTCGTCATGCAGCCGCAGATCCTTTCCGGTCTCCGTCCGGCGGCCGAGGATTATCTGCGCGGCCAACTCGGCCCGCGCACCCAGCGTTACTTCAAGCGCAAGCGGCTGACCTCGCTGGGGCTTCCCGGCGGTATCCCGGAGCGGCTGTCGTTCCTTCCGCACAACTCGACGGCCCGGCGGGTCGCACGGCGGGCCAAGGCACTGCGGAAGGCGATCAAGCGCTGATGTGTCACGAGCCGACCGGATAAACCTGAAAAGCTGAAGAGCAATGGGGAAGCTGCTCCTCGGACGTGAGGAGTTGGGGAGGTGTTAACCCTGGCTCCATAGCTTCCCGGAATGCTGCACATAGCGTTCTCCCAAGCCCCGTTCAGGATGGCGGGCGGGCAGACATGACCCAGCAGGACATACGCCCGCCCGCTTCCGCCGCGCTCACCCTGGCCGCCGCCGCGGCCCCGCAGGACCGGCCCCTGATCTCGTACGTCCTGCCGGTCTACAACGAGCGGGACGGCATCGCCGCCTTCCACACCGAGCTGACCGCCGCTCTGGCCGGCCGCCCCGAGCTCGACTTCGAGATGGTGTACGTCAACGACGGCTCCGCCGACGGCTCGCTCGAGATCCTCAAGGCCCTCGCCGAGAAGGACGACCGGGTCCGGATCGTCGACTTCGCCCGCAACTTCGGTCACCAGATCGCCATCACCGCCGGTCTGGACGTCGCCCGGGGCGACGCGGTGATCGTCATGGACACCGACCTCCAGGACCCGCCCCGGGTGAGCCTGGAACTGGTGGACGCCTGGCGCGAGGGCGCCGAGATCGTGCACGCGCGCCGGCGCAGCCGCCAGGACACGGTGTTCAAGCGGACCACCGCGCACCTGTACTACCGCGTCCTGCGCTCCTCCACCGAGGTGGACATCCCGCTGGACACCGGGGACTTCCGCCTCCTTGACCGGCGGGTCGCCGACGAGCTGCGCAAGTACCGCGAGAAGAGCCGGTTCGTGCGCGGGATCGTCGCCTCGATGGGCTACCGGCAGACCGAGGTGTCCTTCGACCGCGACGAGCGCTTCGCGGGCGAGACGAAGTACCCGCTGCGCAAGATGGCCAAGCTCGCCATCGACGGCGTGACCAGCTTCTCCACCGTGCCGCTGAAGATGATCACCCGGCTGGGCTTCATCGTCCTGGCGCTCTCGCTGCTCGGCATCGTCTACGCGCTGGCGATGAAGTTCTTCCGGCCCGACATCACCGTCTCCGGCTGGACGATGCTGATGGTCGTCGTGCTGTTCCTGGGCGGCGTCCAGATGCTGTCGCTGGGCGTGATCGGCACTTACGTCGGGCGCATCTACAGCGAGGCGCAGGGGCGTCCGCTGTATCTGGTGCGCGAGGTGATCGGCGGGCCCGGGGCAGATGACTGAGACCACGGCCAGGATCCAGGCGCCCGAGTCGAGGACCGTGCGCCAACTGGTCCGTTACACCTTCATCGGCGGCAGCGGTGTCGTCCTCGACCTCGTCGTCTTCCTGCTGCTGCACAACGGGGCGGGGCTGAACGAGCAGTTCGCCAACGCGATCAGCACCACGCTCGCCATCACCAACAACTTCGTCCTCAACGCACGGTTCACCTTCGAGGCCCGGGACCGGATCGTCGTCCGCTTCCTGCGCTTCTACGCCGTCGGCCTGAGCGGCATCGCCCTGACGAACCTGCTCTTCCTCGCCTTCACCGACGGCCTCGGGGTCAGCGCGAACCTCGTGAAGCTGGGCTCGATGCCCCTGGTCCTCGCGCTGCAGTTCGTGCTCAACAAAAAATGGAGTTTCGCGTGAACCTCGGCATCATCGGCGCCGGCGCCACCGGCCTCACCGCCGCCTGGGACGCCGTACGCGCCGGCCACCAGGTGACCATCCTGGAGGCGGCGGCCGAACTCGGCGGTCTGGCCGCCTCCCTGGAAGTGGGCGGAGTCCCGCTGGAGCGCTACTACCACCACATCTTCCGCAGCGACAAGGCGATGATCTCCCTCATCGAGGAGCTCGGTCTCGGTGACGCGCTGCGCTTCCACAAGCCGACGACCGGCATCTACCGCGGCGGGAAGCTGATCGACTTCACCACCCCCTTCGACATGCTGCGTTTCCCGGAGTTCTCCCCGCTGGACGCGGTGCGCTTCGCGGGTTCCTCGGCGGTGCTGAAGGCTGTTCGGAACGGCGAGCGCTACAGCGACCTCACCGCCCTCGCCTGGCTGCGCAGGAACGCCGGGAAGAAGGCCACCGCGGCAATCTGGGAGCCGCTGCTGAAGGGCAAGTTCGGCGAGCGCGCCGAGCAGGTGTCGATGGCGTGGCTGTGGGCCCGTATCCACTGCCGGACCTTCGAACTGGGCTATGTGGACGGAGGATTCGAGCGGGTCTACGCCGCCCTGCGGGACGGGATCGAGGAGCGCGGCGGGAAGGTCGAGTTCGGCAAGGCCGTCGAGACGATCCGGCAGGAGGCCGACACCCCGGTCGTGACCTGCGTGGACGGGTCGTCGTACGTCTTCGACCACCTGATCGTCACCACCCCGCAGCCCGCCTTCGCCAAGGCGGCCGGGCTGCCCGCCGAGGACACGGTGTGGAAGAACCAGTACCTGGGCGCGACCTGCTTCGTGCTGGAGATGGACCGCAGCGTGATCCCCTACTACTGGCTCAACATCAACGAGCCGGACTTCCCGTTCCTCGCGGTGGTCGAGCACACCAAGATGATCGACCCGGCCGTGTACGGCGGACGGCACATCCTCTACGTCGGCAACTACGTCGAGCGCGAGGACTGGCGCTTCACCACCGACCCCGGCGAGCTGCTGAACGCGTTCGTGCCGTACCTGAAGCGGATCAACCCCGCCTTCGACCCGTCCTGGATCAAGGACTGGCACTTCTCGAAGGCCGGCTTCGCCCAGCCCGTCGTGACGCCACGGTACCGGGCGCTGATCCCGCCGCACGAGACCCCGATGAGCCGGGTCACGCTGGCCACGATGGCCCAGATCTACCCGCAGGACCGGGGGCAGAGCTACTCGGTGGAGATGGCGCGCAAGGTGACCGCGTCCCTCGGACTGCGCTGACGCACCGCACGAGGAAGGGGCCCCGGTCGGTCGACCGGGGCCCCTTCCTCGTGGTCACTTCCGCTTGCACACCACCAGCGGTGTCCTCGGCTCCAGCGGCGGGCAGTCGTACGTCGCCCGGACGCGGAGGCGCAGTCCGGCGTCGACGTTCGCCAGCCGGAACCAGGCCCGGTCGAGGATCGCGTACGGCGCCGGATCGTGGTCGACGCAGTCCGCGTTCTCCTTGAACGACTCCAGGTCGGCCACGTCCGGGATGAAGCGGGTGCGCTGGAGGAAGGTGGCGATCGGGTAGCGGCACTGGGCCGGGTGGTCGACGTAGTACACCGTGTCGCCGAAGGCCAGGTAGAGCACCCTGGCGCCGGCCGGGAGCCGCGCGCGCAGCCGGTCGGCGTCCTCCTTCTTGATCTCCGAGTTCCGGTGGAACCCCGCGTTGGTCAGCGACACCTTGCCGTACTGGGCCAGGTGCGGCGAGCTGGGCCACATCGGTCCGGCCAGCAGGACGACGCCGGCGAGCGCGACCAGGGCGGCGGACCGGCCGGGCCGGCCCCGCAGCCGGACGTCGGCCACCGCGGCGAGCAGGGCGATCAGCCCGAGCACCCACATCGTCGCCGGGCGCTGTACCCCCTTGGGCAAGTGGGTGTAGAGCGCGAGCAGGGTGCCGTACAGCAGGGACACCGCGCCGAAGCACCACGGGGGTTTCGGCGCACCGCCCACCGCGAGGCCCCACACGGCGGCGGCGAAGACGGTCAGCTGGACGGCGTGGTACGGGAACCAGTTGCCCTGGACGATCACCACGGCCAGCGAGCCCAAGCCGATGAGCAGGGCGATCGTCAGCAGTTCCAGGCGACGGGCGCGGCCGGGCACCCGGCTGAGGAGCAGCAGCAGCGCGCCGGGCAGGAGCAGCAGCACCGGGGTGAGGAGGGCCCGGTCGCCGAGGAACTCGAAGGAGCGGTGGAGGATGAAGCCGGGGCGGATGCCGGTGCGGCTGAGGGCCGACTGGTTGATCCGCGGCATGTCCTCGGTCCACTGCAGCTCGTGGGAGCCGACGAGGACGCTCAGTCCGAACAGCGCGATCGCGCCCGGTGCGGCGACCAGGGCGACGCGTACCGCGCGGCCGCGGTCGACGGCCCAGAGGAGGAGGACGCCGAAGGCGGCCGTGGAGGCGGTGGAGTACTTCATCATCACCGCGAGCCCCAGGGGGACCGCGGCGAGGAGGGCGGCCGGCCAGGGCCTGCGGACGCCGAGCGCGGCCGCGATGCCGAAGACCGTCAGCACCACGGCGGTCCACTCGGGCTGCAGGAAGTCCGTGCGCGGTGCCAGGACCAGGACGAGTCCGGTGGCGCCCGCCGTGAGGGCCGCCTCGCGGGGGGCGGCCCGGCGCAGGAGCGCCGTGTACAGGGCGAGGGCCGCCGCGGCCACGACGACCGCGCCCTCGGCTTCGATGATCGTCTCCCGTACGACCACGCCGCCGGAGGTGGGCATGTCCAGCAGGGCGATGAACCACCGGTAGAAGAACGGGCGGTGGGTGAACACCTCGGACGGCGAGTAGCCGGCCTCGCCGCCCAGGCGCAGGGCGGCCAGCACGTACTGCAGATCGCCCGTGAGGCGCCGCGTGAGCACGGTGTACACGACGGCCGCCGCGGCCGGTACCGCGACCACCGGCCACCAGAGGGGTGACCGGCGGGCGCGGGGGGCGGGCGGCGCGCCGACCGGGACGGTCGTCGTCGCCATGCGATCAGCCGCCCAGGATGGTGCGCAGGTCGGCCGCGTTCGCCTCGGTGGTCTTCCACAGCTCCTGCTGGCGGCCGTGCACATCGGCGACCGTGCGGTCGTGGTCGGCGAGCAGGTCGCGGGAGCGTTCCACGAGGACGGCGGCGAGGTCGCGGTCGTGCACCGAGACACCCCACTCGGGGCGGTCGATGTCGCGCAGGAAGTAGGCCATCTTCGGGTGCGAGATGAGGCTGATGATCGGCGTGCCGCAGCCGAACGGGATCATCCCGGCGTGGCCGCGCATGCCGATGACCAGCTTGGTGCGGGCGTACAGCTCGCGGATCTCGTCGTTGTCGAAGTCGTACATCGGGATGACGGGCAGCGAGACGCCGTGTTCGCGGCGCAGGTCGAAGGCGATCTTCTCGTCGTCGAGGGAGTGCGCCACGCACCGCACCTCGGCCAGCGCGCCCAGGTCCTTGACGGCCTTCGCCATCTGGGCGAGGAAGTGGCCGTAGTCGTGGCCGAAGCGCAGGCCCGCGCGGTCGTAGGCCGCGTTGACGAGGATCGTGTCGTCGCGGGAGGCCGGGTCCTTCCAGCCGTCGACCAGCTGGCGGGTGACGGTGGTCGGGCAGGGCTGGAAGCGGACCTTGTCGTGGAGGTGGGCGGGGAGCATCGCCCGCACCTTCTCGATGGAGCCGTGGTTGCGCAGGCCGAAGAAGGAGGAGCGCTCGACGAGCAGGCGCAGCGACTCGCTGAAGCGGTTGGCGCGGTAGGACTGGCCGTCGAAGGCGTTGAAGCCGACGGCGTAGACCGCGATCGGCACGTCGATGCGGCTGAGCAGGTCGTCGGGGACGTTCCACTGCCAGGCGCTGTTGCCGTTGGGCATGGTGTCGGGGATGAAGAGCCCGCCGCCGCCGATGACCAGGCCCTTGCGGGCGTTGACGCGCTCCAGGGCGGCCTCGTCGAAGAGACGGTGGGCGTGGACGGAGTGCCAGCGGCGGGAGGTGGTGTCCTTGCCCAAGGCGAGCCGGACGCTCTCCGGGAGCAGCTTGTCGCCGGCGTTGCCCTGGCGGTCCATGTAGAACGCGACGTGCGCGAGCTGGTCCTCGGGGCGGCCGGCCGACTGGGCCGGGATGCCGGTGGTGCGCTGGTGCCAGATGCGGCTGGCGCGGTGGGTGGGGTCGACGGTGAGGCCGGCGGTGGCGTACTCGCGGGCCTTCGTGTCGTCGCCGTGCACCCAGGCGATCTGCGCGAGCCGGGAGAAGGCGGTGGCGGCCCGGTTGGGGGCGGCGGTGGCGAGGTGGAGCTGCGCCCTGGCCTCCTCGTAGCGGGAGACGCTCATCAGGGCGTTGCCGTACACCTCGTGCGGCCAGGCCTCGTCGACCGGCAGGTGCACGCGCTCCAGGATCTCGACGGCGGCCTGGAAGTCGCCGGCGCCGATGTGGGCGAGGGCCACCTTGCGGGCGGTGTCGACGTCGCCGGTGCGCTCGACGTGCGGGGTGCCGTAGTGGACGAGCAGGTCGTGGTGGAGGGTGTCGCCGGCCTCCAGGTAGGCGGCGTGGAGTTCGGCGTCGGTCAGCTCGAACTCGGACCAGCGCTCCTGCGCCTGGCCGTAGCCGGCCTCGCCGCCCTGCCAGGGCTTGTGGCGGCCGGTGAAGTGCAGGACGGCCGTCTCCTCGGGGACGGGGAGATCGCCGGAGAGGCGGCGCTTGACGAAGTTGTACCTGGGGTCGAGATCGACGAAGTCGCCGTCGAGAAGGGCGTTGAGGATGCCCTGGTCGTGCTTGTCGAGCTCGTAGGTGCCTGCGCGGCCGATCGCGTCGATCTTCGCGCAGAACTCGTCGGTGAGGTACTCCTTCTGGATGACGAGGAGCCCGCTGTTGAGCATGCGGGTCTTGTCGCCGTAGAAGAACTGCGGGACGGCGGCGAGGCCGTGGCGCAGGGTGAGGAGTTCGGTGATCGGGCCGAGGACCACCATGTCGGTGTCCAGGGTGATCACGGTGTCGTAGTCGCGGATCCGGAAGACGTCGAGGATGAAGTACGCCTTGCGGACGAGGTAGTTGTCCTGGTCGCCCTTGACGTAGGAGTCGTAGTGGTCGGCGTCCACGCGGCGGAACCGCACACGCGGGTGCAGGGCGCGGATGGCGGCGACGGAGGCGGGGCGCAGGTCGTCGTGGAGGACGAGGAAGTCCTCGCAGACGTCCGGGTTGGACAGCGCGAGGGAGCGCAGCAGGACCAGGAAGCCGGGGAGGTAGTTCTCGTCGACGAAGCTCGCGAAGGCGATACGGCGCTTGCCGGTCAGGGCGGCGGCGTCGGTGACGGGGGCCGCCGGGGCGGATATGGAAGTGGTCATCGCAGGGAAATCCTCATGCCGGAGACGCTCTGGGCCCGTTCCATGACCCACGCCTTCTCGCTGCCGTATTCGTGCACGTTGGTGATGGCCAGCTTCATCGCCTCGGGGAGGCGGTAGGCGCCGCTCTCGTAGAAGTCGAAGCCGATCAGGTCGAGGGTGGGGCTGACGTCGAGGAAGTCGAGCAGCCAGAGCATGTTGAAGCCGGAGGTGGGGATGGCCGCGAACTGCTCGGTGGTCCAGCCGCCGATGGTGCGCACCGGCCAGCGCAGCGACTCGTCGTTGACGTGGGTCTGGGCGCCCGGGATCAGCTTGTTGCGGACCGAGTACTTCCAGTCGGGCGAGCTGCCGCTGAAGACGAGCCGGGTGTCGACCTGCTTGTCCCAGTTGTAGTTGTGCTTGTGGATGGTGACGTGGATGTCGGTCTTCCTGCCCGTGTGCGCCGGGTCGATGCGGTACGAGTTGAAGCGCACGACGAGGTCGTAGCCGTCGATCTGCGAGCCGAGCGAGCTCTCGCCGACCGTGCCGGAGTTGGCGACGAGGCAGATCGACTTGCCGGCGATCCGGTTGCGGAACTCGCCGAGGCTGAGCCACTGCACGCCCCCGAACAGGGGGTCGGGGACCGGGCCGCGCATCCGGTTACGGCGGGTGTCCGCGTACAGGGCGAGGGCCCGGGTGAGCTCGGCGGTGGGCCGGGGCTGCTGGGAGGTGGCCAGGTCGAGGTAGTGGGCGAGCGCCTCCTGGACCTCCTGCTCGGGGCTGCCCTGGCGGTCCATCGCGAGCAGCGCGCCGACCAGGCGGGCCTGGGCGCCGGGCTGGTCGCCGACGGCGTGCGCGGCGAGGCCCTCGGCCCAGACGTCGGTGGCGGGGGCGTCGCGGAAGCGGGCGGACTCCGGGACCGTGCGCTCCAGGAGGGTGA
The DNA here is from genome assembly GCF_044465285.1 of Streptomyces sp. NPDC049687. Lineage (NCBI taxonomy): Bacteria > Bacillati > Actinomycetota > Actinomycetes > Kitasatosporales > Streptomycetaceae > Streptomyces > Streptomyces sp. NPDC049687. The sequence goes on from NZ_JBITLN010000005.1 coordinate 126,786, forward strand.
GCAGTTCGGTGCGGGCCTCGGTGGCGGCGTGGATGCCGTCGACGCGGGCGCGGACGCCGAAGCCGTCCTCCTTGGTGAGCTCGAGGTAGCGCTCGTAGGCCTCGGCGGCGGCCTGGGGCAGGCCCATCGCCTCGAGCAGCCGGCCGCGCAGCCGCCAGCCGGCGCGGGAGTTGCGGCGCTGGTGGAGGATGGTGTCGGTGATGGCGAGCGTCAGGTTCAGCTCGTCGTCGTAGGCGCAGACGACCGCCTTGTTGCCGACGTTGAGCAGCGCGTCGAGGACGTCGTTGCCGAGGTTGCCGCCGCCGGTGGCGGCGGCCTTGGTGCGCCTGAGCAGACTGGTGGCCGTGACCGGCGGCGCGGCCGTCTCCTGGGTCGCCCACAGGGCGAGGAGCTGGCGCAGTGCCTCGGCGAGGGCGATACGGCGGGGGTCGAGGCTGCCGACCAGCTTGCCGCTGTGCGCCGAGCACGCGCGCAGGCAGTCGTCCAGCGTGACCGGGGAAGGCGCTGACGAGGGCCTTCCCGGCCTGGTGTCTGACCCTTTGCTGCGGACCCTCGTCATGGTTCTCCTGGCATCTGAACTGACGTATGAAAATGACACGGAACTACTGCTCGTCGATGGGAGGTTGGGAGAACGTAAGAAAGGAAAACGACGCCCAGGTGAACCCCTCGAAACAGCGAAGCGAATGCTGATGCCGTCGAACAGAAGTTTCGCGGGTGACGCCATAGGGTCCACATGGACGGCACTCATTCGAATTCCGAGGGACACCGGCGTGACACAGACGGTCGTGAACACGGCACAGGGGAGCACCGCCGTGGTGGCCCCCCTGAAGGCGGCTTCGTCCGGCGGGCGACTGCGCGCCCTGGACGGCCTCCGCCTGATCGCGGCCCTCATGGTGGCCTGCTACCACTACGGCGGCCGGGGCGGCGAGATCACCCACGCCTGGGGCGCCTCGGCGGCGAAGGTCTTCCCGACCCTGCACACCCCGTTCGCCTACGGCTGCCTCGGCGTCCAGGTCTTCTTCGTCATCAGCGGTTTCGTCATCTGCATGAGCGGCTGGGGCCGCACCCTGCGCTCGTTCTTCGCCTCCCGCGCGGCCCGGCTGCTGCCCGCGTACTGGGTGGCGGTGCTGCTGGTGACGGCGGTCTTCGCACTGCCGGTGGTGGTGTACGAGGCGGTCTCACCCAGTGACGTCCTGGTGAACCTGACCCTGCTTCAGCAGCCACTGGGCGTGGAGCGGGTGCTGGGCGTGGACTGGACGCTGTGGGCCGAGGTCCGCTTCTACGCCCTGTTCGCGCTGTGCGTGGTCCTGCCGGGCGCGAGCCGCCGCCGCGTGATCATGTTCTGCATGGGCTGGATCCTGGCGGCGGCGATCGCGCAGGGCGCGCACCAGCCACTGCTCGACATCGTGCTGATGCCGGAGTACGCCCCGTTCTTCGTCGGCGGGGTCGGCCTGTATCTGGTCCACCGCGACCGCCGGGACCCCTACGCCTGGGGGATCGTCGGCGTCAGCTTCCTGCTCGGCCAGCACTACGCGGTCCGCTCCCTGTGGAACGTCTCCGACCCGAACGCCTTCGCCCACCGCACGTCCTGGGGCATCATCGCCGTCGTCGCCTTCGGTTTCGTCGCGGTCGGCGCGATCGCGCTGGGCCGGCTGGACCGGGTGAACTGGCGCTGGCTGACGGTCGCCGGGGCGCTGACGTACCCCTTCTACCTGGTGCACGAGCACCTGGGCTGGGTCGTGGTCGAGACCCTGCACCGCCGGCTCGGGGTGCCCTCGTACGGCACGTTCCCGCTGACGATCGCATCGATGCTGACGCTGGCCTGGCTGATGAACAAACTGGTGGAGGAACGGCTCACGCCGAGGCTGCGGAAGGCGCTGGCGGCCCCGCGCGGATGAATTCCCGGTGAATTGCGGCACGATTCTCAGGAAACTCCGTATCGCGCCGCGATTCCCGGGTGACGAGTTCCCGCCCGGTCACATGGTCATTCGCCGTCGTCCAGGAGAGTGTCCGGTCCGCGTCCACGACCGAGAAGTCGGGGATCGCGAAGTCGTCAGCCAGTGTGGGCAGCCACAGGCCGATGCCCGCGCATACCGGAGCCCGGCCTTCCGAGCCCCTGCTCCTCCTTTTCGGCGCTCACTCTTCACGAGCGTGACCGGGAGCGCGTGACTTTCGTCCCCGATCATTCGTTCGGAGGAATCGCCCAGCTCAGAACACCTCCGACGGTTCATACACCCCCCAGACCCCCCGGAGGGCGTCGCACACCTCCCCCACCGTCGCCCGGGCCCGCAGCGCCTCCTTCATCGGGTACAGGACGTTGCCCGTCCCCTCCGCCGCCGTCCGCAGGGCGTCCAGGGCCGAGGTCACCGCCGCCCCGTCCCGTTCCGCGCGTAGGCGCGCGAGGCGTTCGACCTGCCGGGTCTCGATCGCCGGGTCCACCCGGAGCGGCTCGTACGGCTCCTCGTCGTCCGGCTCATCCAGCCGGAAGCGGTTGACGCCCACGACCACCCGCTCCCCCGAATCGGTCTCCCGCGCGATGCGGTACGCGCAGCGCTCGATCTCGCCCTTCTGGAAGCCGTGCTCGATCGCGGCGACCGCACCGCCCAGTTCCTCCACCTTCCGCATCAGGGCGACCGCCGCCTCCTCGACGTCGTCGGTCATCCGCTCGACGGCGTACGACCCGGCGAAGGGGTCCACCGTCGCCGTCACGTCCGTCTCGTGGGCCAGCACCTGCTGCGTCCGCAGCGCCAGCCGCGCGCTCCGCTCCGTCGGCAACGCGATCGCCTCGTCGAAGGAGTTGGTGTGCAGGGACTGAGTGCCGCCCAGCACGGCGGCCAGTCCCTGGACCGCCACCCGCACCAGGTTCACCTCCGGCTGCTGGGCCGTCAGCTGCACGCCCGCCGTCTGCGTGTGGAACCGCAGCATCAGCGACTTCGGGTTCTGCGCGCCGAACTCCTCCTTCATCACCCGTGCCCAGATCCGGCGGGCCGCCCGGAACTTGGCGACCTCCTCGAGGATCGTCGTCCGGGCGACGAAGAAGAAGGAGAGGCGGGGGGCGAAGTCGTCGACGTCCATACCGGCCGCCACCGCCGTGCGGACGTATTCGATACCGTCCGCCAGGGTGAACGCGATCTCCTGCGCCGGGGACGCGCCCGCCTCCGCCATGTGGTAGCCGGAGATCGAGATCGTGTTCCACTTCGGGATCTCGGCCCTGCAGTACCTGAAGATGTCGGCGATCAGGCGCAGGGAGGGCTTCGGCGGGAAGATGTACGTCCCCCGCGCGATGTACTCCTTCAGCACGTCGTTCTGGATCGTCCCGGTCAGCCGGTCCGCGCCGACGCCCTGCTCCTCGGCCACCAGCTGGTACAGCAACAGCAGCAGCGCGGCGGGCGCGTTGATCGTCATCGACGTCGAGACCTTGTCCAGCGGGATCCCGCCGAACAGCACCCGCATGTCGTCGATCGAGTCGATGGCGACACCCACCTTGCCGACCTCGCCGTGCGCGATCGGGGCGTCGGAGTCGTGACCCATCTGGGTGGGCAGGTCGAAGGCGACCGACAGTCCCGTCGTGCCGTGGGCGATCAACTGCCGGTAGCGGGCATTGGACTCCGTCGCCGTACCGAAGCCGGCGTACTGGCGCACGGTCCAGGGGCGGCCGGTGTACATCGACGGGTAGACACCGCGGGTGAAGGGGTACGCGCCCGGTTCGCCCAGCTTCTCCGCGGGGTCCCAGCCCGCCAGGGCGTCAGGGCCGTACACCGGCTCGATGGGCAGTCCGGACTCCGACTCACGCGCCATGGGTCTGATGCCTCCCGCTGAGCAAATGAGCAAACAAGCAGATGAGCACTGAGGAACGGGCAAGAGCTCCGTCTGTTCGAGTGTCGCCGGTCACTCGCCGGTCCGGCTACTCGTCGGACCGTTCGCGCGGAGGCGCGCGGGGGGAACATCTCAGGCATGCGGATGCGGAGATCGATCACCGCCCTGGCCGGCACGGCGGCCCTGGCGACGGTGTGCGGCTGTACCGTGCAGGCCCCCGACGCGGAGGACGGCCGGGCGCGCCCGCCCGCCCGCCCGGGCGTCGCCGGTACGGCATCGGCGCCGGCCCCCGGGACCACCGCCCCCGACGACAAGCCGAGGGCGGCCCCCACCACCGTCGCGCCCTCGCCCGCCCCGGCCGTCCTGTGGTCGCGCGGTGACACCGGGCGGGACGTGCGCGAGCTGCAGGCCAGGCTGCGGCAGGTCGCCTGGCTCTTCGAGGGGCCCACCGGGACGTACGGCCCGGCCACCGAGCAGGCGGTACGGGGGTTCCAGGGCAAGCGCGGGCTGCCGCAGACCGGGAAGACGGACAGCGTCACCTGGCGGCGGCTGCTGGGGATGACCCGGGAACCCGCGCAGTGGGAGCTGTACGTGATGGGCGGTCAGCCGGCTGCCGCGCCCGACGCCCGGTGTCGGACCGGGCGGGTGCTGTGCATCGACAAGACCAGCCGCACCCTGCGCTGGATGATCGACGGACGGACCCTCTCGACGGTGTCCGTCCGCTTCGGCTCCCAGTACACGCCCACCCGCGAGGGGGTGTTCCACGTCTACTGGAAGTCCCGCGACCACGTCTCGACGCTCTACCACACGCCGATGCCGTACGCGATGTTCTTCAGCGGCGGACAGGCCGTGCACTACTCGGCCGACTTCGCGGCCCGCGGGTACGCCGGTGCCTCGCACGGCTGTGTGAACGTACGGGACGAGGCGGCGATCTCGGCGCTCTTCGCGCAGGTGCGCACCGGCGACAAGGTGGTGGTGTCCTGGTGAGTTCGGGGCGCGGGCGGGACCGGGGGAACGTGTCCCGCCCGCGCCAGGTGCACGAGCCGTAGGTACGGGGGGAACCCCGGCTCAGTGCGAGGGCCGATGACCAGTCGGCTCACTTCTTACTGCGCCCGGGCCGCCGAAAACGTCACACCCGTCGCGAAAAAATTTCCCGGAATCGTGAAATCGCAGGTCGGCGGGTGCTGGTGGAAGCCCGGGTCAGTGATGGCCGGTGCCGCCGGAGGAGCTGTCGCCCCGGCCGCCGCCCTTGCCGTTGTCGCCCTTGCCGCCGTTCTTGCCGCCGTCGTCGCCCCAGCCGCTGCCGGTGGACGTGCCGCCCTGGCCGAGGCCCGTCCCGGTCGAACCGGCGCTCTGGCCGGCCGGCAGACCGCCCGACCCGCCGTCACCGTCGCGGCCCCAGGAGCCGCCGGTGACGTCCGTGTCGCTGCCCGCGTCCCAGCCCTCGCGGTCGCCCGTGCCGGAGTCGGTGCCGAGGACGTCCGCGCAGTACGCCGAGACATGCGACGAACCGCCCGCCAGTCCCTCCAGGATCCGGCGGCGGCCGCTGTCCAGCGTCCTGCCGTCGCGCACGGCGCGGCAGGACGAGGCCACGCCCTCCGGCCAGTCGCCGCCGGCGCCGGGGGCGGCGGTGGAGTCCTCGCTCCCCTTCGCCTTCCCGGTGGTGTCCCGGCCGCCGGTACCGCCGTCGGGCTTCACGGCCTCCGTCCCGTCACCGGACGCGCCCGGCGAGGGCGAGAGCAACGGGCGGTCGGGGCTCGCGGCCGCCGAGACGGAGACCCCGGGCACCGGTTCGGCCCCGTCGAAGGGGCTCGGCAGCACCCCGGTTCCGGCCGCCACCGCGACCCCGCCCACCATGCCGGCGGCCAGCGCGGCGGCCAGCCCGAACCGTACGGGGCGACCCCAGCGGGAACCGCCGTGGCCCTTCTGACGGAAACGGCCGCCGATGCGGACCAGTCCGGCGTCCACCGCCCCGGCACCGGAGAGAGCGGCCCGCCCCTCCGCCACCGGGCGCGCCGCGCGAGCCTCGCTGAAGGCCTTCAGCGCCGCGGCCTCGCCGGGAAGCTCCTCGTCGGCCGGGAACGGTTCGGCGCCCAGCGCGGCCAGCGCGCCCAGGGTGCGGGCGAGGCGTTCGGCCTCCTCCCGGGCTGCGGGGGCGACAGCGTCCGTGGGTGACTCACCGCGCAGCAGACGCTCCGTCGTCTCGCGGTCGAGCCACCTGTCCTGCTTGTCGGCCATCACATGTCCTTCTGCGTCCGCGCGCAACTTTGCGTCACACTCGCGGACGTTACCGGGCGCGAACGCGGCCCTCGCTGTGGCGGCAGCGCGTCGAGCACACCGGCCGCCTCAGGGTCCTCGCCGAGCAGTTCGGCGAGCTTCTTCAGCCCGCGGTGCGCGGCCGTCCGCACGGCACCGGGCCGCTTTCCGAGTGTCTCGGCGGCGGACTTGGCGTCCAGGCCCATCACGACCCGGAGCACGACCGCCTCGGCCTGGTCCTGGGGCAGCCGGGCGATCAGGTCGAGGGTGCGGCCGGTGGCCAGCGCCTCGATGGCCTCGCCGGCGGTGTCGGACTCGGCGGCCCGGCCGGTCAGCTCGGTCTCGTCGCCGCCGATCGCGGGACGCCGCCCGCGCATGCGGATGTGGTCGAGCGCGCGGTTGCGGGCGATCCGGGCGGCCCAGCCGCGGAAGCGGTCCGCGTCGCCGCTGAACCGCTCCAGGTCACGGGCGATCTGCAGCCAGGCCTCGGAGGCCACGTCCTCGGCGTCCAGGTCACCGACGAGCGTGCGCACGTACCCGAGCAGCCGCGGGTGCACCGTGCGGTACACAGCCCGGAACGCGGTCTCGTCTCCGTCCTGTGCCGCAAGCACCGCGGCTGTCAGCTCCGCGTCGTCCCCCACGTCGTGGTTCCTCGGTCGGTCGATGGTCGCGGTTCGGAGACCGCAGGTCGTTGCGGTGGTCTGCCGCTTGGCCGTCCGGCGCGAAAGGCACGTTACGACCTGAAACCATCGGTCGTCCATGTCCGTACAATATGCAACTAACTCGTGACCGCCGGAACGACTGCGAAAAGTGACCCGTGGGGGTGTGACAGAAAACCCACCCGAGGCGCTGTAGAAAATACGGGCCGCCGCGCGGCCCGTGCCGCGCGACGGCCGGGGCCTCTCCTGTGGGGGGTGGCGGCCCCGGCCGTTGCCTCGGCAGGGGTCACTGATTCCTGCCCTTGCCCTTGCCCGTGGCGGGGTTCTCGGCTCCCGGGGTCTTCTCGGTCTTCTGCTGACCGTTGCCGTTCCCGTTCCCGTTCCCGGCCGACGCCGAGGCCGACGTGGTCCGCGCCGCACAGTACGCGTCGACGTTCTCCTCACCGCCCGCCGCCCGCACCAGCCGCTGCCAGACCGTGGCGTCCAGCGCCTTGCCCCGGCCCTCGACCTGCTCGTACGCACGGCAGTGGGCCTCGGTTTCCTGGGCACTCGCCGGACGGTCACGGTCCGCCGAGGCGGTCGGGGACGGGGTGAGGGAGGGCGTGACGGAGCCGCTCCCGGAGGCGCTCGCGGACTGCTTCGCCCGGTCCGCGGAGCCGGAGCCGGAGTCGTGCGTGGCGGACCCGATCGCGGCGAAGGCGACCCCGCCCAGCGCGAGGCTCGCGACCGCGACGGAGAGCGTGGCCCGCAGCGAGCGCGCCGTGCGCCGGCGCGTCCGGGGCCGCCAGTCGTCCCGGCGCCGGGTACGCACCCGGTGCTCGCCCGCGTCCCGTGCGGCCCGGAACGCGGCCACGGCCCGCAGCTCGCCCTGGCCGCCCGCCTCGGACGCGCCATGACCGCCGGGCCCGCGCAGGGCCTCGGCGAGCAGCGCCGCCAGCTCCGCGTCCACCGCCGAGCCCGTCTCGACAGGGTGTGCACGCGGTCGGACCGGCTTTCCGCCGTCGTTCAGCCGTTCACCCATGTCCGATTCCGCCTCTGTCCCGTCCATGCCACGATCACCGGTCCGTCCCACCCGGACGGTCCGCCCGACCGATGCCGCCTGTTCGGCCCACACCGTTCATACGGTCCGTGGCCGTCGCCGTTCATTTCGACTCCCCCAGCGTGCGGGGTCCGCCATCCGTCACACCCTCGCCGTTCGCGTCCATGACGCCCAGCTGCCGGGCCAGCCGCTTCAGGCCCCGGTGCGCGGCCGTGCGGACCGCGCCGGGGCGCTTGCCGAGGACACGGGCCGCGGCCGGACCGTCCAGCCCCACCACGACCCTCAGCAGCACGGCCTCGGCCTGGTCCCGCGGCAGCCCCCGGACCAGTTCCAGCGCCCGCTCGGTGGACAGGGACTCCAGCGCCTGGTCGTGCGTGGTGTGCGGTCCCGGCAGGTCCAGTACGGCGTCCTGCTCCAGCGCCGCCGATCGCGGCCGCACCCGTAGCCGACGCAGATGGTCCAGGGCGCGGTGCCGGGCGATCGTCGCGGTCCAGCCGCGGAAGCCCGCGCCGTCCCCCTTGAAACGCCCCAGGTCCCGGGCGATCTCCAGCCAGGCGTCGGAGGCCACGTCCTCGGCGTCGTCGCCGACGATCCCGCGCAGGTAGCCGAGCAACCCCGGCTGCACGATCCGGTACGCGACGGCGAACGCGGTCTCGTCGCCGTCCTGGGCCCGCGCCACGGCCGCGCCCAGTTCCCCGTCGTACGCCTGTGCGCGCCGGGGTTCCCCTCCCTGGCCCAAGACTGTCCGCGTTCGTACGGAGTTCCTTGCGGGCGCCTCGCTCTGCGGCCGGACATCGGGTCCGGGCGGGGCCGCGCCCCCACGGTCATCAGCGCCGGGCCGCACGGAAGTGTCACAGCGCGGGCGCGCGGTCGCGTTCAGGCCGCCGCCCCTCGGGCCCGGCCGTGCAGGGTCAGGTAGAAGGTCCGCAGAGAGTCCTCGGGACCGCCCGACGCGAACCGGTTGACGACCTTGCCGAGCGGGTTCCAGACCCGGCCGTCCGGCATCCGCACCCCGACCGGCTGCCCGAACCAGGCACGCTGCCGCTCGTCGAGATCCACCCAGACCGCGCCCGCCCGGCGGACCATCACCTCGCCGACGTACGCCCCGAGGCCCACGAGCGTGTCGTGGGCGCGTTCCCGGTCGGCACCGCCCTTGCGCAGTCCGTCGACGAGGAAGTCGACAACGCGCAGGCTGGCCACGGAGTAGTCGAGGGGCAGCCGATGCCGTGCGGTGACCCGGGTGACGAACGCCGTGGCGCACGCCCGCATGTCCCGCGCGTCCGGCGTGTACGTGTCCGCCCCGCTGTTCATGGGTCTCCACCCCTCTGCTCGACCCGGGGGAACCGGCTCGGCTCCCCGCTGTCCCAGCGGACGGCGGCGCCCGAACATCACAGGTCCCACACGTGTCGTGCGTCACAGAGCGGTGCGGACCCCCGTCACTTCGCGCGCAGCGCGTCCCGGCACAGCAACCGCAGGGAGCCGTGGCCGCCGAAGCAGCGGCGGGCCTCCTCGACGGGGTCCCAGAGGCGGCCGTCGGGGGTGCGCACCCAGTGGTCGCCGCCGCTCGCCCACCACTCGGCGCCGGTCTGGCGGACGATCACCTCACCGGCGTAGGCGCCGAGGCCGCGCAGCACGTTCTCCACGGCCGGGTACGGCGTGCCCTCGGCGCGCAGCTGCTCGATCAGCCGGTCGACACGCCACAGGCTCTGCGCCGAGTAGTCCAGATGGAGCCGGGCCCCCTCCCGCAGCGTGGCCACGACGTCGGCCGCCCACCGCACCGGCTTGGCGGCGGCCTGTGGCCGGGCCGGGGGCTGCTGAGTCTGCTGGGTCTGCTGGGTCGTACTGGTTCCACGAGTCGTACTGGTCACATACGGGAGAGCGCCCCGCGACCATGATCCGTCACCCGGATTCGGGGGCCTCCCCGGAACCGGTGCGGAAACCTCACAGGAGTGACGGTTCCGCGTCCCCGTGCGCTCTGTGAGTGATGAGCGCGTACCTCGACTTCCGCGCCGTGCCGCCTTCGGCAGTGCGCAACAGCGCGATGTGGCTGCGAAGGCTGTTCGACGACGACCACGACACGGTCTGCGACCGGATGAGCCGGGTGGACCGTGACCAGCAGATCCTCTACTCCGACACTCCCCCGGAGCACGCGGACGCCGGCCCAGGGGCCTACGCGGTCCTCGGCGGCGGACGGGTGTACGGGGCCGGCCCCAAGGAACCGCCGTTCCTGCTGCTCACCGCGGCCCAGACGGCCCGGGTCGCCGCGTTCCTGGCGGCCGCCGACTTCGACGAGCTGTGGCCTTCGGCCCGGGCGGAGCTGCTGCCCCGCCACGGCGGCCCCGACGAGGAACCCCGCACCCGGGCCGCGTTCGCCGCGGCACACCGCGACCTGACCGCCTTCTACACCGCGACCGCGCTCCACCAGGACGCGGTGGTGAAGTGGCTGGCGCGCTGAGCCGAGGGCTCAGCCCCGCCCCCGCGCCCGCCGTGACACCACCGCGCGCAGGACCCGGCGTCCCTCCGTGGACACCTCCAGCGCCCGGCGCAGCCCGCCCGCGCCGTGGCTCGCGAGGACTTCCAGCACGGCGACCTGGCGGCGCAGCTCGGCGGCTACGAGCGGCGACATGCCCTCCGTACGGCCTTCGCGGCGCGAGTCGACCGGGAAGGCGTCCGCGGCCGGGTCGAGGAGACGGTGGATCTGGAGGGAGGCGACGGAGCAGGCGTCGGCCCACACCCGCAGCCCGGCGGCGGACCGGTCGGCCGGGGCCGCTTCGAGCATCCGCCGGGCGAGCAGCGCGGCCTCGCCGCCCTCCTCGCCCGAGGCCAGCTTGCCGCGCGCGACCTCCAGCCCCTCGCCCCAGTCACCGGAGTCCGCGAGGGCGGCCCACAGCGGCCGCAGGATCTCGTCGTCACCGCCGAGCAGGGGCACACACCGATCCAAACAAGCCAGCCCACTGGCGGCCAGTCCGCGTTCGTCGGCCTGAGCGATCAGTTCCACCAGGCTCATCCACGCCTCCCTCGCCAGGGCGCCTACCTTACGGAGCCCACACTTCCCCTTACTGCGCGCGACGGGCCGGGAGTGTCACAGAGGGGGTTTTCAGCCACCCCACCGATGGGCTCGGCGGGCGACCCCGGGGGCGCCTGCGCGTCCTGCGTCAGCCCAGCCGCCCCGCCAGCGTCTTGAACTGCGTCCAGGACATCGACGGCGTCCGCGCGTCCCACAGTTTCTGCGCGGTCGCCCGCAGCGGCATCCGGATGCCGGCGGCGACCTGCTCCTGGGTCTGGGAGTTCGCGAGGTCGCACCAGACCGAGAAGGACCCGCCGAGTATCTGGGCGTCGTACCGCGAGGACACCGCCGTCGTGTGGCGCAGCACCCGCGGGGTCCACTGCTCGTAGATCCGCTGTCCGGTCGGGTAGACGAAGGTCTGCGGCTCGCCGAGGACGTAGTACAGGTACTCGTCGTTGTAGTTGAGCACCTTGCGCCCGGCGCTCAGATACTCGTCCGGCGTGCGCGCCCCGATCTCCTTGCCCGTCCAGTACGCGACCACCAGGTCGGAGGCCGGCTTCACCGTCGTATCGCGGAAGAAGCCGTCGTTCCACACCCGCATGGTCCGGTCGTGGGCGCGGACGGTCTCGGCGCGGTCGTTGAGCCAGCCCGTGGCGAGGTCGGCGACGCCCGCGCCGGGGCCGTACCGCTGTCGTGCGGCGTTGGCGAGTTGCGGGTAGGAGGCGGCCGGGCTGGACACGGTCAGCGCCTGGTACTCGTCGCCGCCGAGGTGCCACTGCCCGCCGGGGAAGAGGCCCGCGTACTCGCCCAGCAGGTCGTCGACCAGCTTCGCGGAGGCGTCCTTGGAGATGTCGATCGCCCCGCGGGTGGCGACCCCGTTCACATTGCGCAACTGCAGCTCGGGGTGCGCGGCGAGGACGGCCCCGAGGTGCCCCGGCGAGTCGATCTCGGGGACGACGGTGATGTGCCGCTCGGCCGCCAGCGCGACGATCTCCTTCACCTGCGCCTTGGTGAGGTGTTCCCGGGCGACGATCTCCGGATGGGTGGCGGACTCGATCCGGAAGGCCTGGTCGTCGGAGAAGTGCAGCGCGAGCTGGTTGTACTTCAGGTCGCCGAGCTCCCGCACCCGGTCCTCGATCCACCCCGGCGAGAAGTACTTGCGGGCGATGTCCAGCGAGAAGGCCCGCTGCGGCTTGGCGGGCGCGTCCCGCACGACACCCTCGGGCGCCGTCCCTCCCTGACGCACCTCCTGCTTGAGGGTGCGGGTGCCGTAGAAGACCCCGGCGTCGGAGGGCCCGCTGACGGTGATCCGCCCCTGCCGCACCGTCATGGCGTACGACTCCGCATCGCCGCTTCCGCCCAGCGTCAGCCGCAGGTCCCCGATCCGGGAGTCGCCCTGCTGCCCCGCGTACGTCATCCCCAGCTCACCGGCGATCAGCCGCCCCTCGTCGGCGAGGCGCGGGTCGCTGACGACCACCCGGTACCGGGAGGCGGGACGCCACCCGGGTCCGCGGGCCGCGGTGTGGGTCCGCACGGCCGGGATGGTCCGTGGGGCGGTGGAGAGCGGGTAGCTGCGGGTGGGGGTGGGACTGGCGGAGGGGGTGGCGGCCGCGACGGTCCGCCGGTCGCCGGTGGAGACGCCCTGGGAGGTCTGCTGTCCCGCTGCCGATCCGGCCGGCGCGCTGTCGTCCCCGTCCGAGGCCCACAGCCCCACGCCGACCCCGAGGGCCGCGACCAGCCCGCCGGCCGTCAGCGCCCGCAGCGCGACCCGCCGGTGCGGGCTCCGCTGCGACTTCCGCTCCTGCTTCCTCCGTGGCGCCGGGCGCCGATGCCTGTGCCTGCTCACCCCGCCAACCGTACGACCCCCGGGTGACCGAAGCGCGCCGAACGAGTCCAGCACCCTTTCTGAAACTCTCCCGTTCGGGTGAAATTCGGGCAAGCGTCGGACACGTGATGACCACTACCGATAACGTTGCGCCACACCTTTCACCACATCCCCTGCCACACCACATGTGACATAGGACCCACGCTGCCTGCGCACCGCCTCCCCCAGCTCACCGGCCGCCTGCCGATACCGGCGCAGACCCGGACGTCCACTGCACCCCTGCTGGACGCCTTCAACACGCTTCCCGCCGAAGAGGCCCACACCACCCTCCTCGCCTGTCTCCACAGCCCCCGCTGGGCCCGTCGCGTGAGTGACCACCGCCCCTACCCGACGGTGGAAGCCCTCCTGGCCGCGTCCGACGAGGCGGCCTACGACCTGACGGCGGCAGATCTGGCGGAGGCCCTGGCGAGCGAGGCCCTTCCGGCCCTGCCGGACGACGCGTACGAGGCGGCGCACATGGCGCTGGGGGCGGCCCAGGCGGCGTACCTCACCCGCTTCGGACACGTGTTCGTCATATGCCTGGACGGCGTTCCCCCGGACGAGACGCTGGATTTCGCTCTGGAAAGCATCCGGTCACGATTGACAAACGATCCCGAGGAGGAACGGGTCGTCGCCGCGGAGGAACTCCGGCGCCTCGCACGAGGGCGGCTGGTTTCTCACCTGAGGGGCGCGAGACCGTAATCCATGTGCGGCCACCCCCGCATGCCCGCGACCAGCCCGAACGGCCCCGCACCCGGTGCATAGCGGCACAACTCTGCACAGATGCCGCGGATGCTCACCCATACGCGTGCCACTTTGATCACACCGGTAGGCCCGCTGTAAGCCCGGCGCCGACGCGTGGCTACGATGCTGGGGGCCGGTGGACCGTACCCGGCCGGGCCCGTCCGACACCGAAGCCGGCAGGCCCCAATCCCCGCTCCCGGAGGGTTCTTCCGTGCCGGCTGGAACGCTGTACCGCGGCCGGGAAGGAATGTGGTCCTGGGTGGCTCATCGAGTCACCGGCGTCCTCATCTTCTTCTTCCTGTTCGTACACGTGCTGGACACCGCTCTCGTGCGTGTCTCCCCCGAGGACTACGACAAGGTCGTAGCCACGTACAAGACGCCGATCGTCGCGCTGCTGGAGTACGGCCTCGTCGCCGCCATCCTCTTCCACGCGCTCAACGGTCTGCGCGTCATCGCCGTCGACTTCTGGTCCAAGGGCCCGCGCTACCAGAAGCAGATGTTCTGGGCCGTCGCAGGCGTCTGGGTCGTGCTGATGCTCGGGGCGATCTACCCCGTCCTCGGCCACGCCGCTCGTGAACTGTTCGGGAGCTGACACCGATGGCCACCACTGAAACCACCGCGTCCGGGATCGGCCCCGTAGAGGGCGGCCCGGTCTACAACGTCGACAACCCGGCGCCCCTCATCGAGGCCCCGCGCAAGCGCACGAAGAAGTCCCCCAAGTCCACCCGGGGCAACTTCGAGATGGCCGCGTGGCTGTTCATGCGACTGTCCGGCATCGTGCTGGTCGTCCTGGTCATCGGCCACCTGCTGATCCAGCTGGTGCTGGACGGCGGCGTGTCGAAGATCGGCTTCGCGTTCGTCGCGGGCCGCTGGGCCTCCCCCTTCTGGCAGGTCTGGGACCTCCTCATGCTCTGGCTCGCGATGCTGCACGGGGCCAACGGCCTGCGCACGGTCATCAACGACTACGCGGAGCGCGCGAACACCCGGCTGTGGCTCAAGGGCCTGCTCTACACCGCCACGGTGTTCACCATCCTGCTGGGCACGCTGGTGATCTTCACCTTCGACCCGAACATCCGCTAGGCACGGGGCTGCGAGAATCATGAAGATCCACAAGTACGACACCGTCATCGTCGGCGCCGGTGGCGCGGGCATGCGCGCGGCCATCGAGTCGACGAAGCGCAGCCGCACCGCGGTGCTCACCAAGCTCTACCCCACCCGCTCCCACACGGGCGCCGCGCAGGGCGGCATGGCCGCCGCGCTGGCCAACGTGGAGGAGGACAACTGGGAGTGGCACACCTTCGACACGGTCAAGGGCGGTGACTACCTGGTCGACCAGGACGCCGCCGAGATCCTGGCGAAGGAGGCCATCGACTCCGTCCTCGACCTGGAGAAGATGGGCCTGCCGTTCAACCGCACCCCGAACGGCACGATCGACCAGCGCCGCTTCGGCGGTCACAGCCGCAACCACGGCGAGGCCCCGGTCCGCCGGTCCTGCTACGCGGCGGACCGCACCGGCCACATGATCCTCCAGACGCTGTACCAGAACTGCGTGAAGGAGGGCGTGGAGTTCTTCAACGAGTTCTACGTCCTCGACCAGCTGATCACCGAGGTGGACGGCGTCAAGCGGTCGGCGGGCGTGGTCGCGTACGAGCTGGCGACCGGCGAGATCCACGTCTTCCAGGCGAAGGCCGTGATCTACGCGTCCGGCGGCTGCGGCAAGTTCTTCAAGGTGACGTCGAACGCGCACACGCTGACGGGCGACGGCCAGGCGGCGGTCTACCGCCGGGGTCTGCCGCTGGAGGACATGGAGTTCTTCCAGTTCCACCCGACCGGCATCTGGCGCATGGGCATCCTGCTGACGGAGGGCGCCCGTGGTGAGGGCGGCATCCTCCGCAACAAGGACGGCGAGCGCTTCATGGAGAAGTACGCGCCGGTCATGAAGGACCTCGCGTCCCGGGACGTGGTGTCCCGCTCCATCTACACGGAGATCCGCGAGGGCCGTGGCTGCGGTCCCGAGGGCGACCACGTCTACCTGGACCTCACCCACCTCCCGCCGGAGCAGCTGGACGCCAAGCTCCCGGACATCACCGAGTTCGCGCGCACCTACCTCGGTATCGAGCCGTACACGGACCCGATCCCGATCCAGCCCACCGCGCACTACGCCATGGGCGGCATCCCGACGAACGTCGAGGGTGAGGTCCTGGCGGACAACACCACGGTCGTCCCGGGCCTGTACGCGGCCGGCGAGGTCGCCTGCGTCTCGGTCCACGGCGCGAACCGCCTGGGCACGAACAGCCTCCTGGACATCAACGTCTTCGGCCGCCGGGCGGGTATCGCGGCTGCCGAGTACTCCCAGAAGGCGGACTTCGTCGAGCTCCCGGAGAACCCGGCGGAGCTCGTGATCGACCAGGTGGAGAGGCTGCGGTCGTCGACGGGCACGGAGCGCGTGTCGGTCCTCCGCCGCGAGCTGCAGGAGACCATGGACGCGAACGTCATGGTGTTCCGCACCGAGCAGACGATCAAGACGGCCGTCGAGAAGATCGCGGAGCTGCGCGAGCGCTACCGGAACGTCGCGATCCAGGACAAGGGCAAGCGGTTCAACACCGACCTCCTCGAGGCGATCGAGCTGGGCAACCTGCTCGACCTGGCCGAGGTCATGGCCGTGTCGGCCCTCGCCCGCAAGGAGTCCCGCGGCGGTCACTACCGCGAGGACTACCCCAACCGCGACGACGTCAACTTCATGCGCCACACCATGGCGTACCGCGAGGTGGGCGACGACGGCAGCGAGACCGTCCGTCTCGACTACAAGCCGGTCGTCCAGACCCGCTACCAGCCGATGGAGCGTAAGTACTGATGGCAACCCCGACTCTCGACAAGGCGGACGCGGCCGGCGCCCCCGAGCCCGGCTTCGCCGACTCCCCGTACATCACGGCCACCTTCCGCATCCGCCGCTTCAACCCCGAGGTCTCGGCGGAGGCGACCTGGGAAGACTTCCAGCTGGAGATCGACCCGAAGGAGCGCGTCCTCGACGCCCTCCACAAGATCAAGTGGGACCAGGACGGCACCCTGACCTTCCGCCGCTCCTGCGCCCACGGCATCTGCGGCTCGGACGCGATGCGGATCAACGGCAAGAACCGCCTCGCCTGCAAGACGCTGATCAAGGACATCAACCCCGAGAAGCCGATCACGGTCGAGGCCATAAAGGGCCTGACGGTCCTGAAGGACCTCGTGGTCGACATGGACCCGTTCTTCCAGGCGTACCGCGACGTCATGCCCTTCCTCATCACGAAGGACACGAACGAGCCGACGCGCGAGCGTCTCCAGACCGCCGAGGACCGCGAGCGCTTCGACGACACCACGAAGTGCATCCTCTGCGCGGCCTGCACCTCCTCCTGCCCGGTGTTCTGGAACGACGGCCAGTACTTCGGCCCGGCGGCCATCGTGAACGCCCACCGCTTCATCTTCGACAGCCGTGACGAGGCGGGCGAGCAGCGCCTGGAGATCCTGAACGACCGCGACGGCGTCTGGCGCTGCCGCACCACGTTCAACTGCACGGACGCCTGCCCGCGCGGCATCGAGGTGACGAAGGCGATCGCCGAGGTGAAGAAGGCGCTGATCACGCGCCGCTTCTGAGGTCGTTCCAGTAGGTCGTCGTGGGCCCCGTTTCCTCGTGGAAGCGGGGCCCACGGGCGTTGCGGCGCCACGATCGGGTGAACGTGATCAAGAGGGACACCGGGGCGGAGTCCGGCCTACGATGATGCTCTCGGCACCAGCCCCAAGGAGGCACGCGATGTCCGCTGCATCCGTCGAGCAGCCCCACACCGACGAGCCGTTCTCACTGACGGCCATCGCCGACGAGATCATGGAGCGCCATCCGGGGTACCGCGTCGAGATCATCGGAGGCCACCTCCTCGTGACCCCGTCCCCGGATGCCCCGCACGCCCGCGTGCTGACGAAGCTCATGCGCCCCTTCATCGCAGCCGGACTGGACGACGGGGAAACCGAGGTCCTGCAGAACGTCGGCCTGTGGCTGCCGACCGGCGAGGAGGACTACGCCATCCCCGGCCTGGTGATCGTGGACTCCGACATCGACGACCACCTGGTGGAGAACAACGCGTACGATCCGGCCCCCTTCCGTCTGGTCCTGGAGGTGACCTCCGGCAACTGGAAGGACGACCTCAAGACCAAGGTCGCCGCGTACGCCCAGGCCAGGGTGCCGGTCTATGTCGTCGTCGACCGCAAGCACCAGCGCGTGCACGTTCTCACCCAGCCGACCGTGGGCGGCTACGAAGGCCACCAGTTCTACGCCCCCGGCCAGTCCCTCACCCTCCCGGACTCCATCGGAGCCAAGGTCACACTGAACGCGACCGAGATCCTCGCGGCGGGCCGGCCGAGGACGAGCGACTGAGCCGCTCTCACCACGAGGCGTACCACTCGGGATCGCCGCTGCCGAGCCGGCGCCGCAGGTAGTCCTCCAGGTTGTTCGCCACCCACCGACGGCTGTCGCTCTCGTGCTCCCAGACGAAGATGTCGGGCCGCTCGGGCTTGACGACGAAAGCGAACAGGTCGCCCCCGCCGTTCTCCCCGAACAGCAACAGCGGGTCGAACGGCATATAGAGCCCCCGAAAGTCCGCGGAACTCCGGAATTCGAGATTCCGATCCACGACCTCACCGACGGAACACACGACTCCGGCCCCGTACTTGTCCCGGACGCCGTCCGCCGCCCGCCAGAAATCCTTCAGCGCGTCGGGCAGGGAATGCCCCAACACCACTTCCGCCACCCGCATCTCCTCCTCACAACCGGGTTGCCCCGCGAGTTCCAGGTCACCCGACAGCGAGGAGATGAGCTCGATCCACATAGGGTCATCCTTCATGAATCCACGCCACACACAACCCTCTAACCGACGGGGATCCCACCACGAATGACCCCTGAGAGAACCTCTGAAGCCCGACTCGTGAGTTCCCCGACCGCTACGGCGACGAGGAATCCGGCAACGAGGGCGACTTCATCGACCGGCAGGTACTGAACTTGATTGGGTGATGTCGGGGATGTTTGCCTGACGCCGGCCTGTCGGCTGCGGTAGCTATGGGGCTGTGAGGTAAGCGCAGGGCGGCGGGCTGACCGACACCGAGAGGGCCGCGCGGGAGCGGATCCGGCTGCAGGCCGTGGAACGCTTCGAGGGCGGGGTGAAGAACCGAGAGATTGCTGCCGCGCTGCGGGTGAGCGAGCGGTCGGTGGAGCGGTGACGTCGGGCCTGGCGCGAGCGAGGCGAGACCGGGATCCTGTCGAAGGGATCTCCGGGACGCCCCCGGCTCAACCCGACTCAGATTGCGAGACTAGAGCGGGAGTTGGAGCGTGGACCGCTCGTCCACGGCTGGGCCGATCAGCGGTGGACGCTGGCGCGGGTCAAGATGCTGATCGGTCGACTGTTCCACGTTTCGTACACGGTGGAGGCACGTGGCGGCTGCTGAAGCGGCACGGCTGATCGTGGCAGCAGCCCACCCGCCGGCGATCGAGCGCGACGATGCGGCGGTTGAGCTGTGAAAGAAGGAGGTCTGGCCGCGGGCCAGATCACCAGGGCCGTGAAGCGCAGGCTCAAGCAGATCCAGTACCGCCCGGACTTCGTCGGCAGCTGCCTTGCGGGCACCGGCCTCATCACGGACGACTGAGCGGCGCTGCGCTGAGAATCGTCAGTCGCCGTAGTACCGGTCTAGGAGGCGGAGCGCTCCTCCACTGAAAAGCTCTCGAATGCACCGTCCGCCTCGAGCTCGCGCAGTCGGTCTAGCGCCGCCGCCGCAGCAGGTGCACGGTTGGCCGAGAGGTGGGCCTTCGTCGCGTCGAGCCCGTGTCCAAGCAGGAATTCGATGTCGATCGAGCACGCTGCGTCGAAGCTGGCTTGCTTCGCACTCCAGACCAGGAGCACGTCGTCGACGTCGCCGCTGCTGAACAGCTGGAAGCAGCAGAGCCTCATCAGCTCGGTGTCGCCCTCGCCCTGGGCGCGTTGCTCACGCGCCGTGTGCTCTCTGAGGAGTGCGCGGACCTCGTCGAGATCCGCGCCGACGGGGCGAAGCCCGTAGCGGCGCAAGCTTTCCTTGACATCCATCGCTGGGCTCCTTGATCGTCCGGCTCAGCCCGTGGCCTATCGGCCCCGCCCATCGCCGTTCAGTCGGACGACAGCCTCTCTGCCGGTCACAGCATGCACACCGAGGGCCGGTCCATTTGGGTCGGCGGCCATCGGCGCAGGTGACCGGGCCCATGCTATCCGACATCACCCAATCAAGTTGAGTAGCCACAAACCGTTCCGAAACCGTCGTCACCGAGAGCACCCCGCCGGATACCGGCAGCTCCGGCTTGCCGCCCTCATGCGCATGCTGCAGCAACTCCTCGAGCAGTCCCCTTCCCCACCCACATCGCAGACGAGTGCGGAAGGATCCACCTCCAGAGCCCGGAAGCGTGCGACCACCTCACTGAACCCGGACTCGATGTCCTGCACGGACAGAGGAAACAAGGACACATTCACACGCACGCGCCTCTGTCTCAGGCCCCGGTCCTGCGCCGATCGATCGCCGTCAGGTCGATCTCGATGTCGAAGGGGAGGGTGACCTCGAGGCGGTTGTGGAAGATGCCCGCGAGGCCGTAGGACTTCGTGGCGGGGTCCAGCTCATAAACGTAGACGACGGGCAACCCCTTGTCGTCGCCCTCCTCTACCCGCCAGTAATTCGGGACGCCTGCTGCCGCGTACTTACGGGGCTTGACGTCACGGTCGCGCTCTCGCGAGTCGGCGGAGACAACCTCGACAGCGAGGAGAACATCCTCGGGCTCGTACCAGGTCTGCTTCGTCCCCGTGTTCGCTTCCAGCCGGAAGACGATGATGTCGGGCTCAGGCCGGTTCTTCGCATCCAGCCGGATCGTCATCTCCCGCATGACATCAAGGTGATCCGGCGCCAGTTCCAGGAGACGGTTCTCCAACAGACGCATACACCGTGCGTGGAACGCGGTCTGCGGACTCATGAAAACGAGACTCCCGTCGATCAACTCCGTGTGCGGCGGGAGGCCCGGAATCCGGTCGAGGTCGTCCGCAGTCCATCCCTCGGGCGGCGGAATCGGCCAGCGGTACGCCGCCTCGTCGTCCAGCCCGTCATCGGATGCGGCGCTCATCAGTGCTCCCATAGGGACGGAGTCTCACCTGTCGATTCAGCGTACCCAGCAGGAATTCCGGCCGCCTCACCTCAACGAGTGATCCAACCGCCGGCCGGAGCCCCGACCTCGCACCACAGCAGCTTCCCGCCCGCCCCGGAGAGGTCGCCCCCGAGCGGATACCCACCCCACGCCTCCGCGTAGTGGCACACAAGGAACAGCCCTCGCCCGCGATCAGCCTCCGCCGGGACGATCCCGACCGGCCCGGACCGCTTGTCGAAGGGTGGTGGGATGTACGGATTGGCATCCCAGACGCTCACCCGGAGCCGGGAACGGCCGACTCCGCGCAGGCGAAGGGTCGCAGGCCCGTTGGAGTAGCGATAGGCGTTGGTGACGAGTTCCGTCGCCAGCAGTTCGGCGGCGTCCAGAAGTTGGGACATGTCGTGTCCGGCAAGGACGGCACGCAGGGTAACGCGCGCGATGCGGGCGGCCCTGGGATCGTGGGGCAGTTGAAGGGCGTACGCCCAAGTTGGTGACGCTTCGCACTCGGACGGGGCTACGGTGACCATGAACGCCTCCTGCGGTGGGGGTGTTGGATCGCTCAACGGCTCGGCCGTGCGGTGGCAGTGCCGCGACGCGGTGCGCTTCCGGCTTGCTGGCTAGTCCGGTTGAGCGGTTCGGGGCTCACCGTAGAGTGCAAATACTGAACCTTTTGCTCAATACTGCAAAAGGTTCAGTTATTTACCTCATGTGAGTGACCACCACACCAGGTGTACGGATCGGAGCGAGGACATGGCACCACGAAGCGCCCCCACCGCACGCCGCCTCCGCATCGGCATCGAACTTCGCCGCCTGCGGGAACGGGCGGGTATGACTGCCGCCGAGGCAGCCCGTTCCCTTGGCACCACTCAGGCACAGGTCAGCAACATCGAGGCCAACCGCTTCGGCATCAGCGCGGAACGCGTACGCACCCTGGCCCACATCTACGGCTGCACGGACGAACCCCACGTCGACGCCCTCGCCGACATGGCGGCAGACCGGACACGTGGCTGGTGGGAGGAGTACCGGGACACTCTGCCGCCCCGCCTACTCGACCTGTCCGAGCTGGAACACCACGCCACGGCCCTGCGCGTCACCCAGGTCATCAACATCCCCGGACTGCTCCAGACGCCGGAACACGCCCGCGCGCTGTTTCGGGAAGCCGTCCCGGCTCTGCGTCCGCATGAGATCGAATACCGCGTCTCCCACCGCATCAAGCGCCAGGCCCTCCTACACCGCGAGCAACCACCGCCATACACGGCGATCGTTCACGAGGCGGCTCTGCGTATGCAGTTCGGCGGCCGGAAGGTGGCCAAGGCTCAACTGACGCACCTGTCCGAGGCCAGTGAGCTGCCCAACATCACCGTCCGCGTGATCCCGTTCAACGGCACCTCGTTCCCCACCACGGGACACGCCGTCGACTACTTCCACGGTCCGGTTCCGACGCTGGACACCGTGGAGGTCGACACCGCACACGGTAGTGAACTCGTCGATGCAGCGGGACAGTTGGAGAAGTACCGTCTCGTCCTGGACCGCATGGAGGCGGTCGCGCAGAAACCCGCCGCCTCTCGCGACCTCATCCACCGCATCACCCAGGACATCTGAAGGGCGAGCCATGACCGAACTGAACTGGCAGAAGTCGACCTACAGCGAAGAAGGCTCCTCCTGCGTCTACCTCGCCACCACCCCCACCGGCACGATCCTCCTCCGGGAAAGTGACACCCCCACAACCATCCTCACCACCACGCCCCGCCAGATAAGCGCGCTGATAGCCACTCTCAAACAGCGCGCATAGAAAGCCTCGTTCAATCCTGCCATCAGGTGCCGCAGCGAACGGATCTCTCCGTCGGCGAGCACGCCCGAAGGGCGAACTCACGACCAACCGTACATTCGCCGACTTCAGTCACTCTCCATGGATCTTGACACGGGGCAGCTGACCGCATGAAGCAAGAGGTAACCTTCGGGTTCAGTGAACCGTCAGCCACTCTGGCGCGAGCCACGTGAAACACGTCGTCGAACTGAAGCAAGATTTCTTCTGCTTGCACCCCTGAAGCCCGCAAGTACTCCACTTGCTTTTTGGGATCCGCGCTGAGCAGGCCCAGCGTGTCAAGGGTCCACCGACGAAAGTCCGTCAACTTCCGACCGCTGGTCACCGAATGATTCCTCCCAGATCTCCTTCAGGGGCTACGACCCACAATAGGCACCCTCGCTATGATGGCCCCCGCCAGATTCCACCTGAGCATCCGACCGGTTGGATCTCCGCGACCCGAGTATTCACGAATCACCCAACCTACCCCCAGCGTTTCGTCCTCCCCTCCTAAGGGCTGAGGGAGTGTCGAAAATGTCGTCCGCCGAACGAATTCCGGGAAGCCTCCCAGTTTCTTCGCTAGCAGCCTGCTCAAACGCTCACCATCGGGGGCACTTGGGGCAACTGGAATTGGGAGTGTAAATCTAACGGCGGATCCGACGATCATGGGAGAGACGTCAAGTGACTGACGCCGTCGTGGAGTTGGAGACCGTAGAGCCTTTCGAGAGTGCCCAGTCCGGGCAGCCTGCGCCCTTGTCCGATGAGCAGCTGGTCGCGATGCTGGTGGAGCGGGACCGGTCGGAGGGGCTGCAGCTGACCGGGCAGGGTGGGCTGCTGCAGCAGCTGACCAAGCGGGTCTTGGAATCTGCCCTGGAAGGTGAGATCACCGATCACCTCGGCTATGAGAAGCACGATGCCGGCGGCCGGGGCAGCGGCAACTCCCGCAACGGGAGCCGGGCCAAGACCGTGCTGACCGACGTCGGTCCGGTCGAGGTCAAGGTCCCGCGTGACACCTCGGGCACGTTCGAGCCGCAGATCGTCAGGAAGCGGCAGCGGCGGCTGGCCGGAGTCGACGAGATGGTGCTGTCGCTGTCCGCGAAGTGACTCACGCACGGCGAGATCGCCGCTCACCTGGCCGAGGTCTACGGCGCGGAGGTGTCCAAACAGACCATCTCCACCATCACCGACACCGTGATGGAGGGCACGGCCGAATGGCAGAACCGGCCGCTGGACCGGGTCTACCCGGTCCTGTTCGTGGACGCCATCAACGTCAAGATCAGGGACGGGCAGGTCGCCAACCGTCCCATCTACGTCGTGGTGGCGGTGACCGTGGACGGCACCCGCGACATCCTCGGCATCTGGGCCGGCGACGGCGGCGAGGGCGCCAAGTACTGGCTGCACGTATTCACCGAGCTGAAGAACCGCGGCCTTAACGACGTGCTCATGCTGGTCTGCGACGGGCTCAAGGGCCTACCCGAGGCAGTGGAAGCCGTCTGGCCTCGCACGATTGTCCAGACGTGCGTGGTTCACCTCCTGCGGAACTCGTTCCGATACGCCGCCCGTCAGGACTGGGACAAGTTCGCCAAGGCCCTCAAGCCCGTCTACACCGCACCCAGCGAGGACGCGGCGACCGAGCGGTTCCTGGAGTTCCAGGAGGCGTGGGGGAAGAAGTACCCGGCGATCGTGAAGCTGTGGTCGGACGCCTGGGCCGAGTTCGTGCCCTTCCTCTCCTTCGACGTCGAGATCCGCAAGGTCATCTGCAGCACGAACGCGATCGAGAGCGTCAACGCCCGCATCCGCAGGGCCGTCCGCGCCCGCGGACACTTCCCCAACGAGGCGGCCGCCCTCAAGTGCATCTACATGGCACTGATGAGCCTGGACCCGACGGGCAAGGGCCGCAAAAGGTGGACCATGCGCTGGAAGGCACCACTCAACGCGTTCCAGATCGCCTTCGAGGGCCGCCTGACCCCGAGCAACAACTGACCACTCAACAACCAAGATCAGCCGTTAAATTGACACACCCTCACCCCGCGCGACCAGGCCGACAAGGCCGGCGACTTCACCGGCGACGGGCTGCCCGACATGATGGTGGTCACCTCCGCCGGCACCCTCGCCCTGTACCCGTCGCAAGCGGACAAGGACGACCTCGCCAAGGGCACCGGCGACCTGGACTACTCCATGGCGGGCGCCTACCAGGCCAACCCCGACAAGGATCCCAACGGGGACGACCTGCCTCCGTACACAGCCGCGCCCAGGGGTCACTTCAACGGCGCTCTGATCTCCCACAACGGCGACGTCTACGGCGGCGACGGCCTTCAGGACCTCGTAGTCCGCATCAAGGACAGACTCTGGATCTATCCCGGCGACGGCTACGGCGCGGTCAACATCGACAAGCGTCAGCAGATCCTGCTGCCGTCCAATGCCCCCAGTCCTGACACGATCACTCAGATCGTCGCCGCAGGTGACATCACCGGTGACGGTCGCACCGACTTCCTGGCAACTGTCGGCGAGGCCCTGTGGGCGTTCACCGGCTACCACGGGGCCACCGTCGACCAGGCCACGCGCCTGACCTCGTCCCCCTGGGCGAAGCGCGACCTCGTCACCGTCATGGACGTCACCGGCGACAAGGTCGCCGACCTGGTCTACCGCAGTGACGACACCAACCAGCTGCTGCTGCGCAAGGGCATCGCCGCAAGCACCGGCGGCGTTGACCTCACATCCCTGTCCTCGGCCGCGAACTCCGGCGACGGCGCCGACAGCGTGTACGGCGCCTCGGGCTGGAACAGCACCAACATCCCGCACATCATGGGTACGCCCGACGTCAACGGCGACGGCGTCCCGGACATCTGGACCGTACGAGCCGACGGTTCCGTGCGGTTGTACCCCGGCAGCAAGACCGCGTTGTCGGGCTCCGGAACGGAGATCATCGGGAAGAACGCCAACTGGACGACACGCATGGCGATCGGCTGAGAGGGGCGGGACAACGCCCGGCATTGGCCCGGACGCCGATGGGGTTCGGGCCCTGTCCCGCAGCGGCGACGGCGAGGGCCCCGCTCCTCCGAGGAGTGGGGCCCGCCGTGGTGGTGCCTGGGGGTCAGCCGCGGAGGATGCGGCCGTCCTTGTCGGTGCGGTCGTTGCTCGTGAGGAACAGGATGCCGTCGATCAGGGCCCAGATGCCGAGGCCGCCGCAGGTGAGGAGCTGGGCGATGCCGACGCCGACGGAGCCGACGTAGAAGCGGCCGATGCCGAGGGTGCCCAGGAAGAGCTGGAGGATACCGGCGACGATCTTGGACTTGTCGGAGTACGGGCGGCCCAGCGGGTCGACGCCGTAGGGGGCCTCGGGGGTGGGGACGGTCATGAGAACTGCTCCTGGGATGACTTCGAGTGACCGGAGCCGGCTTGCTCCGGACGAAAACCAGGAGGGATGCGACGAGATGTTCACCTGCGTCGACCGTCGCCGACGACCACGTCCATGCCTGGCGCCGACCACGCGCGGACGTCCCCCCTGTGTCCCGTGAGCCTAGAGAGACCGGTGGCGCGAATGGGAGTAGTCGGGAGGGATCGTTCCTGTTCCGTGATCAAAACACGTCAACTGCTCAGAAGATGTTCCGAACCACCGTCCACGTGACCGCGATACCGAGGACGACGGCAGTCGCCCGCCCGCCGAGACGGGGATGCCAGCTGCGGCCGTGCAGGCCCTCCCAGATCCAGCGGGCCAGGAGCGCGAGGGCGTAGGGGGAGGCGAGGAGCAGGACGCGGTTGTCCAGCCAGGCCTGGTCGAAGTGGCCGTGCATCAGGTCGTACGCCATGCGTGTGCCGCCGCAGGCCGGGCAGAGCAGGCCGGTGACCAGGCGGAACGGGCACTGCGGGAGGATGTGGCCGGGGTCGTGGGGGTTGGTGCCGTAGAGGTAGGCGGAGCCCGCCGCGCCGGCGGCCAGCACCGCGAGGGGTGCTGCCGCCGGGTGTCGCAGCGCGAGCGGGCGCTCCGCTTCAGCCACGCAGGACCCGTCCGTTGGAGTCGGTCTTGTCGTTGCTCGTCAGGATCATGATGCCGTCGACCAGGGCCCAGATGCCGAGGCCGCCGCAGGTGAAGAGCTGGGCGAGGCCGATGCCGACGTGGCCGATGTAGAACCGGCCGACGCCGAGGCTGCCCAGGGCGAGCTGAAGGACGCCCGCGACGACCTTCGACTTGTCGGAGTAGGGACGGCCGTAGGGGTCGTAGCCGTAGGGCGCGTTGGGGTCACCGGTGAAGGTGCCCGGCGGCACGTAACCGGGGGCGGCGTAACCGCCCTGCGGGTAGCCCTGCTGGTAGCCCGGCTGGGGGGCGCCCTGCTGCGGGTACCCGTAGGGGCCGGCCTGGCCGCCGGGCTGGCCGGCGTACGGGCCGGGGCCGCCGGCGTTGGGGTAGCCGTACCCGGGCTGGGGCGGCTGCTGGGGCTGCTGCGGGTGCTGCGGCTGTTCGGTCACGGCGTGTTCTCCCCGTTCGGATGGGCGGATGAGCGGATGAGCGGATGAGCGGATGAGCGGACTATCTGCGTGCAAGGAGGGTGGATGCCATCTTGCAGCAGAAAACCAACCCCGGAGAAGCCGGGGTGGGGTTGGCGGTCTCGACGGCAGGCATCCGGCACGGCGTTCGATGCCCCAACCGTACGAGCCGGCACCGACAATCACCGGTCCGTGCCGACCCTCCACCTATTCTGACGGTATGTCAGATGACGAGTCCTACGAACTGCTCGGGTTCGACAACGTCCTGCTCCCCGTCGGCGACCTCGGCGAGGCCGTGGGTTTCTACGAGCGGGCCGGGTTCGCGGTGGCGTTCCGGTTCGACGAGGGCGGGATCGCGCTGCTGAAGGTCGGGGGCGAGACGCCGGGGGTCCTGCTGCGACAGGAGGAGGCGCTGAGGCACCGGCCGCCGCCGTGGGCGTCGCCGCGGGTGTGGCTGGAGGTGCCCGACGCGCGCGTGGCGGCCCGGAGGCTGACCGAGGCCGGGATCACGCCGCTCGACCCGCCGTTCTCCGTGGCGACGGGATGGACGGTCGAGGTCGCGGATCCATGGGGGAACGTCCTGGGGTTCACCGACTACACCAAGCGGCCCGAGCTCGGCCGGAGGGTGTGACACAGGTCCCATCCACCCCCGCCGCAAGAAAGTTGAACACGTTCAAAAGAAGCCCTACAGTCATCCCCACAGCGTTTTGAACGCGTTCAAGTCCGCCTTGAAGGGGTGGGGAACATGGACCGCACGGTCATCGCCTACGTCATCTACCTGGTCGTCAGCATCGGTCTGACCGTCTGGGTCGCCCGGACCCTCAGCCACAACGGCCGGGTCTTCCTCGCCGACGTGCTGCAGGGGAACGAGAAGCTCGCCGACGCCGTCAACCACCTCCTGGTGGTCGGCTTCTACCTCGTCAACCTCGGTTTCGTCGCCCTCTACCTGAGCGGCGACGACACCATCGAGGACACCCGCGGCATCTTCGAGGCCCTGTCGACCAAGCTGGGCGTGGTGCTGCTGGTGCTCGGCGTGATGCACCTGGGCAACGTGTACGTGCTCAACAAGATCCGGCGGCGCGGGGTCATGGAGCGGGAGCAGGTCCCGCCGGTCTCCCCGCAGGGCTGGGCCGCTCCCTCGGCCGGGGCGTGACCCCCGTGCCCACCGCGGAAGCGAACGGTCACCGGGACGCCGTCGGCGTCCCGGTCCGCCGGCTCACCGTCTTCTACGACGCCGACTGCGCCCTGTGCGCCTTCGTCCGCGACTGGCTGGACCGTCAGCCGCAGCTCGTCCCGCTGGAGCTGGTCGCGGCCGGATCCGCCGAGGCCGCCGCCCGCTTCCCCGGGCTCGACCACGCCACCACCCTCGAGGAGATCACCGTCGTCGGCGACGGCGGCCAGATCTACCGGGGTGCCGCCGCCTGGATCGTCACCCTGTGGGCGCTGCGCGAGCACCGGCCGCTCGCCCACCGGCTGAGCACCCCCGCCGGGGCGAAACTCGCCAAGGGCGCGGTCCTGGCCGCCGCGAAGTGGCGCGGGGCGCAGCGCAAGGGCACCGGCTGGGGCGGCGGCGCGTACTACGCGGCCGACGGCTGGTCCTACGACCCGCACGGGGGCTGGACCTACACCCCGCCCGGCTGTACCGACGGCAGCTGCGCCACTCGTTAGGCTCCCTCCCGTGCCTGCGAACATCGAGAACCCCGGCGAGGACGTCCCGCCCGCCAGCAAGTCGGAGCAGACCCGCGCGCTGATCCTGGAGACGGCGATGCGGCTGTTCCAGGAACGCGGCTACGACAAGACGACGATGCGGGCCATCGCCCAGGAGGCCGGCGTCTCCGTGGGGAACGCCTACTACTACTTCGCCGGCAAGGAGTGGCTGATCCAGGGCTTCTACGACCGTCTCGCGGCCGAACACCGCGAGGCGGTCCGGGAGATCCTGGCCCGGGAGACGAGCCTGGAGGCCCGGATGGCGGGCGTCCTGCGGGTCTGGCTGGACGTGGCGACGCCCTACCACGAGTTCGCGGTGCAGTTCTTCAAGAACGCCGCCGACCCGGACAGCCCCCTCAGCCCGTTCTCGGCGGAGTCGGAGCACGCGCGCGTGGAGGCGATCGCCGTCCACAAGGAGGTGCTCGCGGGTTCGAAGGCGAAGGTTCCGGAGGAACTGCGGGACGTGCTCCCCGAGTTGATGTGGCTCTCGCAGATGGGCCTCGTCATGTACTGGATCTACGACCGTACGGAGGGCCGCGAGCGCAGCTACCGCCTCGCGGAACGGGGCGCGCGCCTCACCGCGCGGGGTGTGGCGCTCGCCCGGTTCCGCGTGCTGCGTCCCCTCGTGCTGGAGATCCACGAGCTGTTCACGGACTTCCTGCCCGGCATGACCAACGCCCTGCCGGACCCGCGGAAGAAGGGCGACAAGGACGCCAAGCGCGAGTAACCGTTCAGGCCCCCGGCCTCAGTTCACCTCGGTCGACTCCGGTACGTCCGTCAGCTCCACGTCGTGCGCCAGCGGCTCGTCCGCGACCGTCACCTGCCGGGCGTGGGAGGCGTACGTCGGTGCCGTCGTCGCCAGCAGGTAGGTCCCCGGCGACGGGACGGTGAGGATGTAGGAGCCGTCGGCGAGGGACGTGACATGGTCCAGCCGACGGCCGCCCTTGGACATCAGGGTGACCTCGGCGCCCTCGACGGGGTCACCGGTGACGTCCCGTACGAAGCCGTGGACGACCGAGGAGGGACCCTCACCGTTCGCGGTCACCGTTTCCTGCCCCTCCTCCTTCGGCTCCACCGCCAGATGCGGCAGCCGCTTCTCCAGCCAGACCGGCAGCCACCAGTTGGACGCGCCGAGGAGGTGCATCGCGGCCGGCACCAGGGCCGTGCGCAGGAGGAAGGCGTCCAGGGCGACCGCCGCCGCGAGGCCGACGCCCGCCATCGCGCCGCCCGAGTCGCCGCTCAGGACGAACGCGAGGAACACGCAGACCATGATCAGGGCCGCGGAGTTGATCACCCTGCTGGTCTCGGCCAGCCCGACCCGCACCGCGCGCGCGTTGTCCTTGGTGTGCACCCACTCCTCGTGCATCCGGCTGACCAGGAACACCTGGTAGTCCATCGACAGACCGAAGAGCAGGGACAGCATGATGACCGGCAGGAAGGCGTTGATGGGGCCCTCCTTGCCGAGGCCGAGCAGGTCCAGGCCCCAGCCCCACTGGAAGACGGCGACGAGGACGCCGAAGGAGGCCGCGGCCGCGACCAGGTTCATCACGGCGGCCGTCAGCGGCACCACCAGGGAGCGGAAGGCGATCAGCAGGAGCAGGAAGCCCAGGCCGATGATGGTCGCGATGAAGAGGGGCAGCCGGTCGCCCGTGACGGTCGCGAAGTCCTTGGAGACCGCGGTGACCCCGCCGACGTGCGCCTCGGCCCCGGCCTTCGGGATGACGTCGTCGCGCAGACGGTCGATCAGGGTGTCCGTCTCCTCGGACTGGGGCGAGGTCGTGGGCACCACCTGGATGACGGTGACGCCCTGCGCGGGCGGCAGGGCGGCCACCTGGGCGACGCCGGAGGTCGCCTCGATGTCCTTGACGAGCGCGGTGGCGTCGCCGCCGTCCACGACCACCTGGAGCGGCCCGTTGAAGCCCGGCCCGAAGCCCTCGGCGAGCAGGTCGTAGGCCTTGCGGGTGGTGGTGGAGGCGTCGTCGTTGCCCTGGTCGGTGGCGCCCAGGCGCAGCGACAGCACGGGCAGCGCGAGGACGGCCATGACGACCAGCGCGAGCGCGGCGATCGTACGGGGGCGGCGCTGCACGCTCGCCGACCAGCGGGCCGCGAGACCGCTCGCCTTCTCCACCTCGGGTCCCTCGGCGGCCAGCCGCCTGCGCTGCCTGCGGCTCAGCACACGCGGGCCGAGGAAGCCGAGGAGGGCGGGCAGCAGGGTGGTGGCGGCGAGGACGCTGAGGACCACCGTCAGCGAGGTGCCGATGACGACGCCGTCGAGGAAGCGCAGGTTCGTCACCAGCATGCCGGCGAGGGCGATGCAGACCGTGCCGCCCGCGAACAGCACCGCCCGCCCCGAGGTGTTCAGGGCGGTGACCGCGGACTCCTCCGGGGCGACCCCGCGCAGGATGCCCTTGCGGTGGCGGGTGACGATGAACAGGGCGTAGTCGATGCCGACGCCCAGGCCGATGAGGGAGGACAGCAGCGGGGCCAGGTCTGGGATGTCGGTCACGTGGCTCAGCAACTGGGTGGAGAACAGGCCCGTGCCGACGCCGAAGACCGCCACGGCGAGCGGCAGCAGCATCGCGAAGAGGGAGCCGAAGGCCAGGAACAGGACGACCGCCGCGGCCGCGAGGCCGACCATCTCGGCGAGACCGGTGGGCGGTTCCTGCACGCGCTGGATGGCCTGGCCGCCCAGTTCGACCTCCAGGCCGTCCCGTTCGGCGCCCCGCGCGGTGTCGACGACGTCCTGGACGAGTTCCTTGGGCACGGCGTTCGCCTGGTCGGCGAAGGTGATCTGGGCGTACGCGATCTTCCCGTCGCCGCTGATCTGCGACGCGCCCTGGTCCGAGTAGGGGCCGGTGACCCCGCCGACGCCCTTCATCCTCGCCATCTCGTCGAGCGCGGGCTGGATCCGGGACCGTACGTCCTGGTCGCGGACCGTGCCCTCGTCGACCTTCCAGACGACCGTGTCGGTGTCGCCCGCGCGCGCGGGGAACGCCTTCTCCATCAGGTCGTACGCCTTCTTGGAGTC
Source organism: Streptomyces sp. NPDC049687 (assembly GCF_044465285.1). Taxonomy (NCBI): domain Bacteria; kingdom Bacillati; phylum Actinomycetota; class Actinomycetes; order Kitasatosporales; family Streptomycetaceae; genus Streptomyces; species Streptomyces sp. NPDC049687. Next base: position 158,375 of record NZ_JBITLN010000005.1, read on the forward strand.
CGTGTCGGGGAGGGAGAAGACGTTCGCGTAGTCCGTGCCCGCCGTCGAGGCCGAGAATCCCAGGCCGAACAGCGCCCCCACCCAGAGCAACAGGACCACCAGCCGATGCCGGTAGCACCAGCGTGCCAATGCCGCCACGTTCGCAACTCCTCACACACAGTCGACGGGTCCCCCAGGTCCTGGACCAAGGATTGGCGGCGGCACGCGCGCGTGGACATCGCGCGGCCATGACTCTCAAGGAACTCCAAAGCGGGAACCGGACCGGATTGTCGGTGGGCCCGTCGATACTGGGGGCATGTCGACGGCTTCCGGCACCGTGCTGGTCGTGGAGGACGAGCCGAGCATCGCGGACGTCCTCGCCATCGCGCTGCGCTTCCACCGCTTCGAGGTCATGATCGCGGGCACGGTGCGCGAGGCCCTCGCCCTCGCCGGGCGCACCCGGCCCGACGTGGCGCTGCTCGACGTGATGCTCCCGGACGGGGACGGACGGGCGCTCGGGCGGGAACTGCGCGAGCGGCGGCCCGACCTGGCGGTGGTGTTCCTCACCGCCCGGGACGCGCCCGCCGAGATCGTCGGCGCGCTCGGCTTCGGCGACGACTACATCACCAAGCCGTTCGACATCGACGTGGTCGTCGCCCGGATCACGGCGGTCCTGCGGCGGACCCGCCCGGCGGACGTCCTGCCGCAGCGGCCGCCACTGCGCTACGGCGACCTGGAGCTGGACGAGACGACGTACAGCGCGCACCGCGCGGGCCGCTCGGTCGAGCTGACCCCGACGGAGTACGCGCTGCTGCGGTTCCTGGTGCGCAACGGCGGCCGGATCGTGCCCAAGGAGCAGCTCCTGCGCCATGTCTGGCAGTACGAGCACACGCCGCCGGAGTCGACGGTCGTCGAGACCTACATCAGCTATCTGCGGCGCAAGCTGGAGGCCCTGGGACCGCCGGTGATCACCACGCGGCGGGGCGTGGGATACGGGCTGACATGAGGAGGCCACGGGCCTTGCGGTGGGGACGCGGGACGCGCTCCCTGCGGGCGCGGCTGACGCTGGCGAACGTGGCGCTGCTCGCCATCGGCATCGTCGCGGCGACCGCGGTGAGCCTGATGGGCATGCGGCACTACCTGATCGGCCAGATCGACGCCGAGCTGACCAAGATGCGTGACTCGCTGGGCAGTTCGCGGCTCACGCTGCGGCAGATCGACTCGCTGAGCGTGCTCGGTGTGGTCCGCGACCGGATCGTGCCCACCGGCTCGGACGACCGGCCGACCCCGGACTCGATCTTCGCCGCCGTCGACGGGCGGGGTGAGGCGCTGACCCTGTTCGACATCAAGCCCACCGACGCCCAGCGCGGGCTGGCGGACGCGGTGGACGACCCGCGCGCCCTCGCCGCCGACCCCGACCCGCGCGAGGTCAGCGTGCACGGGGCGCCGTACCGGGTGACCGCGAGCCGGCTCGCCGACGGCCCCTATGTGCTGCTGGCGACCTCCACCGAGGCCCTGCACCGGGGTATAGCCAAGGCCCTCAGGCTGGATCTCGCGGTCGGCACACTGCTGCTGGCGCTGCTCGCCTGTCTCACCCTGTTCAGCGTGCGACGGCGGATGCGGCCGCTGGAGGACATGGTGGAGACGTCGTCGGCGATAGCGGAGGGCGATCTGACCCGGCGGGTGCCCTCCAGCCGGGAGGCCACCCTGGAGGTCGAGCAGCTGCGGGTCGCCCTGAACTCCATGCTCCACCAGGTGGAGACGGCGTACCGGACACGTGAGCGCAGCGCGACCCAGCTGCGCCGTTTCGTCGCCGACGCCTCGCACGAGCTGCGCACTCCGCTGTCCGCGATCCGCGGCTATCTCCAGCTGTACGACCAGGGGATGCTGCGCGAGCCGGAGGAGCGCAGGCGGGCCTGGGACCGGATGAACGGCGAGGTGGACCGGATGGGCCGGCTCGTCGACGAGCTGCTCACCCTGGCCCGGCTCGACCAGCGGCCCGAACTGCGGCTGCGGAACGTGGACGTGAGCCGGCTGGTGCGGGACGCGGCCGAGGACCTGCGGGCGCAGCAGCCGGGGCGGCCGGTCACGGTCGACGCGGACGGGGCGCTGCTGGTGCGGGCCGACGAGTCGGGGCTGCGGCAGGTGCTGGGCAATCTGGTGGCCAACGTCCGGACGCACACGCCCGCCGATGTGCCGGTGCGGCTGGGGGCGGAGCGTGCGGACGGGGTCGTACGGCTGTCGGTGGAGGACAAGGGGCCGGGGCTTAACGCGGAGGACGCGGCGCGGGTCTTCGACCGCTTCTTCCGGGCGGGCGGTGGCGCGGGCAGCGGGCTGGGGCTGGCGATCGTGCAGGGGGTGGTGCGGGCGCACGGCGGCGAGGTGAGCGTACGGACGGCGCCGGGCGAGGGGCTGGGGGTGACGGTGGAACTGCCGACGCGGCCGAAGGCGTGCGTCTAGGTGTTCTGTCGCTGGCGCCGCGCCACCTTTCTCTGCTCTCCTACCTGCTCTTTGACGGTCCGATGACCGTGAACGAGCTGGCCGCTCGGCTCCAGGTCGCCCCAACGACGGTGAGCTTGCTGGTCGGCGACCTGAGTCGGCAGGGAATCCTGGAGCGACGCGAGGACAAGGCGGACCGGCGCCGGCGGATCATCGGCATCGCGGCCGACCAACAAGACGCAATCGCTTCCTGGCTCGCCCCAGGCGCGGCTGCATGGCGCAAGGCACTGGCCCCCCTGACACCGGGTCAGCGGCAGATTTTCCTCGACACGCTGCTCGCTTACGAGGCCGCGGTCAGCGGCGAGGAGCCGGGCTGAGCCGAGTCCTGGCCGCGGACTGCCCCCGCGCATGAGTTGATGCCCGTCGGCGGGTTGCGATGCCGCTGCCAGGCGCCGAACTGCGAAGGTGGGGGCTGCCTTTCACATGTTGCCGCCTCTCGAAGCGTCGTCGCCTCTCAAGCGGTCACGACCAGGGCCCACACCGTCTTGCCGTGCCGCCCCCTGCTCCATACGCCCCACGCGGTGGCCAGGTGTTCCACGAGGTGCAGGCCGCGGCCGTGTTCGTCCCCTTCGTCGACCGCCCGCAGCCGGGGTTCGTGCCGGCCCTCGTCGGAGACCTCGATGAGACAGGAGCCGTCCGCGAGCGCGGTGACCGCGACCTCGAACTCCCGCTCCCGCAGGGGCCCGTGGCGTATGACGTTGGTGGCCAGCTCGGACACCACGAGCACCGCGTCGGCCAGCGCCCGGTCGTCCGGGCCGTGGCCCCACTCCGTCAGGTGGTCCCGCACCCGGTGCCGGGCCAGGCCGACGGACGCCGGATGCCGGGGCAGCCGAAAGGAGTTGCGTCTCAGCACATCTGCTCCTCACCCCGTGCACACCTCCGTCACTCACCCTGTCGGGTGACTGCCCGGTGTGGGAGGGGCGCATGCCCCGCGGTTCAGATCCAGTCCAGGGCCCACAGGCGGAACACGCCGTTGCCGTCCGCCAGGTACTGGCCGCCGCCGATGTCCGAGGTGGTGACGACGTACTCCTTGCGCTGCCACAGCGGGATCACCGGCACGTCGTCGGCGATGAGCTGCTGGAGGTTCTTGAAGTCGTCGGAGACCTGGCTGCGGTCGGCGTACCGCTGGCTGTCGGTGATGTACCGGTCGACGGTCTTGTTGCTGTAGCCGGTGTTCATGGTGGAGCCGCTGCCGACGAGCGGGCCCGCGTAGGTGTCCGGATCGGGATAGTCGGCGACCCAGCCGACGGCGTACGCGTCGAGCTTGCCGGTGGCCCAGCGCTTCTGGAAATCGGTCCACTCGTAACCCTTGACGTTCACCTTGAACAGGCCGCTGGCCTCCAGCTGCCGCTTGAGCTCCTTCGCCTCGGCGGCGGCCGCGCCGCTGCCCAGGCCGTAGCCGTAGGTGAAGCGGACCGGGATGCTGACGCCGGCCTCCTCCAGGAGCTTGCGGGCCTTCTCGGAGTTCTGGTCCGGGTAGGTGTCGAAGAACGAGGTCGTGTGGCCGGTGAGGCCGGCCGGGATCAGCGAGTACAGCGGGTCGACGGTGCCGTCGTACACGGTCGCGGCGAGCTGTTCACGGTCGATCAGCCAGGCCATCGCCTTGCGCACGTTCGTGGAGTGCAGCGGCGAGGAGGCCCGGGTGTCGAAGTACAGGTTGCGGGTCTCGGAGCTGTCGGCCTCGCTGACGCGCTGGTCGGGGTCGCTGGCGTTGAGGGCGGCGAGGGTCGCGGGCGGCAGCTGGCGGGTGGCCGCGTCGACCTTCTTGGCCTTCCACGCCTTCTCCAGCGCGTCCGGGTCGGAGTAGTAGCGCAGCGCGATCGGCGAGCCGGTCTTCACCGCGCCCTTGTAGCGCGAGTTGGGCTCGAGGCGGACCTGCTTGCCCTTCTTGTACGAGGTCAGCGTGTACGGGCCGGTGCCGTCGACGGAGTTCCCGGTGCGCAGGCCGTCCGCCGGATAGCGGGTGTGGTCGACGATCGAACCGGCGCCGGTGGCCACCTTGAACGGGAAGGTGGCGTCCGGCGTGGACAGGTGGAAGGTGACCTTCAGGCCGTTGGCGTCGACCGACTTCAGCGTGGAGAACAGCGAGGCCGGACCGACATCGGAGTTGATCTTCCTGACCCGGTCGAAGGAGAACTTCACGTCCTCGGCGGTGACCTTGTTGCCGCTGGGGAAGGTGAGGTCGTCGCGCAGTTCGCACGTATACGTCGTCAGCCCGCCCTTCGCGAAGGAGCAGCTCTTGGCCGCGTCCGGCACGGGCGAGACGCCGCCCGGCGCGTACGTCAGCAGCGACTGGAAGACGTTGCTGAACAGCGCCCAGGAACCGGCGTCGTAGGCGCCTGCCGGATCGAGTGAGGTGATGGTGTCCGTCGTACCCACCGTGATGGTGGCGCCGCTGTTGTCGTCGGACGGCAGCAATTGCCAGCCGCCCACTCCGACAATCGCGAGAACCAACAGCGTCACGAGGATCCGCATGCGAACTGATCGCATGGTGATGTCCTGCCCTCCCCAGGCCCAAAAGGCCCCAGTACTTCCCACAACTACGCAGCGAGCCACCCCCCTTGGTGGCGCGGCTCACCTAATCACAGGCGTTTGAGGCGGGGGAAGGGATTCCGGGGAGATGAGAAAGAACTTACCGACGCGCTGTTTCGGCCGGGTTTCACAGCGCATTCTCAGGTTTTCCGCTCCTTCTCGGTTTTCCGCTCCTTCTCAGGTTTTCCGTGCGGCCAGCTCGATCACCGTGATGTCCGACGGGGCGCCCACACGCGTGGGCGGGCCCCAGGCGCCGGCGCCCCGGGAGACGTACAGCTGGGTGTCGCCGTAGCGCTCCAGGCCGGCCACGGTCGGGTTCGCGGCCTCGGCGATCAGGCTGCCGGGCCAGAGCTGGCCGCCGTGGGTGTGGCCGGAGAGCTGGAGGTCGACACCGTGGCGTACGGCGTCGTGGATCTGGACGGGCTGGTGGGCGAGGAGCACGCACGCGCGCGTGGTGTCCCGGTCGCCCAGTGCCCGGCTGAAGTCGGGGCCCTGGCCCTCGCTCTCGCCCGCGATGTCGTTGACGCCGGCCAGGTCGAACCAGGGGAGTTCGGTGCGGGCGTTCTCCAGGGGGTCGATGCCCAGCCGGCGCACCTCCTCGACCCACTGTTCGGCGCCGGAGAAGTACTCGTGGTTGCCGGTGACGAAGAAGCTGCCGTGGCGGGCCCGCAGTCGGGACAGCGGTGCGGCCGCCGGACCCAGGTCCTTCACGCTGCCGTCGACCAGGTCGCCGACGACCGCGATCAGGTCGGGCTGCGTCGCGTTGATCGTGTCGACGACCTTCTGCGCGAAGCCCCGGCCGAGGACCGGGCCGAGGTGGATGTCGCTGACGACCGCGATCCGGTAGCCGTGGGCGGCGCGCGGGAGCTTGGCCAGCGGGACGGTCACCCGCTTGACCCGCGGGCCGCGCAGGACGCCGTAGGTGCCCTGGCCGACGGTCCCGACGGCGACGGTCGCGGCCGCGCCTCCGACGACCCGGGAGACGAAGAGACGGCGGGAGGGGGTGGACGGCGGTTCGGGCGCCTCGGCGGATTCCGGCCGTTCCTCGGCGGGCACCCCGGCCGGCACGGCGGCCCCGACGGCCACGGGCTCCTCGACCGGCCGGGTCCGCTTCTCCCGCCGTTCCAGGAACCGGCGCAGCAGTGGTCGTACGGCCTCCCCCGCGACGGTCCCGAGCAGCAGGTAGACCGACAGGGCCAGCCACAGGAAGCCCGGCCAGGCCAGGGTGCGCTGGAGCCAGAAGGGGGCGCCGGTGCGTTCGGCGACGAGGGCGCCGATCGCCAGGGCCCAGCCGCCCGCGATCAGTACGGCGCCGGCGCGGCGCGCCCAGCCGGGGCCGCGGGTGGTGTCGCGGAACAGACGCCGCCACAGATACCAGTTGGCGCCGACCAGCACGGTCAGCGCGAGCAGCAGGAAGACGATCACCATCGGCTATGACGTCCGGCGCAGTGCGCGCAGACCGCGCAACCCGATGACCCCGATGGCCGTCCCCAATACGAAGGAGACGACGGCGAGCGTCAGGTGCACCCAGAAGTACGCCGTGGGATCACCGTCGTCGAAGGCGAGCCCGCTGCTGTCCTTGACCAGGTTTTTGACGAAAGTGACCCAGATGACCCAGCTCCACACCCCGAAGGCGAGCAGGAACCAGGAGAGGGGGCGGCTGAGCTTCATGGGTTCAGTATCGCCATCGGGTGTCCGGTTCGATGACCGGGGTGGGCAGGGTGGTGGGACTTCCCGTCGCCTGCCAGGTACGTTCTCCGTCGTGCCCGCACCTCTGAAGCAGACCGTCAGGCGATCCCTGCTGGTCACCGCAGCGTCCCTCACGTCCCTCGCGCTGACCGCGCCCGTCTCCTCGGCGGCGCCGAGTCCCTCACCGTCCCCCAGTGGGTCGCCCTCGGCCTCGAAGTCGGCGAGTGCCTCGGCGAGTCCCTCGGCGACTCCCCCGGCCGCCATGTCCTCCGTCGGCGGTGCCCGCCTGGGGCAGGCCGGAACGCAGGTGGCGCTCGCGGGGGACGCGCCGGTGGTGCCGAAGGACCTCACCGCGCGGTCGTGGATCGTCGCGGACGCCGAGTCGGGCGACGTGCTGGCCGCGCACAACGCGCACTGGCGGCTGCCCCCGGCGAGCACGATGAAGATGCTGTTCGCCGACACCGTGCTGCCGAGGTTCCCGAGGACCACCAAGCACAAGGTGACGCCGAAGGACCTGGAGGGCATCGGGTCGGGTTCCAGCCTCGTCGGCATAAAGGAGGGCGAGACGTACACGGTCCACGACCTGTGGCTGGGTGTGTTCCTGCGCTCCGGCAACGACGCGGTGCGTGTGCTGTCGTCGATGAACGGCGGTGTCGCCGGCACCGTCAAGGAGATGAACGAGCACGCCGAGGAACTGCAGGCCCTGGACACGCACGTGGTGTCCCCGGACGGCTATGACGCGCCCGGCCAGGTCTCGTCGGCGTACGACCTGACCCTGATCGCGCGCTCGGGGCTGCAGAAGAAGGACTTCCGGGAGTACTGCTCGACGGTGCGGGCCAAGTTCCCCGGCGAGACGAAGAAGAACAAGAAGGGCAAGACGGTCCGGAAGTCCTTCGAGATCCAGAACACCAACCGGCTGCTGGCGGGCGACTACGACATCTCGCAGTACCCGGGCATCGCGGGCGTCAAGAACGGCAACACCACCAACGCGGGCGCCACCTTCACCGGTGTCGCCGAGCGCGACGGCCGGGTGCTGCTCGTCACGGTGATGAACCCGGAGAAGAGCGACCACAACGAGGTCTACAAGGAGACCGCCAAGCTGTTCGACTGGGGCTTCGCGGCGGCCGGCAAGGTGACGCCGGTGGGCGAGCTGGTCCCGCCGAAGGGCACCACGCAGGCCAGCCCGCAGGCCAGCGCCGGCGCCCAGCCGGGTGCGAACCCGTCCTCCGGGGAGTCCGCGAGCGCCGGGCAGGGCGGCACCTCGCAGCAGCCGGTGGCGGGTGCCGTGGCCGAGGACGGCACCCGCGGTATGTGGACCGCGCTGGCGATCGCCGGCGGGGTGCTGGTGCTGCTGGCGGCCGGGGCGTTCCTGGTCAACCGCCGGTGGCCGCTGCCGGATCTGGTACGCCGTCGCCGCTGACGTCCTCGTCGAACACGCTGTCGGGAGCGCTGCCCGTCGCCGTCCATGCGGCGCAGTACAGGACCAGCTTCGAGGTGAGGTTGATCCACAGCAGCAGGGCGATGGGCACGCCGAACGCGCCGTACATGCTCTTGCCGGCCACGCCCTGCAGATAGCCGCTCAGCAGCAGCTTCAGCAGTTCGAAGCCGATCGCGCCGATCAGCGCGGCGACGAAGAGCCGGCGGCGGGTCGGTTCGACGCCGGGCAGCAGGGTGAGGACGTACAGCAGGAGCAGGAAGTCGGCGAGGACGGCGATGCCGAAGGCGGCGATGTGCAGCAGGATGCTGCCCCAGCCCTGCTTGTCGATGCCGAGGGTGTCGATGATCCGGCCGACCAGGGCCGAGGCGACGGTGGAGATGGCGAGGGTGATCAGGACCGCGCCGCCGAACCCCAGCAGGATGCCCGCGTCCTTGGCCTTGTTCAGGAGCGGGTTCTCCTCCTGGTCGGGCAGCTCCCACACCGCGCGCAGACAGTCCCGCATCTGGCCGACCCAGCCGATGCCGGTGAACAGCAGCACGGTTCCGGCGATGAGTCCGATGGTGCCGGCGTTCTGGACCAGGCCGTCGATGTCGAGCTGGTCGGAGATGCCGGGGACCTGGTCGGCGATCTTGTCCTGGAGGGTCTGCTGCCGGGACTCGCTGAGGGCGGCGGCGGTGACCGCGGCGGCCAGGGTGAGCAGGGGGAACAGCGCGATGAAGCTGATGAACGTCATCGCGGCCGCGAGCCGTGTCCACTTCACCCGGTCCAGTCGCTCGTACGACCGCCACGCGTGCGTGGCCATGAGGCGGGTGACCCACGGCCCGATCCCGGGGAGCTTCTTCAGCCAGTCCATGATCCGACTCTGCCCCTCTCGCGACGTCCGACGCGGAAGACCAGGGTGCGGGTACCCCAGAAGCGCAGGACAGTCGCGAGTGCCATGCCGATCACGGCCCCGGAGAGGGTGTCCGCGCGCTGCGAGGTGAGCCCGAGGCCGTAGTGGCTGACGGTGAGGCAGAGGAGTTGGACGAGGGCCCCGGCGATGTTGACGGCGAAGAACACGGCGTAGGCGCGCGGGCCGCCCGCGCGGGTGTGCCGGTAGGTGCCGAGGGCGTTGCCGGCGTACGCGACCGCGCAGCCGGCGAGGAAGGAGACCGCCTTGGCGGTGAGCGGGCCGAGGCCCGCCGGGCCGCGCAGGCAGGTGAAGAGGGCGAGGTCGGCGGCGTAGGCGAGCAGGCCGACGGCGGCGAAGCCGAGCACTTCCCGTCGGCCGCCTACCAATTGGCCACCGCCAGCCCGTACATGGCGAGCCAGGCCAGGCCGATCAGGGCGAGGGCACGGTCGCCGAGCACCACCTCCTCGGGTTCGCCCGCCGTGCCCCGGTCGGCGAAGACGGCGTAGCGCAGGACGGCCAGGATGAACGCGACCATCGACAGCTGACGCCAGGGCAGCACGCTGGTGTGGGGCACGCCGCCCTCCTCCAGGGCCCACAGGCAGTAGCCGAGGACGGCGACCCCGGCGGCGAGCTGCCAGACGAAGCGGAGGTAGCCGGTGGTGTACTCGCTGAGCAACGCGCGCGTGGCGCCCGCTTTCCCGGCCATCTGGACGGCCTCGGAGTAGCGCTTGGCGGAGACCATGAACAGCGCGCCGAAGCCGGTGGTGATCAGGAACCAGCGGGACAGCGGGATGCCGAGCGCGAGCCCGCCGACCATCGCGCGCATCAGGAAGCCGGTCGTGACGACGACGAGGTCGACGACCAGGACGTGTTTCAGGCTGACGCAGTACGCCAGTTGCATGGCGAGGTAGCCGCTCAGGAGCGCCGCGACGGCCGGGTTGGTCAGCCAGGCCGCGAGGGCCGGGGCGAGGGCCGCCAGGGCGCCTCCGACGGCGTACGCGACCGGTACCGGGACCTGTCCCGCGGCGACCGGGCGGTGCCGTTTGGTGGGGTGGGCTCGGTCGGCCTCGGCGTCGCGGGCGTCGTTGATCAGGTAGACGGCGGCGGCGCAGGCGGTGAACAGGGCGAAGACCAGGGCGAGTTCGGTGAGCACGCCGCGGGAGAGGAGCCGTCCGGCCGCGGCGGGGGCGGCGATGACGAGGGTGTTCTTCACCCACTGCTTGGGGCGGGCGGTCCGAAGGAGGCCGCGCAGGAGGGTGCCGGGACGCGGGAGCGGGGCGCCCGTCTTCCCGCCGCCCGGCACAGGTGTGGGCAGGCGGCCGCGGGTGCGCTGCTCCAGGAGCGCCGCCTCCGCCGGGCGGCCGGTGCCGGTGAGGGGCGTGGTCTCGGTCATGAGCGCCCGCTCGCACGCTCTGCGGCCTCTCTCATCCACCGCGCCCCCAGACGGGCCGTCAGCGCACCCAGGGCGGCTCCCGCCGCCACGTCGGAGGGGTAGTGGACGCCGGCCACCAGGCGGGAGAGGCACATCGCGGCGGCGAGCGGGGTGACGGCGGGCGCGCCGAGGGCGCCGAAAGCCACGGCGGCGGCCGCGGCGGAGGTCGCGTGCGAGCTGGGGAAGGAGTGCCGGCCGGCGGTGCGGACCAGGGGGTCGACGTGCGCGGGACGTGGCCGGCGCACGATCCGTTTCACCCCCATGCTGGCGAGGTGCGCACCCGCGGTGAGCGCCGTGGCCCGCACCCAGGCGCCGCGCCGCGGGCCGTCCACGGCGGCTCCCACGAGGCCGGCGGCGAGCCACAGCGCGCCGTGCTCGCCCACCCGGGACAGGGTGCGCGCGGCGCGGGCGACGTGTGGGTCCGCGCCCCGGGCGCGGAGCGCCGAAAGGATTCGGTGGTCCATGTCGTCGAGTCCGTCCATGGGGACTCACTGTTCACGTCGACACCTACGGAACTCCGGCAATATAGAGCGACATCCCATTAATCACCCATTTCGGGGAGCGAGGGGATGTTTCAAAAGTAACCGCTCACATAGGGGCGATACGGTCGCCACCATGCCTGCCGACACCGTTTCCGTCACGGGATGGGGCCGCACCGCTCCCTCCGCCGCCCGGCTGATCCGCCCGCGGACCTACGAGGAGGCCGTCGCGGCCGTCCGGGACTGCGGGGTGCGCGGGGGTATCCCGCGGGGGCTGGGGCGGGCGTACGGGGACGCGGCGCAGAACGCGGGCGGGGCGGTGTGGGACATGACCGGCCTGGACCGGATCCATGTCATCGACGCCGCCGGCGGGACCGTGCTGTGCGACGCGGGCGTCTCCCTGCACCGGCTGATGGAGGTCCTGCTGCCGCTCGGCTGGTTCGTGCCGGTGACCCCGGGCACCCGCTATGTGACCGTCGGCGGGGCGATCGGCGCCGACATCCACGGCAAGAACCATCATGTGTCCGGCTCCTTCGCCCGCCACGTCCTCTCCTTCGAGCTGCTCACCGCCGACGGCACGATCCGCACGGTGGGCCACGGCACCCCCCTGTTCGACGCGACCGCCGGCGGCATGGGCCTGACCGGCGTCATCCTCACGGCCACGGTCCGGCTCCAGCCCGTCGAGACCTCCCTCATGGCCGTCGACACCGAACGCGCCACCGACCTCGACGACCTGATGTCCCGGCTGACCGGCACCGACCACCGCTACCGCTACTCGGTCGCCTGGATCGACCTCCTCGCGCGCGGGACGGCCACCGGGCGCGCGGTCCTCACCCGGGGCGACCACGCGCCCCTGGACGCGCTGCCCCCGCGCGCGCGCCGGGAGCCGCTCGCCTTCCGCCCCTCCCAACTCCCGCCCGCCCCCGCCTTCCTGCCGAACGGCCTCCTGTCCCGCACGACCGTCGGACTGTTCAACGAACTCTGGTACCGCGGGGCCCCACGCGCGCGTACCGGCGAACTCCAGAAGCTCCCCGCCTTCTTCCATCCCCTCGACGGCGTCCCGCACTGGAACCGCGTCTACGGCCGGGACGGCTTCGTCCAGTACCAGTTCGTCGTCGGATACGGCCATGAGGACGCCCTGCGCCGGATCGTGCGCCGGATCTCCGCGCACCGCTGCCCGTCCTTCCTCGCCGTCCTCAAGCGGTTCGGGGAGGCCGACCCCGGCTGGCTCTCCTTCCCCCGCCCCGGCTGGACCCTCGCCCTGGACATCCCGGCCGCCCTGCCCGGCCTCGGCGCCTTCCTCGACGCACTGGACGAGGAGGTGGTCACCGCCGGCGGACGGGTCTACCTCGCCAAGGACTCCCGGCTGCGCCCGGACCTGCTCACCGCGATGTACCCGCGCGTCGACGACTTCCGCGCCCTGCGCGCGGAACTGGACCCGCGCGGGCTGTTCGTCTCGGACCTCTCCCGCCGACTGGCCCTCTAAGCCTCAAGGAGTCGCAGTGAAGGATGCCTTCGGCCTCCCCCAGTCCCTCCTCGTCCTCGGCGGTACGTCCGAGATCGCGCTGGCCACCGCCCGCCGGCTGATCGCCCGCCGCACCCGCACGGTGTGGCTGGCCGGCCGCCCCTCCCCCGCCCTGGAGTCGGCGGCCGCCGGTCTGCGCGCGCTGGGCGCCGACGTCCGTACGGTCGCCTTCGACGCGCTCGACCCCGACTCCCACGAGACGGTCCTCGGCAAGGTGTTCGCCGAGGACGACATCGACCTCGTCCTGCTCGCCTTCGGCGTCCTCGGCGACCAGGCGCAGGACGAGCGCGAACCGTCGGCGGCGGTGCGCGTCGCCCAGACCAACTACACCGGCGCGGTGTCGGCCGGCCTGGTGAGCGCCCGCGCACTCCAGACGCAGGGCCACGGCTCGCTCGTCGTCCTGTCCTCCGTCGCCGGGGAGCGCGCCCGCCGCTCGAACTTCATCTACGGCTCCAGCAAGGCCGGCCTCGACGCCTTCGCCCAGGGCCTGGGTGACGCGCTGCACGGCACCGGCGCGCACGTCATGGTCGTACGCCCCGGGTTCGTCCGTACGAGGATGACGGCCGGGCTGACCGAGGCACCGCTCGCCACCACCCCCGAGGCGGTCGCGGCGGCCGTGGAGCTGGGGCTGCGGCGCAGGTCGGAGACGGTGTGGGTACCGGGGGTGCTGCGGGTGGTGATGGCGGTGCTGCGGCATGTGCCGCGCGGGGTTTTCCGCAGGCTGCCCGTCTAGGGCGACCGGATGGGCGGGCCGGTCACCCCTTGCGGGCATACCTCTGGCTAGCGCGTGGGCAGCGAGCCGCGGTCGACGTGGGCCGCCTGTGGGGGGACCACCGTGCCGCCGAAGGGGTACTCGCGCAGTTGCCGCCAGACACCGTCGGCGCCCTGCTCGTGCAGGGCGAAGCCGGTGCAGGACCACTGGGCCTCGTAGTCGGCGAGCTCCTCGTAGGCCCGGTCCATCGCCGCCTCGTCGATGCCGTGCGCGACGGTGACGTGCGGGTGGTACGGGAACTGCAGCTCACGCACGAGGGGCCCGGAGGCGTCACGCACCCGCTGCTGGAGCCAGGCGCAGCTCTCGGCGCCCTCGACGACCTTCACGTACACCACCGGCGACAGGGGCCGGAAGGTGCCGGTGCCGGACAGCCGCATCGGGAAGGGGCGGCCGGCCGCGGCGACCCGGGTGAGGTGCGCCTCGACGGCCGACAGCGCGTCCGGCTCGATCTCGGTCGGCGGAAGCAGGGTGACGTGGGTGGGGATGCCGTGAGCCGCGGCGTCGCCGAAGCCCGTGCGCCGCTCCTGGAGCAGGCTGCCGTGAGGCTCCGGGACCGCGATCGACACACCGATCGTTACGGTCCCCACGTCTTCTCCTGTCGTCATGCCGGAAGTGCGGTCGCTTGTGTCTGCCGGTTGGTGCCGGCGATGCCGCCGGTCCTGGTGCCGGGTTCGTACTCAGTCGTACGGCTATCGACTGTACGGCCACGGCTGTGCTCTGGGCAGGCGCAAGAGAAGTGATGTGCAGCGCTCTGCCCGGAGGAACGTGTGTGCGGTGCGCCCCGGGTGCTTCCGAGCGCCTTCAGTGCTTCGCGGGCAGGAAGCCGACCTTCTCGTACGCCTGGGAGAGCGTCTCCGCGGCCACGGCGCGCGCCTTCTCCGCGCCCTTGGCCAGGATCGAGTCCAGCGTCTCCGGGTCGTCCAGGTACTGCTGGGTGCGGTCCCGGAACGGCGTGACGAAGTCGACGACGACGTCCGCGAGGTCCGTCTTGAGCGCGCCGTAGAGCTTGCCCTCGTACCGCTGCTCCAGCTCCGGGATGCTCGTGCCGGTCAGGGTGGAGTAGATGGTGAGCAGGTTGCTCACTCCCGGCTTGTTCTCGGCGTCGTAGCGGACGACCGTGTCGGTGTCCGTGACCGCGCTCCTGACCTTCTTCGCGGTGGCCTTCGGCTCGTCGAGCAGGTTGATGAGGCCCTTCGGCGTGGACGCCGACTTGCTCATCTTGATCGTCGGGTCCTGGAGGTCGTAGATCTTCGCCGTCTCGCGCAGGATGTACGGCTTCGGGATGGTGAAGGTCTCGCCGAAGCGGCCGTTGAAGCGCTCGGCGAGGTCGCGGGTGAGCTCGACGTGCTGGCGCTGGTCCTCGCCGACCGGGACCTCGTGCGCCTGGTAGAGCAGGATGTCCGCGACCTGGAGGATCGGGTAGGTGAACAGTCCGACGCTCGCGCGGTCGGCGCCCTGCCTGGCGGCCTTGTCCTTGAACTGGGTCATGCGGGACGCCTCGCCGAAGCCGGTGAGGCAGTTCATGACCCAGGCGAGCTGGGCGTGCTCGGGGACGTGGCTCTGCACGAAGAGGGTGCAGCGCTCGGGGTCGAGACCCGCCGCGAGGAGCTGGGCGGCGGCCAGACGGGTGTTGGCGCGCAGGTCGGCCGGGTCCTGCGGGACCGTGATCGCGTGCAGGTCCACGACCATGTAGAAGGCGTCGTGGGTCTCCTGCAGGGCCACCCACTGGCGGACGGCGCCGAGGTAGTTGCCGAGGTGGAACGAGCCGGAGGTGGGCTGGATTCCGGAGAGCACACGGGGTCGATCTGAGGCCATGTTCATCATTGTCTCAGAGAGCGGTGGGTGGTTTCGGTGCGAGGGGACGCGGGGGGGGAACCGCGGGCCGGCGGGGGCCGTTCGCGCGGTTCCCCCCGCGCCTACGAGGAACCTCAGCCGAGGTCGATCTCCGGGTAGAGCGGGAAGCCCGCCACCAGGTCCGTCGCGCGCTGGGAGATCTCCTGGGCCACCTTCTCGTCCAGGAGGTGGGAGGCCTTGGACGGGGCGCCCGACTTCGTGGTGCCGGGCTCCGTGGTGGTGAGGACACGGTCGATCAGGCCCGCGACCTCGTCCATCTCCGCCGTGCCCAGGCCGCGGGTGGTCAGTGCCGGGGTGCCGACGCGGATGCCCGAGGTGTACCAGGCGCCGTTCGGGTCGGCCGGGATGGCGTTGCGGTTGGTGACGATGCCCGAGTCGAGGAGGGCGGCCTCCGCCTGGCGGCCGGTGAGGCCGTAGGAGGTGGCCACGTCGATCAGGTTGAGGTGGTTGTCCGTGCCGCCGGTGACCAGGGTGGCGCCCCGGCGCATCAGGCCCTCGGCCAGCGCGCGGGAGTTGTCGACGATGCGCTGGGCGTAGTCCCGGAAGGCGGGCTGGCGCGCCTCGGCCAGGGCGACGGCCTTGGCGGCCATGACGTGCGGGAGGGGGCCGCCCAGGACCATCGGGCAGCCGCGGTCGACCTGGTCCTTGAGGGAGTCGTCGCACAGGACCATGCCGCCGCGCGGGCCGCGCAGGGACTTGTGGGTGGTCGTGGTGACGATCTGGGCGTGCGGGACCGGGTCGAAGTCGCCGGTGAGGACCTTGCCGGCGACCAGGCCGGCGAAGTGCGCCATGTCGACCATGAGCGTGGCGCCGACCTCGTCGGCGATCTCGCGCATGATCCGGAAGTTCACCAGACGGGGGTACGCCGAGTAGCCCGCGACGATGATCAGCGGCTTGAACTCGCGGGCCGACGTCCGCAGCGCCTCGTAGTCGATCAGACCGGTCGCCGGGTCCGTGCCGTAGGAGCGCTGGTCGAACATCTTGCCGGAGATGTTCGGGCGGAAGCCGTGGGTGAGGTGGCCGCCGGCGTCCAGGGACATGCCGAGCATGCGCTGGTTGCCGAAGGCCTGGCGCAGCTCCGCCCAGTCGGCGTCGGTGAGGTCGTTGACCTGGCGGGCGCCGGTCTTCTCCAGGAAGGGGGCCTCCACGCGGTCGGCGAGGACCGCCCAGAAGGCGACGAGGTTGGCGTCGATGCCGGAGTGCGGCTGGACGTAGGCGTGACGGGCGCCGAAGAGCTCGCGGGCGTGCTCGGCGGCGAGGGACTCGACGGTGTCGACGTTGCGGCAGCCGGCGTAGAAGCGCCGGCCGACGGTGCCCTCGGCGTACTTGTCGCTGAACCAGTTGCCCATCGCCAGGAGGGTGGCCGGGGAGGCGTAGTTCTCGGAGGCGATCAGCTTGAGCATCTCGCGCTGGTCGGCGACCTCCTGGCCGATGGCGTCGGCGACGCGCGGCTCGACGGCGCGGACCACCTCGAGGGCGGCGCGGAAGGCGGTGGACTCGGTGGAGAGGGGCTGCTGCTCTGACATGTCGTCGGCCTCCGGGTGGCGTGGGTGCTGAAAAGCGATCACGGTTTCACGGTTCGGCCCAGGCGCACGGCACTTGTTCACTCCCGGGCCGCTCCCCGATGGTCCGTCCCATCCCAGCGCGCCAGTCACGGCCCGCTCGAAAGCCTACCGGGCGGGCCGTGGCGTGCAGGTGCCGCGTCCACCATGCGAGCGACCATGGGGGGAAGCACCCTGGAGGTTCCGTGAGCACCAGCGACGCCCTCATCGCCGCCGCCGAGGCGCACACCGCGCACACCTACCACCCCCTTCCGGTCGTCGTGGCCACGGCCGAGGGGGCGTGGATGACGGATGTGGAGGGGCGGCGGTACCTGGATCTGCTGGCGGGCTATTCGGCGCTGAACTTCGGGCACGGCAACCGGCGGCTGATCGACGCGGCGAAGGCTCAGCTGGAGCGGGTGACGCTGACGTCGCGGGCGTTCCATCACGACCGGTTCGGGGCCTTCTGCGCGGAGCTGGCCGAGCTGTGCGGCATGGAGATGGTGCTGCCGATGAACACGGGCGCGGAGGCGGTGGAGACGGCCGTGAAGACCGCCCGGAAGTGGGGGTACCGGGTGAAGGGGGTCCCGGCGGAGACGGCGAAGATCGTCGTCGCGGGGAACAACTTCCACGGGCGGACGACAACGATCATCAGCTTTTCCACGGACTCCGAGGCCCGCGCGGACTACGGGCCGTACACGCCCGGCTTCGAGATCGTGCCGTACGGGGACCTCACGGCGCTGCGGGCGGCGGTGACCGAGAACACGGTGGCGGTGCTCCTCGAGCCCATCCAGGGCGAGGCCGGCGTCGTCGTCCCGCCGGCCGGTTATCTGGCGGCGGTGCGGGAGGTGACCCGGGAACGGGGGGTGCTGTTCGTCACCGACGAGATCCAGTCGGGGCTCGGCCGGACCGGGCGGACCTTCGCGTGCGAGCACGAGGGGGTCGTACCGGATGTGTATGTGCTGGGGAAGGCGCTCGGGGGCGGGATCGTGCCGGTGTCGGCGGTGGTGGCGAACGCCGAGGTCCTGGGGGTGTTCCGGCCCGGGGAGCACGGGTCGACGTTCGGGGGGAACCCGCTGGCGTGCGCGGTGGCGCTGGAGGTGATCGCGATGCTGCGGTCGGGCGAGTACCAGGCGCGGGCCGCGCGGCTCGGGGAGCGTCTGCACGACGCGCTGGGCGCGCTGGTCGGCACCGGGCGGGTGACGGCGGTACGGGGGCGCGGGCTGTGGGCGGGGGTGGACGTCGCGCCGGGGTACGGGTCGGGGCGGGAGGTGTCGGAGCGGCTGATGGACCGGGGCGTCCTGGTGAAGGACACGCACGGACCCACGATCCGTCTCGCGCCGCCGCTGGTGATCTCCCAGGAGGACCTCGACTGGGGGCTGTCCCAGCTGTCGGCCGTACTGGAGAGAGCTACCGGATGACGTGCGGTACGAAGCGGGCGTACTCGTCCGTGATCAGGCCGGCGGACTCGCGGATGCCGAGGCCCGCGGACTCCTCGTCCACGACCCAGGCGCCGAGGACGACGTGGTTGCCGTCGAAGGCGGGCAGGGGGGCCAACTGCTGGTAGCAGCAGGGCTCGTCGTCCCGTACGACGGGGTCGGCGCCCTTCTCGTGGACGGTGACGCCGGCTCCCTCGCGGCCGAGCAGGGGCTTGGCGACGTATCCGGTGGTGACCGCCAGCTCGCGGGGGCCGTCGAGGTGGGCGGGGAGGAGGTTGGGGTGGTCGGGGTAGAGCTCCCAGAGGATCGCGAGGAGCGCCTTGTTGCTCAGCAGCATCTTCCAGGCGGGCTCGATCCACATCGTCGTACCCGTGCCGCCGCCGTTGTCGAGGGTGTCGAGGACGTGGCCGGCGAAGCGGTCGGTGGTGAGCCACTCCCAGGGATAGAGCTTGAAGCAGCTCCGGATGAAACGGAGCCGGTGGTCGACGAAGCGGCCGGAGAGGCGGTCGAAGCCGATGTCCTCCATGGGGATGAAGGCCGTGTCGAGTCCTGCCTGCTCGGCGGTCTCCTTGAGGTAGGCGACCGTCATCAGGTCCTCGCCGAGTTCGTCGGCGGTGGAGTGCGCGAAGTACAGGGGGCCGCCGGGCGGGAGGAGGGGGGCCTGTTTCCGCCAGGCGGCGACGAGGCGTTCGTGGAGGGAGTTCCACTGGTCGGCGCCGGGGAAGCGGTCCTCCATCCAGAACCACTGCGCGGAGGCCGCCTCCACCAGGGAGGTGGGGGTGTCGGCGTTGTACTCCAGGAGCTTGGCCGGGCCGGTGCCGTCGTAGTGGAGGTCGAAGCGGCCGTAGACGGAGGGGAGTTCGGCGCGGCGGCGCCAGGCCTCCGTGACGGCGGCGGCGACCCGCGGGTCGGTGATGCCGAGGTCGGCGAGACGGTCCGCGGAGACGAGGTGCTCGGCCGCCGTCAGGCACATGCGGTGGAGTTCCTCGACGGTCTCCTCCAGGGCCTCGACCTCGTCGAGGGTGAAGGCGTAGTAGGCGCTCTCGTCCCAGTAGGGGCGCAGGCTGCCGTCCGGGTGGCGGGTGAGGGGGTAGATCAGGCCCTGTTCCTCGACGGTCCGCTGCCAGCCGGGGCGGGGTTCGACGGTGTGGCGCTGCATGGCGTACGTCCGCTCAGCCGCCGCCGCTGCCGGATCCGGAGCAGCCGAAGCCGCCGCGGTCGACGGCCTCGCTCTTGCTGAAGGTGCCGGAGTCGGCCCGGCCGTGGCTGACGTCGGCGTCGTAGTACCAGGCGGCGTCGGTCTTCCTGGTCGTGGTCCTCCCGCCCTTGCCGGCGGCGGAGGATCCGGAGGTGGAGGACTTGCAGTTCTTGTCGGCGACGACCTTGTAGCCGTAGACGGAGTCGTAGCTGTCGCGGTCCACGCAGCGGCGGTCCGGGTCGGAGCCGCAGGAGGTGAGGGCCGCGGCGACGACGCCCATGCCGCCGAGTACGACCGTGCTGGACCGCAGTCGCCTGCGTGCTTCCGCCATGTTCCCGTCTCCCCCTGAGGTCAAGCCGATGGCCTGTGATCGTCGCTGGTGATCGAGCCGATTTTTCCGGCTGTCAGCCTAGAGATCGGTGAGAGTCCGCCCGCACGGGCCCCCCGTCCCGCCCGTTCGCCTACAGTCCGTTCGTGCTGTGGGGAATGGTGTGTGCGCTCGGTGCGGCGGTGTGCTTCGGTACGGCGACCGTGTTGCAGGCGATGGCGGCGCGGGCCGCGTCCGGTGGGGGCGGCGGGGACGCGGTCCTGTTGCTGCGGGCGCTGCGGCAGTGGCGGTACGGGGCGGGGCTGGGGCTGGACGGGCTGGGGTTCCTGTTCCAGATCGCCGCGCTGCGGTCGGTGCCGATCTACGCGGTGGCGGCGGCGCTGGCGTCGAGCATCGCGGTGACGGCGGTGGTGGCGGCGCGGCTGCTGCGGGTGCGGCTGAGCCGGACGGAGTGGGCGGCGGTGGGGGTGGTGTGCGCGGGGCTGGCCGTGCTGGGGCTGGCGGCGGGCACGGAGGGAGAGGCGGCGGGGCCGGGGCCGTTGCCGTGGGTGATGCTCGGGGTGGCGGGTGCGGTGCTGGGGTTGGGGACGGTGGGTGGGCGGCTGCCTGAGCGGGGGCGGGCGCTGGTGCTGGGGTTGGGGGCCGGGTGCGGGTTCGGGGTGGTGGAGGTGGCGGTGCGGCTGATCGACGACCTCTCGCCGGGCGCGCTGCTCACCGATCCGGCGGTGTACGCGCTGCTGCTGGGCGGTGGGGCCGCGTTCCTGCTGCTCACCTCCGCGTTGCAGCGCGGCTCGGTGACGACCGCCACCGCGGGGATCGTGATCGGGGAGACGATCGGCCCCGCGGCGGTGGGCGTGGCCTGGCTGGGCGACCGCACCCGGGAGGGGTGGGCGTGGCCGGCCGTCCTGGGCTTCACCGTGGCGGTGGCGGGAGCACTGGCCCTGGCGCGCTTCGGGGAGGCACCGGAGCCGGCGTGAGCGCCCGCCGTCCCCTCAGCCCATCGCCTCCGTGATCCCGTCCCACAGGCGTGACCTCGCCTCCAGGGCCAGGGTCACCGTCTCGACGGCCTCCTCCCAGCGGGTGTCGTCGGTGCCGCACAGGTCGGTGACCATCTGGAGGGCCATGGGGGTGTGTTCCTCGCCGTCGACCTCGATGTGGCGGGCGAGGTAGTCGCGGAAGAGGGGGAAGCGGTCGGTGCCCTCCTCCTTGATCACCTGGTCGAACATGTCGGGGATCAGGTCCTCGCGGGAGAAGGCGAAGGCGGCGGCGCGGCAGTGCAGCGGGCGGTTGGCGATGATGTCGAAGGTCGTGGCGACGAAGTCGGCCGCCGGGGCGGGGACCTGGGCCACGCGGAGGGCCGCCGCCACGTCGTGGCCCTCGGCGACGAGGGAGAGGAACGTGTCGATGCGGGTGGTGTCGGCCGAGGCCTCGGCCATGGCCGCCCGGTACAGCTCGAAGTGGCTGGTGAAGCCGCCGTTCAGCTCGTCGCTCTCCTCGACCAGCACGATGTCGTTGATGAGCCGGCGGGCCAGCGCCGAGCCGCGCGGTACCCAGGGCACGTCGACGCAGGTCAGCTCGTGCTGGAGCGACTTGAGGAGGGACATGAAGTCCCAGACGGCGAACACGTGGTGCGCCATGAACGTCCTGAGGTGTTCCGGTCCGGATATCCGCTGGTAAATGGGGTGGGAGGTCACTTCTTTACGAGCGGATTCGAGCACGGAACGGGCCCGTTCGATTCCCTGGTGTCCTTCTTCGGTCAGATTCCAGTCGTACCTGGACATGGCAATCTCCTTCGTTCCGGAAGGCCGATCGTGCACTTTTTCCGAGTTACCGGCAAGCGCTTCCAAGAATTCCCGGAAAGTTACCGGCAGTATTGCCCGACAGAAGGAGCCAAGGACATCCAAAGGGCAGTAAAAAGTTACGTTTCGGACAACCGTGAGAGCCTTGAAAAACTTCGTTGAAGTTTGAACGCGAACGCTCTTCCTGCCGTACTCCACGCCGTGAGCAGCAATCCCGTCACCGTCACCGTGGCCTATCACGTGGTGCCGGGCCGCGAGGCCGACTTCCACAACTGGGGGTGGGCCATGCTGGGCGCCAGCGCCCGGCATCCGGGTTTCCTCGGAGGTGGCGTCCTTGTCGATCGAGAGGCGGAGTGGCATGTCGTCTATCGCTTCGCCGACGAAGACACGGCTCTGGCCTGGGAAGTCTCGCCAGACCGGGTGCAGTGGGACGTCCGGACGGAGGGGATCGCCCAGCGGGCCGGCCGTAGGAGCGTGCAGGGGTCCAAGGAGTGGTTCGACTCCCAGGCCCCCGCGCCACCGCCTCCCGCCCCGCCTGCTCCGCCCGCCCCGCCGGCGAAATGGAAACTGTGGTTCGTGAATATGAGCGCGGTGTTCCCGCCGGTGCTCCTGTTCAACCTGATCGTGCTGCCCTATCTCGGCGGCATCAACCCTTTCATTCGCACGCTGTTCCTCTGCCTGTGTGTGACGGCCATCGTCACCTGGATTCTCATGCCGCGCCTTCAGCGTTTCTTCAAGAAATGGCTGTATCCACCGCTCCAGGCGCTGCGTGGGCGGCACAAACGACGGACCGTTTAGGTTCGTGAACGACCGAAGGAGGTGGGCGGGTGAAGACCCTGCTCATCGACAATTACGACTCGTACACGTACAACCTGTTCCAGCTGATCGCCGAGGTCAACGGCGAGGAGCCGGTGGTGATCCACAATGACGGCAGGCTCGACACTTTAAGTGGTTTCGACAATGTCGTGGTGTCTCCGGGGCCCGGCCACCCCGGAACGGCCCGTGATTTCGGGATCAGCGCCAGGGTGCTCGCCGAGTCCGAGGTGCCGGTGCTCGGCGTCTGCCTCGGTCACCAGGGCATCGCGCTCGGGGAGCACGGCCGGGTGGAGCCCGCCCCACAGCCCCGGCACGGGCATCTGACCGCCGTACGGCACGACGGGCGGGACCTGTTCCAGGGGCTGCCGCAGCACTTCACCGCGGTCCGCTACCACTCCCTCGCCGTGCACGAGCCGCTCCCCGACACCCTGGAGGCCACCGCCTGGGCCGAGGACGGTGTCCTGATGGGGCTGCGCCACCGCGAACGGCCGCTGTGGGGCGTGCAGTTCCATCCCGAGTCGGTGCTCACCGAGTTCGGCCACCGCATGCTGGTGAACTTCCGCAACCTCACGGCCGAGCGGGCCCGCCGGCCCCGTACGAAGAACACCGCCGTCCCCGCGGCCACGACCGCCAGAGCGACGATCCCCCGGCCCCGGCAGGGCACCAACCTCCCCTCCTACCGGCTGCACACCCGCCGGATCGCCGGCGCGGTGGACACCGAGGCCGCGTTCACCCGGATGTTCGCCGCCTCGCCGCGGGCGTTCTGGCTGGACAGCTCACGGGTCGAGCAGGGGCTGTCGCGCTTCTCCTTCCTCGGCGACGACAGCGGCCCGCTCGCCGAGTTCGTCCGGTACGACGTCGAGACCGGCCAGTGCGAGATCGAGCGGGCCGGACGGCCGCCGAGAAAGGTCACCGCGTCCGTCTTCGACTACCTGAAACGGCAGTTGACGAACCGCCGGGTCGACGCGACCGGACTGCCCTTCGACTTCACCGGCGGGTACGTCGGCTACTTCGGCTACGAGACGAAGGCCGACTGCGGGTCCCCCAACCGCCATCGCGCCGAAACCCCCGACGCCTGCTGGCTGTTCGCCGACCGGCTGATCGCGGTGGACCACGAGGAGGACTTCACCTACGCCGTCTGCGTGGCGGAGGATACCCCGCAGGCCGCGCGGGAGGCCGCCGACTGGCTGGAGAGCACGGTCGCCCAGCTCACCTTCGTCGCCGCCGAGGAGGGGCCCCGGCCGTCCCCGGCCGCTCCGGCCGAGCCCGACCTCGGCGCCGCCGAGCCGTGGCTGGTGCGCGACCGGGCCACGTACCTCGCGGACATCGAGGCCTGCCAGCGCGAGCTGCGGGCCGGAACCAGCTACGAGATCTGTCTGACCGACGCGGCCCGGCTGCCCGCCCCGCCCGACGCCTACGCCTTCTACCGGGAACTGCGCCGCGGCAACCCGGCGCCGTACGCGGCCTTCCTGCGGTTCGGCGACCTCGACGTGGCCGGTGCCTCGCCGGAGCGGTTCCTGCGGATCACCCGGGACGGGATCGCCGAGGCCAAGCCGATCAAGGGCACCGCGCCGCGCGGCGAGAGCCCGTCCGCGGACGCCCGGCTCAGGGACGCGCTGGCGGCGGACGCCAAGACCCGCGCGGAGAACCTGATGATCGTCGACCTGCTCCGCAACGACCTCGGCCGGGTCTGCCGGACCGGGACCGTGCGGGTGTCCCGGCTGATGGCCGTCGAGACGTACGCGACCGTGCACCAGCTGGTGTCCACCGTCGAGGGACGGCTGCGTGCCGACACGGACGCGGTGGACTGTGTCCGCGCCTGCTTCCCCGGCGGGTCGATGACCGGCGCGCCGAAGCTGCGCACCCTGGAGATCATCGACGAGATCGAGACCGAGGCGCGGGGCGTGTACTCCGGGGCCCTCGGCTATCTGGGGTGCAGCGGCGGCGCCGACCTGAACATCGTCATCCGCACCGCCGTACTCGCCGACGGCCGGATGCACCTGGGGGCGGGCGGGGCGATCGTCCTGGACTCCGATCCGGTCGCCGAGTACGACGAGATGCTGCTGAAGACGGCCGCGCAGATGCGGGCGTACGCGGGCGCGTCCCCGGTGGAGGCGCCGGACGTCATGGAAGAGGGCGCCCGATGACGATCTCCCAGCCCGTCGCCGTCCCGCGGGTCGCGCCGGCCCCGCCCGCCAACCTCGCCGCCCACCTCGCGGAACTCGCGGGCCGGCACGGCTGGACCGGCCGGGCCGCCTTCCACCAGGGTCACCGGACCTGGACCCACGGCGAGGTGCACGGGCTCGGGGCACGGGTGGCCGGGGTGCTCGCCAGGGAGGGGGTACGGGCCGGGGACCGGGTACTGCTCGCGCTGCCCGACTCGATCGCCTGGGTGGCGGCCTTCCTGGGCGTCGCGCGCCTCGGCGCGGTGGCCGTCCTGGTCAACCCCGAACTCCCGGCCGCGGACCACGCGTTCATGGCCGCCGACACCGAGGCCGTGCTCTGTGTGACCGGGCCCGGGCTGGAGGACGACCTGTTCGGCGGCCGCCCGGGACTGGCGGACCGGTTCGCCGGCCGGCCCCGACTCGGTGCCGACCAGCTCCTCGCGCTCGCCCCCGGCACCGAGCCGGCCCCCGCCCACCCGGTGGCCGCGGACGCCCCCCTGTACGTGCAGTACACCTCGGGGACGACGGGGCGGCCCAAGGGGGTCGTGCACACGCACGCCGATCCGGAGGCGTACCACGAGCTCATCGGGCGGCCCCTGCTCGGGATCACCCCCGACGACGTCACCCTGTCGGTGTCCAAGCTGTACTTCGCCTACGGCTTCGGCAACGCCTTCGTCTTCCCCCTGTTCTCCGGCTCCTCGGCCGTCCTGGTGGACCGGCGCCCGACACCGGCCGCCGTGGACGAGCTGGTCGCCCGGCACCGGGTGACCCTGCTCTACTCGGTGCCGTCCGCGTACGCCGCGCTGGTCGCCGACCGGGGCAGCGGGCACGAGGCCTGCTTCGCCTCCGTGCGGGCCGCCGTGTCGGCCGGCGAGGGCATGCCGGACGGGCTCGGCGGGCGGGTCACCGACCTGCTGGGCGCGCCGGTCCTGGAGCAGATCGGCTCCACCGAGGCCGGTCACGCCTTCTGCGCCAACAGCCTCGGCCACAATCGCCCCGGCACCGTCGGCCGTCCCGTTCCCGGCTTCGAGGTGGAACTGCGCGACCGTGCCGGGCGGCCGGTGCCGGACGGGGCGGAGGGCGAACTGTGGGTGCGCGGACCCACGGTCACGCCCGGCTATCTCAACCGGCCCGAGGAGACCGCCCGCACCCTGGTCGGCGGCTGGCTGGCCACCCACGACCGGGCGCGCCGCGAACCGGACGGCACCTACCGGCACCTGGGCCGCGCCGACGACATGGAGATGGTCGGCGGGATCACCGTCTCCCCGCTGGAGGTGGAGGCCGTGCTGCGCGCCCACCCGTCGGTGAAGGAGGTGGCGGTCGCGGCCGTGACCGACGGCGGCGGCTCCAGTCGGCTGCGCGCCTTCGTCGTCCCCGCCGCCTCGCCCGCCCCCGCGGGCCTCGGGGAGGACCTGCTGCGGCTGGCCCGTGAGCGGCTCGCCCCCTTCAAGGTCCCCCGAAGCGTCAGCCTCGTCCCCTCCCTGCCCCGCACCCCGACCGGGAAGCTCCGCCGCCATCTGGTCCGCCAGGGCGCGTGGTGACCATGACTGAAAGGAACCGCCTCATGCGACAGCAGGCGTCCACCCTCACCGACCGCGCGTTCTACCTGGGACCGGTCTTCCGGCGGGCGGCCGACCGGCACGGATCGGTGTTCGTCACCCTGGACCGCCCGCTGGACACCCACCCCTCGCTCGGGATCCACCTCAGCTACACGGTCCTCGCCGACGCCGTCGACGAGCTGTCGGGACGCCTGTGGGAGGCCGGGGTGCGGCCCTCGGAGCAGGTGGTCGTGCACAAGACGGACAACGTCGACATCGTGCTGCTGACCTGTGCCGTCTCCCGGATCGGCGCGGTCCCCGTGCTGCTGTCGCCGGCGCTGGCCGGGCCGGTGGTGGGCCGTCTCCTCGGCCGTCTGCAGCAGCCCTGGCTCGTCACCGACGCGGCGAAGCTGGACGGCCCGCTGAAGGAGGTGGAGCTGACCGGGCTGGTACGGCGGACCCTCAGCGTGACCGGCGGTCCGGGCGCCGAGTCCCTGGAGAAGTACGCCGGCGCCGAACCTGCCGCGCCCGTACGGCTGCACCCCCGCGAACCCTCCCTGATCACCCACAGCTCGGGCACCACCGGCGACCCCAAGCTCGCCGTGCACTGCGCGAACACCATGTGGAACCGGCTCGTCCCGCAGAAGGCGATGGGCTGGCCCACCCGTGGCGAGGTCGCCGCGCTGCACATGTCCTTCGTGCACTCGCGCTTCTACCATCTGCTCGGCGTGCTGCTGCACTTCGGCAGCCCGCTGCTGCTGATCACCGACCCCGACCCGGCCTCGGTGGGCCCGCTCCTGGTCCGCCACCGGCCCGGCATCGTCGAGACCCACCCCAACACCTTCGTGCTGTGGGAGGAGCTGGCCGACGCGCCCGGCGCGCCGCTGTCCCGGGTGAAGTCCTACGGATCGACGTTCGACGCGATCCATCCGCGCACGGTACGGCGGCTGCTGGACGCCTCGAAGCGCCGTACGCCCTGGCTGATCCAGCTGTACGGGCAGAGCGAGACCGGGCCGGTGGCGTTCCAGTGGTTCACCCGGCGTTCGGCCGGGCGCGCGGACGGCCGCCGGGTCGGTACCGGGATCCCCGGCTTCACCCGGGTCCGGGTGACCGGCCCCGACGGCCGCCGGGTGGCATCCGGCACGCCCGGCCGGATCGAGGCACGCACCCGGGGACGCATCCTCACCTATCTGGGCGCGCGGGAGCAGTACCAGCGTCAGCTGGACGGCGACTGGTGGCAGATGGGCGACATGGGCTACCGCAGCCGCCTCGGGTCCCTGCACCTGATCGACCGGGAGATCGACCAGATCGACTCGGTGCACAGCAACCTCGAGGTCGAGGACACGCTGATGGACCGGCTGGAGGAGCTGCGCGAGGTGGTGATCGTGCCGGGCGCGGACCGGGAGCCGGTACCGGTGGTGTGCGTGCGGGGTGAGCGGCCGCTGGACCCGGAGCGCTGGCGGGAGGCCACGGCCGATCTGCCCGCGATGGCGGAGCCGAGGCAGTGGCGGTTCGAGGAGCTGCCGATGACGGCCACCTGGAAGGTGAAGCGGGTGGAGATCACCCGCATGCTGGCCGAAAGCGTCCGCGCGTGAAGCCCGTCGTGGTGGTCGGCGCCGGCCCCGTCGGCCTGTCGGCGGCGCTCGCGCTGCGGGCGCGCGGGCTGCCGGTGGTGCTGCTGGAGGCCGACCCGGAGGATCGTGAACGGCCGGGCAGCCGGGCCCTGTTCGTGCACCGGGAGACGCTGCGGCTGCTGGACGGGATGTGCCCGGGGCTCGCCGCCGAGATCACGGCGTACGGCCGGACCTGGCACACCCGTCGCACTCTCTACCGGGGCCGCGAGGTGTACTCCCGCAGCTTCCCGCCCCCCTCGGGGCTGCCGCCGTTCACGAGCCTGCGCCAGCTGGACACCGAGCGCTTCCTGCGGGCCGCCTGCGAGCGGGCGGAGGTGGAGTTCGTCTGGGACGCCCGCGTCACGGAGGTACGCACGACCGCGACGGGTGTGTCGCTGACCGGCGCGGACGGGCGCGAGTGGACCGCCCGGTACGTGGTCGCCGCCGACGGCGCGCGCTCCGCCGTACGGGGCGGACTGGGCATCGCCATGGAGGGCGAGCGCGGCGAGGGCTTCCATGTGGTGGTCGACGTGGCCGACGTGCCGGACGCCGGGCTGCCGCTGGAGCGGGTCTTCCACTACGAGCATCCGGGCGTCGGCGGCCGCAGTGTGATGCGGGTGCCGTTCACCGGCGGCTTCCAGGTGGACCTGCAGTGCCGCGACGACGACGTGGAGGAGGAGTACGGCACCGAGGAGGCCGTACGCCGCTGGCTCCCCGGGGTCGTGGGCGACGGGTACGCGGAGCGCGTCCTGTGGGTGTCGACCTACCGTTTCCTGCGCAAGGTCGCGGCTTCCTTCACCGATCCGCACCGGCGGGTGCTGCTGGTCGGGGAGGCGGCGCATCTGTTCCCGCCGTTCGGGGCGCGGGGCATGAACAGCGGGATCGCCGACGCGGCGGCGGCCGCGGAGGCGGTCGCGGCCGGGACGCCGGAGGCGGTGGCCGCCTTCGCCGACGTACGGCGCGCGGCGGGTCTGTTCAACAGCGAGGCCGCCGGGATCGCGCTGGACCATCTGCGGCCCCGGCGCCGGATCGTACGGCTCCGGCAGCGCGCGGCGGCGGCCCTCTCCCCCGTGCTGCCGTCGTGCGGGTCATGGCTGGAACACGCGCCGTACGGTCCCCGGGGCGGGGCGCCGGCGGTGGCGGGCGGGAAGTACTGAGGAGGACCGAGTGGTTGCAGGACTGGCCGCTGAAGAGGGGCTGCTGAGCTGGTCGCCCGACCGCGGGCTGATCCCGGCGCCGGAGGCGGAGGAACCGCTGCTGGTCGCCGACTCGTGGCTGGTGCGCGAGGGCCGGGTGCGGGCGTACGGCCGGCACCGGGAGCGGTTTCTGCGGGCCTGCGGTGAGTGCGGCGGGCCGGGGCCGCGTCGGCTCGTGGAGTTCTGGCAGGACGTCACCGCCGTACTGCCGCGCACGGGCGAGTGGTTCCCCCGGGTGGAACTGGGCGCCGGATCGATGGAGTTGAGACTGCGGCTGCGGCACGCCCCGCCGCTGGGACGGGAGATCCGGCTCTGGGGCGTCGGCCAGCCGGACGCGCGGACCGTGCCCCGCCGCAAGGGGCCGGACCTGGAGGCGCTGGCGCGGGTGCGCGGGCGGGCGTCCGGCGCCGGCGCCCAGGAGGCGGTGCTGGTGACGCCGTCCGGGGTGGTGCTGGAGTCGCCGACGGCCAGCGTGCTGTGGTGGGAGGACGACACCCTGTGCCTGCCCTCGCCCCGGCTGCCCCTGCTTCCGGGGGTGACGGCCGGGCTGATCCAGGAGCGGGCCGTGCGCGACGGCGTCCGCGTCGCCCACCGCGATCGGAACCTCGCCGAACTGGACGGCCGGGAGGTGTGGCTGGTCAACGCGCTGCACGGGATCCGGCCCGTGACGGGCTGGGTGGAAGGGGAACTGACGGCCGGGCCGGCCGTACGGGCCCCGGAATGGCGGGAATGGCTGGACGGCCTCGTGGAACCACTTCCGGAAAATTGACGGCAGAAATATGACGGGCATCGGCGGAAAACGCCGATGCCCGAATTCTGCATTACTTTTTCCGTATTACTTCTGGGCGGGCTGATAAGCCCCCGGAACCATTCGGGTCGCGATGGCGATCCGGTTGTACGCGTTGATGACGGTGGCCGCCCAGATGAGCGCCGCGATCTGCGCCTCGTCGAAGACCTCCGCGGCCTCCGCGTACACCGCCTCCGGCACATGACCGTCGTGGACGAAGGTCACCGCCTCGGTCAACGCCAGGGCGGCGCGCTCCCGTTCGGTGAAGAAGGGGGTCTCCCGCCAGGCGTTGAGCGCGTAGATCCGCTGCTCGGTCTCGCCCTGGGCACGGGCGTCCTTGGTGTGCATGTCGAGGCAGAACCCGCAGCCGTTGAGCTGTGAGGCGCGGATCCTGACCAGTTCCAGGATCTCCGGTTCGACCTTGGCGTCCTGCGCCGCGGAAACAGCGGCGGCGTGCAGGGAGCCCATCGCGGAGGAGACGTCGGGCGTGATTTTCTTCAGGGCCACACGGGATATCTGATCACTGTTGCTCATGGGGTGACTATATCCATGAATTCACATTCCCGAGACACGGTCGTGGAAAGACAATGCCGTGCACAACGCGTCCAGCGCCCCCGACCACCCGTGGTCCGGCGGGGTGCCGTAGCCGACGACGAGGGCCTCCAGGGGGTCATCGACGCCTGGAACCGCTTCGGGGTGACCGCCCGGATGACACCGGGCCACTACCAGCCGGGCCGGCACGGGTGAACCTGTCTAGGACAGCCACTCCTTCCAGGTGGAGGTGTGGCTGTCCACCCACTTCTTCGCCGCCTCCTCCGGGGTCATTTTCCGGTCGGCGATCATCAGGGAGACCTCGTCCTGGTCCTCCGTCGTCCACTTGAACTTCTTCAGGAAGGCCGCCGCCCGGCCGCCGTCCTTCGCGAAGTCCGCGTTGAGGTACTTCTGCAGGGGGGTGTGGGGGTACGCGCAGGCGACCTTCGCGGGGTCGGCGTCGCAGCCCTCCTTGTAGGCGGGGAGCTTCACCTCGGTCATCGGGACCTTCTTGAAGAGCCACTGCGGGGAGTACCAGTAGGTGAGGAAGGGCTTCTTCTCCTTGGCGAACTGCCTGATCTGGGTGATCTGCGCGGCCTCGGAACCGGCGAACACCACCTGGTAGTCCAGCTTCAGGTTCTCCACCAGCGCCTTGTCGTTGGTGACGTACGACGGGGAACCGTCCATCAGCTGGCCCTTGCCGCCGCTCTCCGGGGTGCGGAACGACGACGCGTACTTGTCGAGGTTCTTCCAGTCGGTGACGTCGGGGTGCTGCTTCGCGAAGTACGTCGGGACGTACCAGCCGATGTGCCCGGTGACGCCGAGGCCGCCGCCGCGCGCGATCGTCTTCTTGTCGTCGACGTACCGCTGCTCCTGGTCGGGGTGGCCCCAGTCCTCCAGGATCGCGTCGACCCGGCCCTGGCTGAGCGCGTCCCAGGCGGGGATCTCGTCGACCTGGACGGTGTCGACGCGGTAGCCGAGCTCGTGCTCCAGCAGGTACTGGGCGACGGCGACGTTCGCCTGTGCGCCCACCCAGGACTGCACCGACAGGGTCACGGTCCTGGAGCCCTGGGCGTTCGCGAAGGGCGAGGCCTGCTTGGTCATGTCGGCGGCGCCGCAGCCGGTCAGCAGAAACAGCGCGGCCGTCGCGGCGGTCGTACGCATACGCATGTCAGGCTCCGTTCCTCGCGCGGCGTTCCGTCGGCTGGGTCACCCGGTCGAGCATCAGGCCGAGGCAGACGATGGCCGCCCCCGCGACCAGACCGGTGGCCAGGTCGCCCTGGGCGAGGCCGAAGACGGCGTCGTAGCCGAGCGCGCCCCCGCCGACCAGACCGCCGATGATGACGACGGCCAGGACCAGGACCACGCCCTGGTTGACGGCGAGCAGCAGCGCGGGCCGGGCGAGCGGGAGCTGGACCTGGCGCAGTTGCTGGCCGGGGGTCGCGCCCAGGGAGCGGGCGGACTCCAGTGCCGCCGGGTCGACCTGGCGAAGGCCCTGCGCGGTGATGCGGACCACGGCGGGGAGGGCGTAGACGACGGCCGCGGCGACGGCCGGGGCGCGGCCGACGCCGAAGAGCGCCACGACCGGGATCAGGTACACGAACTGCGGCATGGTCTGGAAGACGTCCAGGACGGGGCGCAGCAGCCGCTCGAAGCGGTCGCTGCGGGCCGCCGCGATGCCGGTCGCTATGCCCAGGACGAGGGTGGCGGCGACGGCGGCGAGGACCTGGGAGAGCGTGTCCAGGGCCGGCGCCCACACGCCGAGCACGCCGATCGCGGCCATCGCGAGGACGGCCGTGAGCGCGGTGCGCCAGGTGCCGATCGGCCAGGCGAGGGCCGCGACCAGCAGCAGCACCGCCCACCAGGGCAGTCCCTGCAGCCCGTCCCGGAGCGGGTCCAGCACCCAGGTGGTGAAGTGGCCCGCCCAGTCGGCGGTGCCGCCGACGACCGGGACGCCCGAGTACAGGTGCGCGGTCATCCAGTCGACGGCGCGGTTGACGGGTTCGGCGAAGTTCACCGTCCAGGCGTCCGGCCAGTCGAGACGGCCGGCCAGCCGTCCGGCCACCGCCACCGCGACGGCGGCGGCCAGTGCGTACGCCCAGGTCGCGCGCCGGGTGGTGCGCCCCGTGCCGTGGCCCGCGGCGCCGGTGACCCGGTCCAGGACGACCGCGAGCAGCACGATGGGGATGCCGGCGGCGAGGGCCGCGCCCACGTCGACCGAGGCCAGCGCCTGGTAGACGCGGTCACCGAGACCGCCGGCGCCGATGACGGACGCGATGACCGCCATCGACAGCGCCATCATGATCGTCTGGTTGAGGCCGAGGAGGAGTTCCCTGCGGGCCAGCGGGAGCCGGGCGGTCAGCAGGCGCTGACGGGCGGTCGCGCCCAGTGAGTCGGCGGCCTCCAGGACGCCCTGGTCGGCGCCGCGCAGGCCCAGCGCGGTGAGGCGGGCCATGGGCGGGGCGGCGTAGACGACCGTGGCCAGGACGGCCGCGGGGACGCCGATGCCGAACACCAGGACGACCGGCAGCAGATAGGCGAAGGCCGGCAGGACCTGCATGGTGTCCAGGACCGGGCGCAGGGCGCGGTCCAGGCGGTCGGAGAGACCGGCGGCGAGACCGAGGACGGCGCCCACGACGACGGAGGCGAGGACGGCGACGACCATGAGCGCGAGGGTCTGCATGGTCGGCACCCACATGCCGAGGAGGCCGCAGGCGAGGAAGGCCGCCGCCGTGCCCAGGGCGAGTTTCACCCCGGCCGCGCGCCAGGCGAGGAGGCCGGCCGCCACGGTGACGCCGGCCCAGCCCGCGCCGAGCAGGACGAGGTAGACGGCGCGTACGGACAGGACGACCCCGTTGCTGAGGTAGCCGAAGAAGTAGAGGAACAGGGGGTGGCTGTCCCGGTTGTCGATGATCCAGTCGCTGGCGCCGGTGAGGGGTTTGGTGAGGTCGACGGTGAGGGCGTCCGGCCAGCTCCCGCTGGACCAGCGGGCGTTGGCGAGGGGTACGAGGATCGCGGCGGCGAGGGCGAGCAGCAGGAGCTTGCGCACGGCCTGGTGCTTCAGGGGTGCGGGGAGTGTCAGGCGGGGGCTGGGTGCGGTGACCGTTGCCATCAGACCACCTCCGGCTCGGCGCCCGGGGGCGGGGTCGTCTCCCCGCGCTCGCGGGGTGCCTCTCCCACGC
This sequence comes from Streptomyces sp. NPDC049687, assembly GCF_044465285.1. Classification (NCBI taxonomy): domain Bacteria; kingdom Bacillati; phylum Actinomycetota; class Actinomycetes; order Kitasatosporales; family Streptomycetaceae; genus Streptomyces; species Streptomyces sp. NPDC049687. The sequence continues at coordinate 191,599 of NZ_JBITLN010000005.1, forward strand.
TCGACTTGGCTCGCGCGGGGGGACCCCCGTCGCCCACGCGTGCCGTTCCGGCGGCGGGACTGCCCGCGCCGGCGGAGGCGTCGGTGTCGGTGTCCGCGGTGACGCCGGCCACCACTCCGAGAAGCGTTTCGTGGTCGACCACCCCGACGCACCGGCCCTCGTCGACCACCCGTGCCGGGGTTCCCGCCCTGGCCACGGCCTCGATGGCCTCGGAGACCGTGGCGTCGGGGGACACCGCCGGGCCGTTGCCCTGTGTCCCCGCCGACGCGGGGCGCATGGCTGTGCGGACCGTCATGACCTGTTCGCGGGGGACGTCGCGGACGAACTCGCGGACGTAGTCGTCGGCGGGGCTGCCGACGATCTCCTCCGGGGTGCCGAGTTGGACCACCCTTCCGTCGCGCATGAGGGCGATGCGGTCGCCGAGCCTGAGGGCCTCGCTCAGATCGTGGGTGATGAAGACCATCGTGCGGCCCTCCTCGCGGTGCAGGCGGATCACCTCCTCCTGCATGTCCCGCCGGATCAGCGGGTCGAGGGCGCTGAACGGCTCGTCGAAGAGAAGGACCTCGGGGTCCACGGCGAGCGCCCGGGCCAGTCCGACCCGTTGCTGCTGGCCGCCGGACAGCTGGCCGGGCCTGCGCTGTTCCATGCCGTCCAGGCCGACCTTGGCCACCGTCTCGCGCGCCCGCTCCCGGCGTTCCGCGCGTCCCATGCCCTGGATCTCCAGGCCGTACGCCACGTTGTCGAGGACCGTGCGGTGCGGGAGGAGGCCGAAGTGCTGGAAGACCATCGCGGCCCGGTGGCGGCGCAGTTCGCGCAGCCGGGGCCGGTCCATGGCGCCGACGTCCTCGCCGTCGATGGCGATGGTGCCGGCGGTGGGCTCGATCAGCCGGGTCAGGCAGCGGACCAGGGTGGACTTGCCGGAGCCGGACAGGCCCATGACGACGAAGACCTCGCCCTTGCGCACGTCGAAGGAGACGTCCCGGACGGCGGCGGTGCAGCCGGTGCGGGAGCGGAGTTCGGCGGGCGGCAGGGCGGTCAGCTCGGGGTCGGCGGGGACGCGGTCGGCCTTCGGGCCGAAGACCTTCCAGAGGTTGTGCACGGAGAAGACCGGAGTGCTCATCACGCACCGCCTCCGATCAGGTCGGCGGCCCGTTCCCCGACCATCAGCACCCCGATCATCGGGTTCACGGCGGTCATGGTGGGAAAGACGGACGCGTCGGCGACGCGGATGCCGTCCAGGCCGCGTATCCGCAACTCGGGGTCGACGACGGCCAGTTGGTCGTCGACCGAGCCCATCCGGCAGGTGCCCGCAGGGTGGTACACCGTGTGCGCGACCCGGCGGGCGTACTCGCTCAGCTCCTCGTCGCCGGTGACCGAGGGACCGGGGCACACCTCGCGCTTGAGCCAGCCGGACAGCGGCTCGGTCCGGGCGATCTCGCGGGCGATGCGGATGCCGTCGACGAGGGTGCGGGCGTCGTAGTCGTCCTCGTCGGTGAAGTAGCGGAAGTCGAGGGCCGGTTTGACGGACGGGTCGGAGCTGGTCAGGTAGAGGCGGCCCCGGCTGCGCGGCTTGGGGATGTTCGGGGTCATCGAGACGCCGAACTCGGGCCGCTCGTAGCCCAGTCGCTCGGGGTTGTCCGTGAAGGGGACCTGGTAGAAGTGGAACATCAGGTCGGGGCCCTCGTGGCCGGGGTCGCGGCGCACGAACAGGCCCGCGTCGGAGTCCATCGCGGAGTTCTCCGGGATCGGGCCGTGCGTCTCCCAGACGATCACCGACTCGGGGTGGTCGAGGAGGTTCTCCCCGACGCCCGGCAGATCGTGCGCGACCGGTATGCCGAGCGCCTCCAGGTCCGCCTTCGGGCCGATGCCGGAGTGCAGCAGGAGGCGGGGCGAGTCGACGGCGCCGGCGCACAGCACGACCTCGCGGCGGGCCCGTACGAGGATCTCCTCGCCGTCCGCTCGGCGGACGTGCACGCCCTCGGCGCGGGGGCCGTTCAGTTCCAGCCGGTACGCCCAGGTCTCCAGGAGGATGTGGAGGTTCGGCCGCTCGTCCATCACGGGGTGCAGATACGCCACGGAGGCGCTCGACCGCTTGTTGGTCTCGGGGTGGTAGGCGAGGTCGAAGAAGCCGACGCCCTCGGTGAACGGCTTGGTGTTGAAGCCCTCCACGCGCGGCACCCCGAGCGCGGCCCGGGCCGCGTCGACGAAGTCGCGGGCGACGGCGTTCCGGTCCTTCTCGTCGACCGGGACGATGTTGTTCAGCAGCCGGGCGTAGTACGCCTCCATCGGCACCGCTCCCCAGCCCTTGGCGCCGGCCGCCTCCCACTCGTCCCAGTCGGACGGCAGCGGCTTGAAGGCGATGAGGGTGTTGTGGGAGGAACAGCCGCCGAGGACGCGGGCGCGGCTGTGCCGGATGTGGGAGTTGCCGCGCGGCTGCTCGGTGGTCGGGTAGTCGTAGTCGAGTTCGCCGCCGAGCAGGCCCATCCAGCGGCGCAGGGTCAGGACGTCGTCGCGGCCGACGTCACTGGGGCCGCCCTCGATGACGGCGACCGTGACCTCGGGGTTCTCGGTGAGGCGGGAGGCGATGACGGAACCGGCGGTTCCGCCTCCGATGACGACATAGTCGTACTCATGGGGGGACATGGGGGTACTCCAGGGGAAGTCTGAGGGAGGGGGAGCGGGTCAGCCGGCGAACCAGCGGACGGGCTTCGGCGCGAGGTTGTGGTAGACGTGCTTGGCCTCGCGGTACTCGGCGAGCCCGGCGGGCCCGAGTTCGCGGCCCACCCCGCTCTTTCCGAAGCCGCCCCACTCCGCCTGCGGGAGGTAGGGGTGGAAGTCGTTGATCCAGACGGTGCCGTGCCGCAGGCGTCCCGCGACCCGGCGCGCCCGGCCCTGGTCGGCGGTCCAGACGGCTCCGGCGAGGCCGTACTCGGTGTCGTTGGCGAGCGCGACGGCCTCGTCCTCGGTGCGGAAGGTCTCGACGGTGAGAACGGGTCCGAAGACCTCTTCGCGCACGACCCTCATCTCGCGGTGGCAGTGGTCGAGGACGGTCGGTTCGTAGAAGTAGCCGGTGGCGGGGCGCACGTCGCTCGGTTCGGGGCGCCGGCCGCCGGAGCGCAGCACCGCGCCCTCCGCGAGCGCCGAGTCGACGTACCCCTCCACCTTGGCGCGCTGCTGCTCGGAGACGAGGGGGCCGCACTCGACGCCGTCCTCGGTGCCGCGCCCGAGGCGGATCCGCTCCGCCCGGCGGGCGAGTTCGGCGACGAAGCGGCCCCGGACCGACTCCTCGACGATCAGCCGGGCGCCGGCCGAGCAGACCTGCCCGCTGTGGATGAAGGCAGCGTTGAGGGCCTGGTCGACGGCGGTGTCGAAGCCCTCCTCCGTCGCGCAGGCGTCGGCGAAGACCACATTGGGGTTCTTGCCGCCGAGTTCCAGGGCGACCTTCTTGACGGTCGGGGCGGCCGCCTGCGCGACCTTGGTGCCGCTGGCCAGGCCGCCGGTGAAGGAGACGAGGTCGACGTCGGGGTGTTCGGCGAGCCGGGCGCCGACGGTGTGACCGGGGCCGGTGACGATGTTCGCGACCCCGGCGGGCAGGCCCGCCTCGGCGAGCAGTGCGATGAGGGCGACGGTCGTGAGGGGGGTGATCTCGCTGGGCTTGACGACGACGGTGTCGCCGGCGGCGAGCGCCGGGGCGATCTTCCAGCTGGCCTGGAGGAGTGGGTAGTTCCAGGGCGTGATCAGCGCGCACACGCCGACGGGTTCGTGTACGACGACGCTGTGCACGTCCGCCGAGCCCGCGTCGACGACCCGCCCGGGGGCCTCCGCCGCGACCAGGTCGGCGAAGTAGCGGAAGGCGTCGGCGACGCAGTCGATGTCGACCCGGCCCTCTTCGAGGGTCTTGCCCGCGTCCCGGCTCTCCAGCAGGCCGAGCCGTTCGCGGTCGCGTATGAGCAGGTCGGCGACGCGGCGGAGCAGGGCGGCGCGTGCGACGGCGGGGGTGCGCGGCCAGTCGCCCTCGTCGAAGGCGTGCCGGGCGGCCGCGACCGCCAGGTCGGCGTCCTTCTCGTCGCCCTCGGCGACCACGGCGAAGGGGAGCCCGTCGGCGGGGTCGAGGATCTCGCGGGTGGCGCCGGAGACGGCCGCACGCCACTCGCCTCCTGCGTGGATGGTCTCGGATGCCTGCTGCTGCGTTCTGTCGACCATGGTCGGTGTTGCCTTCCGTTCCTGTTCCGTCCCCCCCAGTCCCCCGCGGGCCACTCTCGGGGACCGCGATCGCCTGCCCCCGACCTCCGGTTGCATGCGCAATCGAGGCGGAAAGTGCGCCGCGTCACGGAATATTCGGACAGATGACACATAACGCACGTCCGGGAGGGGTGTTCGCCCGGGAGGTGACGCCATGGCCCGGCCCAGGGCACGGGAAGGCTGCCGCAGGAGCCGCGGAACCAGGTGAGTCAGAGCTCGGAGCTCTCAGTCCGCCGACGCCGGGTCGCACCTCATGCCGGGCGGGCAGAACCAGTCCAGCGCCGTGGTGAGCAGCTTGAGTTCGTCCTCACGGCCATCGGAGTCGGGGCCGTACGCGGCGATGGCGTAGATGTTGCCGTCGGCGGCGACGAAGCGCTCGTCGACCACGTGCCAGGTGCCGACGTCGGGTTCGTCCTTGATGGAGTCGGCCAGGTATTCCAGGCGCGAGCCGGTGAAGTCGGGGCCGTCGAGGGTGTGCAGGGAAACCTTCCTGAAGCCGGCCGCCTTCGGGGTCTCGTCGGACAGGAACACCCTGAACGACTCGGCCGGCGACGCCTCCGCCACCTGGTAGACCTGCAATCGGTGCTGTCTGTCGGAGCTGCGGTAGTCGACGATGTCGATGCCGTACTGGGAGCCGCGGATGCTGCGTGTCCACCCCGTGGGTATGGCCGTGCGGAACCCTTCGTCGTCCTCGTACGACTCGTACCCGGAGGGGAGTTCCGGCCCGGTGGGCGTGGGGGTGGCGGACGTCTCGTCGGCGGGCGACGCGGACGGGGACACATCCGTCTCCGGCGAGGTGCGGGGAGCCGCGGAGCTCTCGGCAGCGGCGGGCCCGCCGTCCTCGTCGTCCCCGGGCAGCCCGACCAGGGCCAGCACCACAATCACGGCGACGCCGACAGCGGCGGCTCCGGCCAGCACGGTCCACAGGGTCTTCCGGCTCGGCCCCTTGGCGGGGGCAGGAGCGCCGGGCTGATCCACGGGCGGCCACTGCCCGGCGGGCCACGCGCCGTCCCCGGCCGCGGTGTCCCCGGCCCCCGGGCGGTGCCAGGCGCTTGGGCCCGCTGCGGCCGGCCAGCCCGGAGGCGGGGACGGCACACCCGCGACGGGAGCCGCGCCCGCCGGGGAACCGTCTTTCGACAAGCGGGAGGCCCCCGCTTCCGGAACCGTCCCCGCCGTCTCGCCGGTCTCCTCCGGCGTCCGCGTCGGCTCGAACTCCGGCCGCGCGGGCGGCGGCGGTGTCGCCGGGGTGGCCGTCCGGGTGCCGTCCGCCTGCTCCCAGCGCTGGGTTTCCTCGTTCCAGTACCGCGCTCCCCCGGTCATCAGCGTGCCCTCACATTCCCAGAAGCCCGGCGACCGCCCCGGCCGAGGCGAGGACACTCAGCAGGGCCTGGGAGTCGGACAGCAGCTCCCGCAGGCGCTGGCGGCGTGACGGGGCGGCCTGGCCGGTGCGGGTGATCTCGTCCTCCGTGTCGGCGAGGGCCGAGTCCAGCTCGGCCGTCCGCTCGTCGGCACGCACCCGGGCCAGGTCGGCACGCAGCTCGCGCACCGCGGCCAGCAGTTCTTCGACGGCCTCGTCACGCTGCGGGGCCGTGCCGTGGTGGGTCACGGCCCGGGCGTGGCTGCCGATGGCGAAGTTGCTGTTCGAGACGTCGCCGATGCTGACGCCGGGCTCATCCGTGGCCATCGGTGTCGGCTCCCTTCTGCGGCGCGGCGCCGCCGGATACGGTGGCGGCGGAGGCGTGCTCGCCGACGGCGAAGGTGCTGCCCTCCACCGAGTCGATGTTCACTCCGCCGTTGCTGACGTTCACGATCTTCTGGACGAACTCGCCCGTCTGGTAGCCGGATTCGGCGAGCGCCGCCTTCACCCCGTGCGCGATGCGGTCCTGGACGCTCTTGAGGTAGCGCTCGACGTCCATGTCCTGGAAGAGCGACCCGGCGGGCGCGGCGCCCAGCTCCCGTACGGACAGCGCGGGCCCGTCGGGCAGCGCCCCGGAGTAACCACCCGTCAGCAACTGCCACAGGTAGCGCAGCGACCGCCCCACCGTGGCCACGGCCCGGACCCCGGAACCGGGACTCTGTGCGAGCGCCCAGACGGTCTTGCCGACCACGCTGTTGTTGCGGAACCGGTGGGCGGTGCGGTCGGCGTTCTTGAACTCCTCGCGGACGGGGGTGAGGACGTGCGGCGCGATCTCCAGCATCAGCATGCGGCCTTGCGTGTGGATGCGGACGAAGACCGTCACGACCAGTTCCTCCTCCCAGCCGCCGACCCGGATGCGCAGGAAGTGCCGACGTTTCTCGGCGCCCTCCTCCACGGCGCGCGCCCGGTGGTTCTCGAACTCCCCCGGGTCGTAGGGTGCTTCGGCGCGGCGCAGGAGTCCCTCCACGGGCAGGAACACGCACTCGTCGATCTCCAGCCAGCGCAGCCGGTCACGGGCGGAGGGGCCGGCGTGCTCGGCGGGCAGCCTCAGCCGTTCGAGCCGCGGCCGGATCTTCTCCAGGACCGTGCGGTTGCTGAGCGGCAGTTGCTTCTTCATGCCGTCGGGCCGCAGCTCGACCGCGAGGACCCAGGGGTCCAGCGAGGTGCCCGCCCCGCAGAACGGCCGGGCCTCGTGGTACATGATCAGCGGCGCGTGCTGCTCCAGCCGGATGCGGTGCTTGAGCCGCTGGAAGCGGCGGCCCTCCGCGTGTTCGGCCGGGTCGGCGGCGGCGTCCGGGAAACGCTGGAGGGACAGCTCGTCGGCCAGGGCCCTGGTGAAGCGGTCGCGCTGCGCGATCGTGCACGCCGCGGCCAGCAGGAACACGCCGACCGCCAGCCATGCCCGCAGCGGTCCGATCACGTCGTCCGAGGAGGTGGGCGCGTCCGGGGCGATCAGGTCGGGCAGCAGGTCGTACAACGTCGTCTGGATCTGGTACCGGAAGGACTCGTCACCGCCGCCGAGGGCGATGTACAGGGTGGCGGCCAGGAAGAACGTGTAGACGCAGCGGCCCGTCCAGCGCGCGATGAAGGCGGGCAGGCGGCGGTAGACGGGCGGTTGTGCCATGTCGCCCCTGATCAACGGGGCGACGGCGAGCAGCCCGCCGGGGAACAGGAAGCCGACCAGCCAGTAGTCGGTGAGCGGCAGGCCGACCGCCCACACGGCCACGATCACCACGGCCCACGCCAGCTCCTGCCGCCGCGCCCGCAGCGCGTGCGCCAGGACGCGAGCCGCGTCGAAGCCGAGCGAGGGCGCCACGATCCGCTGCTCGTTGAGATGCAGTTCCTCGATGACGCGGTCCCGGTAGGCGGAATCCAGATAGGTACCCGCGCACAGCAGCCGGGTGGCCTCGCTGGCGTGGGGAGGAACGGGCGGTGGCGCCGGTGGTGTGTCTGCTCTTGTCGGCTCCGGTTGTTGCGGCACCAATGCAGTGCTCACGTCACTCCCCCGATGCAGGATAAGCCCCTTGTTCACAGTGAGTTGAGCAGGTATCAGCATAGGGCGACGACTCCCTCCCGGGAAACGGGAATGTCAAGAGCGCCTGCGATCCGGAGGATCCGGAAGACCCTGTTCAGCGGAGCCGGCCGGGGGACCACTCGGCCCCGTACGGGGGTCGGCGAAGAAAGAGGGAAGGTCGGGAAAGGCCACGGGCCCCGCTCCGGAGGAGAACCGGAGCGGGGCCCGTGGGCAGTGAGCGGGAAGGGCTCAGATGAGGCCGAGGCCGCGGACCGCCTCGCGCTCCTCCTCCAGCTCCTTCACCGACGCGTCGATGCGGGCGCGGGAGAACTCGTTGATGTCCAGGCCCTGGACGATCTCGTAGACGCCGTCCTTGGTGGTGACCGGGAAGGAGGAGATCAGACCCTCCGGGACGCCGTAGGAGCCGTCCGACGGGATGCCCATGGAGGCCCAGTCGCCGTCCGCCGTGCCGTTGACCCAGGTGTACACGTGGTCGATGGCCGCGTTGGCGGCGGAAGCGGCGGAGGACGCGCCACGCGCCTCGATGATGGCCGCACCGCGCTTGGCGACGGTCGGGATGAAGTCGTCGGCGAGCCACTGCTCGTCGTTCACGACCTCGGCCGCGTTCTTGCCGGCGACCGTGGCGTGGAAGATGTCCGGGTACTGGGTGGCGGAGTGGTTGCCCCAGATGGTGAGCCGCTTGATGTCGGCGACCGTCGAGCCCGTCTTCTTCGCGAGCTGGGTCAGCGCGCGGTTGTGGTCCAGGCGGGTCATGGCGGTGAAGCGCTCGGCGGGTACGTCGGGGGCGGCGGCCTGGGCGATCAGCGCGTTGGTGTTGGCCGGGTTGCCGACGACGAGGACCTTGATGTCGTCCGCGGCGTGGTCGTTGATGGCCTTGCCCTGCGGCTTGAAGATGCCGCCGTTGGCCTCCAGGAGGTCACCGCGCTCCATGCCCTTGGTCCGGGGGCGGGCGCCGACGAGGAGGGCGACGTTGGTGCCGTCGAAGGCGACGTTCGGGTCGTCCGTGATGTCGATGCCCTGGAGGAGCGGGAAGGCGCAGTCGTCCAGCTCCATGGCGGTGCCCTCGGCGGCCTTCAGCGCCGGGGTGATCTCCAGGAGGCGCAGCTTGACCGGCACGTCCGCGCCGAGCAGCTGGCCGGAGGCGATGCGGAAGAGCAGGGCGTAACCGATCTGGCCGGCCGCGCCGGTGACGGTGACGTTCACGGGAGTGCGGGTCATGGCGTTCTCCGTATGACAGCTGTCGGTGGGGCGTCCCTGCCCCGGGTGGGACGTACAAATGATCGATCTCTTGGCATCAAGAGATCCAACCAGCGGTCAGGCTATCGCGCATCCGGGATCCCGGACGGCCGGGGTTGTGTGGCCCGTCCCACAGAGTGAACACCACGTGCGCGGGCACCACGAAAAAGGCGGCCGCCGGTTCGGGAGAGGTGAAACCGGGCGGCCGCCGGGTGGGGGTACCGGGTCGTGCCGGACTCCCGTGGGGGTACGGTTCGCGTGCCCGGGGCGGAGGCGGGTATTCCTGCCCGCGCCGGTTTTTTTGCCCCGCCGTTTTACCCCGCCGTTTTTTACCCCGCTAGCGCGTGCACCCCTTCCTGCCCGACGCCAGCGCCGCGCACGCCCTCGCCTGGTCCGCGTCGCGTACCGCGATCATCGGGGTGTACGCGATCGTCTCGCCGGCGTCGGTGAGGCTGCCGGTCTGGCGGCGGGAGCCGACGGTCACCCGCACCACGTCCCCGGGTACGGCCTGGGTGATGCGGCCCCAGGCCGCGCCACACGTGCGGCTGTAGCGGACCTCGACCAGGACCGGACCGACCGCCGCGCTCTTCGCCGTGGTCACGAGGTCGCCGCTGCAGCCCATCTCCTCGGCGTCCTTGCCGGTGCAGCCGGAGCCACCGCACAGCACCCCGGAGGGAAGGGCGCGGCTCGGACCGGCCGACGGCGAGGGCGACTCGACGGCGCCCACGGTCCGCTTCGGGGTGCCGCCGTCGGTCAGCAGGAACGCGCCCACGACGACGATCACCACGCCCACGACCCCGGCGAGGAAGAGCGCCGACCGCTGCGAACCGGCACCGCCGCCCAGCTTGCGGGGAGCGTCCGGCGGCACCCCCGCCGGGCCCGCGACGCGCCCCCCGTCCCGCTTCCCGCCCCCCGGCGGCCCGGACTCCCCCGGCGCCGCCCGTGTCCGGGCGATCCGTACGGCGTCCAGGGTCCGCTCCTGCCGCGTCTCCGAGCGGCTCCAGGCGCGCTCGGCCAGCTCCCACATCGTGGTCAGATGGACGGTGGGGGTGCCGGTGACCTCGGCGAGGGCGATGACCGCGCCCTTGGGGGCGAGCAGCCTGCCGTCGAGATACCGCTCCCAGGACCTCCTGCCGTAGCCCGTACGGTCCGCGACCGCCCCGAGGCGCAGCCCGGCCCGGTCCACCACTGTGCGCAACAGCTCGGCGAACTCCCGCACCTGTGGGTCGAGTTCGTCCGGCAGATCCCGCCAACGCGACATCGAACCCCCTTCAGCACCGATGTACTGACGATTCGGGACACATCTCCCGGTGTCAACAGCACGTCAACCGAAGGCGAACGCGCCTCCCACCGCCGCGAGCAGCAGGGCGAGCAGCAGCAGGACGGCGTAGAGCAGGAGCCGTCCGGCGGGGCGGGCCGGCGTGGGTTCATCCGGCCGCTCCCACCAGGGGACCGTGGGGTCGTCCTCGTACTCCTCGCCGGGGTTCGCCGGGGCCGGGCGCGGCCAGGCCTCGACGGCCAGTTCCCAGCGCACGACGTGCCGTTCGGCGTCCGCGCCGGACAGGCCCGCGACCCGGCACAGCGCGGCGACGGCCTGCCGGGGCGGCGGCTGGACGGCGTTGAGGTAGCGCTGCCAGGACGACTTGCTGTACGCGGTGCGGGCGCCCAGCGCGGCCAGGCTGAGGCCCGTGCCGTCCTTGAGCTGCCGCAGTCGCTCCACGCAGTGCCGTACCTCCGGCGGCAGCCCGTCCGGCAGCGGCTGCCAGGCACCCATCCCGCCCACCTCCTCGTCGGTCCGATGGAGGGACGACAGCCGGCGGCCGGCCGGTTCCCCCGGCGGACCCGGGCGCGACCGAGGCACGGAACGGTCACTTCCATGCCACAGCCCTCGGACAGCTGTTGAACAGCCGGTTCACGGTTTGGCAGCGTGGAACGCGAGCGGCGGCCCGTCCTTCTCGGGGGAGAGGACGGGCCGCCGTACGCGTCTGGGCCGGCACGCAGCCGCCTGCCGTGAACGGTCAGCCGGGCATTACGGTGGGACACGAAGACCTCCGTGCGGTGCAGTCCTAGACAGCTCCACCACACCGGAGGTCTTCGCCATGATCAAGCACCGTCGAGTGTCAACAACGCTCGTGATCAATACACCTAGCTGCTGACGGTGAAGTGCAGGGTGTCCTTCAGGAACGGTATCTGCAGCCACGGGTCGGGCTGTGCCATCAGGGCCAGCAGGACGATCGCGGTGCCCAGCACGGCGTAGGTGACGATGTCGGTGAAGCGGGAGCGTACGGCGAGCATGCCGACGCCGGGCAGGAGCCAGCGCAGTACCGCGCCGGCCAGCAGGGCGACGCCGATCAGGATGGTGCCGACCCGGAACTGGTCGAGAGCGGTGATCAGCAGACCGAGCGCGACCAGCCCCAGGACGGCGATGATCGGCCACTGCCGGGCCGCCAGGGCGTCACCGGCCGCGGCCCGGCCGGCCCCCTCGGGGCGCGCGGTGTCCCGGGTGAACAGCGGGAAGCGGCGGGTGTGGCGGCGCGGTACGCCGTCGACGTCCGGCGCGCTGACGGGGTCCCGTACCTCGATGTCCTCGGCCTTGCCGGGGGCGTCCTCAGCCGGCACTGCGTTCCGCCGCCTCGACCACGTTGACGAGCAGCTGGGCACGGGTCATCGGGCCGACGCCGCCCGGGTTCGGTGAGATCCAGCCGGCGACCTCACGGACGTCCGGGTGGACGTCGCCCACGATCCGGCCCTCGGCGTTGCGGGAGACACCGACGTCGAGGATGGCGGCGCCCGGCTTGACGTCCTCGGCGCGGATCAGATGGGCGGAACCGGCGGCGGCGACGACGATGTCCGCGCGCTTGAGGTGCGCGGCGAGGTCCCGGGTGCCGGTGTGGCACTGGGTCACCGTCGCGTTCTCACTGCGCCGGGTGAGCAGCAGCGGCATCGAGCGGCCGATGGTGACACCGCGGCCGACGACCACGACCTCGGCACCCTTGATCTCGACACCGTGGCGGCGCAGGAGGGTCAGCACGCCGTTGGGCGTACAGGGCAGCGGGGCGGGCTCGTTGAGGACGAGCCGGCCGAGGTTCATCGGGTGCAGACCGTCGGCGTCCTTGGCCGGGTCCATCAGCTCCAGGATGCGGTTCTCGTCGATGCCCTTGGGCAGCGGCAACTGGACGATGTACCCGGTGCAGGCGGCATCCTCGTTCAGCTCCCGTACGACCGCCTCGATCTCCTCCTGCGTGGCCGTGGCGGGCAGTTCGCGCTGGATGGAGGCGATGCCGACCTCGGCGCAGTCGCGGTGCTTGCCGGCGACGTACTTCTGGCTGCCGGGATCGTCCCCGACGAGGATCGTGCCGAGGCCGGGCGTCACGCCCTTCTCCTTCAGCGCCGCCACGCGGGCGGTCAGCTCGGACTTGATCTCGGCTGCGGTGGCCTTGCCATCGAGAATCTGGGCGGTCATACCCCCATCCTCCCGGATGAGGGGGCGCCGGTTCCAATCCGGGACCCGAATGCCGCTGGACAAGAAACAGGCCGTTGCAGAACGATTGACGGCACAGTGTCGGGCAGTACCGGGGGGACGCACCGCATCTGTGATCTTCCTCCACAGCGGCCGCCCGTCGTCCCCGCACTCGCGTGCACACGGAGGAAGGACCGCCATGAGTCACGGCGAGCCGAACAACCCCTACGGGCCGCCGCCCCAGCAGCCCGGTCCGCCACCGCAGCAGCAGCCGCCGGCCGGCCAGGGCTACGGCTTTCCTCAGCAGCCCCCGGCCGCCCCGGGCTACGGCGCCCCGCAGGCACCGACCTACCCACAGCCGCCCTATCCGCAGCAGGCGTACCCGCAGCAGCAGCCGTATCCGCAGTACCCGGGCGGCGCGCAGTTCCAGGGCGGCTACCCCGGCGGCCCGCAGGTGATGCCGCGTCTGACGAGCGTCGCGCGGATCCTGGTCGGTCTGATCGCGCTGGCCCACGCGGTCATCGCGGGGACGTACGTCTACTTCCTGTCCCAGTGGGACAGCCTGATGGAGGAGTCGGGCATCACCGACGACGCGGAGGCGGAGAGGTGGGCGGACCTGGGTAAGGGTGTCGTCCTCTTCTTCCTCTGCCTGGCCACCGTGTTCGCGATCCTCGGCCTGGTCCTGCTGCTGCAGTACGCCAAGGGGGGCAACGCGGTACGCGTGTCCTCCATCGTCTACGGCTCGTTCGCGATCGTCACCGGCATCTTCATGATCGCCTACTGGGGTCTGGGCCTGCTCCTCATCGCGGCCTCGATCCTGGTGATCGTCTTCTGCGCGAAACGGGAGAGCGCGGACTGGTTCCGCCGCCCGCGCCACTGAGACGACGCGACCCGCGAACGGAGACGGGCGGCCCGGCGCAGTGCCGGACCGCCCGTCTCCTTGGCGGGGACCACCGATCGGTGTCAGTGGAAGAAGTGCCGCGTCCCCGTGAAGTACATGGTGACGCCCGCCTTCCGCGCGGCCTCGACGACCAGTTCGTCGCGGACCGAGCCACCCGGCTGCACCACGGCCTTCACGCCCGCCTCGGCGAGGACCTCCAGCCCGTCCGGGAAGGGGAAGAAGGCGTCGGACGCCGCGTACGAGCCGCGCGCCCGCTCCTCGCCGGCCCTCTCGACGGCCAGCTTCGCGGAGTCGACCCGGTTGACCTGGCCCATGCCGACGCCGACGGAGGCGCCGCCCTTGGCGAGCAGGATGGCGTTGGACTTCACGGCCCGGCAGGCCCGCCAGGCGAAGGACAGCTCGCCCAGCTCCTCGGGACCGAGTGCCTCGCCGGTCGCCAGGGTCCAGTTGGCCGGGTCGTCGCCCTCGGCCTGGAGCCGGTCGGCGACCTGGAGCAGCGCGCCGCCGCCGATGGGCTTGAGCTCGACGGGGCTCGCGGGCCCCTGGGGCGCCTTCAGCACCCGGATGTTCTTCTTCTTGGTGAGGGCCTCCAGGGCCCCCTCCTCGTAGTCGGGCGCGACGATGACCTCGGTGAAGATCTCGGCGACCTGCTCGGCCATCTCCTTGCTGACGGGCCGGTTCACGGCGATGACGCCACCGAAGGCCGACAGCGGGTCACAGGCGTGCGCCTTGCGGTGCGCCTCCGCCACGTCCGCGCCCACGGCGATCCCGCACGGGTTGGCGTGCTTGATGATCGCGACGGCCGGCTCGGCGTGGTCGTACGCGGCACGGTGCGCGGCGTCCGTGTCCGTGTAGTTGTTGTACGACATCTCCTTGCCGTGCAGCTGCTCGGCCTGCGCGAGACCGGCGCCACTGCCGTCCGTGTACAGGGCGGCGGGCTGGTGCGGGTTCTCGCCGTAGCGGAGGGTGTTCTGGCGCTCCCAGGTGCCGCCCAGGAAGTCGGGGAAGCGCGACTCGTCGACGGGGGCGTAGGAGGAGGCGAACCAGGAGGCGACCGCGACGTCGTAGGCGGCGGTGTGCTGGAAGGCCTCGGCGGCGAGCCGCTTGCGGGCGGCGAGGTCGAACCCGCCGTCCTTCAGCGCGGCGAGGACGTCGCCGTAGCGGGCGGGGCTGGTGACGACGGCCACGGACGGGTGGTTCTTGGCGGCGGCCCGCACCATGGACGGCCCGCCGATGTCGATCTGCTCGACGCACTCGTCGTCGGAGGCCCCGGAGGCGACGGTCTCCCGGAACGGGTAGAGGTTGACGACGACCAGGTCGAACGGCTCCACGCCCAGCTCGTCCAGCTGCTGCCGGTGGCTGTCGAGCCGCAGGTCGGCGAGGATGCCGGCGTGGACCCTGGGGTGCAGGGTCTTGACGCGGCCGTCCAGGCACTCGGGGAAGCCGGTGAGCTCCTCGACCTTGGTGACGGGAACGCCGGCGGCGGCGATACGGGCGGCCGTGGACCCGGTGGAGACGAGCTCGACGCCGCCTTCGTGCAGCCCGCGCGCGAGCTCCTCGAGCCCGGTCTTGTCATAGACGCTGACGAGCGCACGGCGAATGGCCCGCTTGGCGTTGCTCTCGGCGGTCACTGGATAACTACCTTTCGTCCCTCGATGCGATAGCCGTTGCGGGCGAGCCGCCCCACGACCTCGACGAGCAGTCTTCGCTCGACTTCCTTGATGCGCTCGTGCAGAGCGCTCTCGTCGTCCTCGTCCCGGACCTCGACCACGCCCTGGGCGATGATCGGGCCGGTGTCGACGCCGTCGTCGACGAAGTGGACGGTGCAGCCGGTGACCCGAGCGCCGTACGCGAGCGCGTCACGCACCCCGTGGGCCCCCGGGAAACTGGGCAGCAGCGCGGGATGCGTGTTGACGAACCGCCCGCCGTACCGGGCCAGGAACTCCTTGCCGACGATCTTCATGAACCCGGCGGAGACCACGAGGTCGGGCGCGTAGGCGTCCACGGCCTCGGCGAGGGCGGCATCCCACTCCGCCCGCGTCCCGTAGTCCTTGACCTTCCGCACGAAGGTGGGGATCCCGGCCCGCTCGGCCCGGGCGAGGCCCTCGATGTCGTCCCGGTCGGCTCCGACGGCCACGATCTCGGCGCCGTAGGCCTCGGCGCCGGTGGCGGCGATCTCGTCGAGGAGCGCCTGGAGGTTCGTACCGGATCCGGAGACCAGTACGACGAGGCGCTTGGCCACGGGCGGCTTGGCGGCCACGGCGGGGGCCCTTTCTCGGGGAATCAGCTGATCGCGGCCGACTGCGCCTCTCGGACTTGTGCATTCATACGAATGCATCGAGCCCCTGGATACGGGGAAGCCTACGAAGCAGCCGGCCGTCAGCAACGATACCGGCACACGGGACGGCCCCCACGGGACGGGGGCGTGGCCGGAAGGTAGCGTCTGCGAGGAGTGCGATCGGGAACGCGGTGGCAGTGCGGCACGTTCCCAGAGCGAGAGCTCATGCCAGACAGCCGTTTCATCTAGGGGAAGACGCTCACTTGATGCCGGACCGCAGCCTGCGACTCCACCCGCTCCCCCCGCAGTCCCTGCCGGGAGGGGAGCGCGGCGCCCTGCTGCGCGAGCGCCCGACGTCGCCCCCGGACGCCCCCTCGGACCGCTCCTCGTCCAAGCCCCCGCCCGAGCCGTCGGCCGACGCGGACAACCCGTCGGCCACCGAGGACAACCCCTTCGCCCCACCGCCCGAGGGCACCCCCGACCGCCCCTGGCAGCCCCGACGCCCGGCGAACGGCCAGGGGGGCGACCCAGGGCAGGGCCGCGGCGGCCACTCCCCGTGGGGCAGCCAGTGGAGCGACCAGCAGCCCGGCCGCGCCCCCGGCGGCGGCTTCGGCGAGCGCCCGGGCAACGGCCCGGAGAACCCCGGCCCCGGTCCGAACCCGCGCTGGGACCCCACCGACCCCGCCCAGCGGCGCGCCCGTTACGCCCTCATCTGCGGCATGTGGGCCTTCTTCTTCGCCCTCTTCGGCTGGCCGTACGTGGCACTCCTGCTGGGCGCCCTCGCGCTCAACTGGGGCATCAGCGCCCTGCGCGCCAAGCCCCGCACCCCCGACCCCGACACCCCGCCCGCCCCGCAGAACGGCCGCCCCCAGACCACGGCCGCCATCAGCGGCCTGGTCACCGCCTCCCTCGCCCTGGCCCTCGTGGCCGTCACCTTCACCGCCCAGCTGGTCTACCGGGACTACTACACCTGCACCAAGGACGCCCTCACCAGCGAGGCCAAGCAGTCCTGCAGCGACCTGCTCCCGAAGGAACTGAAGGGAATCCTAGGCGCCAACACCTGAGGGGCCCTTCGGGGGTACGGACGCGCTCACGCGGTCGGCTCCGGGGCGTCAGGGCCGTCCGTCGTCGCCTCCCGCAACGCCGCCCAGCGCAGTTCGCGAGCCACATCCCCGTGCCACTCCGGCCCTCCCGTGTCCGCCGTCCCCGCGTCCTCGACAGCGGCGAAGTCGTACACCTCCGACCCGGAGTCCTCACCCCCGGCCACCGGGTCCCCGGCCGCCGAGCCCCCCTCCACCTCGACCGGCAGAGCCGTCCAGGAGAACTCCCGCACGCGCCGCCCCCGCCGCCTGCGTGCCCACAAGCCCACCGGCAGCGCCACAGCGACCACCCACACCACGACCGCGCCCCCCACCTGCCACCACACCGGCCCGAACCGCGCCATGGCCCCGACCCCCAAGGGTCCCCCGGCCAGTGCCGCGAGCGCGGCCATCATCAGCCCGCACCCCACAGCCGCCATCACCACGCATCCCGCCGTCCTCCACCGCGACCAGGCATCCACCGGCGCCTGCGCCACGCCACCGCCGGACCCGGCCGCCGCACCGCCCACGAAGACCCCCAGCACCACCCCGGCCGCCACCGGCACCACTCCCGCCACCCAGTTCCACGCGGTACCCGCCCCGGCCTCCGGCACGGCCGCCAACAGCGGAAACGGCGGCAGCAACGGCGCCGGATCGGACCCCGACGGCCCCACCGGATGCCCGACGCCCACCCAACACCCGGGTCCCAGCGCATACGCCGCACCCCACACCGCCGCGTTCGGCACCAGCGCCAAGCACAGCAACAACACCGCGAACCGCCCCGACCACCCCTCCGTCAACTGCAGGAACGCCACCCGTGCCGCCCCGACGTGCCACACCGACGAGGCCGCCACCAGCAACGCCCCGCCCCCGCAGAGCACCCCGGCCCCGGCCCCCGCCGCCCGCACGGCCGCCCCGCCCCACTCCGGTCCGTCCCCACCGCCGACGACCCTCCGCGCCCACCCCGGCAACACCCGCTCGAGCGGCTCCCGAGGACGCCCGCAGGCCGACCACACCCCCACCCCCGCCGCCACGACGGTCACCCCCGGCACGCACACCGCCACCCACACCCAGGAGGGCCGCAGCGCACCCCCGGCCGCGTAGCCGGCCACCACCGCCCCGACGGAGAGATACCCGGCGACGACCCCCGCCCAGGCCGTCCTCGCGCCCACGGACGCCCCGCCGGTCAGGCGCTCCTCCTCCCCGCCCCAGTCGCCCGCCGCGTCCCGCGCCGCCCGGTGCACCAGCCACACCGGCAGCACGAGCAGCAGCAACGGCGTCACCCCCACCGGTGCCGGCACCCCGGACAGCGTGTCGGTGCGCACCAGTTCCGCCCCGTGCGCCAACAGCCACAGCGCGGCGGCGACATGCAGCGCCCCACCCGGGCCGCTGTCGGGATACGGCGAACTGATCCACAGCACCATCACGAGCGCCGCGAACGCCCCGGCCCCCAGCCCGGCCGCCAGCGCCCCGCCCAGCAGACCGGCGACCAGCCCGGGCGAACGGCCGCGCATCCGGGCCGACAGGGCCGACAAGGCCGACAAGGCCGACAAGGCCGACAAGGCCGACAAGGCCGACAAGGCCGACAAGGGCCACGAGGACCAGGACGACCACGAGGACCGCGAGGACCGCGAGGACCACGAGGACCACGAGAACAAGGAAGACGGGAACGATCGGCGAGCGGGGATCCGGGTCACGCCCGCCATGCTCCCAACGACACGCGCTTTACCGGCGTAACAGGCCAACCACCGACGTGTCACTCAATATACGGTTATGTTCTTTTTCGTACGATGGGCCTCCCGGCGCCGCCACCAGCGGGAGGCGTACGCGTGAAGACGCCCGCTCAGGCCTTCGACGCCCTCTACGCGTTCTGCGCCCCCGCCCTCGTACGCCAGACCTACCTCCTCTGCGGCCGCCGTGAACTCGCCCGCGAATCCGTCGAACAGGCCTTCCGGCTCGCCTGGCAGCGCTGGCCCACGGTGGCCGTCGACCGCGACCCGACGAGCTGGGTGCGGGCGGCGGCCTACGACTACGCGCTCTCCCCCTGGCACCGGTTCCGCCCCCGCTTCCGGCACCCCGAACCCCCGCCCCCCGACGCCGCCGACCGCGCCCTGCTCGCCGTACTCCTCGCGCTCCCGCCGTCGTACCGCCGCACGCTCGTCCTCTACGACGGTGTGGGCCTCGACCTGCCGGAGACGGCGGCCGAGACGGAGGCGAGCACGCGGGCGACCGCGCACCGGCTGCTGCACGCGCGCGAGGCCGTCGCCGCCCGCCTGCCCGGGCTGGCCGACCCCGCCGTCCTGCACCGGCGTCTCGCCGAGGTGGCCTCCGCGGAACGCCTGCGCGCGGCCCGGTCCCCGGCCGTACGGGCGGACAGCGAACGCCGTGCCCGCTTCTGGACCCGGGCGGCGATCGCGTTCACGGTGGCGATCATCGGTGCGACGGCCCTGACCGTCCGCACGGCCCCCACCCAGTACGACCCGCCGGTCCCCCCGGGCGAAACGGTCGAGGGCATCCCCCCGAGAGCCGCCCCGGGCGCCCTGTCGGACAAACAACTCGCCCTGCGCAAGAAGCTGAGGTCGGCAACGGCGAACGGTCCGGAGAGGCTGCTGCCGATGTCCCGGTGAGCCCGCCGGGGCTCCCTCCGGCGCGGGCGCGCGACAAACGTCGGTGGGCCCGCCCCCACCCGGGGACGGGCCCACCGACGTTCGGCCGGGAAGCGGCTCAGCCGGCGAGGATCTCGCGGGCCAGCTTCGCCGTCTCGGTGGGCGTCTTGCCCACCTTGACGCCGGCGGCCTCGAGGGCCTCCTTCTTCGCGGCAGCCGTGCCGGAGGAGCCGGAGACGATGGCACCGGCGTGGCCCATGGTCTTGCCCTCGGGCGCGGTGAAGCCCGCGACGTAGCCGACGACCGGCTTCTTCACGTTGTCCTTGATGAAGGCCGCGGCCCGCTCCTCGGCGTCGCCGCCGATCTCACCGATCATCACGATCAGGTCGGTGTCGGGGTCGGCCTCGAACGCCGCGAGGGCGTCGATGTGGGTCGTACCGATGACCGGGTCGCCACCGATGCCGACGGCGGAGGAGAAGCCGATGTCCCGCAGCTCGTACATCATCTGGTACGTCAGCGTGCCGGACTTCGAGACCAGACCGATACGGCCCGGCTTGGTGATGTCGCCCGGGATGATGCCGGCGTTGGACTGGCCGGGGGTGATGAGACCCGGGCAGTTGGGGCCGATGATCCGGGTCTTGTTGCCCTTGGCGACGGCGTACGCGTAGAACGCGGCCGAGTCGTGGACGGCGATGCCCTCGGTGATGACGACCGCCAGCGGGATCTCGGCGTCGATCGCCTCGACGACGGCCGCCTTGGCGAAGGCCGGCGGCACGAAGAGGACGGACACGTTGGCGCCCGTCTTCTCGATCGCCTCGGCGACGGTGCCGAAGACCGGGATCTCGGTGCCGTCGACGTCGACCGTGGTGCCCGCCTTGCGCGGGTTGACGCCACCGACGATGTTGGTGCCGTCGGCCAGCATGAGCTTGGTGTGCTTCATGCCCGTGGAGCCGGTCATGCCCTGGACGATGACCTTGGAGTCCTTGTTGAGGAAGATAGCCATGGCTGTGTTCCCTCGTCCCTTACTTCGCAGCCGCGAGCTCGGCGGCCTTGTCGGCCGCGCCGTCCATGGTGTCGACGCGCTGGACCAACGGGTGGTTGGCGTCGGTGAGGATCTTCCGGCCCAGCTCGGCGTTGTTGCCGTCGAGACGGACGACGAGCGGCTTGGTGACGTTCTCGCCGCGGTCCTCGAGAAGCTTCAGCGCCTGGACGATGCCGTTGGCGACCTCGTCGCACGCGGTGATGCCGCCGAAGACGTTGACGAAGACGGACTTGACGTCCGGGTCGCCCAGGATGATCTCCAGGCCGTTCGCCATGACCTGCGCGGAGGCACCGCCGCCGATGTCGAGGAAGTTGGCGGGCTTGACGCCGCCGTGCGCCTCACCGGCGTACGCGACGACGTCGAGGGTGCTCATGACGAGACCCGCGCCGTTGCCGATGATGCCGACCTCGCCGTCGAGCTTGACGTAGTTGAGGTTCTTCGCCTTGGCGGCGGCCTCGAGCGGGTTGGCCGCGTCCTTGTCCTGGAGGGCCTCGTGCTCCGGCTGACGGAACTCGGCGTTCTCGTCCAGGGAGACCTTGCCGTCGAGGGCGATGACGTCACCGGAGGCGACCTTGGCCAGCGGGTTGACCTCGACGAGGAGCGCGTCCTCGGCGATGAAGGTCTTCCACAGGGTGACCAGGACGTTCGCGACCTTGTCGGCGACCTCGGCCGGGAAGTTCGCGGCCTCGACGATCTCGCGGGCCTTCTCGGGGGTCACACCCTCGTTGGCGTCGATCGGGGTCTTGGCGACGGCCTCCGGACGGGTGGCGGCCACCTCCTCGATCTCCATGCCGCCCTCGACGGACGCGATGGAGAGGAAGGTGCGGTTGGCACGGTCCAGGAGGAAGGAGACGTAGTACTCCTCCAGGATCTCCGGAGCGGTCTCGGCGATCATCACCTTGTGGACCGTGTGGCCCTTGATGTCCATGCCGAGAATGTCCGTCGCGCGGGCGACGGCCTCGTCGGGGGTGGCGGCGAGCTTCACGCCACCGGCCTTGCCACGGCCGCCGACCTTCACCTGGGCCTTGACGACGGACTTGCCACCAAGACGCTCGGTGGCTGCGCGGGCCGCCTCAGGCGTGTCGATGACTTCACCGGCCAGCACCGGTACATCGTGCTTGGCGAAGAGGTCCCTCGCCTGGTACTCGAACAGGTCCACGCGCTTCCGTCCCTATCAGTGATCTCGCGGTTCGTTGGATGCGTGGGCGTGCCGCGAAGGGCAACGTGACGTCCGCTCGAGTCACAGGGGAAGCGCACACGGTGTCCGAGCGCGCGGCATGTCCGTCTCGCAGGTTATCGCTGCTTGCAGGAGGCCCCTAAATCGAGGGTCACACCTGAGCGGTGATACCTGTCACATGATGCCGTGCTCACTGGCACGGAGTGCCGAGGGGGAAGGACCTCACCGGGTTGGGGTTGACCCGGTGAGGCCCCCTGACCAGCTCCTCAGGGAGCCTGGGCCGAGCGATCCCCACCCCAATGGGGACCCCTCGACCTCATCCATGAGGTTTCGGCCGGACACACCGACGGCTTTCGGCCGTCCGGGCCTGCCGCCTCATGAAGTCACTGCATCGGCGGACCGCCCGGCCGCCCGGACCGCTCGACCCACCTGGACCGCTTGGAGGCTTCGCGGTCAGATGCCGTACGGGGCGACCGACTCGGCGACGCCCCGGACGCCGGTGCGGGCGTGATCGGTCAGCGGGCCCCCGCCGGCCTCGACGGTCCCGGTGAGGTCCGCCGCGAAAGGCCCGGTCTGCCCGGCGACCCCGCCTGCGAAGGTGCCGGCCTCACCGGCGACACCGCCCGCGAACGGAGCGGCCTCGCCCCCGACGCCGTACGCCAGCGCGGTGGCACTGCCGCCGACCGGCCGGACGGTCTCGGTCACCGTCACGGTGACGGTGTCCACGACCGGCTGCACTGTCCCGGCTACCCCGTCCGCGAACGGCGGAACGTGCCCGGTGACGCCGTACGCCAGACCGTCCGCCTGCCCGGCCACGCCGTGCACGAGGGGCGGTACGGCACCGGCGACCCCGCCGGCGAAGGGCCGCACGTCGCCGGCCACGCCGTACGCCAGCCCACCCGCGTCCACGACGGCCTGCCCGGCGACGGGCACCACGCCGTGCACGGCCGTGTTCACCACGGGCGGCAGGACGGCGTCCGCCGCATCGCCCGCGACCCGGCCGACGACGCCGGTCGCGTAGGGCGCGGCACGGTCGGCCACGCCGGTCGCGTACGCGGATACGGCGGAGACGACACCGGTGGCGTACGCGGGAACCTCCGCGGCGACCCCACCGACGACCGGCCGGACACC
This sequence comes from Streptomyces sp. NPDC049687, assembly GCF_044465285.1. NCBI lineage: Bacteria > Bacillati > Actinomycetota > Actinomycetes > Kitasatosporales > Streptomycetaceae > Streptomyces > Streptomyces sp. NPDC049687. Next base: position 214,203 of record NZ_JBITLN010000005.1, read on the forward strand.
CGAGACGGCCCCGTCGGCGACCGAGGTCACCCCCTGCAGCGCGCCCGTGGCGACCGGCGGCACCCCGTTCACCACGTGGGCGGCGACGGGGGCGACCCCGGTCACGGTCTGCCCGGCGAGCGGCACGGTGTCCGCCACCACCCGGTCGGCGACCGGCGACAGGCCGTCAACGGCGGTCGTGGCCACCGGCGGGACGACCGCGGCCGTCGTCCGCCCGACGACCGGCGTGACCGTCCCGGGGACGACGGCGACGGTGCCGACGACCTGGTCCCGGACCCCGCCGACCGTGCCCGTGACATGGCCCGGGACGGCGGAGACGGAGGCCTCGGCGGCGGAGGCGACCCCGGCGGCCCCGCACTCGGCGGTGGCGACCGCCCCGCCCGCGCGGCCCTCGGCACCGGTGAGCCCGGCCCCCGCGGCGCCGGTCGCTCCGGCGGCGGTACGGCCGGCGCCCGCGACCGTCTGCCGCGCCCTGGTCCGTACGACGCCGTCGACCCCCTGCGCCTGGGCGCGGGCGGCCGACTGAACGCCCTGGAGCTTGGTCTGGGCGGCGGCGAGGGCCTGCTCCAGCTCGGGGGCGAAGGCGGAGAGGGGGCCGAAGAGGTAGTCGACGGCGCTCCGGTCGTCCGACGGGAGGTCCGGAAGGGCGGGTTCCTGGACCTGCGACCGGGCGTCGGCAGCCCCGGTCCGCACGGCGGACCCGGCCTTGTCGGCCGCCTGCCCGGCCCGCTCCGCCTTCTCCGCGCGGGCGACCTTGGCGCCCTGGATGACCTGGGCGGCACCGCCCTTCACCCGGTCCGCGGTCCTGGTCCTGGTGTCGGTGTCGGTGTTGGTCTCCGCCCCGGTCCGAGACTGGGTGGCGGCACCGGCGACGGTGTCAGTGACCTGCGAGGTCACGCCCTCGGCACCGGTGACGGTGTCCCGCACGTCGGAGACGACACCGTCCACCGTGTCGGTGAGGGCGCCGGTGACGTCGGTGTCCGGCGTGGACAGGGAGGCGCCGGGCAGCTCGTCGGCGCTGGCCGCGGTGGAACCGAGCGCCCACGCGCCGGTGACGCCGGCGGCTATGACGAGGGAACGGCGGATGTTCTTGTTCATGCGTACGTCAGATCCTTAGGGGGTTCCGAGACTTCGGAAGGCTTGGGGAGATGCCGGTCATTCCGGGCATCACGGGCACTCGGGCAGCGCGGGAAGCGCTGCCGGGCCCTAGCCGGGGAAGACCGGAACGTCCCGGTACCTGTCCTGGATCTCGGCCGCGTAGGACCGCACGGCACCGCCGGGCACCAGCCGCAGCGGCACCCCCTGACCGGACGTGACGGCATGCGCGTCGCCGTGCCGCGACGCACCGCCGTCGAGAACGGACACACCACCCAGCACACCGCTGGGGTCACCGGAGGGACCCTGGTTCGCGGGCACCCCACCGGAGTGGGCGTGCACCGGGTCGGGCGACGCCATACGCACACCGGCCGCACCGCCGATGCCGGTGACGGAGACCAGGGGCCCGTACGACGCCGTGGACGGGGCCGTCACCCCGTCGGCTGCCTTCCGGCCGGCGGAACCGTGCCCGTGCGGCGACGATGTCACCGGGGCGCCGGGCCGGGGCTCCTGGGTGCCGGGCAGGGAAGGCGTCGGCACGGGAAGCGTCCGCACCGGAAGCGAGGGCAGTCCGGAAAGGTCCGTCAGACCTCCCAGGTCCGCCGGATCCTCCACGCCCGGGAGATGCGGGAGATCCGGGGCCGAGGGGGCCGAGGAGGCTTGCTCCGAGGCCCGGTCCACCTGCTCCTTCACCGCCGTCATCGCCGCCGTCACCGCCACACGAACCGGCCGAACGGCCCGCTCTGTGTGCGGCACCGATGTCGACGTCGAAACCTGGCTCGTCACCGCCGCCGGCACAGCCGGCGCCTCCTCCGCCGCCTGCGCGCGCCCTCCGCAGAGGAACCCGAGCGCGACCAACCCACCCACGAGCAGCGCCAGTTGCAGCGCACGCCGCCCAACCGCCTCGCGCAGGACGCGGGGAGCGGCACCGGGCAGAAGGCTGGCGAAGGTCAAGAGGGGAGGATCCTCCCGTGCGGCGGAACGTCCGGCCGATCCTTGCACGCGGGTCCCGAGGGAGCGCAACCCCCCTCTTACCGATGGGTGGCCATGTCGTCCATCTCCCTTTTGTCGCCGTACGGGTCACACGGTGTCCGGCACGGGCAACGGACGCTTCTCGATCGCCGCCGCCATGACCTCCGGGAACAGTTCGGGTGTGCAGGCGAACGCCGGTGCGCCCAGCGCCGCGAGCGCGGCCGCGTGCTCACGGTCGTAGGCCGGCGCACCCTCGTCCGACAGCGCGAGCAGTGCGACGAACTGCACGCCCGACGCCTTCATCGCCGCGACCCGTTTCAGCATCTCGTCGCGTATGCCGCCCTCGTAGAGGTCGCTGATGAGCACGACCACCGTCTCGGCGGGCCGGGTGATCCGCGACTGGCAGTACGCGAGGGCCCGGTTGATGTCCGTGCCGCCGCCGAGCTGGGTGCCGAAGAGGACGTCGACGGGGTCGTCGAGCTGGTCGGTGAGGTCGACGACCGCCGTGTCGAACAGGACGAGCCGGGTGTCGATGGACCGCATGGACGCGAGCACCGCCCCGAAGACGGCCGCGTGGACGACCGACGCCGCCATGGACCCCGACTGGTCCACGCAGAGGACGACCTCCTTCTTCACGGACCGCGCCGCCCGCCCGTACCCGACGAGCCGCTCCGGCACGACCGTCCCGTACTCGGGCAGATAGTGCTTGAGGTTGGCGGCGATCGTGCGGTTCCAGTCGATGTCGTGGTGGCGCGGCCGGTGCACGCGGGCGCTGCGGTCGAGGGCGCCGGTGAGGGTGGCCCGGGTGCGGGCGGCGAGCCGCTTCTCCAGGTCCTCCACGACCTTGCGCACGACGGCCCGCGCGGTCTCCTTCACTGTCTCCGGCATCGCCTTGCTGAGGGAGAGCAGTGTGCCGACGAGATGCACATCGGCCTCGACCGCCTCGAGCATCTCCGGCTCCAGCAGCAGCGCGGACAGCCCGAGCCGGTCGATCGCGTCACGCTGCATCACCTGGACGACGGAAGTCGGGAAGTAGGTCCGGATGTCCCCGAGCCACCGTGCCACGGACGGCGCCGACGCCCCGAGCCCGCCCGAACGGTCCCGTCCCGTCGCCCGTCTGTCCGCCTTCCCGTAGAGCGCGGTGAGCGCACCGTCCATCGCGGCGTCCCGCCCGGAGAGCGCGTGCCCCGTCCCGTCCGCCTCGTCCCCGCCCAGCACCAGCCGCCACCGCCGCAGCCGCTCCGCCGCCGCCTGTTCCGGATCAACGGTCATCCGCCCACCCCCGCAAGGTCGTTGTCGTCGGCGTCATCGGCGTCACCGGCATCGGTGTCGGCGTCGGCCGTGCTGGTGGGGGCGGTTTCGGCGTCGGCTTGGCCGCCGTCCAGCCCCAGCAGCAGCCGCACCACCGGCAGTACGGCGTCGGCCCGGCCGCCGTCGAGCTCGGCCGCGAACCCGGGCACTCCCGCCGCACCCGCCCCGACCGCGCCCGCCCGCTCACCCGGGCCCCGCCGGACCAGCTCGCCGAGCGTTCTGCGCACCCCCGGCTCATACGCCGAGAACGTCCGCCGCAGCAGCGGCAGCACATCCGTGAACGCCTCCGCCGGCACCCGCGTGAGCCACCCGTCGACCAGTCCGAGCAACCGCTCGTCGTGTACCAGCAGCAGCCCGCCCCCGGAAGCGCCGCCGACGAAGCCCTCGATCCACGCGGCCGCGTCCGCCGGCGGCGTCCCCGGTGACAGCGCGAGCCCCATGAGCCGCGCCGCCTCGTCCTGTCCCACCTCCCCGTCGTCCAGCAACAACCGCACCACCCGGCCCCGGACGACCCCCGGCACCCGCTCCCGTCCGGCCAGCCCCCGCAACACGCTCCACCAGCGGGCCCGCAGATCCCTGTGGCCGGGGAGCGGGTGACCGTGGCCCGAACGCGGCCCGTCGCGGCCCGGGCCGGGGCTCCCGGGCAGGTCCCCGTCGCCCGTTGCGGAGGTCCCGGACGGATCCCCGTCCCCCGCTCCGCTCCCGTGCCCGCCGCCGTCCTTGTCCCCGTCGGCCGATCTGCCGGCCCGGTCGGCGGCGCCCCGCGGACCCGCCGTCTCCTCCAGCAGCCCCACCGCCCCGTGCACCGCGTCCACATGGCGCCGCATCTCGTCCGCCGCGTCCGCGTCCAGGGCGGTGCAGGCCGGGGGAAGGCCGACGAAGATCCGCTCGGCGAGGCCGGCGGCGACGTCCGCGAGGGCGCCGGTGTCGGTGCCGCGCACATCGCCGTAGCGCAAGGAGCGGACCAGGGCGGGCAGCGCCTGTGCGAGGTGGCCGACGTCCGTGTCGAGGGCGGCCCGGTCGGCGAGGACCCGCATCACCGTGGGCAGCGCCTCCGGGAGGCCGGCCAGGAGGCAGCGCTCGGCGAGCGTGGTCACCTCGGCAAGGCCCCGCGCGGCCACCGCGTCCGTCTCCGCCTTCGCGGTCGCCGCGGCGCGTACGGTCGTCCCCCAGACCCCGGCCTCGGCCACCCGCACGGACAACTCCGGTTCCCAGCGCAGCCGCCAGGTCTCCCGGAACGTGCCCGTGCTGCCGCGCGAGGCGACCGGCTCGCCCCACTCCACACCCAGCAGCCGCAGCCGGTGCAACAGCCTGCTGCGCCCGGCGTCGGTCTCCTTGCGCAGGTCGAGTTCCGCTTCCCTCTCCGCCGCCTCCGGTTTGAGGCGGAGGCGGCGCTGGGCCCGGTCGAGGTCGCGCTGCAACGGCACCGCCGGCGCACCGGCCGGCACCTCCCCCAGCGCGTCCCCGACCACGAGCCGGTCGCGCACCAGCGCCAGCGGCACGTCCGACCCCTCGCACAGCACCGCCCGTACCGCGTCGGTCGTCTCGCTCAGACCGGGCAGCGGCCGGCCGCGCAGCGCGGCGAGCGTCTCGGCGAGCCGGACCGCCTCGATGACATGCGCGGGGGACACGATCCGGTCCTCTGCGCGGAGCAGCCCGGCGACCTTGGTCAGCCATCGCTCGATCGGCCGGTCCGGCACGCCGAACAGATGCGCGTACCAGCCGGGCGAGGCGATCCCCGCGCCGTATCCCCCGCCCCGCGCCAGCCTGCGGTACGTCCACGGCACCCAGGTCAGGTCGGCCCTGACCTTGGCCAGGCCTTTCAGCAGCGCCCGGTCGTCGGCGACGGCGACCTTGCGCCGCAGCGCGGGCACATGCCAGGCCCCGCACACCACGGCCACGCCGCCGTCACCGAACTGCCGCTGGGCGGCACGTACTTGGAGCCGCATGTACGCCTCGCGCACGGTGTCCCGGTCGCGCTCCCCACCGCCGTGCGTCTCCCGCACCGCCGCCATGGCCTCCTCGACCGCGGCGAAGGGGGTGACCGGATCCCCGTCGCCCACGCCCCGGTGCTCGACGACGTCCTCCCACCAGCGCTCGGCGTCCTCGTACCCGGCGGCCTCGGCGAGGGCGGCGAGGGGATCGACCCGCAGCCCGTCGCCGGGCGCGCCGCCCCGGCCTTCCTCCGGATCCGCGCCGGTCTCCCAGGCCAGGGTGTGGGTGGCCGGCAGGTCGATGAAACGGGCCGGCACGCCGTGCTCCAGGGCCCAGCGCAGCGCCACCCACTCCGGGGAGAACTCGGCCAGCGGCCAGAACGCCGAGCGCCCGGGCTCGTCGACGGCGTGGGCGAGCAACGCGACCGGCGGGCGCATCTCCGGGTCGGCGGCCAGGGGAATCAGCGCGTCGGCCTCGGGCGGCCCTTCGACCAGCACGGTCCGGGGCCGGGCGGCCTCCAGCGCCGCCCGCACCGTCCGCGCCGACCCGGGCCCGTGATGCCGCACCCCGAGCAGCAACGGCCACCTGGAGTCGTCGACCAGCCGGCCGGCCTTCCGCTTCCCCGTCATCGCAACCCCCCGGTCATCTCGTCGTCCGTCCGTCGTCAGCCGCGCGGCCAGCGCGAGTCGTCGTCCTCGTACACGTCGTCACCTCCCTTCAGTCCCGGTCGGAGCCTTCTCGGCCACCTCGAGTCCTCGTCGTTCACGTTCACGCACTCACCTCCCTGCAGGCCCGGTAGAAGTCGGTCCAGCCCTCGCGTTCGCGCACCACCGCCTCCAGGTACTCCTGCCAGACCACCCGGTCGGCGGCCGGCTCCCGGACGACCGCGCCGAGGATTCCCGCGGCGACGTCCCCCGGCCGGAGCACGCCGTCGCCGAAGTGGGCGGCCAGGGCAAGGCCGCCGGTGACGACGGAGATGGCTTCGGCTGTGGAGAGCGTGCCGCTCGGTGACTTCACCTTGGTGCGGCCGTCCGCGGTGATGCCGTCCCGCAGTTCACGGAAGACGGTCACCACACGGCGGATCTCGTCGATACCGTCGGGCACGGTCGGCAGCTCGAGGGAGCGGCCGATCTGGTCGACACGCCGCGCGACGATGTCGACCTCGGCGTCGACACTCGCCGGCAGCGGCAGCACCACCGTGTTGAAGCGGCGGCGCAGGGCGCTGGACAGTTCGTTGACCCCGCGGTCCCGATCGTTGGCAGTGGCGATCAGGTTGAAGCCGCGGACCGCCTGAACCTCCTGCCCCAGCTCAGGTATCGGCAGCGTCTTCTCCGAGAGGATGGTGATGAGTGTGTCCTGGACGTCTGCCGGAATGCGAGTCAATTCCTCGACGCGGACCGTCGTCCCCTCCGCCATGGCCCGCATGACGGGGCTGGGGACGAGGGCGTCCCGGCTCGGCCCGTGCGCGAGCAGCTGGGCGTAGTTCCAGCCGTAGCGGATCGCCTCCTCGGGGGTGCCCGCCGTGCCCTGCACCAGCAGGGTCGAGTCACCGCTGACCGCCGCGGCCAGGTGCTCGGAGACCCAGGTCTTGGCGGTGCCGGGGACGCCGAGCAGGAGCAGGGCGCGGTCGGTGGCGAGCGTGCTGACGGCCACCTCCACGATGCGGCGCGGACCCACGTACTTCGGAGTGATCACCGTGCCGTCCGGCAGGGTGCCGCCGAGGAGGTAGGTGGCGACGGCCCACGGCGACAGTTTCCACCGGGCCGGGCGCGGGCGGTCGTCGTGCGCGGCGAGCGCGGTGAGTTCGGCGGCGAAGGCGTGCTCGGCATGCGGCCGCAACGCCTCCGCCGGCTGTTGCTGACTGGGTTTCACGAACGTCGGGTCTGCGGACACGGACATGGCTGAGGCCCCCTCCAGCTCGGCCGGTTCGGATCTGGTGTCCACCGTGCACCACACCACTGACAACGCGTTCCGACCTGCGGAAACGCCCCGGATCGGGTGCTCGCCGGACGCTCGCGGGACCGATTGTCAGTGGGTGGATCTACCGTCGGTGGCATGACTGAGCAGGGGGTGCGCTGGACCGCGGACCAGGTGCTGGCACTGGCGCCTGACTCCGCGTCACGCAAAGCGGGAAGCAAACTCGGCACGGCCGGTCCGTGGTCCGGCACGGGCAGTTCGCGGGAGGGGGCGGTGTGGGGAGTGTGCGCGGGCGGCGGCGGCACGCCGTACCGGACGGTGGTCGACACCGCGGACACGCCCGGCGGCTTCGGTCCGGCGTATCACTGCAGCTGCCCGAGCCGTAAGTTCCCGTGCAAGCACGCGCTCGGGCTGCTGCTGCTCTGGTCGGGCGGGGAGGCCGCCGTCCCGGCGGGCCGGGCGCCGGACTGGGCGGAGGAGTGGGTCGCGGGACGGCGCCGGGCCACTCGGGGGCAGGAGGAAGCGGGCACGGCGGGTTCGGCCGCAGGCTCCGCCGATCCGGAGGCGGCGCGCCGGAGAGCGGAGCGGCGCGCCGAGCGGATCACCGCGGGGGCGACGGAGCTGGAGCAGCGCCTGACCGACCTCCTGCGCTCCGGCCTGGTCACGGCCGAGCAGGCGGGTCATGGCCTGTGGGAGGAGACGGCGGCCCGCATGATCGACGCCCAGGCCCCCGGACTGGCCGCGCGGATCCGGGAGTTGGGGTCGATCCCGGGGACCGGCCCCGACTGGCCGGTGCGGCTGCTGGAGGAGTGCGCCCTGCTCCACCTCCTCGACCAGGGCTGGCTGCACCGCGAGCGGCTCCCACAGGCCCTGGCGGCCACGGTCCGCACCCGCGTCGGCCTGACCGCCGCTCCGGCCGGACCCCCGCTGCGCGACCACTGGCTGGTCCTCTCCCAGCACGACACGCCGGATCCCAAACTGACGACCCGCCGCATCTGGCTCCACGGCACCGCCTCGGGCCGCACGGCCCTCGTCCTCTCCTACGGCGCCGCCGGCCGCGCCCCCGACCTCGCCCTGCCGGTCGGCCTGGCCCTGGACGCCGAACTGTCCGCCTACCCGGGCGCCGGACAGCGACGGGCCGCCCTGGGCGAACGGTTCGCCCCGCCCGCACCGACCACGGCCCGCCCATCCGGCATCAGCACGACCGAGGCGGCCGTCCGCTACGGCGAGGCGCTGCGCGACGACCCCTGGCAGGAGTCGATCCCCGTGACGCTGGACGACGTCATACCGGTCCCGGACGGCGGTTCCTGGCAGCTGGCCGACGCCGACGGCGACACGGCCCTGCCGCTCACCCCAGCCGCTGCCGCCCGCCCCGGCCTGTGGCGCCTGGCCGCCCTCTCCGGCGGCGCCCCCGTCAAGGTCTTCGGCGAGTGCGGCCACCGGGGTTTCACCCCCCTGACGGCCTGGCCGGTCGGCGAGGGAGCGGCGGTGCGCCTGTGACCGAGAAGGATGCGCCTGTGACCAGGACGAAGGGGAGCCCCATGCACACCACCCCGGCGCCCACGGCGCCGACCACCACGGCCTCCTGGGAGGACCTGGTCACCGCGGCCCTGCTGGGCACGGACCGCCGTACACCCCCGGGAGCCGCTCCCGGCCGCACGGCGCCGACCGCCCTGCTGGACGCGGCGGCCGCCGAGACCGTACGGCGTCGGGCCGGCCTGCGTCCGGGCCGGGCCGCACCCCGCCCGGCACCGGCCCCCGCCGATCCGCGCCCCCCGCTGCCCGGGCCCGCCGCCCGCCGACTCGCGCTGCTGCTCGCCGACCGACCCGGCACCGGCGCGGGCGGCCGCCGGAGCACGGCACCGGACCTCATGGAACTACTGCCCCAGTGGCTGGCGGCGGCGAACGCCCATGGGTTCGCCCCGCCCGCCGAGTCCCTGCCCGCGCTGCTCGACGCGGCCCGCGGGCGCACGGACCTGCGTCCGGCGGCCCTGAGGTTCGCGGGCCCCCGCGCCCTGTGGCTGGCCGGACTGAACCCGGACTGGCGGTTCGCGCTCCGTGCCGCACCGGGCGGGGACGCCTCACTGCCGCGCCCGGAGGAGACCGACCGGATCGGGAAGCTCTGGGGGGAGGGCCTGTTCGCCGAGCGTGTCGCCCTCCTCGCGTCCCTCCGTTCCCGCGCGCCCGACGCCGCCCGCGAACTGCTCGCCTCCACCTGGCCGACGGAGCGCGCCGAGGACCGCCTGATGTTCCTCGACTCGCTCCGCACCGGCCTCGGCGAACGCGACGAGCCGTTCCTGGAACAGGCCTTGGCCGACCGCAGCCGCAATGTACGGGCGACGGCCGCCGAGCTGTTGTCGGCGCTGCCGGGTTCGGCGCTCGCCGCGCGGATGGCGGTCCGGGCCGGCACCTGTGTGGCCGTCGACCCCATGCGGGACACACCGACGCTCGTCGTGGAGGCACCCCACGAGTGCGACGCGGCGATGGAACGCGACGGCGTCGCCCCCAAGGCACCGTCGGGCCGGGGCGAACGGTCCTGGTGGTTCGGCCAGTTGGTGGAGGCGGCCCCGCTCTCCGCCTGGCCGGCGCGACTGGGCGGCCGTACCCCGGAGCAGATCGTCGCGCTCCCGGTGGCCGACGACTGGCTGGGCGAACTGCACGGCGCCTGGTGCCGGGCCGCGGTACGGCAGCGCGACGCCGCCTGGTCGCGAGCGCTGCTCGGGCCGCCGTCGGCACCCGGGGCGGGCGGCCCCGGCGCGGTCTCCCTGGCCGAGCGCGCGAAGCTCCTGGGCACCCTGCCGGCGGGCGAACGGGCCGAGTGGGTCGCCGGGTTCATCGCGGGGCACGGCCTGTCGGAGGCGTTCCAACTGCTGGGCGTCTGCGCCGTCCCCTGGTCCGCCCCCCTCGGCCGCGCCGTGGTGGACGCCCTCAACATCGCCCGGGACGCGGGAAGTTACCCATGGAGCTTCAGTGGTGTGATGGGCCTGGCCGAACGCTGCCTGAACCCTTCGGAGGCCTCCCACCTGGACGCCCTCCTGGCCGTCCCCGACGAACCGGAAGACGCGTCACCGGGAGCGGGGAGCTACTGGGCGGAGGCATTCCAGCGCCTGGGAACGACGCTGCGTTTGAGAGCGGTGATGGCTCAGGAGCTCGGGGGCGCCTGAGAGCGCCCGGCGCAGTCAGCCCGCCGGCGTTCTGGGACGAGGCCCCTCAAGGGCCGAACGGGGATCTGGGGGCAGAGCCCCAGGGCCGCTCACCCCGAACCACCCGCACCCAACCCGGTCCAGGCGCCGCAGGCTCACGCCCCCGCCGGCTGCCGGACATTGGCCCGCACCCACTCCACGATCGAAGCGGTCGTCGCCCCCGGCGTGAAGATCTCCGCAACCCCCTTCTCCTTCAGCGGCGCGATGTCCGCCTCGGGAATGATCCCCCCACCGAAGACCAGGATGTCCGCCGCGTCCCGCTCCTCGAGCAACTCGATCACCGCGGCGAAGAGCGTGTTGTGCGCTCCGGACAGAATGGACAGCCCGATCGCGTCGGCGTCCTCCTGGATCGCCGTGTCGACGATCTGCTCCGGGGTCTGGTGGAGCCCGGTGTAGATGACCTCCATACCGGCGTCGCGCAACGCCCGTGCGATCACCTTGGCCCCACGATCATGGCCGTCGAGTCCAGGCTTGGCCACCACCACACGGATCGGACCGGCTGCCACACCCATCACTGCCTCCCTGAAGCGACTCCGTCCGTCCTCGATGGTCCGGACACCCCGTGCCACCGGGCCGGGGAAGTGAACGAACGTTATCGCCAGCATTCCCCAACCGGCAGTTTCATGACATGCGCCGAGGGGGAAATCACACAATGGGACAGAAACGGGAGCCGCAAACGAGGTCGCCGTACCGCCGCGCCGCAGGCCGCACGCCGCGGCGGTACGGCGCATCGGCATTGGCAGGACGGGCGCCGGGGGCCTCGGCCCTCCGCCGCTCGGCCGATCTCCTCCGCCGCGACTTCCCTCGAGGGCACACGGGGGACAGGGACGTCCTCGGCGTGCCGACAGGAGGTCGGCCATGCAGGTCACCAGGGCGCTGCAGCCCATTCTTCCGCTGTGTCAGCGCCTGCTGCCGAGCCTCCCGAGCAGACTGGCCGGCCTCTCCACGGCACTGCTGAAGGCCACCGTCCTGGACGCCGCCATCCTCGCGGGCCATCTGCTGCTCTACCCCTCCGGCATCACCCAGGAGCGCCGCCGCCCCGCGCTTCCGGCAGCGAAGAACGACGCGATCGGGGAAAATGGCACCGAGTTCCCCCCGCGGCTTCCCACCCAGGCCCCGCCGCCGGTCGTCCTCCTGCACGGCTTCATCGACAACCGCTCCGTCTTCGTCCTGTTGCGCCGCAGTCTCGCCCAGCACGGCAGGCACCGCGTGGAGTCGCTCAACTACTCCCCGCTGACCTGTGACATCCGTATCGCGGCCGAGTTGCTGGGGCGGCACGTAGAGGAGATCTGCGCACGCACCGGCAGCAGCCGGGTCGACATGGTGGGGCACAGCCTGGGCGGCCTGATAGCCCGCTACTACGTCCAGCGGCTGGGCGGTGACGTCCGGGTCCGCACCCTGGTCACACTCGGCACCCCGCACTCCGGCACCCGGGTGGCGCCGCTGGCGAACGCGCACCCCATCGTGCGCCAGATGCGCCCCGGTTCGGAGGTCATCGAGGAACTGTCCCGGCCCGCGCCCGGCTGCCGCACGCACTTCGTCAGCTTCTGGAGCGACCTGGACCACCTGATGGACCCGCTGGAGACCGCCTGCATCGACCACCCGGACCTGCACGCGCAGAACGTCCGGGTGACCGGCATCGGTCATCTCGCCCTCCCCGTCCACCCGGCGGTCGCGACAGGCATACGGCAGGCCCTCGACGCCTCGGAGACGGTGGCCGCGGCCGACCCGCGGACCGGCGGACTGACGGTGGCCTGAAAGCCTGCCGGGGCGTCGTTCACCGGGTGGCCGGGCCCCCGCACAGCCATCGGACGGCCCTCACCCGTCGAACGCTCTTCGAACATAGGGCCAAACCCGTGCCCGCCGTCCCCCGAATCACGGCCGATTGCCCCTTTCCTGCGGGCACGAAACCTGCGGAAGATTGTCGCGCCCGCATACCGCCGGGTACAGTCGCCGCACTGCTCTGGCAGCCCCTGTTGTCGAGGCGAGAGAGAAGTTGGTGAACGACCGTCACCCGTCGGGGACCATGACCCCGGCTCCGGCTTCCGACGCCGACTCCACGCACTACGCGTCCTACGGCACCCAGGAAGCCCAGTACGACGGCTTCACCCATGGCGGTTACGGCACCGGCCACTTCGTGACCGACCCTCTCTTCGGCAGCCTCCCCGGCGACGGCACGGGCACCGCCGACGGCGTGTACGACAACGGGCAGTGGGCCACGAGTGCCCACCCGACGATGGTGGACACCGGCCGGCAGCTCCACGACACGGGCGGCCACCACACCCTGAACTACGACCCGTACGCGGCCCAGCACCACGCCGCCTACGACTCGGGCGCGTACGACACCACCGGCTGGCCCACCGACCAGCAGCCGCTGCCGGTCGTCCCGCCGCAGGCCACGGCGCCCGAAACCAACGGCTGGGGGTCACCCCTCTCCGAGGGCGGGGCGAACGCCTGGCAGCAGCCCGACCAGTCCTGCGGCCCGGCCGACCAGACCCAGCACTGGGTATGGGACACGCAGGTCTTCGACACCGGCGCCTACGACGCCACGCAGTGGAACTCCGACGGCGGCGCGGCCACCACCCCGGCCTCCGACGAGTACGACCAGCCGGCCGAGATCCCCTTCGACCAGCAGGCCACCGCCACCTTCGACACCGTCGGCTACGGCGAACAGGCCCCGGACGGCGACGAGTCGACCGCCACGGGTGAGCTGCCCGCCGTTTCCGAGCTCCCCCTCCTGGACGACCAGGAGGAGGCCACTCCGGCCCCCACGACGCGCGCCGCCGCCCGCAACGGCGGCCGTTCCCGCCGCCGTACGCCCACGAAGCGCTCAGCGCTGCTGACCGTGGCCGTGCCCTCGGCGTGTGTGATGGGCGTCGCCGGCATCGCCGCCGCCTCCGTCTCCACGCTGACCGGCGGCGACGCCCAGGACACCACGACCTCCGCCTCGGACGCGCAGGCGGTGAAACCGGTCGCCGCCAACAACAAGCTGGACTCCCAGCTCGAGACCCTCAGCGCCGAGGCCGACGACTTCGCCGACCGGGCCAGCCGGACGCAGGAGCGCATCGACCTCAAGGCGCAGCAGGAGGCCGAGCAGAAGAAGGCGGCGGCGGAGGCGGCCCGCAAGGAGCGGCTGCGCCCGAAGTACGCCCTCCCGGTCGCCCAACGCGGGCTCAGCGCCTACTTCGGCCAGGCCGGCGTCAACTGGATGTCCCAGCACACCGGCATCGACTTCCCGGTCTCCTACGGCACCACCGTGATGGCCGCCACCGACGGCACCGTACGGACGCAGTGGAACAGCGCCTACGGCAACATGCTGATCGTGACGGCGAAGGACGGCACGGAGACCTGGTACTGCCACCTCTCCAGCTACCGCGTCGCCTCCGGTACGACGGTGAAGGCCGGCGACCCGATCGCCTACTCCGGCAACTCGGGCAACTCCACCGGCCCGCACCTGCACTTCGAGGTCCGGCCGGCCGGAAGCTCCCCGATAGACCCGCTGCCGTGGCTGCGCAGCCACGGGCTCGACCCGACGTAGCACCGCGACCGCCGCACCCTGAGCCCCCGTTGCGCGAGCGGGGGCTCCCCTCGTGCGGCTACAGCTTCTCCACCGGTGCGTACCGCAGCAGCAGCCGCTTGGGCTTGGTGTCGCCGAAGTCGATCGTCGCCTCCGCGTTCGCTCCCGTGCCCTTCACTCCGACCACCGTGCCGAGCCCGAACTGGTCGTGCGTGACGCGGTCGCCGACGGCCAGCGAGACCACCGGCTTCTCCGCCGCCGCCCGGCGCGTCGCGAACCCGGAGGCACCGGCGGCCGAGGAGCGCGAGCGGGACGAGGACAGCGAGGCCGCCACCCCGGAGACCGGACCGGAGGACACGGGCGCGGTCGCCCCGGTCCGCTTCCAGTCCACATGCGTCGCCGGGATCTCCTCCAGGAACCGGGAGGGCGGGTTGTACGACGGCTGCCCCCAGGCACTGCGCAGCGACGAACGGGTGAGATACAGCCGTTCCCGCGCGCGCGTGATGCCCACGTACGCGAGCCGGCGCTCCTCCTCCAGTTCCTTGGCCTGGCCGAGGGCGCGCATGTGCGGGAACACGCCGTCCTCCATGCCGGTGAGGAAGACGACCGGGAACTCCAGGCCCTTGGCGGTGTGCAGGGTCATCAGGGTGATGACGCCGGAGCCGTCCTCGTCCTCGTCGGGGATCTGGTCGGAGTCGGCGACGAGCGCGACCCTCTCCAGGAAGTCGGCGAGTGAGCCGGACGTCTCGCCCTCGCCGGACTCCTGCTCGAACTCCAGGGCCACGGCGGCGAGTTCCTGGAGGTTCTCGATCCGCGTCTCGTCCTGCGGGTCGGTGGAGGCCTGCAACTCGGCGAGGTAGCCGGTGCGTTCCAGCACGGCCTCCAGCACGGTCGCGGGGCCCGCGCCGGACTCGACGATCGTACGGAGTTCCTCCATCAGCGCGTTGAACCGCTTCACGGCGTTCGTCGACCGCGCGGCCATGCCGTACGCCTCGTCGACGCGCTTCAGCGCCTGCGCGAAGCTGATCTTCTCCCGCTGCGAGAGGGCGTCGATCATCGCCTCGGCGCGGTCGCCGATGCCGCGCTTGGGGACGTTGAGGATCCGGCGCAGCGGGACGGAGTCCTCCGGGTTGGCGAGGACACGCAGGTAGGCCAGGACGTCCCGGACCTCCTTGCGCTCGTAGAAGCGGACACCGCCGACGACCTTGTACGGCAGGCCGACGCGGATGAAGACCTCTTCGAAGACACGGGACTGGGCGTTGGTGCGGTAGAAGACGGCGACATCGCCGGCCTTGGCGTCGCCCGCGTCCGTGAGGCGGTCTATCTCGTCGGCGACGAACTGGGCCTCGTCGTGCTCGGTGTCGGCGACATAGCCGGTGATGCGCGCGCCCGCGCCCGCGTTGGTCCACAGGTTCTTGGGGCGGCGGGACTCATTGCGCTCGATGACCGCGTTGGCCGCGCTCAGAATGGTCTGCGTCGAGCGGTAGTTCTGCTCGAGGAGGATCGTCGTCGCGTCCGGGTAGTCCTCCTCGAACTGGAGGATGTTGCGGATCGTGGCGCCCCGGAAGGCGTAGATCGACTGGTCGGCGTCACCCACGACGCACAGCTCGGCGGGTGGCACGTCGTAGTCGCCGGGCGGTACGTCGACCGGGTGCTCGGAGGTGCCGACCAGCTCCCTGACCAGGGCGTACTGGGCGTGGTTGGTGTCCTGGTACTCGTCGACCAGGACGTGCCGGAAGCGGCGGCGGTAGTGCTCGGCGACGTCCGGGAAGGCGCGCAGCAGATTGACCGTCGTCATGATCAGGTCGTCGAAGTCGAGGGCGTTCGCCTCGCGCAGCCGCGACTGGTACATGGCGTAGGCCTGGGCGAGGGTCTTCTCGAAGCCGTCGGTGGCCTGGGCGGCGAAGTCCTCCTCGTCGATCAGCTCGTTCTTCAGGTTGCTGATCTTGGCACTGAAGGACTTCGGCGGAAAGCGCTTGGGGTCGAGGTCGAGGTCGCGGCAGACCAGGGCCATCAGGCGCTTGGAGTCGGCGGCGTCGTAGATCGAGAAGGAGGAGGTGAAGCCCAGCTTCTTGCTCTCCCTGCGCAGGATGCGCACGCACGCGCTGTGGAAGGTCATCACCCACATCGCGTTCGCGCGCGGGCCGACGAGCTGCTCGACGCGCTCCTTCATCTCACCCGCGGCCTTGTTGGTGAAGGTGATCGCGAGGATCTGGCCCGGGTGCACGCCGCGCTCGGCGAGGAGGTGGGCGATGCGGTGGGTGAGCACGCGCGTCTTGCCGGAGCCGGCGCCGGCGACGATGAGCAGGGGGGTGCCGGCGTGGACGACGGCCGCGCGCTGGTTGTCGTTCAGCCCCTCGAGGAGTGCCGCCGTGTCGATCGCCGGGCGCGCGGCGCCGTCGCGATAGTAGGCGTCCCGGTCCGGTGGCACGTCGAACTTCCCGCCGAACAGATCGTCCGGAACCGATTCCGGAGTGTGATCGTCCTCGGGCGGTGGCGGGGGTTCCTCCCCGTGGCCGCGGGGGCCCTGGAGGTCCGCCAGGAAGCTGTCGTCAAAGAGGCTGCTCATCGCTCTCCGAGTCTAGGGTGCCCCACCGACAACGCGGACGCCGTCCCGGGAACATCCCCCGCCCTCACCTTCCGAGGCGGCCCTATCACAGCACGTGACCCCGCGTACGGGCTTTGCTCAAGGTAACGAAAATGTACCGGGCATATCGCCCATCAACCTTCACAGGGGCCACACCAGTTGGCTACCGTGCCGGGCAGGCCCTACGGATCCCCACCGGCGAACCTCGCCGGGCCGCACGGCCTCCGCCGAGTCCGGTGCGCCCCTGTGCGGCAGCCGGAGCCGGGGACCCACCGAACCCCTGGGGTGAATCGGCCCGCCTCCCCTCCCGGGACGGGCCGTAGGGCGCCCTTCCGAACCATCCGCCCGAACCCGACAGCTAACCCGGTAGGCGGACGATGGAAGGAGTCGCCTCTCTTGGCGTCGCAGCACCGCAAGCCGCGCTTCCCGGGCACACGCGTGGCAGGCATACGCACCCCCGCTCTCGCCACCGCCGCCCTCACGTCCGTGGCCCTGCTCTCCCAGTCGGCGAACGCCGCCCCGTCCGACGACGGCAGGCCGAGCCTGGAGGAGGTCGAGAAGAAGGTCGACGACCTCTACCGCCAGGCGGAGTCGGCGACCGAGAAGTACAACGCCGCCAAGGAGCAGACGACCAAGCAGCGCAAGCGTGTGGACGGCCTCCTGGACGACGTGGCCCAGCGCACCCAGAAACTCAACGAGGCACGTGAGGAGCTGGGTTCCTTCGCCGCCGCCCAGTACCGCACCGGCTCCTCCGCGCCCGACACGGCGACCTTCCTGCTCGCGGACTCCCCGCAGGACTACTTCGACCGGACGCAGCTGATGAGTCGGCTGACCGACCGCCAGAAGGGCGCGGTCGACGACTACGTCACCGAGCAGTCGGCGACGATGAAGAAGCGGCAGGAGGCCGCCGAGAGCCTCGCCACGCTCACCGACACGCAGAGCGACCTGAAGACCGCCAAGGCGACCGTCCAGAAGAAGCTCAGCGCGGCGCGCGAGCTGCTGTCGCAGCTGACCGCCCAGGAGAAGGCGCGGCTGGCGGAGATCGAGAAGCAGAAGCAGGAGGAGGCCGCGCGCCAGGCGGCGGAGCTCGCCCGGCAGCAGGCCGCCGAACAGACCGCCCAGCAGCAGAGCGCCGACTCCTCGGGGACCGCCGGCTCCTCGTCGTCCACGACGGACTCCTCGTACGCCACCAAGGCCCAGAAGGCCCTCGCCTTCGCCCGCGCACAGATCGGCAAGCCGTACGTCTGGGGCGCGACCGGCCCCGACTCCTACGACTGTTCCGGCCTCACGCAGGCCGCCTGGAAGGCGGCGGGCGTCACCCTCCCGCGCACCACCTACGACCAGGTGAACGCCGGCACCACCGTCTCCCTCGCCGACGCCCAGCCCGGCGACCTGGTCTTCTTCTACGACGACGTCAGCCACGTCGGCATCTACATCGGCAACGGCATGATGATCCACGCCCCGAAGCCGGGCGCGTACGTCCGCGAGGAGTCGATCTACTACGACGGCGAGTCGGGCATCCACAGCGTGGTCCGCCCGGCCTGAGGCACCGGTCGGCACGACCGGCCCGAGGCGCCCGCGCGGTGCACCCGGCCGAGGCGGGCGCGCCGGCCACGCACGCGCGTGGGCCGTTTTCTGTAGCTACGCGCGCGTACGGCCCGCGTGTGCCCCCCCCGCAACGAGCCGCTCGCCACGGCGGGTGGGGGCGCCCCCTCTGGGGGAGCGTGCCGGGCGTCGCGACGGGGCGAACGTTGCCTGCCCTGCCGCGGCACTAGCATCGGCCCCATGCCCGGCTCCTCCTCCCGTCGCGCCCGGTGGGCGCAGCGTCCGCCGGCGGCCGGCGCCGCCGTGCTGGCGACCGGCATCCTGTCGGTCGGACTGCAGTCGGCCGGGTACGGCGTCCTGTCCCGCGTCGCCCTGGCGCTGGCGGGCGCCGCCTGGGTGGCGCTGGGCGCGGACTTCGTCGTACGGCTGGTGCGGGAGCGCGAGCGGTGGTCGGCGGAGGCGGGTGCGCCGGGCGGACTGACCGCCGTGGCCGCCACGACCGTGCTCGGCACGCGGGTCTCGGCGCTCGGCCGGCAGAGCCTCGCCTGGGCGTTGCTGGCCCTGTCGGCGGTGCTCTGGCCGGTGCTGATGGCAGGAGTCGTACGGCATGTCGTACGGCACGTGGTGGGGCACCTGGGGCGGATGCGCGGGGACGTGTTCCTGTGCTGCGTGGCCACCCAGGGGCTCGCGGTGCTGGGCGCGACGCTCGCCAAGGCGGAGGCGGTGGCCTGGCCGGCGCACACCGCGCTGGTGCTGTTCTGGCTGGGGCTGCTGCTCTACGTGCCGATGCCGGCCCTGTTCGACTGGCGGCAACTGACCGAGGGCGCCGGGGACCAGTGGGTTGCGGGCGGGGCGCCGGCCGTCTCGGCGCTCGCGGGGGCGAGTCTCATCACCGCCGACCGCGGGGAGCTCTACCTGTGGAGCGCCGACGACAGGGGCGTTCTGCGGGTGGTGACCGCCGCGCTGCTGGTGCTCGCGCTGTGCTGGTACGCCGTTCTGCTCGTCGCGGAGGTACTCCGTCCGCGACCGCGCTACGACGTGCGGCGGTGGGCGACGGTGTTCCCGATGGGGATGACGGCGGTGGCGACGTCGGCCGTCGCCGCCGCCCTGCGCGTGCCCTGGCTGAAGGGGCCCGGGGAGGTGCTGCTGTGGGTCGCGGTGGCGGCCTGGCTGGCCGTGGCGTCGGCGGCGGCCGGCGCTCGGGTCAGGTCCACAGGACCGCGATGAAGACGTTCGCCACGGTCAGCAGGCCGACCAGGCCGAACAGGGGCTTCTCCACCTTCTCGTCGTCCCGCTTCACATAGACCAGGCCGAGGATCACGATCAGCAGCGCCAGCTTCACGCCGATCTTGATGTTGTTGACGGGCTGGTCGTCCGCCTGGTTGAGGCCCACCAGGATCACCCCGGTGACCAGCATCGTCGCCGCGCCGTGCAGCATCGCGGGAACGAAACGGGCCGTGCCCTGACCCATCGCCTTCATCTGTGTGAGGAAGCCACCGAGGAGCGCGGCGATGCCGATGATGTGCAGGCCGACGAAAAGATGGATGAGTACGTCCATGAGCCCGGATGCTAATCAGCCCCGCTCCGGCCACCCGACACCGGCCCCGCATACGTGATCGCGCCTGCATATATGCGTCCGTAGCAGCCGACCGTGCCGAAGTGCCCCGGAATCGCCGCATCGGTCACCGCGCCGCGCGAATCCGACGCCCCCGCCCGGCTCCCTGGGCAGAAACGGTCACCTGGTGATCCACTCGTGCCATTACCGCACATCGCGTTACCAACCCGACACAGACGGGCCTAGCGTCCTCCCCCAGGTGACCGGCTCCCCACCGCCGCCCGGACCAGGGGCGGCAGTCGGCCACCACCGCCGAAAGGTCCGGCGGCGCCCCGCTCCCCCTGTGCGGGCCGCCGCCGGACACGTCAGCCGCTCTCCTCGGCCGTCCGTCCGCTCCCCCGACGGCCGAGGGGTCGACTGACATCCCGTGGGTCCGTCCGACGACCGTCCGACGACCGTACGGCCGAGGCGGAGGTACGAAAGGACGTGCAAGTCCCACGTGGCAGCGCACCGCAAGCCCCGACAGCGCTCGCTCGGCGGCCAGACGGCCCGTTCGGCGTTCACCCTCGCCCTCGCCGGTGCGGCGACGGCCACGGCCTTCGACGGAACCGGACAGGCCGAACCGCAGCTGACCGCAGCGCAGGTCAAGGCCAGGGTGGACAAGCTGTACCAGCAGGCGGAGGCAGCCACCGAGAAGTACAACGGCGCCCGGGAGAAGGCGGCCGCCGCCGAGCAGCACCTGAAGACCCTGCGGGACGAGGCGGCACGCAAGGAGGAGAAGCTCAACTCGGCACGGGAAACGCTGGGTGCGATGGCGGCCGCGCAGTACCGCAGCGGCGGGCTCGACCCGGCCGTGCAACTGGCGCTCTCCGACGACCCCGACCAGTACCTCGACGGTGCCGCCTTCGCCGAACGCGCCGGTGACCGGCAGTCGGCCGCCGTCGCCCGGGTGCGTCAACAGCTGCGGGAGATCGAGCAGTTGCGGGGCGCCGCACGCATCGAACTGTCCTCCCTCAAAACCCGCCGGACGGAACTGGAGAAGCACAAGAAGACAATCACCGACAAGCTGGAGACGGCCCGCCGTCTGCTCTCCGGGCTGACGGCGGCGGAACGGGCCCGCATCGGCGCGGACCCGAGCGGCGGCGCCGGAAACGGCGACCGCGCCTCCCGGACCTCCAGCCCCCGCGACACCCTCCAGGCGCCCGGCACCGGCCCCACCGCCGCCCCCAACTCCCGTGCGGCCGAAGCCGTCGCCTTCGCCTACTCCAAGCTCGGCAGCCCCTACGTCTGGGGCGCGACGGGCCCCGACGCCTTCGACTGCTCGGGCCTCGTCCTGGCCGCCTACCGCTCCGCCGGAATCTCCCTGCCCCGCACGACCTACGCCCAGATCGGCGCCGGCCAACGCGTCTCCCGCTCCGAACTCCTCCCGGGCGACCTGGTCTTCTTCTACTCCGGCATCACCCACGTCGGCCTCTACATCGGCAACGGCCGGATGATCCACGCCCCGAACCCGTCGGCCCCGGTACGCATCGCCCCCATCGACGAGATGCCGTTCGCGGGGGCGACGCGGGTGGTGTGAGGCCCGGTCGCCATGGCGTCAGACCAGTCGCCGCGCCGTCGCCCACCGCGTCAGCTCATGGCGGTTGGACAGCTGGAGTTTGCGGAGCACCGCCGAGACATGGGACTCGACCGTCTTCACCGAGATGAACAACTGCTTGGCGATCTCCTTGTAGGCGTAGCCACGGGCGATGAGGCGCAGCACCTCGCGCTCCCGCTGGGTGAGGCGGTCGAGGTCCTCGTCGACCGGCGGCGCGTCGGTGGAGGCGAACGCGTCCAGGACGAACCCCGCGAGACGAGGCGAGAAGACCGCGTCCCCCTCCTGCACCCGGAAGACGGAGTCGACCAGGTCGGTCCCCGTGATCGTCTTGGTGACGTACCCCCGGGCGCCACCCCGGATCACCCCGATCACATCCTCCGCCGCGTCCGAGACGGACAGGGCGAGGAACCGCACCGGCCGCTCGGCGTCGCCCATCAACGCGGCGCAGCGTCGCAGCACTTCGACCCCGCCGCCACCGGGCAGATGGACGTCGAGGAGGACCACCTCGGGCCGGGTCGCGGTGATGACGGTGACCGCCTGGTCGACGTCCGCGGCCTCACCGACGACCTCGACGCCGGTCTGCTCGGTCTGGCCGATCTCGGCCTGCACTCCCGTGCGGAACATACGGTGGTCGTCGACGAGGACCACGCGCACGCGCCGCCCGCCCCTGTTCTCGCCGGAGGTCCGCGCCGGCTCGGCCGCCTCCGCCGTTCCGTTCGCCTCGGTCGGGTCGCTCATGACTTCTCCGCCCTCTCCATCTCCAGCTCGACCTCCGTGCCGCCGCCCGGGACCGCCCGCAGCCGCGCCGTGCCGCCGTTGCGCTCCATGCGGCCGATGATCGATTCTCTAACGCCCATGCGGTCGGCGGGTATCGAGTCGAGGTCGAAGCCGGGGCCGCGGTCCCGGACGGACACGAAGACCGTCCTGCCCTCGACTTCGGCGTAGACCTGCACGGCGCCGCCCTCGCCACCGTACTTGGCGGCGTTCACCATCGCCTCGCGCGCGGCCTGCATCTGTGCGCCGACCCGTTCGTCCAGCGGGCAGTCGCCCACGACCACGACCTCTATGGGGACGCCGTGCTTGTCCTCGACCTCCGCCGCGTTGCGCCGGACCGCGTCGGCGACCGTGGTGGGCTCGTCCGCCTCGTCCTTGCCGGTGCCCTCGGGCTTGTAGAGCCAGGTGCGCAGGTCGCGCTCCTGGGCACGGGCGAGTCGGCGCACCTCGTTGGCGTTCTCCGCGTTGCGCTGGATCAGGGTCAGGGTGTGCAGCACTGAGTCGTGGACATGGGCGGCGACCTCGGCACGCTCCTGGGCCCGGATGCGCATCAGGCGCTCCTCGGAGAGGTCCTGGGTCATCCGGACCAGGTAGGGCCCGGCCAGGAGCGTGATGCCGACGAGCACGGCGAGCGCGGCCTGCAGGACGGAGTCGAGGTGGGCGGCGGAGCCCTGCAGGACGAAGATGCCGGAGACACCGGCGGTGACGAGCAGGACACCGGCGCCGGCGCGCAGGAGCGTGAGCGTACGCCGTCTGCGGCCGACCTCGACCCAGCGGGCCCGGCGGGCGTTGTCCGCCTGGCGCCAGACGAGGGCGACACCCGCGCCGACGAGGACGGCGGGCAGGAGATACGCCTTGGCACCGCTGCCCAGGTTCACGTTGCTCACGAAGACCAGAGCGACGACCACCATGAGGAGCAGGGCGACGATCTGGCCCCGGTCCGGTCTGCGCGCGACGAGTCTGCGGCGGCCGTCGGACGCGGTCTCGGTGGTGACGAGGGACGGGGGCTTCTGGTCGCCGACGCCGCCGACGCCGAGCGGCACGAAGAACCAGAAGGCCGCGTAGAGCAGGGCGCCGAGGCCGTCCGCCATGAACAGGCCGACGAAGACGAGCCGCACCCATACGACGGGCAGCCCGAGATGCCCGGCGAGCCCCCGCGCCACGCCACCCAGCCAGCGTCCGTCGCTGCTGCGGTAGAGCTTGCGCGGCGGCCGCGGTTCGGCGAGTGGTGCTGCTGCGGCTTCCGGCATGCCAACGATGGTCACACGGCGGGCGGGGCCGGGCATCAGGGTTCTCCCCGGAGACGCCCCTGATCTTCGGCCCCGCCGCAGGTCGAACGCCTCCCGGGCCCGGGCTCAGGGCCGATATCAGGGTCCGACCAGGGTCATACCGACTGCCGCCGGGGCCGTGCGCCCGCCACCATGGACTCATGACAGATCACCAGCACGCCGCGGACGCCGTGCCCGACGGGGGCACCGCGCCCGACGCGGCCACGGAGGAAAAGGGCGCGGGCTTGGGTGCTGGAACCGGCACGGCGGCGGTACCGGGCGCGGGCGAAGGTGCCGAGGCGGTCGAGCGGCCCGCCGGGTTCCGGCGCGACCGGCGGCACAAGGTGCTCGCCGGGGTGTGTGCGGGGCTTGGCCGGCAGTGCGACATGGACCCGGTGATCTTCCGGATCACCCTCGCCGTGCTCTCCGCGACCGGCGGCATCGGCCTCATCTTCTACGGCTTCGCCTGGCTCTTCGTCCCCTACTCCGGCGAGGACCAGAACGAGGTGCGCAAGCTGCTGACCGGCCGCGTCGACGGCCAGGCCCTCGTGGCCGTGCTGTTCGCACTGGTCGGCTGCGGGGTGTTCCTGTCGATGCTGACCAACGGCGGCGTGCTGACCTTCGCCGTCGTCCTCTCCCTCCTCCTCGCGGGCGCCGGCTACTGGTCGCGGCACCGGGACTCCTCGGACTCTGACCCACTGGCCGCGCAGGCCGTCGCCGACGCCCCGCCGGAGGCCCAGGCCCCGCCGGTCCCGGCGGCCTACCCCTCCTGGTGGCGCGACCCCATAGTCAAGGACGGCACACACGTCGGGGGCACCGGCTATCTGTGGGGCCCGCGGGATCCGCGCGACCGGGACATCGCGGCGGCCATCACCGTCAACCTCCTGGGCCCCGGCCGCCACCGCGAGCACATACGCACCCCGCCCGGCCGCTCCCCCGCACCCCGCGGCCCCCGCTGGACAGGCGGCTGGCTCTTCCTGCTCGCCGCGCTCGCGGGCTGCCTCACCACCCGGCTCACCTGGGACGATCATCCGCTCGGCACCAGCCTGCAGGCCGGTCTGGCGGCCGCGCTCACCGTGCTCGGCGCGGGCATCGCGGTCAGTTCCTTCCTGGGGCGCACAGGCGCGGGCTCGGTGTTCCTGGCGATCGTCACGGCGGGCCTGCTGGCCTCCTCGTCGGTGCTGCCCAAGGACGTGAGTACCCACTGGATCGACACGAGCTGGCGGCCCGCGACGGTGGCGGAGGTGCGGGGGGCCTACGACCTCGGCACCGGTGACGCAACCCTGGACCTCTCCCGGCTCGACCTGGCCAAGGGGCAGACGGTGAGCACCAACGCGGAGGTGGGGGCGGGCCGGCTGCGGGTGATCGTGCCGTCGGACGTGACGGTGAAGGTGAGCATCGATGTCGGGCTGGGCGACGTACAACTGCCCGGTGAGAACAAGAAGGATGTGGACGTGGAGCCTGGCAAGCACAGGACGGTGACACTGTCACCGGTGTCGGGCGCCAAGGACGCCGGGACGCTCGACCTCGACCTTCAGGCCGGGGTGGGACAGGTGGAGGTGACCCGTGCTGCGTCATGAGTTCCAGCCGGGCAGGCTGGTCGCCGGCGCCTTCTTCACGCTCGGGGGTGTCCTCTACGCAGGTGACGCGGGCGGCCTCTGGGAGACACCGTGGTTCGCGATCATCCCGCTGGTCGTGATCGGCCTCTCCCTGGCCGGGGCGACGGGCGCGACGACCCGCTCCCTGCGCAGACGACGTGGCCCCCGCCCGGCCGCACCGCCCGGGGACACGGGCCCGGAGACACCGGGCTGAGCCCGGCCTGCCTGATCGCGCGCGCCGGACCGAGGCCGGGACCGGGGCTGTGGCCGATGGCCAGTGCGGCGGCACGCAGCGTTCGCCCCGTCGCGCCGCTCCTTGACGGGCAGACGTTGCCTGCCGCGGCACTCGGGCTTGTTGGGAAAGTAGCGTCGTCCGCCCGGAGGGCGGGCCCGGAGGGCGGGCCCGGAGGTGCCTGGTGCGTGCGATCGCAAGGCGGAGGGTCCCCCCAATACTGGACATATCGGTGGGACCCCGACAAAACGCGGCGAGCGTGCGTGCCAGGCGCCGCCGGGCAGGCGGGACTTTCACCACACGCCCTGGCGGACGCCACCCGCTCATTGCCGGCGTCGGTTGCGCCAGGCTGCGTCGAGGGAGAGATAGGGGGCGCCTGCGAGGACGAAGGGGAGCCAGGCCATGAGGTAGATGAGGTCGTTGCCGTAGTAGTACGGGTCGGAGGCCCAGCTCACCGTCAGCCAGAGGGAGAGGGAGATCAGGGCGCCGCCGAGGGCGGCGAGGCGGGTGAGCAGTCCCAGCAGGGTGCCGATGCCGACGGCGACCTCACCGAGGGCGATGGCGTAGCCGAAGCCGATCGGGCTCTTCAGCGCCAGGTCGACCAGGGCGGGGATGGCCGAGGAGTCGCGGACGGCCCGCATGGTGTCGCCGATCGAGCCGGCACCGCCGTCCTTCAAGAAGGCGTTGTCGGTGAGTTTGTCGAGACCGGCGTAGATGAAGGTGACGCCAAGGAAGATCCGCAGAGGAAGGAGGGCATACCGGGAGGCGGTGTCCCGCCAGCCCCGGCCCCCGCCGTCGAGATGGGGGTGGGTGTCCGTCCGCATGCTGTGAGTCATCGCCCGTAGCCGCCTCTCGCCCGGAGTGGTGGGACCCCTCAACAGACCATACGTACGAAATAGGGGGTGCGCTCACCTGTTTGCACGAGCTCTCCGCCCCGTCGGTTCACTCCGCCCCTGCATTCACTCGGTGACGTCTCACTCGGTGACGTCGATCGTGTACCGGTTGGTCTCCACGCCGGCCGCGGTGACCACCTGCACGTCCACCCGGCCTGGTTCCACGTCCGCGGGGACCGGGACGGTGAGGACGGCATCGGTGGGGTTGCTGAAGCCGCCGGTGACCGGGACGAGGGGGACGTGGACATGGACGGGGCCGATGCGGACGACCATGCGGGAGAGGCGGTCGGCGGACTGGGCGCCGGGCGGGACGAAGCCGGCGCCGCGGATCTCGATGTCGTCGCCGGTGCGGATGGGGGCGTCGAGGTCGCCGGCCTCGCGGGAGCGGACGACGGAGAGGATCATGGGGCGGCCGCCCTCGGCGTACTTGCCGGCGAGGTAGGTCGCGGCCGAGACCAGGACCACGACCGCCAGCCCCCAGGGCAGGTCGGGGAGCTGGTCGGGGCGGCGGGCGAGGCGGACCGCGGCGAACACCAGGGCCACGGCGCTGATCACGACGTACTGGATGTCGGCGAAGCTGCCTCGGCCGGAGTCGTCGGTGAGGAGGTCGGCGGCCCGGGGGCGGTGTGCCCGTGCCTTCTGCAGGCGCTGGGCCAGGACGCGCAGCCCGACCACACGGCGGACCAGGACGGCGATGCCGCAGACCACGGCGAGGACGGTCACCACACCGGCCCCGCGGGCCAGGTCGAGCCCGGAGACGAGTGCGTCGCGCTCGGCGTGGCCGGAGGCGGCGGCGAGGCGGCCGACGAGGACGAGCACGGCGTAGGCGACGAGGAGGACCCAGGAGGCGGCGACCGCGCGGGAGGTGGAGAGGCGGTTGTCCTCACCGATGACGGGGGCGAGGGCGCCGCCGCGGGCACGGTGGAACCAGGAGGCGGTGGTGAGGGCGCCCGCCACGAGGAGGGCGGCGAGGAGTCCAGCGGTGCGGGCCGAGGTCCAGCCCGCCCCGATCGCCGTCAGGGCCTGGACCAGCAACAGCGTCACGACCGACGCCCAGACCGCGACCGCCGTGCGCAGCCAGAGGCGGGTCAGCCAGGCCTCGCCCTCGGCGCGGCCGCGTTCGGCGACGAGTTCGGCGGACTGGGTGAGTTCCTCGGAGACCCATTGGCGGGAGGCCGAGGGGGAGTGGGCGACGGCGGCGGGAAGGCCCTGACCGGCGGCGAACTCGTCGCGTTTCAGCAGGAATGCGGCGACCGCGCGCCGGTGTCCCTCGCGGGCACCGTGCGGGCAGTCCCCGCAGGTGCAGCCGCCGTCGTGTGCGCCCGCGCCCGTGCCCGGGTTCGCGCCCTGTCTCGCCTCCTGCACCGCCACGTCCGACGCCCGCCTTCCCCGTGACACGAACGGACGGCGGCCCCTGAAGAACCCGATGAGAACTCCGGCCGCCGACCTGCTGACAACTCCCCCGCGATGTCAGCGAATTGTGCCCTACGGCACACCGTCCGGCATCGGCAGGTCTGGTCAGAGCGGGTGAAGGGGGCAGGGGTCGTGTTGACCCGGCTGCGAGAATTCGCGTATGGCCGAGATCATCCAGCGGGACGGGAGCTGGGCCTTCGACGGCACGACGGTCCGGATCACGCCGGGCCTGCACCGTTCCGTGCCGCTGTTCCGGCAGACGTACGGGGAGATCGCCGTGCCGCTGGAGGCGGTCGCCGGGATCGTCTACGAGCCCGAACGCCGGCGTGGGCGGCTGCGGATGCGGCTCAGGGAGGGCGCCGATCCGCTGCTGCAGGCGACGGGCGGGCGGCTGCCCGAGGCGGCGGATCCGTATCGGCTGGCGGTGGACGTGGACCGGTCCGGGGTGGCGGAGTACGTCGCGGAGGAGATCCGGCACGCGCTGCTGCTCGACCAGGTTCCGAAGGAGCCCACCCAGACCTATCTGCTGCCGGGCCCGCCGGTGCCGGTGTCGGTGCGTTCCTCCGACGGCACGGTCTCCTTCGACGGCACCCATGTCCGGATCGACTGGGCGGACACCTCGGACCGGGTGAAGCGGGCGACGGGGCCGCGGATCATCGCCGTCGGGGACCTCGTGCAGGTCGAATGGCTGCCCAACTCCGGTTACGAGGACGGCTTTCTGCGGTTCGTGACCCGCGAGACGGTGTTCTCGAAGCTGCCGGCGGAGAAGGACCCGTACGCGCTGGACCTGTGGGGCAGTGTGCGCCGGGATCTGCTGACCGCGCTGGTGGCGACGGCGGTCACCGCGCGGCTGCCGCACCCGTCCACGCAGGGCGGCGTCGACGGGGCGGAGCGGACGGAGCGGCCCGCGGCAGCCGTTCCGGCGCAGGGCGACCACCACGACGTACTGCTGCGGCAGTTGCGCGAGTTGGGTGAGCTGCACCGGGACGGGGTGCTCACGGACGAGGAGTTCGCGATGACGAAGGCAGTGATACTGCGGGACTTCTGAGCACCCGGCGGAGAGCCGATCAGCTCAGCAGGTCCGGCTCGCTCCTGCTGATGTCCTGCCACAGGGGCTGGTAGTTGATCCACGCGACCAGGTCGCCGCCGAGCTGTTCCCGGGTCGCCACCGCCGCCCGGTGGTCGATCAGGAGGGGCCGGCCGGCGGCGCGGGCGGTGAGCTGGACCTGGCTGGAGCGTTCCATGGAGAAGAACCACCAGGCCGCCGCGTCGACCGAGTCGCCCACGGTGAGCAGTCCGTGGTTGCGCAGGACGAGAGCCTTGCGGGAGCCGAGGGCGCTCGCGATGCGCCGGCCCTCCTCGGTGTCGACGGCGACGCCGGTGTAGGCGTCGTAGAGGGCGTGGTCCTCGTAGAAGGCGCAGCTCTCCTGGGTGATGGGGTCGAGCAGTTCGCCGAGGGCGGCGAGGGCACGGCCGTGCACCGAGTGGCAGTGGGCGACGGCGACGACGTCCGGGCGGGCGGCGTGGACCTGGGCGTGGACGGTGAAGGCGGCCTGGTTGACGTGGTAGCGGCCCTCGACGACCTGTCCCTCCGAGTTGGCCAGCACCAGATCGCTCACGGTGACGTGCTTGAACGGCATGCCGAACGGGTTGACCCAGAAGCAGTCGCTGAACTCGGGGTCGCGGGCGGTGATGTGCCCGGAGACCCCGTCCTCGAAGCCGAACCGCCCGAACAGGCGTACGGCGCCCGCCAGACGTTCCTTGCGGTGCCGGCGCTCGTCCTCGACCGAGTCGTGCATCGGCGGCATCGCGAACTGCAGCCGGTCGGTGGGCAGCGGGGCAGGCGGCGTGGGCCCGTGCATCGGTCCTCCAGCACTGGGTGGGTGTACGGGCGGAAGTTACCCTCGGTCAGCGCAGGAGAACAGGGTTGTTATGCAAAGATGACGTGCGGCGCCGCAACGCGACACAACTCCGACAGAAGATGTCCCGATTCGGAGTCACACTCCCCGTATGACATCGAACTGGGCGGCGTTCGCCGCGGCGGAACCGGAACTCGCGAAGACCGTCGAGGAGCGCTTCTCCGCCTTCACCCACCACATTCTGGCGACCCTGCGCAAGGACGGATCCCCGCGGACGACCGGGCTGGAGGTCCGCTTCCTGGGCGGTGAGCTGTGGCTCGGCATGATGCCGGGCTCGGTCAAGGCGCTCGACCTGCGCCGCGACCCGCGCTTCGCCCTCCAGGCCAATCCGGGCGAGGGCACGGGGATGGGCGGCGGGGACGTACGGATCGGCGGGCGGGCGGTCGAGGTGGACGATCCGGCGGTCAAGGGCGCTTATACGGAAGAGGTGGAACCGCCGGAGCCGTTCCACCTCTTCCGCACCGAGCTGACGGAGGTCGTACGGACCTACGTCGAGGACGAGACGTATCTCGTCGTGCAGGTCTGGAAGCCCGGTGAGGCCTTGCGCGTGATCAAGCGCAAGTGATCACTCCCACTCGATCGTGCCCGGCGGCTTGGAGGTGACGTCGACGACGACTCGGTTGACGTCCCGCACCTCGTTGGTGATCCGGGTGGAGATCTTCGCCAGGACGTCGTACGGCAGACGCGACCAGTCGGCCGTCATCGCGTCCTCGGAGGAGACCGGGCGCAGGACGATCGGGTGGCCGTAGGTGCGGCCGTCTCCCTGGACGCCGACGCTGCGGACGTCCGCGAGCAGGACCACGGGGCACTGCCAGATCTCGCGGTCGAGACCGGCGGCCGTCAGTTCCTCGCGGGCGATCGCGTCGGCGTCACGCAGGAGGTCCAGGCGCTCCTTCGTCACCTCGCCGACGATACGGATGCCCAGGCCGGGGCCGGGGAACGGCTGGCGCTGGACGATCTCCTCCGGCAGGCCGAGCTCCTGGCCGACCATGCGGACCTCGTCCTTGAAGAGCTTGCGCAGCGGCTCGATCAGCTGGAACTCGAGGTCCTCGGGGAGCCCGCCCACGTTGTGGTGGGACTTGATGTTGGCGGTGCCGGTGCCGCCGCCGGACTCGACGACGTCCGGGTAGAGGGTGCCCTGGACCAGGAAGGCCACCTCGGGCCCCTCGTCCGCGATGATCTCCGCCTGGGCCTGCTCGAAGACACGGATGAACTCGCGGCCGATGATCTTCCGCTTCTCCTCGGGGTCGGAGACCCCGGCGAGCGCCTTGAGGAACCGCTCCTCCGCGTCGACGACCTTCAGCTGGACGCCGGTCGCGGCGACGAAGTCCTTCTCGACCTGCTCGGTCTCGCCCTTGCGCATCAGGCCGTGGTCGACGTAGACGCAGGTCAGCTGCGAGCCGATGGCCTTCTGGACGAGCGCGGCGGCCACGGCGGAGTCGACGCCGCCGGACAGACCGCAGATGGCGCGCTTGTCGCCGACCAGCTCACGGATCGCGGCGACCTGCTCGTCGATGACGTTGCCCGTGGTCCAGTCCGGGGTGAGGCCCGCGCCTCGGTAGAGGAAGTGCTCCAAAACCTGCTGCCCGTGCGTGGAGTGCAGGACCTCGGGGTGGTACTGGACGCCGTACAGCTTCTTCTCGTCGTTCTCGAAGGCGGCGACCGGGACGACGTCCGTGGACGCGGTGACGGAGAAGCCCTCGGGGGCGGCGGAGCAGGCGTCGCCGTGCGACATCCAGACGGCCTGCTCGGCGGGGGTGCCCTCGAAGAGGGTCGAGGACGCCTTCGACACGTGCAGGTCCGTACGGCCGTACTCGCGGGCGCCGGTGTTGTCGACCGTGCCGCCGAGGGTCTGTGCCATCAGCTGGAAGCCGTAGCACATGCCGAAGACCGGGACGCCGGCCTCGAAGATCTCGCGGTCGAGGCGGGGGGCGCCCTCCTCGTACACGGACGAGGGGCCGCCGGAGAGGATGATCGCCGCCGGGTTCTTGGCGAGCATCTCCTGGACCGGCATGGTGCTCGGCACGATCTCGCTGTAGACCCGGGCCTCGCGGACTCGACGGGCGATGAGCTGGGCGTACTGCGCGCCGAAGTCGACGACCAGGACGGTGTCGGGGGCGGCGTGGGTCGCTGATGACACGGGGTGCCTTCCGGCGTGGGGCGAGGGGCTGTGGTAACGAGTCTAACGGGGTGGGCGTGGGTGACCTCGCCCTCGTCCTGGGGCCTCCGCCCCGGGCCCCCGGCCCCCGGCGGCACGCGCCGACATCCTCCCGTGGCATACTGGCGCCATGCGCAAGCTCCCGACCTTCCTCTTTACCTATGGCATCCGGCCCACCGGCTGCCATGGTCGTGCTGCTTGAGCAACTGACAAGCGACTTCCCAGGCGCCCCGGGCCGACAAGGTCCGGGGCGCCTGGCGTTTTTCCGGATCCCGCCGTTCCGGGGCGTCCCACCCTTCGGATGAGGAGCCCCCTATGACCGCCCTCGACATGACCGGCGCCCGCACCCCCGAGGCCGCCGACGTGATCACCGGTGCCCGTGAGCGGATCGACGCCCTCGACGACCGGATCATCGGGCTGATCCAGGAACGGATGGCGGTCTCCGCCGTCGTCCAGGAGGCCCGGATCACCTCCGGCGGCCGGCGCGTGAACCTCTCGCGGGAGATGGAGGTCCTCGGCCACTACAGGGACGCGCTGGGCAAGCCGGGTACGGCCCTCGCGATGACGCTCCTCGAACTGTGCCGGGGTCGCATCTGAGTTCGGGCCCCCTCTCACCCGTACGGCGCGTGACCGCCGTGGGCACGCTTCGTTGGTCCCGGTGTCCGTTCCAGCCAGGGGCGGGCCCGGAAGAACCACGCGTGGCTCACTGGAGCGATGAGGCGGACGGATCGTGCCGTGCGCCGTGGGACCTCGCTCCAGGGAAGTGACCGGACGGCAGGGGACAGCAGCCCGGTCACCCAAGAGAAACGGTCGGCCTCGGGGACGCCCGGGGCCGACCGGCGGAATGGCAAAAATGCACAAGGGCCGGATCAAACGGTTGCGGGCGCCGCATTCATCCAGCACGATGCGTAGAAAGCCCCACAACAGCCCCAAGTCCCTTCCTGGACAAGCGCATTGCGTGCATTGTCCCGCATGACTGCCAGAGGTCTAGACCAATAGGCGGCGCACCCCCCGGCGCCGCTTCCCAGGCACCGGCGCTGCCCTGACGCCGGTGCTGACGGTAAGAAGGGCCCCGCGGCCCCGCGCCGCGGGGCCCTTCTTCATGCCCTCGCCCGCCGGCCATCGCGGATGTGATCCAGTTCATATAAAGAGTCTGTGAGGCGAAGACAACTGTTCACAGGATTCGCGGGTCACACCTACCGAAACAAGGGTCACTCCCGCGCCCCACACTCGCGGAAGGCCTCCCCCGAACTGAATGTCCGAGGTCTTCATGAAGCTTCGCCGCACTCTGGTCACCGCCGCCGCGACGGCCGCGATGGCGCCCCTGGCACTGCTGTCCGCGCCCGCCGCCTTCGCGGAGGGGAGCGGCTCGCCGACCGCGAGCATCACCGAGTCGCAGGACACCACCTCCGCCCCGTCCCAGTCGGAGACCTCGGGCGCGTCCGCGTCCTCGTCGGACACCACGTCCCCCTCGACGTCGTCGCAGACCCAGGGGTCGTCGAGCTCGGCGTCCGCCTCCAGCTCCCAGTCCTCGTCCGCGTCGTCCTCGTCCTCCTCGTCCGCGTCGTCCTCCTCGAGTTCGTCGGCCAGTGCGGACGACTCGTTCGACCCCTCGGACTGCAGGTCCCTGGACCTTGACGAGAACCTCTCGGCCACGATCAACGGGCTGCCGAGCAAGATCGTCGCGGGATCCGGCTGGCACGACTTCACCTACGTCGTCGAGAACAACGGCGACGCCGACCTCAAGAACGTCTACATGACCACGTTCCTGGACTACGAGGACAACGAAGACGTCTGGCTCTCCGAAGGACTCGCCGTCATCCAGGTCAAGGAGGACGGCAAGTGGACCAACGCCTACCAGGACTCCTACGAGGACGAGAACGGCAAGACGGTCAACGTCACCGGTTCCTTCGTGGCCCTGCTCGACGATCTGGAGAAGGACGCCTCCGCGACCCTCGACCTCCGGGTGAAGGTGAAGGCGTCGGCCCCGGCGGGCTCGTCGTTCGCGATGAGCGACGCCATCTACGTGGGCGACGACGCCGACTGCCACTTCAACGGTGACTTCTACGACGTCGAGATCCTCGCCGCCGGCAGCGACACGGGCGACTCCGGTGACGCCACGCCCAACGGCGACAAGCCCAGCAGTGGCACCAAGCCCCAGGGCAGCGCCAAGCCGATCAGCGGCAGCCTCGCCTCCACCGGCGCCGACTCCACCCTCCCGATGATCGGCCTGCTCGGCGGCGTCGCCGTCGTGGCCGGTGCGGGCGCGGTGTTCACCGTCCGCCGCCGCAAGACGGGCGCGCACGCGTAACACACCGCAGACCAGCGAAGGGACCTGCGCTCGGAGGGGGGTGCAGGTCCCTTTCGCTTGCCGCGTTCACCGCTTCTTCGGCGGCACCGTCGGCGTCCCCAGGAACGGCAGCCGCAGCGCGCCGAACGCGTCCGCCGGGACCGCAGGCTCACGCGGCTCCACCGGCTTCAGACGCTCGTACCCCGCCCCCTGCGCGGGCCGCGGGTCCGCCTCGCCCTTGTTCGGCCAGTACGACATCGCCCGCTCGGCCTGCGCGGTGATCGTCAGCGACGGGTTGACGCCCAGGTTCGCCGAGACCGCGGCGCCGTCGACGACGGAGATGCCGGGGTGTCCGTAGAGGCGGTGGTACGGGTCGATGACGCCGGTCTCGCGGGAGTCGCCGATGGGACAGCCGCCGAGGAAGTGGGCGGTGAGCGGGGTGCCCATCAGCTCGCCCACGTTGGAGCCGGCGAAGCCGTTGATGTCGGCGGCGATCGCGGAGGCGGCCTCCGAGGCGGCCCTGATCTGCTTGGGGTTGGGGGCGCCGTGCCCCTGGCGGGCGGTCAGCAGGCCCTTGCCCACGCCCGCCGGCTTCAGATACGTCGTCAGCGAGTTGTCCAGCGACTGCATCACCAGGCCGATGATGGTCCGCTCCGACCAGCGCCGGTTGGAGAGCGAACGCAGGACGAGGAGGGGGTGGCGGACGGCGTTGGCCAGCCAGCCGGCCACCCTCGACGAACCCTCCGCGTACGGCACCTGCAGGATCGACAGGCCGCCCATCGAGTTGGAGCCCTTGCCGTAGCGGACCGGTTCGATGTGGGTGTTCTCGTCCGGGTGGATCGAGGAGGTGATGGCGACGCCGCGGGTGAAGTCGGCCCTCGCCCGGCCCGTCGCCCTGCGGTAGCGGCGGTCGTCGGTCTGGGCGCCCACCAGGGCCTCGGAGTTGGTGCGGGTCAGGTCGCCCAGCCGGTCCGACAGATGGGGAAGCTGTCCGTTCGCCTTCATACGGTGCAGCAGGGTCTGGGTGCCGTAGGTCCCGGCGGCGAGGACGACCCTGCGGGCCCTGAAGGTCCGCCCCTTCGCCCTGCGGCGGTCGTCGGTGGGCAGGGTCGCCACCGCGTAGCCGCCCCGCGAGTCGTCCGTGACCGACACGACCGTCGTCAGGGGGTGCACGACCGCGCCCGCCTTCTCGGCCAGGTAGAGGTAGTTCTCGTTGAGGGTGTTCTTCGCGCCGTGGCGGCAGCCGGTCATGCACTCGCCGCACTCGGTGCAGGCGTTGCGGTCGGGTCCCGCGCCGCCGAAGTAGGGGTCGGCCACCCGCTCCCCCGGCCCGGCCTTGATCCGACCGTCCGCGTCCTCGCCGTCGCCGAAGAACACGCCGACCGGGGCCATGTGGAAGGTGTCCCCCACGCCCATCCGCTCGGCGGCCGCCTTCAGGTGCACGTCGGAGGGGGTCATGGTGGGGTTGAGCCGTACGCCGAGCATACGGCGGGCCTGGCCGTAGTACGGCTCCAGCTCCTCCTGCCAGTCGGTGATGTCCCGCCACTGGGGGTCGTCGAAGAAGGCCTTCGGCGGGACGTACAGGGTGTTGGCGTAGTTGAGGGAGCCGCCGCCGACGCCCGCGCCGGCCAGGACCATGACGTTGCCCAGCAGGTGGATGCGCTGGATGCCGTACATGCCGAGCTTGGGGGCCCAGAGGTAGTTCTTCAGATCCCAGGAGTTCCTGGGGAGGGTGGCGCGGGTGAAGCGGCGGCCGGCCTCCAGGACACCTACCGTGTAGCCCTTCTCCGTCAGGCGCAGGGCGGTCACCGAGCCGCCGAAGCCGGATCCGACGACGATGACGTCGTAGTCGTAGGTGTCCTGGGACACAGGCTCTCCTCGTTGAGAACGGGTGGTGTCTGGTGCCGCGGCAGGCGACGTGTGCGCGAGCCGGTGGACCTTCCCGGTCACGGCACCAGGGGGTGTTTCGAAAGTCATGTGCGGTGCCCGCGGTGTCCGGTGCGTGCTCTCGGTGTGCCGGACGGAAGCCCTCGTACTGGACGTACTTGCGCTTTCGGCCGCTGCGGCGAGAGGGCGTGCCGGGCGCCGTGGGTGCTGTGCGGGACTTTCGAAACGCCCCCTAGCGCAGCCGGAGTGCCTTCATCACCCTCAGGCTCGTGCTCATGAACTCGGCGTACTTCTCGTCGGTCATGCCCAGTGCCGGTGCCATCGGCAGCAGTCGCTGCTGGGCCACCGTCTGGGCCTCCGTGTACTTGAGGATGCCCTCGGAGCCGTGGCGGCGGCCGAGGCCGGAGTCCTTCATGCCGCCCATCGGGGACTGGACGCTGCCGTAGGCGGGCGCGTAGCCCTCGTTGACGTTCACCGTGCCGGTGCGCAGCCGGGCGGCGACCTCGCGGCCGCGGCGGGCGTCCTTCGTCCAGACCGAGGAGTTCAGGCCGTACG
The DNA here is from genome assembly GCF_044465285.1 of Streptomyces sp. NPDC049687. Taxonomy (NCBI): domain Bacteria; kingdom Bacillati; phylum Actinomycetota; class Actinomycetes; order Kitasatosporales; family Streptomycetaceae; genus Streptomyces; species Streptomyces sp. NPDC049687. The sequence continues at coordinate 250,424 of NZ_JBITLN010000005.1, forward strand.
GCGTGGAGTTGGCGAGCTCGATCGCCTCGTCGTCCGTCGTGAAACGGTAGATCGAGACGACCGGCCCGAAGGTCTCCTCCGTGCACACCGCCATGGGCTCGGTGACGCCGTCGAGGATGGTCGGCTCGAAGAAGTAGGGGCCGATGTCGGGGCGGGCGACGCCGCCGGCGACGACCTTCGCGCCCTTGGCCACGGCCTCCTCGACATGGCGGGTGACGGTCTCCAGCTGCCGCTCCCCCACCAGGGAGCCCATGTCGGCGCCGTAGGCGAGGGAGTTGCCGAGGCGCATGCCCTTGGTGCGGGTGGCGAAGCGCTCGAGGAACGCGTCCGCCACCGACTCGTGGACGTACAGCCGCTCGATGGAGATGCAGAGCTGGCCGGCGGAGGAGAAGCAGGCGCGGACGGCGCCGGCGGCCGCCTTCTCGATGTCGGCGTCGTCCAGCACCAGCATGGCGTTCTTGCCGCCGAGTTCGAGGGAGACGCCGACCAGACGGGCGGCGGCGCCCTGGGCGACCTCGCGGCCGGTGCGGGTGGAGCCGGTGAAGGAGACGTAGTCGGCGTGCTTGACGACCTCGGGGCCGACGACGGGGCCCTCGCCGAGGACGACCTGGAACACGTCGGCGGGCAGCCCGGCCTCTATGAGCAGGTCACGGGCCCACAGGGCGGTCAGGCAGGTCTCGGTGTCCGGTTTCATCACCACCGCGTTGCCCGCGACGAACGCGGGGAGCGCGTCGCCGACGGACAGCTCCAGGGGGTAGTTCCAGGGGGCGATCTGGCCGACGACACCGCGCGGGTGGCGCAGTTCGGTGACCTTCGTCAGGGTCGGCATGGCGCCGGCGTGCCGCTTCGGCTTCAGATAGGCGGCCGCCCTGCGGCCGTAGTGCCGCGCCGCCACCGCTACGGCCTGCACCTCCTCGTGGGCGTGCAGCCGCGCCTTGCCGGTCTCCAGCTGGATGAGGTCGAGGACCTCGGCCTGGCGCTCGAGGACGAGGTCGTGGAAGCGGAGCAGGACGGCGGCCCGCTCCCGCACCGGCGTCTGTGCCCACACCGCCTGCGCGGCGCGGGCCGTCTCGTAGGCCTGGAGTACGTCGTCGGGGGTGGACTCGGGCAGGTCGGCGAGCTTCTCGCCGGTGAACGGCGTGTGGTTCGCGGTACGGCCGGAGCCGACGACGCCCTTGGTGAGCTGGGCGACGAGCTGGGGGGTGACCACGTCGGCGGCGGTGCGGACGCCGACGGGGGTGGGGGCGAGGGGGTTCGTACCGGCCGTGGTCTTGGTGCCGGTCACTTCCGGGGCCTGCGAGTCCGTCATGACGCGCAGGGTATGACGCGGGGAGGACTTTGGGTACCCGCCGGTAATGGGCATTCACCGACCGCACACACGACGCCAGTGTTCACTGGCAACGAACCTGCTGATCAGGGCGTCGAGTGCCAGGTCTCAGGGGCTTTCGATCTTCAGGCGGTCACGTGCCCCCTTGAACACGGACGTGCCCTGCTTCTCCCGTGGCGTCCCCTTCGGCATGTCGACGCGCAGCTCGTACATGCGGCCGTCGTCGGTGCGGACGAACAGCTGCATGACGCGGGTCGGGGTCTTGTCCAGGCCGTAGGTGGTGTCGGCGAGGGCCGCCTCGTAGCCGTGGAAGCTGGTGCGGGTGGTCTGGGTGCGCGCGTCCCGGTCGTGGCCCGTCCAGGTCTCGTGCGCCTCGGCCGCCCGGGCCATCGGGGCGGCGGGGGCCTTGTCCCACTGGGTGAGGCGCACGTCGATGGGCCCGTCCGAGTAGACCGCCCGCCGCGGTTGTGCGTCGGCGCCACCTTGCCGGGCGGACGCCTCGTAGCCGAACGGGACGGAGAGCACGGCGTCCATGGCGGCCTCGTCGTGGGCGACCCAGTCGGAGGGCGACGGAAACCCCGTGGGCTCCGGGGCCGCCGTATACCGCCCGGTCCACTCGGTGATCGCCCCCCGGTCCGACTCGCCCCACTCCACCTCGACCGCCCAGACCCCGCCGACGAGCAGCGCCGCGAGCAGGGCGAGGGACAGGGGCCGAAGCCCGCTGGGACGAAGGCGAGCGGGGGCGGGTATTCGGGGGGCGGGGGGCTTCGGCGGCTCGGGGGAGACGGTCGGGCCGCCGGAGTACGCCGAGCCGGGCGAGGGCATCGGGACCGACACCGGCGCCGCCTCCGGACGGCCGGGCACGGCCGCGGGAGACAGGCCCGGATCCGACGCGGCGGCGGACACCGACTCCGACGTGGCGGGCGGCGCCGGCGCCGGGTCCGGTACGGCGGTGACGGCAGCGGCCGGCAATGGCGCCGCTGCCGGATCGGCAGCGCGTACGGCCTCCGGCCCGGCGGGCAGCCCCGGCCCGGCTTCCGGTACGGCGGCGACGGCGCCCACAGCGGACGACACCGCCCCCCGCCCCTCGGCCACAGCCTCCAGCACCGCCGCGACCTCGTCCGCCTCCGGGCGCTGTTCCGGGGTCCGGGACAGGAGGCGGAGGATGAGGGGGGTCAGGGGGCCGGCGTTTTCGGGGGTGGGCGGGGTCTCGGTGAGGATCGCGGTGAGGGTGGATTCCGGGGTCGCACGGCGGAACGGGGGGCGGCCCTCGGTCGTGGTGTGGAGGAGGACGCCGAGGGACCACAGGTCGGAGGCGGGGCCGGCGCCGCGGCCGGACATGCGCTCGGGGGCGATGAAGTCCAGGGAACCGATGAACTCGCCGGTGGCGGTGAGGGGCTCCTCGCCCTGGATGTGGGCGATGCCGAAGTCGGTCAGGATCACGCGGCCGTGCGCGCCGAGGAGGACGTTGGCGGGCTTGACGTCGCGGTGGACGATGCCGACGGCGTGCGCGGCACGCAGTGCGCCCAGGACGGCGAGGCCGATGCGGGCGGACTCGGCGGGGTCGAGCGGCCCCCGCCCGAGCACCTCGTGCAGGGACTCACCACGGATCAACTCCATGACGATCCAGGGCAGTCCGTCCCCGACGGCATCGAGCTGCGCGTCCTCCACCACCACGTCGTAGATGGAGACGGCGGACGGATGGTCGACGCGGGCGGCGGCCCTGGCCTCACGGTAGAGCCGGTGGGCGGCCCTGCGGTGGGCCTCGTCCCCCGGCTCGCCGGGCAGCCGGGGCTCCTTGACGGCGACTTCGCGGTCCACGAGTTCGTCATGGGCCCGCCAGACGGTGCCCATCCCGCCCGAGCCGATCCGTTCGAGCAGCCGGTAACGCCCGCCCACGGTACGGTCCTTGGCGCCTACGGCGTCACCGTCGTTGCTCATGCCCCCATGCCTACCACGACCTACAGCTTGTCGACGTCCAGGTTCGCGATCGCCGTCCGGGCCACCTCGCGGCCACGCCCGGTGAAATCGCCCTTGCCCGGATACCCGATCAGCAGCTTGTACATGTCACCGGTGGTCGACTTGTAGTAGAAGATCCTCAGCTCGCGCAGGCTCGGGTCCGCACTGTCGTCGGTGGTATAGACCACCGTGTTCTCGGCGGCCGGTCTGTTCCGGTACTTCGCGTTGTCGTCGGTGCGGGTGCGCGGCGCCTTCGGCATGTCGAGTTCGTAGCTGCCGGACTCCTTGAAGTCCCCGTCGTCGGCGTACATCTCGGCCGCCGCGGAGGCCTTGATCTCCTTGCTCGTGTCCTCCGCCCTGCGGAACACCTCCAGGACGACCGAGATCGCACCGCTCGGGTCGGTGTAGCTGACCCAGTGCTGGTCGTCCCGGTCCTCCTTCTCCGGTTCGCTCCGCACATAGGTGCCGGGCACGGCGAGGGTCGCGGTGACGTCCTTCTCGTGACGCGTCTTCCAGCCGTCCGGCAGCGGTCCGGCGAACGGATCGGCGAGCACCAGATACGCCGTCACCGCCGCCGCGACGACCGCGGCCCCGACCCCGATCCACGCCGTACGGCCGAACCGGCGCCGCCCCGCGGCACCCTCCGCCTGGCGGACGGCCTGCGTCGGCTGCGCCGTCGGCTGCGGCGCGGGCGGTTTGGCCGCCGCCTCCAGCAGGGCCCGTACCCGCGCGGCGCCGGGGCGGCGGGCCGGGTCCTTCTCCAGCAGCCCGTTGATCGCCTGGGCCAGCGGGCCGTGCGCGGCGGCAGGCGGGGCGGGCGCGGCGTTGAGGACGGACTGGAGGGTGGCCGGCGTGTTGCTGCGGCGGAACGGCGACACGCCCTCGGTCGCCGCGTAGAGCACCACCCCGAGTGACCACAGGTCGGACGCCGGTCCGGGACGCTGGCCGAGGACCCGCTCGGGCGCGATGTACTCGGGTGAGCCGACGAAACCGCCGGTGTCGGTCAGATTCGTCTCGCCCTCGATCTGGGCGATGCCGAAGTCGGTGAGGACGATCCGGTCGTGGCGGCCGAGGAGGATGTTGTCCGGCTTCACGTCCCGGTGCAGGATGCCCGCCGCGTGCGCCGACTCCAGCGCGCCCAGCACCTCCAGTCCGATCCGGGCCGCCTCGCGCGCGCCGAGCGTGCCCTCCTGGAGCGCGTCGCCGAGCGAACGGCCGTGGACCAGTTCCATCACGATCCAGGGCCGGCCGTCGACGACGGCGACGTCGTGCACAGTGACCACGGCCGGATGGTCGAGCCGGGCTGCCGCCCGGGCCTCGCGCCGCATCCGCTCGAAGGCGTTGGCCCGTTCACGTTCGGGAAAATGGTCCGGCACCCGGGGTTCCTTGACGGCGACCTCGCGGTCCACCGTCTCGTCCTTGGCCCGCCACACCGTCCCCATGCCACCGTGCCCGAGCTTGGCCAGCAGCCGGTAGCGCCCGGCGATGAGCCGCCCGACACCGGGTTCCTGCGCGGGGGCGGGCTGTGCCGGAACCGCGGCCGGTCTCGGGTTCGGCGGTTGCAGAACAAAACTCGTCGTCTCGTCGGACTCGTGGCCCACGCCCCCGTTGTGACTCATGCGTCCATCCATATCGCGCCGGGCAGGCCGGTATCCACCGCAGAACCGAAACTACCCTGTCACGAACGTGTCGACCGCGACGTCGAAGTACTCCCGCGCCTCCCGCACCTTCCCGACCGGTGCCGACACCCACACGTCGTACATCCGCCCGCCCTCCTCCCAGCACAGGTCGTAGGTGTGCCGGGAGCCCTCCGCCGCGCTGAAGCCGTCCCAGGTGAACTCCCAGAGCGCGGCGGGGTTTCCGGCGTGCGTGGTCTCGGTGACCCTGCCGTCGTGGTAACCGGGGTTGGTGTCCGGGCCCTTGGCGGCCGCGCGCCGCATCACGCCGAGCGGGCCGTCCGGTTCGGGGTCGGTGATCTTGATGCCGAGCCGGAAGGTCTGCCCCGGTGACATGTAGAAGACCCGCTCGCCCTGCGGCACGCGCGTGAAGCCGTCCGGCACGGAGAGGGAGAACCCGGCCGGGTCGTCGGCGACCCGGTAGCCCGAGGGTGCGGTGGGACGGTCGTCGGAGGCGGGGGTGGGGAGGGCGGTGGGGGCGTGCGTGGCCGTCGGAGAGGGCGCGGGCGTACGCGAGGCGGCCGTGGGGCTCGGCGTACCGCTCGCCGACGGACTCACCGCCGCGCTCGTCGACTCGTGCGGCGCCGAGCTCGTGGCGGAACCTCCTGGACCACCCCCCTCGCCGTCCCGGTTCACCAGCAGCGCCGCCGCCGACACGCCCGCGCCCGCCATCGCGGCGACCAGCAGAGCGGCGATCAGCACACCCCGCGTGGACCGCTCCCGGACGGGCGGATCCACAGGCGACCGAGACTGACCCTGCGGGGGCAACCCCGGCTGGAACAACGCCTGCTGGGCCTGCCCGTGCTGGGACAGCCTCCGCTGGGGCAGTTCTTCCTGGGTCGGCGTGTACCCGGACGTCACCGGCGGCGTACGCCCGGTGTCCCGGAAGGCGCGCAGCATCCGCTCCGCCTCCGCCGCGCCCAGCCGCCGCTCCGGATCGCGCTCGAGGAGGCCCCGTACGACGGGCAGGAGCGGCGCGGCCTGCGGGGGCGTACGGATCTCGGCGATGACGACGGCGTGCAGGATGCCGCCCAAGGAGTCGCGCCGGAACGGCGACTCGCCGCTCAGCGCGGTGCACAGCAGCGCGCCCAGCGACCACAGGTCCGACTCGGGGCCGGTGCGGGCCCCGGACATCCGCTCCGGCGCGGTGTACTCGGGCGAGCCGACGAACGACCCGGTCTCGGTGAGGGTGGTGGCCCCCGCGACCTGCGCGATGCCGAAGTCGGTGAGGACCACACGGTCGCTGTCGCGTTCGAGCAGGACGTTCGCGGGCTTGATGTCCCGGTGCAGGACCCCCGCCTCGTGCGCGGCGTGCAGGGCGCCGAGCAGGGCGATCCCGATCCGGGCCGCCTCCTGCGGGTCGAGCGGGCCGTGCGCGGCGATCCGGTCGGCGAGCGAGCCCCCGTCGATCAGCTCCATGACGATGTAGGGGCGTTCGCCGTCCTCGACGACGTCGTGCACGACGATGATGTGCGGGTGGCTCAGCTGGGCGACGGCGCGGGCCTCGCGCAGCGTCCGGTCGCGGCGGCCGCGCGCCTCCTCGGCGGAGAGCGTGTCGTCCTGGGCCAGCTCCTTGACCGCGACCCGCCGTCCCAGCAGCTCGTCCGTGGCACGCCACACCACGCCCATGCCGCCCCGCCCGAGTCTCGCCTCCAGCCGGTAGCGGCCCGCGATGACCCGGACGGCGTCCCCCTCGGTCCCCATGCGCCCCATCATGCACCAACGGACGCCCCGCCTCCGGGTCGCCGACCGGCCAACCCCCCGTCAGGAGGCGCCGGGTTCCCGCCAGCTCTGCAGTACGGCTTTGAACTGCTTGGCGGTCGTCGCCCAGTCCTTCGCCGGGGAGGACATGTAGATCGCGTACTCCGTGCCGTCGTGGGAGATGTACGTCTCCTCGATCGCCCGGCGCGGACCGGGGAACTCCGTGTCCTTCGGCTGCGCGGTCCACGTGCACTCCCACTCGGAGCCCTCGCGGTCGCGGTAGTCGTTCCTCTCCATGGTGACCGTGTGGAAGTCGACCAACCCCTGGAGCTGCTGTTCGAGGCCCTTCTGGTGCGCGTACGGGTCGTCGTAGTCGGGCGAGGTGTCGAGGGCGATGCGTACGAAGTGCTCGCCGCCGTCGGGGCTGTAGTCGATCTGCTTGAGGTCGCCGTCGTCCTGGAAGACCGACCGCTTCCAGGACGTGTCGGGAAGCGACAGCCCGAAGCCCAGCGGGTCGTTGATCGGCGTCCAGGAGCCGGCTGTGCCGCCCGTGCCGGACGCGGTGGGGCTGGGCGAGGGGGAGGCGGAGTCGGAGGCGGTCCCGCCGGTCGTCCCCCGGCTCGCGTCCCACTTCTGGAAGGCCACCGCCGTACCGCCGCCGACCAACGCGGCGAGGACGACCACGAGCGCGAGCGTGCGCGGCCGGCGACGGCGCGGGGCCGGAGCGGATGCGGCGCCGGGGTGCGCGGGCCCGAAGGCGGTCGGGCCGGTGGCTCCGGGTGCCGGCGTCGGCGCGTCCCCCACCGCGGGTACTACGGGCCTGACGGGCGTTCCGGCGGGCGCATACGGGGCCCCGGTACCTCCCGTACCGCTCGTCCCCCGGTCGGGTCCGCCGTACGGGCCCGGTCCGGCGTACTGCGTCGGCACGAACGCCTGCGCCCCGCTCGGGCGGCGGCCCTCCGCCGCCTCGGCGAGGAGCTGTTCGGTCTCGGCGGTGCCGGGGCGGGTGGCCGGGTCCTTGCGGAGCAGGGCGGTGATGACGGGGCCGAGCGGGCCGGCGTGGCGCGGCTCGGCGGCCTCCTCCTCGACGACGGCCTGCAGGGTGGTCAGGGGCGAGGTGCGCCGGAACGGCGAGCGCCCCTCGACGGCCGTGTAGAGCGTCGCGCCGAGCGCCCACAGGTCGGAGGACGGGCCGGGGTCCTGGCCGCGTACGCGCTCGGGGGCGAGGTAGTCGACGGAGCCGACGACCTCTCCGGTGCGGGTGATGGTCGTGTCGCCCTCGATCTGGGCGATGCCGAAGTCTGTGAGGAGGACGCGGCCGTCGTGCGAGAGCAGGACGTTGCCGGGCTTGACGTCGCGGTGCACGACACCGGCGGAGTGCGCGGCGCGCAGGGCGCGCAGCACCCACAGGCCGATCCGGGCGGCCTCGACGGGCTCGATCCGCCCGTCCTCCTTGACCGCGTCGGCCAGCGAACGGCCCTCGACGAGCTCCATCACGATCCACGGCCGGCCGTCGTGTTCGAGTACGTCGTGCACGGTGACCACGGCGGAGTGGTTGATCCGTGCGGCCGCGCGCGCCTCGGCCCGGGTGCGTGCGAGCAGGATCGCCTGCTCGCTCTCGGAGACGTAGAGCGCGGCGGTCAGCTCTTTGATGGCGACGCCCCGGTGCAGCAACTCGTCGTGGGCGCGCCACACCCGGCCCATGCCGCCGCTGCCGATGGAGTCGGCGAGCCGGTAGCGGCCCGCGAGGAGCAGGCCCTGCATCTGATTCACGTTGCCCCGCAATGGTCTTGACAGGGTCAGCGTAAAGACCGGGCCGCGTCCGGGGAACCAGCGGGGTACCAAGGTGACACCACTGTGACGGTTGTCGCTTGCGGGGCCGCACGGGAACCATGGAGAAGCCATGCGGGAATCAAGGAGGAACGGCGTTGCTCAGCCCGTGTACTGGTAAGTGGCCGCTGCTTGCTCGTACAGCCGCGTGACCTCGTCCCGCTCGGCCTCGGGTCCCCTCACTTGCACGATGTGGTACCGGCCGCCGATGAGAATCGCCAGGTTGCGGACGTACAGCTCGCGCCCGCCGTCGGTCCAGGTGAACTGGCCTTCGGCCATGGTCCGCGTGCCCACCGTCGTCGTCCGCAGCCCGGAGGCGGTCGCCCAGCTGGAGTCGCGGTACGGCTGCAGTTCGCTCTCCTTCTCCCGCTGGTAGGCCATCGGGTCGCTGCCGTACGAGGAGGCGCTGTCGCGTCCGGGTACGACGATCAGCTCGAAGTCGCCCTGCGCGTACACGACCTGCCCCCGGCCGTTCTTTCCGGTGCGGCCCCAGCCGTTGGCGACGGCGATCCGGAAACCGGCGGCATCCTTGCGCAGGGTGAAGCCGTCGGCGACGCCGGAGCCGGACCCGGTCTGGGTCTCGGTGGCCTCCGCACCGGTGCTGCCGCCCGGCGAGGTCTGGTCGGGCCGGGGCTCGCTGCTCGCCTCGGGCGCCTGGCCGGCCGGTGGGGTGGCGGTGGCCCCGGTCGCCCGGGTGCCGCCGGTTCCGGCCGCGCCTTCCTCGCCGGCCTTGGGCATGAACATCACGGCGTACGCGACGGCCCCGGCCAGCAACAGCAGTATCAGCACCAGCAGGGTGCGGCCCAGGCTGCGCGGCGAACGGCCCGTCTCCTGCCGGGACCGCTTGTGCCGTCCGTGCGTCGCGGGCAGCCCGGCGCGCCGCCTGCGCACCAGCTCGCCCTTGCGGCGCACGATCGGCAGCCGGCGCGGGTCGGGCGGCGCGGCGACGACGTACGTCCCCGCCTCCGGCTCCGGCGCGGACCGCACCAGCGAGCGCAGCCAGCCGCGCAGTTCCTCGAAGTCGAGGCGCTCGGTGGGGTCCTGGCGCAGAAGCGACTCCACGACCGGCCTGAGCGGCCCGCACTCCTCGGCGAAAGCGGGCGGTTCGGCACACACCATCTGCACCAGGTCCGCCGTCGACTCCTCCGGGTAGGGCGCGTGTCCCTGTACGGCCCTGAAGAGCAGCGCGCCGAGCGCCCACAGATCGGTCGCGGGACCGATCGGCGCGGCCAGCTGCCAGTTCTCGTGCACCGGGCCGGCCTGCTCGGGCGCCCACCGCTCGGTGACGGGGCCGACGACCGCCATCCGCGCCTGCCGGGCGCGTTCGGCGGCGAGCGCGGTGGCGGGACCACGACGTGCGGGGGCACCGCCGGGTGCGGCGGCGACGAGATCGTCCCAACGGGCCCCGGCAGCCTGGCCGGGCAGGGGAACAGGAACGGGAACGGCCGGGTGCGGGCCGGCACCCGGACTCGGCGCGGGCGCGCCCTGTACGCCGTAGGGATCGGCGACCTGGCCGGGGGGATTCCCGGTGGGCGCGCCGTACGGCGAGGCCGTCACGGTTCCGTTGTCGTTCCCGGCCGGTGTGCGGGCGCCGGGCAGGGCCGCCCGGCCGTTCTGCTGGGCCTCCTGGGCCTCCTGCACCCGGGCCGCCGCCCGTGCCCCGGCCCGGTACGCGGCGATCGCCCCGGCCCGCGCGGCACGGATGTCCTCGCCGGTCTCCACGGCCGCCCTCCGGGCCACCGCACCCGACGCCCCACTCCCGCTCGCCGGCTCACCCGCCGGACCCGGCAGCCCCCCGGCCGCCCGCGCCTCGATGGCGGCCCGCCGGGCGGCTTCGGGATCGACGGCGCCGGAACCGCCGGTTCCGGGATGGGGGGCGGGAGTCGTCGGCCGCGCAGACGCGGGAACGGGCGCCGCCGGCCCCCTCCCGGTCTCCGTCTCCTCCACGGGCACCGGGTCGTACCCGCACAGCGCCTCTTCGGCCGCCCCGACCGCCAGCCCGGTCAGCATGACCCGCCCGTCGTCGCAGACGAGGACGGTACGCGCGGTGATGTTCCGGTGGATCCAGCCGTGCGCGTGCAGCACCCGCAGGGCCATCAGTACGTCGGAGGCGACCTCGGCCGCCCGGTACGGGGTCAGCGGCTGCTCGGCGAGGAGCGCGGCGAGCGGCCTCGCGGCCACCAGCTCACTCACTATCCACAGCGAACCGCCCTCGGCGAACACGTCGAAGACCTGGTCGAGACGGGGATGGTCGGGAATGCTCGCCGCGGCCTGCGCCGCCTCCACCGCCCGCCGTACGACGGGGTCGGCGGGCCGCCGTGTGCTCCCGCCCCCGCGCGCGCCGGGCATCCGCCCGGCGCCTCTGCGCTCACGCGCCGTGAACCCCTCGGGCAGCCCCTCCGCGTCGAGCACCTCGGCCTCGACGACCTCCGGCAACGGCACCTGCCGGACCAGGACTTCCTGCCCGCTGTAGGTGTCGAAAGCCCGGGTCTCGGTGAGTTCGTACTCCTCGGAGGGCGGCAGCGGCAGGCGGTAGCGGTCGGCGAGTACCCGTCCCGCATAGTCGTCCACGTTGCCTCCCCCGGCCGTCCGGTCGGTCAGTTCCGCTCGCCTCGCGGGCCGTTCCAGCCGTATCCGGCCATGGAGCTGGATGCGTACGGTCCGCAAGCACTCACGATACGTGCCTGAGGCAACCCGCAGAGCGGGGATGCGACATCTCGCGCCCGCACGGTCCCCGCTACTTCTTGGGCGTGAAGGTATCCGCCAGCGTCTTCCAGGTGGTCTCGCGCAGATCCCCGGCCCACTTGGCGGCCTTCGCCGTGTACATCAGCGCGTACCCCTGGCTGTTGCTCACCACGAACCCGCGGTCGATGGTGCGGTACTTCGTCCCGCTCTCCACGTAGGTGAACTCCCAGTCGGCCGTGTTCCAGCCCCGGTACGCCACCGCCTCTATGCGGATCTTCTTGTACTGCGAGCGCTTCATGTAGCGCTCCTGGTTCTCCCAGTCGGCGACGGGATCGCCCTTGGGCGTGGTCGTCCAGGCGACCAGCAGCATCTGTCCGTCGGGCCCGGTGAACCGGTCGCCCGCGGAGCTCGCCCTCTGGAACTTCCACCCGGTGGGCAGCCCGATCGAGTACCCCTGGCCGCCCTTGTACGTCTTCGCCGTCCGGCCGGCCTCGTCGGTGGAGGCGTCGGACCCGGTGCCGCCGGTCGTGGAGGTGTCGCTGCCGCTCGGCGTGGTGCCGGGGGCGGACTGCGAGGCCGAGCCGTCGGCGCGGGTCCCGCTGTCCTTGTCCTCCTTGGTCTCGGCGCTCGCGCTGCCGCCGGCGACGGTCTTGGACCCGCCGCCGCTCCCCGAGCCGCCGGCGCCGTCGTCGTCCCCGCCACCGAACGTGAGGGCCAGCACGGTACCGAGCACCGCGAGGATCACCACCGCGGCGATGATCACCAGCGTCCGCTTCGGCACCACGTCGGTCAGCGGTGCCCTGGGCACGGGCCGCGGCGGCAGGTCCGGCGGCGTCATCACGGGCCATCCGGAACTGCGGCCGCCCGTCTGGCCGTTCACCCCGGTGGCACCCTGCGTCCCCTGGCCGCCCCGGCTGCCGCCCGCGGCGGAACCGGAGGACGACACGGACGCGGAGCGGGCAGCGGACGCCGAGGCGGCCGGGGCCGTCGTCGCCCTGGTGACCGGCTCGGTCCTCCTCGCCTCGTCGGTCCCCACGGAAGCGGAAGCCGCCGTGGAACCGGAAGCCGTGGCCCCGGAAGCCGTGGCCCCGGAGGCCGGGGTGGACCCGGAAGCCGCCGTACCGCTGCCGGCCGACTTGGTGCGGGACACCGCCGCGACCGTGGCGGCCCCCGCCGCGACGGCGGCCTTCTTGCGCACGGAACGCAGCGCCCCGCGCAGCTTCTCGCCCGCCTCCCCGGCGGAACTCCCCTTGCCGTCGGGGCCGTCCGGCTGGATCGGCAGCGGCACCAGCCGGGTGGCGTCCGCCGGTTCGGCCTCCTTGGGTTCGGGCGCGTGGATCACGGCGTTGAGCATCGCCCGCGCCCCGGCGTCGTCGAGCCGGCGCTCGGGATCCTTGGTGAGGAGCCCGTAGATGACGTCCCTCAGCGGACCGGCGTTCTTCGGCTCCTCCAGCGGCTCGGTCATCACCGCGGTGAGCGTGGCGATCGCGGAGCCCTTGTCGTACGGGGGCGCGCCCTCGACCGAGGCGTACAGCAGACCGCCGAGGGACCACAGGTCGGCGGCCGGCCCCGGCTTGTGCCCGCGGGCACGCTCCGGGGAGATGTAGGAGGGGGCGCCGACGAGCATGCCGGTGGAGGTGATGGACGGGTCGCCCTCGACCTGGGCGATGCCGAAGTCGGTGAGCACGACGCGGCCGTCCTCGGCGATCAGCACGTTGGACGGCTTCACGTCACGGTGCAGGATGCCCTCGCGGTGCGCCGAGCGCAGCACGTCGAGGATGGCGAGCCCGACCTCGGCCGCCCGCCTCGGCTCCAGCACGCCGTCCTCACGGATGACCTCGGCGAGCGACTTGCCCTCGACGAGCTCCATCACGATCCACGGCCGGTCGTCCTCCTCGACCACGTCGAAGACCGTCACCGCGCTGTTGTTGCGGATCCGTGCGATGGCCTTGGCCTCGCGCAGCGTCCGTGTGATCAGGCGGCGCTTCTCGTCCTCGTCGATGTTCGACGGGAACCGCAGCTCCTTGACGGCGACCGTCCGCCCGAGGGTCTCGTCCTCGGCGCGCCACACCGTCCCCATGCCGCCGCGGCCGAGTACGCCTCCCAGCCGGTACCGCCCGGCGAGGAGACGTGCGCTCTTGTCCTGACGGGGTGTCCCCGCCCGCTCCGCCTCCGACATGCGTCCCCTCATGCAACCCGCCCTGAAAGAGCCTCCATTGTCCCTCACCCGACAAGTGCCCGACGCCCAGGGTGCCCCTCATCGCGTCCTGACCGCATCCCGGGACGGGAGCATTCCGGCCAGAAGGTGCGGCACGCTCCGGCCAAATCCTGGCACGACGGCCCTTTCGCCCCGTCAACAGCGGTCAGCACCGACGGAATTGGGACGTCACGGTTGCGTGACAGCGGCACGACGTCCGGCGTCGCGGTGGGGGTCAGAGGGGCACGATGTCCGGCGCCCCCAGTCGGGCCGCGTCCGCCGTCTGGTCGTCCGGCTGCAGCTGCGACTCCCGTTCCGCCTCCACCCGCTTCTCGTAGTGCTCGACCTCGCGCTCGATCTGCCCCTTGTCCCAGCCCAGCACCGGCGCCATCAGCTCGGCCGCCTCCCGGGCGCTGCGCGAGCCGCGGTCGAAGGTCTCGATCGAGATGCGGGTGCGCCGGGTCAGGGCGTCGTCCAGGTGACGCGCCCCCTCGTGCGAGGCGGCGTACACGATCTCGGCGCGCAGATAGTCGTCGGCGGCCTGGAGCGGCTCGCCCAGCGAGGGGTCCGCGGCGATGAGGTCGAGCACTTCCTCGGCCATCGCCCCGTAACGGTTCAGCAGATGCTCCACGCGCACCACGTGCAGACCGCTGCGCGCGGCGATCCGCGCCCGCGCGTTCCACAGCGCCCGGTAGCCCTCCGCGCCCAGCAGCGGCACCTCCTCGGTGACGCAGTCGGCGACGCGCATGTCCAGCCCGTGCACGGCCTCGTCGACCGCGTCCTTGGCCATCACCCGGTACGTCGTGTACTTGCCGCCCGCGACGACCACCAGGCCGGGCGCGGGATGGGCGACGGTGTGCTCGCGCGACAGCTTGCTGGTGGCCTCCGACTCACCGGCCAGCAGCGGCCGCAGACCGGCGTACACGCCCTCGACGTCGTCCCGGGTGAGCGGCACCCTCAGGACCGAGTTCACATGCTCCAGCAGATAGTCGATGTCCGCGCTGGAGGCGGCCGGGTGTGCCTTGTCGAGGTCCCAGTCGGTGTCGGTGGTGCCGACGATCCAGTGCCGGCCCCAGGGGATCACGAACAGCACGGACTTCTCGGTGCGCAGGATCAGACCGGTGGAGGAGCTGATGCGGTCCCTGGGGACGACGAGATGGATGCCCTTGGAGGCGCGGACGTGGAACTGGCCGCGCTCCCCCACCATCGCCTGTGTGTCGTCGGTCCACACGCCCGTGGCGTTGACGACCTGGCGGGCGCGGACCTCGTACTCGCCACCGCCCTCGACGTCCTGCACACGCGCCCCGACGACCCGTTCGCCCTCGCGCAGAAAGCCGGTGACGCGCGCGCGGTTGGCCGCCTTCGCGCCGTAGGACACCGCCGTGCGCACGAGGGTGGCGACGAAGCGGGCGTCGTCCATCTGGGCGTCGTAGTACTGCAAGGCGCCGACCAGCGCCTCCTTTCGCAAGGCGGGGGCGACCCGCAGGGCGTGGCGGCGGGTCAGGTGACGGTGCATCGGCAGGCCGCGGCCGTGCCCGCGGGCCATGGACATCGTGTCGTAGAGCGCGACGCCCGAGCCGGCGTACCAGCGCTCCCAGCCCTTGTGCTGGAGCGGATACAGGAACGGGACGGGCTTCACCAGGTGCGGTGCGAGCCGTTCCAGCAGCAAACCGCGTTCCTTCAGCGCCTCGCGGACGAGGGCGAAGTCGAGCATCTCCAGATAGCGCAGGCCGCCGTGGATCAGTTTGCTGGACCTGCTCGACGTGCCCGACGCCCAGTCGCGCGCCTCGACCAGGCCCGTGGACAGGCCGCGGGTCACGGCGTCCAGGGCGGTGCCCGCGCCGACCACTCCGCCTCCCACGACCAGCACGTCCAGCTCGCGCTCGGCCATGGCCGCCAGTGACTCGGCTCGCTGCGCCGGCCCCAGTGTCGCTGTCCTCACCGCTGCCTCCCGCTGTCCGTAGCGTCGGCCGCACCGTCAGGGCGAGACCCGCTTCATATCCCCCTGCCCAAATTCTGACCGGCTTGCCCGACCTCAGCCACCACTGGCCCCCAGCCTGTGGACAACTCTCACGGAACCGGAGCGGGCCAGCCGGAAAAGGCTGATCAACACAGCCGATCAATCCCGCATAACGGTCATATTTACTCCTAGTCTGACATTGCGCTCGCCCATCCTGTCCACAGGGTTTGCGCACCTGTCCCGCTTCGGTTATTGGGAAGGACGGCCCACGCCATGCCCGCAGATCTCGCCGTCATCGGACTCGGCCCGCTCGGCCTGCCCCTCGCTCAGGCCGCCGTGGCCGCCGGCATCCCCACCCTCGGCTACCGGACCGGCCCCGAGGCGGGTTCCCTCAGCCCCGCCGAACTGCGCCGGATGCTCTCGGGGGGTTTCCGGCCCGCCACCAACCCCGCGGAACTGGGCCGGGTTCGTACGGCCGTCATCTGCGCCCCCACCCCGCGCGACACGGACGGCGGACTCGACCTCGGCCAGGTCGAGGCGGCCGCCCGCACCCTCGCCGGGCATCTGCGCCCGCACACCACCGTCATCCTGGAGTCGCCCGTGTACCCGGGGACGACCGAGGAATTCCTGCGACCGTTGCTGGAGGAAACATCCGGGCTGAGCGCGGGCCGCGACTTCCACCTCGCCTACTCCCCCAGCCGGGTCGACCCCGGCAGCCGCACCTTCACCCCGGCCACCACACCGAAGGTCATCGGCGGTCTCACACCCGCGTGCACCGAATCCGCCGCCGCCTTCTACGGCCGTCTCACCGACAAGGTGGTACGCGCGCGTGGCCTGCGGGAAGCCGAGACCGTGCAGCTCCTGGAGACCAACTTCCGGCACGTCAACATGGCCCTCGTCAACGAGATGGCGGTCCTCTGCCACGACCTGGGCGTCGACCTGTGGGACGTCATCCGCTGCGCCGAGACCAAGCCCTTCGGCTTTCACGCCTTCCGCCCCGGCCCCGGCGTCGGCGGCCACTCCGTCCCCCTGGACCGCACGGGCCACCTCGGCGGTCCCCTGCGCATGGTCGAGCTGGCCCAGCAGGTCAACGGCCGTATGCCCCGCTACGTCGTCCAGCGCGCCGCCGCCCTCCTCAACGAGCACGGCAAGTCCGCCCGCGGCGCCCGTGTCCTGCTCCTCGGCGTCACCTACAAACCCGACCTCGCCGACCAGCAGAACACCCCCGCACGCGAGATCGCGATCCGCCTGATGGAGCTCGGCGCCGCCGTCAGCTACCACGACCCCCACGTCCCGTCCTGGAGCATCCTCGACCGCCCGGTCCCCCGAGCCGACTCCTTCTACGAGGCCGCCGCCGACGCCGACCTCACGATCCTCCTCCAGCAGCACCGCACGTACGACCTGCAGGGCCTGTCGGTGAAGGCGCAGTTGTTGCTGGACACGCGAGGGGCCACGCCTACCGGAGCAGCGCATCGGTTGTGAAGGGGGCGCGTGGGCGGGCCGGGCCCCGGGGATCATCGACCCGGTGGACGACACGCAACCGCGCGCCCCCACCCCACACGCCCAGCCCGCCCGGGCACGCGGAAGGGGCCGGTCGCTCATCCAGGTGAGCGCCCGGCCCCTTCCCGCGTCCTGCGGCCTACCGCCGGTGCACCGAGTCCGCCACCGTCACCTCGACCCGCTGGAACTCCTTCAGCTCGCTGTAGCCGGTGGTGGCCATCGCCCGCCGCAGCGCGCCGAAGAAGTTCATCGAGCCGTCGGGAGTGTGCGACGGGCCCATGAGGACCTCCTCGATGGTGCCGACCGTGCCCAGGTCGACCTTCTTGCCGCGCGGCAGCTCCTCGTTGACGGCCTCCATGCCCCAGTGGTGGCCGCGGCCCGGCGCGTCGGTCGCGCGGGCGAGCGGGGAGCCCATCATCACCGAGTCGGCGCCACAGGCGATCGCCTTGGGGAGGTCGCCGGACCAGCCGACACCGCCGTCCGCGATGACGTGCACGTACCGGCCGCCGGACTCGTCCATGTAGTCGCGGCGGGCCGCCGCCACGTCCGCGACCGCCGTGGCCATCGGGACCTGGATGCCGAGCACGTTGCGCGTGGTGTGCGCCGCGCCGCCGCCGAAGCCGACCAGGACGCCCGCCGCGCCGGTGCGCATCAGGTGCAGGGCGGCCGTGTAGGTGGCGCAGCCGCCGACGATCACCGGGACGTCGAGCTCGTAGATGAACTGCTTCAGGTTCAGCGGCTCGTGCGAACCCGAGACGTGCTCCGCCGAGACCGTCGTACCGCGGATGACGAAGATGTCCACGCCCGCGTCGACGACCGCCTTGGAGAACTGGGCCGTGCGCTGCGGGGAGAGCGCGGCGGCCGTGACCACGCCGGAGTCGCGCACCTCCTTGATGCGCGCGCCGATCAGCTCCTCCTTGATGGGGGCGGAGTAGATCTCCTGCAGGCGCCGGGTCGCGGTGTCCGCGTCGAGGTCGGCGATCTCGTCGAGCAACGGCCGCGGGTCCTCGTACCGGGTCCACAGCCCCTCGAGGTTGAGCACGCCGAGGCCGCCCAGCTCGCCGATGCGGATCGCGGTGGCCGGGGAGACGACCGAGTCCATGGGGGCGGCCAGGAAGGGCAGCTCGAAGCGGTAGGCGTCGATCTGCCAGGCGATCGAGACCTCCTTCGGGTCCCGCGTACGGCGGCTGGGGACGACGGCGATGTCGTCGAAGGCGTACGCCCGGCGGCCGCGCTTGCCGCGCCCGATCTCGATCTCAGTCACGTCTGTGGCCTTTCGTGATGCGTTTCAGCGTCTTCCAGTATCGCCGACGGGTACGACGAAGGCGGCCCCGGAGCCTCCGGAACCGCCCTCGGGAACGCGTATGACTACTTGCTGCTGTAGTTCGGCGCCTCGACCGTCATCTGGATGTCGTGCGGGTGGCTCTCCTTGAGGCCCGCGGAGGTGATCCGTACGAAGCGGCCCTTGCTCTCCATCTCCTCGATGGTGGCGGCCCCCACATAGCCCATGGTCTGGCGCAGACCGCCGACGAGCTGGTGCAGCACGTTGCCCAGCGGACCCCGGTAGGGCACCTGGCCCTCGATGCCCTCGGGCACGAGCTTGTCGTCGGAGGCGACCTCGGCCTGGAAGTAGCGGTCCTTCGAGTACGACCTGGCCTGGCCGCGCGACTGCATGGCGCCGAGCGAGCCCATGCCGCGGTACGACTTGAACTGCTTGCCGTTGATGAACTGCAGCTCGCCCGGGGACTCCTCGCAGCCCGCGAGGAGGCTGCCGAGCATCACGGTGTCGGCGCCGGCGGCCAGCGCCTTGCCGATGTCGCCGGAGTACTGCAGGCCGCCGTCACCGATCAGCGGGATGCCGGCCGGACGGGCCGCCAGGGACGCCTCGTAGATGGCGGTGACCTGGGGAACGCCGATGCCGGCGACCACACGGGTCGTACAGATGGAGCCGGGGCCGACGCCGACCTTGATGCCGTCGACACCGGCGTCGATCAGTGCCTGGGCGCCGTCGCGGGTGGCGACGTTGCCGCCGATCACGTCGACTCCGACGCTGGACTTGATCTTCGACATCCAGCTGAGGGCGTTGCTGTTGTGGCCGTGCGAGGTGTCGACGACCAGGAAGTCGACGCCGGCCTCGGCGAGGGCCTGGGCGCGCTCCAGCGCCTCGGGGCTGGCGCCCACGGCGGCACCGACGAGCAGCCGGCCCTCGGCGTCCTTGGCGGCACGGGGGTACTGCTCGGCCTTGACGAAGTCCTTGACCGTGATGAGGCCCTTGAGGACACCCGCCTCGTCGACCAGGGGAAGCTTCTCGATCTTGTGGCGGCGCAGCAGCTCCATGGCCTCGGTGCCGGAGATGCCGACGTGCCCGGTGACCAGCGGCATCGGCGTCATGACCTCGCGGACCCGGCGCGAGCGGTCGCTCTCGAAGGCCATGTCGCGGTTGGTGACGATGCCCAGCAGCTTCTTGTCGCCGTCGGTGACCGGGACACCGCTGATGCGGAACTTGGCGCACAGGGCGTCGGCCTCGGCCAGCGTGGCGTCCGGGTGGACCGTGATGGGGTCGGTGACCATGCCGGACTCGGAGCGCTTCACCAGGTCGACCTGGTTGACCTGGTCCTCGATGGAGAGGTTGCGGTGCAGCACGCCGACGCCGCCCTGGCGGGCCATCGCGATCGCCATGCGGGACTCGGTCACTTTGTCCATCGCCGCCGAGAGCAGCGGGATATTGACCCGGACGTTACGGGAGATACGGGACGAGGTGTCGACCGCGTTGGGGAGCACCTCGGATGCACCCGGCAGCAGCAGCACGTCGTCGTAGGTGAGCCCGAGGGTCGCGAATTTGGCGGGCACTCCGTCGACGTTGGCAGTCATGACACCTTCCCCAAATGGCCTTGATCGGTGCGGATGTCCATGCTAACGGGAAGCAGCACCTCCCGAATTCCACGGTTGGGGGTGACTCGGGGCTTCGTCTGTTCGTACGGAGATCACAGGCCGCCTGTTCACCGAAGGCACGACTACTGCTCGGCGAGCGCCCGCAGCCTGCTCAGGGCCCGGTGCTGGGCCACGCGGACCGCTCCGGGTGACATTCCCAACATCTGGCCGGTCTCCTCGGCCGTGAGACCCACCGCGATACGCAGCAGGAGCAGCTCCCGCTGGTTCTCGGGCAGGTTGGCCAGGAGTTTCTTGGCCCACTCGGCGTCACTGCTGAGCAGGGCGCGCTCCTCGGGGCCGAGGGAGTCGTCGGGGCGCTCCGGCATCTCGTCCGAGGGGACCGCCGTGGAGCCGGGGTGGCGCATGGCGGCCCGCTGGAGGTCGGCGACCTTGTGGGCGGCGATGGCGAAGACGAAGGCCTCGAAGGGCCTGCCCGTGTCCCGGTAGCGGGGCAGGGCGAGGAGGACCGCCACGCAGACCTCCTGGGCGAGGTCCTCCACGAAGTGGCGCGCGTCGCCGGGCAGCCGGGACAGCCGGGTGCGGCAGTAGCGCAGCGCGAGGGGGTGGACATGGGCGAGGAGGTCGTGGGTGGCCTGCTCGTCCCCGTCGACGGCGCGGTGGACGAGTGCTCCGATCGTCCCCACGGCAGTGACCGCCTCGTCCTCGCGCATCGGTCCATGGTGCACTGCGGCCGGACCAGCCGCGGCACCGTGCCCGTCGTTGTGCACCGAAGCGTTATGAGCAGGTGCGCCGGAACTCATCCCCTGCGCCCTCCCCTTCCGCTCGACCGACTCGTCCCCGAGAGACTCCACATCTCAAGGATGCGGCATCCGCGGCGAAACGAGCAGCGGGCACCGGGCGGTGCCCCGTGCCACCCCCGTCCACCGCACGGGGGGCGGGGTTCTCCCCCGGGCTCTCGATCCTGCCTGAGCAGGGAGGTTCCCTCATGCCCCGCTCCTCTTGTCTGACCGGGCACCGACCGACCGGCGCCCGGCGAAACCGGCCGGATCCGCCGAACGGCCCCGAACCCGCCCACGGGCCGGACCCGGGCCGCGGACCCCGACGGAGGCGGCGGCCCCACGAGGGACCGGCCCCACCGGGACCGGAGACGACACCGGAAAATCAGGCCGCCTTTCGGCAGACCGCCCCACCGGGACCAAAGGCAGGATCCCGGCAGACCGCCCCACCGGATTCAACCGGATCCACGAGGCGACCCTTCGACGGACCGCCCCACCGGAAGCCGGGGCAGTCCTAACGGACCAGCCCCCACCGGAAGCCGAGGGCCACCGCGTGGGCACGGTCCGAGGCGCCCAGTTTCTTGAAGAGGCGCCGGGCGTGCGTCTTGACGGTGTCCTCGGAGAGGAACAGCTCGCGGCCGATCTCCGCGTTGGAGCGGCCGTGGCTCATGCCCTCGAGGACCTGGATCTCACGCGCTGTGAGCGTGGGAGCGGCTCCCATCTCGGCGGAGCGCAGCCGACGCGGGGCCAGGCGCCAGGTCGGGTCGGCGAGGGCCTGTGTGACGGTCGCCCGCAGTTCCGCGCGCGAGGCGTCCTTGTGCAGGTAGCCGCGGGCGCCGGCGGCGACCGCGAGGGCGACGCCGTCCAGGTCCTCGGCGACGGTGAGCATGATGATGCGCGCGCCGGGATCGGCGGACAGCAGCCGCCGTACGGTCTCGACGCCGCCCAGTCCGGGCATGCGCACGTCCATCAGAATGAGGTCCGAGCGGTCGGCGCCCCAGCGGCGGAGGACTTCCTCGCCGTTGGCCGCCGTCGTCACGCGCTCGACGCCGGGCACGGTCGCGACCGCGCGGCGGAGCGCCTCTCGGGCAAGCGGGGAGTCGTCGCAGACGAGGACGGAAGTCATGGCCGCCCTCCGCAGCTGATGCGCGTCACCTTGTGCCTCCAGGCTGGTACGAATCGTCACCTGTGCGGTCGACCGGCTCGGACGCCTGCCCGAGCGTTTGTGTTTTCAACCGCCACCGCTCTCTCAACGACGGTCACTCGAAAGAGTTACGGGGCTGCGTGCGTTCTTCGGCACTCTACGTGAGGGTGCGGACACGGTGGAGACAGCCGCGCGGACCCTCAAGCTTTCATCACAACCGGTGCCCCATTCGGCCCTATTTCTTCCCTTTAGCTGGTGTCTGAGGCTAGATTCGCAATGAGTCATATTTTCATCTCCTTAGATCGTAGTTGTACGGTCGTGGGCACCGTATCCGCTCAGAACGGCTACAAGGGGTCACGCAATGGCAGATTTCTCCCGCCTTCCCGGACCGAACGCGGACCTGTGGGACTGGCAGCTCCTGGCCGCCTGCCGCGGTGTGGACAGTTCGCTCTTCTTCCATCCGGAGGGTGAGCGCGGGGCGGCTCGGAGCGCTCGCGAGAACTCGGCCAAGGAGGTCTGCATGAGGTGCCCGGTCCGAGCGCAGTGCGCGGCGCACGCGCTGGCCGTACGCGAGCCGTACGGCGTGTGGGGCGGGCTGACCGAGGACGAGCGCGAGGAGCTCATGGGCCGGGCGCGCAACCGCCTGGTGTCGGCGTCGTCGGGTGCGAGAGACGTCTCGTCGAACACCTGACGCCTGAAGGAACGTTTCTGCATCAACGGCGGGCACGCGTGCGTGCCCGCCGTTCTACTTGCTCCGCGCCGCCCGCCCCAGCCGCTCCAGCGTCGCCGCCACCGCCGGCACCTGTGCCAGGTCGGGCAGCGTGAGCGCGACGATCTCCCGCCGCACCGCCGGCTCCAGGTTCACCGCGCGCACGCCACGGGGCCGTACGGACTCGATCGCGAGCTGGGGCAGGACGGCCACGCCGAGCCCGGCGCCCACCAGGCCGACGACGGCTGGGTAGTCGTCGGTGGCGAAGTCGATACGGGGCGTGAAGCCCGCGCGCTCGCACACGTCCACCAGCTGGCCGCGGCAGCGCGGGCAGCCCGCGATCCACGGCTCGGCGGCCAGTTCGCCGATGGCGACTGCCTCCGCGCGGGCGAGCCGGTGGCGCTCCGGAACGAGGGCGACCAGCCGGTCCGTCAGCAGGGGCCGGACGACCAGGTCGTCCCACTCCTCGGCGCCGCCCGCGCGCGGATAGCGGAAGGCGAGCGCGATGTCGCAGTCGCCGCCGCGCAGGATCTCGACCGACTCGGGCGGCTCGGCCTCCTCCAGGGAGACCCGGGTGCCGGGGTGGTCGGCGCGCAGGGCGGCGAGGGCGGTGGGAACGAGCGTGGAGCTGCCGCTGGGGAAGGAGACCAGGCGGACCCGGCCGGCGCGCAGGCCCGCGATGGCTGCGACCTCCTCCTCGGCGGCGGTGAGACCGGAGAGGATCCCGGCCGCGTGCCGTACGAGGGCCTCGCCGGCCTGGGTCAGGCGCATCTCCCGGCCGCTGCGGACCAGCAGGGGCGTGCCGACGGAGGCCTCCAGGGCCTTCATCTGCTGGCTGACCGCCGGCTGGGTGCAGCCCAGCTCGCGCCCGGCGGCCGAGAAGGAGCCGGTGGCGGCCACGGCGCGCAGCACGCGGAGATGACGGGCCTCGATCACCCTCCGAGCATAAGCCCACCTTGGGTACGGCGTCGAAAAACACGTCGACACTTTGGGCTCCGGTCACCTACCGTGCGGTCATGAGGCTTCTCTCCGTCAACCTGGGCCGTCCGAAGGCCGTGCCCTACACCGACCACCCGCAGGGTCTGACCGGCATCGACAAGCGGCCGGTCGAGGGACCCGTGCGGATCTCGGCACCCGGGCCGAAGGGCGTCGGCGGCAGTGGGCTGGCCGGGGACACGGTGTGCTCCCTGCGCCATCACGGCGGGGACGACCAGGCGGTGTACGCGGTCGCCCGCGAGGATCTCGACGACTGGGAGCGCGAGCTGGGGCGCACGTTCGCGCCCGGCGCGTTCGGCGAGAACCTCACCACCACCGGCCTCGACGTCTCCGGGGCGCGGATCGGCGAGCGCTGGCGCATCGGCCTCGACGTGGTGCTGGAGGTGACCTCCGGGCGGATACCGTGCCTCACCTTCCAGGGCCATGTGGGCGAGAAGCAGTGGGTCAAGCGGTTCACGGCGAAGGCGGCGACCGGCGCGTATCTGCGGGTGATCGAGCCGGGTGAGGTCCGCGCGGGGGACGCGATCGAGATCGTCCACGTACCGGAGCACGAGGTGACGGCACGGATGGAGTTCCAGGCGACCACCACACACCGGGAGCTGCTGCCGCGGCTGCTCGCCGCGGGCGAGGCCCTGCATCCGGAGGCCCTTGCGGCGGCCCGGAAGTACGTGGCGCAGCACGGCGGCTGAGCCGCCGCCGCGGGAGCGGTCCGCACGGGTCCTTCACGTTCGGGAGGCCGGGTGCAGAGAACGGACCCTCGCACTCCGGGTCACTACCCTTCTCGCATGACAACGGCTCTCATTACGGGTTCGACCGCTGGTATCGGCGCCGCGTTCGCGCGGCGCCTCGCGGCGGACGGGCATGATCTCGTCCTCGTGGCACGGGACACCGATCGGCTGCGCGAGCAGGCGACCGAGTTGCACGACCGGCACGGCGTCGAGGCGGAGGTGCTGACCGCCGACCTCGCCACGGACGAGGGCATCGAGGCGGTCGCCGCCCGGCTCGGCGACCGCAAGAACCCCGTCGACCTGCTGATCAACAACGCGGGCTTCGGCAACAAGGGCCGCTTTCTCGACGTCACCGTGGCCGACGAGCTGAAGATGCTCAAGGTGCACTGCGAGGCGGTGCTGCGGCTGACGTCCGCGGCCACGGCGGCCATGCGGGAGCGCGGGCGCGGGGGTGTCGTCAACGTCGCGTCGGTGGCGGCGTTCGTGCCGCGCGGGACGTACGGGGCGTCGAAGGCGTGGGTCGTGCAGTTCACGCAGGGCGTGGCGAGGGACCTGGCCGGTACGGGCGTTCGTCTGATGGCGCTGTGCCCGGGCTTCGTGCGGACGGAGTTCCACGAGCGGGCCGGGATGGGGACGGACAACATCCCGGGCTGGATGTGGCTGGACGCGGACAAGCTGGTCGCGGCCGCGCTGGACGACCTGGCGCGCGGGAAGTCGTTGTCGATCCCCGACCCGCGCTACAAGGCGCTGATGGGTCTGGTGAAGGTGACGCCCCGCTCGCTGCTGGGCGGGATCAGCTCCAGGACGGGACGGAAGTACGGGCCCCGCTGACGACGACCGTGGTGGGCAGGTGGTGTCGGCGCTCCGGTGGGAAAATGGGCCTGACGGAACCGGACCCAGGGGGGCCGGAGGCGCGCATGACGTTCGTACAGCTCATCGACTGCAGGACCAGCCGGTTCGACGAGATGAACCGGCTGATGGACACGTGGGTCGAACAGACCAAGGGGAAGCGGACGGCGACGCACGCGGTGGTCGGCAAGGACCGCTCGGACGCGTCGCACTTCATCGAGATCGTGGAGTTCCCGTCGTACGAGGAGGCGATGCGGAACTCGAACCTGCCGGAGACCGACAAGATCTTCCGGGATCTGGTGGCCCTGTGCGACGAGATGCCGACGTTCACGGATCTCGACGTCGTACGGGACGAGACGTTGTACGCGGAGACCTCGCGGCGGTTCTTCGAGACGGTGGCCGTGCACGGGGAGCTGCCGCCGCTCGACGGGCTGCTCGCCGAGGACTACCACGACCACGATCCCTCCACCGAGCAGGACACCATGGGGATGGACGCGATGCGTCGCGTCGTCGGGTTGTGGCGGGCCGGCTTCGACTTCTCCTTCGAGATCGAGGACCAGATCGCGCAGGAGAACCGGGTGTGCAACCGGTGGACCTGGCGCGGGACCCACAAGGGCGAGTTCATGGGCCTCCCGGCGACCGACAGGCAGGTCAGCATGACCGGGACGACCATCCACCGGTTCGACCGGAGCGGCAAGATCGCCGAGGCCTGGTGGGAGTACGACCGGCTGGGGCTGATGGAGCAGCTGGGGGCGCTGGACACGTTGGAGACCTGAGAGCCGTAGGCCACAGGACCGCCCGCGAAGGGGGAAGCCCCCGTTCCGCAACGGAACGGGGGCTTCTTCGTGCTGCCTGCCTCAGTGGGCGTGGCCGCTTGCCTCAGTGGGCGTGGCCGTGGCTGTGGCCCGCGGCGGCCGGCTCTTCCTCTTCCTTCTTCTCGACGACGAGGGTCTCGGTCGTCAGGAGGAGGGAGGCGATGGAGGCGGCGTTCTCCAGGGCGGAGCGGGTGACCTTGACCGGGTCGATGACGCCGGCCTTGACCAGGTCGCCGTACTCGCCGGTGGCGGCGTTGAAGCCCTGGCCCTTCTCGAGCTCGGCGACCTTGGAGGTGATGACGTAGCCCTCGAGGCCGGCGTTCTCGGCGATCCAGCGCAGCGGCTCGACGACGGCGCGGCGGACGACGGCGACACCGGTGGCCTCGTCGCCGGTCTTGCCCAGGCCGTCCTCCAGCACCTTGGCGGCGTGGACCAGCGCGGAGCCACCACCGGAGACGATGCCCTCCTCGACCGCGGCGCGGGTCGCGGAGATGGCGTCCTCCAGACGGTGCTTCTTCTCCTTCAGCTCCACCTCGGTGGCGGCGCCGACCTTGATCACGCACACGCCGCCGGCCAGCTTCGCGAGGCGCTCCTGGAGCTTCTCGCGGTCCCAGTCGGAGTCGGTGTTCTCGATCTCGGCCTTGATCTGCGCGACGCGGCCCTGCACCTCGGCGGAGTCGCCGGCGCCGTCGACGATCGTGGTGTCGTCCTTGGTGACGGTGACGCGGCGGGCGGAGCCGAGCACGTCGATGCCGACCTGGTCGAGCTTGAGGCCGACCTCCTCGGAGATGACGGTGGCGCCGGTGAGGACGGCCATGTCCTGGAGCATCGCCTTGCGACGGTCACCGAAGCCGGGGGCCTTGACGGCGACCGCGTTGAAGGTGCCGCGGATCTTGTTGACGACGAGGGTGGAGAGCGCCTCGCCCTCCAGGTCCTCGGCGATGATCAGCAGCGGCTTGGAGGAGTTGGTCTGGATGACCTTCTCGAGGAGCGGCAGCAGGTCGGCGATCGAGGAGATCTTGCCCTGGTTGATGAGGATGTAGGGGTCCTCCAGGACGGCCTCCATGCGCTCCTGGTCCGTCACGAAGTACGGCGACAGGTAGCCCTTGTCGAAGGCCATGCCCTCGGTGAAGTCCAGCTCCAGGCCGAAGGTGTTGGACTCCTCGACGGTGATGACACCGTCCTTGCCGACCTTGTCCATCGCCTCGGCGATGAGCTCGCCGACCTGCTGGTCCTGGGCGGACAGCGCGGCGACGGCGGCGATGTCGGACTTCTCGTCGATCGGGCGGGCGGACGCCAGCAGGTCGTCGGAGACGGCCTTGACCGCGGCGTCGATGCCCTTCTTCAGGGCGGCCGGGGAGGCGCCGGCGGCGACGTTCCTCAGGCCCTCGCGCACGAGCGCCTGGGCGAGCACGGTGGCGGTGGTCGTACCGTCACCCGCGATGTCGTTGGTCTTGGTCGCCACCTCCTTCACCAGCTGCGCGCCGAGGTTCTCGTACGGGTCCTCGATCTCCACCTCACGGGCGATGGTGACGCCGTCGTTGGTGATGGTCGGGGCGCCGAACTTCTTGTCGATGACGACGTTGCGGCCCTTGGGGCCGATGGTCACCTTGACCGTGTCGGCCAGCTTGTTGACGCCGCGCTCGAGGGCGCGACGGGCGTCCTCGTCGAACTTCAGGATCTTCGCCATGGGAGCGGTTCAGCCCTCTCGGAAAACGTGGGAGAAACGAACTGCGCCCCCAGCGCCCGGCTTCACAAAGTCGCGGGGGCCAGGGGCGCAGTTCACTGCAAAACTGGGTGAATTACTTCTCGATGATCGCGAGAACGTCGCGAGCCGAGAGGACGAGGTACTCCTCGCCGTTGTACTTCACCTCGGTGCCGCCGTACTTGCTGTACAGGACGACATCGCCGACCTTGACGTCGAGCGGCAGGCGCTCGCCGTTCTCGAAGCGGCCCGGACCCACGGCGAGGACGGCGCCCTCCTGGGGCTTCTCCTTCGCGGTGTCCGGGATGACCAGGCCAGAGGCGGTGGTCTGCTCGGCGTCGAGCGGCTGGACCACGATGCGGTCCTCGAGCGGCTTGATGGCAACCTTGGAGCTGGTGGTCGTCACGATCCGACCTCCCCCTTCGGAGATCTCACGGGGTTAACTGTCTGAGGTGGCGACCAGGTGGATCCGTCGTCGCGGGTGCCGGACCTGCCCGTCGCTGTGTTGGCACTCTCCAGTGGTGAGTGCCAGAGCCGAGACTATGACCGGGATTAGCACTCGGTCAAGCGGAGTGCCAATGCCCGCGGCGCGTCGGAGGGTTTTCGGCCCTTCGGGCGTTCCGCCTCCGCACTCCGGGCGGGCTGGTGATCACAGGTAGTCCTCCAGCCTGCCGACCGTCAGCCCCCGTTCCTGCACCCGCCGCAGCAGCCGTGTCGTCCGCTCCCGCAGCCCCGGGCCCATCGCCTCGTCCGGGTCCACGGCGACGATGTCGCCGGGGCGGAGGTCGTGGGGGCCGTGGGCGTAGGTGAGGGCGGTGGGGCCCATCGAGGCCCGCCAGAGCACGAGGGCGGTGATGCCGCAGTCGGCGGCGGCGCGGAGGGTGGTGGTGTCGTAGGTGCCGTAGGGCGGGCGGAAGAGGCGGGGGCGCAGCCCGAAGCGGGAGCGGAGCTTCTCCTGCTGGCCGCAGATCTCGGCGCGCTGGCCGGCGTAGGGGAGGCCGCGCAGGGCGGCGTGGTCGAGGGTGTGGTTCTGAAGGGTCGCGCCGACCGACTGGAGGCGGGCGAAGTGGCCGTAACCGGGGCCGACCACGCTGTCGGTGAGGAACATGCTGACCGGGAGGCGGAGTTCGCGGACCATGTCGACGAAGCGGGGGTCGCGTTCGGCGCCGTCGTCATAGGTGAGGAAGACGACCTTGTCGTGGGTGGGGACGTGGTCGACGACCGGGGGCAGGGCCTGCCGATCACCCCGGCTGCCGTACAGGGGTCCCGAGGAGCGGGCGGGAGCGGGGCGCAGGGGTGCCGTCAGGCCCCAGCGGCGGTGGGGCGGCTCCTCGTCGGCCCGGTGCGCCGCGTGTGCGCGTTGCGCCGCCTTCTTGCCCAGTCGTTCGATCGGGTCGACGGACTGGGCGCAGCCGGCCAGGGTCGTGACCGTCACCGTCAGCGCCAGTACGACGGCCGGCAGCCCCCGCGTTCTCACAGGTAGTCCTCCAGGCGTGCCACCGCGTACCCCTTCTGCGTGACCTTGTTCAGGAACCGGCGGACCATGTCGGGCATCGTGCCCTTCCAGTCGCCCCGGCCGCGGAAGTGGCTCAGGACGATGTCGCCGGGGTGGAGGTCGCGGTCCCACTCGCGGTACTCCCAGTGGTCGACGAAGACCTCCTCGCCCCAGAGTGGGGCGTACTTCACCCCGCAGGACTTCGCCGCGACCAGCGTGTCGCGGTTGTAGTTGCCGTAGGGCGGCCGGAAGAGGGTGGGGCGCTTGGCGTACCGCTCGCGGAGCACCCTCTGCATGCCGCAGATCTCGCGCTTCTGCTGCCGGTGGGACAGGGCGGGGAGGGAGGGGTGGTGGAGTGTGTGGTTGTTCAGGGTCACGCCCGCGGCCTGCATCC
This sequence comes from Streptomyces sp. NPDC049687, assembly GCF_044465285.1. Classification (NCBI taxonomy): domain Bacteria; kingdom Bacillati; phylum Actinomycetota; class Actinomycetes; order Kitasatosporales; family Streptomycetaceae; genus Streptomyces; species Streptomyces sp. NPDC049687. The sequence continues at coordinate 279,762 of NZ_JBITLN010000005.1, forward strand.
TCCGGAAGTAGGCGTAGTCGTCGCTGATGAGGTAGTCGCTGAGGAAGGCCGTGTACGGGATCCTCAGCTCGCTCATCATGCGCAGGAACTCCGGGTCCTTCTCGGCGCCGTCGTCGATGGTGAGGAAGACGACCTTGTTCCTGGTGGGGATGGTGGTGAAGACGGGCGGGAGGCCGAGTTCCTGGTGGTCCTCCACCTCGAAGCCCTCCCGGGTGGTGATCCGGGGCTTCTGCGCGGGCGGGGCGGGCGGGGTCCGCGGGACCTTCATCAGGCCCCAGCGTTTCGCCGCCGCGACCCGGGCGGCCTGTTCGGAGCGGAGGCGGTCGGCGTACGAGTGAAGCGCGCGGCCCGGGGGTGCGGCCACTCCGGCCTGCCGGCCGGGGGCGGGCTCGGGGTCGGATCCGGCGCCGGCCCGGTCGCCGGCCTCCGCGCACCCCGACACGATCGCGGTCAGGGCCAGCAGGGCGATGCCCCCGCGGACCGCGGCACGCCGACGCTCGGCGGCCCGTCCGCGCGCCGCCCCCGACGCGTCATGACCACGCGCCGCCCCGGAAGCGCCGAGGCCACACTCCGGCCCGGAAGCACCGAGGCCGAGCTTCCACCCCGAACCGCCATGGCCGCGCGCCACCCCGGAACCGCCATGGCCGCGCGCCACCCCCGAACCGCCATGGCCGTGCGCCACCCCCGAACCGCCATGGCCGTGCGCCACCCCCGAACCGCCATGGCCGTCCCCTGCCCCAGAAGCGCCATTCTCATCATTTTGTACGACAGCTCCCATGGCGCCGGATCCTCCCAGCCGCCGCCCCCGCGCCCCGCTCCGACACCGCCACCGCCACCACCCCGTCCACCGACTGGCCCACACGAGGAACGACTGACCGACAATGGCCCGGTGAACGACCTCGCCCCCCTCCTCACCCCCGAGGGCCGTGCCCTCCTCGACGCCGTGCGGGGGACCGACCCCGCCGATGAGCTCGCCGTCGCCACGCGGCTGCGCCGGGAGTATCCCGCCGCCCTGGTGTCGGCGGCGCTCGGACAGGCGCGCCTGCGGCAGCGGGCCGTGGCGAAGTTCGGGCCTGAGGACGCCGGACGGATGTTCTTCACGCCCAACGGGGTGGAGCAGTCGACGCGGGCGAGTGTGGCCGCCCACCGGGCCGAGCGGATGAAGAGCCTCGGGGTGACCTCCGTCGCCGACCTGTGCTGCGGGATCGGCGGTGACGCGATCGCCCTCGCCCGGGCGGGGATCCGGGTCCTCGCGGTCGACCGCGATCCGCTGACGGCGGCGGCGGCACGGGCCAACGCCGAGGCGCTCGGTCTCGGCGACCTCGTCGACGTACGGGAGGCTGACGTCACGGAGGTGGACACGCGGGGCTACGACGCCGTGTTCGTCGATCCCGCGCGGCGGGGTGGCCGGGGCCGCATCTTCGATCCCGAGGCCTACTCCCCGCCGCTGTCGTGGGCGATCGGCGCCGCCCGCTCCGCTCCCCGTGCCGCCCTGAAGATCGCGCCCGGTGTGCCGCACGAGGCGGTTCCGGAGGAGGCCGAGGCCGAGTGGATCTCGGACGGCGGGGATGTGAAGGAGGCGGTGCTGTGGTTCGGCACCGAGCCGGGGGCCGTACGGGCGACGCTGTTGCCGGGGCCGCGGACCCTGCTCGGGACCGGGCTGCCGAATCCGGACGTCCGGCCCGTCGGGCGTTATCTCTACGAGCCCGACGGCGCCGTCATCCGCGCCCATCTGGTCGCGGAGGTGGCCCGGGAGCTGGACGGCGGGCTGGTCGACGAGACCATCGCCTACGTCACCGCCGACGGCCTGCGCCCCACCCCGTACGCCGCCGCCTACGAGATCACCGACCAACTCCCGTTCAACGTGAAGAAGTTGAAGGCGCTGCTGCGCGAGCGGGGGGTCGGGATCCTGACCGTGAAGAAGCGGGGATCGGCGGTGGAGCCGGAGGAACTGCGGAGGAAGGTGCTGCCCAAGGCGCAGGGGCCGCACTCCGCGACGGTGTTCCTGACGCGCGTGGCGGGGGCGCCGACGATGCTCGTCGGCGCCCCCGCGAGAACGGCCGCTACTGCCGGTGGACCGTCTTGAGCGGGTCCAGGTGGGGGTCGGCGCCGACCGGGCCCGACCGCTCGACCGTGGCGGCCCGGCCGTCGTTGGTGCGCAGCGCGTAGGTGGCCGCCTGCGCGCTCGCGGGGATGACGCCGTTGTAGTACGGGCGGTACTCGAAGTAGCTGCTGCCCGCGCTGATCGAGGCGCCCACGGTGTTCAGCGCCTCCGTGGTCACCGCGCCGGTGTTGCCGAAGGCGGCCGTGGAGTCGGTGCTCGCGGACTCGCGCAGCAGGTAGCTCTTGACCTCGGCGGAGAGGGCGGGGCGGGTGGTCCACAGGACCGGTCCGAAGACGTTCATCGCGGCGGCCGCGGAGACCCCGTCACGCCACTGGCCGGAGAAGGCGAGGGCGGTCTGGCTCGGCGCGGACCACCAGAACTTGGCGATGTTCACCGAGATCGCCGCGTCCGTGCCGCCCGAGATCGGGTAGTAGTAGTACTGGGAGGGCCACCGGGAGAAGCTCGTGTGGGTGAGCGCGTACTTCGCCGCCGAACCGACCGGGATGATCATGGTCTTGTCGGGGTTCAGGCTGTTGAGGTACGACTTCACCGACGCGGTCAGCTTCTTGCCGTTGGTGAGGACGACACCGCCCGCGCTGGTGCTCCCGTCGGCGCCGGCCGCCGCGGCCGCGGAGACGGCCGCCCGGTACTCGGTGCCGCCGGCCAGGAAGACGTACTTCGGGGCGGTCGTGACGGTCTTCGCCACGGCGACCGAGGTCGCGTAGCGGTCCGCGCCGGACAGCCGCTTCGGGACATAGCCGAGGGACTTCAGCTGGGTGGCGACCGTGCCGGTGAGGATGGACGTGCCGCCGACGAGGTACACCGTCTTCCCCGGCTTCAGCGCCCGCTTCAGCTCCTTCTTCACCGCCGACGACAGCCCGGACTTCGGGGTCATCAGCACCGGGCCCTGCTTCCTGCCGGCCAGGGCCGCCGCGGTGACGGAGTACGCGGCGTCGTCCCGGTTGACCAGCACCGCGGACTTGGCGTTCATCAGGCCGGGCACGCTCTCGCCGACCGTGTTCCAGGTCCAGCGGGAGGAGGCGATGTTGGTGGCGTAGGCGTCGGCACCCCAGATACGGGCGGCGCCGTTCTTGCGCAGCGGCTGCCAGCTGGGGTTGTTGACGTACTCGCTCTGCGAGGCGGCCGTGACCGGGGTCAGCTCGCCGGTGGCCGTGTCGACGTACTCGATGGTGTGCACGTCGTCGCTGTACGGCGAGGTGTGGGCGTCCAGGACGATCCGCTTGCCGGTCGGCGACCAGGACGGGTTGGCGTACCGGCGCGGGCCGGTGGTGAGCTGCTTGACGTCGGTGCCGTCGGCGTTCGCGGTGAACACCTGCGGGTTGCCGTCGGCGTCCTTGCGGACGAACGCCAGCTTGGTGCCGTCCGGTGAGTAGGCGGGCTGCTCGGCGTCGGCGAGGACGCGCTTGACGGTCCGCGCGGCCCCGTCGTAGACGTAGACACCCGGGGTGCCGGTGCAGTTGCCGGTGCTGCGCTCGAACGCGAGCAGGCCCGTGACGCTCACGCTGGGCTCGCTGTCGCAGACGGTGGACGGCTCCTGGGCGGCCGTCAGCAGCGGGCGGGGCGCCCACGAGCCGTCGGAGGGGCCGTAGACGATCTGGCCGCCGGTGGCGAAGACGACGTAGCGGCCGCCCCACCAGAAGGCCAGGTCCTCGTACGACGCGCTGGAGCGCACGCCCTCGGCCCAGGGCAGGGTGATCTTCCCGGTGCCGTTGACGCGGACGCTGGAGACCTGGCTCGCGGCGCTGACCAGACGGCTGCCGTCCGGCGCCCAGGCGGCGTAGCTCCCCACGTTGGGGATCTGGCTGCCCCTGCCGGTGGCCGGGTCGATCAGGAGTCCGCCGTCGTTGAGGATGCGGCCCTCGGTGCCGGGCCAGGGCCCCGCGTCGTCGGCGGCGGCGCCGGGTGCGGTGGCCAGGGTGCCCACGGCGGCTAACGCCGCCGCGGTGGCGAGCGCCGCGGCACGGCGGCGCGTGAACGATCTCAAGTTGTCGACCCCCCACGGATCACAAGTCGAAGCCGCCTGAGCAGCGGCTGGATCACACTAGTGGTCAACAGGACGCGATGCGAACGGAGTTACGAACCGCACGCGTCGGCCCGGCCCAGCAACAGCTGCCGCTCCCGTGTGTTGCCGGTCAGCTCCGCCGCCCGTGCGAACTCGGCCCTCGCCTCCGCCGTACGGCCCAGGCGCTGCAGCAGGTCGCCGCGGACGCTGGGCAGGAGGTGGTAGTCGCGCAGGGCCCGTTCGGCGGCCAGGGTGTCGACGATCTCCAGGGCGGGCCCCGGGCCCTCGGCCATCGAGACGGCGACCGCCCGGTTGAGTTCGACGACCGGGGACGGGGCGCGGGCGGCCAGCAGGCCGTACAGGGTGGCGATGGCCGCCCAGTCGGTGTCCTCATAGGTGTGGGCGTGCGCGTGGCAGGCGGCGATGGCGGCCTGCAGGGCGTAGGGGCCCGGGGCGCCCGCGGCCGTGGCGCCGGCCCGGTCCAGGGCGGTGATGCCGCGGGCGATCAGCATGCGGTTCCAGCGGCGGCGGTTCTGGTCCTTGAGGAGGACGGGGGTGCCGTCGGGGGCGGTGCGGGCGGCCGTACGGGAGGCCTGGAACTCCAGGAGGGAGACGAGGCCGTGCACCTCGGGCTCCTTCGGCATCAGCGCCGCCAGCTGCCGGGCCAGGCGCAGCGCGTCCTCGCACAGCGCCGGGCGCAGCAGGTCGTCGCCCGCGGTGGCCGCGTACCCCTCGTTGAAGATCAGGTAGATGACGTCGAGGACCGACCCGAGCCGGGCCTCCCGGTCGGGGCCGTACGGCACCTCGAAGGCGACGTTCCTCGTGGCCAGGGTCTTCTTCGCGCGCACGACGCGTTGCGCGACCGTGGGCTCGGGCACCAGGAAGGCGCGGGCGATCTCGGCCGTACTGAGGCCGCCGAGCAGGCGCAGGGTCAGGGCGGTGCGGGCCTCGGGGGACAGCACCGGGTGGCAGGTGGTGAAGACGAGCCTCAGCAGGTCGTCGTCGATGTCGTCCGGCCCGGCGGGCTCCTCCGGCGGGGGTACGTCCCCGAGGTCCCGGCCGATCTCCTGGAGCTTGCGGGCGTAGTTCTCCCGGCGGCGGACCAGGTCGACGGCCCGGTGGCGGGCGGTGGTGGTGAGCCAGGCGCCCGGCCTGTCCGGCACGCCGTCGCGCGGCCACTGCTCCAGGGCGGCGACCAGCGCGTCCTGCGCGAGTTCCTCGGCGATGCCGACGTCCCGGACGACCCGGGTGACGGCGGCGACGACCCGGGGGAACTCCAGACGGAAGACCGTCTCGATGGCGCGGGAGGTCCGGGGGTCGACGGCGGGCTGCTGTTCCACAACCCACCATCGAACACCCCGTGCGCTCCCCGGGCCAAGCGGAACCCTCAGCCCTCCGCGATCTCCCGCACCTCACAGGTCACGGTCCAGAACTCCTCGTGCACCTGCAGGAACCGCTTCGTCCACTCGATCGCCTCGGCCATGTCCTTGCACTGCATGAGGGCATAGCCGCCGACGACCTCCTTGGACTCGGTGAAGGGACCGTCGGTGACGGAGATCTTCCCGCCCTCCCAGCGCACCCGGGTGCCCTGCGCGGACGGCGTGAGTCCGGCGGTGTCGAGCATGACGCCGGCCTTGGTGACCTCCTCGATCAGCTCGCCCATCCGCTGCATCAGCTCGGGGCTGGGGCCCTCGGCGGGGACGGATGCCTCGTCGATCTTCACGAGCGACAGGTAACGGGGCATGGTGACCTCCAGGATCCGTGGACCGGGTCCTTCCCGGCCTCTCACCCCTGCGTCGAACGGAGGACGGCCGGATCGACACGGTCACCGGAATTTTTTTCGGGAACGTCGCCGCCCGCTACCTGAGCGACTCCCACAGCTCGCTCGCCTCCGGCTCCTCGGCCACCACCCGGTTCGGGTCGGACGGGGCCGTGACCACCGGCATGGTGACCGTCCTGACCCGGTCGGCCGTCAGGCCCTCGAGGCTCCGGCCGAGTTCCGTCAGCTCGGCGAGGGAGTTCAGGCCGGTGTCGGTGGTGAGGCTGCCGGTGATCGCGTCGGCGACCTCGTAGAGCTTGGTGGGGCTGGTCAGCAGGTTCGTCGAGGCGATCTGTTCCAGCAGCGCCTTCACGAGTTTCTGCTGGAGGCCTATGCGGCCGAGGTCGCTGCCGTCGCCGATGCCGTGCCGGGTACGGGCGAGCGCGAGCGCCTGCTTGCCGCCCAGGTGGTGGGTGCCGGCCTCGAGGTGGAGGTGGCTGTCGTCGTCGTCGATGTCCTCGTCGGTGGTGACGGTGACCCCGCCGAGCGCGTTCACCAGCTTCGCGAAGCCGGAGAAGTCGACCTCGATGTAGTGGTCCATCCGGACGTTCGTGATCGACTCGACGGTCTTGACCGCGCACACCGGCCCGCCCAGCGAGTACGCGCTGTTGAACATCGTGCCGTACGCCACCGCCGACGTACCGCCCGACGGCAGCGGGCAGGAGGGGCGGGTGACGAGGGTGTCGCGCGGGATGCTGACCACGGTCGCGCTGGTGCGGCCCGCGTCGATGTGCACGACCATCGCGGTGTCGGAGCGGGCGCCGCCGCTGTCGCCGCCGCCGAGTTCCTGGTTCTCCTCGCCGCTGCGCGAGTCGGAGCCCAGCACCAGGATGTTGACGGCCTCGGTGGGCAGCGGGGCGGCGGACGCCGAGTCCGCGGGGGTGGGGGTCGTGACCGCCTTGGCGGGGCGGTCGTCGCCGAGCGCGCTGTCGATGTCGACGCTCTTGATGTTGTCGTTGAGGTGCCAGTAGGCCCAGCCGGCCGTCCCGGTGCCCAGCACCAGGGCGGCGGCGAGCGCGAGGCCGGCGGCCTTCAGCACTGTCGACCGCCGGCCCGCTCTTCCGCCGTCTTCGCCGTGCTCGTCGAGTCGCGTCACGGAGAGGAACGTAAGTCGGGATTATTAGCAGACTGTTAGGACGGGGGACGCGAGCGGGATTTCTCGTGAAAATCTCATGGTTCTCATCCCGCCGTCACCTCGGACGTACTCACCCCAGTGTCACCGTCGGCACCGGATTGCTCCCGCTCCAGTTCGCGTTGAACCCGAAGCTCACCGAACCGCCGTCGGGCACCGACCCGTTGTACGAGGCGTTGACGCACGACACCGCGGCCCCCGACTGGGTGCAGGTGGCGTTCCAGGCCTGTGTGATCTGCTGCCCGGCGCCGTACGTCCAGCTCACCTTCCAGGACGACAGCGAGGCACCCGAGCAGGAGATCGTCACGTTCCCGGTGAACCCGTTGTTCCACTGGCTGCCCACGCTGTACGCCGCTGTACAAGCACCGGTGGGCGGGGGTGTCGAGGTGTCTCCCAGCGCCTCGGCGATGCCGTAGTACGCCGGTTTCGGCGCGTAGTTCGCGTCGTACGGGGTCGCCGCGCCCTGCCCCGGGAAGGTGCTCTCCACCCAGGAGTCGGAGTCGGTGAAGCCCCACACGGTGAGGTTCACGCACCGCGCGACGGCGACGCAGGCGGCGGTGACCGCCTTGTAGTCGGCCTTCTGCTGGGCGAGCTCGGTGCTGTCCGAGGGCAGCGTCATCCGGATGTCCAGCTCCGTGATCGCCACGTCCACGCCGAGGTCGGCGAAGCGCTGGATGTTCTGCTGGAGCGTGGACGGCACCTGACCGAGGATCAGGTGCGCCTGCAGACCCACCCCGTCGATCGGTACGCCCCGGTCCTTCAGCGACCTGACGAGGTTGTACAGAGCGGTGCTCTTCGCGTTGACGCCCTCGACGTTGTAGTCGTTGATGTAGAGCTTGGCGGCCGGGTCGGCGGCCCGTGCCCAGGTCAGGGCGTTCGCGATGTAGTCCGCGCCGAGGCCGTTGTACCAGAGGGTGGAGCGGTAGGTGCCGTCCTCGTTGAAGGGCTCGTTGACGACGTCCCAGGCCGCGATCTTCCCCTTGTAGCGGCCGACCTCGGTGGTGATGTGGTTCTGCAGCAGGCTGCCGAGCTGGGCGGAGGTCCAGCTTCCGTTGGTCAGCCAGCCCGGGTTCTGGCTGTGCCAGACCAGGGTGTGGCCCCGCACCTGCTGGTCGTGGGCCTGTGCGAAGGACACGATCTGGTCGGCCTCGGCCCAGTTGAAGGAGCCCTGGGTCGGCTCCACCGAGCCCCACTTCATGGCGTTGCCGGGGGTCAGCGAGCCGAACTGCGCCCCGGCGATGTCGCCGTAGGTGCCGGTGAGCTTGGAGCCGGTGACCGCCGTACCGATCATCTTGCCCCGGGCGGCGCCCAGGTCGCGCAGCGGAGTGTCGGCGGCCTGCGCCGCGGGCGCCGTGAGCAGCATCGCGACGCCGGCCACCAGGGATGCGAGGGACAAGCCTGTTCTCAGAGATCTCATGCGGGTGCCTCCGAAACTTTCGGTCGTACAACCGATTGGCTTCGGAGGAGTGTCGGGGCGCCCGCCACACCCGTCAATACGTCAGCTTCCGGCCACCGGGGGCCGCGCGGTGCTCGCCCGCACCACCAGACTCGTCGCGAGTTCCACCCGTGTCGCCGTGGGCGCCTCCTCGCCCGCCGACCGCCCCAGCTCCAGCACCAGCCGGGCCGCCGCCTCCGCCATCTCGGTCAGCGGCTGCCGCACGGTCGTCAGCGGCGGCCCCACCCAGCGGGCCACCGGCAGATCGTCGAACCCGACCACGCTCACGTCCTCCGGGATCCGCAGCCCCAGCTCACGGGCGGCCTCGTAACAGCCGAGGGCCTGGAGGTCGTTGCCGGCGAAGACGGCCGTGGGCCGGTCGGGCCGCTCCAGCAGCTCACGGCCGAGCCGGTAGCCGGTCTCGTGGTGGAAGTCCCCGGTCTTGATCAGATCCTGCTCGACCGGCAGCCCGGCCGTCTCCAGCGCCGCCCGGTAGCCGTCGATCCGGGCCCGGCTGCACATCATCTGCGACGGCCCGCTGATCGCCCCGATCCGCCGGTGCCCCAGTTCGACCAGGTGCCGGGTGGCGGCGAGCCCGCCCTGCCAGTTGGTGGCCCCGATGGACGGCACGTCGGTGCCCGGGTCGCCGGCCGGGTCCATCACCACGAACGGGATGGAACGGCTGGTCAGCAGCGCCCGCTGGGACTCGTCGAGCCCGGACAGCACGAGGACGACACCGTGCGGGCGGCGGGCGGCGACCTGGTCGGCCCAGGTCCGCCCGGGGGTGAGCCGCCCGGCGCTCTCGCTGAGCACCACGCTCAGCCCGGCGTCCCGCGCCACGTTCTCCACGCCCCGGATGACCTCCATCGCCCAGGCGCTCTCCAGCTCGTGGAAGACCAGGTCGATCAGGGGCGAACGGGTCGCCTCCGCACGCCGGCGCCGGTAGCCGTGGGCGCGCAGCAGCTCCTCGACGCGGGTGCGGGTCGCGGGGGCGACATCGGCGCGGCCGTTGAGGACCTTCGAAACAGTCGGCGCCGAGACGCCGGCCTCGCGGGCGATCTCCGCGAGCGTGGCGGTCTGCGTCGGCCGCGTTTGCGTCCGCGTTTCTGCGGGCTCCGAGGGTGTCATGGCGGCGATCGTATCCCCGCGCGGCCTCTTGACGAACCCAGCGTGGCACCATAGGTTCCCGGAACATTCGAAGTGTGTTACGAAACATTCGAATCCTTCGGGACAGGATCCCCCGGGACAGGAGTTTCATGACCACCGCCCCCTGGCGTGACCGCGCTCTGCCCGCCGCCGTCCGTGTCGACGACCTGCTCTCCCAGATGACCCTGGAGGAGAGGACCGCCCAGCTGTACGGCGTGTGGGTCGGCGCCGAGACGGACGGCGAGGGAGTCGCCCCGCACCAGCACGACATGACCGCCGACTACGACTGGAACGAGCTGATCACCCGGGGGCTCGGCCAGCTGACCCGTTCCTTCGGCACCGCCCCCGTCGACCCGGCGCTCGGCGCCCGCGCCCTGGCCCGCGCCCAGCGCCGCATCGCCGAGGCGGGCCGCTTCGGCATCCCGGCCGTCGCCCACGAGGAGTGCCTGGCCGGCTTCACCGCCTGGCGGGCCACCGCCTACCCGGTCCCGCTGGCCTGGGGCGCCGCCTTCGACCCGCCGCTGGTGGAGGAGATGGCCCGGCACATCGGCCGCGACCTGCGCGCGGTCGGCGTGCACCAGGGTCTGGCGCCCGTCCTGGACGTCGTCCGCGACCCGCGCTGGGGGCGGGTCGAGGAGACGATCGGCGAGGATCCTTACCTGGTCGGCACGGTCGGCGCGGCCTACGTCCGCGGCCTCGAGTCGGCGGGGATCGTCGCCACGCTCAAGCACTTCGCCGGGTACGCCTCCTCGGCGGGGGCCCGCAACCTGGCCCCGGTCCGGGCGGGCACCCGGGAGTTCGCGGACGTCACCCTGCCCCCGTTCGAGATGGCGCTGCGCGAGGGCGGCGCCCGCTCGGTGATGGCGGCGTACACGGAACGGGACGGCGTCCCGGCCTCCGCCGACCCCGAACTGCTGACGCACCTCCTGCGCGACGAGTGGGGCTTCACGGGCACGGTCGTCGCCGACTACTTCGGCATCGGCTTCCTCCAGACCCTGCACCGGGTGGCCGGCACCCCGGCGGAGACGGCGCGGCTGGCGCTGACGGCCGGCATCGATGTCGAACTGCCGACGGTGAAGTACTACGGCGACGCTCTGGTCGCGGCCGTCCGGGCGGGCGAGGTGCCGCAGGAGCTGGTCGACCGGGCGGCCCGCCGCGTGCTGCTCCAGAAGTGCGAGCTGGGCCTGCTGGACGAGGACTGGGAGCCCCGGACCCCCGAGTCGGTCGATCTCGACCCGGCGGCGAACCGCGCCCTGGCCCGCCGTCTCGCGGAGGAGTCGGTGGTCCTGCTGGACAACCCGGACGGCCTGCTCCCCCTCGCCCCCGACACACGCATCGCGGTGGTGGGCCCGAGGGCGGCGGACGCGCTCGCGATGCTCGGCTGCTACTCGTTCCCCTCCCATGTCCTCACCCACCACCCCGAGGCGGACCTCGGCATCGAGATCCCGACCCTGCTGGAGTCCCTGCGCACCGAACTCCCGGACGCGAAGGTGACGTTCACCGAGGGCTGCGGAGTCTCCGACCCGGACCCGTCCGGGTTCACGGAGGCCGTCGCGCGCGCTTCGGAGGCCGACGTGTGCGTGGCCGTGCTCGGCGACCGGGCCGGCCTGTTCGGCCGGGGCACCTCGGGCGAGGGCTGCGACGTGGCCGACCTGAGTCTGCCCGGGATCCAGGGCGAGCTGCTGGACGCGCTGGTCGCGACGGGCGTCCCGGTCGTGCTGGTCCTCCTGACGGGCCGCCCCTACGCGCTGGGCCGCTGGCACGGGCGGCTGGGGGCGGTCGTCCAGGCCTTCTTCCCGGGGGAGGAGGGCGGCCCGGCGGTGACCGGCGTGCTGTCGGGCCGCGTCAACCCCTCCGGCCGCCTCCCGGTGAGCGTGCCGAGGGTGCCGGGCGGCCAGCCCTGGACGTACCTCCAGCCGCCGCTCGGCCTCGCGGGCGGGGTCAGCAGCCTGGACCCGACCCCGCTGTACCCCTTCGGCCACGGCCGCACGTACACCACGTTCGCCTGGGAGGACTTCACCTGCGGTCCCGACCCGGAGATCGGTACGGACGGCTCGTACGACGTGTCGGTGACCGTCCGCAACACCGGGGACCGGGCGGGCGCGGAGGTCGTCCAGCTGTATCTGCACGACCCGGTGGCGAGCGTGACGCGTCCCGACGTACGGCTGATCGGCTACCAGCGGCTGGAGCTGGCGGCCGGCGAGTCGGCCCGGGTGACCTTCGCCTTCCACGCCGACCTGTCGGCCTTCACCGACCGCTCCGGGCGGCGGGTGGTCGAACCGGGCGCGCTGGAGCTGCGGCTGGGGACGTCCAGCGCGGAGGTGCGGGAGGTGGCCCGTCTGCGGCTGACGGGCGCGGTGCGGGAGGTGGGGGCGGGGCGGCGCCTGAGGTGCGAGACGCGGGTTCTCCGTGAGGGAGGTTTTGCGTAATCGAGGTGCGGTTGCCGGGTGTCGGCGTGTCAGAATCCGCCGACATCCAGGCACGCGACGGGAACACGATGGACATCCCCATATCCGGCGACCACCGAGTCCGCGAGTGGCTGCTGGGCGCCGCCACGCTGGCACTCGCCTGGTTCGCGGCGGCCGCCGTCTGGGCGGTGCCGGTTCTCGCCCTCCTGATCTGGGGCACATCCTGGCTGCCCCTCGGCCCCTTGCTCTTCCTCGTCGCCGTCATGGCCAGGAACACGCTGACGGCACACGGCCCGCTGCCCGGCCGGGCCGTACGCCCCGCCGCCGAACCCGAGCTGGCCGCGCTGGTCCAGGACGTCGCCGAGCGACTCGGCTTCCACGAGCCGCTTCTCGTCCGGGTCGTGCCGGAGGTCCAGGCGGCCCTGGGCCGCGCGCGGGTCTCCGGTGTGCGCTCCCACGTCCTTGTCCTGGGCCTCCCCCTCCTGCGCACCCTGACCGAGGCCGAACTGGCCTCCGTCATCGCGCACGAACTGGCGCACGGACTGCACACGAACAGCCGGCGCGCACAGCTGCTGCGGTACGCCCGCGCCCGGCTGGCGGACCGCCTGGACGGCCGTATCCGCCCCCTGGCCCCCCTGGCGGGCCCCCTGCTTCGCGCCTCCCAGCCCGTCCTGTGGCGCGCGGAGACGGCCGCCGACGCCGACGCGGCCCGGATCGCGGGCGCCGGGGCCACCGCCGGGGCGCTGCGCCGGACCGAGCTGCTGCACTCCGTCTTCGCGGGCCTCGGTGAGGCCTGGCTGTCCGGGCTCGCCGAGGAGGAGGCCTACCCCGAGGACTTCTACGACGCCGTCGACGCCGCCCTCGCCGACCCGCAGGTGGCCCGCCGTGCCGCCCGAGCGGCCGCCGAGGAGGAGGCGCTCGACCCATACGCCACGGCCGACCACCCACCCGTCGCAGTCCGCGTGGCCGCACTGCCGCCGCACACCGGGGCGCAGGTGTACGGCGACACGCCCGTCCGCCTGCGGACGGCGGAGCCGGTCGAGCGGTGGTGCGTGCTGCGGCTGGCCCTGCTGGACGGCGAAGAGGAGGAGGACGTCCATCCGGTACGCCTCCTCGACATGGTCCACAGCCAACTCCGCACCCTCGGCGACGACACGGGCAGCACCCTCCTGCGCCAGGCCACCGGCCGGGACGACCCGGCGGCGGCGGTCTCGGCCGCGCTCGACTCACTCGCCGACGGCACCTGGCAGCGGCTGGCCCGCCGCCTCGAACCCGGCCTGCGCTGGGCGCCCGCCGCCATCGGCGGGCAGCTCGCCCGGACGGTGTTCACGGCCGCCGTGAGCCGGACACTCGCCGAGGCACTGCTCGCGTCCGGCTGGACGCCCGCCGGCCGCTGGCTGATCACGGCGCTCACCCCGCCCGCCGCGGGCGACCGGGTCGTGGACGTCCATCAGCTGGTCGGCGAGGCCGTGGACAGCGGCGACCCGGCCGCGCCGCGCACGTTGCTGGTGTCCGCCCAGGCGAAGGAGAACGCCGTATGAGACGCCCCGGCCCCGCCCTGCGGGTGGGCCTCTTCGGGGTGGCCGTCACCCTCGTCGGCTACGCCCTGTTCGCCACCTGGCTGGGTGTGCACGCCCAGCTCTACCTGGACGCCCGCGACCGCGCCACGGCCAGGGCCACGGGCACGGTCGTCCAGGACGACATCGGCGACGACTCGGACATCCGGGTCCGCTGGACGGACGCCGAAGGCCACACGCACCTCCAGCGCTTCGGCGTCTACGACACCGACCGCTACGGCAAGGGCGAGCACTTCCCCGTCGCCTACGCCCCCGGCACCTCGCGGGGCTTCCCGGCCGACCCGGACGAGACGGCACGGGAGGACGACCTGATCGTCCCGGTCTTCCTGGGCGGCGCCGTCGCCCTCCCCCTGGTCTGGGTCTGGATCTGGCGCGGCCTGCGCTTCTGCCTCACGGCCCGCCGCCCGGGCCGCCCGATGACGGCCCGGGTCCGCTTCGGCACCCACCGGGCGACGTTCTGGCGGGGCACACCGACGACCTGGCTGCACCTGACGACACCGGACGGCTCCGCGCGCTGGCAACGTTTCATGTGGCACCCGGTGCTGGAGGGGCTGCCCGACGAGTTCCCGGTCACCGCCCAAGGCTCCCCGCGCCGCCCCACGGTCGTCACCCTCCCCGACGGCACCCGCCTGGTCCCCCTCGGCCGCCCGCGCACCGCCCCTCCCTCGCGCGTGCACTTCGACGACCACGAGTCCGTCCGCGCCGACCTCCGCGACGCCTTCGTCCTCCCCACCGGCACCACCGCACGCCCCGCACCCCCCTGGTGGCGAGGCGCCCTGACCGCCGCCCTCGGCACCGCGATCGGCGTCGGCGCGGGTTTCGTCATGAGCGACGGAACCCTGATCGGCACGATCGGCTTCGCCCTCTCCGCGGCAACCCTCCTGACCTCGACCTGGGCCCTGTCGGCGCCACAGCCGTAGCGTGCGGGAGCGCTACGACGACGCCTGCCGCCGCCACGACCACGACCGGATCATTCCGCCCGTACCGATTCGAACCGCCACCGGTGCACGGCTCGGGTCACCAACTCGCCGGGGGGATCCGGTAGTTCGGGGAGTGCGGTGTCGTAGGCCGCGTCCCACCAGGTGATGACGAGGACCCGGTCCTGCGGGGCGCGGAAGGTCTCGCGGCGCAGGGGGCGTTCCGGGAGGGGCCGGGCCTCGGCCCAGGCGAGGAGGTCGGCGCCGCGGCCCTCCGCCGCCCGGGCCTCCCACATCAACGCGACGGTCATGAGTAGAGGTTGTCCTTGCCGACCTCGTGCGCATGGTCGTGGCCGGGGACGTGCGGGTCCGTCACCGGGAGGGAGGAGTCCGCCGAGAGGTCCCAGCCGGAGGCCGACCGGCCACGCGTCACCATCTCCGCGCCCAGGGCGGCGACCATCGCGCCGTTGTCCGTGCACAGCTTGGGCCGGGGGACCCGCAGCCGGATGCCCGCCTTCTCGCAGCGTTCCTGGGCCAGGGCCCGCAGCCGGGAGTTGGCCGCGACGCCGCCGCCGATCATCAGGTGGTCGACGCCCTCGTCACGGCAGGCCCGCACGGCCTTGCGGGTCAGCACGTCCACGACCGCCTCCTGGAAGGAGGCCGCCACGTCCCGCACCGGGACCTCCTCGCCGGCGGCCCGCCTGGCCTCGATCCAGCGGGCGACCGACGTCTTCAGACCGGAGAAGGAGAAGTCGTACGCCGGATCGCGGGGGCCGGTCAGACCGCGCGGGAAGGCGATGGACGCCGGGTCGCCCTCGCGGGCGTAGCGGTCGATGACCGGCCCGCCGGGGAAGCCCAGGTTCAGCACCCGCGCGATCTTGTCGAAGGCCTCGCCCGCCGCGTCGTCGATGGTCGCGCCCATCGGCCGGACGTCCGAGGTGATGTCGCTCGACAGCAGGAGCGAGGAGTGGCCGCCGGACACCAGCAGCGCCATCGTCGGTTCCGGCAGCGGCCCGTGCTCCAGCTGGTCCACGCAGATGTGGGAGGCGAGGTGGTTGACGCCGTAGAGGGGCTTGCCGAGGGCGTAGGCGTAGGCCTTCGCGGCGGAGACGCCGACCAGGAGGGCGCCGGCCAGGCCGGGGCCCGCGGTCACCGCGACGCCGTCGAGGTCCTTCGCGCTCACCCCCGCTTCCTTCAGCGCCCGGTCGATGGTGGGGACCATCGCCTCCAGGTGGGCGCGGGACGCGACCTCAGGGACCACCCCGCCGAAGCGGGCGTGCTCGTCGACGCTGGAGGCGACGGCGTCGGCCAGCAGGGTGGTGCCCCGGACGATGCCGACGCCGGTCTCGTCGCAGGAGGTCTCGATGCCGAGGACGAGGGGTTCGTCAGCCATTGCTCTCGGTTCCTTGTACTGAGGTTGCGGGATCGGTGAGGCGCATCACCAGGGCGTCCACGTTCCCCGGCTGGTAGTAGCCGCGCCGGAAGCCGATGGGTTCGAAGCCGAAGCGCTCGTAGAGCTTCTGCGCCCGGACGTTGTCGACCCGGCACTCCAGCATCACCTCGGCACAGTCGAAGACGGTCGCCGCCCGCAGCAGGTCGGTCAGCAGACGCCCGCCGAGCCCGGTGCCCCAGTGGTCGCGGGTGACGGCGATGGTCTGGATGTCGGCGAGGTCCCCGGACGCGGCCAGTCCGGCGTAGCCGACGACCCGGTCGCCGGCGACGGCGACGACGTACCGCCGGGTCGCCTCGGGCCCGCGGGAGTGCGCCAGCTCCGACCAGAACATGCCCCGGGACCAGGCGTCCTCGGGGAAGAGGTCCTTCTCCAGTTCCAGCACGGGATCGATGTCCCACCAGCGCATCTCGCGCAGACGAGGAGTCACGGCGTCGGTCACTTGGGGGTGACCACCTTGTAGTTCTTGGGGACCTGGGCATCGGGCCGGCGCAGATACAGCGGCCGAGGGGCCGGGAGCTCCTCGCCCGCCGCCAGCCGCTCGGCGGCCAGGCAGGCCAGCGCGGCGGCCGACACATGCTCCGGCCCGTGCGCGTTCGGGAAGGTGTCCGGGTACAGCAGCGCGCCCGCGCCGACCGCCGGCAGCCCGGCGACCCGCTCGGCGATGTCGGCGGGCCGGTCCACGGCGGGCTCCGTGACGCGGGTGCGGGAGTCGGCGTAGCGCGCCCAGTACACCTCCTTGCGGCGGGCGTCGGTCGCCACGACGAAGGGGCCGTCGATGTCGGAGGCGTAGGCGAGGCCGTCGAGCGTGCACAGCCCGTGCACGGGGACGCCGAGCGCGAGCCCGAAGGTGTCGGCGGTCATCAGCCCGACGCGGAGCCCGGTGTACGGGCCGGGGCCGACGCCCACGACGAGCGCGGTGACGGCGTCGAGCCTGCGCCCCGCCTCCGCGAGGAGCCGGTCGAGGGCCGGCAGCAGCAACTCACCGTGCCGGCGCGCGTCCACCTGGCTCGAGGAGGCGATGACGTCCGTGCCGTCGTGCAGCGCGACGGTGACGGCGGGGGTGGCGGTATCCAGAGCGAGCAAGAGCACGCAAACAGCCTACGGCTCCCGGGCGCCCGTGTCGGATGACCAGGTCGGGCCCGGGACGACTGCTACCGTCGCCGGGAAGCACGACATACGAAGATTGTGACGATTACGACGATGAGGTGATCGCTCGTGGCAGCCAGCAGCTCGACGTTCGTCGCCGGGCTCACCGCGGCGGCCGTCGCGACGGTCGGGCTCCTCGCCTACCAGGCCTGGGCCTCCGTGCCCGACGGACTCGGCAGGCCACGCGCCGACGCCTCCGCCGCCACGAAGAAGACACCCCGCGACAGGGCGCACCCCGCCGCGCTGCCGGAGCACTCCGGCAGCGGCCGGCGGGTGGTGTACTCGCTGGACGACGACCGGGTGTGGCTGGTCGGCATGCGCGGAAACGTCGTACGTACGTTCAGGGTCACGCCCGGCACCGTCGACCCGCGCCCCGGCACGTACTCCGTCACCACCCGCTCGGGCGCGGTCACCGGCACCGACGGCACCCCCGTCGAGCACGTCGTCCGCTTCGCCACGGTCGACGGCGTGACCGTCGGCTTCAGCGCGGCGGTGGACGCCTCGAAGCCGGCACCGCGCCCGACGGCGCGGACGGGCGGGATCCGGGAGGCGCGGGCGGACGGAGACGCGATGTGGGAGTTCGCGACGATCGGTCAGCGGGTCGTGGTGATCCGCTGACGCGGTGACCCGCTTACGCCGCCCGGGGGTGCCGGACCGGTTCCTTCACCGGCGCCGGGTCGGGCAGGCGCGGCGGTGTGGAGACGGCCTCCGCCGCCGCGCAGGAGGCCAGCAGCTCACGCATGGAGACCCCGGCGAGCGCGAACGGCCGCGGCGGCTGGGCCTTGGGGGCCTGGGGCTCGGTGGCCGGCATGGGCGCCTCCCGGGGGCGGGGCGGGACCTAGTTAGGTACACCTAACTACGGACTGGATACCATGTGACCACGCCCGACGTACCGAACGCAAGATTTTCCCGACGTCCTGTCGGAAACGTTTACGAGCCGGACGCGCGAGGCGTCAGGCCGCCAGCGCGCTGAGGTCGGCCGCCGCCCACCGCTCCCCGAGCCCCGTGACCGTGACCTGCCGTACCTCGTCGGTCGTGTCGCCGACGGCGCGGTGGATGCGGACCTGGAGCCGCTCGTCGGTCAGCTCCTCGACCTTCCCCTCGCCCCACTCCACGACGATCACGGACTCGGGCAGCGACACGTCGAGATCCAGGTCCTCCATCTCGTCGAGCCCGCCGCCCAGGCGGTACGCGTCGACGTGGACGAGCGGCGGACCGTCCCCGAGGGAGGGATGCACACGGGCGATCACGAAGGTCGGCGAGGTGACGGCACCCCGGACGCCGAGCCCCTCGCCGAGCCCGCGCGTCAGCGTCGTCTTGCCCGCTCCGAGCTCCCCGCTCAGCATCACGAGATCGCCGGCGCGCAGCAGCTTGGCCAGGCGGCGACCCAACTCGCGCATCTGCTCCGGGGAGTTGACGGTCAGCTCGATCTCAGCCGGGTTGTGCGGTGCTGCTGGTGCTTCCATAGCCACCCACGGTAGCCCCTGCCGGGACGGCTCCCGCGCGGGTGAGGAGGTCGGCGAGGCGGTCGGTGACCACTTCCGGGTGTTCCAGCATCACCAGGTGCCCGGCGTCCGGTACGAGGACCAGCTCGGCGTCCGGCAGCAGGTCGGCGATGGCCTCGCTGTGCTCGCTCGGCGTGACGAGGTCGCCGATGCCGGCCAGCACGAGCACCGGCATGTCCTTGAAGAGCGGGAGCGCCTCGGTCTTGTCGTGATCGGTGAAGGCCGGGTAGAACTCGGCGACGACGTCGATCGGCGTCCCCTCGATCATCCGCTCGGCGAACCGCGCCACCGCGGGATCCACGTCCCGCGAGGCGAACGAGTACCGCTTGATGATCCCCGCGAAGAGATCGGCGGTGGCCCGCCGCCCCTTCTCCACCAGCGCGGCCTGCTGCCCGAGCGCCTTCAGCACCCCGGGAAGCACCCGCCGCACGGCGTTGACGCCGGCGACCGGAAGCCCGAAGTTGACCTCGCCGAGCCGCCCGGAGGACGTCCCCACGAAGGCGGTCGCGACGACCCGCTCCCGGATGAACTCCGGGTACTGGGCGGCGAGCGCCATCACCGTCATCCCGCCCATGGAGTGCCCGACGAGCACGATCGGCCCCTCGGGAGCGGCCGCGTCGATGACGGCCTTCAGGTCCCGCCCCAGCTGGTCGATGGTGAGCGCCACCCCGTCCCGCAGCTGGGCCGCCCCGCGGGCGGACCGCCCGTGGCTGCGCTGGTCCCAGTGCACGGTCCGTACGACGCCCCGCAGGGCCGCCCGCTGGAAGTGCCAGGAGTCCTGGGTGAGGCAGTAGCCGTGGCTGAACACCACGGTCACCGGAAGCGGCGCCTTGCGTCCGAAAAGCCGCCGGCGACGCCCCGCGGGGCCGCCCTGCGGCTCGACGTCGTCGATCTCGTAGTACAGCTCGGTGCCGTCGTCGGCGTACGCCTTCTCGGGCGTGCCGCGCAGGGAGCCGTACGGCCCCGCCGCGTCGAGCGCGAGCCGGGCCTTCGCCCGCATGCCCCGCCCCACGGTCATCCGCTCCAGGGCCACGCCCGCCGCGGCGCCCGCGGCGATGACGCCTATCGCGGCGCCGGCGATACCGGTCGCCCGGCGCCAGCCCCCGGCCGCCCCCGTGGCGGAGGCGACGGCGACGGCCGCCGAGGCGGCCTCCGCCACTGCCTCCGCACTGCTCTCGCTCACGTACCGCTCCTCTTCGGCCGACGCCGGTGGTGCCGCCGGGTGGATGTGTTGATGCGCTGACTACGGGTTACCCGTCCGGCCACTCATTCACCTGGCCGCGTCTACATGGACGCATGCAGATAGACGCGCGGAACCCGCGGTCCGATGCGCGTGACGATTTCGTACCCGATGGTTCCGGCCGCCTGCGCCCAGTCCTGTGCGGTGGGCTCTCCGCGGTCGCCGGGCCCGAAGAGGACCGCCTCCGCGCCGGCCCCGGGGTCGTCGCCCCCAAGGTCCACGACGAACTGGTCCATCGCGATCCGCCCCGCGACGGTGTGCCACTTGCCGCCGACCAGCACCGGCCCGCTCCCGGAGGCATGCCGGGGCACCCCGTCCGCGTACCCGAGCGGGACGAGGCCGAGGGTGGTCTCACCGGGGGTGACGTAGTGGTGGCCGTAGCTCACCCCATGGCCGCCCGGGACGTGCTTCACCAGGGCCAGGGGGGCCGTCAGCGTCATCACGGGGCGCAGCCCGAGGTCGGCGGAGGAGCCGAGGGCGGGGCTGGGCGAGACGCCGTACATGGCGATGCCCGGCCGGACGAGGTCGAAGTGGGTCTCGGGGAGGGTGAGGGTGGCGGGCGAGTTGGCGATGTGCCGCACCTCGGGCTGGATGCCCCGCCCTTCGGCGTACGCGACCATCTCGCGGAAGAGCCCGAGCTGGGCGGCGATGGAGGGATGCCCCGGCTCGTCGGCGCGGGCGAAGTGCGACCACAGCCCGGTCACCCGGACGAGCCCCTCGGCCTCGGCCCGCAGCGCCTCACCGACGAGCTCGGCCCAGTCCTCGCCCGGCTGACAGCCGTTCCGGCCGAGCCCGGTGTCGCCCTTGAGCTGCACCCGCGCGACGCGTCCGGCGGTCCGGGCGGCATCGACGAGTTCCCGCAGCGCCCACATCCCGCTCACGGAGACGTCGAGACCGGCCTCGACGGCCTCCCGCCAGGGCCCGCCGGGCGTCCACAGCCAGCACATGACCCTGACGTCCGCGGGCAGCCCGCCCGAGGCCCGCAGCGCGAGGGCCTCCTCGGGCGTGGCGGTCCCGATCCAGGTGGCCCCGGCCTCGACGGCGGCACGGGCACACGCCACCGCCCCGTGACCGTAGCCGTCCGCCTTGACCACGGCCATGAACGCCGCCCCCGGCGCCTTGGCGCGCAGGGTCCGCACATTGGCCCGCAGCGCGGCCAGGTCGATCTCGGCACGGGCGCGCGGCGGGGTGGCGGGCGGCATGGCAGTCTCACTCATCGCGCCCAGTGTCTCAGAGGGCTCGCCCGGCCCCTCAGGTGCCGGGCCGGTGCCCCCACACATAGACCCGGTCCCCCTTCTTCAGCACATCCCACAGCGTGCGCGCGTCACCGAGCGTGAGATTGACACAGCCCATGGAGCCGACGGTGGTGTGGATGCTGCCGTAGACGGCGTGGAAGGCCTGTCCGCCGCTGAAGAACTGGGCGTACGGCATGGGGGTGTTGTACAGCGTCGACACATGGTTCTTGTGTTTCCAG
This sequence comes from Streptomyces sp. NPDC049687, assembly GCF_044465285.1. NCBI lineage: Bacteria > Bacillati > Actinomycetota > Actinomycetes > Kitasatosporales > Streptomycetaceae > Streptomyces > Streptomyces sp. NPDC049687. Next base: position 301,141 of record NZ_JBITLN010000005.1, read on the forward strand.
TAAACGGTGTGCCACCCGGACCGCGTCGGATGGGCGGCCCGCCCGGTCCGCACGGAGACCGGCCCGAAGCGAACCCTCTCCGCTTCCTGCACCCAGACGAGTTGCCGGTCGAGATCGACACAGGCGACCCGGTACTTCCCGACCGGACACATCTTCGCGGCGTTGGGATGCGGCCCGGCCGAGATGAGCTGCATCCGGGCCCAGGTGACGGGCCCGGCGAACCCGATGGCGGGCGTGATCCCCTCCTTCTTCTGGAACGCCTGAACGGCCTTGCAGTCGGCGGCGGACTGCTTCCCGTCCACCGTCAGCTTCAGCCACCGTTCGACGGCCCGCTGATAGGGCCCGGTCGACTTGGTGCACGCCACCCGGGCCGCCACCTCCCCCAGCGGCACGTACTCGACGAGCGCGTACGTCCCGTCCGGTGCTTCCTTCGGCTCCACGGCGTCCTCGGCGGCGGTCGGCCGGTACACGCGCGGTACGAGCGCCTGGTCCGGCGTGTCGATCTGCCAGGTCTGACGGGGGCCGGGCGGCACCCCCGGCACCAACTCACCGCCGGGCGGGGGCGGCGCGGGAGAACCGGAGGCGACACCGACGCCTCCGCCGGTCAGAAGGGCGGCGGAGGCGAGCAGGAGGCCGAGGGCAGGAAAGGCGATACGTCTGCTCATCATGTGATCAGCCAAACGCGAGGGACCTGGGCCACCGGGCTGCCACGCGAAGGGGTCACCCGTTCCGACGAGGCACCGGCCGACGCCCGTCGGTGAGGCTCAGCCCCGCACGTCCCGCCACGCCGCCGGGATCGCCTCCGCCACGTCATGCGCCCCCACCGGCGCGCCCCGCGCCGCGAACCGCCCCGCCAGCCCGTGCAGATACGCCCCGACGCTCCCCGCGTCGAGCGCGCTCAGCCCGGCGGCCAGCAGGGATCCCGCGAGGCCCGAGAGCACGTCCCCGCTTCCGGCGGTGGCGAGCCAGGGCGTCCCGGTCGGGTTCACCCGCACCGGCCCCCCCTCGGCCCCCGCGACCAGCGTCGTCGACCCCTTGAGCAGCACGGTCGCCCCGTACCGCGCCGCGAGTTCCCGCACCGAGGCCAGCCGCGCCCCCTCGACCTCCTCCCGCGTCACCCCGAGCAGCGCGGCCGCCTCACCGGCGTGCGGAGTCATCAGCGTCGGCGCCTCCCGCCCCCGCACGACGTCCCGCTCCGCGAGCCGCAACCCGTCCGCGTCGAGCAGCACCGGTACGTCCGTCCCCAACACCTCCGCCACCGCCCCGGCGTCGTCCCCGGCCCCCGGCCCCACCACCCAGGCCTGCACCCGCCCCGCTTTGCGGGGCCCCTGATCCGACACCAGCGTCTCGGGGAAACGGGCGAGCACGGCCTGACTCGCGGGCCCGACGTACCGCACGGCCCCCGCCCCACCCCGCAGCGCCCCGGCGACGGCCAGCACGGCCGCCCCCGGATACCGCGAGGACCCGGCGGCGATCCCCACCACTCCCCGCCGGTACTTGTCGCTCTCGCCCCCGGGCACCGGCAACAAGCCGGCGACATCCGCGTGCTGCAACGCCTGCAGTTCGGCCTCGCCGGGCAGCACATCCCCCAGCCCCATGTCGACGAACCGCACGATCCCCGCGTACTCGCGCGCGGGATCGATCAGCAACCCGGGCTTGTGCGTGCCGAAGGTGACGGTCAGATCGGCCCGTACGGCAGCCCCCCGCACCTCCCCGCTGTCCGCCTCGACCCCGCTCGGCAGATCCACGGCGACGACGGCGGCCCGGGACCGCTCGGCGGCGGCGGCCAGCGGCACGGCGTCGGGCCGCAGCCCGCCCTTGCCACCGATCCCCACGATGCCGTCGACGACGAGGTCCGCCCGCTCGACGAGCTCCTCGGCGGCACCGGTCCCCACGACCACTCCCCCCGCCCGCCGCAGGGCCGCGAGACCGCCGGTGTGGGTGCGCTCGGGCGTCAGCAGCACAGCGCTCACCCCCGCCCCCCGCCGGGCCAACCGGGCCCCGGCGTACAGGGCGTCCCCTCCGTTGTCCCCACTCCCCACCAGCAACACGACCCGCCGCCCGTACACCCGCCCCAGCAGCTCCGCACAGGCGACGGCGAGCCCGGCGGCGGCCCGCTGCATGAGCGCCCCTTCCGGAAGGCGAGCCATCAGCTCCCGCTCAGCACCCCGAACCGTTTCCACACAGAAGGCAGTACGCATGAGGCCAAGTCTCACACCAACGCCCTGAAGGGGCTCGGGAACAGCTGCCGGCATGCGGCTCCGCCGCGTGGGCGTGACCAGCCGCGTCGAGCGCGCACCGCCAGGGTGCGCAGAGCACTCTCACCCTTCGGCGATGACCACCGCCGAAGCCACCCCCGCGTCATGACTCAGCGACACATGCCAGGCCTGGACTCCCAGTTCGGCCGCCCGCGCCGCCACACTCCCCCGCACCCGCAGCCGGGGCTGCCCGCTCGCCTCCACGAACACCTCCGCGTCGGTCCACAGCAGCCCCGGCGGCGCCCCCAGCGCCTTGGCCAAGGCCTCCTTCGCCGCGAACCGCACCGCCAGCGAGGCGACCCCCCGCCGCTCCCCGCTCGGCAGCTGCAACTCACTCTCGACGAACAACCGTTGGGCGAGCGCGGGCGTGCGCTCCAGCGACGCCGCGAACCGTTCGATCTCCGCCACGTCGATACCGACCCCGATGATGCTCATGCCGAGCACCCTACGACCCGGGCCACCCCTCTCTCGTTGTCACACCCGACTGCTAGCCTGCGGCGACTTGATCACCACCAGGGGGCGGAGAGATGAGCAGTACCGGCAGAGCCATACCCTCGAACGGGCCGACCTTCGACCCGTTCGACAACACACCCGAACTGATTCCCCTGCGTACGGCCGCCCAGGCGGGCGACTGGCCCGCCGTACGGGCCTACCTGGCAGGCCTGGACTCGGTCGACAGGCTCTCCTCGGCCTCAGCGATCCTCGCCGACATCCCCGGCGTGGAGACCTTCCTGGAGCCGGCCGCCGCCGCCCTCCCCGGCGACCCCCTCCCCCGCACCCTGCTCGCCGAGCGCTACGTCTACATCGGCTGGGACATCCGCAGCGGCGCCCGCGCGACGCACGTCTCGCGGGACCAGTTCGACCAGTTCCACTCCTGGCTGCGCAGGGCCGAACAGATCCTGATCGAGGTCTGCGCCGAGCAGCCGGCGTACGCACCCGCCTGGACCGCCCGTCTCATGACCGCTCGCGGTCTGGAGCTGGGCCAGGCGGAGGCCCGCCGCCGCTACGACCGCCTGTCCGCCCACCACCCGCACCACTACCGCGCGCAGACGCAGCTCCTCCAGCAGGTCTGCCGCAAGTGGGGCGGTTCCCACGACGCGGCGCTCGCCTTCGCCCGTGAGTGCGCCGCCGCGGCCCCGGACGGCGCGAACTCCGGCGCCCTGGTCGCCCTCGCCCACATCGAGCAGTGGCTCGACCTGGGCAGCCCCGAGCGCACCGCCTACATGCGGGGCCTGCCGGTCCGCGACGACCTGCGCTTCGCCGCCCAGGTCTCGGTGCTGCACCGGGACCACCGCCCCGACTGGAACTCGATCGGCGCGCACAGCGCGTTCGCGTTCGCCTTCTCGGTCGGCGGCCACTTCGAGGACGCGGCCCCGCACTTCGCCTTCCTCGGCGACCGCGCCTCCGAGTTCCCGTGGCAGTACACGAGCGACCCGAAGGCCACGTTCCTGAAGTACCGCAAGTCCGCGCTGGGGGCCTGAGACCGATGACGACCGAACTGCACACCCTCGCCGGCCTGGTCTCCCACACCAGCACCCAGGGCATCCCCACCCTCCACGCCGCGACCTCCGCCAACGAGATCACCGCCGGCCTCTTCTTCCGGGTGGGCCGCGCCGACGAGACCCTGGCCACCGCCGGCATCACCCACCTCGTCGAACACCTGGCCCTGCACCGCCTCGGCCTGTCCGACCTGCACTACAACGGCGCGACGGCGAACGCGTACACGCTCTTCCACGTCACCGGCAGCGAGGAGGAGGTCGTCAGGTACCTCAACAGCGTGTGCGAGGCCCTGCGGGGCGACCTCCCCATGGACCGGCTGGAGACGGAGAAGGAGATCCTCCGCACGGAGGCGGCCGGCCGGGGCGGCGGCCCGGCCCACCAGATGCCGCTGTGGCGCTACGGCGCCCAGAGCTACGGCCTGTCCAGCTACAACGAACTGGGCACCTGGAACCTGACCCCGGACCAGGTCCGCCACTGGGCGCAGACCCGCTTCACCCGCGACAACGCGGTCCTCTGGATCACCAGCGACCAGGTGCCCGCCGGCCTGGACCTCACCCTCCCCACGGGCTCCCGCCTGCCGGCCCCCGCGCCGACCAGCGCCCTTCCGGTCACCCCCGCCTACATCCACGGCGACGACGGACACGTCGTGATGACCTCCGTCGTACGCCGCTCCACCGCCGCCTCCGTCTTCGCGGACGTCCTCGGCCGGGCCCTCTTCCAGGACCTGCGCCAGGAGGGCGGCTACTCCTACTCGGCGGAGGCCGACTACAGCCCCCGCGACGCCGACTTCGCCACCCTCACGGCGTACGCCGACTCGCTCCCGCAGAAGCAGGACGCGGTGGTCGGCGGCTTCATCGACACCCTGGCCCGCCTGCGCGCGGGCCGCATCGAGCAGTCCGAACTGGACTCCGTGCGCGGCAAGCTCCTCAAGATGTACGACGTCCCCGACCTGGGTGCCGCCTCGCTCCCCTCGTACGCGCTGAGCCTTCTCCTCGGCCACCGCATCCTCAGCCCCGACCAGCACCGCGCCGAGCTGAACGCGGTCACGGTCGCCGACCTGCGCGCGGTCGCCCGCGAGGCCTGGGACGGCGCGCTGCTCCAGGTGCCGGGCCGGGGCGTCGACTGGGCGGGCCTCACCCTGGCGCCCCAGTACTCGCAGACGTCGGTCACCGGCACCCGCCACCAGTCCCTCGAGAACGACGACGTCACCCTCGTGATCGGCACGGAGGGAGTCAGCCTCCTGACCCCGCGCGGCCCGGTCACCGTCCGCTTCGACGCGACGGCCGCCATGACCACCCGTCCCGACGGCGCCCGCGTCCTCACCGGCCACGACGGCTTCTCGGTGACGGTCGAACCGACCCTCTACCGAGGCATCACACCCGAGCGCATAGCCGCCCTGGACGCGGCCGTGCCCCGGCAGGCGGCGGTCCCCATGCCCGCCCGCGACCCCGACCGCATCCCGCACCCACGCGAGCGGGAGACGAGCGGCGGCCGGAGGAACGGAAACACCGGCACCGGCAAGTCCACCTGGGGCTGGACGCTCGCCCTGTGGACCGTCGGCCTGCTGACCGCCGTCTGGGGCCTGCTCTGCGCCGTCATCACGGCCGACGAGGCAGGCGCCGAGAACCCCGAGTGGGACGCGGTGACGGGCGTATGGATCATGTGGCTGCCCCTGGTGGCCGTGACGGTGGCCCTGTACCGGGCCCGCCGCCGCAGACGGGGCTGACGACCGCTCAGGGCAGGTCCGGCGCCGTGTCGCACCTGCCCTCGTCGTCCTCCTGGAAGAGCTCCTCCGCGCACCCGGCGGTCACGGCCCGGCCGAGCAGGTCGTCGAGCAGGGCGAGATCGGTGCACGCGGTGATGCGCTCGCGCAGGCTGTCGGAGACGGGAACACCACGCACTTCCAGGACCTTCAGGACACCTTCCGCCTTCCCCCTCGCCTCGCCCCTCGCCTCACCCTTCGCCTCGCCGTCCAGATAGGCCTCTTCGAAGACCGTGCTCCGGCCGGGGAAGTAAGTGATGACCATCTTCTCCAGTTCCCTCCACGTCTCGCGGGCCGGAGTGTCCTCCAGACCGATCTCCACCAGCTCTGACCAGTACTTCGCCGTGTCCTTGTCGAACGACCTCTCGCTGTGCGCGATGACGCTGAGCGTCGCGAGCGCCGGTTGCCGCGCGACCTCCTTGTCAGGCGCCTTCCTGGCCTGGGCCGCGATGGCCGCCTCCACAGGCGGCGGAAGCCCCAGCGCCTCGAAGACGGGGTGACCATGTGCGCGATCTCCGTTCACGCCGCCGCGTTCAGTTCGCACCACACGTACTTGCCCCGGCTCCCGAATCTGGCCATCGGCTGCCAGTGCCACAGGTCGGAGCAGGCCCGGATGATGGCGAGCCCGCGCCCCTCCTCGGCGTCGTCCCCCAACTCCTCGAACCGCGCGGGCGGTTCCGGCGGCTCGGGGTCCGCGTCCCACGCCCCGATCTGCAAGACGCCTTCCTTCCAGCGCACCCGCAGGGCGGCGGGGCCCTTTTGATGTCGTACGGCGTTGGAGACCAGCTCGGTGGCGAGGAGTTCGGCGTTGTCGAGCAGGCCGGTGAGGCCGTGGAGGGTGAGGATCACTCGAAGGGTGTGGCGGGAGACGGTGACGGCGCGGGGGTCGTTGGGGATGTAGAGGGAGTAGTCCCAGGAGTCGGGCATACGTCAGCTCCGTTCGGTGGGGGTGGGTTTCCGCGCGCGGTGTCATTGCCGCAGCCGTCATGGCAGGACGGGGCGGTGCGCTTCCGCAGCGTGTTCGTCGCATCACCAACCGTAGGGATAACTTGTCATCCCAAGCAAGCCGATCCCTTAATCTGGACCCGAACGAGGAGGAGCAACTGATGGTTCTGAGGCGCGAACCAACGGCACGTCAGCTGCGCCTGGCGACCGAACTGCGCAGGCTCCGTGAGGCAGCGGGACTCAGCGCCACCGAGGCAGCAGCACTGCTTGGCGTGGGCCGCGTCCAGATCAGCCACATCGAATCCGGCCTCACGGGCGTGAGCGAGCAACGGCTACGCCGCCTCGCATCCCATTACGCCTGTACGGACAGCGAGTTCATTGACGCCCTGGTGTCGATGGCCATCGACCGGACACGCGGCTGGTGGGAGGAGTTTCGGGGCCTGCTGCCCACGTCGTTCCTGGACCTTTCCGAGCTTGATCATCACTCCACGTTCCGGAATGAGGTTGCCATCCTGTACGTGCCAGGCCTGCTACAGACGAAGGACTACGCCCGGGCCGTGTTCTCCGACAGGATCCCCGAACTGACCGAAGAAGAAATCGAGTTGCGCGTCCGGCACCGCTTGGCGCGCCAGGAAATCACCATCCCGTACGAAGTGGTGATCCATGAGGCGGCGCTTCGGATCAGAGTCAGCGACCGCGCCGTGGCACGAGCCCAGCTGGACCGCATTCTGGAAGTCTCCGAAGCCGATCACATGACGGTACGGGTCATCCCCTTCGACTTGGACGGCTTCACCCGAGCCGGAAACTCCATGTCCTACGTGGGTGGTCCCGTACCCAAGCTGGACACAGTCGTACGGGACACACCACTCGGCACGGTCCTCATCGACTCAGAGGCTCAACTCAGCGCTTCCCGAACGGGCTTCCGTAGAGTAGAGGCGGCGTCACTCAGCCCCCAACAGTCGCGTGAACTCATCCACAAGCTGGCGAAAGAGTTGTGAGGCATCCCATGGACAACTGGCGGAAGTCGTCCTACTCCGGCGGCGGGGACGGCAACGACTGCCTGGAGATCGCGAACACCCCCACCCAGGTTGCCGTCCGCGACACAAAAGCCCCGGCCAGGGCAACCCTCACCTTCCCGGCCGAGGCCTTCGACGCCTTCCTGGCGGCGCTACTCCACGGTGACGGACTTCGCTAGATTGCGCGGCTGATCCACCTCGTTGCCCCGGGCGGTGGCCAGCTCACAGGCGAACACCTGCAACGGCACCGTGGCCACCAGCGGCTGCAGAAGCGTAGGCGTCGCAGGGATCCGTACGAGGTGGTCGGCGTACGGAACGACCGCCTCGTCCCCCTCCTCCGCGATGACGATGGTCCGCGCGCCCCGGGCCCGGATCTCCTGGATGTTGGACACGATCTTGTCGTGGAGGACGGACCGCCCCCGGGGCGAGGGAACGACCACGACCACCGGCAGATCCTCCTCGACGAGGGCGATCGGCCCGTGCTTCAGCTCACCGGCCGCGAACCCCTCGGCGTGCATGTAGGCGAGCTCCTTCAGTTTGAGCGCACCCTCCAGGGCCACGGGATACCCGACGTGCCGCCCCAGGAACAGCACCGTCTTCTTGTCGGCGAGCGACCGCGCCAGCTCCCTTACCGGCTCCATGGTCCCCAGCACCCGCTCGACCGCGCCGGAGACATGCGCGAGGTCGCGGATGACGGCCCTGATCTCGTCCGCGTACTTGGTGCCGCGCACCTGCCCGAGATAGAGGGCCACCAGATAACAGGCGACCAACTGCGTGAGGAACGCCTTGGTGGACGCGACGGCGACCTCGGGCCCGGCGTGGGTGTAGAGCACCGCGTCCGACTCCCGGGGGATGGTCGAGCCGTTGGTGTTGCAGATGGCGAGCACCCGGGAGCCCTGCTCACGGGCGTGCCGGAGGGCCATGAGCGTGTCCATGGTCTCGCCGGACTGGGAGATCGCGATGACGAGGGTCCGGGAGTCGAGGATCGGATCCCGGTAGCGGAACTCACTGGCGAGCTCGACCTCGCAGGGGATGCGCGTCCAGTGCTCGATGGCGTACTTGGCGATGAGCCCGGCGTGGAAGGCCGTACCGCAGGCGACGACGACGACCTTGTCGACCTCCCGCAGCACCCCCGGAGGGATCCGCACCTCGTCGAGCTTCAGTGAGCCGGAGCCGTCGATCCGGCCCAGCAAGGTGTCGGCGACGGCCTTCGGCTGCTCGGCGATCTCCTTGAGCATGAAGTAGTCGTAGCCGCCCTTCTCCGCGGCGGAGGCGTCCCAGTCGACGTGGTACGACCGCACCTCCGCCGGACGGCCGTCGAACCCGGTGATCGTGACCCCGTCCCGCCGCAGCTCGACGACCTGGTCCTGGCCGAGCTCGATCGCGGAGCGGGTGTGCGCGATGAAGGCGGCGACGTCGGAGGCGAGGAAGGCCTCGCCCTGCCCCACGCCGACCACGAGCGGCGAGTTCCGCCGGGCGCCGACCACCACGTCCGGCTCGTCGGCGTGCACGGCGACCAGCGTGAACGCCCCCTCCAGGCGCCGGCACACCAGCCGCATGGCCTCGGCGAGGTCGGCGGTGCCGGAGAACTCCTCGGCGAGCAGATGGGCCACGACCTCGGTGTCGGTCTCGGAGAGCAGCTCGTGCCCGCGCTCGGCCAGCTCGGCCCGCAGGGCGGCGAAGTTCTCGATGATCCCGTTGTGCACGACGGCGACGCGCCCGGCGTTGTCGAGATGGGGGTGGGCGTTGGCGTCGGTCGGCCCGCCGTGCGTGGCCCACCGTGTGTGCCCGATCCCGGTCGTCCCGGTGGGCAGCGGTCGCCCGCCCAGCTCCTTCTCCAGATTGACGAGCTTGCCGGCCTTCTTGGCGGCGGCCAGCCCCCCGTCGGCGAGCACGGCGACACCGGCCGAGTCGTATCCCCGGTACTCCAGCCGCTTCAGCCCGGCCATCACGACCTCGAGCGCCGACTGAGACCCCACGTATCCCACGATTCCGCACATGCCCGGCAGCCTACGACCGAACCTCCACCAGAAAGAGCCTCCGCGTGCCCGATTTCGGAAATTCCCACGGGGGTACGAGCAACTCGGCGGATGCTCAGCAGCCCCGGGGAAGCTTCGGCCCGCGGGCTCAGGCGAGGGCGGCGACCAGCAGGGCGAAGGCGGCGATGATGATCGCGACGCGGACGTAGTGGAAGCGGTTCCAGCGGTTCATCTGCTCCTTCCAGTCCTCGGGCCGGTTCTCGGGGGTCCACGTCTTGCCCCGGTTGTTGATCGGGACGAGCAGCAGGATCGACATGATCACGCTGAGGATCAGCAGTGCGGCGGCGGTGACGACGAGGCCGGTGCCCTGGTGGTGCCATCCGGCGACGGCCCAGACCGCGCTCAGGACGAGCGAGCCGATGTACCAGAACGGCATCACGGCGCCGAGCATCCGGCCCCCGTGGCTGCGGCCGAGCTGGCCGCTGTCCTCAGGGAGCGCATCGAAGATCGGGTTCATGACGAAGGCGACGGAGAACTCCACCCCCACCATCAGGCCGACGACCACGGTGGTGAAGACCTCGAGTGCGTTGAGCATGACGACCCCTCCAGGGATCTAGCGTTGCTAGCTGATGAGGCAACGCTAGCGCTGCTGTCGCTCGATTGTCTAGCGGTGCTAGGATCGACTCATGTCGGTACAGGAACGCAAGGAGCGCGAACGGGCGGGCCGCGAGCGCCTCATCGTGGCGACGGCCCGCGAACTCGCCGAGCAGCAGGGCTGGGACGCGGTCACCACCCGCCGGCTCGCCGAGCGCATCGAATACAGCCAGCCCGTCCTCTACAGCCACTTCCGCGGCAAGCGCGAGATCATCGGCGCCGTCGCCCTCGAGGGTGCCTCTGAGATGGCCGCGGCGCTGCGGGCCGCGACCTCCGCCGCGGACGGCCCTCGCGCCCGGGTCACCGCCCTCGCCCGCACCTACCTCGACTTCGCCGAGCGCAACCCGGCGGTCTACGACGCCATGTTCCAGCTCGACGGCGGCCTGGCGTTCGCGCAGGAGGACACCCCTGCGCCACTGAAGGACGCCTTCGCCGCCCTGCTGGAGACTCTCGGCGAGGTGGCCGGGGACGGCGTCCACCCGGGACTGTTCACCGAGGTGTTCTGGGCCGCCCTGCACGGGCTGGCCACCCTGACCCGGGCGGGACGGCTGCCGCCGGAACACACCGAGTGGAGGGTGGAACTGCTGGTGGACCGGCTCGCCGTGGTCTGAGACCCCGTGGATCATGCGACTGGCGCCCTGTCAGATACCTGTTCGGGGCATGCGGCAGACGTCCTGCGTGACGCACCCCACCCCGCCGCCCCGTTCAAACTCCGTTAACAATGGACTGTGATCTCACCGGTCTCCTCGATACCCCGGAGCGCCCACCGGCCCAGGCCGGAGGCGACTCCCTACGTCGATCTCACCCGCCGCGAGTGGAGCGCGCTGCGCGACAAGACGCCGCTGCCGCTGACCGCCGAGGAGGTCGAGAAGCTGCGCGGCCTGGGCGATGTCATCGACCTCGACGAGGTGCGGGACATCTACCTCCCGCTGTCCCGGCTGCTCAATCTGTACGTCGGTGCCACCGACGGCCTGCGCGGCGCCCTGAACACCTTCCTGGGTGAGCAGGGCTCCCAGTCCGGCACCCCCTTCGTCATAGGGGTCGCCGGCTCGGTGGCCGTGGGCAAGTCGACGGTCGCCCGCCTCCTCCAGGCCCTGCTCTCCCGCTGGCCGGAACACCCCCGCGTGGAGCTGGTGACCACCGACGGCTTCCTCCTGCCCACCAGAGAACTGGAAGCCCGCGGCCTGATGTCGCGGAAAGGTTTCCCCGAGTCCTACGACCGCCGGGCCCTGACCCGCTTCGTGGCGGACATCAAGGCGGGCAAGGACGAAGTGACGGCCCCCGTCTACTCCCACCTGATCTACGACATCGTCCCCGACCGACGGCTCACGGTCCGCCGCCCCGACATCCTGATCGTCGAGGGCCTGAACGTCCTCCAGCCCGCGCTGCCCGGCAAGGACGGCCGCACCCGCGTCGGCCTCGCCGACTACTTCGACTTCAGCGTGTACGTCGACGCGAGCACCGAGGACATCGAGCACTGGTACCTCAGCCGCTTCAAGAAACTCCGCCAGACGGCCTTCCAGAACCCGGACTCGTACTTCCGCAAGTACACCCAGGTCTCCGAGGAGGAGGCCCTGGACTACGCCCGCACCCAGTGGCGGACGATCAACAGGCCGAACCTGGTGGAGAACATCGCCCCGACCCGCGGCCGCGCCACCCTCGTCGTCCGCAAGGGGCCCGACCACAAGGTGCAGCGCCTGCGCCTGCGCAAACTGTGACCGCTAGCCTCTCCCCATGCTGCACCTGCGCCTGATCGCGCCGTCCGACAGGACCGACGACGTGGTCCGCCTGATCGAAAAGACGGTCGGCACCACACACCTCGTCATACTTCCGGGCGCCGCCCGCAACCCCGCCGGAGACGTCGTCCTGTGCGACGTGGCCCGCGAGGCCGGCGACGAACTCCTGACGGGACTACAGGAGTTGGGTCTCGACCGCACCGGCTCCATCGCCGTCGAGAACATCGACCTGTCCCTGTCCAGGCGCGCCGACAAGGCCGAGGCGGAGGCACCGGGCGAGGGCGCGGACGCGGTCCTGTGGGAGCACCTCACGGACGCCACCCACGAGGAGTCCACCCTCTCCGTCACCTACCTCGCCTTCATCGCCCTGGCCACGATGATCGCGGCCTGCGGCGTGGTCCTGGACAACGCGATCCTGATCGTCGGCGCGATGGCGGTGGGCCCCGAGTTCGGCCCCCTCGCCGGGGTCTGCACGGCGCTCGTGCAGCGGGCGCCCCGGCTGGCGCTGCGCTCCCTCGTCGCCCTGCTGGTGGGTTTCGCGGCGGCGATGGCGCTGACGGCCTGCTTCAGCCTCTTCATGGACGGCGTCGGCCTCTTCACCAAGGAACAGCTGGAGGCCGACCGCCCGAACACGGGCTTCATCTACGCCCCGGACTGGTTCTCCTTCGTCGTGGCGGTCCTGGCCGGAGCCGCCGGCATGCTCTCCCTCACGTCCGCGAAGTCGGGGGCGCTGGTGGGCGTCGCCATCTCGGTGACCACCGTCCCGGCCGCCGCCAACGCCTCCGTGGCCCTGATCTACGGCGACAGCAACCAGACGCTGCGCTCGTCGGAACAGCTGCTCCTGAACCTGCTGGGCATCATCCTGGCCGGCACCCTGACGCTGCTGATCCAGAAGTGGCTCTGGGCACGGCAGCGGGCTCGTTCGGGCACACACTGATCACCCGGAACGGACCTCGTACCGGTCCAGGACACGGCATGCCCGGTCGGTGCCGTTCTCGGCTTCCAGGGCCCGGCCGATCCGGCGCGCGGCCTCGGTGTAGGGGGCGTGTCGGGTGAGGTCGTGCAGGCGCCGGACGAGGGCGGGGACGGTGAGATCGCGGGCCGGCAGAGGCTCCGGTCCCGTGCCGAGCGCCCGTACCCGGGCGGCCCAGTAGGGCTGGTCACCGAAGAACGGGCAGACGAGGGACGGTCGTCCGGCACGCAGCGCCGAGGCCGTCGTGCCGGCCCCGCCGTGGTGGACGACGGCAGCCATCCTGGGAAACAGCCAGTCGTGGGGGGTGTCGTCGACGACGAGGAGGCCTTCCTCGCTGGTGGCGGGGTCTCCGGGCAGTACACCGCGCAGGTTCGCGCGGCGCAGCGCCGTCCGCACCAGCGTGTCGGTGGCCCGGGGGTCGGCGGTCCGCATGCTGCCGAAGCCGACGTAGACGGGCGGGGGCCCGCCCGCCAGGAAATCGAGCAGTCGCCGTGGGGGTTTCCACATCGGCTGGTCGTGGTGCCAGAAGCCGGTCACGTGGACGTTCGGTCCCCAGTCGGACGGCCGCGGCACGACCGTGGGGCTGAACGCGCAGAGCACGGGCGCGTGGCGGACGTACCGGAAGGGAGCCGCCGGGGACAGCTCCGGGAGGCCGAGGTTCTCCCGTCGCCAGGTGTTGACGAATCTCCGGCACAGCATCCAGGACGCGAGGTCGACCGCGCCGAAACTGAGCCGGTTGCCCAGGGCCCCCAGCGTGCGGGCGGCCGGTGCGAGGGGGTGCGGAAAGGCCGTCGTGGGCTGGCTCGGCTGGAAGTGGATCACGGCGTGCGGGACGCCGAGGTACTGGCTCAGATGGACGCCGAGGAAGCCGAGGGTGGGCGCCAGGACCAGGTCGGCCCCCTTCGCTCCGGCCTGGGTCTCCTCCAGCATCGGCATGATGCGGGGTCGCAGGACCCGGTCCATCCGGCGGACGAACGCCACCGGGTTGCGGGGGCCGGCGAGGAGTTCCTGCCCCTCGGCGGACTCGATGATCTCCACGGGGTCGGCCGGAAGGGGATGGAGATCCAGGCCCGCCTCGGCGATCAGATGCTCGTAGCGCCTGCTGGCGAGGACCCTCACCGTGTCTCCGCGACGGGCCAGCGCCCGGCCCAGCGCCAGGCAGGGCTGGACGTCGCCCCGGGATCCCGCGGCGAAGAGCACCACTGCTCGACCCATGCCGTTCCTCTCTCCAGGCCACATGCCGGCCGCACCGTTACCCGATTGGCAGACCATAGACATATCGGGCGGAGCATTCCCGTACTTGTCGGGCGAAGATGAGGAAAAGGCCCCTTCTGGCGGGACGGGAAACTGATGCCAAAGACGATGGCCCATCTCACCGCGGCAGTGCTCGGCGCGGGATTCACCCTCAACGCGCTACGGCTCCATCGCCGACTGGCCGGGCTGCGCCCCCTCGAGCCCTCCATGGATCGACCGTCCCGGGACTTCCGGTTCGTGCTGGCCTCCGGGGTGCGACTGGACGACGAGACCCGCCGCGCAGCCTGCGCCTTCGCCTCCCGGGAGGGGCTGACCGTTCTCGATCTGCTGCCGGGCGATCTGCCGACGGCACAGTTGCTCGACTTCGCCCGCTTGGTGGACACCCGTTCCTTCCGACGCGAAAGACTGGCCTTCGGGCGCAGCGCCCAGCATGCCGTCGTCGTGGAGGCGGCCGTCCTGGAGCGACTCGGCAGACGCCTTCCCGCCGGCACGGACCTCGCGGGGCTCTCGGCCGCGGAACACACCGACCTGCTGGGGCAGCTGAAGAAGTGTGCGCCGACCACGACCGGATTCGCGCTCGCCCCCCGGCTTCGCAGTGTCCGCCGCACCGCCCGGGAACGCGTCGCCGCCCGGCCGTACAACGCCCTGGTGCCGCTGCCGGCCGTCCTGGCGGCCCGCCTGGCCGCCGGTGCGCTCACCGTCGCCTGCCTCGCGACGGCCCCGGCCTGGGGAGCGGCTGCCCTGGCCGGCTACGCACTGCAGCCGGCGCTGGTGCGCGGTCGTCGGTTCGCTCCCGCCGACCGCCACCGCGCCACCCTGCTCAGGCCCGTACTGGGCCCGGGCGACTGGCTGCGCACCGCGCGGGCGGTGCACGCCCTGCGCGGTCCGGCCGATCCGCATCCCGGCCTCCGCGCGCAGTACCAGGCCGAGATCGCCCTGGGTGTCGAGCGGTTCTTCGAGCCGCGCCGCGATTCCTGCCCGTGGTGCGGGTCGTCCGACCTGAGACACCGCCTGACGGCGCGGGACATGTACCAGGGCAAACCGGGCCGGTTCACTCTGGAGGAGTGCGGAGAGTGCGGTCACACCTTCCAGAATCCACGGCTGAGCCCGGCCGGCCTCGACTTCTACTACCGCGACTGCTACGACGGCGTCGGCGAACGGCAGATGGAGAAGGTGTTCGCCCTCCAGGGTCCCGCCTACCGCGCTCGCGCCCACCTCCTGCGCCCGCACACCGCGCCCCTGACCTGGCTGGACGTGGGGGCCGGGCACGGTCACTTCTGCCTCGTCGCCCAGGACGTCTGGCCGCGGACCGTCTTTCACGGCCTGGACCGGAGCGACGCCGTGGAACAGGCCGCGAAGTACGGCTGGGTGCACCACGGTCACCGGGGCGACTTCCCGGAACTGGCCGGATCCCTGGAAGCCGCCTACGACGTGGTCAGCATGTTCCACTACCTGGAGCACACCCTGGATCCCCGTGCCGAGCTGGAGGCGGCACGCACCGTGCTCAAACCGGGCGGTCACCTGGTGATCGAGGTCCCCGACCCGCAGAGCTCCCTCAGCCGGCTGCTGGGCCGCCACTGGATTCCCTGGATGCAGCCGCAGCACGTGCACCTGATGCCCTTCGGCAATCTCAGACAGGCGCTGCTGGAGCGGGGCTTCACCACCGTGATGGAGCAACGCGTCACCGGACGGCCGGGCGGGGACTTCTGCGGCGCCGTCGTGGAGCGCTTCCGCTCCTGGACGCCGAGCCCCCGGCACCCGTGGTCCCGGAGGCCCCCGACCCGCACCCGCGCCCTGGCCCACGCGGCCATCTGGACGTCCTCCGTCCCGCTGATCGCCGCGGCGGCCGCGGCCGACCTCGTGATCGCCCCCTTCCTGGGGGCGATCCGGGGCGGGCAGGCCTACCGGATCCTCGCCCGCAAGGAAGGCTGACGCCCGGCCACGGAACCGGGAGCCTGCCGCCCGAGCGAGTCCATCACCGTGGGCCAGATGTGGTGGAGTTCCTTGCGCCAGTACGTCCAGGAATGCGTCCCGGGCGCGTACTGGTGCGTCGTGACACGAACCCGTTCCGCGCGCAGTGAGGAGGCGAACTTCCTGATCTGCTCCGGAAGCGCCGCCTCGCCCACCACGCTCGCCAGAATGACGTCGGAGGAGCGCCCGATGTCCAGCGGTCCGGGCATGCCGCTGCCGACGGACAGATGGACGTGCGTCCCGCGGAAGGCCCGCGGCATGGCGGCGGGGTTGTGGGACTGCCAGACATCGGCGTTCTGCACCGGGTCGCCCCAGACCTTCTTGATGTCGACGCCGACCCTTTGGGAACCGAGTCCGATGGCCAGGCGCACTGCGGGGTCGTTGAGGTCCACGTAGGAACTCATCGCCGCCGCGTACCGGAACAGTCCCCGATGGTGTGCCGCGTAGTTGAGTGCGCCGAAGCCGCCCATGGACAGGCCCACGACGGCGCGCGAGGAGCCGGCACGGTACTCCTTCTCCATGAGCCGCACGAGTTCGGCGGTGTGAAAGGTTTCCCAGCGGGGCGGGCCGGCGAACCAGTCGCTGTAGTAGCCGTCCTTCCCCGCGTCGGGCATGACGATGAGCACATCGGAGTTCTGCGACAGCTCTTCGACGTCCGTCTCGCGCGTCCAGGCCGTGTAGTCGTCGTCGCCGCCGTGGAGCATGTAGAGAGCGGGAAAAGTGGCCTTCGGCCGCTTGTTCCAGCTCGCGGGGAGAATGACACGGACCGGGATGGACCTTCCCATCGCCGGCGAACTGACCGTGAGATCGCGCGTTCTGTCGTCGATCGATTTCACGGCAGTGACACGAGCCTCCGCACCCTGAGACCCGGGCGTGCCTTCCGCGCTCCGAACAGCCGCATGCGCCTCGGTCGAGACGAGCGCGGCCACGAGGCCCAGGCACACCAGATTCGTTCTCGCACACTTCAGAAAAGAGACGAACACGGCTCGGAGCATGACGAAGCCCACCGTCCCCCACCGGCAGACACTCCGTTCGACGCACGGCAGTCGCCCGTACAGCAGAGCAGCGGTTGCGAGGCATCAGGTCAGCGGTTCTCTTGGGAACAGTCGTGAGACGTGAGCAAGATTGGAGCCGAAATGACATCGCCCCTGTCCGAAGCGGTCATCGCGGGTGCGGACGCAGCGGCCCTCGAGTCCCTCCCCCTTCCGGACCACTTCCCGGCGGCCTGTGTGCGCGCCGCCGACGTCAACATGTTCGAGGGCGTCGAGGACAAGGACGTACGCAAGTCCCTCAGCGTCGGGGAGGTCCCCCTTCCCGAACTCGCCCCGGACGAGGCTCTGATCGCCGTGATGGCGAGTGCGATCAACTACAACACGGTCTGGACGGCCATGTTCGAGCCGTTGCCCACCTTCCAGTTCCTCCAGCAGATGGGCAAGGCCGGGCGGTGGGAGGCGCGGCACGACCTGCCGTACCACATCGTGGGTTCCGACGCCTCGGGCGTCGTCGTCCGTACCGGCTCGTCCGTACGCAAGTGGAAGGTCGGCGACCATGTCTCGATCTCGCCGGCCTACGTCGACGAACAGGATCCCGACACGCACCACGACGGCATGCTCGGGCTCGGGCAGAAGGCGTGGGGGTTCGAGACGAACTTCGGCGGCCTGGCGCACTACGCCGTCGTCCGGGCGAGTCAGCTGATGCCGAAGCCTCCCGCACTGACCTGGGAGGAGGCCGCCGTCAACCCCCTGTGCGCCAGTACGGCCTACCGCATGCTGGTCAGCGACCGCGGCGCGCGGATGAAGCAGGGCGACATCGTCCTCGTCTGGGGCGCGACCGGCGGGCTGGGGGCGTACGCCGTCCAACTGGTGCGCAACGGGGGCGGGATCCCGGTCGGTGTGGTGAACTCCGACGAGAAGGCACGCCTGCTCAGGTCCCTGGGATGCGACGCCGTCATCAACCGTCAGGAGGTTCTCGACGGGGACGACACCCTTCTGGAGCGGCCCGAGGGCTGGAAGAGGATGGGGAAGGCGATCCGCGCCATGGTCGGCGAGGACCCCCACATCGTGTTCGAGCACGTCGGCAGGAAGACCTTCGCGGCGTCCGTCTTCCTCGCCAGGCGAGGGGGGACGATCGTCACCTGCGGATCCAGTACGGGCTACGAACACACCTATGACAACCGGTACCTGTGGATGCGGCTGAAGCGGATCATCGGCAGTCACGGTGCGAACCTCCACGAGCAGTGCGAGGTCAACCGGCTCATCACGCTGGGCGGCGTGGTTCCCGCGCTGTCGACGACGTACCCGCTCGCGGAGGTCGGGGCGGCCGCGCGGACCGTCCAGGTCAACGAGCACATCGGCAAGGTCGCCGTCCTGTGTCTGGCTCCGCGCGCCGGGCTCGGGGTCACCGACCCCCAGGCCCGCGCCCGGATCGGTGAGGAGCGGTTGCGCCTGTTCCGCAGGTGACCCCACGGAACAGGCGTGGTGCGCCGATCACTCGGCGGGCCACCCCAGGGCACGGGTGACGTGCCGCGCGATCGTCTGGACGTGGGGCGGGTCGATGACGGACAGATGATCGCCCCCGACGGGGACGATCTCCAGGGACGGGCACAGGGGCGCCCAGCCGAGGTCGGCGTCCTGCCGGTGGTAGCGGGGATCCAGGGCGGTGGTGAGCTTCTGCGGCTGCTGGGCGCGGTAGAGCACCACATGGCCGTCGTAAGGACGGGGAGCGTACCGTTCGCCGACACGGGCGTCGACGTACGAGGTCCGTTGGTGCTCCATGATCCCCGGGCTCATGTCGAGGCCGGCGTCGGCGACGAGCCGCATGATCACCTCGATCTGCCGGTCGTCCGGGGTGGCCGCCAGCTCCTCGTAGGGCAGGTCGAGGCGGTGACCGTACGTCTTCTCGATGTACTCGGCGAAACGGTTGAAGCGCTCGATCAGGAACTCTGGTGACTCCCGTTGCGGCAGGGCGGCGGGCAGGATCGTGTCGATCAGTCCGAGGAATCCGATGCCCTGTCCTTCCTGCGTCAGCTGACGAGCCACCTCGTAGGCGAGACATCCTCCGAAGGACCAGCCGAGCAGGTGGTAGGGACCTTCCGGCTGGATGTCCTGGATGAGCGCGCGGTAGCGGGCCGCCTTCTCCTCCATCGTGCTCAGCTCGTCGATCCGCTCCATCCCGTACACGGGTTGTCCGGCCGGCAACAGCCCCGTCAGCGGCAGGTAGACCGAGGTCGGCCCGCCGGCGGGGTGGAAGGTGAACAGCGGTGGCCTCGCCGACCCCGTGCGGGCGGGGCGCAGGGTGGTGACGGCGGACGGGCCGGTCCGGTTGACCACCGGCCGGATCAGTTCGGCGATGGCCGCGACGGTGCGGTGGGCGAGGACGGCGTCGGCCGTCAGGCTCAGCCGGGTGTCGTCGCCCAGGCGCCGGTGGATGACGTCCACCATGGCCGCGGCGGCGCGCTGGTCTCCGCCGACGCTGGTGAAGTCCTCGCGGACGTCCTTGGGCCCCTGGTGCAGGACTTCGGCCCAGGCGCTCGCGACCAGCCGTTCCGCGGCGTCCCTGGCACCCAGGGAGCTGGGCAGCGCGGGTGCGGACCGCTGCGCCGGTGGCGGGTCGGCCGCCGCCGGCACGGAGGCCGCCGTCGGCGCCGCGGAGTCGAGACCGAGTTGCTCCAGCACCGCTCGGCCGAGTTCGCGCAGACTGGCTCCGCGCAGCAGGCGGGGAGCGGCGAGGTCGACACCGAAGTCCTGGCGGATCGCGTTGCGGATCCGGACCGCCATCAGGGAGTCCAGTCCCAGTTCGGTCAGCGGGGTCGTCTCGCTGAGGTCGTGGGTGCCGAACCCCATGATGGCGGCCGTTCTCCTGACCAGGCGGGCGTACACCGTGTCGGGGGCGGAGTCCTGGAGGGCGGCGATGCCGGCGGGGCCGGCCCAGTCGTCGTCGCCGAGTGCGCTGTCCTCGAGGACGTCGGTGAAGAAGGGGATGGCCGACAGGCCGGGGAACGCCGCCAACACGCGGTCCGCGTCGAGGTGGACGACGCCGACGTGCGTGCGGTTGAGGGCGACGAGTGCCTGCAGGGCGTCCATTCCCTCGCCCAGCCGGATGGGCTCCAGGGCCAGCGCGGGGTTCCCGGCCGCTGTACCGACGTTCTCCCAGGGGCCCCAGGCGATGGCGGTGGCGGGCCGGCCGGCGGCTCTGCGTCGGTGGGCCACGGCGTCGAGCCAGGCGTTGGCGGCCGCGTAGGCGGACTGTCCCGGTGAGCCGAGAAGGGCGGCGGCGGAGCTGTAGATCACCCACCAGTCCAGATCGTGGTCGGCGATGGCCGCCTCCAGGTGCTGGGCCCCCACGGTCTTCGGCCGCAGCACCGTATCGATGTCCTCCGGTTCGAGGTCCGTGATCATACGGTCGTGCAGGAGGCCCGCGCAGTGGGCGACACCGCGCAGGGCATGGCCCTCGGCGAGGGCCGCACGCACCAGGCTGGGGGCCACATCCGGTTCCGCGATGTCCCCTCGGACCACGGCGACGGAGACCCCCTGGGCCTGCAACTCCCCCAGAACGGCCTGGGCTTCGGGTCCGGGGGCGCGACGTCCGTTGAGGACGATGCGCCCGGCGCCCTGCTCGGCGAGCCGGCCCGCCGTCGCCAGGCCGAGTCCGGTCAGGCCACCGGTGATGATGTAGGCGCCGTCGGGACGTGTGAAGGACACCTGGTCGTTGCGCTGGGGGGTGAGGTCGGCACGGGCGAGACGGGCGGTGAGTCGGGTGCCGGTCCTCCAGGCGATCTCATCGGCGTCGCCGTCGGCGAGGAGTTCCTGGCCGAGGTCGTCGACCGCGCCGGGCTGTCTGTCGATGTCCACCAGCGAGGCGCGCAGCTGGGGGTGTTCGAGTGCCAGTACCCGCACGAGTCCACGCAGGCAGGCGAGGTGCGGTGCTCCCTGCTCCCCGGGTGCCGTCGCCTGCGCCAGCACGGTGGCCAGCCACAGACGCGGCGGTTGCCGGTACGTACCACCGGCCAGGCGGCGGGCCAGCCGTGCCGCCGTGCGCAGTGGCCACGTGTCGTCCTCCCCGTCGTGCTGCGGGAGGAAGAGGACGACGGCGCTCGGCCCCTCCTGCGGGGCCCCCAGCCAGTCGTCGAGTGCGGTGTCGGGGGCGTCGTCCCGGGCATCGGTCAGGGCGACGTCGACACCTGCGGCTTCCAGGACCGACACGAGCGCGGCCGTGGTGCCCCCCGCGGCGTCCGGTTCGTCGCTGACGAGCAGGGCACGACGCAGCCTGCCCAGCGGCAGTGGGGCGGTGGCCTTCTCCCACCGGATGTCGTAGGCGCTCGTCTCGAGGGGCCGGGGCACTTCGTGCTGCTCGACGGGACGCAACCGAACGAACCTGGCGACGATCTCGCTCGTGGCGCCCTCGGCGGTGATGTGCCACTGGTCGACCTCGGCCTCCGCCGGGCCGCCCCCGTCTGCGGGTGTGCAGCGGATCTCGTAACCGGTGTCGAGGATGCCCGGCCCCTTGATCCGCAGGGTTCGTACGCCGACCGGGACGGTGTGCGGGGCGGCTCGGTCGGCGCGGTCGCCGCCTGCCGTCGTGCCCGCGGCGCTCAGCGTGTCCAGCATGGCGGTCAGCAGGCGTGCGTACGACGGCCGGTGCGGATGCTCCGGGTGCTCGGAGGAGAAGCTCTGGACGATCGCGGGCGCCTGTTCCGCCGCGGCGGAATGGTCGGCGTCCTGGAGTTCGGGATCTCGGGTGAGGCGGGCCGAGGCGTGGCAGCGCCAGGCGGTGCCGGTGCCGCGGGCGTGGAGAGAGATGACGCCGTGTGTGCTGGAGTCCGGTTCCCACACCACGGTCAGGGGGGTGCTGCCGGAGATGGCGAGCCACTGGTGGATCCGCAGGTCCTCGATGCCGAGGTGGGTGATGCCCTCGCGGGCCCACAGGTCCAGCCCGGCCTCGATCACCAGTTCCGCGGCCTCGACCAGGGTCAGCACCGCTCTGTCGTGGACCGTGCTCCGGGGGCCGTGCCGAAGTGTGCCGACGTCCGCCTGCCACAGCGCGGCACCGCTGCGCGGGTCGTCGGTGCGCACGCCCAGCAGCGGATGGCCCAGGGCTTCGGCCGAGAGGGCGGGACGGGAGAACCAGAACCGTTCGTGACGCCAGGCGGGGGTCGGCAGTGCGGTGCGCGCGCCGGCGGGCCACAGCCCGCTGTCGACGGTGACGCCGGCGAAGTGCAGCCTGGCCAGCGCGGCACGTAGGTCGACCGTGTCGTCGGCGTTCTTGTGCAGGGTCGGGACGACCAGGGCCCTGTCGCCCACCGCGGTCGCGTCGAGGGTCTCGGTGAGCGGGACGACGGCAATGGGGTGGGGCGAGATCTCCAGGAACAGGGTGTGGCCGTCCTCGGCGGCGGCGGTCACGCCCTGTTGCAGGCGCACCGGGCGGCGTACGTTGGCGCACCAGTAGTGCGCGTCGGCTGCCGCGCCCGCCCGGGGATCGTCGAGGACCGTGCTGTACCAGGGCGTCGTGGGTGTACGCGGGCGCAGCGCGGCGAGGTCTTCGCGCAGTGGTGTCAGAACGGGATCGACCGCGGCCGAGTGTCCGGCTCCGCCGACCTCGAGCAGTCGGGCGAGGTGCCCCTGCTCGGTCAGCTCGTCCACCAGGTCGCGCACCGCTCGGGCCGGTCCCGCCACCGTGCAGCGCTGGGGAGAGGAGTGCACGGCGACCTCGACACCGGGGAAGCGCCCGAGGACGTCCGTCCGTGACGGTGCGGGCAGCTCGATCGCGGCCATCGCACCGGTCTGTTCGGCGTCGATGGTGGCGAGGTGGGCCGATCGGCGGACGACGACGCGAAGTCCGTCGTCGGCGTCGAGGGCGCCGGCGATCACGGAGGCCGTGACTTCGCCCATCGAGTGCCCGATGACGGCGGCGGGCTCCACACCGTAGGCCCGCACGGTCTGCGCCAGGGCCAGCTGGACTCCGAACAGCAGCGGCTGGGTCCGGTCCACCGTCCGGCCCGGTGCGGACGTGAGCAGCTCGGTCAGTGAGGAGCCGGTCTCCTTGACGAAGACCGGATCGAGCGCGGACACCTGGGCGGCGAAGACGGGGTCGTCGGTCAGCAGTCGCTGCCCCATGCCCTCCCACTGTGAGCCGTACCCCGAGAAGACGAAGACGGGCCGGAGCGGCGCCGCCGCCGCTCCGGCGTCGGCGCAGGCGGCGACCAGGCCGGGAACCATCTCGTCCCGGGCCAGCGCGGCAAGCCTGGCGGCCGCCTCGGCACGGGTCCGGGCGACGACGGCCGCGCAGACCGGGCCCCGGCGATACGAGGCGAGAGTGTGGGCGACGTCGACGAGGGCGGGCGCGTCGTCGTCGGCCACCCACCGCGACAGGCTCGCGGCCACGTCGGCGAGCCGGTCCGAGGAACGGGCGGACACCACCAGGATGTGCGGGAGGGCGCCCTCGTCGGCGTCGGGCTGCGCGGACCGACGGGGCACCGGAGCGGCGGGCGGCGCCTGCTCGAGGATGACGTGGGCGTTCGTACCGCCGAACCCGAAGGCGGACACGCCGGCACGTCCAGGACGGTGCACGGGGGTGGGCCACGCGGTCGGTTCGGTGACCACACGCAGCCCCAGCCCGGTGAAGTCGATGTGGGGGTTGGGCGTGTCGAAGTGCAGGCTGGCCGGGATACGGCCGTGATGCAGGGCCAGCGCGGTCTTGATCAGGCCCATGATGCCGGCCGCGCCTTCGAGGTGGCCCAGGTTGCTCTTGACCGATCCGATCAGCAGCGGCCGGTCGGGCCCTCTGCCGCTGCCGAGGACCGCTCCGAGGGCCGACGCCTCGATGGGGTCTCCCAGCAGGGTGCCCGTCCCGTGCGCTTCGACGTAGTCGACGTCGGCGGCGCCGGTCCGTGCGTCGCGCAGGGCGTCGCGCAACAGCGCTTCCTGCGCCGCCGGATTGGGTGCCATGAGGCCGGCCGACCGGCCGTCCTGGTTCACCGCGGTGCCCCTGATGACGGCGATCACCCTGTCGCCGTCGCGCAGGGCGTCGGCGAGTCGTTTGAGCACGACGACGCCGCAGCCCTCACCGCGGGTGATTCCGTCCGCCGCGGCGTCGAAGGGTTTGCACCTGCCGTCCGCGGCCAGCGCTCCGGCTTGTTCGAACGAGGCCGTGACCGCCGGGGACAGGAGCACATTGACCCCCGCGGCCAGTGCCGTGTCGCACTCCCGGCTGCGCAGACTGCGGCAGGCCAGGTGCACGGCCACGAGGGACGACGAGCAGGCCGAGTCGGTGGTGATGCTGGGGCCGCGCAGGTCGAAGAGATAGGAGAGGCGGTTGGCGACGATGCTGCCGGCGGCTCCGGTGCTGGTCCACGGTGTCAGGCGCGCGGGGTCCGAGGTGGTCAGATGCCCGTACTCGAGGGCGCTCAGACCGACGAAGACGCCGGTGGGCGTGGACTGGAGCGCGTGGGCGGGTACTCCCGCATGGTCCAGCGCCTCACAGCTGACCTCGAGCACCAGTCGCTGCTGGGGATCCATGACTTCGGCCTCGTGGGGCGTGATGCCGAAGAACTTCGCGTCGAACCCCTCGATGTCGTCGAGGAAGGCGCCCCACCGTGTGGTGGACTCGATCAGGGCGGTGGCATCGGGCGCTGCGCCGGCGAAGTTCGCCCAGCGTCCTTCGGGCACCTGGCCGACCAGGTCCGTCCCTGCCAGGAGCCGCTCCCAGAACACGTCCGGCCCGTGCACGTTCCCGGGCAGGCGGCATCCGACGCCCACGATGGCGATGGCGCCGTCCTCTGCGGGGGTGGCGGGGGCCGCCGCGTCGGACGTACGGGGCCGCCCGTCGGTTTCCACGGTGTCGGCGTCGTCGGCGTTCGCCAGGGTGTGCACCAGCTGTCCGATGGTGGGGTGCTCCCACAGCAGGGTGGCGGACAGTGACCGGTCGAGCATCTTCTCCAGTTCGCCGGTCAGTCCGACGGCGTCGCGGGAGGTGAGACCGTACTCCGCCAAGGGGCGGGCGTCGTCGAGCTGTTCCGCCGAGATGCCGCTGATGTCCGAGATCAGCTGCACCAGCGCGGCCCGCAGTTCGGCCACGCCCGATCCGGGGCGGCTGTCCGTGGTGGAGGTGGTGACCCGGGTGTCCTCGACCGGCTCCTGGTGTCCGCCTGGCTGGTTCATGCGTTGCCGGTCTCCCTCTGTGCTTGGGTGTCGGAGCTCCAGGCACCTCGGAGGTAGTGCTCACGGCAGGTGCCGCGGGCGACCTTCCCACTGGTGGTGTGGGGTACGGTGCCGGGCTGGGCGAGGATGAAGTCGTGCACCGCGACGGCGTGACCGGCGGACACCGCCGCACGGACGGCGCGGGTCGCCTCGTCCCGGACCCTGTGGGGTTCAGCGAGGTCACGGGCGTGCTCGGCGACGACGACCAGACGCTCTCCGTCGTCGGTGAGGACGGAGAACGCCGCGGTGTGATGGCGTCGGATGGCCGGGTGGGCACTCTCGACGGTCTGCTCGATGTCCTGCGGATAGTGATTGGTGCCGTCGATGATCACGAGATCCTTGATGCGGCCGGTGATGTAGAGCTGCTTGTCGTGGCACAGTCCCAGATCGCCGGTGCGCAGCCAGCGATGCGTTCCGTCGCCCGGGTCGTCGCCGTGGAGGGTGGCGCCGAAGGTGGTGTCGCTCTGTTCCGGGCGTCCCCAGTACCCCCGTCCGACGTTGGGTCCGCGAAGCCAGATCTCACCGACGTTCCCGTCCTCCAGGCGGACATGGGTGACCGGATCGACGATGGCGGCCTCCTGGCCGGTGGGCCGTCCGCAGCCGACCAGGCGGGTCACCGCCCGCGCTTCGGTGGTCTCGACCACCCGGGCGGTGCCTGCCGCCAGCGCGTCACGGTCGAAGCAGGTGACGGTCGGTTCCTCCCCGGCCGGTGAGGCGGAGACGAAGACGGTCGCCTCGGCCAGCCCGTACGACGGCCGCATGGCCGTGCGGACCGCGCCCACCGGGGCGAAGACCTGCTGGAACCGTCGGAGCGTCTGCTCTGCAATGGGTTCGCTGCCGTTGACCATGGCCGCGACCGATCCCAGCGACAGCTCTGCGCGCTCCTCGTCGGTGACGCGGCGCGCACAGTAGTCGTAGGCGAAATTGGGAGCGGCGGTGAGCGCTCCCGGATGCCGGGTGAGCAGCCGCAGCCATCTGACGGGCTGTTGGACGAAGGCCAGCGGATCCATGAGCACGGAGTGGACGTGGCCGACGACGGGCAGCACGATCGCCAGCACCAGCCCCATGTCGTGGTACAGCGGAAGCCAGCCGACGGTGCAGTTGCGCCCGGTGCGGATGTCGTACGCCTCCAGGGCCTGGCGTGCGTTGGCGCAGACGTTGGCGTGGGTGATCTCCACGCCGGACGGCACACGGGTGGAGCCCGAGGTGTACTGCAGGTAGGCGCAGTCCCCGGGTTGTGGATGAAAGGTCTCCGCGCCCGTCGGTACGCCCCCCGGCGCCGCCCCCGAGAGCAGGTCCTGCTCGGTGACGACCCGCACGCGCAGGCCGTCCTGGTCGGCGCAGAACTTCTCCACGGCCTGCAGCGAGGCGGGGCTGGTGAGGGCGAGCACCGGGTCGGCGTCGGCGAGTACGGTGGCGAGTTTCTCCATGTGGCCGGGCAGACCCGGGGGAAAGAGAGGCACCGCGATCGCGCCGGCGCACGTGGCCGCGAGGAAGCCGACGACATAGTCCAGGTTCTGCGGTGCCACGACGGCCACGCGCTCGTTCACGGCTGCCCCGGCGTGGCGCAGGGCTGCGGCGAGGGTGCGTACCCGATGCTCCAGTTCGCGCCAGGTCAGACTGGAGGCCACCCCGTGGCGATCGCTGCCGAAGTCCACGAAGGTGAACGCCGTCTCATCGGGGGTCTGTGCGGCGGCCTGGGCGAGATGGTGGCTGACCGTGTCTCTCACGCTTTTCGGCACTGAGTCACCGAACCTTCGTTCTGGGCAAGGAATGGACTCTTCGACTGCCGGCCTTTTAGGCGGATGTGATGACAGCCGTCGCCACCCGTCACCGCTTTCCAATGAACAGTGGCAGTGGTGAGAAATCAGCCAAACACGGAGATGTGCCGGGCTTCCAGTGACACGCCGAGGTGGCCGACGGCCAGCGCAGTCGGGGTCTCCGCGAGTCGCGCTTGATATCCCCGGAGGGCAGCGTATGCAGGAACGACGTGAAGATCCCGGCTACCCAGCCATACCCTCCCCCGCTGCCCGAGGCAGGTACCGTGAGTCGACTTCGTGTCCTCGCCATCCTTATGGCCGTTCTTTTGCCGTCGTTCATGACGGCCCTGGACAACACCATCGTCAATGTGGCACTGCCTCAAATCCGAGATGAACTCGCATTGGGGGACGCCGACTTGAAATGGGTGGCCGCCATTTACCCCCTCACTCTCGCAAGCCTTCTCCTGCTGGGCGGGCATCTGGCGGACACCGTGGGGCGGCGGGCGACGCTGCTGCTCGGTGTCACCTTCTTCACCGTCTCCTCGGTCGGGTGCAGCATGGCGACCTCGGGGCTGACGCTGATCGCCTTCCGAGGGCTGCAGGGAGCCGGCGCGGCGCTGATCCTGCCGGCCTCACTGGCGGTCCTGTCCCACGATCTTCCGCCCCGTGCGCGCAATGCGGCCTTCAGCGCCATCACCGCCACCTTGGCGTCGGCGCTGGCCTGCGGACCGGTGATCTCCGGCACCATGACACAGCATCTGGGCTGGGAGTCGGTCTTCGCCATGAACACGCCGCTGGGATGCGCGAGCCTCCTCATCGGTCTCGTCATCCCCCGGCCCGGCGCCTGCGCCCCACCCGCGTCCTCAGCCACCCTCACGCTCGGCGTCGTCACGACGGCCTGTTGCTCGCTGGTGGCCCTCGCCTACTGCCTGATCGAAGGACCTGAACACGGTTTCGCCAGTGTTCCCGTGGCCACATCAGGGGTCGTTGTCGTCGCCTCAGCCGTGGGCCTGTCGTACCAACTGACGTTGCGCCGGAATGCCGCACTGCGGCTCCTCTTTCGGCAACGCCCCTTCGTCGGCGGGGTCATCACTCAGCTATTGGGGGGCCTGAGCGTGAGCGGAGTCTATTTCTTCACCTCGCAGTTTCTGCAGAACGGCCTCGGCCTCGCCCCGACGTCAGCCGGGCTGACGTTTGTCCCCGTGGCTCTTTGCCTGCTCGTCGCCTCACCCTTCATTGCCCGGATGGCGCGCCACTGGGGCGACGGGCGAATCTCCGCTGCGGGCCTGCTCATGATCGGCCTGGGTTTGCTGATGGTCGCCCTGGGAAGCTTCGGGGGGAGTATCGTCCATATTCTGCCGGGCCTTTCGACCATCGGCTTCGGCTCCGCGCTGGCCGTTCCGCTGACCACCCGCGCTCTGGAGTCTTCGCCCGACCATCTTTCCGGCATCGCCGCCGGATTGTTCAGCGCCATGCGTGAGGCATCCGGAGTCGTCGGAATCGCCGTCGTGGGCGCGATGGTGTCGTTCTCGGAGCATGCCGCGGCCGCCGCGGGAGCCGATGACTCGGCCGCCTTCCTCACCGGCTACCGAGCCGGTCTGTGTCTGGCGGCCGCGCTGGTGGGAGCGGGAGCCCCCGTCGCGTTGTGGGCGCTGCGACGCGACGGGGACACGGGGAACCGCCTGACCGGCCCCGGCGAACCGGACAGCCCGAACCAGGCGGATCCCGCCGCGCCGAACGCCTCTTAGAGCTCCGAACAAAAGTGCACCGCCGTCAGCGCGCCCACCGCGCGTCGAATGAGGCCTGGAGCGGTGGGCTATCGCCGGGGCCGGGGACCCGTCACCGTGGCCAGGAGCGCTCGGATGTCGTCGGCCTCGGGCATGCCGAGTTCGGTGTAGAGGGCCAGCGCGCGCTCGTAGCGGCGAACGGCCGGGTGGGCGTCTCCGAGGGCGTGGTGGGCGTCGCCGAGTCCGCCGTGGGCGCGGGCTTGCTGGCCCGGGTTGCCGATGTCCTCGGCGATGGCGAGAGCGTCGGTGTGGTGGGTGAGGGCGTCGGCGTGCCGGCCGGCGGCACGGGCGGCCTCGCCGAGCCCGTTGAGCGCCCTGGCTTCGCCGTCCCGGTCGCCGTTCCCGCTGTAGATGATGAACGCTTCCTGGTGGCGCTCGGCGGCCTTTTCGGGCTGGCCGAGACGAGTGTGGATGGTGCCGAGGCTGTGCAGGGCGCCGGCTTCGCCGTACCGGTCGCCGACTTCCCGGGACAGGGCCAGGGCCTGTTCCTGGTGGTGGGCGGCCGACCCGTACTGGTCGAGTCGCGCCTCGACGGTGCCGAGGTCGTTGAGCGCGTGCGCCTCCAGGTACCGGTTGCCGGTCCGGCGGAACAGGGTCAGGGCCTGCCGGAGATGCTCGGCGGCCTGTCCGTAGCGGCCCAGCCGCCGCTCAACCGTGGCGAGGTCCTTCAGGGCGAGTGCTTCGCCCGCCTGGTCGTCGGCACCCCGGTAGAGGACCAGCGCCTGTTCGAAAAACTCGCAGGCCGGTCTGTAGCGGCCCAGCCGCTCGGCGACCAGGCCGAGGTTGATCAGGGCGCGCGCTTGGCCGGTCGCGTCGCCGACGCGACGGAACAGTGTCAGTGCCTGCTGAAGGTGACGGCCGGCCGGCTCGTGCCGGGCCAGCTGCCAGTAGGCGGTGCCGAGGCCGAGCAGAGCGCGGGCTTCGCTCGCCGGGTCGGCGGCCTGGCGAGCGGCGTCCCGGGCGTGGCCGTGGATGGTGAGGCCGTCGGTGTGATGGCCGCCGATGAGGTAGCGGTACAGGATGGCGGAGAGCCGGATGGTGTGGGTGGGCCGGTCGTGGGTGGCGGTGTGGGCGGCGACCGCGGTCAGGCACGGTAGTTCGGTGTTCAGCCAGGCGCGCGCGGCGTCCGGGTCGGACAGTTCGGGGGCAGGGGTGGAGGGTGCGCGAACCTCGGGCCTCAAGTGAGCCTCGGCCGGGTGAAGGCAGTTCATGGCGGCGGCAGCGGTCGCCAGGTAGTAGTCGAACAGCCGGTCAAGCGCCGCCCGGCGGGTCTGTGGCGCGTCCTCGGCGGTGGCGAGGCGGGCGGCGTAGGCGCGGAGCAGGTCGTGCATGCCGTACCGGGCGGCGTCCACGGGTTGCACCAGATGGGCGCGGGCGAGGACGTCGAGGGCACGGCGGGTGTCCGCCGGGCTGCTGTCGCTCAGCGCGGCGGCGGCGTAGGCGTCGAGGTCGGTGCCGGGGTGCAGGCCGAGCAGCCGGAAGGTACGCGCCGCGTCCGGTGGCAGGTGCCGCAGCGACCAGGAGAACACCGCGGCGACGGCGGCCCGCGGGTCGCCGTCCGCGTCGAGCAGATCCAGTCGCCGCTGCTGGTCGGCCAGTTCGACGACGAGATCGGCCAGGGGCGTGGTGGGGCGGGCGGCGGCGAGTTCCGCGGCGACCCGCAACGCGAGAGGCAGTCGGGCGCACTGCGCGGCGAGGGCGTCGACCGCGTCGGGGTCGGCGTCGGCGCGCGGGCCGATGAGCCGGCACAGCAGGGTCCGGGCCGCGACGGCCGGCAGCAGGTCGAGGTCGAGACGGTGGGCGCCCTCCCGCGCGACCAGCCCTGCCAGGCTGTCGCGGCTGGTCACCAGCACCGCGCAGGTGCCGGTGCCGGGCAGCAGCGGGCGGACCTGCTCCACGGTGGCGGCGTTGTCCAGGACGATCAGCATGCGCCGGTCGGCGGCCTCGCTGCGGTAGCGCGCGGCCCGGTCGTCCAGCTCCAGCGGGACGTCCTGCCCGGACACCCCGAGCGCGGTCAGGAACCGGACCAGCGCGTCGGCTGCGGTCACGGGCTGGTCGGGGTCGTAGCCGCGCAGGTTCACATACAGCTGGCCGTCCGGAAACCGGGGGCGGGCGCGGTGCGCCCAGTGCACCGCCAGTGCCGTCTTGCCCACCCCGGCCGTCCCGGACACCGCCGAGACCACCACCGCGGCCGGTCGCTCCGCCGCCGTGGCCAGCATCGCCTCCAGCTGGGCCAGTTCCTCCTCGCGGCCGGTGAACCCCCCTGCGTCCATGGGAAGTTGCGTGGGAACGGGCCTGGCATGCGCCGCGTCGGCGCCGGGCGGTGTCCGGCGGACGGCCGATGCGGCGGGCTTGCCGCTCAGGATCGCCTGGTGCTCCCGCTGTGCCTCGGCGCCGGGGGCGGTGCCGAGTTCGTCGGCCAGCCGTCGGCGCAGGGCGGTGTAGCAGGCGAGCGCCTCCGGAGCACGCCCGGCGGCGTGCAGGGCCCGCATCAGCGCCACGGCAAGCGGCTCGGTCAGCGGGTGTTCGGCGACCAGGGCGGAAAGCGTGTCGACCACGCCGAGGTGACCGCCGACGCGGAGTTCGGCGTCCGCCCACGCCAGGACCGCTTCGATGTGCTGCTGCCGCCAGCATTCGCGGGTGCGCGCCGCCCATTCCCCGGACAGGCCGGCCAGGGGTTCGCTCCGCCACAGCCCCAGGGCTTCCCGCAGCAAGGCCACCCGCCCCGCGTCGGACTCGTCGGCCGCACGGGCCCGCGTGACCAGTCGCCGGAACCGGTGCGCGTCGACCAGGTCCTGCGGCATGTCGAGCCGGTAGCCTCCCGAGCCGCGCAGCAACTGCGGCGTCGTGGACCCGCTGCGCGGGCTGGACGAGCCGTGGGCGTCGGCACCGCCGGGGAGGGGCACGTCGGCGCCGGCCGGCGGGCTTCCGTCGGCGCCGGCCGAGAGGTGCGGGGCAGTGTCCGCGAGGATCCGGCGGATGCGGGCGATGTGCGCGTAGAGCGTGCTGCGCACCTGGGCGGGCGGGTCCTCGCCCCAGACCCGGTCGATCAGCGTCTCGGCCGCCACCCAGCGGCCCGCGTCCACCAACAGCGCCGCCAGGACCGTACGCCGTTTGGCGGGGCCCAGAGCCACCGGGCGGCCCGACACCCATAACTCCACGGGCCCCAGCAGCCGAAATCCCGTCACGCCGTCCCCCCTGCCCCACCCTGAGCGGTCGACCGTGTCCCGGGCGTCACCCAACCACCTCGCCACCTGCGAGGCAAGATTCGCGCAAGTTTCTCGACCACCACCCTCCTCCACCGTGTCCATGGCACCACTGCGCACCACGGACGACTCCCGTCCCGTGGGCGGGGGCCTCGAGTGATGGAGGAACACTCAGCATGAAGCGGATCCTGGCCAGGGCCGGCATCGCCCTGGGAAGCGTGGCCCTGGCCACCACCGGCGCACTCATCACTGCCGCACCCGCGAACGCGGCATTGTCGGACTGTCCCGCCGGAGCGCTGTGCGCCTACCTCGGCGTCAACGGCGCGGGCGACCCGGGCGTCGTCTACAACGACAACGCGAACCTTCTCCAGTACAACAAGTTCAACAACGCCGAGTCGCTGTACAACCACGGCAACAACTGCAACGTCCGTATCTACTCGGGCCTGAACTACACCGGCTCCAACTACGTGCTCGCCCGGGGCTACTACAACGGCTCCCTGGCGAACACCGTGTGGTGGCACAACGTCGCCTCGAACGACTGGTGCGTATGAGCGCATCCACGGCGCGGCGGACACTCCTTGCGGTGCTCCTTGCGCTGACCGCGGCCGGCTGCTCCCTCGACGGGGAGCCCGGCCGCGGGCCCGTGGCAGTCGACGTCCGCCCTCTCTCCGGCGCCACCGCGTTCACCTACGCCGAGGCCGTACGCCTGCACGACCGCGAGGAACGTGCCGTCGCGGCCTGCATGACCTCCCGCGGCCAGAGCTACACGGCACAGCCGCGGACCGCGTCAGCCCGCGGCGAGGAGACCAACCCCTACGGGCTGCTCACCCCCGAGAAGGCGGCCCAGGACGGGTACGGGATCGTCGGCGAGTACCTTCATCAGCAGTCCAATCCTCCTCCGGCCGACGAGCCCCGTAAGGCGGCCTGGCAGGAGGCGCTGACCGGCACACCGGCGCACCGGGTGAGTCTGCGGCTGCCCGACGGCGTCAGCCTCCAGTACTCCACCGACGGCTGTGTCGCCCGAGCACGCGCCGAGTTGTACGGGGCGGACTGGAACACCGTGGCTCCGGTCACCATGGGACTGGCGAACCGTGTGATCGGCGCCGTCGAAGCGGACCCCGGCTACCGTGCCGCTGTCCGGAAGTGGTCCTCGTGCATGGCGGAGGCAGGGTATCCGGCGACGGACCTCCAGGCTCCGCGCAGGACCATCGACTCCCGGCTGAAGAAGGCCGCGGCAGACCGGCAGACCCTGCGCGCACTGGGCCGCGACGAGATCAGGCTGGCGGGCGTCGACGCCGGCTGCCAGGTCGAGACCGGGCTGTCCGAAGCCGTCCAGGACGTACAACAGGCTGCCGAGAAGCAGCTGCTGACCGCGAGCGACAGAAGGACCGTCGCGCGCTACGTGGCGGACAAGCGCAAGGCGCTCGCCGCCACGGCCGCATGAGCACCGGCCTCGCAGGAGGCCGCTGCTCCCGCAAACAGGTTCTCCAGCCGCGGCAGCGTCTCTTCCACGGCGCCGAACCGTCGGCCGTACGAAGGTCGGCGCTGACCGATTGCCGTCGAGTACGTCATGTCGGGGTTTCCCAGTACTTCCAGCCGGTCTCGGAGGTGGGCAGAACGGTACTTCTTCCAGGTCACCTTGTAGCCCCATGCACCGTACTCCAGGTGCCCGTACTTGCTCAGAGGCGGATACGGTTCGCCGGGCCTCAGCCGACGACGGTCAGCCACGACGGCGAGGTGGGCCCTCCACGCCACACACCCGTCCTGACCGCAGGTCTCCGCCTACGTAAGTGATTACGTGTTTTCCCCGATGCCAGGAAGACATGCGGCGAAGAAGCTCGTTCACGAGCCGCGCGTCGGCGCAGGCTGGACGCCCTGGGGCCCTTCACTATCGAGTCGGAGCCGATTCAGCCGACCGCCGCGTCGTCGGCCGGCGATCAGCACCGGAGAGGTACAGGGAAGGCAACGCGTGAACCGTCAGCACATGGAATTCCACGCCTCGTGCGGGCACTTGATCTCGGCCACGGCCGACCGTGCTGGGCAGAACGTCCGTTGCCCCCACTGTGACCGGGTGGTCCCGGCTCCCGCCGCCGATGTTCCGTACGCTTCGCCCGTGCTCACGCCCGGCTCTGTTCCCGGGCCGACCACGTCGGTGGAGCCGGCCGCCCTGACCGCCCTCTACCTGACCGCCCTCATCGCCGGTGTGCTGGGGGCCGCCTGTGTCTATCTGGTCATGTTCAACGATCTCGACGAGTCCGAACTGGTCACGATCACTCCGCTGTGGTTCTTCCCGATCGTCTTCGGCCTGTACGGCTTCGTCTCCCAGCGGCTGTTGCGGCGTATCTCCGCGGGACACGCGGGAACTCTCAGCCAGGCCGCCCGTATGTCGATAGACGTGGCCGGCTTCTGGGCGCTCCCGGCGCTCTTCCCGTTCCTGGTGCTGAGATGGCGCAACTCCCTGCTCGTGTCGCTGGCGGCCGCCGTCTTCTGGGCCGTACTGCTGTGGTTCTTTTTCGCAGCGGTCTTCCCGACCCTCTGAGCGCGGTCACCGCATCACCCGGCGCAACGAAAGAAGCACCGATGCCCGAGCTCCGGCGAAGTGCGACACCGCCTGCACCCAGGTGACCGTACCGCGCAACGCCGACTGCACGGCTGACCACGAGCAGCGGACGATCCACATCGGGGCTCGTACGCAAGGTACCGACGTGGGCGGCGGTGGCGATGCCGAACGGATAGGCCGTCAGCCGACGACTTGGTAGGGTGCGCGCGGTCGCCGCTTTGAGAGTCATGGCGGCGCTCACGGGGAGGGACCAGTCGACGATGCAGGCGTCAGAGGTCCCGCGTGCGGTGGCCGCGGCCATGTCGACCGCCTCGTCGCTCGGCCTGACAGTCGACGACGCGACCGTTCTGCATGACTCGAACAAGCTCACTCTGCGTCTGCTGCCTTGTGACGTCCTGGCCCGGGTGGCACCTGTGGCGCAGCAGGTCGCACGGTTCGAGCTCGAGCTTGCTCAGCGGCTCGTCGCGTCCGGGTGCCCTGTGGCCGCCCTCGAGCCTCGAGTGGAGCCACGCGTCCATGAACGTGATGGCTTCGTGGTCACGCTGTGGACCCACTACGAACCCGTGACACCTCGAGAGATCTCACCGGCCGACTACGCCAACGCCCTCGAGCGGCTGCACGCCGGCATGCGCACGCTCGATGTCCCGACGCCGCACTTCACGGATCGAGTCGAGCAGGCTCGGCAACTCGTGGCGAACCGCGACCGCACTCCGGCGCTCGCCGAAGCGGACCGGGAGCTGCTCGGCGACACGTTGCGAAGCCTGAGCCATCTGATCGGCGAGCGCGGCGGCGCCGAGCAGCTGCTGCACGGCGAGCCGCACCCGGGCAACGTGCTCACCACGCACAACGGGCTGCTGTTCATCGACCTCGAGACATGTTGCCGTGGGCCCGTCGAATTCGACCTCGCCCATGCGCCCGAAGAAGTCGGCGAGCACTATCCGGGCGTCGATCAGGACTTGCTGCGCGAGTGCCGGGTCCTCGTGCTGGCGATGATCACAACGTGGCGCTGGGACCGGGACGACCAGCTCCCCGACGGCCGTCGGCTGGCCACCGAATGGCTCAGCCAGATCCGAACAGCACTCGATCGCGACGGCCTGGACACCCATGACTGATCTCGGACCTTCGAGGCCGTGGCGGGCCGGACGAGCGCCGGCGCGTGAGATCGAGCAGGAGCCGCTCGGCGGCCTCCGCCGCCACGCAGTCGGGAAGTCGACGTGACGAGTCCCCGGCTCGAGCGAAGCCGAGCCGGGGGAAAGGGCGTGCCGGGGCCCGCCTCTCCGGCATGATCCGCCGGACAGGTCCTAACCCAGCGCCGACTTCACCACATCGGCCAGCCGGCCGGCCACCGACCGGGCCTGATCGATGTCCGCGGCCTCCACCATCACCCGCACCAGCGGCTCCGTACCCGACGGCCGCAGCAGCACCCGCCCCGTCGCCCCCAGCTCCCGCTCGGCCTCCGCAACGGCGCCCGCGAGCTCGGCCGAGTCGGCGACACGCGTCCTGTCGACATCAGGCACATTGATCAGCACCTGAGGCAACCGCTCCATCACAGAAGCCAGCTCCCGCAGCGACCGCCCGCTGTCGGCGACGCGTGCCGCGAGCATCAGCCCGGTCAGCGTCCCGTCCCCCGTGGTCGCGTGGTCAAGGATGATCACGTGCCCGGACTGCTCGCCGCCCAGCGCGTACCCGTGCTCCTTCATCTCCTCCAGCACGTACCGGTCGCCGACCGCCGCCTGGACGAGCTGAATCCCCTCCCGTTCCATGGCGAGCTTGAAGCCGAGGTTGGACATGACGGTGGCCACGACGGTGTCGGCCCGCAGCACCCCCCGCTCCCGCATGGCGAGAGCGAGCACGGAGAGAATCTGGTCCCCGTCGATCTCGTCGCCCGTGTGATCCACGGCGAGGCACCGGTCGGCGTCCCCGTCGTGCGCGATACCGAGGTCGGCACCGTGCTCGACGACGGCCGCCTTCAGCTTCTCCAGGTGCGTCGACCCGCACCCGTCGTTGATGTTGAGCCCGTCCGGCTCGGCCCCGATCGTGACGACCTCGGCCCCGGCCCGGGTGAAGGCCTCCGGCGAGACCCACGCAGCGGCGCCGTGCGCCTCGTCGAGGACGATCTTCAGCCCGTCGAGCCGGTTCGGCAGTACGGCGATCAGGTGCGCCACGTACCGGTCGAACCCCTCGTCGTACGACCGCACCCGCCCGACCCCGGACCCGGTCGGCCGCTCCCACGGCTCCCCGCGCCGGTGCTCCTCGAACACGGTCTCGATCTTGTCCTCCAGTTCGTCGGCGAGCTTGTGGCCGCCGCGGGCGAAGAACTTGATCCCGTTGTCGGGCATGGCGTTGTGGCTGGCGGAGAGCATCACACCGAGGTCGGCGCCGAGCACTCCCGTGAGGTAGGCGACGGCGGGCGTCGGCAGCACGCCGACCTTCAGCACGTCCACGCCCGCGCTCGCGAGGCCGGCCACCACGGCGGCCTCCAGGAACTCCCCGGACGCACGCGGGTCCCGTCCCACGACGGCCACCGGCCGGTGGCCCTCGAAGGTGCCCGCCTCGGCCAGCACATGCGCCGCCGCGACGGACAGACCGAGCGCCATCTCGGCCGTCAGATCCGCGTTGGCGATACCGCGCACGCCGTCCGTGCCGAAGAGTCGTCCCACTTGTCCTCCTGAGGAAGCGTCAGTTACCGAAAGGCGCATTTCACCGGATAGCGGCATCCGGTCACACAAGCATTTGAGCACCTTGTGTCGTTATACGCCCCCGATTGCGGTAAAACGAACGCCCCGACAGCACTGTGGAGTGCCGCCGGGGCGTTCGTACGAGCAGGCAGCGAAGCTTAGCGCTTGCTGTACTGCGGGGCCTTGCGGGCCTTCTTCAGACCGGCCTTCTTGCGCTCGACAGCACGGTCGTCGCGCTTGAGGAAGCCGGCCTTCTTCAGGGCCGGGCGGTTGTTGTCGACGTCCGCCTCGTTCAGCGCGCGGGCGACACCGAGACGGAGCGCACCGGCCTGACCGGAGACACCGCCACCGGCGATGCGGGCGACGACGTCGTAACGGCCCTCGAGCTCGAGAACCTTGAACGGCTCGTTGACTTCCTGCTGGTGCACCTTGTTCGGGAAGTAGTCCTCGAGGGTGCGACCGTTGATCTTCCACTTGCCGGAGCCCGGGACGATCCGGACGCGGGCGATGGCGTTCTTGCGACGGCCCAGGCCGGCGGCCGGCTGCGGCTCGCCGAAGCGGGAGGCCAGGGACTCCGAGGTGTACTCGCCCTCGACGGGGACCTCGGACTCGGTGGTGTAGCTGTCGATGTCAAGCTCTTCGAGCGGCTGCTCGGCAGTGGTCTCGGCCACGGTGATTCCTCAGATTCTCTTGGCTCGGGTGGGTCTGGCCGGTGTTACTGCGCGACCTGGGTGATCTCGAACGGCTGCGGCTGCTGCGCGCCGTGCGGGTGCTGGTCACCCTTGTAGACCTTCAGCTTCGAGAGCATCTGACGGCCCAGCGAGTTCTTCGGGAGCATGCCCTTGACGGCCTTCTCGATGGCCTTCTCCGGGTTCTTGTCCAGCAGCTCGTCGTAGCGGACGGAGCGCAGACCACCCGGGTAGCCGGAGTGGCGGTACGCCATCTTCTGGGTCCGCTTGTTGCCGGACAGGTGCACCTTGTCGGCGTTGATGATGATGACGAAGTCACCGGTGTCGACGTGAGGGGCGTAGATCGGCTTGTGCTTGCCGCGCAGGATGGAGGCGGCAGTGCTGGCGAGACGGCCCAGGACAACGTCCTGAGCGTCGATGACGTGCCACTGGCGCGTCACATCGCCGGGCTTGGGGCTGTACGTACGCACGGTTCGTAGCCTTCGCTTCTTCAGTGAATGGTCCTGACAGGTCACCGAAGACGATCACGACAGCCCAGACCGCACTGCGGTGACGCAAACCGCGTGCTGGTCGCTGGTCATCGGCCCGGTGGACCGGTGTAAGGGCCCGTCCCGTGAGAATGAGCAAGCCAATACACAACGAAGATGCAGGATACCCGTGCCCCGCCGATCGGGTCAAAACGAGGCCCCGGGACCCTCTGGACGACCGAGTTGTGCGCCGGTGCCGGAATGCTCCCCCGGGGGTCGCGGCCGAGACACACCGGCACCCCATGCCCCCCGTCTAAGATGCGGCGCATGAGCTATGGGCAGGGGGGACCTCAGTCCCAGTGGGATCCGTGGAAACCGAACTCCCAGCAGCCGTGGAGCGGCGGCAGTGACGGCGCCAGTCCGGACTGGGCCGCGCTGGCCGAGGCGTCCGAGACGCGCAACAGGCGCCGCAAGCTGCTGTTCATAGGCGCGGGCGTGCTCGCCACCGTCGGCATCGGCACGGCCGTCGCCATGGCCGTGGTGAACGCGGGCAGCGGGAACGAGGCCAACCGGCCGACGGCCTCCCTGCCCGCGACCGCCGACCTGCCGAGCGCGTCCGGCACCCCCTCCTTCGCGCCGACCAGCGCCCCGCCGCCGCTGAACCCGAAGGAGTTCGTCGCCAGCAAGGCCAAGGACAAGGCGGCCAACAGCCCGGACCTGATGTTCCCCGGCACGCAGCTGACCATGGGCTCGAACGTCTACAAGAAGGGCCCGACGGCCGACTCCACCACCTGCGCCGGCGGCAGCCAGGGCACCCTGCCCAAGGTCCTCGACACCAATGACTGCACCCGCCTCATGCGGGTCACGTACACCAAGGGCAACATCGCGGTGACGGTCGGCGTGGCCGTCTTCGACACCGAGGCGCAGGCCCTCAAGGTCAAGAGCCAGGCCGACAGCAAGAGCATCGTCAAGGCCCTCACCGGCAAGGGCGTGAAGGCCTTCTGCAACGGCGCGATCTGCCGCTCGACGACCAACTCCTACGGCCGCTACGCCTACTTCACGATCACCGGCTTCACCGACGGCAAGGACGTGACCACGAAGGACACGGCGGTCTTCACCGCGGGTGACGACCTCGCCGACTTCACCTTCCAGCAGATCAACCGCCGCGGCCAGGCCCAGGCGTCGGCGGCCGCGAACAGCTGATCCGTCCCACCACGCCACTGCGGCCACATAGTCACCGCCATCCTCCCTTCCTTCACAATTGACCTCATCCATTAAGGTGCCTCCATGCCGAGAGCACCCATACGCGGTGACGGAGCTGATATAGAGCCTCCCGTCATATCCCGCCGCCCTCTGCTGAGAGCCCTCCTGACCGCTCCGGCGCTGATCGCGCTGGGCAGCGGATGCTCCACGGCTTCCAGCAGCACGTCGTCCGACTCCGACGAGTCCACCGGGCCGTACGAGCTGCCTTCGGCGGCCGCCCCGGCGGCCGAGAAGCGCAAGAAGCCCGTGGACTTCGGGCTCGCCTACAGCGACACCCTGCCGTGGATGACCGACGCGGATCTCGGTCAGGCGCTCGACGACGCCGTCGATCTGGGGATCACCTGGATCCGCGCCGACCTGGCCTGGACGAACATCCAGCCCGACGGTGAGTCGCAGTACCTGTGGGAGCGGTTCGACCGGGTGGCCCGCGCCGCCCAGAAGCGGGACCTGAAGGTGCTCGCCACGCTTGGCTACACCCCTCAGTGGTCCCGCGACCTCGCGTGCGCGTCCGAGGGCGCCACCTGCCCGCCCGCCAGCAACACCCGCTTCGCCCAGTTCGTCGGTGAGGCGGTCACCCGCTACTCGGCGATGGGCGTGCACACCTGGCAGATCTGGAACGAGCCCAACATCAGCAGCTTCTGGCCGGGCGGCGCCGACCCCGAGCGCTACGCGGAGATGGTCAAGAAGACCTCCAAGGCCATCCGGGCCGCCGACCCCGACTCCTTCGTCCTGATGGGCGGCCTCGCCAACGCCGCCACCACCAACAGCAAGCGCCAGACCGCGGCCGACTTCCTGGACAACGTGCTGCGGCTCGGGGTCGGCGACCATGTGGACGGGGTCAGCTTCCATGCGTTCTCGCACGGCGTGCTGCTCAGCACGAAGACCGGTGAGAGCCCCTACGAGCGGATCACCGGCATGCGCCGCAGCCTGACCTCGGTCCTCGCCCAACACGAGCGCAGCGATCTGGAGGTCTGGATCACCGAGACGGGCGCCCCCACCCACGGCCGGGGAGCGATCGCCGACAGCGACCAGCCCGGCGTCGAGACCAGCCATGTCACCCCCGCCCATCAGGCGCGGATCGCCACCGACATGGTCAAGGCCGCGGACGAGCTCACCGCGGTCACCAAGGTGTTCTTGTACGCCCACCGCGACATGAAGGCGCCCGAGGCGAACGCGGGGACCTGGGCGTACTACGGACTCATCGACTACGCCGGCGAGCGCAAGCCGGCGTTCGACGCCTATCGGGACGCCGTCGCGGCGTACCGGGCCAAGAACTGACGGCCGCCGACCCGGGCGGGGGGACCGACCCGGGCGGCCGTTCACACCATCGAGGCCGCCGGTAGCACCGGCGGCCTCGGCGCTACCACCATGTGGGGGGAAACGTGAGCCTCGCGCTCCGCCATCGACGGGCCGGCCGTGCCGAGACATAGCCGTCCCAAGCAGGTGCACACCGTCTACCGGAACTCGTTCTTCGTACTGGCCACCACGGCCACCACGGCCGCGCTGGGCTTCCTGTTCTGGGTGGTCGTCGCGCGCTTCTACAGCCCGGCCCAGGTCGGCATCGCCACCTCGCTCATCTCGGCGATGAGCCTCATCTCGTATCTGGCCCAGTTCGGCCTCAACAGCACGCTCGTGCGCTTCCCCGCCGCCTCGTCCGACCGCAACGCCCAGCTGACGCTGGCACTGTGCGTGGTCGCCGGGGCCGGTGGCCTGCTGGCGCTCGGCTATCTGGCGGGGCTGCCCCTGTACGGCGAGAAACTGCTCTTCGTCCGCGACAACCCGGTCGCGGTCGCGACCTTCGCCGCGCTGTGCGCCTTCGCCGCGCTGAACCAGCTGGCGAAGTCGGTGTTCACCGGGGCGCGCGCCCCGGAACTCAACGTCCTGTCGGACGGGCTGACCCAGGGGGTCACCAAACTCGCCCTGCCGGCCTTCCTGACCGGACTCGGCATGTACGGGATCGTCGGATCGACCGGGGCCGGATTCGCCGCCGCCGTGCTGTGCGCGCTGTTCCTCATGCGCCGCCGGCTCGATTTCCGCTTCGAGCTGCGGGTCGGCGGCACCCGGCTGCGCGAGCAGTTCACCTACTCCCTGGCCAGTTACCTCTCCGGACTGCTGAACCTGCTGCCGCAGCTGGTCCTGCCGCTGATCGTGCTGCACCACCTGGGCGCCGAGGCGACCGGCTACTTCTACGTCGCCTTCCAGATCGCGGCCCTGCTCAACGCGATCGCCTACTCCGTCGGCGAGGCGCTGTTCGCCGAGGGCTCGCACGACCCGAGCCAGCTGCCCATGCTGCTGCGCCGCACCGCCGTGATCATCGCGGCCGCCCAGACCCCGGCCGCCGCCGTGGTCGCGGGAGGCAGCGGGCTCATCCTGTGGGTGTTCGGGTCGCAGTACTCGGACGCGGCCCGGCCGCTGCTGATCGCCTGCGCCATCGGTTCGCTGGCCGTCGCGCTCTCCGCCTGGGCGAACTTCGCCCTGAAGATCACCCGTCAGCTGCGCCAGCTCATCGTCAACAACGCGGTCTTCGCCGTGGTGACGATCTCGCTGGCACTGCTGTGGGCCCACCGCGGCCTGGTCTGGATCGGCTGGGCCTGGGGCCTGGGCAACCTCGCCTCCGGGCTGGTCGCGCTGACCGCTCTGCTGCGCCGTCGGGGCGGTCGGACGCCCCGTGAACCCCATGTGCAACCGCCCGTTCCCGCCGACCGGACATCATCATGAAACTGCTGCACGTCATCAACATCGGTCACGAGGCGGGCGGCGCGGAACGCAGCGTCCGCCTCATCCAGCAGGGCATGACCGCCCGCGGCCACGAGATGCGCACCGTCGCCACCACCCTCAATTCCGAGGGCCACGAACTCTTCGCGGACGACCTCGTCCCCGCCATCGAGGGCAGCGCACCCCAGCGCTTCCTCGGCTACTTCTGGCACCGCGACGCCCACCGCCGCCTGACCCGGATCATGGACGAGTTCCAGCCCGACGTCGTCCATCTGCACACCATCGGCGAGTTCAGCCCCGCGGCCCTCGCGGCGACGGACCGCTGCCCGCAGATCCTCACCCTGCACGGGCCCGAGGACTGGACGCTGGAACTGCTGCGCTGGAACCTGCACTCCGCCACCCGCGGTGAGCGCCTCTCCCTGTCGGACCAGGCCCGCTACCTCTACCTGCGGTTCCTCCAGCGCCCCGCCTACCTCCCGCGGCTGCGCCGCCTGGACCGGGTCCTCGCGCCCAGCGCCTATTTCGCCGACCTCGTCCGCAAGGACGTCGGCAAGGTCCCCGTCCACGTCCTGCCGAACGGAGTACCCCGTACGGCGATGCCTCAGCCGGTGAAGGAGGGCGGCGCGCTGCTGTACGTGGGGCGGCTGGAGAGGGTGAAGGGCGTGCACGTCCTGCTGGACGCCTTCCGGCTCCTGCTCGCCGCGCTCCCCGGGGCCACGCTCGACATCGTGGGCGACGGCGCCGACCGGGCCGCCCTGGAGGCCTCCGCCGCCGACCTCGTGGCTGCCGGACGGGTGCGCTTCCGGGGCTGGGTCTCGCCGGACGCCGTGAGCGGGGCGCTCGCCGCCTCCTCGGTGGTGGTCATCCCGTCCGTGTGGCCCGAGAACTTCCCCACGGTCGCCCTGGAGGCACTGCAGATCGGGCGGCCGATCGTGGCGTCCCGGGTGGGCGGGCTGCCGGAACTCGTCGGCGAGGACAACGGGGCTCTGGTCCCCGCGGGCGACGCCCCCGCACTGGCCGAGGCGCTGCGCCCCCTCGTGGGCGACCTGGAGCTGCTGCGCCGGCTCGGTGACGGCTCCGCCGCCCGCGCCGAGCGCTACGACGTCGAGCGGTTCCTCGACGCGTTGGAGAACCATTACAGAGAGGCCACCAGCCGGTGAACGTCGTCATCGTCAACGCCTTCGAGCGCGGCAACCGCGGCGACGCGGCGCTGCTCAGCGTCGCCATCGACCAGGTACGGGCCGCCTACCCCGGCGCCCGGGTCCGGATCGCCGGCTTCGAGGAGCCCGCGGAGCACGCGGAGTTCGACGGCGCCGAGAACCTGGGCTCCATCCGGCGCCACGTCGGCAAGGAGGACGCCGGCCGTGTCACGCGTATCACCGGCAAGCTGCTCGCCACCCTCCTCGGTCTGCTCGCCGCGCTCCCGGGCGGCGGCCTGCTCGTCCGGGCGGTCGCCCGGCTGATGCCGGCGGAGATCCGGCGCGAGGTCCGTGCGCTCGCCGAGGCCGACCTGGTGCTGTCGCTGGGCGGTGGGTACCTCCGCGGCACCAAGGACTTCCCCTCCGACCTGAGCGTGGCGTTCCTGCTGCTGCCGTTGTGGCTGGCCCACCGGCTCGGCACCCCGATCGTCCTGGGCCCCCAGTCCTACGGACCGTTCCCCACCCGTGTGCAGCGGGTGCTGATGCGCCGCGTGCTGCGCCACGCCCGGCTGATCTCGGTCCGCGAGGACATCAGTGTGCGCCGGCTGACGGAGATCGGGGTGCCCGACCGGAACATGGAGCGCGGGATCGACAGCGCCTTCGCCTTCCGGGGGCAGTCCAGCAGACCCTGGCGCACGGAGCTCGGCATCCCCGCCGGGTCCCGGCTGGTCCTGGTCACCGCCCGACAGCATCTGCCCGAGGCCCCGCAGACGGCGTACGAGTCCGCCATGGCCGCGACCATCAGCCATCTGCTGGCCGACCCCGACTGCCATGTGATCCTCGTACCCCAGGTGACCTGTGCCTTCCAGGACGACGACGACCGCATCGTCAACCGCCGTATCGCCGCCCAGGTCGACAGCGAGCGGCTGTACCTGGTCGACGACGCCTCCCTCTCCCACCACGACGTCTTCGCCCTGTACGGGGAGGCCGACCTGATCCTCGGCACCCGTTTCCACTCGGTGATCTTCGGTCTGCTCTCCGAGGTGCCGTGTGCGGCCATCGAGTACGACCACAAGACCCGGGGGATCATGGAGGACCTGGGCCTGGGGGAGTGGGTGCTCAGGATGGACGAGGTGCGCGCCGACAACCTGATCCCGATGGTGGACCGGCTCGTCGAGCAGCTGGCCGGATACCGGGCCCACCTGCGC
This sequence comes from Streptomyces sp. NPDC049687, assembly GCF_044465285.1. NCBI lineage: Bacteria > Bacillati > Actinomycetota > Actinomycetes > Kitasatosporales > Streptomycetaceae > Streptomyces > Streptomyces sp. NPDC049687. Next base: position 345,855 of record NZ_JBITLN010000005.1, read on the forward strand.
TCCGTCCTGCCGGCCTACCGGGCCCGCGCCGAGGAGTTCACCGACCGCCTGCGCTCCGTCGTCCCCTCCCGAGCGGGGCAGCGCACGGTGGCCGTCGTCTCCTCGTACTACCCCCCGAAGATCGGCGGCGTCGAGAACTACGCCGCCCGCATCGCCGAGGGCGTCGCCGCCGAGCCGGGGATGCGGGCGGTCGTGCTGACCACCAACACCGAGGGCCGGCGCACCCGGGTGAGCGTCGAGAACGGCGTGAAGGTGGTGCGCCTGGGCGCGTGGCTGAAGCTGTCCAACAGCCCGATCAACCCGCTGTGGCCGCTCCAGGTGCGCCGTCGGCTGCGCCGGGAGCGCGTCGACGTGGTCAACGCGCACGCCCCGGTGCCCGGCCTCGCTGACATCGCGGTGTTCGCGGCGAAGCGTCGGCCCACCGTGCTGACGTACCACGCGGGCACCATGCACAAGCAGGACGCCGGCAACGGCCTGGCGAACCGGATCATCGCCGTCTACGAGCGCTCCGTGCTGCCCCGGCTGATGGCCCGGGCCACCGTCCCCGTCGCGGTGGCGCCCGGATCGATGGCGTACGGCCGTCCGCGCGCCCAGGAGATCCCGCCCGGCGTCGACACCGAGCGCTGGGTCCCCGGCCCCCCGCCCTCCGAGCGGCCGCCGGTCGTCGTCTACGTGGGCCGGATGGACAGCACCTCCCGCTGGAAGGGCGTCGACCAGCTGATCCGCGCCTTCTCGTTGCTGACGGACCTGCCCGAGGCACGGCTGAAGCTGATCGGCGGCGGCGACGACGTCGACAACCTGCTCAAGCTCGCCGCCGAACTGGGCGTCGCCGACCGCGTGATCGCCGTGGGCGAGCTGCGCGGCCGGGAACTCGTGGACGCCGTGGGGCACGCACGGGCCGGGGTGCTGTCCTCTGTGAGCGACTCCGAGTGCTTCGGCACCGCTCTCGCCGAGGCGCAGGCCTGCGGCACCCCGGCCGTGGGCACGGCCGTCGGCGGGCTGCCCTTCACGGTGGCCGACGGCGAGACCGGCTTCATCGTGCCGCCGCGCGACCCCGCGGCGCTCGCGGGGGCACTGCGCGCCCTGCTCACCGACGATGAGCTGGCCGACCACATGGGGCGGGCCGGACGCGCCCGCGTGGTCGAGAAGTACGACTGGCCGCTGCTGACGAAGCGGTACAACGAGCTGTTCCGCTCGCTGTGACGGCCTCGCCGTAACGGCCGCTGTCACAGCGAAGGGGGGCGGGACCTGAGTCCCGCCCCCCTTCGCTGCTTCGTGTCTAGGCCTCTTCGTAGGCCGCCACGAGCGCCTCCGCATGCGCGTCCCACGAGAACGCGGTCCGCGCGTACCGCTCCGAGTACTTGGCCATCTCCGTGCGCAGCGAGGCGTCCGCGGCCAGCCGCGACAGCTCCGCCGCGACCGCCTGCGGATCCCGCTCGGCGAACACGAACCGGTCCGTGTCGAGCCCGTACGGCGCATAGCCGGGGTCGGGCGTGGTCACCACCGGCAGACCCGCCGCCATCGCCTCCTGCACCGACAGCGGGAAGCCCTCCGCCACCGAGGGCAGCACGAACATGTCGCAGGCCCGGTAGAGACGGGCCAGCCGCTCGGGCGACAGCGCACCGACGTAGTGCACGCCCTGGCCGCCGTCCAGCGCGGAGGCGTCGCCACCGCCGGCGAGGACGAGGTCGAAGCCGGTGCCGCGTTCGCGGGCCGCGAGGGCGACGTCGTACCCCTTCTTCGGGACGAGCCGCCCCGCGAACAGGGCCAGCGGCCGGTCGAGGGGAAGCCCGAACTCGGCCCGTATCTCGCGTCGCTCGAGGGCGTCCCGGCTCGGCCGGTACAGCTCGGTGTCCACCCCGTTGGGCAGATGCCGCATCCGCTCCGGCGCCGCGCCGTGGCCGCGGACGAAGTCGGCGACCCGGGCGTTGAGGGTGAACACGGTGCGCGCGCCCCGCCAGATGCGTGCCCCCGCCAGCCGGTACACGGCCCGCTGCACCGCGGTGACCAGCGCCGACGGATGGTCGACCAGCTCCACGTGCTGGGTGACGAGCCAGGGGCGGCGCGCCCGCCGGGCCGCGCGGGCCGCCGCCCAGGACGTCAGATAGAAGGTGTCGTGGATGTGCACGACATCCGCCCACCGCGCCCAGCGCCGCGTCTGCCGCGGCAGCTGCGGCCCGAACAGTGGGAAGGGCACCCCGAAGCGGGACTCCAGCCCGTTCCAGGCGCGCACCCGCACGACCCGGACGCCGTCGTCGCCGACGGTCTCGGACGCCCGCTCGCCCGAGGTCACCACGGTGACCTCCAGCCCGAGCGCGGCCAGTCGACGCGCCTCGGCCTGGACGACGCGCTCGATCCCGCCCATGTGCGGAGGATAGAAGTGACAGACGAGCAGCACTCGCCGCACGGAACCGGTCACCGCAGCACCACCGAACCGCCGTTGTTGTACACCAGGTCCTTCTTCTTCTCCACGAGCGCCCGCGGGAACTCGTACGTGATCCGGTCACCCCGATAGAAGATCGACACCCGTCCGGTCCGGGCAGGCGTCGTGCCCAGCAGCAGGTACGCCTCCTTGGCCAGCCACACCGGGGTGGTCACGCCCTTGGCGTCGGACGCCATGTACGGCTTGAGCCGGGTGTACGAGAAGCTGTCCATCTGGATCGGCGTCGCGTCCTCTTGCGCCCGCTTCCAGGCGTCCAGCCAGAGCGCGGCCTGCACCTCCTGGCCCTGGGTGTAGTAGATGTCGTAGTAGTCGCCGCTGTTGGACAGCTGGATCTGCGCCGGGTAGCCGCCGAGCACCTTCGGCATGACACCCACCAGGTTCAGCAGCAGACAGAAGGTCAGCACCGCGCCGAGGACCTCCTTGCGGCGCGCCCAGCGCAGCACCCACAGGGTGCCGGCGGCCAGGAACGGGGCGAAGAAGAACAGCCCCTGCTGGAAGGCGCGCAGCACACCGTAGTCCACGGACAGCTGCGGCACGACGGTGAAGAGCACGACCGTGCTCAGCGCGGCCCAGGCCATGGTCGCCTGGTCCCGGACGGCACGGAACGCCGAGCGGCGGGCCCGGAGCACCACCCAGATGCCGAGCACGGTCATCAGCTGGAAGAAGTAGGCGACCGCGCCCCGCACCGCGCCGTTCAGCGACGGCACCGGAATGCCCACGGCGTCCAGGATCCGGCCGAGCGGGGTGAGCGGCATGTCCGCGCTGGACACGGCCGTCCAGTCGATGCCGTCGAGTTCCTTCTTCGTCAGCAGCAGGTTCGCACGGTCCTTGGCGGAGTCGGCCTCCGACTCCTTGACGAACTGCTCCAGGCGCTGCTGCGCCGACAACTGCTCGCCGCCGAACAGGCTGTAGCCGGTGTCGGAGGAACCGGACTGGTTCTTGCCGGGCGAGATCAGGTCCGAAACCGCCGTGGCCACCGTCTCGTGCAGTTGGCCGCCGGTGTGGGTGACCGGGCCGGCCCAGACCACGGCGGCCACCGCCGGCACGAGCACCATCCACCACTGGAGGAAGCTCAGCATGCGGTCCTCGCGCCGTCTGCGCCGGAACCGGTCCCGGCCCCGCCGCGACACCAGCCGCCACACCTTGTCGTAGGCGAGTGCGAGCGTCAGCGTCCCGATCACCACGTACGCGGTCGAGTAGTGCGAGAGGACCACCCCGACCAGCAGCACCACGAACAGCACCCGCCGTGCCCTCCGCGGGCCCCGGCTGTCGGTGAGCACCACGATCGCGCTGCCGAGCAGGACGAAGGCGATCGCCTGCCGGCCGAGGAACACCATGTCCGTCAGGAAGGTCGGGAAGGCGACGAAGAAGACCGCCGCGAGCAGCGACACGGAGCGCGGGGCCACGCTCCGCACGGAGCGGAACAGCATGACCGGGGTGACGGCGAACAGCGCCGGGATGATCGCCTTGAAGATGTAGATGTCGTTGATGCCGGTCAGCTGGCGGATGCTCACCGGAAGCAGGGTGATGCTCAGACAGGCGTTGTAGGCGTGCCGGTAGGTCGACACGTCCCAGTACTCGCCGCCCAGCGCCATCCGGTAGAACAGGTACTCGGTCTGGACGTCGTGCCCGGTGATGAACCAGCCGCGCAGCGAGGCCAGGAGGAGCAGCGCGAGCGCCGCCATGTACAGCCCCGTCTCCAGGGCGGTCAGGTGGTACTTGCCGCGCTTGACGGACAAGAGCAACAGCAGCAGGCCGCCCAGCACACTCGCGACGATGCTCACCGACCCGCCGTATCCGTTGTTCAGACGGATCGTTCCCGCGATCGCGCACAGCAGGGTGACCGCCCCCGCGGCGGACGCCATGCCAAGGCCGGGGGTGGCGCGGGCCAGCGCCCACAGCCGCGTGGGCCCAGTGCGTTCGTACGGCGCGTACCGCCGGCGGAACCACCACAGGACGCCGATGCCCAGCGCGGTGGCAGCCGTCAGCGACTCGGTGGTCAGCGGCCGGTCCACGCCCACCCAGGGCAGCACCGTGTTGACAACGAGCGCCGTCAGCATGTCCCCGATGAGGACCAAACCGACCGAGACCAGCGTGCGGCCGCTGCCCGTCGGCACGATCCGCCCGGCGAGCGGACGCCACAGTTGCAGCGGGGCACCGAAGAGGAGATACAGGCCGGCCGCGAGACGCACGAGCGGTGGCGCGACGGACAGCAGCACCGCGAGGGTGGAGAGCGCGGAGGCGATCAGCACCGCGCCGTCCGTCACCGCGAACCGGTTGTTCCTCCGGCGGCGGTCGGCCCGTGGACCGGTCCTTGTGCCGGTCTCCGTATCGGTTTCCGTCCCGGTCTCCGTGTCGGTCTCCGTGTCGGTTTCCGTCCGGTGCTCCCGGGGGTGCGTCACGGCGGTCAGCGCGAGTGTGTTGTCGTCCGTCTCGATTGTCATGCCAACGCCTCGGTGTAAACCTGCTCGACGCGCTCGGCCACCCGGTACCACGACAGTCCCGCCGCGGTGCGGGCGCTGCGCGCGGCCAGGTCCCGCCACAGGTCCACGTCGGCGGCCAGCTCGTCGATCCGCCGCGCGAGTGCTGCCGGGGCGGGCGCCGCGAGCAGTCCGGTGCCGTCGACCAGTTCACGGTTGCCGGGCACGTCGGTGGCGATGACGGGAAGCCCTGAGGCCATCGCCTCCAGCAGCACGAGCGGCATCCCCTCCTTGTCGGAGGGCAGCACGAAGGCGTCGCTTTCGGCGTACGCCTTCACCAGGTCGTCCCCGTACAGCGCCCCGGCGAACTCGATGTTCCGCAGCCCGAGCCGGGCCGCCTGCTCCACGAGCGGGGCGCGGAGTTCGCCGTCGCCGACGATCCGCAGCCGCACCTCCCCCTGGACCAGCGCCATCGCGTCCAGCAGCCGGGCCACGTTCTTCTGGATCTGCAGCCGTCCGACGAAGAGCAGGCGCAGGGGCCGCGCCGGAGCGGTCCGGGGTTCCCGGAAGTACTCGTGCGCCACCCCGTTCGGCACGATGTGCAGTCGCTGCCGGGACACCCCGTACCGCTCCACCAGGAAATCGGCCATCTCCTCGGTGAGCGCGACCACCGCGGCGGCCCGGCGCAGCACCCGGCCCAGGAAGTGCTGCTTGTACCAGGGAAGCAGCCGCCCGAGCGGGCCGCTGGCGTCCACGTCGAGATGGAAGTGGGCGACGTACGGAACCTGCCGCAACGCGGCGACCGCGGAGACGAGTTCCGGCACGAGGGCGTGCGCGATGTGCAGGTGCACGATGTCCCCGGGCCGCGCCTTGGCCAGCTGTACGGGCAGCAGCGCGGAGACGGCGGTGTTGGCCACCTCGACCGCGGGCAGCCGGTGCACCCGGACGCCGTCCTCGACGCTGTGCCGCGGCAGGTCGGAGGTCCGCAGCCCCGTGGTGACCACATGCACCTCGTGCCGGTGGGCGAGTTCGCGGGACAGCTGCGCCACCACGCGCTCAAGCCCGCCGAGGGCCGGCGGATAGTAGGGGGTGACCTGAATGATTCTGCGCCCCATACGCGGGGGCTCCTTCCCCGCGCTCATCCGGCGCTCTCAAGATGGCCGAGCACGTACTCGGACCGGCCCGCCACCGAGATGCGCAGCGCGTCGGCACCCTCGGCCTTCGGCACGGAGACCTGCACGACGCTCGCCTTCCCGCTGACGGCACGCACCGTGGCCCATCCGGTGGCGATCGGCTTGCCGTCCCGGTCCGCCTCGGCCTTGAGGACGAAGGTGCCCGGCCCGGGCTGGGGCGCGCCGTCCTCCCGCTCCTTGGCGGACGGCCCCGGGGACGACAGCGCCCCATGCGAGGTGAAGGCGACCTGCGCCTGAAGCTTCGTGCCCGCGTAGGAGGGGAGCTCGATGAAGTAGAGCTCCAGATAAGGGCGGTCCTGGCGGGTGAAGGACTTGGCGAGTTCCTCACGGACCGCCGGAACCGACCACGCCGTGATCAGCGCGGCCACCAGCGCGACCGCCACCAGGGCACCCCGGACCAACGAGCCGCGCCCGCGGGCCGGCCTCCCGGCTCTCCCACGGCGCTCGCCTGGCGCTGTCTCAGTCCGCATGTGTCCCCTCGAAAACCTCGGCCGTCACGCCAGAGAGTGGCCGCTCCTCACCGTCCCCTGTGCCGCGCGGTCCACGGCGCCCCGAGGCACCTCACGCTGAGCCGGCATCAGGGGCGGTGGGACGGGTCTGGTGGAGCGGTCGTGCCACTGGGCCCGGGTGTCGGTGCGCAGTGCGTTGTCGCGGAGCCGGTGGCGGAACAGCTGGGCCACGTTGGACACTCCGTCGGAGAAGGCGTTGAGCTTCACGTCACCGCCGCGTGGCCGGTACTCGATAGGCACCTCCATACAGCGGAAACCTTCCCGCACAGCTGCGTTCTTGATCTCCTGGGAGAAGCCCATGCCGTCGGAGGTGACCTTGAGCGTCTCCCAGATGTAGCGGCGGAAGACCCACATCCCGCTCTGGGAATCGCGCATCGTGCTCTTGAAGAGCTTTCGGCTGACCAGGCTGAGGGCGTGATTGGCCACGGTGTGCGAGGGCTTCATCGCCTCGCGGTTCTCCCGGCCGAGCCTGTTGGTGTTGAGGAACTCGACCTGGTGCTCATCGACGATGCTCAGCAGTCTGGGCAGGTCGTCGAAGGGATACGTGCAGTCGGCGTCGCCGGTGGCGATCACCTCACCGCGGGCCGCGGCGATCCCCGCCTTGTAGGCGTTGCCGTAGCCGCGCAGCGGCTGATGGACCACCCTGGCCCCGTAGGATTCGGCGATCTCGGCGGTCCCGTCGGTGGAACCGTTGTCGGCGATGATCACCTCGACGCCCCAACCGGCCGAGGTGAGTTCTTCCACCGGGATCGTCGCGAAGACACCCGGCAGGTTCTCGGCCTCGTTCAAGGCCGGTATGACGACAGACAGACTTGACACAGCGGGCTCCCCCCCGGCTGACACAAAGGATCGGGAACAGGTCCCGGCACCTCTGTTGTCACAACACGCCGGCCCCCCCGATAGCAGCCTTCACCCTAAACCCGCACGATGCACACACCAACCATCAAGGGATGACCTTAATCACACAGCTTCTCTCCAGAAGGGAAAATTAACGCGCATGAAGCACTTCCTCGCCAACAGGCAACACCGCTCGAATATGACGGTCCGTCAGCAGCACCCCACGCCGGGGAGCGACCGCTTGTTGCGGGCTTCCCGGCTGCGGGCCGCCAGCAGTTCGTCGGCCGGGTAGCCGACCTCCTCCAACGTCAGCCCGTGCGGCCGTACGACATGCACGGCCGAGTCCCGCACACCGGCGGCCAGCACCTTCCCGGGCCACTCGGTCCCCCGGTGCCCGTCCCCCACGAACAGCAGCGCCCCGATCAGCGAGCGCACCATGTTGTGGCAGAAGGCGTCGGCCCGCACGGTGGCGGTGATGATCCCGTCCTCGCCCTTGACCAGGCTCAGTTCCTGGAGCGTACGAATGGTCGTCGCGCCCTCCCGCCGCTTGCAGTAGGCGGCGAAGTCGTGCTCCCCGAGGAGCCGCCCGGCGGCCTCGTTCATGGCGTCGACGTCGAGCGGCCAGTCGTGCCAGAGGACGTGATTGCGCAGCAGCGGATCGACACCCCCGGGATTGTCGGTCACCCGGTACGCGTACCGCCGCCACACCGCCGAGAAGCGGGCGTTGAAGCCACTGGGAGCCTCCCGCAGCGCCCACACCCGCACATCCCTCGGCAGCCGCCCGGCGAGCCGCTTGAGCAGCTTCTCGTGATGCTCACGCCAGACGTGCTCCGGAAGATCGACATGGGCCACCTGCCCGCGCGCGTGCACGCCGGCGTCCGTCCGCCCGGCGACCGTCAGCTCGTACGTGGTCCCCCCCGACCGCGTCACGGTCCGCAGAGCGTCCTCGATCTCCCCCTGCACGGTCCGCCGCCCCCCGGCCTGCTTGGCCCAGCCGGAGAACTCGCTCCCGTCGTAGGACAGGTCGAGGCGAACACGGACGTAACCGGGCTGTACTTCGTCACTCACACAGAGATCCTCTCAGCAACACAAAGGCGGGCCCGCCCCTGGAAAGGGAACGGACCCGCCAACGCCCCACGGGGCGCGGGGAACCGAGCGAACAACCACGACGAAGCCGCGGCCGCCGACGCGCAGCCCCCGCAGAACGCTTACGCGTCCTTGGACTCCTCGGCCGGAGCCTCGTCGGCCGGAGCGGCGTCCTCGACGACCTCGTCGGCCTTGGTCTCCTCGACCTTGGCCTCCTCGGCCTCCTTGACCGCGCGCTTGGTCGCGGCCTCGGCCTCACCGGTCGCCTGCTGCGCCACCGTCAGCGCCTCGACCAGCTCGATGACGGCCATGGGCGCGTTGTCGCCACGGCGGTTACCGATCTTGGTGATCCGGGTGTAGCCACCCGGACGGTTCTCGTAGCGCGGGCCGATCTCGGTGAAGAGCGTGTGCACGACGCTCTTGTCCGTGATCACCTGGAGCACCTGACGGCGGTTGTGAAGGTCGCCCTTCTTCGCCTTGGTGACCAGACGCTCGGCGTACGGCCGCAGACGGCGGGCCTTCGCCTCGGTGGTGGTGATGCGGCCGTGCTCGAAGAGGCTCTTCGCGAGGTTCGCGAGCAGCAGCTTCTCGTGCGCGGCACTGCCGCCCAGACGGGCACCCTTGGTGGGCTTCGGCATGGTTCTTCTCCTGTGTGTCTGCCCCGGCCGTATCAGGTACCGGGGTCAGTATCCGAGCGGGCGGTCGCCCGTCGGAGATCCGGGGTCCGCTCAGGCGAACCCCGGAGGTGGTGGAGATCAGTACTGCTCGGTCTCCACGAAGCCCGCGTCCGCGTCGTCGTCGGCACCGAAGGCGTCGGCGGCGGCGGTCGGGTCGAATCCGGGCGGGCTGTCCTTGAGGGCCAGGCCCATGCCGGCCAGCTTCGCCTTGACCTCGTCGATGGACTTCGCACCGAAGTTGCGGATGTCCAGCAGGTCGGCCTCGGAGCGGGCGACGAGCTCACCCACGGAGTGGATGCCCTCGCGCTTGAGGCAGTTGTACGACCGAACGGTGAGCTCGAGCTCCTCGATCGGCAGCGCCAGGTCGGCGGCCAGGGCGGCGTCCGTCGGGGACGGACCCATGTCGATGCCCTCGGCGTCGATGTTCAGCTCGCGGGCGAGACCGAACAGCTCGACCAGGGTCTTACCGGCGGAGGCCATGGCGTCACGCGGACGCATCGCCTGCTTGGTCTCGACGTCGACGATCAGCTTGTCGAAGTCGGTGCGCTGCTCGACACGCGTGGCCTCGACCTTGTACGTGACCTTCAGCACCGGCGAGTAGATGGAGTCGACCGGGATACGGCCGATCTCCTGGCCCACCTGCTTGTTCTGCACGGCGGAGACGTAACCGCGGCCACGCTCGACCGTCAGCTCCATCTCCAGCTTGCCCTTGCCGTTGAGCGTGGCGAGGACGAGATCGGGGTTGTGCACCTCGACACCGGCCGGGGGCGCGATGTCGGCGGCGGTGACCAGACCCGGGCCCTGCTTGCGCAGGTACATCACGACCGGCTCGTCGTGCTCCGAGGAGACGACCAGCTGCTTGATGTTGAGGATCAGGTCGGTGACGTCCTCCTTGACGCCCGGCACGGTGGTGAACTCGTGCAGGACACCGTCGATACGGATGGACGTGACCGCCGCACCCGGAATCGAGGAGAGGAGGGTACGGCGGAGGGAGTTGCCGAGGGTGTAGCCGAAGCCCGGCTCCAGCGGCTCGATCACGAACCGGGAGCGGAACTCGTCGACGACCTCTTCGGTCAACGAGGGACGCTGAGCGATCAGCATGTGTGGATCAGATCCTTCTTTCGTGGACGCCCGCTATTTGACGCCCGACGGAAACCGCACCCGGTGAAAAGTGCGGGTACTGCAAGGGTACGGGCGATACGGCCCTTTCACGGGGTCGTACCGCCCGAAAGCCCGAGACCTACCGGCCGTGCGTCAGACGCGGCGACGCTTCGGCGGACGGCAGCCGTTGTGCGGGGTCGGGGTGACGTCCTGGATGGAGCCGACCTCGAGGCCCGTGGCCTGCAGGGAACGGATCGCGGTCTCACGACCGGCGCCCGGGCCCTTGACGAAGACGTCGACCTTGCGCATGCCGTGCTCCTGCGCGCGGCGGGCAGCCGACTCGGCGGCCATCTGCGCGGCGAACGGCGTGGACTTGCGGGAGCCCTTGAAGCCGACGTGACCGGCGGAGGCCCAGGAGATCACGTTGCCGGCCGGGTCCGTGATGGACACGATCGTGTTGTTGAACGTGCTCTTGATGTGCGCCTGGCCGTGCGCGACGTTCTTCTTTTCCTTGCGGCGCACCTTCTTGGCAGCGCCCTGACGACCCTTGGGGGGCATCTATTACTCCTACGGGAGGTGGTCGGTCCTACAGCGAAGACCGCTGGACGGCGAGTCCGCTGCGGACTACTTCTTGCCCGGCTTCTTCTTGCCGGCGATGGCGCGACGCGGGCCCTTGCGGGTGCGGGCGTTGGTGCTGGTGCGCTGACCGCGGACGGGCAGACCGCGACGGTGACGGAGACCCTGGTAGCAGCCGATCTCGACCTTGCGGCGGATGTCGGCCTGGATCTCGCGACGGAGGTCACCCTCGGTCTTGATGTTGTTGTCGACGTACTCGCGGATCGCGACGAGCTGCTCCTCGGAGAGGTCGCGGACGCGGGTGTTCGGGTCGACGCCGGTCGCAGCCAGCGTCTCCTGCGAGAGGGTCCGGCCGATGCCGAACACGTAGGTGAGGGCGACCTCCACGCGCTTGTCGCGCGGGATGTCAACACCGGAAACGCGTGCCATTCAATGGCTCCTGGTGATCTTCGGAGGTCTTCCGCAGAACCGGCTCCCAGCCGCCGTACCAGGTACGAACTGGGTCCCCGGCCTCCGAACCGGGGGTATCAGGCACAAAAAAATGCCTGGGCCCTGCGTATGAACATATTCAGCTCGCGTCGCGCGAAGTCTCTGCGATGTCGATGCAGAGGGTGTGATCCGTGAGCGATCAGCCCTGGCGCTGCTTGTGGCGCGGGTTGTCGCAAATGATCATGACCCGACCGTGACGGCGGATCACCCTGCACTTGTCGCAGATCTTCTTGACGCTCGGCTTGACCTTCATGGGATGTGAGGTTCTCCGGGTCAGTTGCCGGCAACCCCGCGCACACGACAGTGCGCGGGACCTGGGCAAGATCTACTTGTACCGGTAGACGATCCGGCCACGCGTCAGGTCGTACGGAGACAGCTCCACCACGACCCGGTCGTCAGGGAGGATGCGGATGTAGTGCATGCGCATCTTGCCGCTGATGTGTGCCAGGACCTGGTGGCCGTTCTGGAGCTCGACCTTGAACATGGCGTTCGGAAGAGACTCGACGACAGTGCCCTCGATCTCGATGGCACCTTGCTTCTTGGCCACGCTTCGCCCTTCGAATCGACTACCTTGATCGACTCTGAGCTACCGCACGCAGACATACGGATACACAAGAGCCGACGAGTCAGTCTACGCCAGCCCCCGCTGAAACACGAATCGAGAAGTCTGCCCCACGGACGAGATCATCATGCGGGTCTTCAGGCGAGGGGGTCCGGTGCCGCCACGACGCCGTGTTCCGCCAGCTTGGCCCTGCCGCCGTCGGGAGCCGTCAGGACCAGAGGGCCCTCCTCCGTCAGGGCGACGGAGTGCTCCCAGTGCGAAGACCAGGTGCCGTCCGTGGTGATGACCGTCCAGTCGTCCTCGAGGACCTCGGTGCGCGGGGTGCCGAGGGACACCATCGGCTCGATCGCCAGGCAGAAGCCGGGGACCAGCTTGGGGCCCTTGCCCCGCCTGCGGTCGACGTAGTTCAGCAGGTGCGGGTCCATGTGCATCTCGGTGCCGATGCCGTGGCCGCCGTAGTCCTCGATGATGCCGTAGCGGCCGCCGCCGGGCTTGGGCTGGCGGCGGATGTAGGTCTCGATCGCCCGCGACACGTCCACCAGGCGGTTGCCCTGCTTCATCGCCGCGATGCCGGCCCACATCGACTCCTCCGTCACCCGGGAGAGCTCGATCAGCTCCGGGGCGTGACCGGAGCCGACGAACGCCGTGTACGCCGCGTCGCCGTGCCAGCCGTCCACGATCGCGCCGCAGTCGATGGAGATGATGTCGCCGTCCTTGAGGACGACCTCCTCGGACGGGATGCCGTGGACGACCACGTCGTTCACCGAGGTGCAGATCGTCGCCGGGAAGCCCCCGTAGCCGAGGAAGTTCGACTTAGCGCCGTTCTCCGCCAGGACCTTGCGCGCGACATCGTCCAGATCCTTCGTCGTCGCCCCGGGCACCGCCGCTTCCCGCGTCGCCGCGTGGATGGCGGCGACGACCAGCCCCGCCGCACGCATCTTGGCGATCTGCTCGGGGCTCTTGATCTGCACCATGGGGGGCCTGCGCTCTCCGTCACTCAGGTCGGTCATTCTCGTACGTACACAACAGTACGGCCGTGAAGTCCCCAGGACTCCACGGCCGTACCAGGCCGACGACTACTGGTCGCCGCCCTCGCGCTTCAGTGCCGCCAGCGCACGGGCGGTGACCTCTTCCACGGGGCCCATGGCCTCGATGGTCACGACCAGGCCCTGGGACTTGTAGTAGTCGATGATCGGCTCGGTCTGCGTGTGGTAGACCTCCAGCCGCGTACGGACCGTCTCCTCGGAGTCGTCGTCCCGCTGGTACAGCTCACCGCCGCAGACGTCACAGACGCCGTCCTTCGCCGGCTTCTTGTACGACACGTGGAAGACGTGGGCCGAGTCGTTGCGGCAGATGCGCCGGCCGGCGATCCGCTTCACGACCTCCTCCTCGGGAGCCTCCAGGTCCAGTACCGCGTCCAGCTTGATGCCCTCGGTGGTGAGGAGCTCGTCCAGCGCCTCGGCCTGCGAGACGTTGCGCGGGAAGCCGTCCAGCAGGAAGCCGCGCTCGGCGTCCGCCTGCTCCATACGGTCCTTGGCCATCGCGATGGTCACCTCGTCGGGGACGAGGTTGCCGGCGTCCATGTAGGACTTCGCGAGTTTCCCGAGCTCGGTCTGCTGGCTGATGTTGGCGCGGAACAGGTCGCCCGTGGAGATGTGCGGCACGCGCAGTGTCTCGGCCAGGCGAGTGGCCTGCGTACCCTTCCCGGCACCCGGCGGCCCGACGAGGACGATTCGCATCAGCGGAGGAACCCTTCGTAATTGCGCTGCTGGAGCTGGCTCTCGATCTGCTTCACCGTCTCGAGACCCACACCCACGATGATCAGGATGCTGGTCCCGCCGAACGGGAAGTTCTGGCTTGCCCCGAAGCCAACCAACGCCATCGTCGGGACGAGAGCGATCAGACCCAAGTACAGCGAACCCGGCCAGGTGATCCGGTTGAGCACGTAGGAGAGGTACTCAGCGGTCGGTCGGCCAGCCCGGATGCCCGGGATGAAGCCACCATACTTCTTCATGTTGTCGGCCACTTCCTCGGGGTTGAAGGAGATGGCGACGTAGAAGAAGGCGAAGAAAACGATCAGCAGGAAGTACATGCTGATGTAGATCGGGTGGTCGCCCTTGGTCAGGTTGGCCTCGATCCAGGTCTTCCAGCTGGAGGTTCCGCTGGAGAACTGGGCCACGAGAGCCGGGATGTAGAGCAGCGACGAGGCGAAGATGACCGGGATCACACCGGCCTGGTTCACCTTGAGCGGGATGTACGTCGACGTACCGCCGTAGGAGCGGCGGCCGATCATGCGCTTCGCGTACTGCACGGGGATCCGGCGCTGGGCCTGCTCGACGAAGACCACCAGGGCGACCATGACCAGGCCGACCGCGATGACCGTGCCGAACTCGATCCAGCCGCCCGCCAGCGTGCCCTGCTTCTTGATGGCCCACAGCGCGGAGGGGAAGGTCGCGGCGATCGAGATGAACATCAGGATCGACATGCCGTTGCCGATGCCGCGGTCGGTGATGAGCTCACCGAGCCACATGACGACGGCCGTACCGGCGGTCATGCAGACGACCATGACGATGGTGGTGAAGATCGCGCGGTCCGGGACGATCTGGCTGGCGACCGAGCAGCCGGAGAACAGGGCGCCGCTGCGGGCGGTGGCCACCAGGCCGGTGCCCTGCAGGATGGCGAGCGCCACCGTCAGGTAACGGGTGTACTGCGTGATCTTCGCGGTGCCGGCCTGGCCCTCCTTCTTGAGGGCTTCCAGACGCGGGATGACCACGGTCAGCAACTGAAGGATGATGCTGGCCGTGATGTACGGCATGATGCCCAGCGCGAAGATGGTGATCTGCAGCAGCGCGCCGCCGCTGAACATGTTCACCAGACCGAAGAGGCCCTGGTTGCCGGACGCCTCGTCCACACAGCGCTGAACGGACGTGTAGTCCACACCGGGGATCGGGATGTGGGTGCCGACCCGGTAAACCACGATGATCCCGAGCGTGAAGAGCAGCTTCTTGCGCAGGTCGGGCGTCCTGAACGCCCGGGCGAACGCGGTGAGCACGGTGCCTCCTGCGACCCCCGCGCATCTGCGTCAAGGGTGACGGTCTTGAAGGTCGAATAAGAACAACGACAAACGACAACGACATGAGTAACGGTCGACTGCCGCTCAAGGTGCCCCGTTGGGAGAACCTTGTGAAAAGTGGGCAGCGCTGGTCACCTTACCCGCGACACGGCCGCCCTAGGAACGACCGACCGGGGATACCCCATTTGTGGGGTATCCCCGGTCGGGATCGCTCAAGTCATCGAGACGCCTGATGGAGTCAGACGAGCTCGGTGACGGTACCGCCGGCGGCGGTGATCTTCTCCTTGGCGGAGCCGGAGACGGCGTCGACCGTCACCTGCAGCGCCACGGAGATCTCGCCCTGGCCGAGGACCTTGACGAGGCTGTTCTTGCGAACGGCACCCTTGGCGACGAGCCCCTCGACGGTGACCTCGCCACCCTCCGGGTACAGCGCGGCCAGCTTGTCGAGGTTCACGACCTGGAACTCGGTCTTGAACGGGTTCTTGAAGCCCTTCAGCTTCGGGAGCCGCATGTGGAGGGGCATCTGCCCACCCTCGAAGCGCTCCGGAACCTGGTAGCGGGCCTTCGTGCCCTTGGTACCACGACCGGCCGTCTTACCCTTCGACGCCTCACCACGACCGACACGGGTCTTGGCGGTCTTGGCGCCCGGGGCGGGACGGAGGTTGTGGATCTTGAGCGGGTTGTTCTCCGCCATGATCAGTCGACCTCCTCGACCGTCACGAGGTGGCGGACGGTGTGCACCATGCCGCGGAACTCGGGGCGGTCCTCCTTGACGACCACGTCACCCAGGCGCTTGAGGCCCAGGGAACGAAGCGTGTCGCGGTGGTTCTGCTTGCTGCCGATGTAGGACTTCGTCTGCGTGATCTTGAGCTGAGCCATCACGCACCCACTCCGGCACGGGCACGCAGCAGGGCCGCGGGCGCGACGTCCTCGAGCGGCAGACCACGGCGGGCCGCGATCTCCTCGGGACGCTGCAGACCCTTCAGGGCCTCCACGGTCGCGTGCACGATGTTGATCGCGTTGTCGGAGCCGAGCGACTTCGACAGCACGTCGTGGATACCGGCGCACTCGAGCACGGCGCGCACCGGGCCACCGGCGATAACGCCGGTACCGGGGGACGCGGGCTTGAGCAGCACGACGCCGGCGGCCTTCTCACCCTGGATGGGGTGCGGGATGGTGCCCTGGATACGGGGGACCTTGAAGAAGTGCTTCTTGGCCTCCTCAACGCCCTTGGCGATGGCGGCCGGCACCTCCTTGGCCTTGCCGTAACCGACACCCACGGTGCCGTCACCGTCGCCCACCACGACCAGCGCGGTGAAGCTGAAGCGACGACCACCCTTCACAACCTTGGCGACGCGGTTGATCGCGACTACGCGCTCAACGTACGCGGTCTTCTCGGCGGCAGCAGCGCCGCCGTCACGGCCCTTCCGGTCCCGCCGCTCGCCGCCACCGGCACCGCTGCCGCGGCGCTGGGGTCCAGCCATTGGATTACCTCTCTCTTTCCGCTAGCTACAAGCGGCTCAGAACTTGAGCCCGGCTTCGCGGGCGGCGTCCGCCAGGGCGGCGATGCGCCCGGCGTACTGGTTGCCACCACGGTCGAACACGACGGCCTCGACACCGGCGGCCTTCGCACGCTCGGCGACCAGGGCGCCGACCTGCTTGGCCTGCGCGGACTTGTCGCCCTCGGCACCGCGGATCGACGTGTCCAGAGTGGACGCCGAAGCCAGGGTGTGGCCCTTGAGGTCGTCGATCACCTGCGCCACGATGTGGCGGTTGGAGCGGGTCACGACCAGACGGGGGCGCTCCGCCGTACCGGAGATCCGCTTGCGGATCCGGATGTGACGGCGCTTGATCGCGGCGCGCTTGTAGGCGTCGCCCTTCAGGATCTTCTGCCCGTATGCCATGGCTTACTTACCCGCCTTTCCGACCTTGCGGCGGATGACTTCGCCCTCGTACTTGACGCCCTTGGCCTTGTACGGGTCAGGCTTGCGCAGCTTGCGGATGTTGGCCGCAACCTCGCCGACCTTCTGCTTGTCGATGCCCTCGACCTGGAAGCGGGTCGGGGTCTCCACCTTGAAGGTGATGCCCTCGGGGGCCTCGACCAGGATCGGGTGGCTGTAACCGAGCGCGAACTCGAGGTTCGAACCCTTGGCGGTCACGCGGTAACCGACACCGCTGATCTCGAGCTTCTTCACGTAACCCTGGGTCACGCCGGTGATCATGTTCGCCACCAGCGTGCGGGACAGGCCGTGCAGGGCCTTGCTCTGACGCTCGTCGTTGGGGCGGGTCACCTGCAGGGTGCCGTCCTCGCCCTTGGCGATGTCGATCGGTGCCACGACGGTGTGGGTCAGCGAGCCCTTGGGGCCCTTGACCGACACGGTGCGGCCGTCGATGGTGACGTCCACGCCGGCGGGAACCGCGATGGGGAGCTTGCCGATGCGCGACATAGCTGTTTCCTCCGTTCCCTTCTGCTACCAGACGTAGGCGAGGACTTCCCCACCCACGCCCTTCTTGCCGGCCTGCTTGTCGGTGAGGAGCCCGTGCGACGTGGAGATGATCGCCACGCCGAGGCCGCCCAGCACCTTCGGCAGGGAGGTGGACTTCGCGTACACCCGGAGACCGGGCTTGGAGATCCGCTTGATGCCCGCGATGGAGCGCTCACGGTTCGGGCCGAACTTCAGCTCGAGGGTGAGGTTCTTGCCGACCTCGGCGTCCTCGACGCGCCAGCCGGTGATGAAGCCCTCCTGCTGGAGGATCTCCGCGATGTGAGACTTGATCTTGGACGCCGGCATCGTCACGGAGTCGTGGTACGCCGAGTTCGCGTTCCGCAGACGCGTCAGCATGTCTGCGATCGGATCAGTCATGGTCATGAATTGGCCTGTGGCCTCTCTCGCCGGGGTTTCCTGGTGCGCCATCCCTCTCCCCGATCCGAGACGGGACGGGTGCGGCGCGGTGGACCTACGGCGTAGTAAGTCGTACGGGCGGCAGACGCCCAACCCCACAAGCCTAAGGCATGCGGAGGTGGGCCCCTGCCGACCCAGATGCTTACCGAGAGCCTGGGTAACCCCGAATTAGGGGTTTACCAGGAGCTCTTGGTCACGCCCGGCAGCTCGCCACGGTGAGCCATCTCACGAAGGCACACGCGGCAGAGGCCGAACTTGCGGTACACGGAGTGCGGACGACCGCAGCGCTGGCAGCGGGTGTACGCACGCACGCCGAACTTGGGCTTGCGAGCAGCCTTAGCGATCAGAGCCTTCTTCGCCATCTCGCTCACGCCTCCTTGAAGGGGAAGCCGAGGTGACGAAGGAGCGCGCGGCCCTCAGCGTCGTTGGTCGCCGTGGTGACCACGGTGATGTCCATACCCCGGACACGGTCGATCTTGTCCTGGTCGATCTCGTGGAACATGACCTGCTCCGTGAGACCGAAGGTGTAGTTGCCACGGCCGTCGAACTGCTTGGGGGACAGACCACGGAAGTCGCGGATGCGCGGCAGCGCGAGCGACAGGGTGCGGTCCAGGAACTCCCACATGCGGTCGCCACGGAGCGTGACGTGGGCACCGATCGGCTGGCCCTCACGCAGCTTGAACTGCGCGATGGACTTGCGGGCCTTGGTGACGGCCGGCTTCTGACCGGTGATCGTGGTGAGGTCGCGGATGGCGCCCTCGATCAGCTTGGAGTCGCGGGCGGCGTCGCCCACACCCATGTTGACCACGATCTTGACGAGGCCCGGGATCTGCATGACGTTCTCGTACTTGAACTCTTCACGCAGCTTGCCCGCGATCTCCTCGCGGTACTTCGTCTTGAGACGCGGAGTGGTGGTGGTAGCCATCAGATGTCCTCACCCGTCCGCTTGGCAACGCGGATCTTGTTGCCCTCGTCGTCGAAGCGGTAACCGACACGCGTGACGACCTTGTTGCCGTCCTTCTCCACGACCAGCTGAACGTTGGACACGTGGATCGGGGCCTCGGTGGTCACGATGCCGCCGGCCTGGGAGCCCTTGGCGGTCGGACCGGCCTTCGTGTGCTTCTTGACCCGGTTGACACCCTCGACCAGGACGCGGTCCTCGCGGGGGAAGGCCGCGATGACCTTGCCCTGCTTGCCCTTGTCCTTACCGGTGATGACCTGGACCAGGTCGCCCTTCTTGATCTTCATGCTTACAGCACCTCCGGAGCCAGCGAGATGATCTTCATGAACTTCTTCTCGCGCAGCTCGCGCCCGACGGGGCCGAAGATGCGGGTGCCACGAGGGTCGCCGTCGTTCTTCAGAATGACGGCGGCGTTCTCGTCGAAGCGGATGTACGAGCCGTCCGGACGGCGGCGCTCCTTGACGGTGCGAACGATGACCGCCTTGACGACGTCACCCTTCTTCACGTTGCCACCGGGGATCGCGTCCTTGACGGTGGCGACGATGACGTCACCGATGCCCGCGTAGCGGCGACCGGAGCCACCGAGCACACGGATGCAAAGGATTTCCTTCGCACCAGTGTTGTCGGCGACGCGCAGTCGCGACTCCTGCTGGATCACGTCTATCTCCTGTTTGTCTGCCGGTTCCCCGGGAGCCGCTCAGCGAAGCGGCTCCCGGAGCCTGGCGGAACTGTCCTGCGAGGGATGCCCCGCGGGAACGTACTTTTTGGTATTCCCTTGCGGGAATTACCTACTTGGCCTTCTCGAGGATCTCGACGACGCGCCAGCGCTTCGTCGCGGACAGCGGCCGGGTCTCCATCAGGAGGACGCGGTCGCCGACACCCGCGGCGTTCTGCTCGTCGTGCGCCTTGAGCTTGTTGGTACGGCGGATGACCTTGCCGTACAGCGCGTGCTTGACGCGGTCCTCGACGGCGACGACGACGGTCTTGTCCATCTTGTCGCTGACGACGAGACCCTCACGGGTCTTGCGGAAGCCGCGGGCCTCTGCAGTCTGCTCAGTCACGTTGCTCTCACTCATCAGGCGCTCTCCACCGTCTCGATGCCCAGCTCGCGCTCACGCATCAGGGTGTAGATCCGCGCGATGTCCTTACGGACGGCCTTGAGCCGACCGTGGTTCTCGAGCTGTCCGGTCGCCGCCTGGAAGCGGAGGTTGAACAGCTCTTCCTTGGCCTCGCGGAGCTTCGCCAGAAGCTCCTCGTTGCCCAGCTCGCGCAGCTCGGACGCCTTGGTACCGGCCGACATCACGCTTCACCTGCCTCGCGCTTGACGATCCGGCACTTCATCGGCAGCTTGTGGGCGGCGCGAGTCAGGGCCTCACGGGCGATCTTCTCGTTCGGGTAGGACAGCTCGAACATGACCCGGCCCGGGTGCACGTTCGCGATCCACCACTCCGGCGAACCCTTACCGGAACCCATGCGGGTCTCGGCGGGCTTCTTGGTGAGGGGGCGGTCCGGGTAGATGTTGATCCAGACCTTGCCGCCACGCTTGATGTGGCGGGTCATCGCGATACGGGCCGCCTCGATCTGGCGGTTGGTCACGTACGCCGGCGTGAGGGCCTGGATGCCGTACTCGCCGAACGCGACCGTCGTACCGCCCTTGGCCTCACCGCGACGCTTCGGGTGGTGCTGCTTGCGGTGCTTGACCCTACGGGGGATCAGCATGTCGGTCAGGCCTCCGTTCCGGTGCTCTCAGCCGGAGCGGCGGGAGCCTCGGCCTTGGGGGCCTCGGCAGCAGCCTGCTGCGGCTTACGACCGCGACCGCCACGCTCGCCACCGCGGCCACCACGGGCCGGGCGGTCGGCGCCACCACGGGCCGGGCGGTTGCCGGCGCGGGCAGCGGCGTTCTCGGCGCGGACCTCGGCGATGTTCTTGACGTCGCCCTTGTAGATCCAGACCTTCACACCGATGCGGCCGAAGGTCGTCTTGGCCTCGAAGAAGCCGTAGTCCACGTTCGCGCGGAGCGTGTGCAGGGGCACGCGGCCCTCGCGGTAGAACTCCGAGCGGGACATCTCGGCGCCACCGAGGCGGCCACCGCACTGGATCTTGATGCCCTTGGCGCCGGCCTTCATGGCGGACTGCATGCTCTTGCGCATGGCCCGACGGAAGGAGACGCGGGAGGAGAGCTGCTCGGCGACGGCCTGGGCCACCAGCTGAGCGTCCGTCTCCGGGTTCTTGACCTCGAGGATGTTGAGCTGGACCTGCTTCTTGGTCAGCTTCTCCAGGTCGCCGCGGATACGGTCGGCCTCGGCGCCGCGGCGGCCGATGACGATGCCCGGACGCGCGGTGTGGATGTCCACACGGACACGGTCACGGGTGCGCTCGATCTCCACCTTCGAGATGCCGGCGCGCTCCATGCCGGACGTCATCATCCGACGGATGGCGACGTCTTCCTTGACGTAGTCCTTGTACGACTTGTCGGCGTACCAACGGGACTTGAAGTCCGTGGTGATGCCGAGCCGGAACCCATGCGGGTTAACCTTCTGGCCCATTACCGGGTTCCTTCCTTGCTGCTGACGACCACGGTGATGTGGCTGGTCCGCTTGCGGATCCGGTAGGCACGGCCCTGGGCACGCGGACGGAACCGCTTCAGGGTCGGGCCCTCATCGACGTACGCCTCGGAGATGAAGAGGCTGTCGACATCGGTGTGGTCGTAGTTGTGCGCGGCGTTGGCGATGGCGCTGTCCAGCACCTTGCCGACCGGCACGCTCGCGGCCTGCGGGGCGAAACGCAGGACCGCCTGAGCCTCCGCGGCGTCGAGGCCGCGGATAAGGTCCACCACGCGGCGGGCCTTCATGGGCGTGACGCGGATGTACCGCGCCTGGGCCCTGGCTTCCATGGTTGTCCTTCCAGTGTCTGTCATGGTCATTCCACCCCGCTACTAGCGGCGCTTCGACTTCCGGTCTTCCTTGACGTGGCCCCGGAAGGTGCGCGTCGGCGAGAACTCGCCGAGCTTGTGGCCGACCATCGACTCGGTGACAAACACCGGAATGTGGGTCTTGCCGTTGTGCACCGCGATCGTGTGGCCCAGCATGCTGGGGATGATCATCGAGCGACGGGACCAGGTCTTGATGACGTTCTTGGTGCCGGCTTCGTTCTGGGCGTCCACCTTCTTTACGAGGTGGTCGTCGACGAAGGGCCCCTTCTTGAGACTGCGCGGCATCTAAACCCGCTCCTAGCGCTTCTTGTTCGTCTTGCGGCGGCGGACGATGTACTTGTTCGAAGCCTTCTTCGGCGAACGAGTACGACCTTCCTTCTGACCCCACGGCGAGACCGGGTGGCGACCACCGGAGGTCTTGCCCTCACCACCACCGTGCGGGTGGTCGACCGGGTTCATCGCCACACCACGGACGGTCGGGCGAACGCCCAGCCACCGCTTACGGCCGGCCTTGCCCCAGTTGATGTTGCTCTGCTCGGCGTTGCCGACCTCGCCGACCGTGGCGCGGCAGCGCTGGTCGACCAGGCGGATCTCACCGGACGGCATACGGAGGTGGGCCATCGAGCCCTCCTTCGCGAGCAGCTGCACGGAGGCGCCGGCGGAGCGGGCGAACTTGGCACCGCCACCGGGACGGAGCTCGATCGCGTGGATCGTGGTACCGACCGGGATGTTGCGGAGGGCCAGGTTGTTGCCCGGCTTGATGTCGGCCCCGGGACCGTTCTCGACGCGGTCGCCCTGCGAGAGGCCGCGCGGCGCGATGATGTAGCGCTTCTCGCCGTCGGCGTAGTGCAGCAGCGCGATGCGCGCGGTGCGGTTGGGGTCGTACTCGATGTGCGCGACCTTCGCCGGCACGCCGTCCTTGTCGTGACGACGGAAGTCGATCACGCGGTAGGCGCGCTTGTGGCCGCCACCCTGGTGACGGACGGTCACACGACCGGAATTGTTACGGCCGCCCTTGCTGTGCAGGGGGCGGACCAGCGACTTCTCCGGCGTGGACCGCGTGACCTCGACGAAGTCGGCGACGCTGGAGCCACGGCGGCCCGGCGTAGTCGGCTTGTACTTGCGGATTCCCATTTCTCAGTCCTCGTCCGATATCGGACGATCCGGACCGCCCTCAGGCGGTCGGACCGCCGAAGATGTCGATACGGTCGCCCTCGGCGAGGGTCACGATCGCGCGCTTGGTCGACGCACGCTGGCCGAAGCCGGTGCGGGTCCGCTTGCGCTTGCCCTGGCGGTTGATCGTGTTGACCCCGGTGACCTTGACCGAGAAGACCGCCTGGACGGCCTGCTTGATCTGGGTCTTGTTGGCGTTCGGGTCGACGATGAACGTGTACTTGTTCTCGTCGAGGAGCGCGTAGCTCTTCTCCGACACGACCGGCTTCAGCAGCACGTCACGGGGGTCCGTGTACGCCTTGCTGGGCGCGGTGACGACGGTGTTCTTGCCCTCGGTGGCGTGGCGCTTCGCCTTGGCGACGCGCGCGGCCTTGGCGGCCTTGGCCGCCTTCGGGGCAATGCTCGGGTGACGCGTAGCCATCAGGCCTCGCTCCCTTCGGTGTCGTTGGCCTTCGGGCCGGCGACGAAGGACTCGAGAGCGGCCTGGGTGAAGACCACGTCGTCCGAGACGATCACGTCGTACGTGTTCAGCTGGCCCGGCTCCAGGATGTGGACCTGGGGCAGGTTGCGGGCGGACAGCCACGCGGCCTCGTCGGCGCGGTCGACGACCAGGAGCAGGTTCTTGCGCTCCGAGATCTTGCCGAACAGCGTGCGAGCGGCCTTGGTGGAGGGGGTCTCGCCCTCGATCACGCCGGTGACGACGTGGATGCGGTTGTGGCGGGCCCGGTCGGTGAGGGCGTGACGCAGGGCGGCAGCCTTCATCTTCTTCGGGGTCCGCTGCGAGTAGTCACGCGGCTGCGGGCCGTGGACGACGCCACCGCCGGCGAACTGCGGCGCGCGGGTCGAGCCCTGACGGGCGCGGCCGGTGCCCTTCTGGCGGTAAGGCTTCTTGCCACCACCACGGACCTCGCCACGGGTCTTCGTCTTGTGCGTGCCCTGGCGGGCAGCCGCGTTCTGCGCGACGACGACCTGGTGGATCAGCGGGATGCTGACCTTCTCCACGCCGAAGATCTCCGCGGGGAGCTCGACGCTACCGGTCTTCTCGCCGGCAGGCGAAAGGATGTCAACAGTGCTCATCGGTTACCTCAGGCCCCCTTGGCCGCGGTGCGGACCAGGACGAGGCCGCCGTTCGGACCGGGAACCGCGCCCTTGATGAGCAGCAGACCCTTCTCCGCGTCAACGGCGTGGACGGTCAGGTTCTGGGTGGTGACACGCTCGTTGCCCATGCGACCCGCCATGCGGAGGCCCTTGAACACGCGGCCCGGGGTGGCGCAGCCACCGATGGAACCGGGCGAGCGGTGCTTGCGCTGGGTGCCGTGACCGGCGCCGAGGCCCTTGAAGTTGTGACGCTTCATGACACCGGCGAAGCCCTTGCCCTTGCTCTTGCCGGTCACGTCGACCTTGATGCCGGCCTCGAACACCTCGGCGGTGATCTCCTGGCCGAGGGTGTACTCGCTGGCGTCAGCGGTACGGATCTCGACGAGGTGGCGGCGGGGAGTGACGTCGGCCTTGGCGAAGTGGCCCTTGAGGGGCTTGTTCACCTTGCGCGGGTCGATCTCGCCGAACGCGATCTGGACGGACTCGTAGCCGTCGGCGTCGTTCGTGCGGACCTGGGTCACGACGTTGGGGCCGGCCTTGACGACGGTGACCGGAACAACACGGTTGTTCTCGTCCCACACCTGCGTCATGCCGAGCTTCTCGCCCAGGATGCCCTTGATCTGCTTAGCCATTCTCAGATCACCGACCCTCAGAGCTTGATCTCGATGTCGACACCGGCCGGGAGGTCGAGTCGCATCAGAGAGTCAACGGTCTTGGGCGTCGGGTCGAGGATGTCGATCAGGCGCTTGTGCGTGCGCATCTCGAAGTGCTCGCGCGAGTCCTTGTACTTGTGCGGCGACTTGATGACGCAGTACACGTTCTTCTCAGTGGGCAGCGGCACCGGGCCCGCGACCGACGCACCAGTGCGAGTCACCGTCTCGACGATCTTCTTCGCCGAGGAGTCGATGACCTCGTGGTCGTAGGCCTTGAGCCGGATGCGGATCTTCTGTCCCGCCATGGCTACTCAGTAGTCCTGTCTCTCGTAACGCTCTGGTACCCGGTCTCCGACCCACGCGGTCGGGCGTGTCGCTATCCCGCTGACACAGATGTCCCTTGTTCGAACATCCCTGCTGGGAATGCACACGGCCCTTCCGGAACCGCAGGCCGGAAGCGAAAAGCTCACCGGGCGCCTGGCCGGTGCCGCACCGCACTTCCCGAAAGATTCCCGTACGTCCGCCCCAGCGCTGCCGTGTGGCAGTTAAGGCGACGAGTACTGTGGGACTCGCTTCCGGTCCTCCCGGCGGGAGGCGCGCAGCATCAACACTCGACCGAGCAACCCCGCTAGTCTGCCATACGGGGCAGGGGCTCCGCCAATCGAGCCGGAGACAATACCCGCAGGGTGACATAGGTCAAACCCGGGAGAGTGATCACCCCCGCGATCCGCGTCCTGACACTCCCCTCACTTTCCACGTAGTGCCACTCTCGTCACATGGAGCGCATGGGGAAGCGCTCGGGGGTTATGGCCGGGTCTGCCGCGCCCGGGCGAAAGCCCCGTCCAGCCCGCGCTTCACCGCCCCCGCCAGCGGCCGTTCCACCAGCCGGTGCACCGCCCAGCTCAGCAGCAGGAACCCCGTCAGCACCAGCGCCACCAACAGCCGCGGGTCCATCTCGTCGCGCAGGCGGTTGATGACCGCCGTACCGGCCGCGTAGTGCATCAGGTAGAGGGGGTACGTCAGGCTTCCCGCCGTCACCAGCCAGCGCCAGCGGATCCGGTCCGTACGGCCGAGCGCCACGGCGACCATCACCAGCAGGAACACGGTGAAGATCAGCACCGCACCCCGCCAGCTCCCCACGTGCTCGACCTCGTCGATCCGGGTGCCCAGTTCCTTCTGGCCCATCAGCCAGGCCGTCCCGAGGATGCCCCACAACAGCACGTCCTGGCCGAAGCGGTGCATCAGGTACAGGGCGAGGCCCGCGATGAAGTACCAGGCCGCCTCGGGGTCGGCGATCAGCTCCAGCAGGGGCAGTCCGGCCACCGGCGCCAGCATCGCCGCCGCGCCCCACACACAGCAGAACAGCACCACCCTGCGGTACGTCAGGCCCCTCCAGACGACCACCAGGAAGAGGAGGTAGAAGCGGAGTTCGGACCACAGGGTCCAGTAGACGCCGTCGACGTTCCGGACGCCCGAACCCGACTGCAGCATCGTCAGGTTGAGGAGCACGTCCCTCGGCGGCAGCCTCTCCCAGACCCCCGGCACCGCCACCAGTACGGCCGTCGTGAACAGCACCGCGAACCAGTAGGCCGGGTACAGGCGGATGACCCGCGAGACGAAGAACTGGCGTGGTGTACGGCCCCAGCACGACATGCAGATCACGAAGCCGCTGATGACGAAGAAGATCTCCACGCCGATCCAGCCGTAGTTCGCCGCGTGGAACACCGTCGGCATGATCTCGGACACCGGCCGGTCCCAGATCAGGTTGCCGGGCTGGTTCACGCGGCGGGTGCCGGCGTAGTGGTGGACCGCCACCATCACAGCGGCCAGCAGGCGGATGCCGTCGAGCGCGTAGAGGCGCGGGCGCCGTTCGCGGCCGGGCGGTGCGGGAACCGCGATCGGCGCGGGGAGCGGCTGCGCGGTGCGTATGAGAGGGAGGCCAGACATCGGGGCCAGGCTAGGCCCGGCACAGGGGCCTCACTGATAACGCGGGGGAACGTTCGTCCACGGTTCACCCACCGCACACCTGTACGGCCCGTCACGCGAAAGGGCCCGTACGACCGGAGTCGTACGGGCCCCTTCAGGAGCTCAGCTCAGGCTGGGCTGCCGATCAGGCGCAAGTCACTTCGTGATCTTGGTGACCTGGCCGGCGCCGACCGTCCGGCCACCCTCACGGATGGCGAACTTCAGGCCCTCTTCCATGGCGATGGGCTGGATGAGCTCCACCTTCATCTCGGTGTTGTCACCCGGCATCACCATCTCGGTGCCCTCGGGGAGGGTCACCACGCCGGTCACGTCCGTCGTGCGGAAGTAGAACTGCGGACGGTAGTTGTTGAAGAACGGCGTGTGGCGGCCACCCTCGTCCTTGGACAGGATGTAGGCCTGGGCCTCGAAGTCGGTGTGCGGCGTGACCGAACCCGGCTTGATGATGACCTGGCCGCGCTCGACGTCCTCGCGCTTGATGCCACGGAGCAGCAGACCGACGTTCTCACCGGCCTGGCCCTCGTCGAGCAGCTTGCGGAACATCTCGATACCGGTGACCGTGGTGGAGGTCTTCTCGGTCTTGATGCCGATGATGTCGACGGTCTCGTTGACCTTGAGGACACCACGCTCGATACGGCCGGTGACGACCGTACCGCGACCGGTGATGGTGAAGACGTCCTCGATCGGCATCAGGAACGGCTTGTCGACGTCACGCTCGGGCTCCGGGATGGAGGTGTCGACGGCGTTCATGAGGTCCAGGACGGACTGGGTCCACTGGGCGTCGCCCTCGAGCGCCTTCAGCGCCGAGACACGGACGACCGGCAGGTCGTCGCCCGGGAACTCGTACTCGGAGAGAAGCTCACGGACCTCGAGCTCGACGAGCTCCATGATCTCCTCGTCGTCCACCATGTCGGCCTTGTTCAGGGCGACCACGATGTACGGAACGCCGACCTGGCGGGCCAGGAGCACGTGCTCCTTGGTCTGCGGCATCGGGCCGTCGGTGGCGGCGACCACGAGGATGGCGCCGTCCATCTGCGCCGCACCCGTGATCATGTTCTTGATGTAGTCCGCGTGACCCGGGCAGTCGACGTGGGCGTAGTGACGCGCCTCGGTCTGGTACTCGACGTGCGCGATGGAGATGGTGATACCGCGCTGACGCTCCTCGGGCGCCTTGTCGATGTTGTCGAACGGGGTGGCCTCGTTCAGGTCCGGGTACGCGTCGTGCAGCACCTTGGTAATGGCGGCCGTGAGGGTCGTCTTACCGTGGTCGATGTGACCGATGGTGCCGATGTTGACGTGCGGCTTAGTCCGCTCGAACTTCGCCTTCGCCACTGGGGTCCTCCTGTGGAGTGGTTCTGTACGCCTTACTTCATCGGCGCCAGGTGATCTTTGCTGTTGGGTCCCGGGCCCCGGGTCGTTCCGCCGCGAATGCGGAGGAACGACCCGTGAGGCTCCGGGGTCAAGCCTACGGCGTAGGAACGCGGTGCGTTACTCGCCCTTGGCCTTCGCGATGATCTCCTCGGCGACGTTCCGCGGAACCTCGGCGTAGGAGTCGAACTGCATGGAGTAGCTGGCGCGGCCGGACGTCTTGCTCCGCAGGTCGCCGACGTAGCCGAACATCTCCGAGAGGGGCACGAGACCCTTCACGACGCGGGCACCGGCCCGCTCCTCCATGGCCTGGATCTGGCCACGGCGGGAGTTGATGTCGCCGATGACGTCACCCATGTAGTCCTCGGGCGTGGTGACCTCGACGGCCATCATCGGCTCGAGCAGCACGGGGCTGGCCTTGCGCGCGGCCTCCTTGAAGGCCTGCGAACCGGCGATCTTGAAGGCGAGCTCGGAGGAGTCGACCTCGTGGTAGGCACCGTCGAGCAGCGTCACGCGGACACCGGTCATCTCGTAACCGGCGAGGATGCCGAACTGCATGGCCTCCTGCGCACCGGCGTCGACCGAGGGGATGTACTCCTTCGGCACACGGCCACCGGTGACCTTGTTGACGAACTCGTACGACGTGTCGCCGCCCTCGATGGGCTCGATCGCGATGATGACGCGAGCGAACTGGCCGGTACCACCCGTCTGCTTCTTGTGGGTGTACTCGACCTTCTCGACGGCCTTGCGGATCGTCTCGCGGTAGGCGACCTGCGGCTTGCCGACGTTGGCCTCGACCTTGAACTCACGGCGCATACGGTCGACCAGCACCTCGAGGTGCAGTTCGCCCATGCCGCCGATGATGGTCTGGCCGGTCTCCTCGTCCGAGTGGACCTGGAAGGACGGGTCCTCCTCGGCCAGGCGCTGGATCGCGATGCCGAGCTTCTCCTGGTCGCCCTTCGACTTGGGCTCGATGGCGACCTGGATGACCGGGGCCGGGAAGTCCATGGACTCCAGGATCACCGGGTTCTTCTCGTCGGCCAGCGTCTCACCGGTGGTGGTCTGCTTCAGGCCCATGACGGCGACGATGTCGCCGGCGCCCACCGACTCGATCTCCTCACGCTTGTTGGCGTGCATACGGTAGATCTTGCCGATGCGCTCCTTGCGGCCCTTGACCGAGTTGAGCACGGCGGAGCCGGACTCGAGGCGGCCGGAGTAGACGCGCACGAAGGTGAGCTTGCCGAGGTGCGGGTCGCTCATGATCTTGAACGCCAGCGCCGACAGCGGCTCGTCGTCGGACGGCTTGCGCTTGATGACCGTCTCCGGGTCCTTGACGTCGTGGCCCTCGATGGCCTCGATGTCGACCGGGGACGGCAGGTAGCGCACGACCGCGTCGAGCAGGGGCTGAACACCCTTGTTCTTGAACGCGGTACCGCAGAACACGGGGGTGACGGTGGTGCCGCCGCCCTTGCCGGACGCGATGGTGATACGACGGATCGCGGCGTACAGCTGCTCCTCGGTGGGCTCCTCGCCCTCCAGGTACAGCTCCATGATCTCTTCGTCGTTCTCGGCGACGGCCTCGACCAGCTTGCCGCGCCATTCCTCGGCGGCCTCGGTGTGCGTGGCCGGGATGTCGACGACGTCGTACATCTCGCCCTTGGTCGCCTCGGCGGACCAGACCAGGGCCTTCATGCGGACCAGGTCCACGACACCCTGGAAGTCGGCCTCGGCACCGATCGGGAGCTGCATGACGATCGGCTGCGCGCCCAGGCGGTCGACGATCATGTCGACGCAGCGGTGGAACTCGGCACCGGTGCGGTCGAGCTTGTTGACGAAGCAGATGCGCGGAACGCCGTAGCGGTCCGCCTGACGCCACACGGTCTCGGACTGGGGCTCGACGCCGGCGACGCCGTCGAACACCGTCACGGCACCGTCGAGCACGCGCAGCGAACGCTCCACCTCGACGGTGAAGTCGACGTGGCCCGGCGTGTCGATGATGTTGATGGTGTGGTCGACGTCTTCCAGCGGCCAGTGACAGGTGGTGGCAGCAGAGGTGATCGTGATGCCACGCTCCTGCTCCTGCTCCATCCAGTCCATCGTGGCAGCGCCGTCGTGGACCTCACCGATCTTGTACGAAACGCCGGTGTAGAACAGGATCCGCTCGGTGGTGGTCGTCTTGCCCGCGTCGATGTGGGCCATGATGCCGATGTTGCGCACCTTGGCCAGGTCAAGCGAAGTGGTAGCCATAAGGCTTCAGTCTTCTCTCGGTCTCGATGTGGACTGCGACTACCAGCGGTAGTGCGCGAAGGCCTTGTTGGACTCGGCCATCTTGTGCGTGTCCTCGCGCTTCTTGACGGCCGCACCGAGGCCGTTCGAAGCGTCGAGAAGCTCGTTGAGCAGGCGCTCGGTCATGGTCTTCTCGCGGCGGGCGCGGGAGTAACCGACGAGCCAGCGCAGCGCGAGCGTGCTGGCGCGGCCGGGCTTGACCTCGACCGGGACCTGGTAGGTCGCGCCACCGACACGGCGGGACTTGACCTCGATGGTCGGCTTGATGTTCTCGAGAGCGCGCTTGAGCGTGATGACCGGGTCGTTGCCGGTCTTCTCGCGCAGACCCTCCATGGCGCCGTACACGATGCGCTCGGCGGTCGAGCGCTTGCCGTTCAGCAGCACCTTGTTGATCAGGGAGGTCACCAGAGGAGAACCGTAGACCGGGTCGATGATGACCGGGCGCTTCGGGGCGGGGCCCTTACGAGGCATTCTTACTTCTCCTTCTTGGCGCCGTAACGGCTGCGGGCCTGCTTGCGGTTCTTGACACCCTGGGTGTCGAGGGAGCCGCGGATGATCTTGTAGCGAACACCCGGCAGGTCCTTCACACGGCCGCCGCGCACGAGCACGATGGAGTGCTCCTGCAGGTTGTGTCCCTCACCCGGAATGTAAGCGGTGACCTCGATCCCGCTGGTCAGACGCACACGCGCGACCTTACGCAGGGCCGAGTTCGGCTTCTTCGGGGTGGTCGTGAACACACGCGTGCAGACGCCGCGACGCTGAGGGGAACCCTCGAGTGCGGGCGTCTTGTTCTTCTCGACCTTGTCCTGCCGGCCCTTGCGGACCAGCTGCTGGATCGTAGGCACTACTTCTCCGGTTTCTGTGTGCCGATAGGTACAGCTAACCTGGAACATCGCCGACCCACGCGGTCGGGTGTGTCGAATCCCGCGGACTTCCGCCGCGAGGCAGAAAGAAGGCACGGATCACGGTGGCCGCTCTTTGCCCCGGTGCGGTCGAAGGCACGCACGAGGGCCAGGGCACACCCCAGGCACAAGGTCTGAGCGTACCCAGCGCAATCTCTCCGGTCAAAACAGAGGCAGTGCGCCCGACACACCGCGGTTACGTTCGCGTACCGGACCGCTGCTGTGGTAGGGCGGTTTCCGCACCCTTCGTCTGCTCGGCCCCGGTGTCGTGACCCACGAAGTACGTCGGTCGGTTCTGTACGGCCGTGTAGATGCGGCCGACGTACTCGCCGAGCAGTCCCACGCAGATCAGCTGGACCGCGCCGATGAACAGGACCCCGGTGAACAGGGAGGTCCAGCCGGGGACCGTGTGGTCGAAGAAGTGGGCGCTCAGGGTGTACGCCATCAGCCCCAGGCAGACCAGGAAGGCGAAGCCGCCGAGCCAGGTGGCGATGCGCAGGGGCGCCGCGGAGAAGCCGGTGACGCTGTCGACGGCGAGGCGGATCATGCGGCCCAGCGGGTACTTGCTCTGCCCGGCCGGGCGCGGGGCGCGCTCGTATGTCACCTGCCCGCTGGGGAAACCGAGCCAGGGCACCAGGAGCCGGTAGACGCGCTGCTGGTCGGGCAGCGCCTTGAGGGCGTCCACGGCGGCCCGGCTCAGCAGCCGGAAGTCACCGGCCTGGGCCGGGACGGAGGGCCCGGCGAGCCGCCGCACCAGCCGGTAGTACAGCCCCGCCGTCCACCGCTTGAAGCCGGTGTCGCTGGCGCGGTCGGCGCGGATGCCGTAGACGATGTCGAGGTGTTCGGCGCGGGCCAGCTCCAGCATCTCGGGGATCTTCTCGGGCGGGTCCTGGAGGTCGGCGTCGATGCTGACGACGTAGGCCCCGAGGGCGCGGTCCAGGCCGGCCGTGAGGGCGGCCTGGTGGCCGGAGTTGCGGCGCAGGGCGATGATCCGCAGTTCGGGCCAGCCCAGACGGAAGGCGGCGAGCAGCTCGGCGGTGCGGTCGGTGGACCCGTCGTCGACGGCGACGACCTCGTACGCCGAGCCGAGGCCGGCGAGGACCGGACGCAACCTGCTGACCAGAGCGGGAAGGACCTCTTCCTCGTTGTACATGGGTATGACGACCGACAGCACGGCCGCCGCGGACGCGGCGTTCGATGCCTCCCCCACGCACCCCCTCCTAACCTTCGGCGCACATGTGCGACGCTGGTGCGATCTTATGACCGCGCTTCACGACCATCCGGACAGCGGTCGCCGCCCCGGATGGCCGCTCAAGGGGGGACCCCAGTCATGAGCACGGCCCGCAGCGACGCGGCGACGGACTCCGCCATACCCGAGGACGGGGAGGAGCGGCCGCCGAAGGGCAGCCGGCTCGCCCTTCCGGACGGTCTACGACCGTACCTCCCCCCACTGCTCCTGTACGGCGTGACGAAGCTGGTCGGTCTGACCGTCTTCGCCTGGCTGCTCGAATGGGCCGACGACTACCACAAGAAGAACCCGCGCTTCGGCGGCGGCGCCCACTGGTGGGACGTCCTCGGCACCTGGGACGGCTGGTGGTACCTCCAGGTCGCCGAGAAGGGGTACGACCCCCGGCCGCTGCAGCCGCTCGCGCCGGGCGGGCTCTTCACCGTCGAGCAGAACTCGGTGGCGTTCTTCCCCCTCTTCCCGGGGCTGATCCGGGGCGTCTCGGAGATCACCGGCCTTGGCCTGTACGGCTCCGCGATCCTGGTGTCGGTCCTGGCCTCCTTCGTGGCGGCCGCGGGCATCTACGCCGTGATCTCGGCGCTCGCCGGGGTGCGGGCGGGCACGATCGCGGCCGGGTTGTGGGCCGTGGTGCCGGGCGCGGGCGTGGAGTGGGCGGTCTACTCGGAGTCGGTGTTCGTCGCCATCGCCTCCTGGTGCTGCTACTGCGTGATGCGGCGCCGGTGGGTGGCGGCGGGGCTGCTGGCCTTCCTGGCCGGGCTGAACCGGCCGACGGCCGCCGCGCTCATCGGGGCGGTGGGGCTCGCCGCGATCGTGACGCTGGCCCGGCGGGAGAGCCGGCATGAGCACGGCGTCGCCGGTCCGGTGTACGCCATGGTCGCCGCGCCGCTCGGGCTGCTCACGTACGTCGCCTGGGTGGGCCTGAGCATGGGCGACCTCACCGCCTACTTCACGCTCCAGCGCGAGGGCTGGGCGCACTACTTCGACTTCGGCGCGTACACGCTCGACGTCCTCGGCAACACGGCGGTCGGGCACAACCAGTACCTGTTCGCGTTCTCCGTGCCCGACCTGCTCGGTGTGCAGATCGTGCTGGCGCTGCCCTTCCTGGTCGCGCTGATGCTGCGCAGGAAGCCCCCGCTGGTGCTGGTGGCGTACGCGCTGGCGTCGATCGTGACCGTGCTGGGGACGCAGCAGATGTTCGCCAACACGGGGCGGTATCTGCTGCCCGTGTTCCCGCTGCTGCTGGCCCCGGCGGCGGCGATGAGTCGGCTGAAGTGGCCGAGCCTGGTGGTGTTCTTCTCGACGGCGGCCGTGGCCTCCGGGTGGTACGCGCACTACGTGATCTTCGAGTTGGGGATTCCGTAGGCGGGAGCACGGGCGGGCGGCGGTCAGGTGGAGGAGGCCCCCGCCATGATGAGGACGAACAGGAAGAACGCCCAGCCCGCCACGGAGAGCCAGCCCAGGATGAGGCCCGCCATGGCGAATCCGTCGCCGCCCTCGCCGGTGCGGCGGATCTCGGCGCGGGCCTTGTGGCCGAGGATCACGGCGGGGATGCCGGTGATGCCCGCGGTCATCGTGGTGAGCACGCCGCAGACCATGGAGCCGACCGCCTTGCCGTTCGTGGGCGGCGGCGGGGCGGGCAGGAACGTACGCGGCACGGGCGGGCCGAAGACCGGGGGCGCGGCGAGGACCGGCTGGACGGCCATGGGTCCCTGCGGCAGGTCGGAGATGACCAGCTGCAGTTCACCGACCGTACGCGCCTGGTAGGCCCGCTCGACGCGCTTGGTGAACTCGTCCTGTTGCAGGCGTCCTTCGCTGAACCCCGCTCTGAGTACGTCCACGGCGCGCTCGCGGTCGGCGTGCGACGCGAGCATCGAGGCACCGCTCTGTCCCTGCGGTTGCCATGGTGACGGATACGACACGGGCACCTCCCCCCGGACGGCTGTATGCCTCCATCATCTCTCAACGCGCCATGGCTGCCCACGGTTCCCCCGGTCAGCGCGGGTCACGGTTCGGCCCACGCGTCGTGCGTTCGGCCGCGAAGACGTCCTCCAGGCGGAAGAGCTGGGCCCGGCCGGCCTTGCCGGCGGGTTTGAGACGGCCCAGCTGGACCCATTTGCGGATGGTGGCGGGGGTGACACCGACCTCCTGGGCGGCGAGCGGTCCGGGGATGAGGGTCGGCCGGTCGGGGAGGTCGCCGTTGGTCCTGTTCCTCATGCGTGCTCCCACTCCCCCTCGTCCCAGGTGTGCCGGTAGGCCGGGTCGTCGTGGCAGCCGCAGTCGGCGTCCGAGCAGCGGCAGGCCGGGTTGACGCAGAGCACCGCGCCGCGGTCGGGGAAGGCGCGCAGGGAGACCGACTCGCACCAGGGGCAGCGGCCGGAGATCCGTACGACCGTCTCGGTGTCGCCCAGCGCGCGGGCGCAGCGGCGGGCCATCCGGCGGGTCTCGTCGCGCACGTGCGCGGCCAGCACCGGATCGGCGGCGACGTCGTCGAGGAGCTCGGCGATCCGGCGCAGCCGCTCGGGCACGGGGGCGCGGCGCGCGCGGGGCAGCCCGAGCCGCTCGCGGACGGCCTCCTCCAGTTCGACCACGCCGTCGGTGATGTCCCGGATGGTGTCGGAGATGTGCAGCCGCAGGGGCGCGGCGCTGTGTCCGGGGACGACGAGTCCGTGCCGCTGCTGAAGCAGCAGCGCCTCCTCGCGCTCCTCACGCAGCCGGTCGGCGAGGTCGGCGGGGGCCCGCGGTACGGAGGCGCGGGCCCCGGGACCGGTCCGTCCGGGGGCCAGCTCCACGGCCAGCTCGGGGAACTGCTGGAGCAGTGTGGTGATCCAGAGGGCGGCCTGGGCGGTGGGGCGGTGGTCAGCCACGGGGGCCTCCCCGGTGCTTGCTCGGGAGGGCGTCCACGACGGCCGCCAGGGCCGGGGGCAGGAGGTGGGCCGGTACGGGGACCGGGCGGCCGGAGCGCCAGAGGCGGCCGCCGCACACTCCGTCGAACCAGTTCTCGGCCGGTGCCACCGTCTCCTCGCAGTCCCGCCGTACGGGACAGCCGGCGCAGGCCCTCAGCGCGGGGGCGGCCACCTTGGGTTTCTTGGAGAAGACGACCCGGGGGGAGAGCCCGGCACAGGCGGCCGCGGCCTGCCAACGCTCGGACTGCCGGCGGTCGGGCTGCATCCGGTCGGGCTGCATCCGGTCGGACTGCCTGCGGTCGGATGGTGGTGGACAGGAGCTGGTTAAGGGCATGGACATGGGACCCCCCTGTCGGTTCGTGAACGAGCCGTACGAGTGAACATCCCCACCTTACAGATTGCGTGCGCGCCCGCAACTAATTCCCGGACTGCGGCACTCCGCCAACTCCCCCCGAATCTCCATGAAACCCACGAACTTTCCTCATTGCTTGCACGAGAGCACGTAATTCCGCGCGCGCAAGCAAGCTAAACTCTTGCCACCCCCGAAGGAAGCGAGCAGAGATGACCACCCAGGATCTGGAGGCGTTCGCCGTGTGGGTCGAAGACCTCATGCGCGAGCGCGGCTACGACATCGACAGTCCACGCGGCGGCGGAAAGTCACGGATCGCGGACGAGGCGGGCGTGCATCGCGCGGCCGTCACCCGCCTGCTGCAGCGCCAGAGCATGCCGGACCTCGAGACCACGCGCCGCCTGGCGCGGGTGCTCGGCGTTCCGGTCCGCGACATGCTCATCCGCTCCGGCCGGCTCACCGCCGAGGAACTGGCCGACCCGCACGAGCACCTGGTCGCGCCCGCGCCCGGCACGGAGGTCGGCCGCCGCCCCACGCTGGAGGAGGTCGCCGAACTGCTCGGCGTGCCCGCCGACCGGCGGGAGATGTTCGTGAGGGTGGTGGAGCAGTTCCTGCCGAACGAGGCGGAGATCTCGGTACAGCAGGACCGCGCGGACGGGCGGGTGTTGGTGGAGGCCGTGACGGCGGCCGCTCCCGGCACCGACTGATCCGACGCCGACTACGGGCACCCGTGGGCCGACGGGTGCACCTGGTGGGCACGGTCATCCCCGCGCCGAAAAACCCCACGCCCCCACCGCCCCACCCTCTCCCCGCCTCACCCCCTCCCCCCTCCGCACCACCGCTCCCACCTCGCGCTTCCGCCCCTCGTGCGCCCCCGATCGCAACTCCCTCGCCGATTTAGTTGCGTGCGCGCACGATCGTCTGTCACAGTTGGTGCAGCGGCGGAGCTGTGCCCGCACCCCGCAGAACGGGGTCGCGCCCCTCGCCGTACGCCGGGCCGAGGCGCCGTGCCGCCTCCCCCGCCGCCCCGCGCGGCGCCCGCCCGGCGGTCCTTCCTTCTTCCCGCTTCCGGCGAGGTGACCCGGCATGACCACACCCACTCCACCGAGCGCCTTCCCCGACGTCGAGGCTCTGGTCGTCGACATCCTGGAGGCCGACTCGGCGCTCTCCACCGCGCTCGTGACCGTCGAGCCGCCGGAGAGCTTCGACGGCACCACCGCCGCCGTGCTCGTCAACCGGCGCGGCGGCGCCTGGGTCGGCGAACTCCACGTCGACCAGCCGCTGATCGAACTGGAGGTGTACGGCCCGACCAAGCAGGCCGCGCACGTCCTGGCCAACTCCGCCCGCCGCGCGCTGATGGCGGCGGCCGGCAACCGCTACGGCACCAACCAGATCACCGAGGTGGAGGAGCAGGACGGCCCGCGCTGGCTGCCCGACTACCTCTACCACGCGGCCAACCGCTACGTGGCCGTGCTGAAGGTCTACCTGAACGTCTACTGACCCCGGCCACGTCCGCCGTAGCGCCCCACAGACCGAAGGCCCCGCCCCTCGCCTCACGAGCGAACCGGCGGGGCCTTCGCCGTACCCGGAACCGCCGGGGCGGCACCCCGCACCACCACCACACCTGCACCCCTATATAAGGAGACCCACCCATGGCAGGCACCAACTCCTCGGAGATCCGCATCGCCGGAGTCGGCCGGCTCTACGTCGCCGCCGCCGACACCAAGGTTCCGACGACCTTCTCCACCGACCCGTCCACCGACTGGGCCACCGGCTGGAAGAACCTCGGCTTCACCAACGGCGAGGGCGTCACCTTCAGCAAGAAGGACAAGCTGGAGCCGGTCGACGTGTGGCAGGCCGTCAGCCCGGTGCACTTCGTGTACTCGGACCGCGACCTGACCCTGAAGTTCTCGCTGCTGCAGTTCAACGAGGACACGCTGCCGTTCTTCATGGGCGGCGGCCAGGTCGACGCCGTGACCGGCTCGACGGGCGTCTACAAGTACGACATCGCCGACCGCCCGTACTCCGACGTGCGCGCCCTCGGCCTGGAGTTCACCGACGTCCGCGCCAGCGACGGCTCCACCGTGACCTACCGCTTCGGCATCCCGCGCGGCCAGGTCACGGCGGCGGACGACATCAAGCTGGCCCGCAAGTCGCCGGCCCAGCTCGGCATCACCTTCACGGCGATGGCCGCGGCCGACGGTTCGGCGCTGGCCAGCTTCGTGATGAAGGACGCCGCGTACGCCGCGTCCTGACCCACCGGGGTGGGGCGGGCCCCGCGCCCGCCCCACCCCGGAACCCCGCTCTTCCCACCACGCTTCACGAACCCAAGGAGCACCCATCACCATGGCCCGTTTCGACGTCAACGCCGCCCGCGCCCAGCGTCTCGAAGCCCTCGGCCGCACCTGGTCGTTCGAGCTCGACGGCGAGAGCTACACCCTGCCCACGGAGCTGACCCGCGCCACCGCCAAGGCCCTGCGCAAGCTCGACGACAACGACGTGGACGGGCTGCTCGGGCTGCTCATGGGCGAGGAGCAGTTCGCCCGCTTCGAGCGGCACGAGGTGACCATGCAGGACATCGCCGCCATCCTGGAGGCCTACGGCAAGGAGACCGGGCTCGGCCTGGGGGAAGGCTGAGCCTCGTCGGGTTCGTCGACGAACACGCCGAGGCCCTCGAAGCGGACCTGCTCCGCTACTACGGCATCGACCTGCTCGACTGGCACCGGGACCACCTCTCCGCGCGGCGGCTCTCGGTGCTCATCAAGCATCTGCCGCGTGAGAGCGCGCTCAACCGGGATCTGCACGGCGAGGCCGCCGACTGGTCGGTGACGGACCATCTGCTGGCCGCGGCCGTGGATCATCTGGCGGCGGCCAACTGGATGTTCGCCTGCGTCAACTCGGACGAGGGCGAGCAGCCGGAGCCGCCGGCGCCGGTGCCGCGTCCTGGGGACGCGGTGGAGGAGGAAGCGGAGAGCGTGCAGGCGGCTGCGGAGCCGAGTGACGGTTCGGCGCCTTCCGCGGGGCAGCTGGCCCGGTTCTTCGGGTGAGGACCGGGCGGTTCACCGATGCGGCCCCGAGCCCCTCGGGGACCCGCGCGCCCGTCGGCCGGTCAGTCGTCCCTGTGTCGGCGGCCCGCTCTTCCCTCCAGTTCCTCGGCCAGGGCCCTCGCCTTGTCCGAGAGCCGGGGCCGGTCCTCGGCCCGGGTCCCGGACGGGTCGGCGGGCTCCTCCGCCGGCCGCTCCGCCGTATCGGCCTTTCGTCCCTTGTCCCGCCCGGCCCCCGCATCACCGCCGGGCAGGGTCAGCGGGGGCACACTGGGCCGGCCGTTGCGCCGGACCACCGCCCGGCGCTCCGACGGCGCCGGGCGCTTCTCGCGCACCTCACGGGCGGAGAGCAGGATGTCGCCGGCGGAGTTCTCCGGCGACGGCTGCTCGGCCTCGTCCCCGCCGCTGTCCGGCGGAGCTTCGACGGCGTTGCTCCTGCCGGGCGTGGGGGTGGACATGTGCGTGGGCGCGGGCCCAGATGTGCGGGCGGGCGTCGGCCGGGGCCCGCCGTCCGCCACCGACCGCTCCCGCTCCCCCCGCTCCTCCACGCGTGTCACCTCGGAGGGCGGGCGCAGCAGCTCGACGTACGGCAGCGGGATGACCTCGCCGCCGGACTCGCCGTCCGGCCGCCGGGTGTGGCGCGGGCGGCGGCCGGTGCGGGCGTCCTCCTGGCCCTGGAGGTAGGCGGCGGTGATCCGCTCCTCGTAGGCACGCCGTATCGCCGGCAGCTGTTCGGCGACCATGTCGGCCCAGCCTGCGCTGTAGGCGGCCAGTTCGCGTCGGTCGAGTTCGCCGCGCGGCAGGACCACGAGGCCCTCCGGGTCGTAGCCGAGGCGCAGGACAAGCTCGGAGACGCGGGCGATGAGATGTGGAAGATCGGGAGCCTGTTCCAGCCAGTCGATCACATGATCGTTCCGCGCTTTGCTCGCGTCCCCGTCCACCCCGTTTGCCTTGCTCTAGTCCCCTGCCTCTTCGCGCCCCCCGCGCGAGGACGGCTGCCCGTCGCCGTCCACCGTCGCCTGTCGGACCTTCAATTGGCTTTGAGGGCCCGGCAGTTCACCGTTTTCCTATCCGACGGGAGAACGGCCGGATCCTACTCCACGAACCTGACACAACTTTCGGCGCACCCGGCATCACCGCAGGTCCGGACCACAGAACCACGGAGAGTTGTCACCAAACACGGTACGACTACACAGGATTACTCGTACACTAGTTCGAACAGACGCTTCCGGCACCCCAGGAGCGTCATCAGCACCACAGACCAGCGGACAGACTGGAAAGCAGGCCCGACATGGCGACTGGCACGAGCAACTCCTCGAAGCAGCCGATCGACACCTACACCCGCCTCGCCCACCTCCTGCACAGCCCCACATGTGACCGCGAGGCTCTGCTCAACCGGGTGTACGAAGAACTGCTTACCCGGGAGTCACGCGCCTACGCGGCGGGGTGGTCGGACGCCCTGACGGAGGCGCGGCGGGGTCGTCAGCCTTACCGGGGCCGGCGCTAGGGCCACCCCCCTCGACAACAGCCGGATCCTGCGCATGGGCAGCGGGTACGGTCCCGCCATGACGATCGAACGGCTGGGCGGTGGCTTCGTCGCTGCCGTCACCGGCATCATCTGCATATCGTTCGCATTCCAGATACTGAGCCGGTGCCGCCTGAGGCTGCGCGGTGTCAGGACGACCGGGGAACTGGTCCGCTTCCGCACGACGACGGAGGCGGACGGCCATGACTTGTACTACGCCGTGGTGATCTTCACACTTCCGGACGGAACCGAGATGACAGCCGAGACGAGCGAAGGGGTCCGCCATCCGCCCCTCGGTGTACAGGAGGGCGACCGGACCGAGGTCCTCTACGACCCTGCGGCGCCCAGCGTCATCACGCTGCCCTCCGTCCTGCCAGGACGGCTCAGAACGAGCGAGATCCTCTCACTGTGCGCCGGCTGCCTCGCCCTGGCCTCGATCACCTGGCTGATCCTCGCGGACACGTTCTGAGACCACCCCCGATACCCACCAACCGAGAAGGGCCCGGCTACCGCAGCCGGGCCCTTCTCGCCGTCCCGGGAGGACACATGACGCGAGACGTCAAACAGCTTGACGCGGATCTGAAGACGGCCGAGGCCAGCATCGGCAGCATCATGACCGAACTGGGGAGCCTCCCTACAAGCAGCCCCACCATTCTGTTCCGGGTCAACGAGTTGGAAAAGCTGCCGCCCAGCCTGACGCGACTCGAGACCGACGTCGCGACACTCAAGCAGAAGTTCAAATTGTGGCGCTGGATGTTCATCGGTGCCGTCATCGGGCTCCAGGCCCTCAAGATCGACATGCAGCTTTTCAAGCTCGACATGACGTTGGTCAAGGAGTGGAAGGCGAAAGACGTCGCGTCGGGCTTCAAGAATGCGACTCGATACACGAAGGAGCTGTTCGACAAGCAAGCCAAGGCCGCACGAATAGCGAACGAAACGGCGGAAAAGGATCGAAAGGCCGCCGACAAAGCCCTCAAGGAGGAGCTGGACGCCAAGCTCAAAAATATTCCGCAGAAGGTCGAAGACCTACAGAAAGCGGTCGAACCGAATGCCCTGCGACGCAAACTCGACCCCTTTTACTTTGAGAAGTCCCACGTCGACGGCCTGCGCAAGGACATTCGCCATGCCCAGGACACGGCGGACAAGGTGAACCGTGACCTCGACGACCTCCGAAACAAGCTGAAAAGAGCCGGAACCGCGAGCACTCCCGACAGGCCGAGAAAGAAGAACAACGCGAAGCAGGACGTCACCGCGCTCAGGGAATCAGTCACCTCTCTGAGTGTGGCTCTCGCAGGCCTCTGAGCGCGACCGCGAAAGGACTGGAAACGGATGTCTCTCGTTCGAGCACTCGACAGATCAGCTTCCGGACTCAAGAACTTCCAGACACAGGCAAGCTCGGCCGGCAGCGCCGCGAAGAGCGTCGGTGACAAGGCGAAGGCCGGGGAGGGGCAGCTCAAGCAGTTCAAGACCGCTGCTCAGGGCGCCGAAAGCGAACTAAAGGGCCTCAAGACCTCCACCGACCAGGCGGAGAAATCCATCGGAAAGGCCGGCAAGACCGGCTCCACGGCCGGGAAGAATCTCGGGAAATACGAGTCCGGGGCAAGTAAGGCGGCCAAGGGCCAGGACAAGATGAACAAGTCGATGAAGGGCAACTTCTTCGGCATGCTCATGGATCTGCTCCGGCCGCTGATCGAGAAGGTCGTCGACATGGCGGCCAACTCCAAGACCATGCAGAAGGTCATGAAGGCGGCCTTCGAGGTCATCAAGTCCGTCATCAGCAAGGTCATGAAGGCCATCGGGCCGATCATGAAGAGCGCCGCGAAGCTGATCAAGTCGGTCTGGGACGGCATCAAGAAGGCGATCTCCACCGTCGTCAAGGCGATCGCCACCGTCATCAAGACCTACGTCAACACCTGGAAGAAGGTCATCAGCACCGCGCTGAACGCGATCAAGACGGTCGTCTCCAGCGTGTGGAAGGGCATCAAGGCCGTCATCTCCCCGGTCGTCAACTGGGTCAAGTCGGCGATTCCGAACGCCTTCCGGGCCGTCAAGGACAAGCTGTCCAGCATCTGGGGCGGCCTCAAGGGCATCGCGGGCCGCGCCTTCAGCGGCATCCAGAGCGCGGTGAAGGGCCCGATCAACGCGGTCATCGGCATCATCAACCGCGCGATCGGCGCCCTCAACGGCATCAAGGTCTCCATCCCGGGCTGGGTCCCGGGAGTCGGCGGCAAGACCTTCGGCGTCAGCCTGCCGAGGATCCCCATGCTGGCCACCGGTGGTGTCGTCATGCCCCGCTCCGGCGGTGTCCCCGCGATCCTCGCCGAGGCCGGTGAGGCGGAGGCCGTTCTGCCGCTGAGCAAGCTGGACCGGCTGCTCAGGCGGGCGGCCGCGCAGGGTTCGGCGCACGCCGGTGCGGCGGGGACGGGCGGCGCACTGCACATCGAGCACTACTACGCGGCCGAGACCAGCAGCCCGCAGCGCACCGCCGATGCCCTGATGTTCCTGGCGAAGGCACGCGGATGAGTACCGCCGCACTGTCCACCGGCGGGGAACCCGCCGATCTGTTCGCCGGTGTCACCCAGGCCATGAACGCCTTCCGTGTCCGGGCGGCACAGGGCCGCGGCGGTGTGCGAGCCTTCACCGACCGGATCAGGACGACCGCCACGGCCGTCGGCAGCGTGCGTCCCGCCACCGACCAGGCCGCCGCCGTACTGCGCCGGGTCAAGTCGAACGCCGAGAACACCGCCCGGTCCGTCGCGAAGACGGGGCAGACCGCCACCGCTGCCGCGGCCCGCCTGAAGGCCGTCGGCTCCGGGGCCAAGGGCGGGCGGCGCGCACTCGACACCCTCAAGTCCGCCCTCGGCGGTGTCCTGTCCCTCGTCGCCGGCCTCATCGACATCGCCGGCATCCTCGGCGACCTCATGGGCACCTTCGGCACCCTCATGACCATCGGCTCCGGCGTCATGCTGATCATCAACGCCCTCACCCGCGCCAACCCCATCGGCTTCGTCACCGGCCTCCTCCTCCCCGTCGCCGGGTGGCTGCTCGATCTCGCGCTGAACTCCGAGACCGGGCAGCGGCTGATGGAGCAGCTCGCCACGCTCGTGCTGAAGTACGTCGAGGGCTATCTGACGGTCATGACCCCGCTGCTCAAGGGCATCGCGAGCGCGGTGAACACGTACGTCACCGTCTACCTCGGCGTGATCACCACCGCGCTCACCGTCATCGGCGCCCTCGTCGGGACCGGGTTCGCCGTGCTGAAGGCGCTGACCACCGGGGACACCCGGGCGCTCAGCGGCAAGGTGTCGTCGGTCTGGCGGGGGTTCAAGGACGCGGTCAAGCCGGCGCTGGACTGGATCACCAAGGACATCCCCCGGATGTTCACCCGCATCAAGGAGGCCATCTCCCGCACGCTCGGCGCGATGGGGCAGTTCGTCACCACCGGCGCGCAGACCGTCGCCGGGGTCGTGAAGGGGCCGATCCAGGGGCTCGTCGCCTTCGCCAACTGGGTCATCGACAAGCTCAACAGCCTCAGCTTCAGCATCCTCGGCAAGAAGTTCGGGGTGCACCTGGACAGGATCCCGATGCTCGCCGAGGGCGGTGTCGTGGTTCCCGGCGCCTCCCGCCGGTCGGGCCGGGTGCTGCCGCTGACCGCGCTGGACCGGCAGCGGGTGCTCGCCCGACGCCACCGGGCCGCCTCCCGACTCCCGTACCAGGTCAAGGAGTTCCACGAAAGCCGGGGCGCCGGTGCCCGCGGCACGGCGGAAGACCTGCTCTTCCTCGCCTCCGCCCACGCCCGCACATGAGAGTGAGGTGACGGCCAGCATGGCCGAGATCACGACAACCGCATACACCGACGATGTGGCCCCCGGCTCACTCATCACCCGCGACGGGCAGATGCAGTGGGCCGGACTGCTGATGGGGCCCGGAACGCCGTACGAGATCGACCGGGCCGGGCTCAGCGGCTGGGAGGACCTGCCGGAGTACGACTCCTCCGACGCCGACCGCCCCACCGCGCACGGCGCCTGGCCGGGCGCCCGCTACGCCAAGCCC
The DNA here is from genome assembly GCF_044465285.1 of Streptomyces sp. NPDC049687. Lineage (NCBI taxonomy): Bacteria > Bacillati > Actinomycetota > Actinomycetes > Kitasatosporales > Streptomycetaceae > Streptomyces > Streptomyces sp. NPDC049687. Next base: position 390,200 of record NZ_JBITLN010000005.1, read on the forward strand.
CGCAAGATCGGCGGCACGGTGTGGACCGTACCGCCGCAGGACGACACCGCCTCCTCGCTCAGCGCGATGCGCGCCCTGCGTCAGGCGCTGCTCCTCGGCGACCAGGAGCGCTGGCTGGCGGTGCGGCTGCACGGCGAGACGCTGGCCGTGCGGGCCCGGGTCAGCCAGCGCGTGCTGGCCGCCGACCGCACGTACACCACCCAGGGCGTCTCCCGCGCGTCCGTGCAGTGGTACGCCACCGACCCCCGCCGCTACTCGGTCACCGAGCACAGCGCGGTCACCGGCGCCCCGCAGCCGGAGAGCGGTCTGACCTGGCCGCTGGCCTGGCCCCTGTACTGGGGGCAGGCGGCCTCCACCGGCGACGTCAACGCCGACAACGACGGCTCCGCGCCGACCCACCCCGTGATCACCTTCAACGGCCCGTGCACCAACCCGACGGTGACCGACCGGACTTCGTCGCTGCGGCTGCGCTACGAGATCGGGCTCGCCGCCGGTGACGAGCTGGTCGTCGACACCGCCGCCGGCACGGTCACCCTCAACGGCACCGCCTCCCGCCGGCACACGGCGGCCGCCGACAGCAGCCCCGAGGAACTGTTCGCCTTCGCCCCCGGTCGCGCCCAGCTGGCGTTCCGACCCGACACCTACGACACCGGAGCCCGGATGACGGTGCGCTGGCGAGCAGCGGAGTGGTGATCACATGACGACACGAGCCGCCTGGCTGACCGAGACCGGCCAGACCCGTGAGGACACCCGCCTGACCCTGTCCGGTCTGGTGACCGTGAACGCCAACGCCGCCGAGAACGTCCCGCTCAAGGCGCGCGGCGGCATCGTCCCCGGCGGCTTCGGGCTCACCGGCGCCACCGGGGGCATGACCTTCACCATCGGCACCGGCCGCGCCTTCGTGCAGGGCGGCCGGATCAACCAGGGCGCCTACCCGGTCGCGGTCACCGAGCCGGAGACCCTGACGGTGCCCGACGGCGACGCCCAGTACGGACGGATCGACCTGGTCGAACTCGTCGTACAGGACGGCGTCTACGACGGCACCGCCCAGACGGCTGCCAAGGTGCGCCTCGTGAAGGGCACCCCCGCGGCCACGCCCGTCGCGCCCAGCACGCCCGACGGCAGTGCCCTGCCGCTCTACCAGATCAAGGTGCCCGCCGGGGCGTCCGCCGGCACCGGCGGGCTGGCCTGGGACTCCGCGGTCACCAACCTGCGCTACCCGACGGTGGCCCTCGGCGGGATCGTCCCGGCCGGCGGCTTCAGCGGCGCGTACGCCGGCCAGTACCGGGAGGAGTCCGGGGTCCTCCAGCGCTGGGACGGCACCGCCTGGGTGCCGTATCCGAAGTCCGTCGGCGGGATCGCGCCGTCCACTCCCCTGCTGGTCAACGGCAGTTACGTCGGCCAGTACCGGGAGGACGCGGGCGGGCTGCTCCAGCGCTGGAACGGCAGCGCCTGGCAGTACGCGGAGGGCCGGACCACCGTCCTGCTCAGCGTCTCGCAGACCACCCCGCAGTCCGTGCCCAGCGGCAACTGGACGCAGATCACCCTGAACTCCACCGACGTCGACGACGCGGCCGGCTGGACCGGGTCCACCTCGTACACGGTGCCGCGGGCCGGCTGGTGGCGGGTGTCCCTCTCGGTCAGCTGGTTCTCGGAGTCCACCAGCGGGTCGCGCGGCGCCCGTCTGCACCTCAACGGCGTCGGCGTCCCTCGGGCGACCTGGCTGATCGGCGCCGGCCCGCTGGCGACCAGCGTCGGCGGCACGGCCCTGCTGAAGCTGGCGGTCGGCGACAAGCTCGCGCTCTTCGGGCTGCAGAACTCGGGCACCGCCGTCACCGCCCTCGGCGGCTCCGGCTACGCCTCCAACCTCACCGCCGAGTGGCTCAGGTCCTGACACCTGACGCCCCGTCATTCCACCCGTACCTCCGGAGATCACAGGAGACCAGCAGATGAACCTGCGCAGCTCATGGCTGGCCGATACCGGCCAGACCCGCGAGGACACCCGGCTGACCCAGATGGGCGCCACCACCCCGGTCAACCCGCTGGAGGTCCGCTCCGGCATCCTGCCCGGCTCCTATGACGGGCAGTACCGGCTGTCGGGCTTCTGGATGGAGGGCGGCGCCGGCACCATGACCGCCACCGTCCACGAGGGCCGGGCCGTCATCCAGGCCGACGGCAGCCAGGGCGCCTACCCGGTCACGCTCCCCGAGCAGATGACGCTCACCTTCGCCGACGGCGACGCCTCCAACCCCCGGATCGACGTCGTCGTTTTGCGGATCTACGACAACCAGTACGACGCCTCCGGCTTCACCAAGGCCGCCGTGGAGATCGTCCGGGGCATCCCGGCCGCCACCCCGGCGGTTCCTCCGCTCCCCGGCATCACGCTGCCGATCTACCAGGTCCGGGTCCGGGCCGGCGCCAGCGCCGGCAAGGGCGGCGTCAACTGGAACGGCGACGTCACCGACCTGCGGACGCCCACCGTCGCGGTCGGCGGGATCCTGCCCGTGGTCGGCGAGACCGGCAACGGCGCCTACCCGGGCCAGTACCGTGACTCCGGCGGCTCCCTGCAGCGCTGGGACGGCTCCGCCTGGGTCGGCTACCCGAGCGCCCTCGGCGGCATCGCCCCGGCCGGCGCGGTGAGCACGGCCAGCTACACCGGCCAGTACCGCGACAGCTCCGACGGGACCCTGCAGCGCTGGGACGGCTCGCAGTGGGTGTCGTACCAGCGGGTCCCTTCCTGGACCAGCTACACACCCGTCTGGTACTCGTCCACGGGCGCCGCGCCGGTCGTCGGCAACGGCAGCCTCAACGGCAGCTACGTCAAGCTCGGCAACCTCGTCCACGTCCGGGTACGGCTGGCCATCGGTTCCACGACCAACCTGTCCGCGCTGGACAGCGCCGGCGCCTGGTCGATATCGATGCCGGTGCTCCCGGCGTCGGGCTGGATGACCGACATCCTGCTGAACGTCGTCGGCTTCAGCAGCAACGGCTTCCGCTTCTTCCAGGGCGCCGCCCAGCTGTCGACGAACAACGGCGGCGTGGCCCACCGCTTCACCTCCACCTCGGGCACCGCCGCGACGAGCTGGACCAAGGCGGTGCCCTACACCTGGCAGGCCGCGGACGTCCTGTCGATCTGGGGTTCCTACGAGTCCGCCGCCTGATCCGCCACCGAGACGAAGGATCCGCCATGTCACTGAACGCCGGATGGCTGTCCCCGGACAGCCAGACACGCCGGGTCACCCGGCTCACCTCCCTGGGCCCCACCACCCCCGAGAACCCCATCCAGTCCCGCTCCGGCATCCTGCCGGGCACCTACGGCGGCCAGTTCCGGGTGGGCGGCTTCTGGCTGGGCGGCATCGCCGGCACCATGAAAGCCACCCTCTACCACGGCCGGGCCGTGATCCAGGGCACCGTCGCCCAGGGCGCCTATCCGGTCGCCCTGGACGAGGACATCACCCTGACGTTCGCCGACGGCGACGCCCAGCACGGCCGCATCGACCTCGTCGTCCTGCGCGTCTACGACGACGAGTACGACGCCTCGGGCCGCCACGAGGCCGCCGTCGAGATCATCAAGGGCACCCCCGCCACCACCCCGGCCGCGCCCGCCACGCCCAACCTGGCGCTGGCGCTGTTCCAGGTCGCCGTACCGGCCGGAGCCGGCACCGCCACCGGCGGCATCGACTGGTCCACCCGCCTCACCGACCTGCGCACCACCCTGGTCTCGGTGGGCGGCATCCTGCCGGTGTACAACAACGCGGCCGTGGCCGGCGCCTACCCGGGCCAGTACCAGGACAACGCCAACGCCGGCTACCTCCAGCGCTGGAACGGCACCGCGTGGACCGCCTACCCGAGGGAGATCGGCGGCATCGCCCCGGCGGGCACGGTCACCACCGGCGGCTACACCGGCCAGTACCGGGACTCCTCCCTCGGCCAGCTCCAGCGCTGGACCGGCAGCGCCTGGCAGCCCGCCGTGCCCGGGCCGGCGTTCGCGTCGTCGCTGGACGCCGGGTACACCGCCTCGACGACGTACACCGCGACGCTGCTCGACACGTCCGTCTCCGCGCTCACCCTCAACTTCACCGCCCCGCCGTCCGGCGCCGTGCTCATCAGCGTCGGCGCACGAATCTCCACCGCGGGCAGCGAGACCGCGCAGGCGCACATGTCCCCTCAGGTCACGCTGGGTTCCACGGTGATCTGGGCGGCGGACGACGAGCGGGCCGCGTCCGGCTCGGGTGCCGTGAGCAAGTCCGCGATCACGCAGCTGCGCCTGGGTTCCCTCACCGCCGGCTCCGTCTACACGGTCACCTCGATGCACAGGTCGTCCAGCGCCAGCGTCAACAGCTGGTTCGACACCATCTTCCTCCGCGTCGATCCGATCGCCTGAACCACCCCCGCCTCTTCCGAAAGGAGCCGACCATGCCCGTACGTTCCGGATGGCTCTCCCCGGACGGCCAGTCCCGCGAGGACACCAGGCTCGTCTCGCTCGGCGCCCTCACCCCCACCTCGCCCGTCGCCACCCGCTCCGGCGTCCTGCCGGGCTCCTCCGACGGCGTCTCCCGCATCTCCGGCTTCACCCTCACCGGCACCACCGGCACGATGTCGGCCACGATCAGCCCCGGCCGGGCCGTGATCCAGGGCACCGACGCCCGGGGCGCCTACCCGGTCGCGCTGACCGAGTACCTGCCCCTGACCTTCGCCGACGGCGACGCCCAGTACGGCCGTATCGACCTCGTCGTCCTGCGCGTCTACGACGACGCCTACGACGCCTCCGGCCGCGCCGAGGCCGTCGTGGAGATCATCAAGGGCGTCCCGGCCGCGACCCCGGCCGTACCGGCGGTGCCCGCCACGGCCCTGCCGCTGTACGAGGTCGTCGTGCCCAAGGGCGCGAGCACCGGCACCACCGCCATCAACTGGAGCACGGGGCTCACCGGCCGCCGCACCGCCACAGTCGGCGTCGGCGGCATCCTCCCGGTGACCACCGACTCCACGAACGGCGCCTACCCGGGCCAGTACCGGGACGTGAACGGGCAGCTCCAGCGCTGGTCCGGCACCGCCTGGACCGACTACCCGGTCCTGCCCACCTGGCAGAACTGGACGCCGACCTGGGTCACCAGCACCGGATCGGCGACCCCGTCCTTCGGCAACGCCTCGGTCAGCTGCCGGTATGTCAAGTTCGGCACGACCGTGCACCTGAACTTCTCGATCACGTTCGGCAGCACCACCTCCTTCGGCACCAGCCCCACCACGAACGACAACTGGCGTTTCTCGCTGCCGGTCACCGCGGCCACGACCCGCCCGTACATCGGGTCCGCCGAACTCGCCGTGGACGCCCCCAACCGCGCCACGGCCCGTGTCCACCTCGCCACCACCACGCAGTTCGAGCTGATCACCGCCTCGGGCCGGCCCAATGCCACCGCCTTCACCACCAGCGGCGGTGTGGACTCCCTCACGCCCTGGACCTGGGCGAGCGGCAACAGCATCGTGGGTACCGCGACCTACGAGGCCGCGTCATGACGGCGACCACCGGCACGCCGTACCGCGCGATCTTCTGCGACCTGCTCAGCGACCGCACCATCGACATCCTGCCGCTGCGCGACGTCACCGTCGACGACTACCTCGGCAAGGCCGGCTCGCTGTCGGGCACCGTTCCGGTGCCCGACGCGGCCATGGCCGCCCGGGTGCGCCGTATCGAGGAGGGCCGCACCGCGGTCTACCTCCAGCGCGGCACCGACCTGTGGTGGGGCGGCATCGTGTGGACGTCCACCCTGCAGAGCGACGACCGGGGCGTCCTGACCCTCGGCATCCAGGCGGCCACCTTCGAGTCGTACGCCGGCCGTCGGCGCATCCGCCAGGACCTCACCTTCTCGGGCGTGGAGCAGCTGGAGCTGGCACGCAAGCTGTGGCGCCACCTGCAGACCGGGACGGTCGACCCGCTGCCCGAGGGCGCCGAACCCCCGGTGGACGGCGGCGACATCGGCGTCACCTACGGCGACGAGAGCCCCGAGCATCCCCAGGCCCGCTCGGTGTCGTACCGCAACGGCGACGAGACCGTCTACCTGGAGGCGCTGGACGCCCTCGCCGCGCTGGAGAACGGCTTCGAGCACCACATCACCGTCTACCGCGACCCGGTCACCGGCGCACGGGTGCGCCGGCTGCGCCTGGGCAGCCCGACGATCGAGATCGGCACCACCGACCTGGTGATGGACCGGCCGGGCTCCGTCCTGTCGTACTCCTTCCCGCGCGACGCCACCCGTGGCGGCACCACCGCGCGGGCCCGGGGCGGCACGGACAACACCAACCAGGCCGAGGAGTCCCGCCCGGTCTACGCCGACGCCGACGAGGCGACCGCGCAGATCCAGGCCGGCTACCCCCGAATCGACCTGTCCTCGGACCACAACGAGACCACCAGCACGACCGTCCTGAAGTCCTTGGCCACGGCCGAACTCGCCCAGGCCACCGGCGCGGTGGTGATCCCGGAGATCAGCATCCGCCTCGACGACCTGGTGCCGCCCGCGCTGCTCGGCCGCACCGTGCGGCTGCGCATCGCGGACGAGTGGTGGACCGAGGGCCTGGACGCCCGCTACCGGATCATCGGCGTCAAGGTCAGTCCGGCGCAGCGCGGTCGCCCCGACACCGCCGAGCTCTACCTGGAGGAGGCCTGATGCCCCAGCTCCCCGAAGACATCATCGACCGGCTGACCCAGATGGAACGCCGGATCCAGCAGTTGTCCACCGCGGTCAACAGCCGCCCGGCGCTCAACCGGATCTCCGGCGGCACGGTGGAGATCACCGACGGCGGCTCCCTGCTGGTGCGCACGCCCGCCGGTACCCCGATGTTCCGGGTCGGTGGCTGGAGCGGCAACGAGTACGGCATGGAGATCCACCGCCAGACCGGCAGCCTCGCCATGAGCCTCTTCAACGGCGACGGCAGCGCCACCTCGCTCCAGCCGGTGCGGATCTACGACAACAGCAGCCGGGAGATCCTCTCCGACGACGTCAACACCGGCGGTCTGGCCCGTCCTTGGCTGCCCATGCTGCCCCCGCAGGACATCGCGCAGGCACGCTGGCCGCAGACCGCCTCGACCTCCTGGACGACGATCGCCCTGTCGTACAACCCGGTCTGGCAGCCCAAGATGCGGCTGCTGATGAACACCCGGGTCAGCTCCGGCGGCGCGGGCCAGGTCCAGGTGCTCGTCAACGGCTCCCAGTGGGGCGACACCGTCACCGCCGGCAACGACTTCGACTACACCGGCCTGCTCAGCAGCGACTTCTCCTCGATCTACGCCACCACGGTCAAGTTCGAGATCCAGGCCATCGCCACCAGCGGCACCGTCTACGCGAACCCGGTCCTCATGCACGGCCGCCAGACCTGAGGAAGGCACCCATGGACATCGACCCCACCCAGCCCTGGGGCGTCGCGATCGACTACGCGGGCCGCGCCACCGTCGTCGAGGACGGCCACACGATCCACGTCAACGTCACCGACAGCAGCCTCAACACCGTCATCCAGCCGGACTCGATCACCGGCCGGTATCCCTCCGTCACCGTCACCGCCCAGTTCACCGAGACCGGCGAGAACGCCACCGTGCTGCGCGGCTACGGCCGGATCACCATCGACCCCGCCGGCACGGACCCCGTCGTCCCGGACCGGACGGCCGTCCAGCGGGCCGTCGCCAAGGCGCTCGCCGACTTCCGGGCCACCACGGCAGCGTACGCGGCACTGTGCGCCCAGTGGCCGACGACCGAAGGAGACCCGGCCACCGACACCCCCGCGGACGACACCGCCACGGACGACGAACCCACCGCGGACGGCGGAAGTGCGGACGGTTCCGATCCGGAAGCCGCCGTCTGAGGTCTCCGCCCGGCCCCCGCCCGGCGCCCCGGCGCCGCATCCCACGCCCCGAGCCACCCCGCCGGCCGGGGCTTTCCCATGTCGGAACCATCCAGGGAGGCACCGCCCATGGCCAACCCCCTCTCCGCCGACGCCCTCGTCGCCGCCCTCAAGGCCGAGGGCGTCACCGTCGTCGAGCACTCCGGCTGGCGCACCCACAACCGCAACCACAAGGGAAGCTGGGGCCCGGTGAACGGCGTGATCATCCACCACACCGTCACCTCCGGCACCAGCAACAGCGTCAGCCTCTGCTTCAACGGCCACTCCGCCCTGCCCGGCCCCCTCTGCCACGGCGTGATCGCCAAGGACGGCACGGTCCACCTCGTCGGCAACGGCCGCGCCAACCACGCCGGCAGCGGCGACGGCGACGTCCTGCGAGCCGTCGCCGCCGAGAGTGCCACCTTGCCCCCGCCGAACGAGAACGACACCGACGGCAACGTCCACTTCTACGGCTTCGAGTGCGTCAACCTCGGCGACGGCAAGGACCCGTGGCCCGAGGTCCAGCTGGAGGCCATGGTCCGGGCGTCCGCCGCGCTGTGCCGGGCCCACGGCTGGTCCGCGCACTCCGTGATCGGCCACAAGGAGTGGACGAACACCAAGATCGACCCGCGCGGCTTCACGATGGCGGACTTCCGGTCCCGGGTCGCGACCCGGCTGGGCAGGAAGCCCGCCACGGACTCCGGCTCCGCCAAGCCCACGTACCAGCCCTTCCCGGGCGCCGACTGGTTCAGGAAGCAGCCGAGGTCGGCGATCGTCACCGCGATGGGCAAGCGCCTGGTCGCCGTCGGCTGCTCCGCGTACACGAGCGGCCCCGGCCCGCAGTGGACCGAGGCCGACCGGCTCTCCTACGCCAAGTGGCAGCGCAAGCTCGGCTACACCGGCTCCTCCGCCGACGGCTGGCCGGGCGCCAAGTCCTGGGCGGCCCTGAAGGTCCCGTACAGCTCCTGAGAAACGAGGCTCACGATGTCAGAGGCCGCCAAGCGGACCCTCCGCACCGTTCTCCAGACCGCTGCCGGCCTGTGCGTCCTGCTGCCGACGGCCGTCGACGCCGCCGGCATCCCGGACACCCTGCCCTGGATCGCCGGCGCCCTCGCCGTCGCCGCCGGCGTCACCAGGGTCATGGCCCTGCCCGCCGTACAGAACATGCTGCCCGCCTGGCTGCGCACGGACACGCGGCCGAACGACGACGCCGCCCTGCTGTCCCTGGCGGACGCCCCCACGGAACGGAGGGACGCATGACCGATGCGCCACACTTCCTGCCCGATCCGACCGCCGTCGCCGTAGAGCTGGAACGGCTGCGCGGAACCGTGGAGGCCGGGTTCGCCCGCGCCGACGGCCAGCTGGCGCTGCTGGTCCAGCGCAGCGACCAGACCGACAAACAGCTCGCCGACCACGAGCAGCGCCTGGACGCCCTGGAGCGCTCCCGCTGGCCGCTGGCCAGCATCGGCGCACTGGCCGCCGTGGCCACGGTCGTGGTCACGGCCTGGGAACTCACCGCGCACTGAAACGCCGAAGGGCGGTCACCCCGTACGCAACGGGGTGACCGCCCTTTCGGTCATTTACTGGTTGTACGGACCGTAGTCGTAGTCCTCCAGCGGAACGGCCTGGCCGGAGCCCGTGCCGAACGGCGAGTAGTCGATGTCGTCGTAGCCGACGGCCGAGTACATTGCGGCCTTCGCCTCCTCGGTCGGCTCGACCCGGATGTTGCGGTAACGGGACAGACCCGTACCGGCCGGGATGAGCTTACCGATGATGACGTTCTCCTTGAGGCCGATGAGGCTGTCGGACTTGGCGTTGATCGCCGCGTCCGTCAGGACTCGGGTCGTCTCCTGGAAGGAGGCGGCCGACAGCCAGGATTCCGTCGCCAGCGAGGCCTTGGTGATACCCATCAGCTGCGGACGACCGGAGGCCGGGTGACCGCCCTCCTGGACCACACGACGGTTCTCGGTCTCGAACTTCGAGCGCTCGACCAGCTCGCCGGGCAGCAGCTCGGCGTCGCCGGACTCGATGATCGTCACGCGGCGCAGCATCTGCCGGATGATGATCTCGATGTGCTTGTCGTGGATCGACACACCCTGCGAGTTGTACACCTTCTGGACCTCGCCGACCAGGTGGACCTGGACGGCACGCTGACCCAGGATGCGCAGCACGTCGTGCGGGTTCTGGGTACCCACGGTGAGCTGCTGGCCCACCTCGACGTGCTCGCCCTCGCTGACCTTCAGACGGGCGCGCTTCGAGATCGGGTACGCCGTCTCGTCGCTGCCGTCGTCCGGCGTGATGACGATCTTCTTGGTCTTCTCGGTCTCCTCGATCCGCACGCGGCCGGAGGCCTCGGAGATCGGGGCGACACCCTTCGGGGTACGGGCCTCGAAGAGCTCGACGACACGCGGCAGACCCTGGGTGATGTCGTCACCGGCCACACCACCGGTGTGGAAGGTACGCATCGTCAGCTGGGTACCGGGCTCACCGATGGACTGGGCGGCGATGATGCCGACCGCCTCACCGATGTCGACCAGCTTGCCGGTGGCCAGCGAGCGGCCGTAGCACATGGCGCAGGTGCCGACGGTGGACTCGCAGGTCAGGATCGAGCGGGTCTTGACCTCCTCGACGCCGGCCTTGACCAGCTGGTCGATGAGGACGTCACCGAGGTCGACGCCCGCCGGGGCGAGCACCTTGCCGTCCACGACGATGTCCTCGGCGAGGCAGCGCGCGTACACGGACGTCTCGGCGTTGCCCGCCTTGCGCAGCACACCGGCCTCGTCGCGCTCGGCGATGGCCAGCTTGAGGCCGCGCTCGGTGCCGCAGTCCTCCTCGCGGATGATGACGTCCTGCGAGACGTCCACCAGACGACGGGTCAGGTAACCCGAGTCGGCGGTACGCAGGGCGGTGTCCGCCAGACCCTTACGGGCACCGTGCGTGGAGATGAAGTACTCCAGCACGGACAGGCCCTCACGGAAGGACGCCTTGATCGGACGCGGGATGGTCTCGTTCTTCGCGTTCGACACCAGACCACGCATACCGGCGATCTGCCGCATCTGCATCATGTTTCCTCGGGCACCCGAGTCAACCATCATGAAGATGGGGTTCGTCTTGGGGAAGTTCTCGTTCATCGCCTCGGCGACCTCGTTGGTCGCCTTGGTCCAGATCGCGATGAGCTCCTGAGTGCGCTCTTCCTTGGTGATCAGACCGCGCTCGTACTGCTTCTGGACCTTCTCGTCCAAGGCCTCGTAGCCGCGGACGATCTCCTTCTTCGCCTCGGGAACGACGACGTCGGAGATGGCGACGGTGACACCGGAACGGGTCGCCCAGTAGAAGCCGGACGCCTTCAGGTTGTCGAGCGTCGCCGCCACGATGACCTTGGGGTAGCGCTCGGCGAGGTCGTTGACGATCTCGGAGAGCTGCTTCTTGCCCACCGAGTAGTCGACGAACGGGTAGTCCTCGGGCAGCAGCTCGTTGAAGAGCGCACGGCCCAGCGTGGTGCGCAGCCGGAAGCTGTCACCCTGCTGCCACTCGGGCTCGCCCTCCTCGCGCACCGGCGGGGTCCAGCCGCGCGGCGGGATGGTGCCCACCGGGAAGCGGATGTCGATCGCCGACTGCAGCGCGAGCTCGCCGGCGTCGAACGCCATGATCGCCTCGGCCGTGGAGCCGAAGGACCGGCCCTCGCCCTTGGTGTCGCGCAGCTCGCCGTCGGTGGTGAGGAAGAACAGACCGAGGACCATGTCCTGGGTCGGCATCGTCACCGGACGGCCGTCGGCGGGCTTGAGGATGTTGTTCGAGGACAGCATCAGGATGCGGGCCTCGGCCTGCGCCTCCGCGGACAGCGGCAGGTGCACGGCCATCTGGTCACCGTCGAAGTCCGCGTTGAACGCGGTGCAGACGAGCGGGTGGATCTGGATGGCCTTGCCCTCGACCAGCTGCGGCTCGAAGGCCTGGATGCCGAGACGGTGCAGGGTGGGCGCACGGTTCAGCAGCACCGGGTGCTCGGCGATGACCTCTTCGAGGACGTCGTACACGACGGTGCGGCCGCGCTCCACCATGCGCTTGGCGCTCTTGATGTTCTGCGCGTGGTTGAGGTCCACGAGCCGCTTCATGACGAACGGCTTGAAGAGCTCCAGCGCCATCGCCTTCGGCAGACCGCACTGGTGCAGCTTCAGCTGCGGACCGACGACGATCACGGAACGGGCCGAGTAGTCGACACGCTTGCCGAGCAGGTTCTGACGGAATCGACCCTGCTTACCCTTCAGCATGTCGCTGAGGGACTTCAGCGGGCGGTTACCGGGACCGGTCACCGGACGGCCACGACGGCCGTTGTCGAAGAGGGCGTCAACAGCCTCCTGAAGCATGCGCTTCTCGTTGTTGACGATGATCTCGGGCGCGCCGAGGTCGAGGAGCCTCTTCAGACGGTTGTTGCGGTTGATCACACGGCGGTACAGGTCGTTCAGGTCGGAGGTCGCGAAGCGGCCACCGTCCAGCTGCACCATCGGACGCAGGTCCGGCGGGATGACCGGCACGCAGTCGAGCACCATGCCCTTGGGGCTGTTGCTGGTCTGCAGGAACGCGGAGACGACCTTCAGGCGCTTGAGCGCACGGGTCTTCTTCTGGCCCTTGCCGGTACGGATGATCTCGCGGAGACGCTCGGCCTCCTCGTCGAGGTCGAAGGACTCCAGCCGCTTCTGCAGCGCCGCGGCACCCATCGAACCGTCGAAGTAGGTGCCGAAGCGGTCACGCAGCTCGCGGTAGAGCAGCTCGTCGCCCTCGAGGTCCTGGACCTTGAGGTTCTTGAAGCGGGTCCACACCTCGTCGAGACGGTCGATCTCGCGCTGGGCGCGGTCGCGCAGCTGCTTCATCTCGCGCTCGGCGCCTTCGCGCACCTTGCGGCGCACATCGGCCTTGGCACCCTCGGCCTCGAGCTCGGCCAGGTCGGTCTCGAGCTTCTTGGCGCGGCCTTCGAGGTCGGCGTCGCGACGGTTCTCGATCTGCTGCCGCTCGACGGAGACATGCGCCTCCAGGGAGGGCAGGTCACGGGTCCGGCGCTCCTCGTCGACGTACGTGATCATGTACGCCGCGAAGTAGATGACCTTCTCGAGGTCCTTGGGAGCCAGGTCCAGCAGGTAGCCCAGCCGGCTCGGGACACCCTTGAAGTACCAGATGTGCGTGACGGGCGCGGCCAGCTCGATGTGGCCCATCCGCTCACGGCGCACCTTGGCGCGCGTGACCTCGACGCCACAGCGCTCACAGATGATGCCCTTGAAGCGGACGCGCTTGTACTTGCCGCAGTAGCACTCCCAGTCCCGGGTCGGACCGAAGATCTTCTCGCAGAAGAGTCCGTCCTTTTCGGGCTTGAGCGTGCGGTAGTTGATGGTCTCGGGCTTCTTGACCTCGCCGTGGCTCCACTGACGGATGTCGTCAGCGGTAGCCAGACCGATCCGGAGCTCGTCGAAGAAGTTGACGTCGAGCACTATGCGTCAATCCCTCTCAGGGTTGTAAGTCTTGGGGTCTGAAACGGGGGTCCCGGGGCCGGCGGACCCTGATGGTTCAAGGTCCGCCGAACTCCCGTCAGACCTCTTCGACGCTGCTCGGCTCGCGCCGGGACAGGTCGATGCCGAGCTCCTCCGCAGCGCGGAAGACGTCCTCGTCGGTGTCTCGCATCTCGATGGACATACCGTCGCTGGACAGCACCTCCACATTCAGGCAGAGCGACTGCATCTCCTTGATGAGCACCTTGAAGGACTCGGGGATGCCGGGCTCGGGGATGTTCTCGCCCTTGACGATGGCCTCGTAGACCTTCACGCGGCCGGTGACGTCGTCGGACTTGATGGTCAGCAGCTCCTGGAGGGCGTAGGCGGCGCCGTACGCCTCCAGTGCCCACACCTCCATCTCGCCGAACCGCTGGCCACCGAACTGGGCCTTACCACCCAGCGGCTGCTGGGTGATCATCGAGTACGGGCCGGTCGAACGGGCGTGCAGCTTGTCGTCGACCAGGTGGTGCAGCTTCAGGATGTACATGTAGCCGACCGAGATCGGGTCCGGGAACGGCTCACCGCTACGGCCGTCGAACAGCCGCGCCTTGCCGGACGGGAGCACCATGCGCTCGCCGTCGCGGTTCGGGATGGTGTGCTGCAGCAGACCCGCGAGCTCGTCCTCACGCGCACCGTCGAAGACCGGGGTGGCGACGTTGGTGCCCGGGTCGACCGCGTCGGCGCCGATGGCCTGCAGGCGCTGCGCCCACTCTTCGGCGAGACCGGAGACGTCCCAGCCGCGGCTGGCGAGCCAGCCGAGGTGGATCTCCAGGACCTGTCCCGGGTTCATCCGGGACGGCACACCGAGCGGGTTGAGGATGATGTCGACCGGGGTCCCGTCCTCGAGGAACGGCATGTCCTCGATGGGCAGGATCTTGGAGATGACACCCTTGTTGCCGTGCCGGCCGGCCAGCTTGTCACCGTCGGTGATCTTGCGCTTCTGCGCAACATACACACGGACCAGCTGGTTGACGCCGGGCGGCAGCTCGTCGCCCTCCTCGCGGTCGAAGACGCGCACGCCGATGACCTTGCCGGTCTCGCCGTGCGGCACCTTCAGCGAGGTGTCACGGACCTCACGGGCCTTCTCACCGAAGATCGCGCGCAGCAGGCGCTCCTCCGGGGTCAGCTCGGTCTCACCCTTGGGCGTGACCTTGCCGACGAGGATGTCACCGGCGATGACCTCGGCACCGATGCGGATGATGCCGCGCTCGTCGAGGTCGGCGAGGACCTCCTCGGAGACGTTCGGGATGTCCCGGGTGATCTCCTCGGGGCCGAGCTTGGTGTCACGGGCGTCGACCTCGTGCTCCTCGATGTGGATCGAGGAGAGGACGTCGTCCTGCACGAGGCGCTGCGACAGGATGATCGCGTCCTCGTAGTTGTGACCCTCCCACGGCATGAACGCCACGAGCAGGTTCTTGCCGAGCGCCATCTCGCCGTTCTGGGTGGCCGGACCGTCGGCGAGGACCTGGCCCTCGATGATCCGGTCGCCCTCGTTGACGATGACCTTCTGGTTGACCGAGGTGCCCTGGTTGGAGCGGGCGAACTTGGCCAGCCGGTAGGTGATGTACGTGCCGTCGTCGTTGGCGGTGGTGATGTAGTCCGCGGAGACCTCCTGGACCACACCCGCCTTCTCGGCCTTGACCACGTCGCCGGCGTCGACGGCGGAGCGGTACTCCATGCCGGTGCCGACGAGCGGGGACTCGGACTTGATGAGCGGCACGGCCTGGCGCATCATGTTCGCGCCCATGAGGGCACGGTTGGCGTCGTCGTGCTCGAGGAACGGGATCATGGCGGTCGCGACCGACACCATCTGGCGCGGCGAGACGTCCATGTAGTCCACGTCGTCACCGGCGACGTAGTCGACCTCGCCGCCACGGCGGCGGACCAGCACCCGGTTCTCGGTGAAGCGCAGGTCGTCGTTGAGCGTGGCGTTGGCCTGCGCGATGACGAATCGGTCTTCTTCGTCGGCCGTCAGGTAGTCGACCTCGTCGGTGACCTGGCCGTCGACGACCTTGCGGTACGGCGTCTCCACGAAACCGAACGCGTTGACGCGGCCGTAGGAGGCGAGCGAACCGATCAGACCGATGTTCGGGCCTTCGGGCGTCTCGATCGGGCACATACGGCCGTAGTGAGACGGGTGCACGTCACGGACCTCGAAGCCGGCCCGCTCACGGGAGAGACCACCCGGACCAAGAGCCGACAGACGGCGCTTGTGGGTGAGACCCGACAGCGGGTTGTTCTGGTCCATGAACTGCGACAGCTGGCTGGTGCCGAAGAACTCCTTGATGGAGGCGACGACCGGCCGGATGTTGATCAGGGTCTGCGGCGTGATCGCCTCGACGTCCTGGGTCGTCATACGCTCGCGGACGACGCGCTCCATACGCGCCAGACCCGTACGGACCTGGTTCTGGATGAGCTCGCCGACGCTGCGCAGACGACGGTTGCCGAAGTGGTCGATGTCGTCGGTCTCGACGACGATCGAGCCGCCGTTGTCGCCGACCGTCTCGGTCTCGCCGGCGTGCAGCTTCACCAGGTACTTGATCGTCGAGATGATGTCCTCGACGGTCAGGATGCCCGCGTCCAGCGGAGCGTCCGCACCCAGCTTCTTGTTGACCTTGTAGCGGCCGACCTTGGCCAGGTCGTAGCGCTTGGGGTTGAAGTAGAGGTTCTCGAGCAGCGTCTGCGCGGCCTCACGCGTCGGGGGCTCGCCCGGACGGAGCTTGCGGTAGATGTCGAGCAGCGCGTCGTCCTGGCCCTGGGTGTGGTCCTTCTCCAGGGTGGCGCGCATGGACTCGTACTCGCCGAACTCCTCGAGGATCTGCTCGGTGGTCCAGCCGAGCGCCTTCAGGAGGACGGTCACCGACTGCTTGCGCTTGCGGTCGATACGCACACCGACCATGTCGCGCTTGTCGATCTCCATCTCCAGCCAGGCACCCCGGGAGGGGATGATCTTGGCGGAGAAGATGTCCTTGTCGGACGTCTTGTCGATCGAGGAGTCGAAGTAGACACCGGGCGAACGGACCAGCTGCGACACCACGACACGCTCGGTGCCGTTGATGACGAACGTGCCCTTGTTCGTCATGAGCGGGAAGTCGCCCATGAAGACCGTCTGGGACTTGATCTCACCGGTCTCGTTGTTGGTGAACTCGGCCGTCACGAAGAGCGGAGCCGCGTACGTGAAGTCGCGCTCCTTGCACTCGTCGATGCTGTTCTTCGGCGGCTCGAAACGGTGGTCGCGGAAGGTCAGCGACATCGACCCGGAGAAGTCCTCGATCGGGGAGATCTCCTCGAAGATCTCCTCGAGGCCGGACTTGGTGGGGACGTCCTGACCGTTCTCCAGAGCCTCCTCGACCCGACTCTGCCAGGCGGTGTTTCCGAGCAGCCAGTCGAAGCTCTCGGTCTGCAGCGCGAGCAGGTTGGGAACCTCGAGAGGCTCCTTGATCTTTGCAAAAGAGATGCGCAGCGGGGCGGTGCTGGCGCCGTTGTTCGTATTCGCGGTCGAGGCGTTGCGCGAGGCGGCCAAGAGGGGGTCCTTCCGAGGGCTCGGACTCACTACGCGCGTACCGGCCCCTCGCTCGCGCGCGGAGACAGAAATCCCAGGTGAGGGAGGTCTGATCGTCCGGACTCAAGAGAGGGCATGCCCCTGGTGACGGGCAGGGGACAGCTAACAGGCAGCGCAAAGGGTCAGTGTAGCCACTTGGCACACTGATGTCCAGTGCGGGTTGTTCGAAGCCCTCGTTGTTCTCAACGCCCTCGGTCTTCTAGCCCTCAACGCACGGTGATACTGCCCTCTTCGTCGTCGATCCATGCCTCGGAACTCGGATCGTTGTGACGACGCGTCCTGAGAATTGCGCGCTGCGTGCGGTTCGTCAAGGCCCCCCATGCCCGAACCCCGAGCTCGGAGATACGACGAAGATCACCATACCCCTCGCTTCCGCGGGTGCAAGGTAACCGTGGCCGCACCCCGGGAACGACGAAGAGCGACCACCCGGATGGATGATCGCTCTTCGGTGCGTGGGCGTTACAGCCCCGAGGGGACAGTTTCAGCCAACGCGGCGGCCTTCACTCGGCCGCAGGGTGTTACTTGACCTCGACCGAGGCGCCGGCGCCCTTGAGGGCCTCGGCGGCCTTGTCCGCGGCCTCCTTGGCGACCTTCTCGAGAACGGGCTTCGGGGCGCCGTCCACGAGGTCCTTGGCCTCCTTCAGGCCCAGCGAGGTCAGCTCACGCACGACCTTGATGACCTGGATCTTCTTGTCGCCGGCACCGGTGAGGATGACGTCGAACTCGTCCTGCTCCTCAGCGGCCTCGACCGGGGCGCCGGGAACGGCGGGGCCCGCGACGGCGACAGCGGCGGCGGCGGTGACGTCGAACTTCTCCTCGAACGCCTTCACGAACTCGGAAAGCTGGATGAGGGTCATCGACTCGAACTCGGCGAGCAGTTCTTCCTGGGTGAGAGCCACGGCGGGCAATCCTTCCACTAATTCGGCTGGTGCCGGATGTACATGTCTGGCGGGCGTACGTTCGGCCCGCTACGACCTCTGCCTGGGGCGGACTGCCTCAGACGGCGGTCATTTCGCGAGCCGAGTTACTCGGCACCGCCCTGCTCGTCCTGCTTGGCACGAAGCGCGTCCACGGTGCGGACGAGCTTCGACGGGAGCGCCTGGAAGACCTGAGCAGCCTGCGTCTGCTTGCCCTTCATAGCGCCCGCCAGCTTGGCGAGCAGAACCTCGCGGGACTCGAGGTCCGCAAGCTTCTTGATCTCGTCGGCGGACAGCGCCTTGCCGTCAAGGACACCGCCCTTGATGACGAGGTTCGGGTTGTCCTTGGCGAAGTCACGAAGACCCTTCGCCGACTCCACCGGGTCACCGGTGACGAAGGCGACCGCCGTCGGACCGTTGAACAGGTCGTCGAGCGTCGTGATCCCGGCCTCGTTGGCCGCAATCTTGGTCAGCGTGTTCTTCACCACGGCGTACTGGGCGTTCTCACCGAGCGATCGGCGCAGCGTCTTGAGCTGCGCCACGGTGAGACCCCGGTACTCGGTCAGCACGGCGGCGTTCGAGCTGCGGAACTGCTCCGTCAGCTCGGCCACCGCGGCAGCCTTGTCGGGCCTTGCCATAGAGCGTCGGCCTCCTTCCGGGTGATGAGGACCGCTCGGAAGGAGCTTGGACAAACGAAACGCCCCGGCGCAGGCGCACGGGGCGTAGCTCAACCGAACGAGATCCGTCGACGGACGGGTTCCGGCCCGGGAGCACTTCCACAGTCACCTGCGCGGGTCGTCCGCGTATCAGCGG
Source organism: Streptomyces sp. NPDC049687 (assembly GCF_044465285.1). NCBI lineage: Bacteria > Bacillati > Actinomycetota > Actinomycetes > Kitasatosporales > Streptomycetaceae > Streptomyces > Streptomyces sp. NPDC049687. Next base: position 408,901 of record NZ_JBITLN010000005.1, read on the forward strand.
ATCCTTCGGCCACCGCACCCTCTCCCGAGCGCACGGCAACGACCAGCGGTCTTTGGCTTCGATAGGAGAGTACGGGACCCGGACGCCGTCAAGCAAATCCGCCCGTAGGGGGTCAGCCGTCGGCGGCCCCGAGACCTTCGAGGTCGAGGCCCTTCTCCAGCCCGGACATCTCCTCGTCCAGCGCCGGGTCGCCGGTGCCGTCCTCGGCGAAGCCGCTGTCCTGGAGCCCCTTGAACATCTCGGCCAGGTCGAAGGTCTCGTCGGCCGGCGGCGCCGCGACCTCGGCCTTCGTGCCGTAGTCGGAGAAGCTCATGCGGATCCCGATGTCGCCCTCGGGGGTGTCGATGCCGACGTCCATGCGCACCGGCAGATCCTCGTCGTTGACCCAGACCTCGGTGTCGTAGCCCTTGATGCCGGCCTTCTCGACCTCCTTGAGCACCTTGTTCCGCTCGTCCGGCTCGAGCACGTCCAGGGAGTCGCCGGACTCCAGCATCTCCTTCACCGTGAGCGTGCCCTTGTAGTGCTCGGCCTCCACGCCGTCGATCTTCTCGCTGCCCAGGTGCTTCAGGTTGGGCGAGTCGAGCAGCATGGCCAGCTGTTCGGCCGGGTCCTGGTTCATGTTCTCCAGGCCGGAGGTCATCTGCCGCCGGACGTCCTCGTCGCCGGCGGCCTCCGCCATGGCGGCCATGTCGAACTTCATCCAGCGCTTGCCGTCCATCTCGGCCGGCGCCTTCGCCCCCATGTCCATGTACATCACGTTGTCCCGGACGATCATCCTGACCCGCTCGGGGGCGTCGGGGTCCGCCGCGAGCGCGGAGCCCGTCATCGTGACATCCATGACGGTCGGGTCCCAGCCCATGATCCCGCTCATCTTCATGTCTCCGCCGTCCGCCATCGCGGCGGGCGCGGACATCGTCATGGTGATCCGGGCGGACCTGGCCTCGGCGGTCTTCTCGTACGCCGCGGTGAGCACCTGCGTGGCGGACCGCTGCGCATCACCGCCCGCCGCGCCCTTCCCGTGGCCCGCGCAGCCCGCCGCGCCGGTGAGCAGCAGAGCGGTTGCCGTGGCCGCGGCGGTCCTGTGCCGTTTGTTCAGTCGTCTGTTCATACGTCCCCCTTGCCCCTGTGTCCCTCTGGGTTCCTCGTCCCGCCTACTGCTTCACCAGCTCCGTGAAGTCCGCGGTGTCGGCCGCCGGGGGCTCCTCGACCGAGACGTCGGTGCCGTAGTCGCTGTAGTACGCGGTCTGGCTGTACGCGCCCGCCGTGGTCTCGCCCTTCTCCACCTTCTTGACCAGCAGGTCCTGGTCGTCGACCCAGATGTCGACGGTCTCGGTGGTGACGCCGGCCTGATCCAGCGTCTTCTTCAGGTCGTCGAGCTGGCTGCGGCTGAGGCTGGAGTTCTTCTCGGCGAGGTCGGCCACGTCCACCCTGCCCGAGTAGTGCGTGGTCTCCTGGCCCCGCACCGTCTCCTCACCGACCTTGCGCACGTCCCCGGAGGCCAGCAGGAGCTTCACCGACTGGTTGGGGGTGGTGTTCTGCATCTGGTCCTTCAGATACGCGCCACTGCCGCCGCCGAGGGTCTCCAGGTCGTCGTACGCGTACTTGATCCAGTGCTTGCCGCCGGACTGCTCGGCGAAGGTGTCGCCCATCTTCGCGTAGTAGGCGTCGGGCAGATAGCGGGCCTCCATGGAGGTGCTGCCCATCTGGCGCATGGTGTCGGCCATGGTGCCGCCGGTGTACGTGATGATGAGGTTGCCGGTGAGGCCGTCGCCCCAGGCGAGGACGCCGTCGGCGGTCATCGACATCACCGAGCCCATGGTCGTGGTGGACTCGACCTTCGCGGAGTCGGCGCCGTCGGTGGACTTCTCCGCGGTCCGCAGGGCGGCGATGGGATCGAACCCGGCGCCCCCGCCGGTGCCGGAGTCATCGGAGCCACCGGAACCCCCCGAGCCGCCGGAGCCACAGGCAGTCGCCCCCGCCATCAGGCTCACCGCCGCGATGGACAGGCCTGCCGTCCGCACGATGCGCTTCATCCGCCCCACCCCCATGAGAATGCTGTGAGTGCACGCTAACGCACGGCGCTGACAGCCGTACGAAAATAACGACGTACGACCAAAGGGGACGAGCCCCGCACCTCGAAAGGTTGCGGGGCTCGTCGCCGACTCGAGGCGAACCGTCAGGTTCAGACCGCGGCCGGGTCCTCCTCGACGAGGAGGTTGCGGGTGCGGTTCGGGTCGACCTGGATACCGGGGCCGATCGTGCTGCTGATCGCGGCCTTCTTGATGTAGCGGCCCTTGGCGGCGGACGGCTTCAGACGGAGGATCTCCTCCAGGGCCGCGCCGTAGTTCTCCACCAGCTTGTCGTCCTCGAAGGACGTCTTGCCGATGATGAAGTGCAGGTTCGCGTGCTTGTCGACACGGAACTCGATCTTGCCGCCCTTGATCTCGGTGACGGCCTTGGCCACGTCGGGGGTGACGGTGCCGGTCTTCGGGTTCGGCATCAGGCCACGGGGACCGAGCACGCGGCCGAGGCGGCCGACCTTGCCCATGAGGTCCGGGGTGGCGACGACGGCGTCGAAGTCCAGACGGCCCTTCGCGACCTCGTCGATCAGTTCGTCGGAGCCGACGATGTCGGCGCCCGCGGCCTCCGCGGCCGCAGCACGGTCACCGGTCGCGAAGACCAGGACCCGGGCGGTCTTGCCGGTGCCGTGCGGCAGGTTCACGGTGCCACGGACCATCTGGTCGGCCTTGCGCGGGTCGACACCCAGACGGAAGGCGACCTCGACGGTGCCGTCGAACTTGCTCGTGGAGGTCTCCTTGGCGAGACGGACGGCCTCGAGCGGGGCGTAGAGCTTCTCCCGGTCGACCTTGGCGTCCGCAGCGCGGAGAGACTTGCTGCGCTTGCTCACTACTGCTCCTGTTGTGTCTTAGGAGTCGTGGTACGGGCCGAGCAGGCCCTTCCACACTTCTGCTGTACGGGGGGTGGGGATCAGCCCTCGACGGTGACGCCCATGGACCGGGCGGTGCCCGCGATGATCTTCGCGGCGGCGTCCAGGTCGTTGGCGTTGAGGTCGGGCAGCTTGGTCGTGGCGATCTCGCGGACCTGCGCCTCGGTGATCTTGGCGACCTTGGTCTTGTGCGGCTCGCCGGAGCCCTTCTCGATGCCCGCGGCCTTGAGGATCATCTTCGCGGCCGGCGGCGTCTTGGTGATGAAGGTGAAGGAGCGGTCCTCGTAGACCGTGATCTCCACCGGGATGACCCAGCCACGCTGCGACTCGGTCGCGGCGTTGTAGGCCTTGCAGAACTCCATGATGTTGACGCCGTGCTGACCCAGCGCCGGGCCGACCGGCGGAGCCGGGTTGGCGGCGCCGGCCTGGATCTGGAGCTTGATGAGCCCCGTGACCTTCTTCTTCTTGGGAGGCATTTCGGGTCCTCTCCCGTTTCTTGTCGATTTCCGAGTGCCCGAAGGCAACCGCACAACCCTAACGGGTAGGACCGCGCGGCCAAAAACCGAGCAGGTCAGACGGCTGTGGGAGCCCGCCTGACCTGTTCGGAAGCAGTGAGGTCTAGTTCTTCTGGATCTGGTCGAAGCTCAGCTCGACCGGAGTCTCGCGGCCGAAGATCTCGACGAGGCCCTTGACCTTCTTCGAGTCGGCGTTGATCTCGTTGATCGTGGCCTGCAGCGTGGCGAACGGACCGTCGGTGACGGTGACCGAGTCGCCGACCTCGAAGTCCAGCACCTGGACCTCGACCTTGCGCTGCGGAGCGGGCTTGCCCTCGGCCTCGGCGGCCTCACGGGCGGCCTTCTCCTCGGCCTCCGGGGCGAGCATCTTGACGATCTCGTCCAGGGTCAGCGGATACGGGTCGTAGGCGTTGCCCACGAAGCCGGTGACGCCGGGGGTGTTGCGGACGACGCCCCAGGACTCGTTCGTCAGGTCCATACGGACGAGGACGTACCCGGGGAGCTTGTTCTGGCGGATCGTCTTGCGGTCGCCGTTCTTGATCTGGACGACCTCTTCCTGCGGCACCTCGGCCTGGAAGATGTAGTCCTCGACGTTCAGCGAGACGGCGCGCTGCTCCAGGTTGGTCTTCACGCGGTTCTCGTAACCGGCGTAGGTGTGGATCACGTACCACTCGCCGGGGAGGGTGCGCAGTTCCTCGCGGAGGGCGGCGACGGGGTCGACGGGCTCGGCCGGCTCTTCTTCCTCGGCCTCGAACTCGTCCTCGGCGTCCTCGCCATCCTCGGAGTCGGCCTCGTCCTCGTCCTCGACGTGGAGCGCGGCGTCCTCCGCGGCTTCGCCCGCCTCGGCATCGGCAGCCTCGAACTCGTCCACCTCGTCCGCGCCCTCGACGATGTCGAGCTCGTCGTCGACCTCGTCGGGCTCGATGGCGTCGTTCAGGTTCTGGTCAGACACGGTGGCTGCTTCTTCCTGGATACATAGGGGTGGAACATGCGAAAGGGGCGCCGGATACCTCGGCGCCCTTCGCTCTCGGATCAGCCGAAGACGTACTTGGCGGCGTGGCTGAGTCCATAGTCAATCACGGTCACCAGGCCGATCATGATGACGACGAAGACGATCACCACGGTCGTGTACGTCGTCAGCTGGCCCCGCGTGGGCCAGACGACCTTGCGGAGCTCCGCGACGATCTGGCGGTAGAAAAGCGCGAGGCGCTTCAGCGGGCCCTTCTTGGCGCGCTTGCCGCCCTTGCGTGCCTTCTTCTTGGCCTCAGGCAGCTCATCCTGGGCATCAGGCGTGTCGATGGAGCCCACGGCATCCGCCATTCGTCCTCACCTGTTCCCGGGTCGTGGCCGTGCCGCGCCCGGTCTGAGCCGCACGGCGGTGCATTACTGTACGTACATGCGCACACATCCTGGCGAAGGTGTGTGTAGCAGGGCCGGAGGGACTTGAACCCCCAACCGCTGGTTTTGGAGACCAGTGCTCTACCAATTGAGCTACGACCCTTTGTGTGTCCCCAACGTACCGCATCCGACCGGGTGCTCGGTGTGCACCGTGGTGGCACGGCTGTTGAGGGCCAACGACGTGTGAGTGTACGTGGTCTTGAGCGCCCCGTCGAACCGAATGCGGTCCGCACCGGATTCAGTCTGATGTTCAGTCGGCCGCCCCGTCCGGTGCCCAGTCCGTGAAACCCGTGTGCCCGGCCGGTTTCGGGTCTGAAAACATGGGCCGTATGAGCGCTGCAACCCCACCCACCGAGCGCCGGGTCTCCGCCCGAGTCGGCGCGATCTCCGAATCCGCCACCCTCGCCGTGGACGCCAAGGCCAAGGCCCTGAAGGCCGCCGGACGTCCGGTGATCGGCTTCGGCGCCGGCGAGCCCGACTTCCCGACCCCGGACTACATCGTCGACGCGGCCGTAGAGGCCTGCAAGAACCCGAAGTACCACCGCTACACCCCGGCCGGCGGTCTGCCCGAGCTGAAGGCCGCGATCGCCGCGAAGACGCTGCGGGACTCCGGCTACGAGGTCGACGCCTCGCAGATCCTGGTCACCAACGGCGGCAAGCAGGCGATCTACAACGCCTTCGCCGCGATCCTCGACCCGGGCGACGAGGTCATCGTCCCGGCGCCGTACTGGACGACCTACCCCGAGTCGATCCGTCTCGCCGGCGGTGTGCCGGTGGAGGTCGTGGCCGACGAGACCACCGGCTACCGGGTGTCGGTCGAGCAGCTGGAGGCGGCGCGCACGGAGAACACGAAGGTCGTGCTCTTCGTCTCCCCGTCCAACCCGACCGGCGCGGTCTACAGCGCCGAGGAGGCCGAGGCGATCGGCCGCTGGGCCGTCGAGCACGGCCTGTGGGTGCTGACGGACGAGATCTACGAGCACCTCGTCTACGGCGACGCGAAGTTCACCTCGCTCCCGGCGATCCTGCCCGAGCTGCGCGAGAAGTGCGTCGTGGTCAACGGTGTCGCCAAGACCTACGCCATGACCGGCTGGCGGGTCGGGTGGATCATCGGCCCGAAGGATGTCGTCAAGGCCGCCACGAACCTCCAGTCGCACGCCACCTCGAACGTCTCGAACGTGGCCCAGGTCGCCGCGATCGCCGCCGTCTCCGGTGATCTGTCGGCCGTGGAGAAGATGCGCGAGGCCTTCGACCGGCGCCGCAAGACCATCGTGCGGATGCTCAACGAGATCGACGGCGTGGTCTGCCCCGAGCCCGAGGGCGCGTTCTACGCGTACCCGTCGGTGAAGGGGCTGCTCGGCAGGGAGATCCGCGGCAAGCGCCCGCAGAGCAGCGTGGAACTGGCCGAGCTGATCCTGGAGGAGGCCGAGGTCGCGGTCGTCCCGGGTGAGGCCTTCGGTACGCCGGGCTATCTGCGGCTGTCGTACGCGCTGGGCGACGAGGACCTCGTCGAGGGCGTGAGCCGGATCCAGAAGCTGCTGGCGGAGGCCACGGACTGAACCTCCACGCGCGCGTAGCGGGCCGTTTCCCTCCGGGGAGGCGGCCCGTTTCTTCGTGCGAGCAAGACCACGTTCAGGGAATCGGCTACCGGGAGGACATCGCCGTACGGCAGGATCGCTGAATGGAGCGTGTACGTGATGTCTCTGAGCTGCCGAAGGCCCATCTGCATCTGCACTTCACGGGGTCGATGCGGCCCGGGACCGTGCTGGAGCTGGCCGACAAGTACGGGGTGCGCCTGCCCGAGGCGCTGACCGACGCGCTGACCAGCGGGGAGCCGCCGAGACTGCGGGCCACGGACGAGCGGGGCTGGTTCCGCTTCCAGCGGCTGTACGACGCGGCGCGGTCCTGCCTGCGGCAGCCGGAGGACATACAGCGGCTGGTGCGGGAGGCGGCGGAGGAGGACGTCAGGGACGGCTCCGGATGGCTGGAGATCCAGGTCGACCCGACGTCGTACGCGCCCCGGCTGGGCGGGCTGATCCCGGCGCTGGAGGTCATCCTCGACGCGGTGGAGACGACCTCGCGGGAGACCGGGCTCGGGATGCGGGTGCTGGTGGCGGCGAACCGGATGAAGCATCCGCTGGACGCCCGGACGCTGGCCCGGCTGGCGGTGCGGTACGCGGACCGGGGTGTGGTCGGTTTCGGCCTGTCGAACGACGAGCGGCGGGGCATGGCGCGGGACTTCGACCGGGCCTTCGCCATCGCGCGGGACGGCGGGCTGCTGTCCGCGCCGCACGGCGGGGAACTGAGCGGTCCGTCGTCCGTACGGGACTGTCTGGACGATCTGCACGCGACCCGGCTCGGCCACGGTGTCCGGGCGGCGGAGGACCCGAGGCTGCTGAAGAGGCTCGCCGAGCGGGGGATCACCTGCGAGGTGTGCCCGGCGTCGAACGTGGCGCTGGGGGTGTACGAGAAGCCGGAGGACGTGCCCCTGCGGACGCTGTTCGAGGCGGGGGTGCCGATGGCGCTCGGCGCCGACGACCCGCTCCTGTTCGGCTCCCGGCTGGCCGCGCAGTACGAGATCGCGCGGCAGCACCACGACTTCACCGACGAGGAACTGGCGGAGCTGGCCCGGCAGTCGGTGCGGGCGTCGGCGGCGGCGCCCGAGGTGAAGGCGAAGCTGCTGGCGGGGGTGGACGACTGGCTCGCGGCCTGAGGCTTCGCGGCCGTGCGCCCGGGACAGCCGGGTGAGGTGGCTCACCGGGCCCTCGGGCCCGGTCCGTGAAAAGCCCGCTCGCGGGTGGGCGCGGCCGCGCGGTGGAACGGCTCCCCACGCGGGCCATGGGCTTCCCCGAGTCCGGGTGGGGGGGTGGCCCCCGGTCCACGGGCCTCCCGCCTCGCCCCCGACGGGGCGCGAACTACAGCTGTACGCCGACCGTCACCGGTTCGTTGACCAGGGTGATCCCGAACGCCTCGCGCACCCCGGCCACGACCTCACGGGCCAGCGCCAGGAGATCCTCGGTGGTGGCCGCGCCGCGGTTGGTGAGGGCGAGGGTGTGCTTGGTGGAGATACGGGCGGGCCCGCTGCCGTACCCCTTGGTGAAGCCCGCCTTGTCGATCAGCCAGGCAGCGGAGGTCTTGGTGCGCCCGTCGCCCGCGGGGTACGCGGGCGGCTCCACCCCCTCCCCCAGCCGCTCCCGCACGCGCGCGTGGAACGCCGCGAAGTCGGCGTCGGTGAGGATCGGGTTGGTGAAGAACGACCCGGCCGACCAGGTGTCGTGGTCCTCGGGGTCGAGCACCATGCCCTTCCCGGCCCGCAGTTTCAGCACGGTCTCCCGGGCCTCGGCGAGCGGCACCCGGTCCCCCGGCGCCACCCCCAGAGCGCGCGCGGTCTCGGCGTACCGGATCGGCGCCGACAGCCCGCCGGCGTCCTCCAGCTCGAAACGGACCCGCAGGACGACGTACCGCTCGGGGTCGGCCTTGAAGCGGCTGTGCCGGTAGGAGAAGGCGCACTCCTCGTTGGCGAGGGCGACCGTCTCGCCGGCCCGGCGGTCGTAGGCGATCACCTCGGTGATGGTGGAGGAGACCTCCTGCCCGTACGCCCCCACGTTCTGGATCGGCGTGGCACCCGCCGACCCGGGAATGCCGGCCAGACACTCGACCCCGGCCAGCCCGGCCTCCACCGTCCGGGCGACGGCGTCGGTCCACACCTCGCCGGCGGCCAGCTCCAGCCTCGTGCCGACGAGCTCGAAGCCGCGGGTGGCGATGCGCAGGGCGGTGCCCTCGAAGCCCTTGTCGCCGATGACGAGGTTCGACCCGCCCCCGATCACCAGCAGCGGCGTACCCTCGGCGTCGGCGGCACGCACGGTGTCGACCACCTCGGCGTCCGTGGCCGCGGTCACCAGCCGAGCAGCGGGACCCCCCAGCCGAAAGGTGGTCAGCGGCGCGAGCGGGGCATCGAAGTTCTCCAGCACGCGCCAAGCCTACGAGACCCCGCGCCGCCTACCGCACCTGGCTGCGAGCGGTCGGCCGCCGCCCAGGTGTACGCCCCCGTCACGACATGGCCGCACACCCGAGCGCCCCGAAGACTCAGGCCAGCCGCACAACCGCCCGCGACATCCCCAGCACCTTCTGCCCACCGCTGGTCACCACCAGGTCGACCCGCACGGTGTTGTCCTCGAGCTTGGCCCCCACCTTCCCGGTGACCTCGATCACGGCGCCCTGATCGTCGTTCGGGACGACGACGGGCTTGGTGAAGCGGACGCCGTAGTCGACGACCGCGCCGGGATCGCCGGTCCAGTCGGTGACCACCCGGATCGCCTCGGCCATGGTGAACATGCCGTGCGCGATGACGTCCGGCAGACCCACCTCCTTGGCGAACCTCTCGTTCCAGTGGATGGGGTTGAAGTCCCCGGAGGCCCCCGCGTACTGGACGAGCGTCGCCCTGTTCACGGGGAACGACTGCGCGGGCAGCTCGGTGCCGACCTCGACGTCGGAATAAGCGATCTTCGCGGTCATCCGTCTCACGCCTCCCCGGCCGCGCGGGCCACGAGCTTGGTCCACGCGGTCACGACGTGCTCGCCGGCCTCGTCGTGGACCTCGCCGCGGATGTCCAGGATGTCGTTGCCCGCCATGGACCTGATCGCCTCGATGGTGGAGGTGACCGTGAGCCGGTCACCGGCGCGCACCGGGCGCTTGTAGGCGAACTTCTGGTCGCCGTGCACGACCCGGCTGTAGTCGAGGCCCAGCTGGGGGTCCTGGACGACCTGTCCCGCCGCCTTGAAGCTGATCGAGAACACGAAGGTCGGCGGGGCGATCACATCGGCGTACCCGAGCGCCTTGGCGGCCTCCGGGTCGGTGTACACCGGGTTGCCGTCCCCCACGGCCTCAGCGAACTCCCGGATCTTCTCCCGGCCGACCTCATAGGGTTCGGTGGGCGGGTAGGTCCGCCCCACGAAGGACTGGTCGAGCGCCATCGGCTCGGCACCTCCTGCTCTTGCTCTGCGTTGCTCTACTGACCGGTACGGGCCGTTCAACGACGCGAGGCCGCCCCCGATCACGGGGACGGCCTCGCATACGAGCCTGATTTATCGCGTTTCGCGGTGCGCGGTGTGCGCGTTGCAACGCGGGCAGTGCTTCTTCATCTCAAGACGGTCCGGGTTGTTGCGCCGGTTCTTCTTGGTGATGTAGTTCCGCTCCTTGCACTCCACGCAGGCCAGCGTGATCTTCGGGCGGACGTCGGTGGCAGCCACGTGAGTGCTCCTTGACGAACGGATAGGACTGGTTTAACGCAAAGAAGAGTAGCCGATCGAAGGACCGACCCCACAATCGGCTACTGTCAGTAGCGGTGACCGGACTTGAACCGGTGACACAGCGATTATGAGCCGCTTGCTCTACCGACTGAGCTACACCGCTTTGATGGGATCGGGTCCCGCCTCGCGACGGGAACCTCACCCACCAGAGCCCCAATACGGAATCGAACCGTAGACCTTCTCCTTACCATGGAGACGCTCTGCCGACTGAGCTATTGGGGCGAGCGATGAAGACATTACACGGTCCGCAGCCGTTCACCCAAATCCGTTTCGCGGGCCCCGGGCAGCGGGCTCGGACCGTCCCGCCACCGAGGCCGCCGCCGCCGTTTCCCCCAGTTCCCGCCTCCCCCACGAGCCCCTCGGGCGCCCCCGACCCCGCCGGTACGACTATTGCGCTCCTCCCCGCCGGCACCCGGCCGCCGCCCTAGGCTCTACTCACTCTGCGTGATCTTGCTTCCCCTGCGCGGCCCCGGGCTCCCCCGCGCAGTCCGAGCCCCTGGAGCGCGATGCCCGACAGCCGGCCCCAGCCACTCCCCCCGCCGTCCGCCGCGCCCGGCCCGGCCGCCCTCCTGCTGTGCGGGGCACGTCTCACGGACGGCCGGACCGTGGACGTACGCCTGGGTCGCGGACGCATCGAGGCGGTCGGTACGGCCGGCAGCCTGGCGCCCGGTCCGGCGGCCCGCGGCGGCCCGGCCCGGGTCGATCTCGGCGGCTACCTCCTCCTCCCGGCCCCCGCCGAACCCCACACGCACGCCGACACCGCCCTGACCGCCGACACCGACGGCCCCGCCCCGTACGACCCCCAGGACGTCCGGCGCCGCGCCACCGAGGCCGCCCTGCTCCAGCTCGGACACGGCGCGACCGCCCTGCGGGCACACGTGCGCGTGGGTGACGTCCAGGGCCTCGGCGCACTGACCGCCGTCCTGCGTGCCCGGCGTTCGCTGCGCGGGCTCGCCGAGCTGACGACGGTGGCGATGCCCCGGGTGCTGACCGGCGCCGCCGGGGCGGACGGGCTCGCGATCCTGCGGGACGCGATGAGGATGGGCGCCTCGGTGGTGGGCGGCTGCCCGGACCTGGACCCCGATCCCACGGGCTACGTGGAGGCCGTACTCGACGTGGCCTCCGAGCACGGCTGCCCGGTGGACCTGCACACCGACGCCGCCGACCCGGCCCGGCTGACCCGCCTCGCCGCGATGGCCGGCGGCCTGCGGCCCGGCGTCACCCTCAGCCCCTGCGGCGGCCTCGCCGGCCTCCCCGCCGAAACGGCCGGCCGCACCGCCGACCAACTCGCCGCCGCCGGCGTGACGGTGGTCTGCCTCCCCCAGGGCGGCTGCGGCGCCGTGGAACACCGCGGCACGGCGCCCGTACGGCTGTTGCGCGCCGCCGGGGTGCGCGTGGCGGCCGGCAGCGGGGCACTGCGCGACACGTCCAACCCGGTCGGCCGCGGCGACCCCCTGGAGGCGGCCTTCCTCCTCGCCTCCTGCCACGGCCTGCGCCCCGAGGACGCCTACGACGCCGTGAGCACCTCCGCGCGGGCGGCCCTCGGCCTGCCCGAGATCCGCGTAGAAGCGGGCTTCCCCGCCGACCTCCTGGCAGTCCGCGGCGACCGCCTGTCGGCCGTGCTCTCCCTGGCATACACCCGCGTCGTCATCCACCGCGGCCGGGTGGTGGCCCGCACGAGCGCGGTACGCGAGTACTGCGACTCGGTGGCGTCGGCGGAACCGGGGCTGCCCCGGCAGGGGCGCGGGCAGTTGTCGTAGCCGTACAGCGGGCGACAAGGCATCCGGGGACGGCCGGGCGTACGGTCGGAAGCATGCGCATTGTCATCGCTGGTGGTCATGGTCGGATCGCGCTGCGGCTGGAGCGGCTGCTCGCCGCGCGCGGGGACGAGGTCGCGGGGATCATCCGCAACGCCGGGCACGCCGAGGACCTGCGGGCGGTCGGCGCCGAACCGGTCGTCCTCGATCTGGAGTCGGCGTCGGTCGATGCGACCGCCGAGCGGCTGCGGGGCGCGGACGCGGCGGTGTTCGCGGCGGGCGCGGGCCCGGGCAGCGGGGCGGCCCGCAAGGACACCGTGGACAGGGGCGCGGCGGTGCTGTTCGCTGACGCCGCCGTCCGGGCGGGCGTACGGCGCTTCCTGGTCGTGTCGTCGATGGGCGCGGACCCCCGGCACGAGGGCAACGACGTCTTCGACGTCTACCAGCGCGCCAAGGGCGAGGCGGACGCGTACGTGCGGGGTCTGGACTCCCTCGACTGGACGATCCTGCGTCCCGGGGCGCTCACGGACGACGCGGGCACCGGCCTGGTCCGCCTGGAGGCCCACACCGGCCGCGGTTCCGTCCCCCGCGACGACGTGGCCACCGTCCTCGCGGAGCTCCTGGACACCCCGGCGACCTCCGGCCTCACCCTGGAGCTGATCGGCGGCTCGACACCGGTGTCGGTGGCGGTGAAGTCGGTGGCGGGCAACTGAGGGAGGCTCAGCTGAGGGCGGCTCAGCGAGCCACCGGGCAGCGGGTCTAGAACAAGGGCAGCTGCCCCGGGAACTCGGCGACGACGTATCCGTCCAACGACGGCTGCGCCGCCCCCAGTTGAGCCGTCCTCCGCGAACCGGGGCAGGAGACGAGCTCCCCGCTCGCCCGTGCCCCCGGCGGGTCGTGCCGGGCGTACCGTCCGGCGACGACGGCGATCTCGCGACGGCACTCGGGGCAGGCTCTGCGGCGGCTCGACACGCTGGACATGGGATCAGTCTGCCCCAGTGGGCCGGCCGGGTACCCGGCCGCGACGCACGCCGCGCTCGCCGCGCGGAACCGCCGCCACCTCCCTAGCATCCGTACATATGGCACATACCTTCGAGGAACTCGTGGCGATGCAGCGTCTGGCCGACGAGGCCCACACACGGGTCGAGGGGCTACGGGACGCCTACGGCCCTCCTACGGCCACCCCCTGGTCGGAAACCCAGACCGACACCTACGAGACCGCCTGGCGCGCCTGGCGCGACCTCGCCCGCGACGTCCAGGCCGCGGTGACGGAACACGCCAAGGACGAGGGCAGACCCCGCAACGAGGTGGAGGCAGAGGTGAAGCGGGCGGCGAAGTCACCCGATGCGTGACCGAGGACTCACCTCAAGCCCCTCAAGACACGACAAAGGACCCGCGACCTGCAGAATTAGCAGGTCACGGGCCCTTTGTTTCCCGTGTGGCGGCGCCAGGATTCGAACCTGGGAAGGCTGAGCCGGCAGATTTACAGTCTGCTCCCTTTGGCCGCTCGGGCACACCGCCGGGGTCGCTGCCGTTTCGAACCGCTTTTCGGCGGTGCTCCCTGGCAACGACGTAAACAATACCCGATGCCGAGGGGTGCTTCGCCACCCGATTGATCTGCGCCGGGGGGACCACGGGTGGCTAGGCTTGTCCGGATGCGACCCGGGTTCACACCGGGCTCGGCGGCCGCCTCCACGTACGCCGATACGCACCTCATACGCACCCCGATACAAGGAGCCACAGGACATGGCCGACTCCAGTTTCGACATCGTCTCGAAGGTCGAGCGGCAGGAGGTCGACAACGCCCTCAACCAGGCCGCCAAGGAGATCTCGCAGCGCTACGACTTCAAGGGCGTGGGCGCCTCCATCTCGTGGTCCGGTGAGAAGATCCTCATGGAGGCGAACTCCGAGGACCGGGTGAAGGCTGTCCTCGACGTCTTCCAGTCGAAGCTGATCAAGCGCGGGATCTCGCTGAAGGCGCTGGACGCGGGCGAGCCCCAACTCTCGGGCAAGGAGTACAAGCTCTTCGCGGAGATCAAGGAGGGCATCTCCCAGGAGAACGCGAAGAAGGTCGCGAAGCTCATCCGCGACGAGGGGCCCAAGGGCGTGAAGGCCCAGGTGCAGGGCGACGAACTGCGCGTCAGCTCAAAGAGCCGTGATGACCTGCAGGCCGTCATCGCCCTGCTGAAGAACCAGGACTTCGACTTCGCGCTGCAGTTCGTGAACTACCGGTAGACGAAAGGGTGGGCACCCGCGGTGCCCACCCTCTCCCCTGCCGCCCGCCGTCCGGGCCGCGCTCAGTCGCGCGAGTTGCCGAACAGCAGGCGGTAGATGATCAGGAGCACGAGCGAGCCGCCGATCGCCGCCGCCCAAGTGGCGCCGTCGTAGAAGTCCTTGGTGATGGGGTGGTCCAGCCAACGGGCCGATATCCAGCCGCCGACGAACGCGCCCGCGATGCCGATGAGGGTCGTACCAATGAAGCCGCCCGGGTCGCGGCCCGGCAGCAGGACCTTGGCGATGACTCCGGCCAACAGTCCCAGGATGATCCAGCTGATGATGCCCATGACCTGAACCTGCCCTTCCGTGCTGTGCCCGCGCTGTCCGAGCACTGTGATCTCGCTCGCTCCGGACGGGCTGTGCTCGCTCTCACGCCCGCCCCGCGTCCTTCGTCGCACGCGGGTTCGTGTCGTGTTGCCGAGGACGACGTCACCACGGCACCCGGCGGTTCCGTCGATCAGTAGGGTGCGGTCCATGACAGCGCCCAGCACTCCCGCGGAACTCCGACGAACCCTGGGCGTCGGCGACGCCGTGGTCATCGGGCTCGGCTCGATGATCGGGGCCGGCGTGTTCGCCGCCCTCGCTCCCGCCGCGCACGCCGCGGGCTCCGGACTGCTGCCCGGACTCGCCCTGGCCGCGCTGGTCGCCTACTGCAACGCCATGTCCTCGGCGCGCCTGGCCGCCCGGTATCCGGCCTCCGGCGGCACATACGTGTACGGGCGTGAGCGTCTCGGGGTGTTCTGGGGCTACCTGGCCGGCTGGTCGTTCGTGGTCGGGAAGACGGCCTCCTGTGCGGCGATGGCGCTGACGGTCGGGGCGTACGTCTGGCCGGGACAGGCGCACGCGGTGGCGGTCGCGGCCGTGGTGGCGCTGACCGCGGTGAACTACGGCGGCATCCAGAAGTCGGCCTGGCTGACGCGGGCGATCGTGGCGGTGGTCCTGGCGGTCCTCGCCTCCGTGATCGTGGTGTGTCTGGGCTCCGGAGCGTCCGACGCCGGGCGGCTGGACATCGGCGCCTCGGAGGGCGTGGGCGGTGTACTGCAGGCAGCCGGTCTGCTGTTCTTCGCGTTCGCCGGGTACGCGCGCATCGCGACCCTCGGCGAGGAGGTACGGGACCCGGCGCACACCATCCCGCGCGCGATCCCGCTGGCGCTGGGCATCACGCTGGCCGTGTACGCGTGTGTGGCGGTGGCCGTCCTTTCCGTGCTGGGGGCCGGGGATCTCGGGCGGGCGGTCGCGCCGCTGGCCGACGCGGTCCGGGCGGCGGGGGTGCCGGGGCTGGTTCCGGTGGTACGGGTCGGGGCGGCCGTCGCCGCGCTGGGTTCCCTGCTCGCCCTCATCCTGGGCGTCTCACGCACCACGCTGGCCATGGCACGCGACCACCATCTGCCCGGCGCCCTGGCGGCCGTTCACCCGCGCTTCCAGGTACCCCACCGGGCCGAACTGGCCGTCGGCGCGGTGGTGGCGGTCCTGGCCGCCACCGTGGACGTCCGTGGCGCGATCGGCTTCTCCTCCTTCGGTGTGCTGGCGTACTACGCGGTGGCCAACGCCTCGGCCTGGACCCTCGACACCTCCCCGGCTGCGAGGGCGGTACCGGCGGTGGGTCTCCTGGGCTGCGTGACCCTGGCGTTCGCCCTGCCGGGGACGTCGGTGGTGGCGGGGGCGGGCGTCCTTGCGGTGGGCGTGGCCGCATACGGGGTACGGCGGTGGTGGGGCGCGCGGTGACCGCCCCGGCCGGCAGGGCTCGGTGACGTTCACGCGGGTGCGAGGAACAGCACCGGCGCTCGCTCGTTCTCGGTCATGCGTCCATGGTGCGGGCCGCCACTGACAGTCGGGCCGGCCTGTGGACAACCAGCCCGTTGTGGATGACGAGCCCACCCATTCGGGCGCTCGCCACCCGGACCCACCCCGTCAGCGCATGGCGAACGGCTGGTCCGTCGGCACGATTTCGCGGCCCAGCGGGAACAGCGAGACCGGGATCAGCTTGAAGTTCGCGATGCCGAACGGAATGCCGATGAGGGTCACGCAGAGGGCCAGGCCGGTGACGATGTGGCCGAGGGCCAGCCACCAGCCGGCGAGGACCAGCCAGAGCACGTTGCCCAGGCAGGAGGGAGCGCCCGCGTCCCGGCGTTCGACGGTGGTGTAGCCGAAGGGCCAGAGGGCGTAGACGCCGATACGAAACGCGGCAACGCCGAACGGGATGCCGACGATGGTGATGCAGAGCAGCAGGCCCGCGAGGAGGTAGGCGAGGAACAGCCAGAAGCCGCTCAGCACGAGCCAGATGACGTTGAGGATGGTCTTCACTGGTGTCGACCTGCCAGTTTCTCGAGCCGGGCGATGCGTTCCGCCATCGGCGGGTGGGTCGAGAACATCTTGGAGAGTCCCTGTCCCGGACGGAAGGGATTCGCGATCATCATGTGGCTCGCGGTCTCGATCCGGGGCTCGGGGGGCAGCGGGAGCTGTTTGGTGCCCATCTCCAGTTTGCGCAGTGCGCCGGCGAGCGCGAGCGGGTCGCCGGTGAGCTGGGCTCCGGAGGCGTCCGCCTCGTACTCCCGGGAGCGGCTGATGGCGAGCTGGATGAGGCTGGCGGCGAGCGGGCCGAGGATCATGATCAGGAGCATGCCCAGGAGGCCCGGGCCGTCGTCGTCGTCGGAGCGGCCGATCGGGATCAGCCAGGCGAAGTTGACCAGGAACATGATCACGGAGGCGAGGGCGCCGGCGACCGAGGAGATGAGGATGTCGCGGTTGTAGACGTGGCTGAGTTCGTGGCCGATGACACCACGCAGTTCGCGCTCGTCGAGGATGCGCAGGATGCCGTCGGTGCAGCACACGGCCGCGTTGCGCGGGTTGCGGCCGGTGGCGAAGGCGTTGGGTGCCTCGGTCGGGGAGATGTACAGCCGGGGCATGGGCTGGCGGGCCTGGGTGGAGAGTTCGCGGACCATCCGGTACAGGGCGGGTGCCTCGAATTCGCTGACCGGGCGGGCGCGCATCGCGCGGAGCGCCAGCTTGTCGCTGTTCCAGTAGGCGTACGCGTTCGTACCGAGCGCGATCAGGACCGCCACGACGAGCCCCGTACGGCCGAAGAAACTGCCGATGACGATGATGAGTGCGGACAGTCCCCCGAGGAGTACTGCGGTCCTGAGCCCGTTGTGCCGGCGGTGCACGGTACGCCCTCCAAGTCGTGCAGCGGGGGGAACCCTTTGCTTGCGGATGGTCCTTCTCTCCGGTGCCCACTGGTGCCGTGGTGTCACGTCCAGTGGACCCTCCCGTACTGGTCAACGCCAGGCGGGAGGCACTAGTTCCCTCGTGCGTACGGGCGCGGGCGTGAGCCGTCCGGGTGACGGCGGGGGGTACGCGCGCGTGGGGGCTCAGAAGAGGCCGGTGTCGGCGAAGCGCAGGACCAGTTGGGGGGCTCCGGAGAGGACGACACCGGCGGCCGCGGTGAGGGTGATCGCGGCTGTGAGGGGGGCGGGGACGCGGTGCTTGACGGGTTCGCCCTCGGGGGCGCGGAACAGCAGGGCCGTCCACTGGAGGTAGTAGTAGAGGGCGATCACCACGTTGACGGCCATGACGACCGCGAGCCAGCCCAGGCCCGCGTCGACGGCCGCCGAGAAGACGGTGACCTTGGCGAAGAGGCCGATGATGCCCGGCGGCAGGCCGGCCAGACAGAGCAGGAAGAAGGCCAGGAGGAGCGCGCAGAGCGGGTTCCTGGCGTAGAGGCCCCGGTAGTCCGTGAGGCGGTTCCGGGCGCTCGTACGGCCCACCATGGCGGCCACCGCGAAGGCGCCGAGGTTCACGGCGGCGTACATGAGGGCGTAGGCGACCGTGGAGCCGATGGCGTGCTCGGCCTCGTCGGTGTACGCGGCGGCGGCGATCGGGACGAGGAGATAGCCGGCCTGGCCGACGGAGGACCAGGCGAGCAGCCGTACGGCGCTGTACGCGCGTGTGGCCTGCTGGCGGAGGGCGCCGACGTTGCCGACGGTCATGGTGAGGGCGGCCAGCGCGGCGAGGGCGGGGCCCCAGACGTCGGCGTAGGAGGGGAAGCCGATGACCGTGACGAGGATGAGGCCGGAGAAGCCGACCGCCTTGCCGACGACCGACAGGTAGGCGGCGATCGGCAGCGGGGCGCCCACGTAGGTGTCGGGAACCCAGAAGTGGAAGGGGACGGCGGCCGTCTTGAAGGCGAAGCCGACCAGGGTGAGGACCACGCCGGTCTGGGCGAGGGTGTGCAGTTGGCCGTCGACGTGCTGGATGCGGTCGGCGACCTGGGTGAGGTAGAGGGTGCCGGTCGTGGCGTAGACGAAGCTGATGCCCATCAGGCTGACGGCGGTCGCGGTGACGGACGACAGGAAGAACTTCAGTGCCGCCTCGGAGGATTTGCGGTCGCCGTGCCGGATGCCGACGAGGGCGAAGGCGGGCAGGGAGGCGACCTCCAGGGCGACGACGAGGGTGGCGAGGTCGCGGGAGGCGGGGAGCAGGGCGGCGCCGGCGGCGGAGGACAGCAGCAGGAACCAGAACTCCCCTTCGGGGAGTCTTCCGCGCGCGTCCTTCAGGACGGTCACCGACAGGAGCGCCACGAGCAGGGCTCCGCCGAGGACCAGGAACTGGATGACGAGGGTGAAGGGGTCGGCCGTGTAGCTGCACGCGCTCGGGTCGCCGGTCAGGCAGAACGTGGAACGGTCGCCGTCGAGGAGAGGCAGCAGCAGGGCCGTGGAGGCGGCGAGGCCGGCCACGGACAGCCATCCGAGCAGGGGCTTGCGGGTGTCGGCGGCGAACAGGTCGGCGACCAGGACGGCGAGGGCGACGACCGCCGCGACGGTGGGCGGGGCGATCGCGAGCCAGTCGACTGACTGGACCAGCGACTCGGCCAGGGGCTGGGCCGGGGAGCTCATCGGGTGCCTCCTGCGAAGAGCTGCTGCACGGCCGGGTCGGTCAGGCCGAGGAGGGTCTTGGGCCACAGGCCGGCGACGAGGGTGAGGGCGACGAGGGGGGTCCAGGCCGCGAACTCGTACGTCTGGACGTCGGCGAGCTTCGGCGCGTCCTGGGGCAGGGCGCCCATGCAGACGCGGCGGACGACGACGAGCAGGTACGCGGCCGTGAGCAGGGTGCCGAACGCGGCGATCGCCGTGAAGGTGAGGAAGGCGGGGCGGCTGAGGTCGTCGGCGGGGTCGAACGCGCCGAACATCGCGAGCATCTCGCCCCAGAACCCGGCCAGGCCGGGCAGCCCGAGCGAGGCGACGGCGGCGAAGGCGAGCAGTCCGCCGAGGCGGGGGGCCTTGCCGTAGAGCGCGGCGCCCGTCTGTTCGGCGAGGGCGTCCAGGTCGGTGGTGCCGGTGCGGTCCTTCAGCGCGCCGACCAGGAAGAAGAGGAGGCCGGTGATGAGGCCGTGGGCGATGTTGGCGAACAGGGCGCCGTTCACACCGGTCGGGGTCATCGTCGCGATGCCGAGCAGGACGAAGCCCATGTGGCCGACGGAGGAGTAGGCGATCAGGCGTTTGAGGTCGCCCTTGGCGCCCTGCTTGGCGAGGGCCAGGCAGGCGAGGGATCCGTAGATGATCCCGACGACGGCGAAGGCGGCGAGGTAGGGGGCGAAGGTGTGGAAGCCGTCGGGCGCGACCGGGAGGAGGATCCGGACGAAACCGTACGTACCCATCTTCAGCAGGACGCCGGCCAGCAGGACCGAGCCGACCGTCGGAGCGGCGGTGTGGGCGTCGGGGAGCCAGCTGTGCAGGGGCCACATCGGGGTCTTCACCGCGAGCCCGATCCCGATCGCCAGAACGGCGATGACCTGCACGGATGTGGTCAGCGACCGGCCGTTGTCAGTGGCGAGTGCCACCATGTCGAATGTGCCCGCCTTGATTCCGATCAGGAGCAGGCCGAGCAGCATGACCACGGATCCGAGCAGTGTGAAGAGGATGAACTTCCAGGCCGCCTGGGTCCGGCCCTCGCCGCCCCAGCGGGCGATGAGGAAGTACATCGGGATGAGGACCATCTCGAAGGCGAGGAAGAACAGCAGCAGGTCGAGGACGGCGAAGGTCGCGAGGGTGCCGGACTCGAGGACCAGGAGCAGTGCGACGAAGGCCTTCGGGGTCGGGCCCGCGGGCATCTTGAAGTAGGAGTACAGCGCGCAGAGGAAGGTCAGCAGCGCGGTCAGGACCAGGAGGGGGAGGGAGATGCCGTCGATGCCGAGGTGGATGCGCACGTCGAGTGCGGGGATCCAGCTGATGTCCGTACTGGCCTGCATCGTCGACGGGTGGTCGTGGTCGAAGCCGAGCGCGAGGACGATCGCGGCGATGAGGATCACGCCGGTCACCGTGACGCCGTGCCGGAGCACGGCCTGCTCGGGTGACTTCCCCTTCAGTCCGGGCGGGGCGGGCAGGAGGGCCGCGGCGGCGCCGAGGAGCGGGCCGACGACGACGAATGCCAGAAGGAACTGCATCACGGACTCGTTGATATCGATCACGCCTGCTCACGCTCCTGTGGCGACGAGAAGGGCGGCGACCGCGAGGACGACGGTGCCGGCGAGCAGCGCGCTCACATAGGTCTGGACGTTGCCGGTCTGGGCGCGGCGTACGGCGGTGCCGAGCCAGCGGGGCAGGGTGCCCGCGCCGCGTACGTAGGTGTCGACGACCTCGCGGTCGAGGAACCTGACGAGGCTCGCACCGGCCTGGACAGGGCGGACGAACAAGGCCCGGTAGACGGCGTCGAGGTGGAAGCCGACGGCCGCGTGACGGTGCAGCGGGCCGAGCAGGAGCCGCCCGGGGTCCGCCGGGTCGGGCGCGGAGGCGACGTCTCCGTAGGCGGGCGTGTGCGTGGCGATCGCCTCCGCCTCCACCTGGGCGGCGTCGCCCTCGGGGTGGGCGGCGACCGCGCCGATCGGGACGCGGGCGGCGAGCGCCGTGAGGTGGCGCCGGGCGGCGTAGGTGACGAGTACACCTGCCAGGGCGAGCCCCGTGCCGAGCACGGAGGTGGTGAGGGTCGGGGTGAGGTCGTCGCCGTCGAACCAGTCGGGAAGCCTGCGGTAGGTGAACGCTCCGAAGGCGAGGGAGGGGACGGCCAGGATCCACAGCACGACGGTCATGGTCAGGGGCTGGCGGCCGTGGTCTGGGGCTTCGGCGCCGCGGCCGTGGAAGGCCAGCAGCCACAGCCGGGTCGCGTAGGCGGCGGTGAGGAGGGCGGTGAGCAGTCCGGCGACGAGGACCAGCCAGCCGGCGGCGCCGGGGGCGTGCTCGGTGTGGCCGGTGGTGACGTGTTCGGCGGCGCGGAGGACGGACTCCTTGGAGAAGAAGCCGCTGAACGGCGGGATCGCGGCGAGCGCGAGGAGCGCCACGGTCATCGTCCAGTAGGCGTCGGGGATGCGGTCGCGCAGATGGCTCATGCGGGACATGGCGGCGAGGGAGTTGGTGCCGGCGGCGTGGATGATCACGCCGGCCGCGAGGAAGAGCAGGGCCTTGAAGGCGCCGTGCGAGAGGAGGTGGAAGACGGCGGCCGAGCGGTCGCCGACGGCGAGGGCGCCGGTCATGTAGCCGAGCTGGCCGATCGTCGAGTAGGCGAGGACGCGCTTGATGTCGTCCTGCGCGAGCGCCGCGAGACCGGAGCCGACCATCGTGACGGCGGCCATCGCGGCGAGGACGACCATCGCGGCCGCGGAGGCCTCGAAGACCGGGAGGAGACGGGCGATGAAATAGACACCGGCGGCGACCATCGTCGCGGCGTGGATCAGCGCCGAGACGGGCGTCGGACCCGCCATGGCGTCGGGGAGCCAGGTGTGCAGCGGGAACTGCGCCGACTTGCCGGCCACGCCCGCCAGGAGCAGCAGGGCGACGACGGTCGGGTGGTCCAGCTCGCCGTGGGCGACGGCGCCGAGGACCTTGGTGATCTCGAAGGAGCCGGCGTCGGTGGCGAGGGCGAACAGGCCGATGAGGAAGGGGACGTCACCGAGCTTGGTGACGAGGAAGGCCTTGATGGAGGCGGCGCGGGCCTCGGGGGTCTCCCAGTAGTGGCCGACGAGGAAGTAGGAGCAGATGCCCATGACCTCCCAGCCGACCAGCAGCACGATCAGGTCGCCGGAGTAGACGACCAGGAACATCGCGGAGGTGAACAGGGAGACGAGCGCGGCGTAGGACGGGTAGCGCGGGTCCTCGCGGAGATAGCCGGTCGAGTAGATCTGCACACAGGTGGCGACGGTGCCGACCAGGACGGCGACCAGGGCGGCGAAGCCGTCGATGTTCAGGGCGAGCTCGATGGGGATCGAGCCCGTGGGTGTGAGTTCGGTGGCCGCGTTGATGGCGGCGTCCCCGCCCTGGCGCAGGGCGACGACCACGGCCAGGACGAGGGAGGTGAGGGTCGGCAGGACGGCCAGGGGCCGGACGAAGCCGGGGGCCGTACGGCCCAGGAGCAGGCCGGCGGCCGCGCCGAGGAACGGAAGGAGGGGGACGAGTACGGCGAGGGTGGTCGTGGTCACGCGGTGGCCTCAGCCTTCTCGGCGCCCGGCTCGGTCGTGGCGGTGTCGGTCTCGTGGCCCTCGGCGGTGTCGCGGAGTTTGTCGATGTCCGAGGTGCCGCGGCTGCGGTACACGGCGAGGACGATCGCCAGACCGATGCCGATCTCGGCGGCGGCGATGGCGATGGTGAACAGGGTCAGTGCCTGGCCGGAGTGCAGGGTCTCCTCGGCCGCCCTGCTGAGCCAGACGTCGAAGGCGACCAGGTTGAGGTTGACGGCGTTGAGCATCAGCTCGACCGACATCAGGACCAGGATCGCGTTGCGGCGGGCGAGGACGCCGTACAGGCCGGTGCAGAAGAGGAGGGCGGCCAGGACGGCCGGGTAGGCGAGGTGCATCAGCGGGCGCCTTCCTGCTCGGCCGGGTTTGCCCGGGCGTCAGGAACGGATGGGGAATTCCCGGTTTTCCTTGCACTCTCCGTGTCCGGTGGGGAACTCTCCGTGGCGGTCCGTGCGTTCACGGGGGGAGAGCTCGACTCCCCCTTCGCCTTGCGGGACAGGACGATCGCGCCGACCAGGGCCGCGAGGAGGAGGACGGAGAGGGCTTCGAAGGGAAGGACCCAGTTCTGGAAGAGGCTGGCTCCGGTGACCTCGGTGGAGCCGGCGGCGGGGCCGTCCAGGTCGATCCAGGTGGTGCGGAAGGCGTCGACGACCACCCAGACCAGTGCGGCGGCC
Source organism: Streptomyces sp. NPDC049687 (assembly GCF_044465285.1). NCBI lineage: Bacteria > Bacillati > Actinomycetota > Actinomycetes > Kitasatosporales > Streptomycetaceae > Streptomyces > Streptomyces sp. NPDC049687. The sequence goes on from NZ_JBITLN010000005.1 coordinate 432,275, forward strand.
GCGGCGACGGCGACCGTGAGGGCGGCCCAGCGGTTGCCGGAGTCGGCGTCCGGGGAGCGGCCGATGGGGGCCTTGGTGAGCATCAGACCGAAGAGAAGGAGGACGACTACGGAACCGACGTAGATGAGGACCTGCACCCAGGCGATGAACTCGGCGGTGAGCAGCAGGTACTCCACGGCGATCCCGCCGAGGGCGACCACCAGCCACAGGGCGGCGTGCACCAGTTGCCGGGTGGTCACGGTGATCAGGGCGGCGCCGAAGGTGGCCAGGCCGACAAGGAGGAAGGCGATCTCGACACCGGTCGGGGAGAGGAAGCCTTGGGGCGCTTCGGCGAGGATCACGACTCTCCTCCCTGCGGGTCGGCGGGGCTGGCGGAGCCGGCTGGGCCGGTGGGCTTCGCCGGGCCGGTGGTTGGTTCCGAGGGACCTGCGGCTGATTCCGCAGGGTCGGCGGGTTCGGCTTGGGCCGCGGCGAGCTTCTCCGCCGTCTTGCGGGCGGCGGCGATCTCCTTGGGCTCCTCGGCGGCGGGGTCGAGAGCGGGCGGGGCCGGGACCGTCCACATCCACTCGCGGAGCTTGTCCCGCTCGTGGGTGAGGTCATGGATGTCGGTCTCGGCGTACTCGAACTCCGGAGACCAGAACAGGGCGTCGAAAGGACAGACCTCGATGCAGATACCGCAGTACATGCACAGGGAGAAGTCGATGGCGAAGCGGTCGAGGACGTTGCGGCTGCGCTCGCGGCCGCCGGGCGCGGCGGGCGGGACCGTCTCCTTGTGGGAGTCGATGTAGATGCACCAGTCGGGGCACTCACGGGCGCAGAGCATGCACACCGTGCAGTTCTCCTCGAACAGGCCGATGACGCCTCGGGTGCGGGGCGGGAGCTCCGGCTGGGCGTCCGGGTACTGCTCGGTGACGGACTTCCTCGTCATCGTGCGGAGGGTGACGGCCAGGCCCTTGGCCAGGCCGCTGCCGGGGATCGGAGCCATGGTTACTGGATCACCACCTTCACGACGCCGGTGAGGGCGATCTGGGCGAGGGAGAGGGGGACGAGGAGGGTCCAGGAGAGCTTCTGGAGCTGGTCCTCGCGCAGGCGCGGGTAGGTGACGCGCAGCCAGATGACGAGGAAGGCGAGGACGGCGGTCTTCAGCAGGGTCCAGACCCAGCCGAGGCCGTCGGCGCCCCAGGGGCCGTGCCAGCCGCCCAGGAAGAGGACGGTGGTCAGGCCGCACAGGACCACGATCCCCGCGTACTCGGCGAGGAGGAAGAGAGCGAAACGCAGGCCGGTGTACTCGGTGTACGCGCCGAAGATGATCTCAGAGTCGGCGACCGGCATGTCGAAGGGCGGGCGCTGGAGTTCGGCGAGGCCGGCGACGAAGAAGACGATCGCACCGGTGATCTGCCAGGGCAGCCACCACCACTCGAAGGCGTCGACGATGCCGGGCAGGGAGACCGTGCCGGCCGCCATCGCCACCGAGGCGGCGGTGAGGAGCATCGGGAGTTCGTAGGCGAGGAGCTGGGCGGCGGTGCGCAGGCCGCCGAGGAGGGAGAACTTGTTGGCGCTGGCCCAGCCGGCCATGAGGGAGCCGAGGACGCCGACGCCCATCACCGCGAGGACGAAGAAGACACCCGCGTCCAGGACCTGGCCGACGGCGCCCTCGCCGGGGCCGATCGGGATGGCGAGGAGGACGAGGAGGTACGGGAGCAGGGCGACGGCCGGGGCGAGCTGGAAGATACGGCGGTCCGCGCCCGCGGGGACCACGTCCTCCTTCTGCGCGAACTTCACGCCGTCCGCGATGAGCTGGGCCCAGCCGTGGAAGCCGCCGGCGTACATCGGGCCGAGGCGGCCCTGCATATGGGCCATGACCTTGTGCTCGGTCTGACCGACGATCAGAGGGAAGGTGAGGAAGACGACGAAGACGAGCAGGAGTCGCAGGGCGTCGTTCACTGCGGGCCTCCTGACGGGGTTTCGGGGGTCTGCTTGGTCTCCGGCCCGGGCTCCGGCTCCTCGGCGCTCTGCTCGGGCTCGGCCTTGAGTTCCGGCTGCTGGGGCCTCCGCTCCGGTGTCGGCTCCTTCGCCTCAGGCTTCGGCTGCGGCTGTGGCGCCGGCTGTTTCCGGGTCGGCCCCGGCTCCGGTTCCTCGAAGGCCGGGCGGGCGTGGTGCCAGGGGGCGTCGGAGCTGCGGGGACCCGTGGCGGGGCGGGTCGGGGTGCCGGGGGTCTGGCTCGGCGGCTGGGTGCGCTGCGAGGCCGAGCCCTGGGATGCGCTGCGGGAGCGGCGCGGGCCGGACGGGGCGTCGCCGGGCGCCGGGGCCGTCTCGGCAGCGCCTGGTACGGCCGGGGGCTCCGTGCTTTCGGTGCCTGCGGAGCCTGCCGTGCCTGCGGTGCCTGCCGGGCCGGCCGAACTCCCGCTGCCCTCGCTCCCTTCTGGGCCTGCCGGGCGGGCCGAGCCCCCGCTGCCTTCCGGACCCGCCGGGCTCTGCGTGCCTGCCGGGCTCTGCGTGGCTGCCGGGCTCTGCGGGCCTGCCGGGCTCTGCGTGTCTGCCGGGCTCTGCGTGGCTGCCGTGGTCTCGCGTTGGGAGGTCGAGCCTCCGGTTGCGCTTCTCGACCGGCGCGGGCCGGCGGGGACCCCGGGAGCCGCGGGAGTCGGTGCGGTGTCCGAGGGGGCACCGGTTTCCGCTTCGGGTGTGGCGGGTTCCGCCGCCGGCGTCCGGGGGGTCGTCGGTGCTGTCTGGCTGGCCGAGCCCTGTGCCGCCGTACGGGCGCGGCGGACCGGGCGTTCGCCGGTCGCTGCTCGGGCGGGGCGGTCCGCCGCGGCGCGGCCCGTCGCCGCTCCGCGGGCCGGGCGGGCGGGGGCGGGTGGGAGCTGGCCCTTGAGGGGGCCCCATTCGTTCGGGTCGGGGACGCCGGGGGGCAGCATCTGGCGGCGCTTGGGGGCGCCGTGTGCCGCACCCGCCGCGGGCTCCCCCGGTTCCTTGGCGCCGGGCCAGGCCTTGGCGACCCGGGCCGCGAGGACGAAGTCCTTGCGCAGGGGGTGACCTTCGAAGTTCTCGGGGAGGAGGAGGTGGTCCAGGGAGGGGTGGCCCTCGAAGCTGACGCCGAACATTTCGTGGGTCTCGCGTTCGTGCCAGGCGGCACCTGCGTAGACGCCGACGGCGGAGGCGAGGGTCGGTGCCTCGTGCGGGACCGTGGTGCGCAGGAGCAGACGGCGGACCGGGGCGAGGGCGACGACGTGCGCCGAGACGCGGAAGCCGGTGCCCGGTTCGTCTACGGCGCTCAACCAGTCGAAGTAGGTGCAGGAGAGTTCGTCGCGTGCGGTCCGCAGGGCAGTGATCCAGGACGCCGGCGGGACGTCGACGGTCAGGACGGCGTAGGACTCCTCGGCCGTGGCGTCCGTGCCGAAGAGGTCCTCGACGGGGGCAGGCAGCCAGCCGGTCGCGGTCATCCCGCGTTCCCCTCTACGGTGGGCGGCTTCACCAGGGCGCTCTGCAGGGCGGCCGGCGACGGGCGGGAGGTGCCGTAGCGCTCGCCCAGGGACTCGCGGGCGATCTTCTCCTGGAGTTTGAGGATCCCCTGGAGAAGCGCCTCGGGGCGGGGCGGGCAGCCGGGGACGTAGACATCGACGGGGATGATCTGGTCGACGCCCTTCGTCACGGAGTACGAGTCCCAGTACGGGCCGCCGCAGTTGCTGCACGCGCCGAAGGAGATGACGTACTTCGGCTCGGGCATCTGCTCGTACAGACGTTTCACGGCCGGGGCCATCTTGTCGGTGACCGTGCCGGAGACGACCATCAGGTCGGCCTGGCGGGGGCCGGGCGCGAAGGGGATGACGCCGAGCCGGATGAAGTCGTGGCGGGCCATCGACGCGGCGATGAACTCGATCGCGCAGCAGGCGAGGCCGAAGTTGAAGACCCAGAGCGAGTAGCGGCGGCCCCAGTTGAGGACGACCTTCATCGGCTCGGGCGCGAGGCGGGCGAGGGCGCCCAGACGCTTCGGCTCGGGAAGCAGCACCGGCTCGGTGGCGGGAGAGGGGTTCACGTCCATGTCAGGACGCCCTTCTTGTATGCGTACAGCAGGCCTACGGCGAGGAAGCCGAGGAAGATGAACATCTCCACGAGGGTCGTCGCGCCGTAGCCGGGGGCGGCGAACACCGTCGCCCAGGGGAACAGGAAGATCGAGTCGACGGCGAAGATGACATAGAGGAAGGCGTAGACGTAGTAGCGGACCTGGGTGTGGGCCCAGCCCTCGCCGACGGGGTCGACGCCGCACTCGTACGTCAGGAGTTTCTCGGGGGTCGGCACCACCGGGCGCAGCAGGCGTCCGGCGCCGAAGGCGACCGCGACGAACAGCACGCCGACGACGGCGAGCAGTCCGACGACCGAATACGACCGGAAGTAGTCCGCCGCGATCTCGACGGTCGGTTCCCGCACGTCCGTCCCTCGCTCCCTGACCTCAGCCTCTTCGGCTTCTTCGGCCACTCTGGCCGCTTCGACGATCTGTACGCACGGAGTCTAGGCCCTGATAAAGGGACGGTAAGCAGCCCGTCACGCCTCGGACGGCGGGGCGGGGGTTTTCCCCCGTGGACGGGGGCGGCGAACCTCATGGCGCGGGGCCGCGCGGCGCGGCACGCTAACCCATATGACCACTTCCCACCAGCCCGGCGATCGCCGGCGGCACCAGCAGGACGGCGGTCTGCCGCCGCTTCGTCCCGCTCTCGACGCGCAGACGTGGAAGGAGATCGCGCATCTCCTGGCGAACCTGCCGATGTCGCTGTTCGGCTTCACCTATGTGATGACGGTGTTGTTCATCGGCGCATCGCTGACCCTCACGGTGGTCGGGCTGCCGCTGCTCGCGCTGGGGCTGGCGGGCGCCCGGCTGGTGGGCCGGTTCGAGCGGGGGCGGGCGCGGCTGCTGCTGGGGACGCGGATCGACGAGCCGAGCCCGCTGCCGCTGCGCCGGGCGGGCGGGCCCGTCGCGCGAATGTGGCTGATGCTGAAGGACCCGGTGGCCTGGCGCACGGTGCTCTACGACTTCATCCGGCTGCCCTGGGGCATTCTCACCTTCTCCCTCGTCCTTCCCGCCCTGTTCGTGCTGTGGCCCCTTCTTCCCTATCTGGCGCGGGGCCTGACCAACGCGGACCGGGCGATGGCGCGGGCGCTGCTGTCGCCGTCGGACGAGCTGGAGCGGCGGATCGCGGAGCTGGAGTCGGACCGGGGTGTGGTGGTGGACACGGCGGCCGCGGATCTGCGGCGCATCGAGCGGGATCTGCACGACGGGGCGCAGGCGCGGCTGGTCAATCTGGCGATGGGGCTGGGGCTGGCGAAGGAGAAGCTGCTGGAGGGCCGGGCCGACGACGCCGTCGCGGCGATGGTGGAGGAGGCGCACGGCGAGGTGAAGCTCGCGCTGCAGGAGTTGCGGGATCTGGCGCGCGGGATTCATCCCGCGGTGCTCACGGACCGGGGGCTGGACGCGGCGCTGTCGTCGGTGGCGTCGCGGTGCACGGTGCCGGTGAAGGTGACCGTCGATCTGGAGTTCAGACCGGCGCCGGCCATCGAGGGCATCGCCTACTTCACCGTCTCCGAGCTGCTGCAGAACGTCAGCAAGCACAGTGGGGCGCGGTCGGCGTCGGTGGACGTGTGGCGGACGGACGACCGGCTGCTCATCCAGGTGGGGGACGACGGCCGGGGCGGGGCGAGTCTCGACGGGGGGACGGGGATGCGGGGGCTCGCGGAGCGGCTGGACGCCGTCGACGGGGTGTTCGTGGTGGAGTCGCCGGTGGGGGGTCCTACGACGGTGACGGCGGAGTTGCCCTGGCGGGAGCGGGAGGAGCAGCGGTGACGGCGGGGTGGGGAAAACCCCCCTTTCAAGACGCCGACGGACTCCATGGTCCGTCGGGGCGGCGCCGAGGAGGGTGAAGGTGGGCAGGGCGGCTGCGCGACGGGCGGGCGCTGGAGACGAGTAGGACGGACGACGCCGATGGCCACTCAGTACGGACAGTACGGGCGTTACGACGGGGAGGACCGGATGCCGTACGGGGAGTACGAGGGGCCGTACGGGGAGTACGGCGCCCGGCGGCATCGGCTGCCGACCGCCCTGCGTGAGCCGCTCAGCGCGCGGCACTGGCGTGAGCTGGCCTATGTGCTGCTCGGGTTTCCGGTCAGTGTGGTGCTGTTCGTCTTCACGGTGACCATGCTGTCGGCCGGGGCGGGGCTGCTGGTGACGTTCCTCGGCATCCCGGTGCTGGCGGCGGGGCTGGCCGCGTGCCGGGGGTTCGGGGTGCTGGAGCGGGCGCGGGCGCGGGGGCTGCTGGGGCTGGAGGTGCGGGATCCCGAGCCGTTGCGGGTGCGGGGCAAGAACGGCCGGGGTGGGGCGATGGCGTGGATGGGTGCCGTCCTGAGGAGCGGGGCGTCGTGGCGGCATGTGCTGTTCGTGCTGGTGCAGTTCCCGTGGGCGGTGTTCTCGTTCTGCGTCACGGTCACCGTCTGGGCGTTCGGGTGGACGATGCTGACGTATCCGCTGTGGTTCTGGTCCTTCCCGATGTACGGCGGGCAGGGCGGGCTTCAGCTGTACGGCGACGAGCAGCACCAGGTGTATCTGGACAACCCGTTCGAGATCACCGTCACGGCGTTGGTGGGGCTGCTGGTCACGCTGGCCACGCCGTGGATCGTGCGGGCGCTGACGACGGTGGACCGGCTGCTGGTGCACGGGCTGCTGGGGCCCTCGCGGCTGGCGTCGCGGGTGGTGGAGCTGGAGTCGGACCGGGGGGTCGTGGTGGATACGGCGGCGGCGGATCTGCGGCGGATCGAGCGGGATCTGCACGATGGCGCGCAGGCTCGGCTGGTGGCGCTGGCGATGGATCTGGGGCTGGCGAAGGAGAAGGTGCGGGAGGATCCGCGGGCGGCGGCGCGGATGGTGGACGAGGCGCACGGCGAGGTGAAGACGGCGCTGCAGGAGCTGCGGGATCTGGCGCGGGGGATCCATCCCGCGGTGCTGACGGACCGGGGGCTGGACGCGGCGTTGTCGGCGGTGGCGTCGCGGTGTGCCGTTCCGGTGCGGGTGGAGGTGGATCTGGAGTCCCGGCCGGTGGCGGCGATCGAGGGGATCGCTTACTTCACGGTGTCGGAGTTGCTGCAGAACATCAGTAAGCACAGTGGGGCCCGGTCGGCGTCGGTGGATGTGTGGCGGGTGGCGGACCGGTTGATGTTGCAGGTGGTGGATGACGGGGTGGGCGGTGCGGGGGGCTCCGGCGGGTCGGGGTTGGCGGGGCTCGCGGAGCGGTTGGACGCGGTGGACGGGATTCTGGTGGTGGATTCGCCGGTGGGCGGGCCCACGAGGGTTACCGCGGAGTTGCCGTGGCGGGGCTGAGGTGAGGGTGGGCGCGGGTGGGTCCCGCCCTGAACGGACCTCGTCCTCGAACGCCGGACAGCACCGTCCGACGGGCTGGGAACACCGCCCCTCGGCCAAGCAGCACCGCCTTCTCGTCGTCCTCCTTAGGTGCGGGCCCATTGCCGGGCGCGGACCGGCCCGTTGCTGGAATGCTGGGGGTGTTCGGCACAACGGGTGGACGGCTGGGGGGCCGGGAGCGTGGAGGACAGGGTGCGGGTGGTCATCGCCGAGGATTCGGTGCTGTTGAGAGAGGGGCTGACCCGGTTGCTCACCGACCGGGGGCACGAGGTCGTCGCGGGGGTCGGGGACGCCGACGCGCTCGTCAAGACCATCACCGAGCTCGACGACGAGGGGGCGTTGCCCGATGTCGTCGTCGCCGATGTGCGGATGCCGCCCACCCATACCGACGAGGGCGTGCGGGCCGCCGTACTGCTGCGCAAGGCGCATCCGGGACTCGGGGTGCTGGTGCTGTCGCAGTACGTGGAGGAAAGGTACGCCACCGAACTGCTGGCCGGATCCAGTCACGGGGTGGGGTATCTGCTCAAGGACCGGGTGGCCGAGGTGCGGGAGTTCGTGGACGCGGTGGTGCGGGTGGCCCAGGGGGGTACCGCGCTGGATCCCGAGGTCGTCGCCCAGCTGCTCGGGCGGAGTCGTAAGCAGGACGTCCTCGCGGGGCTCACTCCGCGTGAGCGGGAGGTGCTGGGACTGATGGCCGAGGGGCGGACGAACTCCGCCGTCGCCAAGCAGCTGGTCGTCAGCGACGGGGCCGTCGAGAAGCACGTCAGCAATATCTTCCTGAAGCTCGGGCTGTCGCCGAGTGACGGGGATCACCGTCGGGTTCTCGCGGTGCTCACCTACCTCAATTCGTGACGGAGTGGCACTGTGCCTGTGCCAGTCGTCGGGTGCTGTTCTTGTCGTGAACCAGGGCGATCGGCCGGTGCGTCTGCCGGAGTGACGCCGGGGGGCGGGAAATCATGGCAAGTCCGGGTGCCGGATCGTCTCCGGGCCGTGACCGTCGTGGGGATCATGACCGTGATCGCCGTGACGGTTATAGCAATGGCCGAGGGAAGGGCACCCTTACAGACGTAGGGTTGATCCAGGGGGGCCTTCGGGAAGGCCCCTCCGGGACAGCCACCTCGAGGGAGGTCCAGTTCAGTGACCAGTCGGGTCAGCAGCGCAACGGGACAGACCGGGCAGGCCGAGCAGGCCGACGGCACCGTCGTGGGAGAGCAGCGCAAACCGGGCGCGACGGCGAAGGACGTACGCCGTCTCGACCGGGTGATCATCAGGTTCGCGGGGGACTCGGGTGACGGTATGCAGCTCACCGGCGACCGCTTCACCTCGGAGACGGCGTCGTTCGGCAACGACCTTTCCACCTTGCCGAACTTCCCCGCCGAGATCCGCGCGCCCGCCGGCACCCTCCCCGGCGTCTCCTCGTTCCAGCTGCACTTCGCCGACCACGACATCCTCACCCCGGGTGATGCGCCCAATGTGCTGGTCGCGATGAATCCGGCGGCCCTGAAGGCCAACATCGGGGATGTGCCGCGCGGTGCGGAGATCATCGTGAACACGGACGAGTTCACCAAGCGGGCGATGCAGAAGGTGGGGTACGCGGCCTCGCCGCTGGAGGACGGTTCCCTCGACGGTTACCAGCTCCACCCGGTCCCGCTGACCACGCTGACCGTCGAGGCTCTCAAGGAATTCGACCTCACCCGCAAGGAGGCCGAGCGCAGCAAGAACATGTTCGCGCTCGGCCTTCTGTCATGGATGTACCACCGGCCCACCGAGGGCACGGAGAGGTTCCTGAGGTCGAAGTTCGCCAAGAAGCCCGACATCGCGGCGGCCAACATCGCGGCCTTCCGCGCCGGGTGGAACTTCGGGGAGACGACCGAGGACTTCGCCGTCAGCTACGAGGTGGCTCCGGCTGCCACGGCCTTCCCCGTCGGCACCTACCGGAACATCTCCGGGAACCTGGCTCTGGCGTACGGGCTGATCACCGCCTCGCGGCAGGCCGATCTGCCGCTGTTCCTGGGGTCGTACCCGATCACCCCGGCCTCCGACATCCTGCATGAGCTGAGCCGGCACAAGAACTTCGGTGTGCGCACCTTCCAGGCCGAGGACGAGATCGCCGGCATCGGCGCCGCGCTGGGGGCCGCTTTCGGGGGGTCCCTCGCCGTCACGACGACGAGTGGCCCCGGTGTGGCGCTGAAGTCGGAGACCATCGGGCTCGCCGTCTCGCTGGAGCTGCCGCTGCTGGTGGTCGACATCCAGCGGGGCGGGCCGTCGACCGGGCTGCCCACCAAGACCGAGCAGGCGGATCTGCTCCAGGCGATGTACGGGCGCAACGGCGAGGCGCCGGTGCCGATCGTCGCGCCCCGCACCCCCGCCGACTGCTTCGACGCGGCCCTGGAGGCGGCGCGGATCGCCCTCGCCTACCGCACTCCGGTGATGCTGCTCTCGGACGGCTATCTGGCCAACGGTTCGGAGCCGTGGCGGATCCCCGAGCTGGACGAGCTGCCGGATCTGCGGGTGCAGTTCGCGCAGGGGCCGAACCACACGCTGGAGGACGGCACCGAGGTCTTCTGGCCGTACAAGCGGGACCCGCAGACGCTCGCCCGGCCGTGGGCGATCCCGGGCACACCGGGGCTCGAACACCGGATCGGCGGCATCGAGAAGGAGGACGGGACGGGGAACATCTCCTACGCCCCGGCCAACCACGACTTCATGGTCCGCACCCGGCAGGCCAAGATCGACGGCATCGACGTCCCGGACCTGGACGTCGACGACCCGCACGGGGCGAGAACCCTGGTGCTGGGCTGGGGGTCCACCTACGGGCCGATCACCGCGGCCGTACGGCGGCTGCGGACGGCCGGGGAGGCGATCGCGCAGGCGCATCTGCGGCACCTGAACCCGTTCCCGCGCAACCTCGGCGCGGTGCTGAAGGCGTACGACAAGGTCGTCATCCCGGAGATGAACCTCGGCCAGCTCGCCACCCTCGTACGGGCGAGGTACCTGGTCGACGCCCACTCGTACAACCAGGTCAACGGCATGCCGTTCAAGGCGGAGCAGCTCGCCGCGGCGCTCAAGGAGGCCATCGATGACTGACACGTCAACGGAACGCCAGGGCGGTGCGGTCGAGGCGCTCTCCCTCGTGCCCAAGGCCGAGGCCCGGCAGTCCATGAAGGACTTCAAGTCCGACCAGGAAGTGCGCTGGTGCCCGGGCTGCGGCGACTACGCGATCCTGGCGGCCGTGCAGGGCTTCATGCCGGAGCTGGGGCTGGCCAGGGAGAACATCGTCTTCGTCTCCGGTATCGGCTGCTCCTCGCGGTTCCCGTACTACATGAACACGTACGGCATGCACTCGATCCACGGGCGTGCCCCCGCCATCGCGACCGGGCTGGCGTCCAGCAGACGGGATCTGAGTGTGTGGGTCGTCACGGGCGACGGGGACGCCCTCTCCATCGGCGGCAACCATCTGATCCACGCCCTGCGCCGGAACGTCAACCTCAAGATCCTGCTGTTCAACAACCGGATCTACGGCCTCACCAAGGGCCAGTACTCCCCCACCTCCGAGGTCGGCAAGATCACCAAGTCGACGCCGATGGGCTCGCTGGACGCGCCCTTCAACCCGGTGTCGCTGGCGATCGGCGCGGAGGCGTCCTTCGTGGCGCGGACCATCGACTCCGACCGCAAGCACCTGACGGAGGTGCTGCGGCAGGCCGCCGCCCACCAGGGCACCGCGCTGATCGAGATCTACCAGAACTGCAACATCTTCAACGACGGCGCCTTCGACGCCCTCAAGGACAAGCAGCGGGCCGAGGAGGCGGTGATCCGCCTCGAGCACGGGCGGCCGATCCGCTTCGGGGCCGGGCTGGAGAAGGGCGTCGTACGGGATCCGGCGACCGGCGACCTGACGGTCGTCGCCGTCACGCCGCAGAACGAGGGGCAGATCCTGGTCCACGACGCGCACTCGGCGTCCCCGACGACCGCCTTCGCGCTCTCCCGGCTCGCCGACCCGGACACCCTGCACAACACCCCGATCGGCGTCCTGCGCTCCGTCGAGCGGCCGGTCTACGACACCCAGATGGCCGAACAGCTGGACACGGCCGTCGAGCAGCAGGGCAAGGGCGACCTGGCCGCGCTGCTGGCGGGCGGCGACACCTGGACGGTCGTCGGCTGAGCCTGCGGCACCGGCCCGAAGGTACCTACGAAGCCCGGGACCCGCGAGGTTCCGGGCTTCGCCGTCTTCACTTACCCCTACACCAGTACCTTACTTCAAAGTGGGTACTTTCGCTGAGTTAGCGCTGCTCCTAGGGTTAGTGCAGACCCGCAACCCCCCAAGGAGTTTCCCAGCCATGAGCATCGTCGTCACCGGAGCCACCGGACACCTCGGCCGCCACGTCGTGGAGCAGCTGCTGGAAAAGGTTCCCGCGGAGCAGATAACGGCCGTCGTACGCGACGAGGCCAAGGCCGCCGACTTCGCCGCCCGCGGAGTCAAGCTCGCGATCGCCGACTACAACACCCCCGAGACCTTCGACGGCCTGTTCGCGGCCGGCGACAAGGTCCTGCTGATCTCGGGCAACGAGTTCGACAAGGGCCGCCCGGCCCAGCACCAGGTCGTCATCGACGCCGCAAAGGCCGCCGGTGTGGCACTGCTCGCGTACACCAGCGCCCCCGGCACGCTGACCGCCGCGCTGGCCGACGACCACCGCGCCACCGAGCAGGCGCTGACCACCTCCGGCGTGCCGTACGTGCTGCTGCGCAACGGCTGGTACCACGAGAACTACACCGAGCAGCTCGCCCCGGTCCTGGAGCACAACGCCGTCGTCGCGGCCGCCGGTGAGGGCCGGGTGTCCTCCGCCTCCCGCGCCGACTACGCGGCCGCCGCCGTGGCCGTGCTGACCGGCGAGGGCCACGAGAACAAGACGTACGAGCTGGGCGGCGACGAGGCGTGGGGCTTCGCCGAGTACGCGGCCGAGCTGAGCAAGCAGACCGGCAAGGAGATCGCCTACAACGCCGTGCCCGCCGAGGTGCTCGTCGGCATCCTGACCGGCGCGGGGCTGCCCGAGCCGTTCGCCGCGATCCTCGCCGGTGTCGACGCGTCGATCGAGAAGGGCGAGCTGGTCGTCTCCAGCGGCGACCTGTCCCGGCTGGCCGGCCGCCCGACCACGCCGCTCGCGGAGGCGATCACGGCCGCGCTCAAGGGCTGACACCGGGCGCCTTCGGGTCTCCTGACCAGCACTGATCCTTCCCACCCCCGGCTGTCATGACCGTATTGCGATACGGGCATGACAGCCGGGGGCGCTCGGCGTTACCTTCGAGCACGCGTGCGTGAAGGCGCGTGAGGACGCGAGAAGGAGGAGCCCGTGGCCGGGTCGTCGAAGGGTGAGGGCCGGATAGGCCTGCTGAACGGCTTCGCGGCGTACGGGATGTGGGGGCTCGTCCCGCTGTTCTGGCCCCTGCTCAAGCCCGCCGGCTCGGTGGAGATCCTCGCCCACCGCATGGTGTGGTCCCTCGCCTTCGTCGCCGCCGCCCTGGCCGTCGTACGGCGCTGGGCGTGGGCCGGGGAGCTGCTGCGGCAGCCGCGCCGGCTCGGTCTGGTGGTGATCGCCGCGTCCGTCATCACCGTGAACTGGGGCGTCTACATCTGGGCCGTGAACTCCGGGCACGTGGTGGAGGCCTCGCTCGGGTACTTCATCAACCCCCTCGTCACCATCGCGATCGGCGTGCTGATCCTCAAGGAACGGCTGCGGCCCGCGCAGTGGGCGGCGGTCGGTGTCGGGTTCGCGGCGGTGCTCGTGCTGACCATCGGATACGGCCGTCCGCCGTGGATCTCCCTCTGTCTCGCGTTCTCCTTCGCCACCTACGGCCTGGTGAAGAAGAAGGTCAACCTCGGCGGGGTCGAGTCGCTGGCCGCGGAGACCGCCGTTCAGTTCCTGCCCGCGCTGGGCTTTCTGCTCTGGCTGTCGGCGCAGGGCGACTCCACGTTCACCGGCGAGGGCGCCGGCCACTCGGCCCTGCTCGCCTCCACGGGGATCGTGACCGCGCTGCCCCTGGTGTGCTTCGGCGCGGCGGCGATCCGGGTGCCGCTGTCCACGCTGGGGCTGCTGCAGTATCTGGCGCCGGTTTTCCAGTTCCTGCTGGGCGTTCTGTACTTCGGTGAGGAGATGCCGGCCGAACGGTGGGCCGGGTTCGGGCTGGTGTGGCTGGCGCTGGTGCTGCTGACCGCGGACGCGTGGCGCTCCGCGCGGAGGCCGAGGGCGATCGAGGTACCGCGGGTTTCCTCGGCGCCGCCCGCCGCAGTGGACGTGTGACCTGGGGGCTCCGCCCCCCCCCAGACCCCCGTTCGGCCCTCATGGGGCCTCGTCCTCGCCCGCCGGACGGGCTGGTTCCGGTCCGGGCTCGGCCTGAATGTCGGTGGCGGCTGGTTAAGTGGGTCTCATGACCGAGACACCGACCCCCCTTCACTGGAAGCTCGTCATCGACGCCGCCGATCCGCATGCGCAGGCCGACTTCTGGGCCGGTGCGCTGCACTACGCGGTGGAGGACAACAGCGCGCTCATCGAGCAGTTGCTGGCGGCCGGCGCGCTGCCGGGGGCGGCGACCGTGGAGTTCCACGGCCGGCTCGCCTTCCGGGACCTCATCGCCGTACGGCATCCGCAGGACCCGTACGACACCGACAGCGGAACCGGGCGCGGGCGGCGGCTGCTGTTCCAGCGGGTACCGGAGGCGAAGACCGTCAAGAACCGGCTCCATCTGGATCTGCACACCGGGGCGGGGCAGCGGGTCGCGGAGGTCGAGCGGCTGACGGCGCTGGGTGCGAGCGTCCTGCGGGAGGTGAAGGAGCCCTCCGGGGAGTGGGTGGTGATGGCGGACCCCGAAGGGAACGAGTTCTGCGTGCAGTAGGGGGCGCCGAAAGGGATCCCGGTGTCCGGTATGTGAATCCGCTGTCCAGTTATCGCTCTTGACGCGTCGTCAGCGGCGAGTTCACCATCCTGGGACCCCATTCGCTGTGCAATCACTGTGATCCGGTGATTGCCGAGGAATTCGGAGCCCCCCACATGAAGCTCCCCGTTTCACGACGTACGGCGGTCGCCGGCGCCGCCTCGGTTGTCATGCTCCTGACCGGTGGATCGATAGCGGGCGCGGCGCCCGCGCCCGGGTCCGCCGCCCTCGCCGCCGCTCCCGACATCCCGGTGGCCAACGTCAAGGCGCACCTGACCCAGCTGCAGTCCATCGCCACCGCCAACGGCGGCAACCGCGCCCACGGCCGGGCCGGTTACAAGGCCTCGCTGGACTATGTGAAGGCCAAGCTGGACGCCGCCGGTTACACCACCACCGTCCAGCAGTTCACCTCCTCCGGCCGCACCGGCTACAACCTGATCGCCGACCGGCCCGGCGGCGACACCAACCAGGTCCTCATGGCCGGGTCCCACCTCGACAGCGTCACGTCCGGGGCGGGCATCAACGACAACGGCTCCGGTTCGGCGGCCCTCCTGGAGACCGCCCTCGCCGTGGCCCGGTCCGGCTACCAGCCCACCAAGCATCTGCGGTTCGCCTGGTGGGGGGCGGAGGAGCTGGGCCTGGTCGGATCGCGGTACTACGTCAACAACCTCTCCTCGGCGAACCGCTCCCGCATCAGCGGCTACCTCAACTTCGACATGATCGGCTCGCCGAACCCCGGCTACTTCGTCTACGACGACGACCCGACCATCGAGAAGACCTTCAAGGACTACTTCGCCGGGCTCGGTGTCCCGACGGAGATCGAGACCGAGGGCGACGGCCGCTCCGACCACGCGCCCTTCAAGAACGCGGGCGTGCCGGTGGGCGGCCTGTTCAGCGGCGCCGACTACGTCAAGACGGCGGCGCAGGCGGCCAAGTGGGGCGGTACGGCCGGACAGGCCTTCGACCGCTGCTACCACTCCTCCTGCGACACCACCGCCAACATCAACGACACCGCCCTGGACCGCAACGCGGACGCCCTGGCGTACGCGGTGTGGACCTTGTCGACCCCCTGAGCAGGCCCCGCTGAACCGGCTCTTCTGACCGAATTCTTCCCGGCCGGGCCTACCGGCCTGCCTTACGGGCCCGTTCGGCCAGCCGGACCATGCGGGCGCGGGCCGACTCCAGCTGTTCGACGTCGTCGGCGGCCGGTCCGTCCTCCGTGGTCAGCTCCGTCCACAGGCCGAGGAGTTCGGTCCCCAGGTTCAGGCCCTGCAAGGGGTCGCGTACGGCCCGCCAGGCCGCCGCCGCGCTCTGGACGTTGCCGT
The DNA here is from genome assembly GCF_044465285.1 of Streptomyces sp. NPDC049687. Classification (NCBI taxonomy): domain Bacteria; kingdom Bacillati; phylum Actinomycetota; class Actinomycetes; order Kitasatosporales; family Streptomycetaceae; genus Streptomyces; species Streptomyces sp. NPDC049687. Next base: position 447,926 of record NZ_JBITLN010000005.1, read on the forward strand.
ACGCGGCCTCGCCGTCGCGGGTGCGGCGGCGGATCCGGGCCAGGTCGAGGGAGACATGGAAGGCGTGGAGCGGGTCGCCCGCCAAGTAGGCGATGTAGGCGCTCAGTTCACGGAGCCGGAGCACCTCGGGGTGCTCCGGCCCCAGCGTGCCCGAGGCCTCCAGAACCGTCCGCTCGGCGAGCCCGGCGGCCACGTCTATCCGGCCGGCCCGTACCGCCTCGTTGATCTGCGCCATCGGTTCCCCCAGGAGGGCGGGCGCACCGCCGTCGCCGGGGAGGGTACGGGGGTCGTCCCCGAGGACCGCCTCCGCCACGGCGTCGAACCCTCGGGCGGGGGTGGGCTTGGGGTCGGGATCGGCGTCGACCACCGGTTCGGGTTCGGGGGTGAGGAGCGGCTTGGGCTCCGGCTCGGGGGTCGGCCCGAAGGCCGGGGCGAGGTGCGGGGTGCGGTCCGGGGCGGCGGTCGGCTCGGGTTCCGGGCGTCGGTCCATCGCCGGAGGCGGGCCGAAGACTCCCGTGGGGGCTACGACCGTGCCGGGGGCCGGAGCCGGGGGCGCGGGCGGGACGGCGTCCTGCGGCTCGGGGGTCTGCACCTGTCGTAGGACGTGGGTGGGCTTGTCCCGACGGGGTTCCGCGGCGGCGGCAGCGGCTTCTGGCGCCGAGGCCGTGGGCGTGTGGGGCACGGGTGCCTGGGGCGTGGCCGCTTGGGGCGCGGGTGCCTGGGGCGCGAGTGCCTGGGGCGCGGGTGCCGTTTCCTGGTGTCGCTCGTTCGGAGGAACCGGCGGGAGCGGGGTGCGCAGGGGTTCGGCCGTGAAGTGGCTGGAGCCGTCCGGTTCGACGCGGAGGGGGACGACGTAGCCGATGCGTTCGTCGTGGACGGTGGCGAGGACGGGGTGTCCGGTGGCGAGGGCGATGCGCTGGAGGTGGCTCAGGACGGCGTGCTGGATCTCCTCGCCGTCGGCCGCGGTGACCGGTACGCCGCCTATCGTCGCAGGTCCGCCCGCACGGACATGGACGTCGAGCGGTGCGACCACGGCGGCCGGGTGTCCGGCGCGGTTCTGTTCCCGCTTCTTCTCGCGGCTGAGTCGAGACATCGGTTCCTCACTCGGATGCGTCGTCACGCTCCGGTCGTCCAGGTGCGCGTACGCGTACACGTACTGTTGAGTTTCTCCGCTCGCTCCCGGCCTGCGCGTCACCACGACGTCACAGCCTCGCACCAGGAAGCCACGCCCGGCTGCCGGGGGCGTCCCGGAGGGACTGCCGACATGTCCTGGAGGACCAGGAGGAGGGGTACGGGTCATGCCGACGACGGAGGGGCAGCGGGGACCGGAGATCTGGATCCGCGGGCCGGTTCCCGTACCGGAGCCGGTACCCGTACCGGGAGCGTACGCGACCACCGCCACCCCCCGCCGCTTCTCCTGGCTGGCCACGCACGGCGGCGCCGGGGCCTCCACGCTCGCGGCGGTCTACGGCGGCCACGACTGCGGACGGGACTGGCCCGGCCCCGCCGATCCCCCGTCGGTCCTGCTCGTGGCGCGTACGCACGCGGCGGGGCTGGAGTCCGCCCTTCGGGCCCTGGAGGTCTTCCGGCGCGGGGAGGCACCGCGGGGGCTCGACCTGGACGCGGTGGTGCTGGTCGCGGACGCGCCGGGGCGGCTGCCGCGGCCGCTGGCGCAGCGGATCCGGGTCATCGAGTCGGTCATCGATGTGTACCGCGTCCCGTGGGTGACCGAGTGGCGGCTCGGTGAGCTGGCCGGGGGACCGCCCCGCGAGACGGAGGCGCTGGCCCGGCTCACGGGAGCGCGGCGCTGAGCGGAGCGCGGCGAGGGGCGCCCTCGGCGGTCGGGATCGCCTCTGCCGTGCGGGAGGGGCGGCTGCGGGCCGCGGACGTGGTCGAGGAGACGCTGGAGCGGATCGCGCGGGTCGAGCCCTCCCTGTCCGCCTTCGCCGAGGTCTGGGAGGACGAGGCGGCCGAGCGGGCCCGTGCGGTGGATGTGCGGGTCGGAGCGGGTGAGCGGCTGCCGCTGGCCGGGGTGCCGATCGGGGTCAAGGGGCGGTACGGGCTGCGGGCGGCGGGGCCGTTGCTCGCGGCGGGGTGCGTACCCGTGGGGGCGACGGCGGTGCCCGGGCCCGGTACGCCCTGGCAGACCTGGGGCCTCGGCGCGCACGGCCGCACCGTCAACCCCTGGCGGGCGGACCGCACTCCGGGCGGGTCCTCGGCCGGCTCCGCGGCGGCGGTGGCGGCCGGGCTGGTGCCGCTGGCCACCGGCAGCGACGGCGCGGGCTCGGTGCGGATCCCGGCGGCCTGGTGCGGGGTGACCGGTCTGAAGACCACCAACGGACGGCTGCCGTCGCCGGACCGTACGGGCCTCGCGGCAGCCGGGGTGCTCGTGCGGCACGCGGCGGACGCGGAGGCGTACTGGCGAGTGATGGCCGCGGGGGCGAAGGGGGTGTCCGTCCCGGAGGCGTTCCCTCCGGGTGCGGGTGCCGGTGAGGGTGCGGGTGCGGGTGCGGGAACGGTTCCTCTCCCGGTCGTCGCCGTCTTCTCCCCCGATCTCGGTTTCGCCTCCGGCGACCCCGAGCCTCTGGAGCTCGCCCGGGCCGCCGTGGGGCGCCTCGCCGACGCCGGTGTCGTACGACTGCTGCCGGACGACGGTCCGTTGCGGCTGGAGGATCCCGCACCCGCCTGGCTCGCTCTGCGCGGGCCGGCGCGTGACGACCCCGGTGGGGCCGCGCGGATCAGGGAGGTGAACGGTGTACGGCTGGCCGGTCTGTTCGCCCGGGCCGACCTGCTGCTGACGCCGACCACACCGAACGCGGCACATGGCCACGAAGGCCCCGCTGACCGGTACTCGACGGCGCTGACCTGGGCGTTCAATCTGAGCGGGCATCCGGCGATCAGCCTTCCGGCGGGGATCGGCGCGGACGGTTGCCCGGTGGGGGTGCAGGTCGTCGCGGCGCACGGGCGGGAGGAGTTGCTCCTGGGGGTGGCGCGGGCGGCCGAGAGCGCGCTCGGGAGCGCCCTTTGGCAGAATGCTTGCGTGCGCATATAATGCAGATGCGCTTTATCGTCGCACGCCGATTACCTGGGGGATTCATGGACCGCCGTTTTCTCTTCGTCCTGGGCAGCAGCCGCGCCGACGGCAACACCGAGGCGCTGGCGCGCAGGGCCGCCGAGCAGCTCGGTCCCGATGTCGAGCAGACCTGGATCAGCCTGGCCGAGCATCCGCTGCCCGACTTCGAGGACCTGCGGCACGACAGCGATCACGTCCGGCCCACGGAGGGGAACCCCGCGCTGCTCCTCGACGCGACCCTCTCCGCGACGGACGTCGTCATCGCCTCGCCGCTCTACTGGTACTCGGTCTCCACCCAGGTCAAGCGCTATCTGGACCACTGGTCGGGCTGGCTGCGCACGCCCGGACTCGACTTCAGGGCCGCCATGGCCGGGCGCACGCTCTGGGGCGTGACCGTGCTCGCCGACCCGGAGGCCTCGGTCGCCGAACCGCTGGTCGGCACGCTCAACAACTCGGCCGCCTATCTGGGGATGCGCTTCGGCGGGGTGCTGCTCGGCAACGGCAGCAAGCCCGGTGACGTGCTCGACGACACCGAGGCGCTGGCACGTGCGAAGTCGTTCCTCACCCGGGAGGCGCCGTTCGCCCGCTTCCCTCACCAGGCCGCCTGAGCGTGCTTGCCCACCCGGTTGCCTGAGCTGCTTCCCTACCAGGTCGCCTGGGCGCGGCTCACGCCGTGATGTCCTTCACCGTGAACCGCGCCCAGGCCGCCGAGCCGAACACCGCCACGTACAGGGCCTGGAGGCCGAGGTTCTTCACCAGGTCGTCCCAGTAGACCGGGTCGCGGACCAGGTCGGCGAAGGACAGCCAGTAGTGGGGGAAGAGGTACGGCTGGATCGCGTGGAGCTGGGGGATCTGGTCGACGATCTGGACCGTGATCAGCAGGCCCACGGTGGTGGCCATCGCCGCGATGCCGCTGCTGGTCAGGGTGGAGACGAACAGGCCCAGTGCCGCGACGCCGGTCAGTGACGCGGCGACGACCAGGGCGATCAGCAGGGCCCGGCCCAGGCCGTCGGTGAAGCTGATCGTCGTACCGGAGATGGTGGTGACGTCGCCCAGCGGGAAGAGCAGTACCCCGACCGTCAGCGCCGAGACCGCGACGACGAGGGTGGCCACCAGGCAGAACGCCAGCACGGTCGCGTACTTGGCGAGGAGGAGGCGGGTGCGGCCGGCGGGGGCGACGAGGAGGTAGCGCAGGGTGCCGGCGTTCGCCTCGCCGGCGATCGCGTCCCCCGCGATGACGCCGATCGCCATCGGCAGGAAGAACGGCAGCGTCGCGGCCAGCGCGGTGAAGACCAGGAACAGGCCGTTGTTGCTGACCTGCGCGATGAAGGCCGGGCCACCCTCGCCTCCTCCCCCTCCGGCACCGCCACCGCCACGGCCGACGGTCGAGCCGTCACTCGTCTCGATCTTCACGGCGATGCCGACCAGGATCGGCACCGCCGCGAGGACGGCCAGCAACGCGAGGGTCCGCCAGCGGCGGAAGGTGACGAGGAGTTCGCTGCGCAGGAGACCCAGGGACCACGAAGGCCTGGGCGCCCGCAGCTCTCGTACGGCTTCAGCCCGCGACATCGAACCCCTCCCCGGTGAGGGCCACGAACGCGTCCTCCAGGGAGGCACGTTCGACGGCGAAGCCCCGGACACGGACGCCGGCCGTGACCAGCGCGGCGTTCACCTCGGCGAGATCGCGGTCCGGGGGCTCGGCGGTGACCCGGTCCTCGCCGATGGTCACGTCCGCCGCGCCCTGCTCCTTCAGCACCCGTGCCGCGTCACCGGGGTCGGGCGTGGTCACCACGAGCCGGCCGCGCGCGCCCGCCGCCAGCTCGGCCACCGCGCCCTGCGTGATCAGCCGGCCCTGTGCCATCACGGCGGCGTGGGTGCACACCTGCTCGATCTCGTCGAGGAGGTGGGAGGAGAGGAAGACGGTGGTGCCGTCCGAGGCCAACTCCCGCACGAGGGTGCGGATCTCCCGCATGCCCTGCGGGTCGAGGCCGTTGGTGGGCTCGTCGAGGACGAGGAGACGGCGGGGCTGGAGGAGGGCGGCGGCGAGGCCCAGGCGCTGTTTCATGCCGAGCGAGTACGCCTTCGCCTTCTTGCCGGCCGCGGCCGTCAGCCCGACCCGCTCCAGCGCCGCGGTGACGCGGGTGCGCCGGGTGCGTGGGTCGGCGGTCGGGTCGGCGGCGTCGTAGCGCAGGAGGTTGTCGCGGCCGGAGAGGAAGCCGTACAGGGCCGGCCCCTCGATCAGCGCGCCGACCTGCGGAAGCACGCTGCGCGCGGCCCGGGGCATGGGCTGCCCCAGGACGCGCGCCCCACCGGACGTGGGCTCGATGAGCCCCATCAGCATGCGGATCGTGGTGGTCTTGCCGGAGCCGTTCGGACCGAGAAAGCCGAAGACGCTGCCCTCCGGGACGGTGAGGTCGAGGCGGTCCACCGCGAGCTGGCCGCCGCGGTAGCGCTTGGTGAGGGCGTGGGTGTGGATGACGGGTTCGCCGGCCACGGGGCCCTCCTTCGCCTGCCCCATCCGTCCCCCGATCTCCGGCAACCTGCACCGGTACTCGCCACCCGGTACCCGTACGACTTCCAGCGTACGGGGGGCTCACTTCGCCGAGTCGGCCGCCTTCACCAGGGCGTCCTTGGTGACCGCCCCGACGTAGACCTTGCCGTCGTCCGTGACCAGCGCGTTGACCAGGCGGGTGGAGAAGACGGTGCCGGAGCCGAACTTGCCGCTCACCTTGTCGCCGAAGGAGCCGAGGAAGCCGCTGAGGGCGCCGCCGGCGTCCGAGCCGAGTTCGGAGTTGAGCTCCGAGTCCGAGGGGACGCCCTCACCGCCCGTCTCGAGGACGGCGACGGAGGTCCAGCCCTTGCCGAGGACGTCGAAGCCCTCCGATCCGTCGGAGCCGGTGATCCCGTGGAGACCGCCAAGGCCTTCGAGGTCCTTGGGGAGGTCCTCGCCGGACGTGCCGGAGTGCTCCGGTGCCGCCTCGGTGTCGTCCCCCTCGGTGACCTTCGCGCCCTTGGGCGGGGTGAAGTCGAAGGTGGAGGCGGCGGGCTTGGCGAAGGTGACCTCGGTGAAGCCCGCGTCCACCACGGCGGCACCGCCGCTCGCCGGGGCCAGGGTGAACTTCAGCGGCATCCCGGTCTTCGCGTCCACGGCCACGCTGATCGCGCCGACCGTGGAACCCGACTGCCTGGGCTTGATCAGCAGCTTGTAGGCGTCGCGGCCCGCGACGTGCACGGTGCCGTCGACGGTGACGGAGGTGGTGTCGTCGACCGCCTTGAGGGCGTCCTCGGTGAGGTCCTTGGGCGTGGCGGGCACGGGGGTCTCCGCGCCCTCCTTCGCGCCCTCCCCGGCGGTGGAGTGGTAGACCTCGTTGGCGGAGCTGTCGTAGCCCCAGACGTCCTTGCCGTTGTGGATGACGCTGTACTCGGCGGCGTTCTCCAGCAGCGAGAGCTTCTGCCGGTCGGGGCCGTCGGCGGCGACGCGCAGGGTGTGGGTGCCGGAGGCGAGTTCGGTGAGCCGCGCGGACGGGTCGGCGGACGATCCGTCGTCGCCGGTGGCGCCGGAGAGCAGCCCGCTCGTCAGCCCGCCCAGGTCGGGCAGGCCGAGGTCGGTGCTGATCTTCACGGTGCCGGACAGCTGCTGCACGTCCGAAGCGGCGATCTTGTCGAGGAGCTGTGGTGCGGTGATCTTCGGCAGGTCGGGGTCGCCCGCGTCGGCGAGCGCCGGGACCAGGCCTATCGTCGCCGCGGCGACTCCGATCACGGTGACCGGGACGACGTACCGCACGGCCTTGCGCCGCCCGACGCGCAGGTCGTCCGTCTCCCCGGCGCTCAGGCTGTCGTCGGATGCGTTCGGTGCCATGTGTGCCTTACCTCCGTCGTCGGCGGCGGCTGGTCAGCTCGCGTTGAACGTCCCCACCCGGTGCCGCCATTCTCACCCGAATCGGTGAGGAGTGGTGTTTTCCGTGGTTCCCATCTGACCAAATGACACACGACGAAGCGTCACCCCACGGACTCAACTCCGCGTACGCCTGCGGTATGACATGGAGTTCCGACAGCCCCCTGCGACCCGTAGGGGTAGCCCAGGGTCCGTCCCCCCGGGCTCAGCCGGCGCGGTGGACCACCGCGTCGCAGAGCCCCATCAGCGCGGCCTTCGCGTCGCACTCCGCGAGGGGCGCCAGCGCGGCCCGCGCCTCCTCGGCGTAGCGGACGGTGTCCCGGCGGGCCTGTTCCAGCGCCGGGTGGGTGCGCAGCGCGGCCACCGCTTCGGCGAGCCTCGCGTCGTCGCTGAGGTCGGAGTCGAGAAGCTCGCACAGGGCGACGTCCTCGGGCAGCGACTGCTGGGCCGCGCGCTCCCGCAGCCGCAGCACCGGCAGGGTGGGGACGCCCTCGCGCAGGTCCGTGCCGGGCGTCTTGCCCGACTCGTGGGAGTCGGAGGCGATGTCGAGGACGTCGTCGGCCAGCTGGAAGGCGACGCCCAGCCGCTCCCCGTACTGGGTCAGCACGTCCACCACCGTCTCGTCGGCGCCCGACATCATCGCGCCGAAGCGGCACGACACCGCCACCAGGGAGCCGGTCTTGCCGCCGAGGACGTCGAGGTAGTGCTCGACCGGGTCGCGGCCGTCGACCGGGCCCGCCGTCTCCAGGATCTGACCGGTGACCAGCCGCTCGAACGCCTCCGCCTGCACCCGCACCGCCTCCGGGCCGAGGTCGGCCAGGATGTGCGAGGCGCGCGCGAAGAGGAAGTCGCCGGTGAGGACGGCGAGCGAGTTTCCCCAGCGGGCGTTCGCGCTGGGCACCCCGCGCCGCACGGCCGCCTCGTCCATCACGTCGTCGTGGTACAGGGTCGCCAGATGGGTGAGCTCCACCACGACGGCCGACGGGACGACCCCGGGCGCGTACGGGTCACCGAACCGCGCCGCGAGCATCACCAGCAGCGGGCGGAACCGCTTCCCGCCGGCCCGCAGCAGGTGCTGGGCCGCCTCGGTGATGAACGGCACCTCACTCTTGGTGGCCTCGAGCAAGCCTTCCTCGACAGCCGCCAATCCGGCCTGGACATCGGCTTCCAGAGCCTGGTCCCGCACGCTCAGCCCGAACGGCTCGACGACGGTCACGAGGTGTCTCCTGTCTGCTGGTGTCTACTGCCGACTACGCGGTTTGTCGATAGGTCTCTGCGCTCACTCAAGTCAGCGTATCCGGTCATGTTTCGATCACCGCCAGCCCCCACGGTTACAGCCGGGCCTGTAACCGGGTGCCTTCTCACTGACACCCCCTTAATAACCCGTTGAGGTTATTGCCCGATTAGCACCTCTTGTGAATGCCGGTGAATTGGCTCACTCCCCCGAAAGGCGGGTTCCCCTTCACCGCGCTCCGATTCCTCGCGCCATGCAAGCGAGTTGAGGCTTTGCAACAACAAAGGATCAAGCGCCTCATAGGCCATAGATCAAGGTCAATAGGGCTTAACCGTGCATCCGCCACTTGTTCCGGACATGTGCTCTCGCATACGTTCCCGGCCTGTCGGGCGGACGCCGAATCCTGCCACCGCCCGCACACCCACCGAGAACACCACGGCAGGAGCGGGGGAACCAGGTAAGTCGCCGCACCGGACGACCCTGGACATGTTTCTGGACATGCCCAGGACATACCGGGACGGCTCGGGGTGAAGTCGCGTCCAGGAGGGCGCGGCCGGGCAGCTCCCGCCCGAACCCGACAGCTCACCTCGCAGGCGACGGAGAGGAACTTCGCCATGCCTGCTGCCGCTCAGCCCCGCCGCACCCACCGTGCCCGCCTTGCCCGCAAGCTCGCCGTCGCCGCCACCGGCGTCACCGTGCTCGCCCTCCCGCTCATCGGGGCGACCACCGCCTCCGCCGCGACCCCGGCCGTCGCCACCGCCACCAGCCTCGGCTACGCCAACAACCTCGACGGCTGGATCCGGGCGTCCCTCCAGGTCATGGCGCAGCACGGGATCCCGGGCACCTACAACGGCATCTACCGCAACGTCATCAGGGAGTCCTCGGGCAACCCGGCCGCGATCAACCTCTGGGACTCCAACGCGGCCGCCGGCACCCCGTCCAAGGGCCTGCTGCAGATCATCGACCCGACCTTCAACGCGTACCACGTGTCCGGCACGTCGTGGGACCCGTTCGACCCGGTCGCGAACCTCACCGCCTCCTGCAACTACGCGGCCGCCCGGTACGGCTCGATCGACAACGTGTTCGGCGCGTACTGATCCCCGTCCCCTGCCGGGGTTGTCACGGATAGAGACGTTCGAGGACGATGGCCACGCCGTCGTCCTCGTTCGACGTCGTCACCTCGTCGGCCACCGCCTTGAGCTCCGGATGGGCGTTGGCCATCGCGACCCCGCGGGCGGCCCAGTCGAACATGGGGATGTCGTTGGGCATGTCCCCGAAGGCGAGGGTGTCCTCGGGCCTGAGGCCCAGATGCTCGGCGGCCAGCGCCAGCCCCGTCGCCTTGGTGATCCCGCACGGCTGGAGCTCCACCGTGCCCGGCCCCGACATGGTGACCGTGGCGAGCGAACCGACCACCGCTCGGGCCGTCACCGCCAACTCGTCGTCCGACAGGGTGGGATGGCGCAGCAGCACCTTGCTGATCGGCTCGCACCACAGGTCGTCGCGCCGCTCCACGCGCAGGGCCGGCAGGGTGGGGTGCGGCATGCGGTAGCCCGGCTCGATGAGCGTCAGCCCGTCGACGCCGTCCTGGTCGACGGCCGCGTAGACCAGGCCGACCTCGGCCTCGATCTTCTCGAGAGCGGTCTCCGCGAGTTCCCGGTCCAGGGTGACCGACCACAGCAGACGGTCCGCGCCGACGTCGTACAACTGCGCGCCCTGCCCGCACACCGCGAGCCCCCTGCTGTGCAGGCGGTCGAGCAAGGGGCGTACGCGGGGCGCCGGCCGGCCCGTCACGACCAGGTGGCGTGCGCCGGCGGCCGCCACCCGCGCGAGCGCGTCGAGCGACCGGTCGGAGAACGTGTCGTCGCCGCGCAGCAGCGTTCCGTCCAGGTCGGTGGCGATGAGGGAGTACGCGGTGCGCTCGGCATATGCGGTGGGTGCGGCCATGATCAGAGAATACGGATCCCGCACCCGCCGGACTCGACGCGCACCGGACCAGGTCGGAGTCCGGTCCTCTTGTGTCAACTCCCCTTCCTTTGTTGACCGATAGCGGGAGTTATCGCGGGAGTTCCCAGGGGTCGAAGCGGTCGGCCACCGCGTCCCGGAGCACGCCCCGGCATCCTCTGAGACAGGGCGGCCACCGAAAGGATGAAAATCCTTTCGTCATGCCGGCTCGGGGGTCGGCCCTGGAAGGGATAACGCGTCACCCCACGACGCCGCCCTTGGAGCAGCCATGCCGGAGAATCGTCACAGAACCCGCCTGACTGCTCTGACCTGCGGTATCACCGTTCTCGGGGCGAGCGTCCTGACCGGGACGGGGACGTCGCGGGCCGTCGCGCAGGCGCCGACCTGTTTCGGGCGGCCGGCGACGACCACGGGCACCACCGGGACGCCCGGCCCTGACGTGATCATCGGCACCCCGGGCGCAGACGTCCTCGACGGCCTCGGCGGCAACGACCTGATCTGCGGTCTCGGCGGGGACGACCGTCTCGTCGGCGGTCCGGGCAACGACTCCCTCGACGGCGGCGACGGCGACGACGCCCTGGACGGCGACACCTACCGCACGACCGGGCCCGCCCTCGGTCTCACCGGCGAGGACCGGCTGTTCGGCGGCGCCGGGAGCGACAGCCTGGTCGGCGACAACCACGCGCAGCAGGGCACCGCCACCGGCGCCTCGGCCGACTTCCTCTCCGGCGGCCCCGACGACGACACCCTGATCGGTGACGGCAGGGGCGACATCGCCTCCGGCGGCGCGAACGACCTGCTCCAGGGCGACGACGGCGACGACGGCCTCATCGGGGACTCCGTGGGCTTCTACGACGTCTCGGGGGCCGGCGACGACATCCTCCTGGAGGGTCCCGGGCCCTTCGGCGACGCGACCGGCGACAGCATCTCGATCCTGGGCGACGCGAGCGGCGCCGGCGGCGACGACGTCCTGGACCTCGGCGCGGACGGCGGCACGATCGCGACCGGCGACCACTCCGCCGCCTGGGGCACCGCCACCGGCTCCGGCGACGACCGGATCACCGGGGGCGAGTCGGGCGAGTTCCTCCTGGTCGGCGACAGCTCCCTGGGCGACTCCACCGGGGCGACCGCCGGACGTGACGTCATCCAGGGGCGCGGCGGCGACGACCAGCTGTTCGGCGACAACGTCGACCAGAACGGCCAGAGCGTCCCCGGCGCCGGCGGCTCCGACTCCCTCCACGCGGGCGCCGGTGACGACGTCCTCCGGGGCGGACCCGCCCCCGACTTCCTCAACGGCAGCAGCGGCACGGACGACTGCGACGGTGAGGCGGGGTTCGACATCGAGATCGCCTGCGAGATCTGAACCGCCGACGACTGAGCGATCCGACCGGCGAAACGGCTTTCTCCCGCATCGCCGGGTTAAGACCGGTTAAAGGCCTCTGCACCGATTGGCAACAACATGCTCCGCTACCTACCGCACGCCCGGTCTGGGGCGGTACCGTCCCTGTGTCCAGGGGGGACTTGATCGGGGGGTCAGGTTGAGCAGTGGGCGTATCCGTGTGCTGAGGCCGGAGGATCTCGGCGAGGGGGAACGGGAGCGGTGGCGCGCGCTGCGTGCCGCGTCGACCGCGCCGCGCAACCCGTTCATGGAACCGGAGTTCACCGACGCCGTGGGCCGCGTACGGTCGCGCGCACGGGTTGCGGTGGTGTACCAGGGGCGCGAGCCGGTCGGCTTCCTGCCCCATGAGCGTGGGCCGCTCGGCCAGGGCCAGGCCCTCGCGTACGGCGTCTCGGACGCGCAGGGTGCCGTACTGGCCCCGGGCCTCGGACTGAACGCCGAGGAACTGATGCGGGCCGCTTCCCTGTCCAGCTTCGCCTTCGACAACCTGGAGGCGGAACAGGGGCTGTTCGTGCGGCACGCTGCGGCGGAGTACACCGCCTACGTCATCGACGTGGAGAAGGGCTACGAGACGTACGAGTCCGTCCTGCGCGCCCAGTCGCCGAAGTTCCTGAAGACGACCCTGGCCAAGGAGCGCAGGCTCGGCCGCCAGGTCGGCGAGCTGCGGTTCGTCTTCGACGAACGCGACCCGGCCGCGCTGCGCACGCTCATGGCGTGGAAGTCGGCGCAGTACCGCAGGACCGGCCGCCGGGACCGGTTCGCCCAGGACTGGATCACCCGGCTCGTGCACACGCTCCGCGAGACGCGCGCGCCGGAGTGCTCCGGCACGCTGTCCGTCCTCTACGCCGGCGACAAGCCGATCGCCGCGCACTTCGGGCTGCGGTCGGCGACCGTCCTGGCGTGCTGGTTCCCGTCGTACGACACCGAGCTCTCGAAGTACTCGCCGGGCCTGGTGCTGCATCTGCGGATGGCCGAGGCGGCCGCCGCCGAGGGGATCGGCCTGCTCGACCTGGGGCGGGGCGCGGCCGAGTACAAGGACTCGCTGAAGACCGGGGAGATCCCCGTGTACGAGGGAGCGTGGACGCGTCCGGGGGTGGGCGCCGCGCTCTACTGGCTCAGCCGTGAGCCGTCCCGCCGGGCGCACCACTTCGTGCGCAGCCGGCCGAGGCTCGCGGCGCTGGCCGCACGGACCTTGAAGGGCGCGGGCCGGCTGCGCGGTGCCTGACGGCGTCGACGGTCATGACACGAGGGGGGTTCATGTCGCGCACGACACGTGCACAGCGGGAGATCCAGGAGTTCCTCGCCATCAGACCCGTCCAGGTCGCCGAGCTGGAGCTGGCGGGCAGCGGTGGTCCGAAGCCCGGCCCGGGCAGCCCGCCCATCACGTACGGCGAGGTGTTCGTGCTGGTGAAGAGGGGTGGGCGGCCGGTGGGGACACTTCTCGGGCAGGTACCCGAGGGCGCCGATCCGAGAGCGGTCCTCACGGACCTGGCGGTACGCACGGCCGGTGAACCGCCCCCGGCCCCGACCGTCCCGTCCGTGGTGCCGGCCACCGTCGTCATCGCCACCCGAGAACGCTCCGAACAGCTCGCCCACGCCCTCGACTCGCTGCTCGCCCAGGACCACCCCGACTTCGAGATCCTCGTCGTCGACAACGCGCCCGTGACGGACGCCACCCGTGACCTGGTGATGCGCAAGTACGCCGAGCGCGTGCGGTACGTGACCGAGCCGGTGCCCGGTCTCGCCGTCGCCCACAACAGGGGCATCGAGGCCGCGCACGGCGAGGTGATCGCCTTCACCGACGACGACGTCGTGGCCGACCCGCGCTGGCTCACCGAGCTCACCGCGCCCTTCGCCGCCGACCCGCGCCTCGGCTGCGCCACCGGCCTGATCCTGCCGGCCCGGCTGCGCACCCCGGCCCAGGTCCTCCTGGAGAGCCACGGCGGCTTCGCGAAGGGCTTCGCCCCGCGTACCTACGATCCCGCCGACCCGCCAGCCGACGAGCCGCTGTTCCCGTTCACCGCGGGCCGCTTCGGCTCCGGCGCCAACATGGCCTTCCGCACGGACGTCCTGCGCGCGGTCGGCGGCTTCGACCCGGCGACCGGAGCGGGCACCCTCGCGCGGGGCGGCGACGACCTCTACGGGTTCGTCCGCGTCCTCGCCGAGGGCCACCGACTGCACTACACGCCGTACGCCCTCGTCTGGCACCACCACCGGGAGACCTGGCGCGACCTGGAGACCCAGGCGTACGGCTACGGCGCCGGCCTCACCGCCTACCTCACCGCGATCCTCGTCAACCGCCCCGGCCTGCTCCCGTCATTCCTGGCCCGGCTGCCCCGAGGGCTGGCCTACGCGCGGACACTGACGGCCAGCCGGGAGGCGGGAGGCGCGGCCGCGGGCGGGTCGGGGAGCGAATCCCGGGGCGCTTCGGAGCGTGCGGCCGGGGATGCGGCGGGCAGTGCGCCCGGCCGGCACGACGACCGTACGCATGCCTGGCCCGGCCGGCTCTCCCGGCTCCAGCGGCGCGGCATGCTGTACGGGCCGGTGGGCTATCTGCGGGCCCGGCGCGCGCTGCGGGGGGCGGCGCGATGACGGCGTCCGCGGACAGCGGCCGCGGGGACGGCGGTGTGAGCGGTGTCAGCGGTATTCCGGTGTTCCTGTACCACGCCGTGATGGAGGACCCGCCGGACTGGATCGCCGAGTTCACCGTCAGCCCGAAGCAGTTCGGCGAGCACCTGGACGCGGTCGTCGACAGCGGACGGACGCCCGTCACCATCAGCGCGCTCGCCGACCACCTCGCGGGGCGGGCGCCGCTGCCGCCCCGGCCGGTGCTGCTCACCTTCGACGACGGGTTCGCCGACCTGCCCGGCCCGACCGCCGAGGCGCTGGCCGGGCGCGGGCTGCCCGCCACCGCCTACCTCACCACCGGCGCCCTCACGGCGGGCGGGCGCAGTCTGCTGCCGCCCGCGCCGATGATGGCGCTGGAGCAGGCGGCGCGGCTGGAGCAGTACGGCATGGAGGTCGGCAGCCACACCGTCACCCACGCCCAGTTGGACACCCTCGCCCCGCGAGCACTCGCGCACGAACTGCGGTCCTCCCGCTCGGTGCTGGAGGACGCCCTCGGCCGTCCTGTCCGCCATCTCGCCTACCCGCACGGCTACAACAGCGGCCGGGTGCGGCGGATGGCGGCCGCCGCCGGCTACGAGACGGCCACCGCCGTGCGGCACGCGCTCAGTTCGGACCGCGACGAGCACTACCGCATCGCCCGGCTGATCGTGCGCCGCGGCCACACCGTCGGCGATGTCGAGGACTGGCTGGCGGGGCGCGGGGCGCGGATCGCGCCGTACCGCGACAGCGCGAGAACCGTGGGGTGGCGCTGGTACCGCCGGGCCCGCGCGATGGTGCGCGGGCCGGTGTTCGCGGGCTGAGCCTTCGGGCGTCGGCTCCGGGCCCTGGACCAGCGGCCGTTGAGGCTTCCTCCGCAACGGCCGCTCCCCTACGGCCACTCCAGCGGCCGCTTCTCCTCGGGCTGCTCCATTGAATCGTGTGCATCGTGAAGTTGCTGGTCACGGGCCTGTGTGACCAAGCTCGCCGACCCCGGCCGGCTGCACAAACGCCCCGACGGGAAGTTCACCGCACGCTCGATTGCGCGTTTTCCTGGCTCGACTGGTACAACTACCACCGACCCCACACCGGAATCAGCGGCAACACCCCAGTCGGCCGCGTCACCACCCTGTCCGGACAGCACATCTAGGGCCTGTCCGACAGGTCAGGTGACTCGGTGGCTTGCTGCCTGAGATGGGGCCAGGGCGGTGAAGGTTCGGGTTCTGCAGGCCGTGGCCGTGGTCGACACGACAGGTCAGTCCGCCGCAGACTCAGCCTCTGGCAGCGCCGGATAGTCGGTCGGGTAGAGCCCGGCTGCGAAGCCGTACACCACATCGCCTCCGCGCGGCAGTTGCGCGTAGTCGTTGGCGAGTTCCAGGACCCGTGCCCAGAACTCGCGGGCCTGCTCCTGCGGGATCCGCACATGCCGCACGATCGAGGACAGTTGATCTGCCTGGTGTGCCGGGGCCGACTCTGCTGCGGCCGTGACGAGATTATTGGTGCAGTACGGGGTGGCGCCGCCCCCGTCGGCCGGGCTGACGGTGCCGACGCGAAAGATGCGGGCGGTGCGGCCGTAGAAACGTTCCTCGATGGCCCGCACCCGGCGGGTCCGCACGACCTTCAGCAACTGGGCGTCGACCAGGACGCTCACATGATGCGCGACCGTGCTCTTCGGGCGGTCGAGGGCGGTGGCCAGTTCGCTCACCGTTGCGGCGCGTTCGAGGAGCAGTTCAAGGATGGCATCGCGCAGAGGGCTGGCCAGCGCACGGAGCTGGGCCGGGGCTGTCACATCTGTGACATCGGCGAGGTCGTAGTCGGGGAGGCGAGCATTGTTCGACACCCCTCGATTATTCTAAAGTTCCGGATCATTCGCTACTCGCAAGCAAGGGGTTCGGGCATGACAGAGGTCGTACTGTTCCATCACGCGCAGGGGCTGACCCCCGGAGTCGCCGCTTTCGCCGACGAACTCCGCGCCGTCGGCCACACCGTCCACACGCCCGATCTCTTCGAGGGGCGTACCTTCGGCTCCCTTGAGGAGGGTTCGGGCTACGTCGAACAGATCGGCTTCCGTGAGATCACCGAGCGTGGCGTCCGCGCGGCCGAGCACCTGCCACAGGACGTCGTTTACGTCGGCTTCTCGCTCGGTGTGCTGCCTGCCCAGAAGCTGGCTCAGACACGGGCGGGCGCGCGGGGCACGCTCCTGTTCCACGCCTGCATCCCCGTGTCGGAGTTCGGCGCGGCTTGGCCTGATGGTGTGCCGGTGCAGGTGCATGCGAAGGAAGCCGACCCGTTCTTCGCCGAGGACATCGATGCTGCTCGCGCGCTCGTCTCCGACTCCGCTGACGCGGAGATGTTTCTGTATCCCGGAGACCAGCACCTGTTCGCGGACCATTCGCTGCCGTCCTACGACCCGGACGCCGCCAAGCTGCTGACCCAGCGGACGATCGAGTTCCTCGGCTCGCGCTAGGTTGTCGGCGGATCATGCGCATAGCCAGAGCCGCAGGGCTGCGACGACCACGGTGCCGTGAAAGACGTACGCCCTCTTGTCGAAACGCGTGGCCACTGCCCGGCTCGCCCTCAACCGGTTGATCAGCCGCTCGGCTTCGTTTCTGCGGACATAGCGTGCCGCATCGAAGCCGGCGGGCCTGCCGCCGCCGCTGCCACGGCGTAGGCGGGGGCCCGCTGGTCACGGCGCTCGGGGATGGTGTGCTTGATCCGCCGACGCCGCAGGTATCGGCGGTTGCGACGCCGCTGACACGAGGACACAAGCTGTCCAACAAGGCCCTTGCCGTGGCATGAGCGCCGGGCGACCGCTCTGGTGGGGGCTCTGCCCGTCCTGACGAACCGCGAAGTCTCCCGCTGACCGACGATCTTCGCCGAAGCGTGACGGGCGCCGATGGCACCGGGCCGCCGCCCGCCACAGAGGAGGCGTTTCCTCAATGCCATCCCTACGGACCGGGATCCCCGGCGTCACCTCCGCTCGACTGCCCGCGACGGCTGCCGCCGTGGTAAGTTATAGGTCGACCACTAACGTAGGAGTGAAAATGGCAGTCACGGAAGACGACGCCGCCCGCCGGGCCACCGCCCAGCACGCCGTGGCCGAGCACCTGCGCCTCACCGCCGCAGGACGCACCGACGAATGGGTGAAGCTGTTCGCGCCGGACGCGGTGCTCGAGTTCCCGTACGCGCCTGCCGGCGTGCCCCAGCGGGTGACGGGGCGAGACGCACTGCGCGCGCACATGAGCAACTTTCCCGAGACCTTCGACGTGGAGTTCGTCGACCTGGTGTTCCACGACACGGTCGATCCGAGTCTGGTGATCGCCGAATTCCGCTCGAAGGGCACGGCGCTGCCGACCGGCAAGCCGTACGAGCAGACGTGCATCTCCGTCGTGCGGACCGACGACGGGCTCATCACCCACTACCTGGACTACTGGAACCCGCTGGTGGCGATCGAGGCGCTCACACCCCACGAGGTGCCGTCCGACCCTGACCTCAGCGTGACCTTTGGACGCTGAGGGGAGAGCTGTTTAACTGATCGCCATGCCTGCCGCCGGTACCAGCACGAAGAGCGACGAACGCCGTCGGGCCATCATGGCCGCCGCGGTCGACTGCTTCGCGCAAAAGGGTTTCTACGGTACGACGACGCACGAGATCGCAGCCTGGGTCGGCATCTCCCAGCCGTACCTTTATCGCCTGTATCCGAACAAGGAAGCGCTGTTCTCGGCGGCGGTCGACCACGTGTCCGTCGTCATGACCGACACGCTGGTCGCGCACTCGCCGACGTCGGGCGGGGCCGGGCCGGAGCCCGAGGCGGCGCTGGATGCGGCGCGCGGCGCCTACGCCGCGCTCATCGCGGACCGCAACATCCTGCGTTTCCTCATGCACGCGAACTGTGCCGCGGGCGAGCCGCAAATAGCAGACGCCGTGCGCCGGTGCTACGCCAAGCAGGTCGACACCGTGCGGCAACTGCTGGGCGACGACGACGCCGTGCGGCGCTGGTTCGGCGCCGGAATGCTCGACAACGTGGTCACCGTGCTGGGTCTGGCCGACATCGACGAGCCGTGGGCGCACGTCCTCACCGCTCGATGACCCGACACCGGCAGTTCGGCGACGAGGGCCCCGAGTCTTCCTCGTAGGCCAGCCCGGCCGGTGGGACTCGGCTTCTTCGCCCAGCCGCGGGAAGGCATCTTCCCGGTCAGCCTCCTCCCCGGCGGGCGTCCGGTCGACGGCCGCGGCGGCCTCCGCCGCGGCCCGGTCCTGCTCGGCCAGCCGGTTCACTCCGGCAAGCCGTGATCCGCTCCAGCTCCCGCATCCCCACACCCCTCCCACGCTCTCCCGGCGTACCGGCCCGGCCACGGATCGAAGAGCGGCACAGCGGTGGGCGCGGGCAGAACCCGAAGACGGCCCCGAACGACACGTCAGACGATCTGCCAACGGACACCCGCCGACACGGGAGTAGCTCTCCCGACCCTCACACCAGACCCGTGACCGGCAACTTCACGACACACCACTCATTGGCCGCTCTCCTCTGGCTACTCCAACGGCTGGTTGAGGTAGGGGTCGGAGACCGCCTTGCGCAGGCTGTCCCAGGCCTCGTCGTTCGCCACCGCGAGATCGCAGTGCGGGCCGGGGTCACGGTAGTTCCACTGAAGCGCGGCCTTGACCCCCGCCAGTCCCTTCAGCACCGACGGCACCTGCGCGTACCACTCGGCCTGCCGGTCCGGCCGCGAGGGGTCGTCGGCGGTGCCGAACTCGGAGAGCATCAGCGGTTTGCCGGCGGAGATGTTCCTGCGTATCCAGTCGTGGGTGGCCCGCTGGGTCTGGGCGAAGGACAGCCAGTCCGTCTTGTGGCACCGGTAGTAGTTGTACTGGTTGTAGGCGACCCAGTCGACGTAGTCGTCGCCCGGGTACATCCGCTTGATCAGGTCGGCGTGCGCCAGATAACCAGTGGTGATCCAGGTCCACACCACATCGGTGACACCCAGCTCGCGGAACCGGTCGTGAATGTGCCGGTACGCCCTGACGTAGTCCTCCGGGGTGCCGCTGGCCGGCGTACGGGTGTCCATCTCCAGGTCGAAGGAGAGGAAGATCTTCTTCCCGTACGCCTTCACGCGCCGGGCCTGCACATCGATGACGGACGCGTCCAGTTCGCCGTCGGCTATCTGCTTCCAGGTGGGCTGCTGTGCCTCGGTTCCGCCCCACCACTTGCTCTCCCAGGACAGCAGCAGCAGATGGTCGTCGGCGGCGACCCGTTTCTCCTCGTCGGTGAGCAACTGCCCTTCCAGCCGGGCCCCCTTGACCTGGGACATGTCGTGGTACGTGTACACGATGTCGAGTTTGCGGCCCACCTTCTGCTCGTAGTCGAGGACCTTCTGCGCCAGGTTGCCCTTGCTGTGCGGCACGAACGCGCCGAACCAGGCCCCGCAGGGCGGTTCCAGCAGCGCCGTCGGGGCGCACTCGCCGCCCATCGAGGAGGGCCGCGACCCGATGGGCCCGGGCCCGGACCCGCCGGGGTCCTCGTCTCGGACGAGGAGGACGGCGGTCAGGACGGCGCACAGCGCCGTGGCGACCGTCAACAGCAGCCGGTGGGGCAGCCGGAATCGGCGGGGCGAGTGCGGGCTGCCGGTGGCACGGAGATGCCGTGGGGCGTAGGGGCGGCGCGTCAGGTGGGGGCGGCCCGGGCGGCGGTGGTCGTTGGGCCGGCCGGCTTCGTCGTGTCGGTGGGTTTTCCTGCGCAAGGGGTGGAGCAGCCTCACAGAGCAGTACCCTTCCCAGTCCTCGGCGGGGAGGCGCGCAGCCGCGGGCAGAACGCGGCGATCGTGGTCAGCAGCGTCAGAGTCAGCAGGACGCGCTGCGCGCTGAAGGCGTGGGTGGCGATGAACACCGTCGCGGCGAGCAGGACGGCGGCCACGCTCAGAAAGACGATCAGCATCAGCCGCTCCAGCCGGTCGGAGTGGCGCTCGAAGGCCGGGTCCCGGCACTCGACGGGTCCCTCGGCGGGACGCGCGGCGAGCACAGGCCCGCAGATTCTGACCAGGGCCGCGCCCGGCCCGGCCGCGAGGAAGACGGCCATCGCCGCGCCCCGCAGCAGGGAACCCTCGGGCAACGCGAGCGTGGTCAGGGCCAGCCAGCCGCCGAACGGGGGCAGCATCCGCGCCATGAGCTCCCGCGGGGTCATCGGCCCCCCTCCTTCGGTTCCTTCAGCACGTAGGCGGAACCCGCGCTGTTGACCGCCACCCGTTCGAACAGCGGGGAGGCGGCGACGGACTTCTCTATGCCGTCCACCTGGGCCCCGGTGAGCAGCCCGTTCATCTCCGAGTCGGCGAACTGGCCCTGTGTGAACAGCAGGTACGCCCGCCCCGGGGACTCCACCGACGCCATGTCCCGGGCGAGGGTGGCCGCCGGGCTCCTCACGATCAGATCGACGTGATGGCGCGCGTCGTCGAGGAACCAGTAGTGGTCCACCCGCCAGTAGTCGGCGTACGCCAACGGGTAGTTGCGGTCGGCGGCGACCACGAGAGAGCCGTCGGGCGCCTGGTCGAAGACCTGCCGGACGAGGTCCACCTCGGCCGGCGGGAAGTAGCTGATGCGGTCCTTGCCGGAGTAGCTCGGCACGAACGCGAGCGTCCCGGCGAGGAGCGCGAGCAGCGGCAGCCACACGTACCGCCGGGGCACGGGCCGCACTCCGTGTGCCTCGACGGCCGCCAGGGTGCGCACCTGGGGCAGCAGGGCCGCCGCGGCGAAGAAGGCGGCGCCGGGCAGCATGAACATCAGCACCCGGAAGATCATCTCGCTGCCGTAGCTGCTCGCCGCGAACATCGGCAGCGGGGCCAGGGCGAGCAGCCCCAGCGGCAGGGCGCGATGGCGCAGCACCGGCTGGCGCAGCGCCCCGGCCGCCGCGAGCAGCAGCACCCCGCCCGACAGCAGCCGGGCCACCCAGGACGTCGTCACCGCGCCGGTACCGGTCGGGGTGGCGCCGTACCCGGTGGCGACGTTGCCCCCGACGTCGCCGATGGAGCGGAGCATGTCGGGCATGGTGGCGGACAGGAAGGGCAGTGCGGCGGTGAGGCACCAGGCCAGGAAGATCACCAGGGTGGTGATCAGCGGCACCTTGTCGCGGTAGCGGCGGGTGAGGAACAGCGCGGCCAGGGACACGACCAGCATGCCCGGGGTGAGCTGGTGCGTCACGACGACGGCCCCCACCAGCACGGTGAGCAGCACGGTCCACACCGCCTGCCGCTCGGTGCCGGCCGGCCCGCCGCCGGCGTATCGGCGCAGGACGACGGCGAGCACTCCGAGGTGCAGGGCGAAGGCGACGGACTGGGGCGAGAAGTAGTCCTGGCCCACCCAGTTGGCCACGTAGAAGAGCCAGACCGCCAGCCAGACCAGGCGCCGGTCCTCGGTGAACGTGCGGTAGATCAGCAGCAGCGGGAGCAGCAGCATCAGGCTGGAGACCAGTGGCCACCAGGCCATGAACTGCGCGGCCGAGTCCACCCCGAACAGCTTCACCAGCGTGGCCTGCGCGGCGAAGAAGCCGGGCCACTGGTCGTAGACGGCCATGTCGCCGAGCACGTCCGCGTTCTGCAGGCGGCCCGCCGTCAGCAGGTGGTCGATGACCGCGTCGTGTTTCCACGCCCACGCGTACAGCGGGGTCGGATAGATCACGGCCTGCGTGGCCCGCTCCATCACCAGCAGCCCCAGCACGTACGCCGGCGCCCAGACGGGATGCCGGCGCGGACCGCGCAGGATGAACCAGAAGCCGGCGGTGAGCAGCGCGAGACCGGCCCAGAAGGCCGGGTGCACCGCGGTGACCAGGCCGAAGTCGTCGAGGTCGGAGACGTCGGTGTGGGTCACCGCGTAGCCCCACAGGGCGAGCGCGGTGAGCAGGGCGGCGGCCGGCCACACAGTTGAGCTGTGCCAGGGGCGTGCGGGCGGCAGGTCCGAGAGGTCGGTCACGGACTCGTCCCCCGCCGAGCCGTGCGACTCCTGGGTGATCGTGGTGCCGCGGCTCGGCCCGGACGCCGACCCCGTGCCGAGCGCGAGCGTCGTGTCGGAGGCGGGCGCCGTACCCGGCGCAGGGGTCGTGCCCGGCGCGGTGGTCACGTCGGCTCCCGGGCGGCCCGGTACGGGCTCCGGTTCGGATCTCTCCCGTGGAGTGGTTGGCGGACGCACGACAGGTTCCCCCCTGGCGGTTCGGCTCTGGAGCGTGATCAGTCGCTGGTTCGGGCCCCGGATCTGCCGCTCACGGATGTCACGGACGAGCCGAGCGGGCCGGACCGGCCGGGCGACCGGGACGGACCCGACCGGCCCGGCGACCGGTAGGGACCGGACTGGCCGGGCGACCGGGTCGACGCGGGCGGCTCGTGTGACACGGGTGGGTGGTGCGGATCGTGGCCGGGCTCCGCCGACGGCTCTTCACGGTGGAGCGACAGAAGCAGGACGAGCAGGAACAGCAGCAACAGCAAGGGCGGCACGATCGGAGCGAGCGCCTCGCGCCCCACCCAGCCCCCCACGGCGGCGAGGAAGACGATCCCCCAGCGTGCCGCCCAAGGAAGCCTGCCGCCCAGGCGGGCGAGCAGCTTCCACAGCGGTACGAGACACAGCAACTGGCAGACGGGCGGCACCCAGCGCAGCAGCGGCTCGGGCCCTGACAGACCCAGCGTCTCCGCGAAGAAACCGGCCGTTTCCGTATAGAACGTCCCGCCCAGTGCCGTCGGTTCCCGCCCGAACGCCACCGGCACGGAAGACAACGCGAGGGCGACGGCGCCGAGCGCGGTCCCGGGCAGCCACGCCTCACGCCGTACGCACAGCGTCACCGCGGCGACGAACAGCACGAGCAGCGCCCCTCCGGCGGCGAGCGCCGGCCCGGGCAGCAGACGGAGCATCTCCTTCCCGCGGAGCGGCCCGGCGAGCGCACCCGTGGTGTCGCCGCCCGGCCACGGCAACTCCCGCAGCGCCGCCCCGAAACCCACCGCCGCCGCACCGAGCAGGCTCCACACCGCCGCCCGCAGCCGCCGCTGCCACCGCTCGGACCAGAACCCGTCCCCCTCGTACGCCGGAGCGGGTTCGGCCGCCCGGACCGCCTCCCCCGTGGGGGTGCCCGGCCGGTGGGGCCGGACGATCACCGCGAGGGTGTCGGCCTCCAGTGCCTCGCGCTCGTAGCCGGGACGCCCTATGAACAGCGTGACGGTGTCCTCGTCGGACGTGCCGAGTTCGTACGCGGCCCGGCGCGCCGCCCAGCTCGTGCCGTATCCGGCGGTGGCGTTGAGGCGGGCCCAGCGGGTGCCGTAGGCGGGCGGGACGGCGCGGCCGGCCGAGTCGGCCACGAGGTCGGCGGGAGCGGCGGGCGCCCCCTCGGTCTCCCGCAGCGCGGCCCGCAGCCCGACCACCGAGACCACGGCGATCAGCGTCATGCTGAGCAGCACCGCCCAGCCCGCGCCCGCGATTCCGGCCGGCGCGAACAGCATGGCCGCGCTGCCCAGCACCAGCGTGCACATGGCGCCCTGGAGGGCGGCGAGCACCCCGGTGCGGCCCTGCACCCGCAGCACCCCGATGTACAGCTCGACCACGACCCGGGGCAGCGCCCCGGCGGCCAGCAGCCGCAGCACGGTGGTGCCGTGCTCGGCGTAGTCCTCGTTGAACGGCAAGAGGATCTGCGGCGCGAACAGCACCAGCACCAGCACCACCGGCACCAGCAGCAGGATCATGCGGCGCAGCGCCCCGCGTACGCCGTCGGCGAGTTGACGAGGGTCGTGCGAGGCGTGGGCGGTGAGGGAGGAGGCCATGTTGATGGCCATGAACTCCATCGTGCCGCCGACGGTGTACGCCACGTAGAAGTAGCCGTTCTCCGCCGCGCTGAAGCGGACCGCGACCATCACCGGCAACAGGTTGATCATCGCCAGGCTGAACAGCGCGCCCAGCGAGTCCCCCGCCAGGAAGCGGCCCATCTCGCGCAGCCGGGGCGGCTCCAGGTCCCGGTCGGCGGCGGCCTGACGCGGGATCAGCCTGCGGAAGATCAGCCAGCCCAGTGGCAGCGTCGAGAACGCGATCGCCACGGCCCAGGACACGAAGATGCCGAGCACCGGCAGCGCGGTCGCGAAGACGGCCAGCAGGATCAGTTTGCCGATGGAGAACACCGCGTTGCCGATCGGCACCCACCCGGACCTGCGCAGGCCGGTGAGTACCCCGTCCTGCAGGGTGAGCAGCGCCCACGCCACACACGCCACGACGAACGCCGCCCCCGCGGCGGGCGTGCCCAGCGGCGCGTACGACGCCCCCCACAGGTCGAGCGTGAGCAGGAAGACGAAGGCGGCGATGAGGACGACCACCGAACTCGCCGCGTACGCCCGCCACACCAGTGCCCCGGTCGCCCGTCCCGCGCGCGGCACGAAGCGGACGACGGCGCCGATCATCGTCGTCGCCGTGATGCTGGCGAGCAGTCGCATCGCGGCGATCGCGGCGGACCCCTGGCCGACGGCCTCCTCCGAGTAGTAGCGGGCGGCCACCAGCCAGAATCCCAGGCCCAGCACCGCGGAGACGCCGGTGCTGAGCATCAGGAAGTAGGCGTTCTTGAACAGGGAGTCGGAGCCGCGGCTTCCGTCGGCCGGCGCCGGACAGTCCGCCTCCTTCCCTGCGGGCGGCGCCTGGCGCTGGGGCACCTGGGTCTCGGCCTGCGTCTCAGCCACGGGTCGGTCCCAGCCCTCCCGGTACCTCGGCCGGCCGCACCTTGAAGTCGTCGAGCGCCTCGACGACCTGCCGGGCCCGCAGCGGATCCACGGGCAGCGCGTGCCGTGCGAACCAGCGGGCCCCGGCCGGATCGGGCGAGGGGTCGGTGAACCGGTCCCCCGCGTAGTCGTCCAGGGGCGGGTCATAGAGGTACCCCACGACGATGCCCCGCCGCGCCAGCGCCGCCCGCGCGGCGTCCCGGTCGACCACGAACAGGGGCACCCGGAAGAGGGGCTGGACAGGCACCGGTCCCGCCTTGCCGTGCGGTCTCGCCCACGGCGTCGACAGCAGCAGTTCGGTACCGGCCCGGCAGGCGGCCAGCACCCCGTCCAGGCGGTCGAGCCTGTGCCCGATGCGCCGCAGCCGCAGCGGACCGGACCGCAGCCGGTAGTCGTGCATGTCGACCCGCACCCAGGAGTCGTGTGCGGTGAGGTCCGGCGCCGCGTCCACGGCCCCGGCCAGTTCCTCCGGGCGCAGCGGCATCCGGATCTCCTCGCGCTCCATCAGCCCGAGCAGCCGCATGGTGGCCCAGGCGGCCCGCCGCAGCCGCAGCCCGCGCACGGTCGCCTCCGCGTACGGCCGGAGCGTGTAGGCGAGTTCCGCCGTGGGCCGGCCCGGCAGCAGCAGGTCCTCGCAGGTCTTCTCCAGGGCGTCGCGCAGCCCCGGGTCGGCGAAGGACAGGAAACCCCCGGCCTTGGCACCGACATGCTTGGAAAGGCTGAAAACGGAGGCGTCCCCCCAGGCGCCGACCGGTCTCCCGCCGACCTCGCTGCCGATCGCATGGGCCCCGTCCTCGAACAACGGAATGCCCAGCGCGTCGCACTTCTCCCGCAGCCTCGGCGCGTCGTCCGGGTTGCCGTACAGATTCGTGGTGAGCACGGCGGACAGCGAGCCCCACACCTCGTCGGGCACAGCGTCGACGTCGATCGACGCGTCCAGCGGGTTCAACGGCGCCTGCACCGGCCGGAGACCGGCCGCGAGCACCACGAAGAAGATCACGTCGTCGTTGACCGGCGACATCAACACCCGGCCGCCGGGCGGACACCAGTGGCGCAAGGCCACGAACAGCCCGAATCTGCACGACGGCACGTACAAGCATTCCCGGCCGAGTCTGCCGCGCATGGTCTCTTCCAGCCGCTTCGGCCGTGAACCACGCCGCGCCGACCCGAGGCCGGCCTCCCCAATGGCCATCTGCCCCCCAGGTGTGCCATGGGAACGCCCCCTCCCCGAGGCCTTCCGGCACCCGCTCAGAGTGTCCCCTTTCGCACCGCTCCGTCAAGATTGCGGACCACCCGGGCGACGACTTCCGGTGAGCAAGCGAATGCGGAGCGCTGCCACGCGGCGGCTCGGGAAGTCTCGCCCCATGCCTGTCGCACGAGGTCGGCCGTAACGTGTGGCCCGGCTCCCCGTACCCGCGGAGCCCCTGCGAGCACGACATGGCGAGCACGAAAGAGAGGCAGTACCCGATGCCCCCCTTCGACATCCCCGAGGACGATCCCTTCGGCCCGCACAACCTTCCGTACGGCGTGTTCTCCGTCCCCGGCTCGGCGGAGCGGACCGTCGGCGTCCGGCTCGGCGAGCACGTCCTGGACGCGGGCGCGGCAGCCCGCGCGCTCGGCTCGCCGCACGCCCCCCTGCTCGCCCGGCCGACCCTCAACCCGCTGCTGGCGGCGGGCCGCACCACCTGGTCGGAGGTCCGGCGCACCTTGACGGAAGGGGTCACCTCTGCCGCTCACCGCGCCACCCTCGAACCGCTGTTCCACCCCCTGTCGTCCGTGACGCTGCACCTTCCCTTCGAGGTCGCGGACTACGTCGACTTCTACGCCTCCGAGAACCACGCCCGGAACGTCGGACAGATCTTCCGCCCCGACGCGGCCGACTCCCTCACCCCGAACTGGAAGCACCTCCCGATCGGTTACCACGGCCGGTCGGGCACGGTGATCGTCTCCGGCACGGACGTCGCACGCCCCTCGGGCCAGCGCAAGGCTCCCGCCGATCCCGCACCGGTGTTCGGTCCGTCCGTCCGCCTCGACATCGAGGCCGAGGTCGGCTTCGTGGTGGGTGTGCCGTCGGCGATGGGAGAGCCGGTGGACGCGGATGCCTTCCGGGACCATGTGTTCGGCCTCTGCCTGCTCAACGACTGGTCCGCCCGGGACATCCAGGCCTGGGAGTACGTCCCCCTCGGCCCGTTCCTCGGCAAGTCCTTCGCCACCTCGGTGTCGGCCTGGATCACCCCGCTGGAGGCACTGGAGGAGGCGCGCGTTGCCCCGCCGCAGCGCACCCATCCCCTGCTGCCCTATCTGGACGACGTGGACCGCGAACCCGGCGGCTACGACCTGCGCATCTCGATCGCGATCAACGGCCATGTGGTGTCCGAGCCCCCCTTCTCCACGATGTACTGGACCGCCGCCCAGCAACTCGCCCACATGACCGTGAACGGCGCCTCCCTGCGCACCGGCGACCTCTACGGCTCGGGAACGGTCAGCGGCCCGGCCGAGCACCAGCGCGGCTCCCTCCTCGAGCTGAGCTGGAACGGCCGCGATCCCCTGGAACTCCCCGACGGCAAGCGCACATACCTGGAGGACGGCGACGAGGTGACCCTGTCGGCGTGGGCGCCCGGTCCGGGCGGTCTGCGGGTGGGGCTCGGGGAAGTGCGGGGACGGGTGGTTCCGGGAAGCTGACCGACAAGAGCCCTGACTTCCCCGTCCGCCGCCGTCATACTGACGGCGGCGGACGGTTCGCGTCCCTGACCCCTCCGGCCGCCGATGCGCCCCCTGCGACCAGGATCCGGGAACCCGTGGCATGACCGTCTGCCTGCTGCTGCTGAGCGTCGTCGCCCTGACGGCCGCCGTGCCGGCCCCGCGTGCGCTGACCCGGGCCGAGTGGCCCGAGCGGGAGCCGGTGGTCGCCCTGTGGGTGTGGCAGTGCCTGGTCGCGACGGTCCTGCTGTGCTGCCTGACGGCACTGGTGCTCGGCGCCGCCGCCGTCTTCCACACGGTCCGTGCCCAGGTCTTCGCACCCGCGCCGCCCGCGGTGACCGAGGCGTACGACCTCTCCGCCGCCCCGCCCGGGGCGACCGCCCTCACCCTGCTGCTGGCCTGCGGCGCCGCCTGGACCAGCGCGATGTTGGTCCGCGAACTCGTCGATGCCCGCCGACGCCGCGGCCAGGCCCGCGCCCAGCTGCGCGAACGCGCCCCCGACCTGCCCGCCGGCCTGCCGTCCGCACGGGGCCCGCTGCTCGTGCTGGAGGACGAATATCCCGACGCCTGGTGGATGCCGGGCAACCCGCCGCAGCTGATCGTCACCACCGGCGCCCTGCACCGCCTGACCTCCCACCAGCTGGACGCCGTCCTCACCCATGAGCGTGGCCACGCCCACGCCCACCACGACTGGCTGCTGCACCTCTCGACCGCCCTTGCCACCGGATTCCCCCGCATTCCGCTCTTCTCCCATTTCTGCGACGAGACCCACCGCCTGGTCGAACTCGCCGCCGACGACACCGCGTCCCGCCGCTGCGGCCACCTGACCACCGCCCTGGCGCTGATCGAGCTGAACCAGCACCGGGGTGTCCTGTCCTGTGCCTCCAGCCACCGCCTCCTGGGCGAGCGCGTCGACCGTCTCCTCGAGCCGCCGCCCCGGCTGGGCCGCAGGCACCGGGCACTGACCACGGCCGTGGCCGGCCTGGTGCCCCTGCTCCCTGTGCTGATCGCGTTCGCGCCGGGCCTCAACGCACTGGCGTGACAGCGGGCCTATGTGCCCGTGACCGTCGACGAGTCGAAGCGCAGCGACGGCTGCACGCTCTGCGTGGACATGGGGTCCGCTGGACTCCCCCGCCATCGACACCGGCAACGCCTACACGCACGTCGACGAGAGTGGAGACACTCCCGCCCGAGCCGGCGCTGCGTGACGCGCTCATCGCCGCGCTCGCCGAGCCCGTCCTGTGGTTCGGCGGGCAGGGCGCGCAACGTCTCGGCGGCCGGGCCGAGCCGCAGCTCTATCCGGTCGCCGACCCCGCCGCGGGTCCAGATTGTGGTTGCCCGACTCGGACGCGGACGTCAGGGCGTACGCGGCACGGGCGTCGTGACGCTGCCCGTATGAAAGCCGCTCATATCCAGTCGTCCGGCTCCGGCTCCGACTCCATCTCGGGCCAGTGGTCGTCGTCGCCCGGCTCGGCTCTCCCGGCGCCCGGCTCTCCGTCGGCCGCCGCAGCCGGATCGGACGCCCCGCCCAGTCCGGCCAGCACCGCGATCACACCGTCGCCGTAGGTCGCGAGCTTCTTCTCGCCGACGCCGCTGATGCCGCCCAGCTGTGTGACCGATGTCGGCCAGGCGGTGACGATCTCCCTGAGGGTGGCGTCGTGGAAGATGACGTACGCCGGGACGCCCTGCTCGCGGGCCTGTTCGGCGCGCCAGGCGCGCAGGGCCTCGAAGGCGGGGAGCAGCTGCTCGGGCAGCTCGGCCGCGGCCGCCTTGGGTTTGCCCCTGCCCGAGGAGGAAGAGGAGGCCGAGCCCGACGCCTTCGCCGCCGCCGGTTTCTTCGGCTCCTTGCGCAGCGGCACCTCCCGCTCGCTGCGCAATACCGTCCCGCTGGCCTCGGTCAGCACCAGCGTGCCGTACTCGCCCTCGACCGCGAGGAGCCCCTGTGCCAGCAACTGCCGTACGACTCCCCGCCATTCGCCCTCGGAGAGCTCCTCGCCGATGCCGAACACGGACAGCTGGTCGTGGTCGAACTGGATGACCTTGCCCGTGCGCTTGCCCAGCAGGATGTCGACGATCTGCACGGCGCCGAACTTCTGCCCGCGCTCCCGCTGCAGCCGCACCACCGTGGACAGCACCTTCTGGGCGGCGATCGTGCCGTCCCAGGTCTCCGGCGGCGCGAGGCAGGTGTCGCAGTTGCCGCAGCCCGCCGGGTCCGGCTCCTGCCCGAAGTAGGCGAGGAGCTGACCGCGGCGGCACTGGGCGGTCTCGCACAGCGCCAGCATCGAGTCCAGGTGGGCGCCGGCCCGCCGCCGGAACGCCTCGTCGCCCTCGCCGGACTGGATGAGCTTGCGCTGCTGTATGACGTCGTTGAGGCCGTAGGCCATCCAGGCCGTGGACGGGAGCCCGTCACGGCCCGCGCGGCCCGTCTCCTGGTAGTAGCCCTCGATCGACTTGGGCAGGTCGAGGTGGGCGACGAAGCGGACGTCGGGTTTGTCGATGCCCATACCGAAGGCGATGGTCGCGCAGACGACCAGGCCCTCCTCCCGCAGGAAGCGGGACTGGTGTGCCGCGCGGGTGCCCGCGTCCAGACCCGCGTGGTACGGGACCGCCTCGACGCCGTTCTTCGACAGGAACTCGGCGGTCTTCTCCACGGAGTTGCGCGACAGGCAGTAGACGATGCCCGCGTCGCCCGCGTGCTCCTCGCGCAGGAAGCCCAGCAGTTGCTTCTTGGGGTCGGCCTTGGGCACGATCCGGTACTGGATGTTGGGCCGGTCGAAGCTGGCCACGAAGTGCCGGGCGGCCGGCATGTTCAGCCGCTGGGTGATCTCCTGGTGCGTGGCGCGGGTGGCCGTCGCCGTGAGGGCGATCCGCGGGACGTCCGGCCAGCGCTCGCCGAGCAGGGAGAGGGCCAGGTAGTCGGGGCGGAAGTCGTGGCCCCACTGGGACACGCAGTGCGCCTCGTCGATCGCGAAGACCGAGATCTTGCCGCGGGAGAGCAGGTCCAGTGTGGAGTCCAGGCGCAGCCGCTCCGGCGCCAGGTACAGCAGGTCCAGCTCCCCCGCCAGGAACTCGGCCTCGACCACCCGCCGCTCGTCGAAGTCCTGCGTGGAGTTCATGAACCCGGCGCGCACGCCGAGCGCCCGCAGTGCGTCCACCTGGTCCTGCATCAGCGCGATCAGCGGGGAGACGACCACTCCCGTACCGGGTCTGACCAGCGCCGGGATCTGGTAACAGAGCGACTTGCCGCCGCCGGTCGGCATGAGGACGACCGCGTCCCCGCCGGCCACCACATGCTCGATGACCGCTTCCTGCTCGCCGCGGAAGGCCTCGTACCCGAAGACCCGGTGCAGCGCGGCCAGGGCCTCGCTCTCCATCCGCTCCGGTACCCCGGTGATCCCTGTCATCTCGCCGATCCCACCCGTCCCACCCATCGCCTCGTCCCCCGTACGTCGTCCCTCGACCACTGCCTCCACGATAGGGGCCCGGACTGACAGCGCCGGAGTTATCCACAGGCTGGATCCGATGACCTTGCGTCACGGCGCGGTCGGCTCGAACGCATGACCATGAGTGTGCGAGTGGGCCCGGCCCCCTCCCAGGAGCCGGGCCCACCGCACAGGCGCCGCAGCGCGGGTCAGCGCACGAACACCCCGGCCTGGTTCGCCAGGTCCAGGAAGTACTGCGGCGCCACACCGAGCACCAGCGTGACCGCGACGCCCACGCCGATCGCCGCCATCGTCAGCGGTGACGGGACGGCGACGGTCGGGCCCTCGGGCCTCGGCTCGCTGAAGAACATCAGCACGATCACCCGGATGTAGAAGAACGCGGCGATCGCCGACGAGATCACGCCGACCACGACCAGCGGCGCGGCCCCGCCTTCGGCTGCCGCCTTGAACACGGCGAACTTCCCGGCGAACCCGGAGGTCAGCGGGATGCCGGCGAAGGCCAGCAGGAACACCGCGAACACGGCCGCCACCAGCGGCGACCGCCGGCCGAGCCCCGCCCACTTGGACAGGTGCGTGGCCTCGCCGCCGGCGTCCCGGACGAGGGTGACCACGGCGAACGCGCCGATCGTCACGAACGAGTACGCGGCCAGGTAGAAGAGCACGGAGGAGACGCCGTCGGGGGTGGTGGCGATGACACCCGCGAGGATGAATCCGGCGTGCGCGATGGACGAGTACGCCAGCAGTCGCTTGATGTCGGTCTGGGTGATCGCGACGATCGCTCCGCCCAGCATGGTGACGATCGCGACGCCCCACATGACCGGCCGCCAGTCCCAGCGCAGGCCGGGCAGGACGACGTAGAGGATGCGCAGCAGCGCGCCGAAGGCGGCCACCTTGGTCGCCGCGGCCATGAAGCCGGTGACCGGGGTGGGCGCGCCCTGGTAGACGTCCGGCGTCCACATGTGGAAGGGGATCGCGCCGACCTTGAACAGCAGGCCCATGACGATCATCGCGGCGCCGATGAGCAGCAGCGCGTCGTTGCCCATGGTGTCGGCGAGCGCCGGGTCGACGTTCTTGACGGTGCCGTCGACGACCTGCGAGACCGTCGCGTACGACACCGAGCCGGCGTACCCGTACAGCAGGGCGATACCGAAGAGGGTGAAGGCCGAGGCGAACGCGCCGAGCAGGAAGTACTTGACCGCGGCCTCCTGCGACATGAGCCGCTTGCGGCGGGCCAGGGCGCACAGCAGGTACAGCGGAAGCGAGAAGACTTCCAGGGCGATGAACAGGGTCAGCAGGTCGTTGGCCGAGGGGAAGACCAGCATGCCTGCGACCGCGAACAGCAGCAGCGGGAAGACCTCGGTGGTGGCGAAACCGGCCTTGACCGCGGCTTTCTCGCTGTCGCTGCCGGGTACCGAGGCCGCCTGGGCGGCGAAGGAGTCGACCCGGTTGCCGTGTGCCTCGGGGTCGAGACGCCGTTCGGCGAAGGTGAACAGGCCGACGAGGGCGGCCAGCAGGATCGTGCCCTGCAGGAAGAGGGCCGGTCCGTCGACCGCGATCGCGCCCATCGCCGCGATGCGGGCCTTCGTGGTGCCGTACCCGTCCGCCGCGAGGGCGACGACCGCGGCGAAGGCGGCGGTCAGGGCTACGACGGACACGAACAGTTGTGCGTAGTAGCGGTGCTTGCGTGGCACGAACGCCTCGACGAGCACTCCGACGATCGCCGCGCCCACGACGATCAGGGTGGGCGACAACTGCCCGTATTCGATCTTCGGCGCGTCGATCTCAGCGATCGGTTCGGCCGCGGTTGTCCACAGGCTGTGGACGGCTGATGCGCTCACTTGGCCGCCTCCACCTCGGGCCGGGGGTCCTTCTTGTGTACGTCCGACAGGGTCTGTTTGACCGCCGGGTTGACGATGTCCGTGACGGGCTTCGGGTAGACGCCCAGGAAGATCAGCAGCACGATCAGCGGGGCGACGACCACGAGTTCACGCGCGCGGAGATCGGGCATCGCGATGACCTCGGGCTTCACCGGGCCGGTCATCGTCCGCTGGTAGAGGACGAGGGTGTAGAGCGCGGCGAGCACGATGCCGAAGGTGGCGATGACACCGATCGCCGGGTAGCGGGCGAACGTGCCGACCAGGACCAGGAACTCGCTCACGAACGGCGCGAGTCCGGGCAGCGACAGCGTCGCCAGTCCGCCGATCAGGAAGGTGCCGGCGAGCACCGGGGCCACCTTCTGCACCCCGCCGTAGTCGGCGATGAGCCGCGAACCGCGCCGGGAGATCAGGAAGCCGGCGACCAGCATCAGGGCGGCCGTCGAGATGCCGTGGTTGACCATGTAGAGCGTCGCGCCGGACTGGCCCTGGCTGGTCATCGCGAAGATGCCCATGATGATGAAGCCGAAGTGCGAGATCGACGCGTACGCCACCAGTCGCTTGATGTCGCGCTGGCCGACGGCGAGCAGCGCCCCGTAGACGATGCTGATCAGCGCCAGTACGAGGATGGCGGGCGTCGCCCACTTGCTGGCCTCGGGGAACAACTGGAGGCAGAAGCGGAGCATCGCGAAGGTGCCCACCTTGTCGACGACCGCCGTGATGAGGACGGCGACCGGGGCGGTTGCCTCCCCCATGGCGTTGGGCAGCCAGGTGTGCAGCGGCCACAGCGGCGCCTTCACCGCGAAGGCGAAGAAGAAGCCGAGGAACAGCCAGCGTTCGGTGTTCGTCGCCATCTCCAGCGAGCCGTTGGCCCGGGCCTCGGCGATCTCCGTGAGCGAGAAGCTCCCGGCGACCACGTACAGCCCGATCACCGCGGCCAGCATGATCAGCCCGCCGACCAGGTTGTAGAGCAGGAACTTCACGGCCGCGTACGACCGCTGGGTGGACGCCGCCTCCTCGCCGTGCTCGTGGGCACGGTCCCCGAAGCCGCCGATGAGGAAGTACATCGGGATCAGCATGGCTTCGAAGAAGATGTAGAAGAGGAAGACGTCGGTGGCCTCGAAGGAGATGATCACCATCGCCTCGACGGCCAGGATCAGGGCGAAGAAGCCCTGGGTCGGCCGCCAGCGGCGGCTGCCGGTCTCCAGCGGGTCGGCGTCGTGCCAGCCCGCCAGGATGATGAACGGGATCAGCAGGGCGGTCAGCGCGATGAGCGCGACCGCGATGCCGTCCACGCCGAGTTCGTAGCGGACCCCGAAGTCCTTGATCCAGGCGTGGGACTCGGTGAGCTGGTAGCGGCTGCCGTCCGGGTCGAAGCGGACCAGGATGGTGATCGCGAGGGCGAGAGTGCCGAGCGAGACGAGCAGGGCCAGCGACTTGGCGGCGTTGCGCCGGGCGGCCGGGACGGCGGCCGTGGCCACCGCCCCGATCGCCGGAAGCGCGGCCGTCGCTGTCAGCAGAGGAAAGGACATCGGTATCAGACCGCCCTCATCAGCAGGGTCGCGGCGATGAGAAGCGCCGCACCGCCGAACATCGAGACCGCGTACGACCGCGCGAAGCCGTTCTGCAGTCGGCGCAGCCGTCCGGAGAGGCCGCCGACCGAGGCCGCCGTGCCGTTGACGACACCGTCGACCAGGGTGTGGTCGACGTACACCAGTGAGCGTGTGAGGTGCTCGCCGCCGCGTACCAGGACGACGTGGTTGAAGTCGTCCTGGAGCAGGTCGCGGCGGGCGGCCCGGGTGAGCAGCGACCCGCGCGGGGCGACGACCGGGACCGGGCGGCGACCGTACTGGGCGTAGGCGATGCCGACGCCGATGACCAGGCAGACCATGGTCGCCCCGGTGACCGCCGCCACGCTGAGCGGGGAGTCGCCCTCACTGTGGCCGGTGACCGGCTCCAGCCAGTGCAGGAAGCGGTCGCCGATGCTGAAGAACCCACCCGCGAAGACCGACCCGAAAGCCAGCACGATCATGGGGATCGTCATGACCTTGGGCGACTCGTGCGGGTGCGGTTCGGCGTGCTCGCCGTGGTGTTCGGCGGCGGGCTCCGCGCTCGGCGCCTCCGGGGAGCGGGTGGGTTGGTTCTTCCAGCGCTCCTCCCCGAAGAACGTCATCAGCATCACGCGCGTCATGTAGTAGGCGGTGATGGCCGCGCCCAGCAGGGCGCACCCGCCGAGGATCCAGCCCTCGGTGCCGCCCTTGGCGAACGCCGCCTCGATGATCTTGTCCTTGGAGAAGAAGCCGGACAGACCGGGGAAGCCGATGATGGCGAGGTAGCCGAGGCCGAAGGTGATGAAGGTGATCGGCATGTACTTGCGCAGACCGCCGTACTTGCGCATGTCGACCTCGTCGTTCATGCCGTGCATGACCGAGCCGGCACCGAGGAACAGTCCGGCCTTGAAGAAGCCGTGTGTCACCAGGTGCATGATCGCGAAGACATAGCCGATGGGGCCGAGGCCCGCGGCCAGCACCATGTAGCCGATCTGCGACATCGTCGAGCCGGCCAGTGCCTTCTTGATGTCGTCCTTGGCACAACCGACGATCGCACCGAAGAGGAGCGTGACGGCTCCGACGACCGTGACGACGAGCTGTGCGTCGGGCGCGCCGTTGAAGATCGCCGCGGAGCGGACGATCAGGTAGACGCCGGCGGTCACCATGGTCGCCGCGTGGATGAGGGCGGAGACCGGGGTCGGGCCCTCCATGGCGTCCCCGAGCCAGGACTGCAGGGGCACCTGGGCGGACTTGCCGCAGGCGGCGAGCAGCAGCATCAGGGCGATCGCGGTGAGCTTGCCCTCGGTCGCGTCACCCGCGAGCCCCGCCTCCTCGTGCGTGCCGAGCAGTGGGCCGAAGGCGAAGGTCCCGAAGGTGGTGAACATCAGCATGATGGCGATCGACAGGCCCATGTCGCCGACGCGGTTGACCAGGAAGGCCTTCTTCGCCGCGGTGGCCGCGCTGGGCTTGTGCTGCCAGAAGCCGATCAGCAGGTAGGAGGCGAGACCGACGCCCTCCCAGCCGACGTACAACAGCAGGTAGTTGTCGGCGAGGACGAGCAGCAGCATCGCCGCGAGGAACAGGTTGAGGTAGCCGAAGAAGCGGCGGCGCCGCTCGTCGTGCTCCATGTACCCGACCGAGTACAGGTGGATCAGCGAGCCGACGCCCGTGATCAGCAGCACGAACGTCATCGACAGCTGGTCGAGGCGGAAGGCGACGTCCGCCTGGAAGCCCTCGACCGGGATCCAGCTGAACAGATGCTGCGTCAGCGTCCGGTCGTCGGCGCTCCTGCTGAGCAGGTCGCCGAAGAGGACGAGGCCGAACACGAAGGAGACGGCCGCGAGGAGCGTGCCGATCCAGTGGCCGACGGCGTCGAGCCGGCGGCCGCCGACCAGAAGGACGGCCGCTCCGAGCAGGGGCGCCGCGATCAGCAGCGCAATCAGGTTCTCCACGATTCTTCCGACCCCTTACAGCTTCATCAGGCTGGCGTCGTCGACCGAGGCCGAGTGGCGGGAACGGAACAGCGACACGATGATCGCGAGTCCCACCACGACCTCCGCGGCGGCGACGACCATCGTGAAGAAGGCGATGATCTGGCCGTCGAGATTGCCGTGCATCCGGGAGAAGGCGACGAACGCGAGGTTGCAGGCGTTGAGCATCAGCTCGATGCACATGAACACGACGATCGCGTTGCGCCTGATCAGCACGCCCGTCGCGCCGATCGTGAACAACAGGGCGGCGAGGTAGAGGTAGTTGACGGGATTCACTTCGACGCCTCCTCGGTCCGCCGAGAGTTCGGCTTGAGGTGCGGCGGCTCGGTCGCGCCCCGCTCCAGGCGGTCCTCGGCCCGCTGTTCCAGCGCCTTGAGGTCGTTCAGCGCCTCGGTGGACACGTCGCGGATCTGACCGCGCTCGCGCAGCGTGCTGCTGACGGTGAGCTCCGACGGGGTGCCGTCGGGCAGCAGGCCCGCGATGTCCACGGCGTTGTGCCGCGCGTACACGCCGGGCGCGGGCAGGGGCGGTAGGTGCCTGCCTTCCCGGACGCGCTGTTCGGACAGCTCGCGCTGGGTCTTCGCGCGCTCGGTGCGCTCGCGATGGGTGAGCACCATGGCGCCGACGGCGGCCGTGATCAGCAGGGCGCCGGTGATTTCGAAGGCGAAGACGTACTTGGTGAAGATGAGGGCGGCGAGGCCCTCCACGTTGCCGTTCGCGTTCGCCTGGGAGAGACCGTCGAACTCCGTCAGGGAGGCGTTGCCGATGCCGGCGATCAGCAGGATGCCGAAGCCGAGGCCGCACACCAGGGCCAGCCAGCGCTGGCCCTTGATGGTCTCCTTCAGGGAGTCCGCCGCGGTGACGCCGACCAGCATCACCACGAACAGGAACAGCATCATGATCGCGCCGGTGTAGACGACGATCTGGACGATGCCCAGGAAGTAGGCGCCGTTGGCGAGGTAGAACACCGCCAGGACGATCATGGTGCCGGCGAGGCACAGGGCACTGTGCACGGCCCTCTTCATGAAGACGGTGCACAGGGCGCCGATCACGGCGACCGTGCCGAGCACCCAGAACTGGAAGGCCTCGCCGGTGGAGGTGGAGTAGGCGGCGAGCTGGGCGGTCATCGGCGGATCACCTCCTCGGCGGCGGGCTCGTCCGGACCGAAGGTGGAGGCGGCCTCCTGAGGGACCTCACCCTTGGAGAGGGCCACCTGGCGCTCCGTACCGGGCGCGGCCTCGGTGACCAGGCCCCGGTAGTAGTCCTGCTCGTCCGTCCCCGGGTAGATCGCGTGCGGGGTGTCGACCATGCCGTCCTCGAGGCCGGCCAGCAGCTGCTCCTTGGTGTAGATCAGGTTGGCGCGGCTGGAGTCGGCGAGCTCGAACTCGTTCGTCATCGTGAGCGCGCGCGTGGGGCACGCCTCGATGCACAGGCCGCACAGAATGCAGCGGGCGTAGTTGATCTGGTACACGCGGCCGTACCGCTCGCCCGGTGAGTAGCGCTCCTCGTCGGTGTTGTCCGCGCCCTCGACGTAGATGGCGTCGGCGGGGCAGGCCCAGGCGCACAGCTCGCAGCCGACGCACTTCTCCAGGCCGTCCGGATGGCGGTTGAGCTGGTGCCGTCCGTGGAACCGCGGGGCCGTGGTCTTCTTCTGTTCCGGGTACTGCTCGGTCAGCCGCTTCTTGAACATGGCCTTGAAGGTCACGCCGAAGCCGGCCACGGGGTTCTGGAAACCGGGCTTGGTCTCCTTGGGCTCCTCATCCATCGGACGCCTCCTTTCCATCCTGCGATCCGTCACTGACAGTGCCCGACCCGCCACTGACAATCAGCTCCCGCTCCCGGTGCACACGGCGCCTGGGGACCGGCGGAAGCTCCTGTCCCGGCAGCGGTGGTACGGGGAATCCACCCGCCATCGGGTCGAACCCGGCGGGCTCGGCGGGGGCCTGCGCCTCCTTCGCGCCGCTGCGGAACATGTCCGCGACGAAGGAGAGCAGCAGCAGGACCAGGACACCGCCGCCGACGTAGAGGGCGATGTCTGCGAAGTCGTAGTTCTCGTTGCGCAGGGTCCGTACGGTCGCGACGAGCATCAGCCAGGTCACCGACACCGGGATCAGGACCTTCCAGCCGAGCTTCATCAGCT
The DNA here is from genome assembly GCF_044465285.1 of Streptomyces sp. NPDC049687. Lineage (NCBI taxonomy): Bacteria > Bacillati > Actinomycetota > Actinomycetes > Kitasatosporales > Streptomycetaceae > Streptomyces > Streptomyces sp. NPDC049687. The sequence goes on from NZ_JBITLN010000005.1 coordinate 486,515, forward strand.
GGTCGTAGCGGACGCGGGGGAGCGTGCCGCGCAGCCAGATGAAGAAGAACAACAGCAGCTGGACCTTGACGACGAACCAGAGCAGCGGCCACCAGCCGTGGTTCGCGCCCTCCCAGAAGGCGCTGATCGGCCAGGGTGCCCGCCAGCCGCCCAGGAAGAGCGTGGTCGACACGGCCGAGACGGTCACCATGTTGACGTACTCGGCGAGCATGAACATCGCGAACTTGATCGACGAGTACTCGGTGTTGAAGCCGCCGACCAGGTCGCCCTCGGACTCCGGCATGTCGAAGGGGGCGCGGTTGGTCTCGCCGACCATCGTGACGATGTAGAGGATGAAGGAGACCGGCAGCAGGAGGATGTACCAGCGGTCCTGCTGCTGCTCGACGATCGTCGACGTCGACATCGATCCCGAGTAGAGGAACACCGAGGCGAACGCGGCGCCCATGGCGATCTCGTAGGAGATCATCTGCGCGCACGAGCGCAGGCCGCCCAGCAGCGGATACGTGGATCCGGAACTCCAGCCCGCGAGGACGATGCCGTAGATGCCGACCGAGGCGACCGCGAGGATGTAGAGCATCGCGATCGGCAGGTCGGTGAGCTGCATCGTGGTGCGGGTGCCGAAGATGGAGATCTCGTTGTCGGCCGGGCCGAAGGGGATCACCGCGATCGCCATGAAGGCGGGGACGGCCGCGACGATCGGCGCGAGAACGTACACCACCTTGTCGGCGCGTTTGACGATGACGTCTTCCTTCAGCATCAGCTTGATGCCGTCGGCGAGCGACTGGAGCATGCCCCAGGGGCCGTGCCGGTTGGGGCCGATGCGCAACTGCATCCAGGCGACGACCTTGCGCTCCCAGACGATGGAGAACAGCACGGTCACCATCAGGAAGGCGAAGCAGAAGATCGCCTTGACGAGGACCAGCCACCAGGGGTCGCGGCCGAACATCGAGAGGTCTTCAGCGGCGAGGTACGGGCTCATGCCTCCACCTCCTTGGGGGCTTCGGCGGCGGCCGTCGGCGGGCCGATGCGGACGAGGGAGCCGGGCGTGGCCCCGGAGTCGGAGGCGACGCCCCCGCCGGTGGAGTTCAGCGGGAGCCAGACCACCCGGTCGGGCATCTCGGTGATCTGGAGCGGCAGTTCGACCACTCCCCGGGCGCCGGTCACGGCGAGGACCTCGCCGTCCTCGACGCCCGCTTCGGCGGCGGTGGCCGCCGACAGGCGCGCGCGTGCCGCGTGCCGTGTCCCGGCGAGCGCCTCGTCGCCCTCCTGCAGGACGCCCTGGTCGAGCAAGAGCCGGTGCCCGGCGAGCACGGCCTCCCCTGCGGCAGGCCTCGGCAGCACGCCCGGCGTCTCCCGGGGTTCGGTGCCCCGCGGGCCGTCCCAGGCACCAAGCCGGTCCAGCTCCGCGCGGACGGTGCGCAGGTCCGGCAGGCCCAGATGGATGTCCATGGCGTCGGCGACCATCTGCAGCACGCGCGCGTCGGACGGCGCGAGGCCTCGGGTCATCTGGTCGGGCTTGAGCGCGGCCTCGAAGAAGCGGACCCGGCCTTCCCAGTTCAGGAAGGCTCCCGCTTTCTCGGCGACCGCAGCGACGGGCAGGACGACGTCCGCGAGCCGCGTGACCTCGCTGGGCCGCAGCTCCAGAGAGACCACGAAGCCGGCCTCGGCCAGCGCCTCACGCGCGCGTGCCGGGTCGGGCAGGTCGGCGACCTCCACGCCCGCGACGAGCAGCGCCTGCAGTTCGCCGGCCGCGGCGGCCTCGACGATCTGTCCGGCGTCCCGGCCGTAGCGGTGTGGGAGTTCGGCGACCCCCCAGGCGGCGGCGACCTCCTCCCGCGCGCGCGGGTCGGTGGCCGGGCGCCCGCCCGGCAGCAGCGACGGCAGCGCGCCCACCTCGATCGCGCCCCGCTCCCCCGCCCGGCGCGGAATCCACACCAGCGAGGCCCCGGTGGCGTTGGCGGCCCGTGCGGCCGCGGTGAGGCCTCCGGCCACACCCGCCAGCCGCTCTCCTACGACGATCACCGCGCCCTCGGTGCGCAGCGCCTCGGCGGCCCTGCCGCCCGCCTCGTCCAGGCCGACTCCGCCGGCGAGCGCGTCCAGCCACTCGGTCTCGGTGCCGGGAGCGGCGGGCAACAGCGTGCCGCCCGCCTTCTCCAGACCGCGGGTGGCGTGCGTGGCCAGCGAGAACACCTTCTGTCCGCGCTTGCGCCAGGCCTTGCGCAGCCTCAGGAAGACGCCCGGCGCCTCCTCCTCGGACTCGAAGCCGACCAGCAGGACGGCGGGCGCCTTCTCCAGAGAGGTGTACGTGACGCCCGTACCGTCGAGGTCACGGCCGCGGCCGGCCACCCGGGCCGCCAGGAAGTCGGCCTCCTCGCCGCTGTGCGGGCGCGCGCGGAAGTCGATGTCGTTGGTGTCGAGCGCCACGCGCGCGAACTTGCTGTAGGCGTACGCGTCCTCGATGGTGAGCCTGCCGCCGGTCAGGACGCCGGTCCGGCCGCGCGAGGCCAGCAGGCCCTGTGCGGCGATCTGCAACGCCTCCGGCCAGGACGCGGGTTCCAGGTCGCCCTCCGCGTTGCGCACCAGGGGCGTCTCGAGCCGGTCGCGCTGCTGCGCGTACCGGAACGCGAACCGCCCCTTGTCGCAGATCCACTCCTCGTTGACCTCGGGGTCGTTGGCCGCCAGGCGTCGCATGACCTTGCCGCGCCGGTGGTCGGTGCGGGTGGCGCAGCCGCCGGAGCAGTGCTCGCACACCGAAGGGGAGGAGACCAGGTCGAAGGGGCGGGAGCGGAATCGGTACGCCGCCGAGGTCAGCGCGCCGACCGGGCAGATCTGGATGGTGTTGCCGGAGAAGTACGACTCGAACGGATCGCCCTCACCGGTGCCGACCTGCTGCAGCGCGCCCCGCTCGATCAGCTCGATCATCGGGTCGCCCGCGACCTGGTTGGAGAACCGGGTGCAGCGGGCGCACAGCACGCACCGCTCACGGTCCAGCAGCACCTGTGTGGAGATCGGGACGGGCTTCTCGTACGTCCGTTTGCGGCCCTCGAAGCGGGACTCCGCGTTGCCGTGCGACATCGCCTGGTTCTGCAGGGGGCACTCGCCGCCCTTGTCGCAGACCGGGCAGTCCAGTGGGTGGTTGATGAGGAGCAGCTCCATCACACCGTGCTGGGCCTTCTCGGCGGCCGGCGAGGTGAGGTGCGTCTTCACCACCATCCCGTCCGTGCACGTGATCGTGCAGGACGCCATCGGCTTGCGCTGGCCCTCGACCTCGACGATGCACTGGCGGCAGGCGCCGGCCGGGTCGAGGAGGGGGTGGTCGCAGAAGCGGGGGATCTCGATGCCGAGCTGCTCGGCGGCCCGGATGACCAGCGTGCCCTTGGGCACGCTGATCTCCGCGCCGTCGATGGTCAGCGTCACGAGATCCTCCGGCGGGACCGCCGCCTCTCCCCCTCCCGCGGGAGCGCTGGTGGTCACGGTCATGCGTTCACCTCCGGGCGGTCGGCCCAGGCCGTCGACTTCGCCGGGTCGAAGGGGCAGCCCCGGCCGGTGATGTGCTCCTCGTACTCCTCGCGGAAGTACTTGAGCGAGGAGAAGATCGGCGAGGCGGCGCCGTCGCCGAGGGCGCAGAACGACTTGCCGTTGATGTTGTCGGCGATGTCGTTCAGCTTGTCGAGGTCGGACATGGCCCCCTTGCCGGCCTCGATGTCGCGCAGCAGCTGTACGAGCCAGTACGTCCCTTCGCGGCAGGGTGTGCACTTGCCGCAGGACTCGTGGGCGTAGAACTCGGTCCAGCGGGTGACGGCGCGTACGACACAGGTCGTCTCGTCGAAGCACTGGAGAGCTTTCGTGCCGAGCATGGAACCCGCGGCGCCCACTCCTTCGTAGTCAAGAGGGACGTCGAGGTGCTCGTCGGTGAACATCGGGGTCGAGGAGCCGCCCGGCGTCCAGAACTTGAGGCGGTGGCCCGGTCGCATGCCGCCGCTCATCTCGAGGAGCTGACGGAGGGTGATGCCGAGCGGGGCCTCGTACTGGCCGGGGCCGGCGACATGGCCGCTGAGCGAGTAGAGCGTGAAGCCCGGGGACTTCTCGCTGCCCATCGACCTGAACCATTCTTTCCCGTTTTTCAGGATCGCGGGAACTGACGCGATCGACTCGACGTTATTCACCACAGTCGGGCAGGCGTAGAGGCCTGCGACAGCAGGGAAAGGGGGACGCAGCCGCGGTTGACCACGGCGGCCTTCGAGCGAGTCCAGCAGCGCGGTCTCCTCACCGCAGATGTACGCGCCGGCGCCGGCGTGCACGGTGAGTTCGAGGTCCAGTCCGCTGCCCAGGACGTTCTCGCCGAGGTAGCCCGCCGCGTAGGCCTCGCGCACGGCCTCGTGCAACCGCCGCAGAACGGGGACCACTTCACCACGCAGATAGATGAAGGCATGCGACGACCTGATGGCATAACACGCGATCACAATGCCCTCGATGAGGCTGTGCGGGTTCGCGAAGAGGAGCGGGATGTCCTTGCAGGTACCCGGCTCCGATTCGTCGGCGTTGACAACTAGATAGTGCGGCTTTCCATCACCTTGGGGAATGAACTGCCATTTCATTCCCGTCGGGAATCCCGCGCCGCCGCGCCCGCGCAGACCGGAGTCCTTGACGTACGCGATCACTTCGTCCGGGGACATGGCGAGCGCCTTGCGGAGTCCCTCGTACCCCTCGTGCCTTCGGTAGACGTCCAGCGACCAGGACCTCTCCTCGTCCCAGAAGGCCGACAGCACGGGTGCGAGCAGCTTCTCGGGGCTGTTGCCTTTCAGCTCGGGTGCCAAGGTCATCACTCCCCCTCCTCGGCGGCGGGCCCGGCCGGGTGGGCCGGGTCGGAGGCCGATGTGTCCTGCGGCGCGTCATGGGAACTGAGGTGCTCGGCCGGCGACGGCTCGTGCGGTGTCGCGTCGCTCGGCGCCCTGTCCTGCGGTTCGTCGTGCGGCCTGCCGTCGCGCGGGTGGACCACGCGAGCGGGTGCGGTCTCTCCCCTGGCCAGGCGGAGGCCGACGAGGGACGCCGGTCCCGCGCTGCCGCTCGCCTCGACGGCGCCGTCCCGCCCGTCGGGGAAGCCCGCCAGGATCCGGGCGGTCTCCTTGAAGGTGCACAGCGGCGCCCCGCGCGTGGGCGACACCGGGCGTCCGGTCCTCAGGTCGTCCACCAGGCGCTTCGCGCTGCGCACGGTCTGGTTGTCGAAGAACTCCCAGTTGACCATCACGACCGGCGCGAAGTCGCAGGCCGCGTTGCACTCGATGTGCTCCAGGGTGATCTTTCCGTCGTCGGTGGTCTCGCCGTTGCCGACGCCGAGGTACTCCTGCAGCGACTCGAAGATCGCGTCACCGCCCATCACCGCGCAGAGGGTGTTGGTGCAGACGCCCACCTGGTAGTCACCGCTCGGCCGGCGGCGGTACATGGTGTAGAAGGTGGCGACCGCGGTGACCTCGGCCGTGGTCAGGCCCAGTACGTCCGCGCAGAACCGCATCCCGGTGCGCGTGACGTGTCCCTCCTCCGACTGCACGAGATGCAGCAACGGCAGGAGCGCGGACCGGGAGTCGGGGTAGCGGGCGATGATCTCGCGCGCGTCCGCCTCCAGCCGGGTCCGGACGTCGTCCGGGTAGGCGGGCGCGGGCAGTTCGGGCATGCCCAGGCTGACGCCCCGCTCGGAAGATGAGGTGGTCACCGGTCGACGCCTCCCATCACGGGGTCGATGGACGCGACGGCGACGATGACGTCGGCGACCTGGCCGCCCTCGCACATCGCCGCCATGGCCTGCAGGTTGGTGAAGGACGGGTCCCGGAAGTGGACCCGGTAGGGTCGGGTGCCTCCGTCGGAAACGGCGTGCACCCCGAGTTCGCCCTTGGGTGACTCGACCGCCGCGTACGCCTGTCCCGGCGGGACGCGGAAGCCCTCGGTGACCAGCTTGAAGTGGTGGATCAGGGCCTCCATGGAGGTGCCCATGATCTTCTTGATGTGGTCGAGGGAGTTGCCGAGGCCGTCCGGGCCCAGGGCGAGCTGGGCCGGCCAGGCGATCTTCTTGTCGCCGACCATCACCGGCCCGGGCTGCAGCCGGTCCAGGCACTGCTCGACGATCCTCAGCGACTGGCGCATCTCCTCCAGGCGGACGAGGAAGCGGCCGTAGGCGTCGCAGGAGTCGGCGGTCGGGACGTCGAAGTCGTACGTCTCGTAGTCGCAGTACGGCTGGGCCTTGCGCAGGTCGTGCGGGAGGCCGGTGGAGCGCAGGATCGGGCCGGTGGCGCCGAGGGCCATGCAGCCGGCCAGGTCGAGGTAGCCGATGTCCTGCATACGGGCCTTGAAGATGGGGTTCCCGGTGGCGAGCTTGTCGTACTCGGGGAGGTTCTTCTTCATCTTCTTGACGAACTCGCGGATCTGGTCCACCGCGCCGGGCGGCAGGTCCTGGGCGAGTCCGCCGGGACGGATGTACGCGTGGTTCATCCTGAGGCCCGTGATGAGCTCGTAGATGTCGAGGATCATCTCCCGGTCGCGGAAACCGTAGATCATGATCGTGGTGGCGCCGAGCTCCATGCCGCCGGTGGCGATGCACACCAGGTGGGAGGACATCCGGTTCAGCTCCATCAGGAGCACCCGGATGATCTTGGCTCGCTCGGGGATCTGGTCCTCGATGCCGAGGAGCTTCTCGACGGCGAGACAGTAGGCGGTCTCGTTGAAGAAGGACGTCAGGTAATCCATGCGCGTCACGAACGTGGTGCCCTGGGTCCACGTGCGGAACTCGAGGTTCTTCTCGATGCCGGTGTGGAGGTAGCCGATGCCGCAGCGGGCCTCGGTGACCGTCTCGCCCTCGATCTCCAGGATGAGGCGCAGCACTCCGTGGGTGGAGGGGTGCTGAGGGCCCATGTTGACGACGATGCGCTCGTCGTCGGCGCGGGCCGCGGACTGGACGACCTCGTCCCAGTCGCCACCGGTGACCGTGTATACGGTGCCCTCGGTGGTCTCGCGCGCCGAAGCGGCTGCGGCTGCTGACTGCGTGTTGCTCACGAGTACGACCTCCGCTGGTCCGGAGCCGGGATCTGGGCGCCCTTGTACTCGACGGGGATGCCGCCGAGGGGATAGTCCTTGCGCTGCGGATGGCCCTGCCAGTCGTCCGGCATCATGATCCGCGTCAGGGCCGGGTGACCGTCGAAGACGATCCCGAAGAAGTCGTAGGTCTCGCGCTCGTGCCAGTCGTTGGTCGGATACACCGCGACCAGGGACGGGATGTGCGGCTCGGCGTCCGGGGCGCTGACCTCGAGGCGGATCTGCCGGTTGTGGGTGATCGAGCGCAGGTGGTAGACGGCGTGCAGTTCGCGGCCCTTGTCGTTCGGGAAGTGGACTCCGCTCACGCCCATGCAGAGCTCGAAGCGCAGGGCCGGGTCGTCGCGCAGGGTGCGGGCGACGCGGGGCAGGTGGGCGCGCTCGATGTGGAAGGTGAGTTCGCCGCGGTCGACGACCGTCTTCTCGATCGCGTTCTCCGGGAGGAGACCCTGCTCCTCCAGCGCGCCTTCCAGTTCGTCGGCGACCTCGTCGAACCAGCCGCCGTAGGGCCGGGCCGCCGGGCCCGGCAGGCGGACGGAGCGGACCAGGCCGCCGTAGCCGGAGGTGTCGCCGCCGTTGTTGGCGCCGAACATGCCGCGCTGGACGCGGACCTCCTCACCACCCTCCCCGCGCCGGCCGGGGAGGTTGGAGGCGGAGAGGTCCTTCTCGGGGTTCGCCCCGTTCGCGGAACCGTTCACGCCGTTCGCGGAACCGTTCACGCCCTTGGCGCCGCCCGCGCCGTTGGTGCCGTTCGCGTCGCTCACCGCAGCAGCCCCTTCATCTCGATCGTGGGCAGGGCCTTGAGCGCCGCTTCCTCCGCCTCGCGGGCCGCCTCCTCGGCGTTCACGCCCAGCTTGGAGTTCTGGATCTTGTGATGGAGCTTGAGGATCGCGTCCATCAGCATCTCGGGACGCGGCGGACAGCCGGGCAGATAGATGTCGACGGGGACGATGTGATCGACACCCTGGACGATCGCGTAGTTGTTGAACATGCCGCCCGAGGACGCGCACACGCCCATGGAGATGACCCACTTCGGGTTCGGCATCTGGTCGTAGACCTGCCTGAGCACCGGCGCCATCTTCTGGCTCACCCGGCCGGCGACGATCATGAGGTCGGCCTGGCGCGGGGAACCGCGGAAGACCTCCATGCCGAAGCGGGCCAGGTCGTAGCGGCCGGCGCCGGTGGTCATCATCTCGATGGCACAGCAGGCGAGGCCGAACGTGGCGGGGAAGACGGACGCCTTGCGCACCCAGCCCGCGGCCTGCTCGACGGTGGTCAGCAGGAAACCGCTCGGCAGCTTTTCTTCGAGTCCCATGACTTAAAGGCCCCTCAGTCCCATTCCAGGCCGCCGCGCCGCCATACGTACGCGTACGCGACGAAGACGGTGAGCACGAAGAGCAGCATCTCCACGAGCCCGAAGACACCCAGGGCGTCGAAGGTGACGGCCCAGGGGTAGAGGAAGACGATCTCGATGTCGAAGACGATGAAGAGCATCGCCGTCAGGTAGTACTTGATGGGGAAGCGCCCGCCGCCGGCCGGCGTGGGGGTCGGCTCGATACCGCACTCGTAGGCCTCGAGCTTCGCGCGGTTGTACCGCTTTGGCCCGATCAACGTGGCCATGACCACGGAGAAGATCGCAAAGCCTGCCCCGAGGGCTCCCAGTACGAGGATGGGCGCATACGCGTTCACCGCTCCTCGCTCCTCTCAGTCGGCACTGACTGCTGGCGATGGCATCGGACTCACATCAGCCCCACCGGCCCCACGAACCCCGCCTGTTCCGGCGAAGATCGCGAACATGTGAAGCAGGTCACAAGCCCAACTGCCTCGCATCTTATGCCTGCCGCTCTGTGATCTGCGACACGGGGTATTACACAAGCTTTGTGATCTCCACCACCTGATGAACGATCATGAAGTCATATCGGCGGTGATCTTCACACTGGAAGCGTCAGAGTGATCACCAGAAGTGACATTTGCGGTCGTCGCCGCAGGCCGCAGCGGGCGTCTCTATATCAAGAGGCTTCCCGTGCATGCAAATTGGCGATGGACGCCGCGCCTTGATAGAGGGGCCGCGTTCACACCCCGGAGAGGGGTCGGAAGTCGGGTGTGGACGCGTGCACGCGTTCTCGAGCGGCGCGCGGGGCCGGAGTGAAGTCGATCTACGCGCGTGACGCGGCCGTATCGGTGACCGTTCCGTGACCTCCGCCACATCAATGAGAGACCTCTGAGAACCGGGCTTGGCCAACGATCCCCACCGATGGTAGGCGGAGGGCAATTCGGGCGTAACAGCGAAAGCCCATGATCACAGGCCCGATCACCCTTGTCCACAATGTCCGTTACGGCGTCAATAAAGAATGGAGTGAAGGGCGTTCGAGGGTTCCGTTGAACAAATGTGGCGCAGCACACGTTTCTTGAAGGTATGGAGGAGCCCCTGATACCGGTTGGACTCATGTCCCACACCGCTCACATACGCAGCCACCGGAAACCCCGCCGCAGCGCGTCGACGATCGCGATGCGGGCCGGAGTCGCCAGTGGTGTACTCGGCACGCTGGCCGTCGCCACGGCGGCCGGTTCGGCCAACGCCGCCGAGCCGGTGACCCAGACGCTCGAACTGCCCGTGTTCACGGGTGACCTGGCCGCCCAGGTGGCGCAGTCCGCGGAGGCCACGCAGCAGGCCGCCGCCAACTACCAGCTCGAGGCCGAGCGCGACGCGGCCGCCGCCGCCGCGGCCAAGGAGGCCAAGAAGGACCTCGCCGCCGCCAAGAAGGCCGAGGCGAAGAAGAAGGCCGAGGAGGCCCGTAAGGCCGCCGCGGAGGCCGCCTCGCGCAGCGCCGAGCGGACCACGCTCGCCACGTCGGCGGGCAGCAGCTCCACCAGCACGTCGACCGCGACCGGTTCGGCCGCTGCCGTCATCGCCTTCGTGAAGGCGCAGATCGGCGACGCCTATGTCTCCGGCGGCACCGGACCCAGCTCCTGGGACTGCTCCGGCCTCGTGCAGGCCGCCTTCAAGCAGGTCGGCGTCGACCTGCCGCGCGTCTCCCAGGACCAGTCGACCCAGGGCACCCAGGTCTCGCTGAGCAACCTGCGGCCGGGCGACATCCTCTACTGGGGCGGGGCGGGCAGCGCCTACCACGTGGCGGTCTACGTCGGTGACGGCATGTTCGTCGGCGCGCAGAACCCGTCCACCGGTGTGGCCGAGAAGCCTCTTTCGTACGACCCGCCGAGCGGCGCGGTGCGGGTGCTCTGACAGCACCCCGCACCTCTCACGCGCAAGGGCCGCAGCCGCTCGGGGGCAGCGGCCCTTCGCGCTGCCTCAGGCCTTCGGTGCCACCTTGCTCAGGCCGTTGATGATGCGGTCCATCGCGTCGCCGCCGGTGGGGTCGGTCAGGTTCGCGAGCATCTTGAGCGTGAACTTCATCAGCAGCGGGTGCGTCAGACCGCGCTGGGCGGCGATCTTCATGACCTTCGGGTTGCCGATGAGCTTCACGAAGGCGCGGCCGAGCGTGTAGTAGCCGCCGTAGGTGTCGGCGAGAATCTGCGGGTAGCGCCGCAGGGCGAGTTCGCGCTGGGCGGGGGTGGCGCGGGCGTGGGCCTGCACGATGACGTCGGCGGCGATCTGCCCGGACTCCATGGCGTAGGCGATGCCCTCGCCGTTGAAGGGGTTGACCAGGCCGCCCGCGTCGCCGACCAGCAACAGGCCCTTGGTGTAGTGGGGCTTGCGGTTGAAGGCCATGGGCAGGGCGGCGCCGCGGATCGGGCCGGTCATGTTTTCGGGGGTGTAGCCCCAGTCCTCCGGCATGGACGCGCACCAGGCCTTGAGGACCTCGCGCCAGTCGAGCTCCTTGAAGGAGTCGGAGGTGTTCAGCACGCCCAGGCCGACGTTCGACGTCCCGTCGCCCATGCCGAAGATCCAGCCGTAGCCCGGCAGCAGCCGGTCCTCGGGCCCCCGGCGGTCCCACAGCTCCAGCCAGGACTCCAGGTAGTCGTCTTCGTGGCGCGGGGAGGTGAAGTACGTGCGGACCGCCACACCCATCGGGCGGTCCTCACGGCGGTGCAGGCCCATCGCCAGGGAGAGCCGGGTGGAGTTGCCGTCGGCGGCCACCACCAGCGGGGCGTGGAAGGTGACTTCCCGCTTCTCCTCGCCCAGCTTGGCGTGCACACCGGTGATACGGCCGGTGCGGTCGTCGACGATCGGGGCGCCGACGTTGCAGCGCTCGTAGAGGCGGGCGCCCGCCTTCTGGGCCTGGCGGGCCAGTTGCTCGTCGAAGTCGTCGCGCTTGCGGACCAGGCCGTAGTCGGGGAAGGAGGCGAGATCCGGCCAGTCCAGCTGCAGCCGCACTCCGCCGCCGATGATCCTGAGCCCCTTGTTCCTCAGCCAGCCGGCCTCTTCGGAGATGTCGATGCCCATGGCCACGAGCTGCTTGGTGGCGCGGGGGGTGAGGCCGTCGCCGCAGACCTTCTCGCGCGGGAACTCGGTCTTCTCCAGCAGGAGTACGTCGAGTCCCGCCTTGGCGAGGTAGTAGGCGGTCGTGGAGCCGGCCGGCCCCGCGCCGACGACGATGACATCGGCGCTGTTCTGGGAGAACGACTCGGAGGAGGGCTCGGAGTGGGGCTCGGTCTCGACGGTCACGGCGGGATCTCCCCAAGTTCGGAATCTACGTGCCGACCGGCACTGGACACGGGCAGTCTATTCAGCAGAATTGATCACCCGGCTGAAGGGCTGCCCCGTGAACCGAGCTCTCCCCGTAGTACGGCTGCGTGTCCCCTCGGACGAGGACGCGGTCGCCTGGCACCGGGTCTTCGACCACCCGGACGTCATGGAGTTCCACGGCGGCCGGTCCGCCGAGCTCTCCTTCTACGAGGAGCTCACCGCACGCCAGCGCCGGCACGACGCCGAGCACGGCTTCTGCCTGTGGACCATGCTCGACCGCGACGACCGGGTCATCGGGTTCACCGGCGCCCAGCCGTGGCCGCGGGACTGGGGGCCCAAGGGCGAGATCGAGATCGGGTGGCGGCTGGGGCGGGAGCACTGGGGGCAGGGGTATGTGACGGCGGCCGCGCAGATGACCCTGGAGCGGGTGCGGGCGGCCGGGGTGCCGGGGGTGGTGGCCATGGTCGACGCGGGCAACGCGCGCTCCATCGCCGTCACACGGCGCCTGGGGATGCGGCTCGCGGAGGTCTTCACCACTCCGGAGTCGAAGCGGAAGGGGCACTGCTACCGGCTCGACCTCCAGCCCCGGTGACATCCCGGCGCCACGACATCGCTAACGCGGAGTAGTCAAAAGCCACGGAAAGATACTCAGCGCTTCCGAACGGCACCCGCGTGCGGTTACCCTTCCAGTACCGCTGGGGGTGACATCTGTGCTCATACCACCCAAAACACCCGAAGTGCGCGTACCTCGGTTCGTCGGCCTGATGGCCGTGGACGCGCGCGAGGCGGCCATGGCGCGAGGTGTGCTGCTGGCCGCACCGGACCGGCCCGACTTCCATCGCGCCGTCGTCGACTACGTCGTACGGCAGTACCCACCGCCCGGAGCCGAGGTGCCACGCGGGGCCGTCGTGACCGTGTGGTTCGACTTCGCCGAGGGCGAGGGCGGTGGCGGTGCGGGCGTACGGGAGCCACGCGTGCCGAGACCGGGGGGAGGCGGGCTGCAGCGCGAGCTTGACCAGGCCCGGGATCCCTTCGAGGCGATCAGCAGATGAGTCCCGTGCCGACGGCTCGGGCACCCAATGCCCCTGAGGCGCCCGGCGGCCCCTGAGAGCCTCAGCTCTCCTTGAAGCCCCGGTGCAGGGTCACCACGCCGCCCGTCAGGTTGCGCCAGGCGACCCTGGACCAGCCGGCCTTGCGCAGCCGCTCGGCCAGCGCGGGCTGGTCGGGCCAGGCGCGGATGGACTCGGCGAGGTAGACGTAGGCGTCCGGGTTCGAGGAGACCGCGCGGGCGACCGGGGGCAGGGCGCGCATCAGGTACTCGGTGTAGACGGTGCGGAAGGGCGCCCACGTCGGGTGGGAGAACTCGCAGATCACGACCCTCCCGCCGGGCTTGGTCACCCGGTGCATCTCGCGCAGCGCGGCGTCGAAGTCCTGCACATTGCGCAGGCCGAAGGAGATGGTGACGGCGTCGAAGGTGTCGTCCTTGAACGGCAGCCGCGTCGCGTCCCCGGCCGTGAACGGCAGCCAGGTGTGCTTCTTCTTGCCGACCTGGAGCATGCCGAGGGAGAAGTCGCAGGGGACGACGTACGCGCCGGTCCGCGCGAAGGGCAGGGAGGAGGTGGCCGTGCCCGCGGCGAGGTCCAGGACCTTCTGCGCCGGGCGGGCGTCGACCGCCTTCGCGACCTCCTTGCGCCACCTCCGGTCCTGGCCGAGCGACAGCACGTCGTTCGTGAGGTCGTACCGTTCCGCCACGCGGTCGAACATCGAGGCGACTTCGTGGGGCTGCTTGTTCAGGGAAGCGCGGGTCACCTCGACATTCTTACAGCACGCCCTCAGGGCAGAAGTGCCGGCTTCTTCTTCGCCGCCACGTCCTCCACCCACCCGCACAGCAGGACGAAGACCGCGATCAGCACCCAGGCCACCCCGAACATGAACCACTGGCTCTCCAGCGGCAGGTACGTCTCGAACGCGGGCACGTTCCAGAACTGGTCGATGAGGGGGACCGCGAGAATCAGGGCGATCTGGTGCCAGAGGTAGATCGTGACCGCGCGCGCGTTGAAGACGGTGACGAGCCGGTTCGTACGGCGCAGACGGGTCAGCCGGGCGAAGTCGATCCGGAAGTACGCCTTCGCCCACATCAGCGGCAGCACGAAGCCGGCCGACCAGAAGGCCTGCGCGACGGGGTTCTCGTCCAGGTCGTAGGTGCCGAAGTCGGCCTGGTGGGAGAAGGCGTACCAGCCGCCGCAGCCGATCGCCGCGAGGGAGGCCACGGCGACCGCGGCCGGCTTCATCCGCTCCAGAACGCCGTCGCGGTGGGCGAAACCCAGCATCCAGCAGAAGAGGTACGTCGACAGGTCCCACAGCACGGTGCCCAGCCGGTTGTCCGGGCCCGACCAGACGAAGTTCAGGACCAGGATCGGCGTGAGGGAGAGGGCGAGGACCGGGAGGGGGGCCAGGCGGAACACACGGAGCAGGACGGGGGAGAGCAGGACGAACCAGAGGTACGTGCGCAGGTACCAGAGGATCTCCCAGGCCTGCTCGCCCCAGGCGTTGCCCGGGGGGTCGCCCAGCGGGACGACCCAGTAGACGATCTCCCAGTTCGGCATCCAGCCGTGGATCAGCATCGCCAGGACCACGAAGACGCCCCAGAACCAGAAGGGGGGCAGGAGGCGGCGGAGGCGGCTCTTGACCACCTTCGGTGCCGGGCGCTCCAGGGACTTGGCCATGAGGGTGCCGGCGAGGCCGAACATGATGCCCATGGAGGGGAAGACCATGCCTGCCCAGGCCCAGCCGAAGGTGTGGTAGGTGACGACGCGGACGAGGGCGAGGGCGCGGAGGGTGTCGAAGTAGCGGTCCCTCGCGGGTGCGGGTGGGCCGGACTCCCGGACCCCTGTCACCTCGGTGCCCGGTGCCGCCGGCTGTGCCCACTCTCCCCCGCGCTCGGCTTCGCCCGAGCGGAGGGACCCCCGTCGCCCCGCGGCACGACTTCCCACAGCGGTGGCCGCGGTCAACACCGCCCCGTCGGCGGAGTCCGCCGCGGCCCCCCGTGCCTGCCCGCCCCTTCGGTGCGACCCCATCAGCTCACCCCCGCCGGTGTCCCGACCTCGCCCGTTCGCTTCAGCTTCTGCCACCTCAGGCGGCCGCCGGTCAGGGCGGTGACGCAGGAGTGGATGAGGACGAGGTACATCATCTGGCGGTAGGCCAGTTGCTGCAGCGGCATCATCCACAGGTAGCGGTACCGCTCGCCGTCCAGGCGGAACGCGTACGCCGCGCAGCCCAGTTGCACGCCCAGCACCGCGAGCCAGGCCAGCAGGGCCGCCTGGAAGTCGATGAAGATCATCGAGTAGAGGGTGAAGACGTCGATGAGCGGGGCGAAGACCGGCGTGATGATCTGGAAGAGGACGACCAGCGGCATGCCGACGCGGCCGAAGCGGCCCGAAGGGCCCTTGTCCGTCAATGACTTGCGGTGTTTCCAGAGCGCCTGCATGGTGCCGTAGGACCAGCGGTACCGCTGGGACCACAGCTGCTTCAGGGAGCCCGGCGCCTCCGTCCAGGCCTTGGCGTGCTCCTGGTAGACGACCCGCCGGCCCGCGCGGTGCATGGCGATCGTGATGTCGGTGTCCTCGGCGAGGGTGTCCTCGCTCATGCCGCCGACCTCCAGCACGGCGTCCCGGCGGAACGCGCCGATCGCACCCGGGATCGTCGGCATGCAGCGCAGCAGGTCGTACATCCGGCGGTCGAGGTTGAAGCCCATCACGTACTCGATGTGCTGCCAGGCGCCGATGACGGTGTTGCGGTTGCCGACCTTGGCGTTGCCCGCGACCGCGCCGACCTCCGGATCGGCGAAGGGCTGCACCAACTGGTGCACGGCGTCGGGCTCGAAGACGGTGTCACCGTCCATCATGATGACGATGTCGTAACTGGCGTTGCGGACGCCGTTGTTGAGGGCGGCCGGCTTGCCCGCGTTCTCCTGCCGGATGACCCGGACGTTCGTCATGCCGAGGGACATCGCCGCCTCGCGCGAGATCTCGGACGTGCCGTCCGTCGACCCGTCGTCGACCACGATGATCTCGATGGGATGGGTGCTCCGCGCCAGCGACCGCAGCGTGTTGGCGATGCACTCCTTCTCGTTGTACGCCGGGACGATCACGCTCACCGGGCGGGTGACGGTCGGCCCCCAGCCGAAACGGCGCTTGTTGCGCAGTCTGTGGTGGCGGCGGGCGAGGACGAGCATCATCCCGAAGCGGCCCATGACCGCCACGCCCACGACCATCAGCCCCACCGACAGCGTGGGAACCGTCCACTCGGCGAGCGCGACCGCCGCGATGAGGGCCTTGCCCTCGTAGAGGGTCACCCCGGTGGCCTCGCGATGGGCGGCCTGGAGGGGGTTGCGCGCGGCAGCCGCTCCCGTGCCGGTGGTGCCTGCCTCACCGTTCCGTACGCCTTCCGGCTGCTCGCCGGTGACACCGGAGCCGGCCTCCCCGTAACCGGCCGCACCGGCCGCCCGCTGCTGCCCGCCCGCGTTCTGGCCGGCGTTCTGCTCCCGCAGCACACCGCTGACGGTGGTGAAGCTGTACCCCGCCGCCTTCATCTTCTCGATGTACCGCGGCAGCGCCTTGATGGTCTGCGACCTCTCGCCTCCCGCGTCGTGGAAGAGCACCGACGCGCCCTTGCCGTCCTCCGGCGTGGCCCACTTGATGATCTTCGAGACGCCCGGCTTCTTCCAGTCGTCGCTGTCGGTGTCGACGAAGACGCTGGTGTAGCCGTCCGAGCCGAGCTCCTGGTAGACGGGCCAGCTGTAGTTGTCGATGGCGTCCGTCTTGGAGGAGTACGGGGCCCGGAAGAGCGTGGTCGTGATGCCGGCCGCGCCCGCGAGCGCGAGCTGGGTCTGCTGCATCTCGCGGGCGACGCGGGAATCGCTCTGGTAGGAGAGGTCGACGTGGGTGAACGTGTGGATGCCCACCTCGTTCCCCTGCTCGACCATGTCCTGCACGATGGCCGGGTAGCGCGAGACCATCGAGCCCACCAGGAAGAACGTGCCGGGCACGTCGTACTCCTGGAGGATCTCGAGGACCTTCGGCGTCCAGGTCGGGTTCGGACCGTCGTCGAAGGTGAGCGCGATCGTCTTGTCCGGCACGGAGACCGTGGTGGCCCGGCCGCCCCGGAAGGTGAGGATCGGCCCGCCGTCGAGGACGTCGTCGGGGACCTTGCTGGAGCCGGCGCCGGTGCGCACGCGCTGGTCGCCGCCGACCTCGGCGCGCAGATAGCCGTCGAGCAGCATCACGCTGGTCAGCGCGAGCAGGAGCAGCAGGGCGAGGATGACGCGCGGTTTCTGCAGCGCCGCGGCCTTTCCCGCCGCCCGCTTCATCCGGGTGGGGGCGCGGCGGCGCCCGCGCGAGGGAGTCGTCGTGGTCATGGTGGTGGTGCGGTCCCGTCAGTTGGCGGAGGCGGTGGCGGACGGCGAGGCGGTGCCCGTGCGCAGCCCGGAGGGGCCGGTGCCGCCCGGCGCGCCCACCTGGTTGCCGAGGCCCCCGTCGGGGCGGATGCCGCCCCCGGGCCCCTGACGGTTCTGGTAGCCCTGGCCGCCGAAGGGCAGGAGCGAGGAGGGTGTGAGGGAGCTGCCCCAGCCCATGAAGGCGGCGCCCAGGACGGCGGCGTAGGCGAGGCAGCCGACGCCGAGGAGGATGCCGACCCGGCGCAGCAGCTTGGACCTGCGTCCTGAGTTGTCCACGAACACGGGCCCATCGGCGGCGTTGCCGCCGCGTTTGCGACGGCGACCGCGAACGGCGTCACGACTATCGACGGCAGGCTCGGAAGACTCGGAATGCATTCCCCGGACATTAGGGAGTCTTTATGTGTCAGAAACCCGGAAACTCATGTGAGAGACCCATGAGAAACTCCTTAATCTGTCTCCTTCCTGAGAGTTTCCCAGAAAGCCTGCGGGAAGCACCCCTCGTGATGCAGGGTTGAATGCCCCTCTTGAGGGGGTGATTGTCCGTTTTTACAGTGGCCTGTCCATGACCTCCCTGTACGTTCACTGTTCAAAATTTGTGCGGCTTCATGTGAGAAATTTTCACCTGGAATACGTACTCCTATTTTCCCCTGAGACAGAAATCACGAGAGCGGGTGCATGCGCGATGAGGAGTTTCCTGAAGCCGCTGGCGGGGCTCAGTTGCTTGTTTGCCCTGGCCACGGCGGGGTGCTCCGCGGGGTCCGACGGCAGTGCGGACGCAGCACCCGGGCCGTCCCGACGGAGCTCGTCGTCCCCCTCGGCGACGGCCGCGGAGGCCGCCGCTTCCTCCACCACGGCCTACGCGCCGTACGTCAGCGCGACGGAAGCCTCCGACAACGACTCCGCGGGCTCGCCGGCGGCGTACAACCTGGCGTTCGTCATCTCCGACGGCAGCGGTTGCACACCGGAGTGGAACGGGACGGTCGCCGTCGACGACACGGCGGTGGCCTCCCGTGTCTCGGCGCTCACGGAGTCGGGCGCCACGGTCCGCGTCTCCTTCGGCGGGGCGTCCGGCAAGGAGCTGGCATCGACCTGTGACAGCGCGTCCGCGCTGGCGAAGGCGTACGGCGCCGCGCTCGACGCGGCCGGCTCCAGCCGGGCCGACTTCGACATCGAGGGCGACGAACTGACCGACTCCGACTCGGTCGCCCGGCGTTCGAAGGCGATCGCCCTGCTCCAGGAGGACCGTCCCGGCCTGGAGGTCTCCTTCACCCTGCCGGTGATGCCGTCCGGCCTGGACGACGACGGCTTGGCGCTGCTGGAGTCCGCCAACGAGTACGACGTCCAGGTGTCCACGGTCAATCTGATGACCATGAACTACGGCGAGTCGTACGCCGGGGACATGGGGTCGTACGCGATCACCTCGGCGACGGCCGCGCAGGCCCAGTTGAGGGAGGTGTTCGGCACGGCGGACGAGACCGCCTGGAAGGGGCTGGCGCTGACCTCGATGATCGGGACGAACGACGTCGACAACGAGACGTTCTCCTTGGCGGACGCGGCTCAGGTGCGGGCGTTCGCCGAGAAGAAGGGGGTGGCGTGGGTGTCGATGTGGGCGACGTTCCGGGACCAGCAGTGTGCGGACGGGACGTCCACGGATGACGCGCCGACCAACTGCAGTGGCGTGGAGCAGAGTCCGGGGGCGTTCGCGGAGGCGTTCACCGGGTAGGGCGGGTCACCTGGACCGGTACACCAACTTGCCCTCGATCACCGTGACCACGCAGTGGGACGCGCCCTTCGCTGCCAGCGTTTCCTCGTCGGGGACGTCGAAGACGGTGAAGGTCGCGGGCATGCCGGCGCCGGGGAACAGGGGCATGAGGATCGCGGCCACGAGATCCCGACCCGCCAAGGGGTCCAGCGACGGCGGGCCTTCGGGGGCGTGGAACCGCTCCTCGACCGACAGCCCCGCCCGGCGAACGGCGTCCATGACGGCGGGCCGCCACAGGTCTCCTGCCACGGCCACCGTCCCGTGTGCCAGCATCCGTTGCACCCCGCGCCGCGCACTCGCGCCCCAGCGGGCGTCCGTCATGGGCAGGGCCGCGAGTGCCTCACCGGTGAGCGGCTCGCCGCCCAGTTCCCCGGCCTCGCGCGGGTCCGGATGGTAGGCGCCTTCCAGGAGTTCGGGGCCGTACCGGTTGACGAGCCCAGGGGTGAGCAGTCCCGGCCAGCGCCGCACCCGAGCACTCGGGTGGGCAGCCGCCAGCTCCTCGTACGGCCCCGCGGCCACGCACTCGCGCCCGTCCACGAGCACCGCGCCACCGGGCACCGACGGCCGCTTCGGGTCGCCGGACACCAGCAGGTCGGCGGCGTGAATCGTCAGCAACGGGGCCCTAGTTGGAGGCGAGGATCGTCAGCTCTGGGTGGGCCGTGCCGCCCGCGATCGCCGTCGAGGAGATGTGCGAGACGACCCGCTCGTCGACGGGGTCGTTCGCCGGGTCCTCGTGGACGACGAGGTGCTCGTACGTCGTGGACCGCTGGGCGGGCACCCGGCCCGCCTTGCGGATGAGGTCGATGATCTCCAGCCGGTTGGAGCGGTGCTTGGCGCCGGCCGAGGAGACGACGTTCTCCTCCAGCATGATCGAGCCGAGGTCGTCGGCGCCGTAGTGCAGGGAGAGTTGGCCGACCTCCTTGCCGGTGGTCAGCCAGGAGCCCTGGATGTGCTGGATGTTGTCCATGAACAGCCGGGCGATGGCGATCATCCGCAGGTACTCGAAGATCGTGGCCT
Source organism: Streptomyces sp. NPDC049687 (assembly GCF_044465285.1). Taxonomy (NCBI): domain Bacteria; kingdom Bacillati; phylum Actinomycetota; class Actinomycetes; order Kitasatosporales; family Streptomycetaceae; genus Streptomyces; species Streptomyces sp. NPDC049687. The sequence continues at coordinate 506,477 of NZ_JBITLN010000005.1, forward strand.
GCGTACGGCCCTTCAGGTGGTTGTTCTCGGGCTGGTAGGTGTACGGGATGAAGGCGCGGAAGCCGCCCGTCCGGTCCTGTACGTCGCGGATCATCCGCAGGTGCTCGATGCGCTCGGCGTTGGTCTCGCCGGTGCCCATCAGCATGGTGGACGTCGACTCGACGCCCAGCCGGTGCGCGGTCTCCATGATCTCCAGCCAGCGCTCGCCGGACTCCTTGAGGGGCGCGATGGCCTTGCGGGGGCGTGCGGGGAGGAGTTCCGCGCCGGCGCCGGCGAAGGAGTCGAGACCGGCCGCGTGGATCCGGGTGATCGCCTCCTCGACGCTCACCTTGGAGATCCGGGCCATGTGCTCGACCTCGGACGCGCCCAGCGAGTGGATCACCAGCTGCGGGAACGCCTCCTTGATGGCGGCGAAGTGCTTCTCGTAGTACTCCACTCCGTAGTCCGGGTGGTGCCCGCCCTGGAACATGATCTGGGTGCCGCCCAGTTCGACGGTCTCGGCACAGCGGCGCAGGATGTCGTCGAGGTCGCGCGTCCAGCCCTTGGCCGTGTCCTTGGGAGCGGCGTAGAAGGCACAGAACTTGCACGCCGTGACGCACACGTTGGTGTAGTTGATGTTCCGCTCGATGATGTACGTCGCGATGTGCTCGGTACCGGCGTACTTCCGCCGCCGCACGGCATCGGCGGCGGCACCCAGCGCGTGCAGGGGCGCGTCGCGGTAGAGGGCCAGCGCCTCCTCGGGGGTGATCCGCCCACCCTCGGCGGCACGGTCGAGCACTGACGGGAGGTCGGCCTTCTCGGTCACCGGGAGCGTCCCTTTCGTAAGGGTTGTGGACGGACCGAACCAGCCTACGCCAGCGCGTTCGCAGGGCTCACCTCAGGCCGCGTACGCCCCTATCAGCAGCCCGACGAAGGCTCCCGCCAGCATGAACGGCCCGAACGGGATCCCCGTCCGGCGCCCGGCCCGGCCCAGGACGACGAGCACGCCGCCGTACAGCGCGCCGAGCAGGAACGCGGCGAAGGTGCCCAGCATGACGGTCGGCCAGCCGTACCAGCCGAGGACGGCGCCCGTGCCGAGGGCCAGTTTCACGTCGCCGAAAGCCAGGCCGGCGGGACTGATGAGGTGCAGGAGCAGATGGCCGCCGCCGAGGAGCAGGCCGCCCAGCAGGGCCGTCGTCCAGTGCCCGGCGTGCTCGGGCAGCAGCGCGGCGCCGCCGAGGAGGGCCGGGGCGGCGGCCGCGAGGGGCAGGGTCAGCGCGTCGGGCAGCCGCTGCACCCGCAGATCGACGACGGCCAGCAGCACCCCCACAGGCGCGAGCAGCAGCCAGACGGCCAGCTCGGGCCGCAGCCCGGTGGCCGCGCCGAGAGCGGCGCAGACGAGCGCGGTGACCGGGGGAAGAAGAAGCCCGCCCGGGGCGTACGACCGCGAAGAGACCGCCGGAACAAGCCGCCCGGCGTCCCCCGTCCCCTCCCCGGACGGAGGCGGATGACCGCCGTCCCCCGCCGCCTCCCCACGCGGAGGCAGAGGACCGGCGACTGCGGCTGCGGCCGCCGGCGCACCGGGACCGGCGGCGCACCGGCCGCACCGCGCCGGCCCGAGCCATCCGCGCACCGGGTGCCCGGCAGGGCAGGTGTCCCGCCAGCCACCGCCGTCGTTCTCCTGCCCCTCCGCCTCGGCCTCCCCCTCCCCCTCCTGGGACGGTACGGAGAACCGGTAGGCGGCCCTCGGCAGCAGCGCTCCCGCCAGCACTCCCCACAGGGCGGCGAAGGCGATCAACGTGAGGTCGCTCGGCGGCGTGCTCATCTACCGGACCTTCGACATGCGGGCCGTCGGATTGCCCTCCGCCGCGCTGTCCGACGTGTACGTCAGATCGTCGCCGGTCGGGGTGAGGCGGATCGTGTGGGGTTCCGGATTGCAGCCGGAATGGTTGCTCTTGGCGCCCACCGAGTCGGCGACGACCTCCTTCGCCGTCACCTTCTTCAGCGTCAGCACGTCGACGCAGACCCCGCCGAGCACATCGGTCTGCCGCAGCTCGCCGATTTCCTCGCCGACGTCGGCCGGACGGAGGGTCACCCGGAAGGTGCCCATGGGAAGCGTGCCGCCGAGGCCGCTGCCCTCGCCCTGCCAGGTGCCGGCATAGCGCGCGGGGAGCGCGGTGGGCGCGTCGCCGTCGGTCGGGCTTGAAGCCGCCGTCGGCGCGGAGGAGTAGGCGCCGCCCGAGGTGTCGCTGGGCTGATCGTTGTCGTCCGACCCGAACGGGAACACGATGACCGAGCCCAGGGTCACCGCCGCCAGCGCCCCCGCGACCGCCAGCGCGACGGTGCAGCTCAGCCGTCTCCCGCGGCCGCCCTCCCCCGGGGTCGCGGCGGCCGACACGGTGACCGACACCTTCCCCGGACGCTCACCGCCACCGGTGTCGGGCCGGGCGTCCCGGGGTGCCGGCAGGTCCGCCGGTGTCACGGGGCTCGCGTCCATCACCGGCGGCGGCCCGAACTCCCCCGCGGTCAGCGGCTCGCCGGCCCCCACCGAGGCACTGCTGAACCCCACCGGCCCGGACGCGACGGCTTCGGCCCCCGCGGCCTCCAGGTTCAGCAGTTGTACGGCGCTCCGCCCCACCTGCTCCACCAGCGCACCCGGCAGCCAGCCGCCCGCCACGAGCCGCGCCGCCCCCTCGGGTGCGAGCCGCCGGGCCACTTCGCCGGGGGCAGGCCGGGCCGAGGGGTCCTTGGCGAGGCAGGCCTCGACGACCTCCCGCAGCACCCCCGCCCCCAACTCCCCGAGCGCGGGCTCCTCGTGGACGACCTTGTAGAGCAGCGCGGCCGAGGAGTCGCCGGGGAAGGGCGGCTCGCCGGTCGCCGCGAACGCCAGCACCGCGCCGAGGGAGAAGACGTCGGCCGCGCCCGACACGCCCCGGCCGAGGATCTGTTCGGGGGCCATGTAGCCGGGCGAGCCGACGGAGACGCCGGTGGAGGTGAGCGAGGCCGTGCCGTCCGTCGCGCGGGCGATGCCGAAGTCGATGAGAAGCGGGCCGTCCACCGTGAGCAGCACGTTGGACGGCTTGACGTCCCGGTGCACCAGGCCCAGTTCGTGCACGGCCGCCAGCGCCTCGGCGAGCCCCGCCCCCAGCACCCGTACAGTGTGCTCGGGCAGCGGCCCGCCGACGGAGGCGACGGCCGCGGCGAGCGACGGACCGGCCGCGTACGCGGTCGCCACCCACGGCACGGTGGCCTCGGGATCGGCGTCCAGCACCGGCGCGGTCCACGCGCCGCCGACCCGGCGCGCGGCCTCGACCTCGCGCCGGAAGCGGGCGCGGAACTCCTCGTCGAGCGCGAGGTGCGGGTGCACGATCTTCACGGCGACCGTGCGGCCCCCGGCGCTGCGGCCCAGGAAGACCCGGCCCATACCGCCGGAGCCGAGCCGGCCGAGCAGCCGGTAGGGCCCGACGGCCGTGGGTTCGTCGACTCCGAGCGGCTGCATGGGCGTCCACCCCTCCCCCGTGCGGGACCCGGCAAGGCCCCTGGTCCCCGTAGGACTCGCCAGCAGCGTAGTGGTGTCCCTACGGCTGGAGCAGCTCCACCTTCACGTCCGCCGGGAAGCCGGTCGTCGGACCGACCCGGCGGGCGAACTCCGCGACCGCGTTCAGCTGCGGTGCCCCGAAGCGGAAGTCGAGGGTGGTGAAGTACCGCGCCAGCACCCGCTCGTCGAACGCCTCCCAGCGGGCCGCCTGTTCGGCGACCTTGCCGACCTCGTCCAGGGAGAGGTTGCGGGAGGCGAGGAAGGCCTGGTGGACCTCCCGCGTGATGACCGGCTGGCGGTCCAGGTAGTCGCGGCGGGCGGCCCAGACCGCGAAGACGAACGGCAGCCCGGTCCACTCCTTCCAGAGGGCGCCCAGATCGTGCACCTGGAGCCCGTAGCGCGGCCCGTCCAGCAGGTTGGCCCGCAGCGCCGCGTCGCCGATCAGCACGGCCGCCTCCGCCTCCTGCATCATCAGGCTGAGGTCGGGCGGGCAGGTGTAGTACTCGGGCCGGACGCCGAAACGGTCCGCCAGCAGCAGCTGGGCCAGGCGCACGGAGGTGCGCGAGGTGGAGCCGAGGGCGACGCGGGCGCCGTCCAGCTCCTCCAGCGGGACCTGCGAGACGATCACGCAGGACATGACCGGGCCGTCGCAGCCGACCGCGATGTCGGGGAAGGCGACCAGGTCGTCGGCGTTCCTGAGGAACTCGACCAGGGTGATGGGCCCGATGTCGAGGTCGCCCTGCACCAGCTGCTCGCTGAGCTTCTCCGGGGTGTCCTTGGTGAGCTCGAAGTCGAGGAGCGTGCCCGTTCTCGCGAGCCCCCAGTAGAGGGGCAGGCAGTTCAGGAACTGGATGTGGCCGACGCGCGGCCGGGTGCGAGAATTGTCCACATCGCGAGGCTAGCCCCGGAGGAGTACGCTGCGGACTCCGGCCCCCGGGTCAACCACAGGGTCAACCCGTCCCAAGGATCTTCAAACATCCGGGTGACGTGATCTTGACCTCTATTGCTTTCGGCTGCCCGCGTGCTAGGCTCGCCGCAAGTTGCAGTTTGGTTTCCCTTGCAGTACAGAGCCTGCGGAGCATGTAACCGCGGGCTCTTGACATTTTCAGACGTATGCATTGTGCGGCACTGCTTTCACACTTGCAGGTTCTGGAGCAGGGCAACCCTTTGGGCCCAAGGAGGGCTTATGGCTACCGGAACCGTGAAGTGGTTCAACGCCGAAAAGGGCTTTGGCTTCATCGCCCAGGAAGGCGGCGGCCCCGACGTCTTCGTCCACTACTCCGCGATCAACGCCACGGGTTTCCGTTCCCTCGAGGAGAACCAGCAGGTCTCCTTCGATGTGACGCAGGGCCCGAAGGGTCCGCAGGCGGAGAACGTCACCCCCGTGTGACGATCCACCCCCCTGTGATCGCAGTCTGAAAGCAGTACCCAAGGAGCCCCGTGCCGGCCGGCACGGGGCTCCTGCCTTTTCGCGTCACGGCATCCCGTCGCGGGACTCCCGGAAAGTCCCGGTGAATTCCCGGTGACTCACAGGTGCTGCATGACCAGCACGAAGCTCGTCCCCGGTGCCAGCGCCTCGTACGCATGCGGCACATCACCCCGATAAGTCAGATAGTCCCCCGGCTCGAGTTCGAAAAGCTCCCCCGCCGGCCCGGCCTTCACCCTCCCCGTGCTCACGATCAGATGCTCGACCGTGCCCGGGATGTGCGGCTCCGACACGCGGGCGGCGCCCGGCTCGGCCCGCAGGTGGTAGATGTCCCGCCGGGCGCCCGGCGGGCTGGCCGACAGGAGGGTCGCGGCATACGGCGCCTGCTCCGAGGCGACGGTCGGCCCCTGCCCCGCCCGGATCACCCGTACGGCGGGCGCCGGCGGCTCGACCAGCGCGCTGAACGGCACGCCCAGCGCCACGCCCAGCGCCCAGAGGGTCTCCACGCTCGGATTGCCGCTCGCCGCCTCCAGCTGGGAGAGCGTGGACTTCGCGATTCCGGCCCGTTTGGCCAGCTCGGAGAGGGACAGCCCGGCGCGGGTGCGCTCGCGGCGCAGGGCGGCGGCGATCCAGTCGAGAGGGAGACGGGAGGGTGTGTCGGGCATGGCGTTCGCTCCATCGGTACGTTCGTTCGCCTTGACGAACGGGGCCACTCTGTTCATTGTAGAAAACATGCGTTCGCCGCAACGAACACCCCGCCCGCCTCGCCCGTCCTCCTCGAAGCCGCTGATCAGGGACAGTTCACTCGTCTGGCTCGCCAGTGGAGTGATTGGTGTCTCCTTCGGCGCGATCTCCGTGGCCGGGGGTCTGCCCGTGTGGGTGCCCGTGGTGATGTCCCTGACGGTGTACGCGGGCTCCGCCCAGTTCAGCGCGGTGGGTGTGCTGCTCGCCGGGGGCGGTCCGCTCGCGGCGGCGGCCACCGGCCTGCTCCTCAACACCCGCACGGCCGCGTTCAGCCTCGCGGTCGCCGACCTCCTCGGGCCCGGCCGGGCGGCCCGGCTCCTCGGCGCCCACCTGGTGACCGACGAGACGGTCGCCTTCGCCCTCGCCCAGTCCGACCCGGCGCGCCGCCGCGCCGCCTTCTGGATCTCCGGCATCGGCCTGTTCACGGTGTGGAACGCGGGCGTCGCCACCGGCGCGCTGGCCGGCGCCGCGCTCGGCGACACCGCCACCTACGGCCTGGACGCCGCCTTCCCCGCCGTACTCGTCGCCCTGGTGCTCCCCGCCCTCCGCAAGGACACCCACCTGCGCCGCCCGGCGGCGTCCGGCGCGCTCCTCGCCCTGGCGGCCACCCCGTTCACCCCGCCCGGCGTGCCGGTACTGCTCGCCCTCGCCGGGCTCCTCCTGTACGGCCGTACGGAGGCCGCCCGATGAACGCGACCGTCACGATGATCCTGGCACTGGCCGTGGGCACGTACGCCTTCCGCCTGGTCGGACCGGCGCTGCACGGACGGGTCGAGCTGCCCGCCCGCGTCCAGGAGCTGCTGTCGGCGGGGGCGGTCGTCCTGCTCGTCGCCCTGCTGGCCGCGGGAGCGCTCACCGAGGCCGGGGGCTTCGCCGGCTGGGCGCGGCCGGCCGGGGTGCTGATGGGAGCGGTGCTGGCGTGGCGGCGGGCGCCCTTCGCGGTGGTGGTGCTGGGGGCGGCGGCGACGGCGGGGGTGCTGCGGGCGGTCGGGGTGGCTTAGAAACGCCCGGAGGCCCATCGGCTGTCAGTGGGGGCGGCTAGGGTCCGCGCCCATGACCGACACCTCAGCGACCACCACTCCCGAGTTCCTCACCGCCACCCGCACCTTCTACGACGCCGTCGCCGAGGACTACGCGGAGCGTTTCCGGGACGGGCTGGCGGCCATGCCGCTGGAGCGGGCCGTGCTCACAGCGTACGCGGAGCTCGTCGGCGCCGGCGGCCGGGTGGCCGACCTGGGGTGCGGCCCCGGCTGGGTGACGGGTTTCCTCGCCTCACTGGGGCTGGAGATGTCCGGGCTCGACCTGTCGGAGTCGATGCTGGCGATCGCGCGGCGCGAGAACCCGGGGATCCGGTTCGAGCAGGGCTCGATGCTGGAGCTGGGCTTCCCCGACGGGGCGCTGGCGGGGGTCGTCTCCTTCTACTCCTCCATCCACACCCCTGTGGACGAACTCCCGTCCCTCTTCTCGGAGCTCCACCGCGTGCTCGCCCCCGGCGGCCTCCTCTTCCTCGGCTTCCAGGTGGGTGACGAGCCCCGCCGCTACGACCGCCCCTGGGGCCACGACGTCGCCCTCGACTTCGAGCGCCGCCGCCCGGAGCGAATGACCGGACTGCTGACGGCGGCGGGTTTCACGCCATTGTCGTGCACGGTACGGGAGCCGGAGACCGGCCGGGGCGAGACGACCCCCCAGGCCTTGCTGATGGCCCGCAAGGACGGCTGACGGCTACTTGAGCTCGGCGTCCGTGTAGAAGCCGCCCGCGACCAGGACGTACTCGTAGTTGCTCTTGTCGACGCTCGTCGGCTGCAGCAGGTAGGCGGGCACGGCCTTGACGCCGTTGTTGTAGTCCCGTCTGTTGTTCAGCTTCGGCGTCCTGCCGCTGAGTATCGCGTCGACCATCTCCGAGGCGACCCCGCCGAGTTCGCGGACGTCCTTGTAGACGGTCTGCGACTGCTCTCCCGCGATGATCGACTTCACCGAGGCCAGTTCGGCGTCCTGGCCGGTGACGACCGGGAAGGGCTTGCTGCCGGTGCCGTAGCCGTATGACTTCAGCGCGGACAGGACACCGATGGAGATGCCGTCGTACGGCGAGAGGACCGCGTCGACCTTCCCGCTCACGTACGACTTGGCGAGGATGCCGTTCATGCGCTTCTGCGCGGTGGCTCCGTCCCAGCGCAGGGTGGTGACCTCGTCGAGCGCGGTCTGCCCGGACTGGACGACCAGCTGCTTGCTGTCCAGGTACGGCTGCAGGAGCGCCATCGCCCCTTCGAAGAAGTACTTGGTGTTGTTGTCGTCGGGGGAACCGGCGAACACCTCGATGTTGAACGGGCCCTTGTCCTTCTCCAGGCCGAGTTTCTCGATGATGTAGAGGGCCTGGAGCCGGCCGACCTGCTCGTTGTCGAAGGACACGTAGTAGTCGACGTGCTCGGTGCCGAGGATGAGCCGGTCGTAGGAGATCACCGGGATGTCCGCGGCGGCGGCCTGCTTGAGCACGTCGTTCAGCGACTTGTTGTCGATGGCCGCGATGATCAGCGCGTCGACGCCCTTCTTGACCATGTCGGCGATCTGCGAGACCTGGGCGTCCGGGTCGTCGTCGCCGTAGGCGAGCTGGGTCTTGTACCCCTTCTCCTTCAGGTCCTTGACCATGCTCTTGCCTTCGGTGATCCAGCGCTCGGAGGCTCGGGTCGGCATGGCGATGCCGATGGTGCCGTCCTTGGAGCCGTCCTCGGCGTCCCCGCTCTGCTGCCCGCAGGCGGACAGGGTGAGGGCGGAGGCGACTCCGGCGAAAGTGGCGAGAGCGGCTCTTCGGCTGCGCATGCTGATCGTTCCTTGTTCTTCTCGTCGTTGAGAGGATGACGGCGTATCAGATGCTGGCGGAGCGGCTGAGAGGGGCGGCCGACGCATGTGTCGCGTCCAGGGCGCAGGGCATTCTTCAGCCGTTCGAAATACCGTCACCAGGTCGAAATGTTGGCGAGACCCTAAGAGCGGGTGCGCCTGGTGTCAACGGGGTGAACAGGAACGGTTACAGAAAGGAGCCGTTTGTCGAGTCGCGGCGGAGTGCCGGGACCGGAGAGGGTGAAGTGGCCGTTGCGGCGGGCGGGGCCGGCGAAGGCGCCCGTCCCGCCGCAGCTCAAGGCAGATGTCTCAGACGGCTCAGACCGTGCCGGACGCCGCGATGGTGACCTTGGCCGAGGTGCGGCCGGACTGGCTGCCGAGGCCCTCGATCGTCTTGACGACGTCCATGCCCTCGACGACCTCGCCGAAGACGACGTGCTTGCCGTCCAGCCAGTCGGTCACGATGGTCGTGATGAAGAACTGGGAGCCGTTGGTGTTCCGGCCGGCGTTGGCCATGCTGAGCAGGCCGGGCTTGGTGTGCTTGAGCTGGAAGTTCTCGTCCTCGAACTTCTCGCCGTAGATGCTCTTGCCGCCGGTGCCGTTGCCGGCGGTGAAGTCGCCGCCCTGGAGCATGAAGTCCGGGATGACGCGGTGGAAGGACGAGCCGGCGTAGCCGAAGCCGTGGACGCCGGTGGCCAGCTCGCGGAAGTTGCGGGCGGTCTTGGGCACGACGTCGTCGTACAGCTTGAAGACGATGCGCCCGGCGGGCTCGTCGTTGATGGTGATGTCGAAGTAAACGTTCTCGCTCATGGGGCCCATGATTCCTCGGTTCGGCCGCCTACCGGTAATCGGCACGGTACGCGCCCGCCCGAAGACCGAGAGTGACCTCGGGAAGAGCGGGCCCGCCGTGCGAGGGCGGTACCCCGAAACCTCCGTGAACCCCTTTCCGCCCGGTCGGCAAGAGCTGGGTGAACGCTGTGTTTTCCTCTGGCCCTCCGACCGACGGACCGTCCATGACTGACTCCGATGCCGTGCTCGTCGCGGCGTCGCTCGACGAACCCGAGCGCTTCGCGGTGCTGTTCGACCGCCACGCGCCCACCATCCACCAGTACGTGGCCCGGCGGCTGGGCCGGGACGCGGCCGACGACGTCACCGCGGAGACGTTCCTGACGGCCTTTCGGATCCGGGCCCGCTACGACGGCGAGCGCGCCGGTGTCCGCCCGTGGCTGCACGGCATCGCGGCCAAGCTGATCAGCCGGCACCGGCGGGAGGAGGTGAAGGCGCTGAGGCTGCTCGCCCGAACCGGGCACGACCCGGTGGCCGAGACCTGGACCGATTCCGCCGACGACCGTGTCGTCGCGCAGGCCGTGTCCCGGCCCCTCGCCAAGGCGCTGGCCAAGCTCTCCGAGGGCGACCGGCACGCGCTGCTGCTGTTCGCCTGGGCCGACTTCACCTACCAGGAGATCGCCGAGGCCCTGGACATCCCGGTGGGGACCGTACGGTCCCGGCTCAACCGGGCTCGCCGCAAGCTGCGCTCCGCGACCGGCGTACTCAGCCCTTTCACCGAACCGTTCGAGCCGCACTTGGCAGAAGGTGACCCCGCATGAACGACGTCGACGAACTGTCCGGACTCCGTGCCCTGCGTTCCGACGCGCCGCGCCCCGACAGCGACCGTCTCGCGCCCCAACGCGCGCTGCTGGACGGGGAGTTCCGGCAGGAGGCCGCCGGGCGGCCGAGGGGCCCCGTGCGTGCTCCCCGGTCCCGCCGCCGTATCGTCCTGGTCGCCGTCGCCGCGGCCGGCGCCCTCGCCGTCACCGGCGGGCTCGTCGTCACCCTGCCCGAGGACTCCGCGCCCGGCGCCGCCCCGCAGCGCGTCTCCGGCCGTCAGGTGCTGTCCGCGCGGGCCTCGGCCGACACGCTCGAACTGGCCGCGGCCACGGTGGAGAAGACCGGCGTCACCGAACCCGGGCCGAAGCAGTGGGTCTACGTGAAGGCCACGTCGATCGGCGACGACGGCACCACGGGGGAGCAGTGGACCCGTTGGGACGGCACGGGCGAGGCCCGGCTGCCCGGTATCCCGCGCGGCACCGAGGACCTGGAGGACTTCGACCCGAACAGGCTCCAGGTCTGGTACGGGCCGAACCAGGAGGAGAAGTGGAAGAAGGAAGGGTACGACGACCGCTCGCAGCGCCAGTTCTACCGCTTCCTCGCGACCCTCCCCAGCGATCCCGGCCGCATGATGAAGGCGATCCGGAAGGAGCACGCCATCGGGGACCTCGAGGGCGAGACCACGGCCCAGCGCGACTGGCGGGAGATCGACGTCCTGTACCGGTCGGTGCTGATCCCGCCGAACGCGCAGGCCGGGCTCTTCCGCGCGCTCGCGAGGATCCCCGGTGCCCGGGTGGAGACGGGCATCAAGGATCCCATCGGGCGCCCGGCCATCGGCGTGATGGTGAACTACGCCGAGCCCACCCCCTCGGGCCACCAGGGCAAGCAGGAGCTGTACTTCGACCCGGAGACGTACGCCTACCTGGGCGAGGAGAGCAACGCCGCGCCGCCCCCCGCCGGCGCCGGGGGCCCCTCGATGGCGCCCGGCGCCCTCGTCGACATCGAGGTCCGCAACGCCTGGGGAGTCGTCGACAAGCCCGGCGAACGCCCGAAGACGACTGCTCCCTGACGGCCTCCACCGCCTCCCGGACCTCCCTGTCCTTGTCGCCCGCGAGGCGGTCCGGCAGCCCGGCGACACCCGGCGTGGCTCACCGCGCGAATCCCGGCCCGCCGGATGCGCGGCGCGTCAGCCGCCGAGGTCGGGTGCTTCTCCCCCGCCCCGCGCCCCCGTCACTGCGCGTACAGCCCCTCCACCTGGTCCGCGAAGTCGCGCAGGATGCGTTCGCGGCGGAGCTTCATGGACGGGGTCAGGTGGCCCGCGGTTTCCGTGAAGTCGGCGGGGAGGATGGCGAAACGGCGGATGGACTCCGGTCGGGACACCAGTTTGTTGGCCTCGTCGATCGCGCGTTGGAGGACGGCGTTCAGTTCCTCGTCGCCGATCAGCAGCTCGGGCGGGACGGGGTGTTTGCCGTTCATGTTGCGCCAGTGGGTGAGGCCGTCGGGGTCGAGGGTGAGGAGGGCGCAGACGTAGGGGCGGCCGTCGCCGAGGACCATCGCCTGGGAGATCAGGGGGTGGGAGCGGAGCCAGTTCTCCAAGGGGGCGGGGGCGACGCTCTTGCCGCCCGCCGTGATGATCATTTCCTTCTTGCGGCCGGTGATCGTGAGGTAGCCCTCGTCGTCGAGCTCGCCTATGTCGCCGGTCGGCAGCCAGCCGTCGGGGGCGGCCGGGACGACCCCGCCCGCCGCCGGGTCCCAGTAGCCGCGCAGGACGTGGCCGCCGGCGATCAGGATCTCGCCGTCGGCGGCTATGCGGATCTTCGTGCCGGGGAGCGGCCAGCCCACCGTGCCCAGCCGGGGCTTGAGCGGGGGTGTCACCGTGGACGCGCCCGTCGTCTCCGTCAGTCCGTAGCCCTCGTAGATCTCGATGCCCGCGCCGAGGTAGAAGGAGGACAGACGGCGGCCCAGTGGGGAGCCGCCGCAGATGGCGTGGCGGACGCGGCCGCCCATGGCGTTGCGGATACGGCGGTAGACGAGCGGGTCGTAGAAGGTGCGGGCGGCGCGGAGGGTGGCGCCGGGACCGGAGCCGGAGCCGGTCTTCTGCGCCTCGACCGCCTCGCCGTAGCGGCGGGCCACGGAGACGGCCCGGTCGAAGGTGGAGAGGCGGCCGCCTTCCTCCGCCTTCGCGCGGGCCGTGTTGAAGACCTTCTCCAGCATGTAGGGGATGGCCAGGAGGCAGGTGGGTCTGAAGGCGGCCAGGTCCGGGAGGAGTTCGTCCGCCTTCAGGCTGGGGGCGTGACCGAGGCGGACCCGGGCGCGGACGCAGGCGATGGCCACCATCCGGCCGAACACGTGGGACATGGGGAGGAAGAGGAGGACGGAGAGCTCGTCGTCCTTCGACTTGAAGATGGGGTAGAGGAGTTCGATCGCGTTGTCGACCTCGGCGAAGAAGTTGCCGTGGGTGAGCGCGCAGCCCTTGGGGCGGCCGGTGGTGCCGGAGGTGTAGATCAGGGTGGCGAGGGTGTCCGGGCCCAACACGCCCCGCCGGACTGCCACTTCGCCGTCGGGGACGTGTTCGCCCGCCTCCGCCAGCCGCTCCACGTGCCCCTTCTCCATCACCCACATGTGCTGGAGGTCGGGCAGCCGGTCGCGTTCCGGGCCGAGGGTGGCGGCCTGGGAGAGCGTCTCGGTGACCAGGGCGACCGCTCCGGAGTCCTGGAGGATCCAGCGGGTCTGGAAGACGGAGGAGGTGGGGTAGACGGGGACCGTGACCAGGCCCGCCGCCCAGGCCGCGAAGTCCAGGAGCGTCCACTCGTACGTCGTGCGGGCCATGATGGCGATCCGGTCGCCCGGCATCAGCCCCTCCGCGATCAGTCCCTTGGCCACGGCGTGCACCTGGGCGGCGAAGCGTTCCGCCGTGATGTCCGTCCAGGTGCCGTCCCGCTCCTTGCGGCTGAGGACCACCGCCTGGGGCGCCGCGGAGGCGTTGTCGTAGGGCAGGTCGGCGAGCGAGCCGTGGGTGACCGGATACGCGAAGGCCGGTACGGACGCCTCCCGTACGGCACCGTCCAGCCGCCGCGTCTCGGGTTCCACGAGGGTCGGGGGAGCGTCGGCGAAGTCGGTGGAGGTGGCGTAGGGCGTGGACACGGGCGGCTCCCTGGGCGTGCAGCGTGAAGAACTGCTTGCTGCATGACGTACGTGCCTCGGGTATGGAGGCGTTCAACCGGGATGGCCCCGAAGAAAGGGGTTACCGCCGGTTAGGTAGGGGATCGTACGGCGTTGGCGTGGGGGGCTTGTGCGTGTTCGGGGATGATCCGGGGTCGGGGCTGTGCAACCTCGGAGGTTAGGTGAGGGCCGTTCAGTTTCCATGTCGGGTACCGCGATCAGCCCCGTCCCCCGGTGGCGGCGGGGCGCCACCGGATGGTGTCAGGGACGTTCCAGCACCGCCGTCACCCCCTGACCGCCCGCCGCGCAGATCGAGATCAACCCCCGCCCCGGTACGCCCCGTTCGGCCAGCAGCTTCGCCAGGGTCGCGACGATCCGCGCGCCGGTCGCCGCGAACGGATGGCCGGTGGCCAGGGACGAGCCGGTCACGTTGAGCCGGTCCCGGTCCACGGGTGCCAGGCCCTGCTTCTCCCAGGCCGCCAGCGTGGCCAGCACCTGGGACGCGAACGCCTCGTGGACCTCCACCAGGTCGAAGTCCTCGATGCCGAAGCCGGTCCGCTCCAGCATGCGCGGGACGGCGTACGCGGGCGCCATCAGCAGCCCGTCCTCGCCACCGGCGGCATCGCCGTGGACGAAGTCGACGGCCGCCGTCTCGTACGCGGTCAGGTACGCCAGCGGTTCCAGGCCCCGGGTTTCGGCCCACTCCTCGGAGGCGAGCAGGACGACCGCCGCGCCGTCGGTGAGCGGGGTCGAATTGCCCGCCGTCATCGTCGGATCGGGTCCGTCGGTGCCGAACACCGGCTTCAGCGCGGCCAGTTTCTCCGCCGTCGAGTCCGGGCGCAGGTTCTGGTCGCGGGCCAGGTCGCGGAAGGGGACGACCAGGTCCGTGAAGAAGCCCCGCTCGTAGGCGGCCGCCAGCCGCTGGTGGCTGGTCGCCGCCAGTTCGTCCTGGGCCTCGCGCCCGATGCCCCAGGCACGGGCGGTGACCGCCGCGTGCTCGCCCATGGACAGGCCGGTGCGCGGTTCGGCGTTGCGCGGGATGTCGGGGACCAGGTGGGCGGGGCGGATCTGGGCGAGGGCCTTGAGGCGGTCGCCCGTCGACTTGGCGCGGCGGACCTGGAGGAGGATGCGGCGGAGACGGTCGTTGACGCCGAGCGGGGCGTCGCTCGCGGTGTCGGCGCCGCCGGCGATCGCGGACTCGCTCTGGCCCAGGGCGATCTTGTTGGCGGCGGCGATGACGGCCTGCAGACCGGTTCCACAGGCCTGCTGGATGTCGTACGCCGGCGTCCGCGCGTCCAGCTTCGAGCCGAGGACCGTCTCACGGGCGAGGTTGAAGTCGCGGCTGTGCTTGAGGACGGCGCCGGCGACCAGTTCGCCCACGACTCCGGGCACGTCGAGCCCGTACCGCGCGGCCAGTCCGTTCACCGCCGCCGTCAGCATCTCCTGGTTGGAGGCGGTGGCGTAGGGGCCGTCGGAGCGGGCGAAGGGGATGCGAGTGCCGCCGACGATCGCCACACGGCGGGCGCGCGGGGGCTCCAGGGCGCTCTTTCGCGCCCCTCTCAGGTACGTCACCTTCGACGGCTCCGAGGTACTCATCTCGACCCGCTCCTCACCCTTGACCTAGACTTACCACCGGTAACCTTACTCCGGAGTAAGCAACTTTTCCTGTGCCGCGCGCCCGTGGGAGACGAGACGAACATGGCCGACCGCTATCTGAGCTTCACCGCCACCGCACCCGGCCGCTTCCTCACCCGACGGCTCGGCCTTCCGCAGCCGGCGGCGCTCAGGCGTTGGTCACCCGAACGGCCCACGCTCCCGGGGAACTTGCTTCACCTTACGGCCGGCACGTCCACCGTTCCCGGCCTCACGGCGGTCCTCTCCCGTACGGGACTCCCCCTGGGCACCTCCGACCCCGCCGCCGTCGTCCTCGACGCCACCGGTGTCCGTGACGTCGACACGCTCGCCGAGGTGCACGCGGCCCTGCACCCGGTCGTGCGGTCGGTCGCCGCGAGCGGCCGGATCCTGGTGCTCGGTTCGCCCCTCGACGCCGACGACGACCACCACCGGGCGGCCGTCCAGCAGGCCCTGGAAGGGTTCACGCGCTCGCTCGGCAAGGAGATCGGACGCGGGCGGACCGTGAACCTCCTGCGGCTCACCGACGCGACCGCCGCCGAGTCGACCCTGCGCTTCCTCCTCTCCCCCAAGTCGGCCTACGTCAGCGGCCAGGTGATCGGCGTGGGCGCCGAGGACTCCGGCGCACCCGGCGACTGGGACCGCCCCCTCGCGGGCCGCACCGCCCTCGTCACCGGCGCCGCGCGCGGCATCGGCGAGGCGGTCGCCGAGACCCTGGCCAGGGACGGCGCCCGGGTCGTCGTACTCGACGTACCGCAGGTGGAGACGGACGCCCGCCGGGTCGCCGAACGGCTGGGCGGGCGGGCCCTGGCGCTCGACATCACGGCCGCCGACGCGGGCGAGCGGATCGCCGCCGAACTCCCCGACGGACTGGACGTGTTGATCCACAACGCGGGCATCACCCGGGACCGGCGGCTGGTCAACATGCCCGCCGACCGCTGGAGCCCGGTGCTCGACGTGAACCTCGCGAGCGTGCTGCGCACCACCGACGCCCTGCTCGCCAAGGGCACCCTGCGGCCGGGCGGACGGATCGTGGCGACCGCCTCCATCGCCGGGCTCGCCGGCAACGCGGGACAGACCAACTACGGCGCGAGCAAGGCCGGCGTGGCCGGGCTGGTCCGCGCCCTGGCGCCGCGCGCACTCGCCGGCCACGGGGTCACGGTGAACGCGGTGGCGCCCGGCTTCATCGAGACGAGGATGACGGCCGCCGTACCGCTGTTCATCCGTGAGGCGGGCCGCCGGATGAACTCCCTCGCGCAGGGCGGCCTGCCCGTCGACGTGGCGGAGACCACCGCCTGGCTCGCGCATCCGGCGTCAGGGGCGGTCAACGGGCAGGTCGTGCGGGTGTGCGGCCAGAGCCTGCTGGGGGCGTGATGGCGGCGGCCTCCTTGGGGTTCCTGCTCGCCCGCGGGGCACTGCGCTCGCCCTTCAAACGGCCGCACACGGCAGTGGCCTTCACCGGCGACCCGATCGTGCTGCCCGCTGTCCGCGTCGACCTGGAGCGGCTGGCCGCCTACGAGCGGGTGTGCGGCTTCCCGACGGGCGACGACGCCCTGCCCCTGACCTACCCGCACGTGCTGGGCTTCCCCCCGGCCATGAGGATCATGAGCGGCCGTGACTTCCCGCTGCCGCTGCTGGGGCTCGTCCACACGTCGATCGAGATCACCCGCCACCGGGCGCTGGCGGCCTCCGGGACGTACGAACTCGCCGTGCGCGTCGACCACCTGGCCCCGCACCGGCGAGGGACGGAGGCGTTCGTGGTCACGGAACTGAGGGAGTCCGACACCGTCGTATGGGAGTCGACGAGCACCTATCTGGCCCGGCACCGTACGCAGTCCTCCCCGCCCGCACACCGGGAACCCGGACCGGAACCGGCCCCTCTCCCCCTCCTCGACGAGTGGCGGCTCGCGGCCGACGTCGGCCGGCGCTACGGGGCCGCCTCCGGCGACCGCAACCCCATCCACCTCCACCCGCTCACCGCCCGCCTGTTCGGCTTCCCCCGGGCCATCGCCCACGGCATGTGGACCGTCGCCCGCTGCCTGGCCGCCCACGGCACCCCGACGGCCGTCCGGGCGCGGGCGGAGTTCCGGGCGCCGGTGCTGCTGCCGGGGGCGGTGGCGTTCGCGTCGGACGGGCTACGGTTCGAGCTGCGGGGAGCCGGGGAGGAGTCGTCGCGGGTCCATGTGAGCGGGACGGTGGACCGCCTCGGCCCCTGCGAACCGGCTCGCTCCGGATGAACCTCCGGCGAACCGTCGACGGCCGTGGAGCCCTCGCCGCCGGCCACCCACCAGCGACGGACGCGGATCAGCCTCGGCGGACCGTGACCCCGCCCAGCAGGCCCCAGGCGTCGATGCGGACGGTCGGGCCGCCCGGCTCGGTCGGTCCCGTGTCCTGGACGCCGCCCAGCCGCAGGCCACGGACGTCCACCCGGACGTCTGGCCGGACCCTGAGGCCGACGCCGCCGATGAGGCTCAGCTTGGTGATCCGCAGCTCCGCGCCGTCCGGAGTCTTCCGGGGCTGGTCCTTGCCGGGCTTCGTCATGGGAAGAACGGTAGGAGGGACGGGCCGGGACGGCGCAGTGTCCCGCGTCCTCCCTTGGACATGACAACTGTCATGCTTCGGGCGGGGTCCAGTTGTGCCCCTCCATCAGGTTCCCCAGCCCCGCCCAGGCGAAGTTCATCAGGGTCGCCGCGGCCTGGCGGGCCGTGACGCCGTCGGTGGCGTTGGCCCAGACGGCGAGGGACTCGGCGGCGCCGACGAGGGCCTCGGCGAGGCCGGCCACCTCCCGTTCGGGGAGGTTGGGGTCCTGATGGGCCTCCCGGGCCGCGACGAGGATCAGGTGGGTGACGAAGGCCACGATGTCCTCGCGCATCGCGGCGGCCTCGGCGGCGAAGGTCTCGCCGTGGGTGCGGGCCTGGAGGTGCACGACGGACCAGGCGTTCGGGTGGGCCGCGGTGTGCGCGAAGAACGCCAGCAGCCCGTCCCACAGCTGACGGTCGGCGGGCAGGTCGGTACGGACCCCGGAACGCACCGCGTCCACCAGCGCCGCGGCCTCGCGCCGGATGCACGCGGTGAAGAGGTCTTCCTTGGAGTTCAGATAGAGGTACACCAACGGCTTGGACACGCCCGCCAGTTCGGCTATCTCGTCCATGGACGCGGCCATGTACCCCCGCTGCCCGAAGATCTCCACGGCGGCGTCCAGCATCTGCTGCTCACGGACCGCACGCGGCATCCGCTTGGTCTTCACGGCACCCATGGGGCAAGCCTAGTTGGACCGGGCGGAAGTGAACTCCCTCAGGCCTGGCCCTGCGTGTGCGCGGAGTCGACGGCCTCGTCCTCCTGGGAGCGGTTGGCCTCGAGGTTGGCCTTCATCCGGTCCACCCGCTGCACGACGCTCACCGAGGCCCGGTCGCGCTCCTTGCGCAGGACGACGAAGCTGATCGGCGCGGAGATCACCAGCGAGAGCAGGATGATCCACATGCCGTTGGAGTCGCCGAGGCCGCGCGGCAGCACGCCCGAGTAGACCAGGCCCCAGACGACCACGAGGCAGCCGGCGAGGACGCCGAGGCGCATCAGTGTGTAGCGGAGCATGTCAATCCACTCTTCCGTTTCCCAAAGGGGCCGTCGTCCAGTGAAGCACGCCGGAAAGCGGATCACTCACCCACCCCCGCGGCGGTCACGGGCTTCAGATCAGCTGCAGCAGCATGGTGATGTCGTCGCGGTCGTCCCCCGGGGCGACCCGGATGGCGCCGGGCACCCGGCCGACCTCCTTGTAGCCGCAGGAGCCGTAGAAGTGCTCCAGGCCGAGTCCGCCCCGGCAGCCGAGGCGTATCGCGTCGATGCCGTCGAATCCCCGGGCCGCGTCGGCGGCCGCCGCCAGCAGGTCGCGGCCGTACCCCTTGCCCTGGTGCCGCGGGTGCACCATCACCGTGTAGAGCCACACCCAGTGCGTCTGCAGCCGGTGCGTGTTGAAGGAGAAGAAGGCGGTCGCGGCGACCTCCCCCGCCCCGTCGTGTCCGACGAGCAGGCGGTGGCGGCCCTCGGCCATCGCCGTGAGGTGCCTGACCAGCTCCGGCCGCACCTCCTCCCGTGTCACGGGCGCCACGAAGCCGACGGCTCCGCCCGCGTTGGAGACGTCCGTCCACAGGTCGAGGACACCGTCACGGAGGGCGGGGGTGACGGCGGGGTCGAGCGTGAAAGTAAGGGCCACCCATGCATCGTAGCCATTACCCCAGAGCGCGCGCCGCCACTTTCAGATCCGCGACCAGCCCCTTGTAGGCGGCCTCGCGGTCGTCGGCGCGCAGGACCGAGGAGGGGTGGACCGTCGGCACGAGCCGCTCCCGGCGGCCGTGGATCTCCTCCTCCAGCACCGTCCCGCGCACCTCGGTCACCCGGAACGAGGAGCCCAGCAGCGCCTTCCCGGCCGTGGCCCCCAGCACCACGATCAGCTCCGGCTCCACGACCGCCAGCTCGGCGGCGAGCCACGGCCCGCACGCCGTCATCTCCCGCAGCGTGGGCGCCTTGTGGATACGGCGCTTACGGGGCTCGGCCTGCGTGAACTTGAAGTGCTTGACCGCGTTGGTCACATAGGCCGCGCCGGGATCGATGCCCGCCTCCGCGAGCGCCCGGTCGAGCAGTTTCCCGGCGGGGCCCACGAAGGGCCTGCCCTGCCGGTCCTCCTGATCACCGGGCTGCTCACCGACGAGCATGACCCTGGCGTGTGCGGCGCCCGTCCCGAACACCGTCTGGGTGGCCTCCCGGTGCAGCGGGCAGCCACGGCAGTCGGCGGCTGCCCGGCGCAGGGCGGTGAGGCTCCGGACCCCTTCCGGGACGAACGGTTCTGCGGTGTAGGCGTCCTCAGGCGCGCGGGTGGTCACCATGGGGTCCGAGTACCCGCTCGTGGGGGCTGAAAAGTCACACCCGCATGGGCTGCGGCGACTCCCTGCGCGCCGCGTCCGGGCCGTCGTACTCGCGGATGATCTCGTACCGCGTGTTGCGTTCCACCGGGCGGAAGCCGGCGTCGCGGATGAGGTCCAGCAGGTCCTCGCGGGTCAGCTTGTTCGGGGTGCCGTAGTTGTCGGCGTCATGGGTGATCTTGTACTCGACGACCGAGCCGTCCATGTCGTCGGCGCCGTGCTGGAGCGCGAGCTGGGCGGTCTGGACGCCGTGCATGACCCAGAAGACCTTGACGTGCGGGACGTTGTCGAACAGCAGCCTCGACACCGCGAAGGTCTTCAGGGCCTCGGCGCCGGTGGCCATCTGGGTACGGGCCTGGAGGCGGTTGCGGATCTTCCCGTCCTTCATGTCCACGAAGTCGTGCTGGTAGCGGAGCGGGATGAAGACCTGGAAGCCGTTCGTCTCGTCCTGGAGTTCGCGGAGGCGGAGGACGTGGTCGACGCGGTGCCGGGGTTCCTCGATGTGGCCGTAGAGCATCGTGCTCGGGGTCTTCAGACCCTTCTCGTGCGCGAGGCGGTGGATGCGGGACCAGTCCTCCCAGTGGGTGCGGTGGTCCACGATGTGCTGCCGCACCTCCCAGTCGAAGATCTCGGCACCGCCGCCGGTGAGGGACTCGAGCCCCGCGTCGATCAGCTCGTCCAGGATCTCGGACGCGCTCAGCCCGGAGATGGTCTCGAAGTGGTGGATCTCGGTGGCCGTGAAGGCCTTGAGCGAGACGTTCGGCAGGGCGGCCTTCAGCTCCCGCAGGGAACGCGGGTAGTACCGCCACGGCAGGTTCGGGTGCAGCCCGTTGACGATGTGCAGCTCGGTGAGGTTCTCGCTTTCCATCGCCTTGGCGAGCTTCACGGCCTCCTCGATGCGCATCGTGTACGCGTCCTTCTCTCCCGGCTTGCGCTGGAAGGAGCAGTACGCGCAGGACGCCGTGCACACGTTGGTCATGTTGAGATGGCGGTTGACGTTGAAGTGGACGACGTCACCGTTCTTCCGCGTCCGCACCTCGTGCGCGAGCCCGCCCAGCCAGGCCAGGTCGTCCGACTCGTACAGCGCGATGCCGTCCTCACGGGTCAGCCGCTCACCGGCCCTGACCTTCTGCTCCAGCTCGCGCTTGATGCCGACGTCCATGCCCACACCTTTCCTCGACGAGTTCCCCACCGTACGACTTGTGCCGCGGCAGGCAACGTTCGCCCCGTCGCGACGCCCCTTGACGGGCAAACGTTGCCTGCCGCGGCACAAGGGCGTGTTTCGAAAGTCCCGTCTGGCCCCGCCCTCCGGGCGGACGACGCTACTTTCGAAACACGCTTTAGACCTCTTCGGGCAGTTCCCCGACCCGGTTCTCCCACTTGGTGGAGAGCACGATGGTGGTACGGGTGCGCGAGACGCCCTTCGTCCCCGACAGCCGCCGGATCATCTTCTCCAGCCCGTCCACGTCGTTCGCCCGCACCTTGAGCATGAACGAGTCGTCGCCGGCGATGAACCAGCAGTCCTCGATCTCGCCGAACTCCTTGAGCCGGGTCGCCACGTCCTCGTGGTCGGCGGCGTCGGAGAGGGAGATGCCGATGAGGGCGGTGACACCGAGGCCGAGCGAGGCCGCGTTCACCGTGGCACGGTAGCCGGTGATGACACCGGCCGCCTCCAGCCGGTTGATGCGGTCGGTGACGCTGGGTCCCGACAGGCCGACGAGGCGTCCCAGTTCCGCGTAGGAGGCCCGGCCGTTCTCCCTCAGGGCCTGGATGAGCTGCCTGTCCACCGCGTCCATGCGAATCGAAGCCTTCCGGTCAAAGTTCCTGAAGAGATGAGAGGTACTGCGACTTGCTCAGATGACGCTCACGGGGCCGTGGTTCCGGTCGCGCCGCCCAGTTCGCCCTCCCACCGGCGGTAGAGCCCGTGCGCGACCCCCGCCGCGTCGAGCACCCGCCCGGCGACGAAGTCGACCAGGTCCTGGATGTGGGTGGCGCCCGCGTAGAAGGCGGGCGAGGCGGGCACGACGCTCGCGCCGGCGTCGTCGAGGGCGACGAGATGCCGGAGCGTCTGCCCGTTCAACGGCGTCTCCCGCACCGCGACCACCAGCCTCCGCCGCTCCTTGAGCGTCACACCGGCGGCCCGCTGCAGCAGGTCCTTCGACAGTCCGAGGGCGACACCGGCGACACAGGCGGTGGAGGCCGGGACGATGAGCATCCCCTTCGAGGGATACGACCCCGAGGACGGCCCGGCGGCAAGATCCCCGGCGCCCCAGTACCGGACCGCGTCGAGGTCCACGTCAAAGGTCCCGGGCTTCCCGTCGGCCCCCCGGGCGAGCCATTCCCGCAGGTCGTCCCGCCAGTGCGCGTCCCGGAAGGAGATCCCGGTCTCGTCGAGCAGCGTGAGCCGCGAGGCCCGGCTGACCACCAGGTCGACGCTCTCGCCCCCGGCGAGCAGCGCGCGCAGCACAGCCGCGGCATACGGCGTACCGGACGCCCCGGACACCCCCACGATCCAAGGCACGCGCTGCGTTTCTCCTGCGTTCACACCTTGAGCGTACCGGTGCGCGGAGAGGTCTTCAGGCCGGGTAGGGCGCACGGATCCGCCCGGCGGGAAGTCGGCAGCGCCCCTGCACGCCCCCTCCACGCGACATCGCGCTCCGGGAAGAAGCGATTACGGAATGCGGCGACCGGTCAGGACCCGGGGCGCGAAGGTGCCCACGGGGACCGTGCGGGGGCGCCTACGGCCCCGGCCGGAAAAATCTTGCGCCGCCGCTGTCCGGATCTTGCTCGCCGGCGCGACCTCCAAGTGACAGGGGCTCGGGAGGACGGGCGCCCAGGACACCGCCGGTGGGCGGGGGAAGCGAGCGGCAAAGGCGTTGAACGATGCCGAACGCGTGGTCGTCGGGCGATTCCTGCTCTCGCCTTCGCCGGCGGCGCCTCGGCCGCGAACGCGGTCCTCACGGGAGTGGTGAGCGCCGCGGGCAGTGTGCCCGTGCTGCGCACGCTGATCGGCTGACGCGGCCGCGCGTCCCGGAACCTCGTGTCGGGCTCGTCGGACGGCGAGCCCGACGCCTCACACCGTCAGCCCGCGCACCAGCAGATCGAGCAGCGCACATCCGAACAGGGCGATCCCGATGAAGCCGTTGACTGAGAAGAACGCCCTGTTCAAGCGGGACAGGTCATGAGGGCGCACGATCGAGTGCTCGTAGACGAACGCGCCCGCGACGATCAGCAGGCCCAGCCAGAAGAAGGTGCCCGCGCCGGTGGCGAGGGCGTACCAGACGAGCAGGGCCGTCGTCGCCGCGTGGCAGGCGCGGGCCGACCGGATCGCGGCCGGGATGCCGAAGCGGGCGGGGACCGACATGACGCCGGTCTCGCGGTCGGTCTCGACGTCCTGGCAGGCGTAGATCAGGTCGAAGCCACCGATCCAGATGCCGACGGCGAGGCCGAGGACGACCGCGTCCCAGGACCACTCGCCGGTGATCGCCAGCCAGCCGCCGACCGGGCCCATCGCCTGGGCCAGGCCCAGGATGGCCTGGGGGAAGTTCGTGAACCGTTTGCCGTAGGGGTAGACGACCATCGGGATGACCGCGACGGGGGCCAGGGCGAGGCACAGGGGGTTCAGCATCGCCGCGGAGCCCAGGAAGACCGCCACCGCGATCAGGGCGCCCGTCCAGGCGTGCTTCACCGACATCGCGCCCGTCACCAGCTCGCGCTGCGCCGTGCGCGGGTTCCTCGCGTCGATCTCGCGGTCGATGATCCGGTTCACCGCCATGGCGAAGGTCCGCAGGCCGACCATGCAGACGGTGACCAGCAACAGCCTGCCCCAGTGGATGTTCTTGTCCAGCTGGAACATCGCGGTCAGCGCGGCGATGTAGGCGAAGGGCAGGGCGAAGACCGAGTGTTCGATCATCACCAGACGGAGGAAGGCCTTGGTGCGTCCCGGCTGCGGGAGCGCTGCGGAAGCGGAGGTCACAGCCCGTACTCCTTCCAGCGGCGGTCGACCTTCGCCGCCGTCTGCGGGTCGGACAGCACCATGTCCGGCCAGCCGCCGTCGCGCGTGTAGCCCTCCTCGGGCCACTTCCTCGTCGCGTCGATGCCCGCCTTGCCGCCCCAGAACTGCTGGTAGGAGGCGTGGTCGAGGTGGTCGACCGGGCCCTCCACGACGGTGAGGTCGCGGGCGTAGTCCGTGTTGCCGAGCGCCCGCCAGGCGACTTCGTGCAGGTCGTGGACGTCGCAGTCGGAGTCGACGATCACGATCAGCTTCGTCAGGGACATCATGTGGGCGCCCCAGATCGCGTGCATGACCTTCTGGGCGTGCTTGGGGTACTTCTTGTCGATCGAGACGATCGCGCAGTTGTGGAAACCGCCGGCCTCGGGCAGGTGGTAGTCCACGATGTCCGGGACGATGATCTTCAGGAGGGGAAGGAAGAAACGCTCCGTCGCCCTGCCCAGCGGGCCGTCCTCCGTCGGCGGCCGGCCGACGACGATCGACTGGAGCAGCGGCCGCTTGCGCATCGTCACGCAGTCGATCGTCAGGGCCGGGAAGGGCTCCTGCGGGGTGTAGAAGCCGGTGTGGTCGCCGAAGGGGCCCTCGGGCAGCATCTCACCCGGCTCCAGCCAGCCCTCCAGGACGACCTCCGCCTGCGCCGGCACCTGCAACGGCACCGTCTTGCAGTCGACCATCTCGATCCGCCTGCCCGCGAGGAACCCGGCGAAGAGGTACTCGTCGATGTCACCGGGGAGGGGGGCGGTGGAGGCGTACGTCACGGCCGGGGGGCAGCCGAAGGCGATCGCCACCGGCAGGCGCTCGCCTCTGCGCGCCGCCACCTGGTAGTGGTTGCGGCTGTCCTTGTGGATCTGCCAGTGCATGCCGATCGTGCGCTTGTCGTGGCGCTGGAGGCGGTAGAGGCCGAGGTTGCGGATCCCGGACTCGGGGTCCTTGGTGTGGGTGAGCCCCAGGTTGAAGAAGGAGCCGCCGTCCTGCGGCCAGGTGAAGAGCGCGGGCAGCTTCTCCAGGTCCACCTCGTCGCCGTGCAGGACGACTTCCTGTACAGGGGCCTCTTTCACCTTCTTCGGCGGGACGTGCGTCATCGCGCCGAGCTTCCCGAACGCCTCGCGCACCCCCACGAACCCGTGCGGCAGTTCGGGCCGCAGCAGTCCGCCGATCTTCTCGCCGATCTCGCCGTACGACGTGAGCCCGAGCGCCTTCAGCATCCGCCGGTCGGTGCCGAACACGTTCATCGCGAGGGGCATGCTCGACCCCTTCACGTTCTCGAAGAGCAGCGCGGGACCGCCGGACTTCTGGACCCGGTCGACGATCTCCCCGACCTCCAGATACGGATCGACCTCGGCCTTGACGCGCTTGAGGTCGCCTTCGCGTTCCAGTGCCCTGAGCAGGGAACGAAGATCGTCGTAAGCCATGTGTCCCAGTATCGGCCACCGGCTACCCTGACCCCGTCACCGGGGCGGTCCCACGTCCCGCCGCCGTCCTCTGGGAGATCCCACCACCATGCTCAGGTATCTGCCGTTCCTGCTGGTCCTGGCGCTGTGGATCTATGCGTTCATCGACTGTCTGAACACCCCCGAGGAGGAGGTGCGGGGGCTGCCGAAGCTGGCGTGGGTGTTCGTCATCCTGCTGTTCGGCGAGGTGCTGATCGGGCCGGTGGCCTGGCTGGTGGCCGGCCGGCCCCGGCGCGCCCGGGCGGCAGGCGGCCCGGCCCCGGCCCGGTGGGTCGCGCCCGACGACAACCCCGAGTTCCTCAAGTCCCTGAAGGACGACGGGGCGAAGACCGACGAGCAGCTCCTGAAGGACTGGGAGGCCGACCTGCGCCGCCGCGAGGAGGAGCTCAAGCGCCGCGAGACGGGCGAGGACCCCAAGGACGGCTGACGTCGGCGGGGGCGTGCAGGTTGTACGCCGTCAAGGCTCCCGAAGCGGACAATGCGCCCCTGGGCCGGGCCCCTCCCGGGCCGGACACTTACCACGCATGACGACTGCACCCGCCGACTCTGCCGGCACCCTCACCCCCGAGTACGGCGACAAGGTCATCGCCGTCGAGACGGCGGGCTCGGAGCCCATCCCCGAGGCCGAACGGCACGGCTCCCCGCTTCAGTTGCTGTGGACCTGGGCCTCCCCGAACATCGAGTTCGCGACCGTCTTCATCGGCGTCATCTCGGTCCTCTTCTTCGGGCTGAGCTTCTGGGAGGCGACCGCGGCCATCGTCCTCGGCACCGCCGTCGGCGCGATCACCCAGGGCGTGCTGTCCCTGGACGGCCCGCGCTTCGGCGTCCCCCAGATGGTGATCGGCCGGTTCTCCTTCGGCTACTTCGGCAACATCCTGCCCTCCGCGGCCAACGGTCTGATCGCCGGCGTGGGCTGGTTCGCGGTGAACAGCGTGAGCGCGGCCTTCGCCCTGAACACACTCACGGGCCTGCGCCCGCTGCCGTCCCTGCTCCTCGTCGTGGTCGCCGAGATCGTGATCGGTTTCATCGGCCACAATTTCGTCCACACCTTCGAGAAGTACGCCTTCCCGGCCCTCGCGGTGATCTTCCTGCTGGCGGGCGTGTGGACCTTCAAGGACGCCGACCTCGGCGGGGGCGGCACCGGCGGCGGCATCGGCGGCTTCCTGCTCGCGTTCAGCGCGGCCTGGGGTTACGCGGCCGGCTGGAACCCGTACGCCACGGACTACTCCCGCTACCTGCCGCGCACCGCGAACAGGTTCAGGACCGTCCTCTACCCTGCCGTCGGCCTGTTCGTGTCCGTCGCTCCGGTGGCGGTCATCGGCGCGGCCTCGGCGACCATCGTGGCCCCGAAGGACGCCACCCCGACGGCGGCCTTCACCGGCCACCTCCCCGGCTGGCTGGGCGACTTGGTGCTCCTCGCCATCATCCTCGGCGCCATCTCGGCGAACGCCCTCAACATCTACTCCGGCGCGATCTCCATCGCCTCCTTCGGCCTGAAGCTCCCCACCTGGATGAGCCGCAGCGCGCTGGTCGTGGTGTCGGGGGTCGCCGGTACGGCGGCGGCGTGGGCGTCGCTGTCGGACGCGGGGTCGGCCTACGAGGCGTTCCTGTTGATCATCGCGTACTGGGTGGCGCCGTGGCTCGGGGTCGTACTGGTGGAGCGGTGGCTGCAGTCCCGTACGGCCACGGACGAGGAGCTGTCGGCCCGCCTGGGGGACCGGACCTTCACCAACTGGCCCGGTGTCGCCGCCCTGTTGATCGGCGTGGCGGTGTCCGTCCCGCTCTTCTCCAACCAGGAGGACTACGTCGGGTACGTCCCGGAGCACTGGCCGTCGTTCGGCGACATCACACCGCTGGTGGGCTTCCTGGTGAGTGCCGGGCTGTACGCGGCGCTGAAGGCTCGCGCGGGTACGCGGGCGAAGCTCACGCCGGTCTCCTGACCCGTGCGGCGGTGAGGGCCTTCGACCCGCGGTCAGTCGCCGAGCACCAGCTCCGGCAGCCCCGGGAAGCGGGCGTCGGCCTCCTCCCGTCGCAGCCGGCCGACCCGTCGGGGGCCCCTCGTCCCGCTGCTTCACCGCCCGCGCCGGGCGGTGAAAACCAGGGTGTCGGCCGGCGCCTTCTCCCTCCCGAAACGGGAAGTCGGCGCTGAAGATCTACACCTGCAGCTGTTCACCGAACCACCGGGACAGCCTGCCGCGCAGTTCCTGCTGGTCCTCACCGACCCACGCGACATGACCGTCCGGCCGCAGCAGCACCGCGGGCACGTCCAGGTCCTCGCCGACGTCGACGACGTGGTCGACCCGGTCCGCCCAGCCGTCCACCGAGAGCTTGCCGGTCCGGTCGAGCAGCAGCCCGCGGCCGTAGTGCATCAGCTCGTAGAGGCGCCCCCGCTCGAGCCGCACGTCCCGCAGACGCCTGCCGAGCAGTTCATGGCCCTCGCCGAAGTCGTAACGGACGTCGACCGCGGTGATCATCCCGGTCACGTACCGGTTCACCTCCTCGAAGTCCATCAGCTTCGAGAACAGCTCCCGCAGCGCGGTCGGCCCCGGACCGGTCCCCAGCAGCGTGATCTGCGCGCGGGTGCCGTCCAGCACACGGGCACCCACCGGGTGCCGTTCGGCGTGGTAGCTGTCCAGCAGCCCCTCCGGCGCCCAGCCGTTGACCGCCGCGGCCAGCTTCCAGCCCAGGTTGAACGCGTCCTGCACGCCCAGGTTGAGCCCCTGCCCGCCGGTCGGCGGGTGGATGTGCGCCGCGTCGCCGGCCAGCAGCACCCGCCCGACCCGGTAGCGCTCGGCCTGCCGGGTGGCGTCGCCGAACCGCGACAGCCAGCGCGGCGAGTGCGCGCCGAAGTCGGTGCCCGCGACGGCCCGCAGCTGCCGCTTGAACTCCTCCAGGGTCGTCGGCGTCGTACGGTCCTCCGCCACCCCCTCGGCGGGCACGACGAGGCGGTACACCCCGTCCTCGAGCGGGATGGCGCCGAACCGCAGCTGGGTCGTGCGCACTTCTTCCACCACGGCGGCGACCGTCGCCGCATCCTCGGTCACCTCCACCTCACCCAGCAGTGTCTCGACCGTCGCGGGCTCACCGGGGAAACCGACGCCGAGCAGCTTGCGCACCGCGCTGCGGGCCCCGTCGCACCCCACGAGGTAGCGCGAGCGCAACCGCGCGCCGTCCGCCAGCTCGACGGTCACCCCGTCCTCGTCCTGGCTCAGCCCGACCAGTTCGTGGCCTCGCCGGAGTTCGGTACCGAGTTCCAGGGCACGCTCGTTCAGCAGCCGCTCGGTCACCGGCTGCGGGGTGGCGAGGCCGTACGGGTGCGCCGTGTCCAGCCGGTCGGGCCACGGCTTGGCGATCCCGCCGAAGAGACCCCCGGCCTGGAACTTCTCGCTGACCGCGAGGAACCGGTCCAGCAGGCCGCGCTGGTCCATCACCTCCACGCTGCGCGCGTGCAGACCCTGCCCACGGGACTGCCGGGTCGGTTCGGTCAGCTTCTCCAGCACGACGGTGCGCACCCCGGCCAGCCGCAGCTCGCATGCGAGCATCAGCCCGGTCGGTCCGCCACCCGCGACGATGACGTCGATCATCACAGCACTCTTTCCGCAGAATCCGGCATCGGCCGGTGATTCTGCGGCACCACCGGGGCCTTGCCGCAAGGCCCCCCGTGCGCTATACGTTGAGAGTGGCAAGGAGTCGGTGACGCTCCTTGCCTTCGTTGTTTTCGCCTTCGTTCTTGTTGCCTTCGTGGTCTTGCCTTCGTTGATTCCCCACGAGGAGCGTTCCCCCACGAGGAGCTTTCCCCCGCGACGAACGCCGCCCAGGCGCTGCGCCCGAGGGAGGAGGGTGGGGCCGTCGGGGTCTTGCCGCCGCTCCGGTCGGGCGTTGTCCAAGCGGCGCGCCGGAGACAACTGGCGCGTAATACAACGCCGTTGATGTGTCCGCGTTCTGTCACGGCAGCGTCGTGGATCAAGGACTTGGCTGGTGATCGGGTTCTGAGCTGAGGCATGGTTGACCCACAGCGGCTCACAGGTCGCCGACTGCCTCCCTCGCCTCACTCTCCCGAAAGGGCCTTTTCGTCATGGCTTCTCCGCGCTTCCGTTCCGTCCTGATCGCCGCCGCCGCCGTCACGGGCACGCTGCTGATGACGGCCTGCCAGAGCGACGACGTCGCCCAGGGCAACGTCGCGGACGTCGCGGCGACGGCCAACGTCGCCGCCGCGAACAAGGGCGGGGTGAGCGGCACGTTCTCGAACGGCACGGTCGACTACCTGGCACCGGGCAAGTACACGGTCACCACTGGCGGCAAGACGCAGGCGTTCTGGCTGGCGGAGGACACGAAGATCTGGGGATCCGGCGGGGTCTGCGGCGACGCCGACGGCCAGGCCGTCGAAGAGTGCACCGCGGCGGAGCTGGAGAAGGCCGCGAAGAGCGGTCCGGTGCCGGCGGACGTGGTGATGAAGAACGGCATAGCCGTGACCGTCACCGAACGCCACCCCGCCTCCTCCGGCACGGGCGGCTCCTCCACCGGCGGCTCCTCCTCGGGCTCCTCCTCCACCGGCGGCTCCTCCTCCGGTTCCTCCTCCACCGGCGGCTCGTCGTCCTCGTCCTCGGGCGGTTCGTCCAGCGGTGTGAGCGGGACCTGGCTGGGCGCGGTGTCGTACCTGGCTCCGGGCAAGTACCTGGTGTCGGACGGGAGGAACAACCCTGAGCAGCAGTTCTGGCTGGCGGAGGACACCGAGATCCTGGGTGCGGGCGGGATGTGCGGCGACGCCGACGGCCAGAGCGCCACGACGTGCACGGAGGCGGAACTGGAGGCGGCCGCGAAGGCGGGCAAACTGACCGCCGAGGTCACCCTCAAGGACGGCATCGCCACCCGCATCGCCGAGGACCACTAGGGCGTGTTTCGAAAGTCCCGTCTGGCCCGCGGCGTCTGGCACGGCGCCTCGCCGCGTTGTCGGGATCGCCCGCGTACGCCCGGTACGCGGACGACCCTCCGCCTTGCGATGCACCGCACCAGACGCCGCG
>NZ_JBITLN010000006.1:0-505151 GCF_044465285.1 Streptomyces sp. NPDC049687
AGGACCGGGTCGGCATCGCGGCCGTGAACGGGCCGTCGTCGGTGGTGGTCTCCGGCGACGAGGACACCATCGCCGTGCTGGAGGGGGACTGGCAGAAGGCAGCGGTCCGTACCAAGCGGCTGACGGTCAGCCATGCGTTCCACTCGCCGTTGATGGATCCGATGCTGGACGACTTCCGTGTCGTCGTCACTCAACTCGTCTTCAATGAGCCGAAGTTGGCAGGTCTGTCGCCGCAGGTGACGGATCCGGAGTACTGGGTGCAGCACGTCCGCCGTCCGGTCCGTTTCACCGACGCGATCACCGCCCTCAACGACGAGGGCGTCACCCGCTGGCTGGAGCTGGGCCCCGACGCTGTCCTCACGGCTCTCGCCCAGCAGATCCTGGACGACACCGAAGGCCACGTCTTCACCCCGTCCCTGCGCGCAGGCCGCCCGGAGACGGAGACCTTCTTCACCGCCCTGGCCCACCTCCACGTCCACGGCACGGACATCAACTGGACCCAGCTGTACACCACGTGGGGCGGCAAGCAGGTCGCGCTCCCCACCTACCCCTTCGAACACCGGCACTTCTGGCTGGAAGCGGGAATGGGCCGCGGCGGTGCCGACGTCGTCTCCGCCGGTCTCGGCAGCACCGACCACCCCCTGCTCGGAGCCGCGGTGCCGTTGGTCGACTCGGACGGCTACCTCTTCACAGGCCGGCTGTCGCTGTCGACCCACCCGTGGCTGGCGGATCACGCGGTCGCGGGAACCGTCCTGCTCCCCGGGACGGCCTTCGTCGATCTCGCGGTCCACGCGGGTGACGCCGTCGGCTTCTCCGTCGTGGAGGAGTTGATGCTGGAGGCCCCGCTCATCCTGGACAAGGACAGGGCGGTCCAGCTGCAACTGGTCGTCGCCGGCGCCGACGAGAAGGGCCGACGTGCCTTCACTGTCGCTTCACGCTGCGAGGACGAGCCGTGGGTGCGGCATGCGAGTGGTGTGTTGGTGGAGGGTGTGCCGTCGGTCGGTGTGGATGTGTCGGTGTGGCCGGTGGTGGGTGCGCGTGAGGTGGTGACGGAGGGGCTGTACGAGGGGTTGGCGGGTGCTGGTCTGGAGTATGGGCCGGTGTTCCGTGGGTTGCGGTCGGCGTGGCGGCTGGGGGAGGAGGTCTTCGCCGAGGTGGGGTTGCCGGAGGAGGCGGTTGTCGAGGCTGGGCGTTTCGGGGTGCATCCGGCGTTGTTGGACGCGGCGTTGCATGCGATCGGTCTGACGGGTGTGGGGGAGGGTGGCGAGGGTCCGTTGCTGCCGTTCGCCTGGTCCGGGGTCGGTTTGCTGGCGTCGGGTGCGTCGGTGTTGCGGGTGCGGTTGACGCCGGTGGGTTCGGGGGCGTTCCGGCTCGTGGCCACGGATCAGGCGGGCACACCGGTCGTGGTCGTCGAGTCCCTGATGCTGCGTGCCGCTCCCAAGGGCGGGATCGGCCGATCTCAGGCCTCCGACGCGTTGTTCGCCGTGGAGTGGGCGGCCGTGTCGGGTGCTGCCGTGGAGGCGGATGCCTCTGTGGCGGTGGTGCCTGTGGGGCTCGGGGTGCATGAGGCCACGGCGTGGGCGTTGGAGACGATGCAGAAGCATCTGGCCTCGGGCGCAGGGGTGCTGGCGGTCGTGACACGGGACGGTGTGTCGGCCGGTGGTGTTGTCGCTGATCCGGTGATGGCTGCGGTGTGGGGTCTGGTGGCTTCGGCGCAGGCGGAGAATCCGGGCCGGATCGTTCTGGTGGACGCGGACGGGGACGACGTTGTGGCCCTGGCTGTGCGGGCGGGTGAGCCGCAGGTGGCGGTGCGGGAGGGCGTTGTTCTGGCGCCGCGCTTGATCCGTGCCGGCGGTGTGACTGCCGAGTTCGGCGGTTTCGGTGGCGGAACGGTGCTGTTGACGGGTGCGACCGGCGCGTTGGGCGGTGTCTTCGCCCGGCATCTGGTGAGTGCTCATGGTGTACGTCGTCTGCTGCTGGTCTCGCGTCGGGGCGGGCAGGCCGCCGGTGCCGCCGACCTCGCCACAGTACTCATCGACTTGGGTGCCGAGGTGGAGTTCGTCGCGTGTGATGTGGCGGACCGTGAGGCGGTGGCTGCTCTGCTGGCGGGCCGGGATGACATCACGGCTGTGGTGCATGCGGCGGGTGTCCTGGACGACGGTGTGGTGTCGGGTCTGACCGCGTCCCGCGTGTCGGGGGTGCTGCGGGCGAAGGCTGACGCGGCCACGCATCTGCACGAGCTGACCGCCAACCTGGCGGCGTTCGTGGTGTTCTCCTCGGTGGCGGGTGTCTTCGGCGCTCCGGGTCAGGGTGCGTATGCGGCGGCCAACCGCTATCTGGACGCGCTGATGGAACAGCGCCGTGCCCAGGGGCTTCCGGCGCTCTCCCTGGCCTGGGGTCTGTGGCAGACCGAGGGCGAGATGACCGACGGCCTCTCTCAGGCGGACCAGGCTCGTATGGCGCGCGGTGGTGTCCTGCCGCTCACCGAGACCGACGGTCTGGCGCTGTTCGACGCGGCGCTGGCCGGGGAGGCTCCGGTCGCTGTTCCGGTACGGCTGGATCTGCGGGGGCTGCGGGCCGCGGACCCGGCGATGGTGCCACCCCTGCTGCGCCGACTGGTGCCCGCAACCCGCCGTAACGCCGCCACGGGCGGCATGACGGGCGCAGCCGCCCCATTGGCGCGGCTCCGCGAACTGCCGGTCGCCGAACGGGCTGCGGCCGTACTGGAGTTGGTGCGCGGTCAGGTGGCCGAGGTGTTGGGGCATGGTTCGGCGGAGTCGATCGACGCCGACCGTACCTTCCAGGACTTCGGGTTCGACTCGCTGACCGCCGTCGAACTCCGCAACCGACTCAACACCCTGACCGGGCTGCGGCTGCCCGCCACCCTCGTCTTCGACCACCGGACCTCGGCCGAGCTCGCCGTCCACGTCGACGAGCAGTTGGGCGACGCGGTGACGCAGGAGTCCTCCGGCGGGACCGGCGCGGGCAGCGGTGGGCCCGGGATGATCACGGAGCTGTTCCGGCGGGCGGTCGCGGACGGTCGTATCGACGAGGCGGGCGAGATGATCGCGGTCGCGTCCCGGCTGCGGCCCACGTTCACGGAGCCCGCGCAGGTGGAACGGCGCCCCGAGCCGGTGTGGTTCGCCTCCGGGCCCGCCCGGCCGGTGGTCGTGTGCTTCCCCGCGTTCAGCGCAATCTCGGGGATCCACGAGTACGCGCGGTTCGCCACCGGCTTCCAAGGGCTGCGCAGTGTCTGCGCGCTGCCGCACCCGGGGCTCGCCGCCGGTGAACCGCTGCCGGACTCCGTCGACGCGCTGGCCGCGCTGCACGCCGAGACGGTGCTCGAACTGGTCGGGGACGCGCCGGTGCTGCTCGTCGGACGGTCGGCGGGCGGCTGGGTCGCGCACGCCGTGGCCGGGGAACTGGAGCGGCAGGGCAGGCCGGCGGCCGGAGTCGTCCTCGTCGACACCTTCCCGAACGCCGGTGACCGGGCCGCCTACGAGGCCATGACGAACGGGATGCTGGAGCGCGACGGACTGTTCATGTCGGTCGACGACCACAGCCTGACCAGCATGGGCGGCTACACCCGGCTCTTCGTGGACTGGCAGGCCCGGCCCGTCGCGACGCCCGAGCTGTTCCTGAAGGCGGCGGACACCTACGCGGGCGGCGCGGGGGCGGGCTCCTGCTGGCTGCTGCCGCACGAGCTGGTCGAGGTGCCGGGCGACCACTTCACCATGCTGGAGGACCACTCCGCGACGACCGCCGAGGCAGTGGAGGCGTGGGCGGCCCGGCTGTAGCTCATCACCGCACGGCACGGCCGCCGTCGTACGGATCCGATCCGTACGACGGCGGCCGCCTCCCGTCGAACGTGCTCGCCGCCGTGCCTCAGGCCTTGTCCGCGCCGGCGATGCCGTGCAGGACGAACGCCGTGAGGGTGTCGATGGCCTCGTCGTCGTCCGGGACCCGGCCGGCCGGGGCGGCGTCCGTGATGAGCCAGCCCCGGGAGAACTCGTTGAGCAGGGCCATCATCGCGGCGGCCACCAGGTCCACCGCACCCGGCAGGGCCACGCCGTTGCGCTCCATGTCGTGCAGGTGCTCGCGCAGGACGCGGGTCTCGGCGAGCTGGAGTTCCGCGAGCCGGCGGGCGAAGTCCTCGTTGACGATGGCGGCTTCCTGCAGGGCCCGGATCTCGGGGCGGTGCTCCTTGTACATGTGCCAGACCACGGCCACGTGCCAGCGCAGGTGTTCCGGGTCGGACAGGTCGTGGCTGTCGCCGTGCCCGGCCAGGCTGCGGCCGGCCTCGCTGATCCAGTCGGTCAGCAGGGCCTCGAGGATGGACTCCTTGCTCGGGAAGTGGTTGTAGAACGAGCCCGACGCGCGGCCGGCCGCCGCCGAGATGTCGCTGATCTTGGCGTTGAGGAAGCCCTTCTCGGCGAACACCTTGCGGGCCGCGTCCTTCAGGGCCGTCTCGGTACGGGCGGCCTGCGCCTTGCGGGAAGTGGCGCCGGCGGGCGACTTGGCCGTCATGAGGGCTCCCTCGGGGTCCGGATCGGGCTTGACAGCGAATGACTCTAACCCCACAATGAATGAAAAGTCACTGAATCGCGAGTCACTGAAACTGAAGTCGCTGAATCGTGAGTCATCCAGGGGAAGGGCCCGCGCCATGTACGAGTTCACTGCGGGCGGGCCGGTCGCGGCCCGCATCAAGCTGCACGGCGGCAGCTGCTCGCTCACGGCCGGCGAGGGCGCCCGGGTGACCGTGCGCGTCGAGCCCGAGACGCCGGGCCGCGAGGCGGACCGCAAGGCCGCCTCCCGGGCGGCGGTCGCGTTCGAGGGCGGGCGGCTGACCGTGCGGGTGCCCAAGGGCGGCGGCGCGGGGCGGTTCGTCGGACTGCCGGGCGGCCGGGTCCGGGTGGCCGTCGAGGCCCCCGCCGGCTCCGCGCTCGACTTCGCGGCCGACTCCGCCGACCTGGCGGTGCACGGCGCGCTGGGCGCCCTCAAGGTGGACACCGGCTCCGGCGACTTCGTCGCCGACCGCGTCACCGGGGACGTCTCGGTCGACACCTCCTCGGGCACCCTCCGCCTCGGCCACGCCGAGGGCACCGTCGACTTCGGCAGCGGCTCCGGCGACCTCCAGGTCACCCACGCCGTCGGTGCGGTGCGGTTCCACTCCTCCAGCGGCGACCTCGTCCTCGGTACGACGGAGGGGGACGTCCGCGTCGACACCGCCTCCGGCGACCTGCGCATCGCCGGAGCCCGGGGCGGCTCCGTGCACGCCCGTACCTCCTCGGGGCGGATCGAGGTCGGCGTCGAGGAGGGTGTCGGGGTGCGCCGGCGCTCCACCTCCGGCGGCAGGTACCGCGGCGACCTCACCGAGGACACCCCCGCCGCGCCCGGCGCCCGCGAACTCCACCTCGACCTCAAGACCTCCGCCGGCGACATCGCCGTACACCGGACCACCACGACCCGAGCCTGACCGCGCTGCCGGGCGAGCCGGCCGTACTCATGGGCCCCGGACATCACCGTGCCCCGCCGGAAACCCGGCGGGGCACGGTGATGTGATCGGTCAACTCGCCGTCAGGAACTCGCTGAAGGTCCGTACCGTCCACGACGTCATCCGCGTGTACGGCACCAGCCCGGGGGCGAACCGCAGGAACCGCGGCGGTGCCGGGCGGTTCTCCGCGCCCTTGGCGATGGTGTGCAGCCGTTGGAGTTTGCGGGCCCGTACCGTCTCGTGCGCACGCAGCCGCTCCTCCGTCGTACCGCCGCCCGGGGCCGTCAGGGCCCGCTGCAGGCTCCACACGTCCTCCAGGGTCTGGTTCACGCCCTGGGCCAGCGTCGGCGGCACGGCGTGCACCGCGTCGCCGAGCAGGGTGACCCGGCCGCGCCCCCACCGGTCCGGGACCCGGTGCAGGATGTGCGGGAAGAGGCCGATCTCGTCGTCCGTGAGCTCCGCCAGCAGCTCCGGAACCGGAGACACCAGATGCCCGAACCGCTCCCGGAGATTGCGCGTGGCGGACACCTCCGAGGCCATGCCGAACTCGCCGGTGCGTTCGTCCCGCACCCCGCGCGGCACCCGGTCGCCCTCCGCCCACGGCGTCACGAACACCCACTGCACCTGGCCGTTGCCGGCGTTGAACATCGTGGCGAAGCCGGACTTGCCGTGGAAGACGAGCCCGTGGTTGCCGTCCGGCAGCGCGACCGGCACCCGGGTCAGACCGTGCCAGGTCGCATAGCCGGTGTACTGGGCGGGGGTCTCCCCGTGCAGGTGCCGCCGGATCGCCGAGCGGTGTCCGTCGGCGCCGATCAGCAGGTCGGCCTCCGCCTTCGTACCATCCTCGAACTCGGCGACGACCGGCCCCGAACTGCCCTCGGGCGGCTCGGTGATGCCGACACAGCGCTTGCCGTAGCGCAGGACCCCCTCCGGCAGCCCCGCGGCCAGTTCCTCCACGAGGCGGCCGCGCGGCACGACGACCGTGGGGTGCCCGAACCGCTTCGCCATCCGGTCCAGTTCGATCCTCAGCAGCGTGTGGCCGTCCTCGGAGAGCGTGTCCATGGCGTCCATACGGCTGCCGAACGACTCCGGCTCCAGGCCGAGATGACGCAGCACACCCGTGCCGTTGGGCCACAGGATCAGCGAGGCACCCTCCACGCGCAGCCGGTCGGCCTGCTCGTACACCTCGACCTCGTGGCCCGCTGCCACCAGATAGCGGGCGATGGCGAGGCCGCCGACGCCGACTCCGATGATCACAGTTCTCATTGGGACATCCCCCAGGCTCTCGCGCGGCGGGCCGCCGCGCAGGCGGTGGTCAGGGCCGGTTCTCGCGAACAGCCGTGATGAACAGGTAGGAGCCCGGACCGGTCTCCTCACGGATCGTCAGACCGGCCTCGGCCAGCCACTTGCGGATCACTTCGCGCGGGTACAGGTGCACACGCAGCGCCTTCTCCTGACGGGCCTGGAACTCCCGGTACAGCGGGTCCTCGTCCGGCAGGAAGGTGAACAGGGTGAACGTTCCGCCAGACTGCAGCACCCGGCCGATCTCCGCGATGACCTGTCCCTGGTAGGGCAGGGTCTGCAGCGCGTTCCAGCAGCTGACGGCGGTCAGCGAGGCATCCGCGAACGGCAGGTTCACCGCGCTGCCGCGCACCGCCGGCAGCTGTGGTCCGGCCGCCTGGAGCGCCGCCAGCATCGAGGTCGACAGGTCCAGCGCCACGACGCGGTCCGGGCCCAGTTCCTCGGCCAGCACCCGGGTGAACCGGCCCGAGCCGGCGGCCAGATCGAGCACGGGGCCCTCGGTGGGGCGCGCGTTGGTGGTGAGGAAGCGGATCTCGTCGTCCACATCGAGCAGATCGTCGAAGTCGCGGCCCATCACGCGCAGGAACGCCGGGCGCAGACCGCGCTCGTAGCGGGAGACCTGGGCGACGTCGTTGAGGATCATCGCCTCCATGCCCTGGCCCGCGGCCGACGACAGGTCCAGCCAGCCGTCGCCGGCCGGGTGCGCCTTGCCGCACGCCGCACAGCGGGCGCCGCCCTCGCCGAACGACAGGGCCCCGGTGCAGTCCGGGCAGGCCAACAGCTTCTCGAACGGGGCGAGCCGCTCGACGGCGTCCACGCCCTGCGAAGCGGCCCGGCCCTGTTCGCGCTCCGGCTCCACGTGGTCCGGCGCCGCCGTGTACGGGGCGGCCGGGGTGTCCAGCAGGGCGATCGCCTTCGAGGCGGCGTAGTCGCGCAGCGCCCGGGTGTCGCTCTGCCACATGGCCTCGAGCTGCTCCTCCGGCATCATGCCGTGCCACTGCCCGTCGGCGGCGCGCTCCGCCTCGGTGACCGCCCACATCGCCGGCGACGGCCACACCCGGGCCAGTACCGCGCCCGGCTGCCGTCGGCCGGCCAGCGAGCGCTCCAGCCGGGACCGGTCGTCCGGACTGAGGGCGAGACCGTCTGCGGCGGCCAGGATCCGCTCGGCGTCCTCGGGGAAGTGCCCGGCGAGGAAGAGCAGCGCCGCCACCGTGCGGCGGTCCCCGGCGGCAAGCTCGAACACCGGCAGGACGTCCGCGAGTCCGTCGCGTACCGCGTCGTGCGCGTCGGTGTCGGCGAGCAGGCCGAGGAGGAGCAGCAGGTGCGGCAGCCGGGACGGCGAGGCCCCGGCCGCCGCTGCCACGAGGGCGGGCACGGCGGCGTGGCCGGCCTCCGTCGCCGTGGCCTGCCCCTCGCCCGCCGGAACGCTGCGGAAGGCCTGGTCGAGCTGCCGGAGGGCGGAGTGCAGATCGGAATCCGGCGCGCCGAGGAAGGCCTCGAGTGCGTCGGTCACTGGGGAAGAGGGCTCCGTGGTTGTCATGCCGGGACCGTAACCGCGCGAGGGACGCCATTTCAGGGGGGCGGAGCCCGGATAGGGGTGGATTCAGGGGGCACCGAGCCAGTAGGGGGTGGGGAGTTGGGTAAAGCGCTTGCGAGCAGGGGTTCAGCGGACCGGCGGACGTTGTTACCTTCAGCGGAACATTCGGAGGGGCGGCCGGACCGTGCGCTGTGCACGGGCTGTGCGACCGGGCCGCCACGGGGGGAACGGAGTGTCGCGGTATGACCGACTCTGCCGGTAGGTTCGACCAGTGGATCAAGTGCTTCCACCCCGGGCCGGACAGTGGAATGCAGCTGATCTGCCTGCCGTACGCCGGGGGTTCGGCGAGCGGCTGGTTCAGGTTGTCCGCCGCGCTGCCGCCGTCGATCCAGGTGTGGGCCGCACAGTATCCCGGCCGGCAGGAGCGGCGCCGGGAGCGACCCATCGAGGATGTACGGGAGTTGGCCGCCGCACTGGTGGACGTGGTGCGCGACCGGCTGGACGGGCCCTACGCTCTGCTCGGCCACAGCATGGGCGCCCTCGTCGCCTTCGAGATGGCGCGGCTGCTGGAGTCCGGACCCGGGCCCGGCCCCGCGGCGCTGGTGGCCTCCGGGCGGCGGGCGCCGTCCACCGTGCGCGACGAACGGGTGCACCAGCGGGACGACGCCGGGGTGGCCGAGGAGCTGCGGCTGCTCAGCGGCACCGACCCGGTCTTCCTGGACGACCCCGAACTACTCGGGATGATCATGCCGGCGCTGCGTGCCGACTACCGGGCGGTGGAGACGTACTCCTGTCCGCCGACGGCCGCCGTCAGCTGCCCGGTGACCGTGCTGGTCGGTGACGACGACCCGCGGACCACCATCGACGAGGCGCGGGCGTGGGAGCGGCACACCGACGGGGAGTGCGACCTGAGGATCTTCCCCGGCGGCCATTTCTTCCTCGACGACCGTGTGCCCGACGTCGCCAACACGCTCTCCGACATCCTGCTCCCGCACTACGCGGGCGGCACGACGGGCGGGCATCTGCGACTGGCGCCCTGACTGCCGTATTCCCCGAGGGAGTTACCCGCCGGCCGGTACCACCACCGCGGTGAGGGCGATACCGTCGCGCACCAGCCAGCGGCCGTCGAAAGCGGCGGGCGCGCCGGGGGCGGTACGCAGCAGACGGGCGCGGAAGACACCCCCTGGTACAGCCTCCGGTCCGGAACCGGGGGTGCCCCGGAACTCGATGTCGGCGTCCTCGAAGTCCAGCCGGGTCCCGGTCAGCGGATACCACGCCTTGTAGACGCTCTCCTTCGCACTGAACAGCAGCCGGTCCCAGTGGACCACCCGGTCCGCGCCGTTGCGCGAGGCGGACAGCACCCGGGCACGTTCGGCGGGCAGGGCGACGGCCGCCAGTACGTCGCCCGGCAGCGGCGCGTGCGGTTCCGCGTCGATACCGAGGGCCCGGACGTCGACCGTCCGGGCCACGGCGGCCGCCCGGTACCCGGCGCAGTGGGTCATGCTGCCCACGACCACGTCCGGCCACCGCGGCTCACCGCGAGGGCCGGACAGCACCGGCACCGCCGGCAGCCCGAGCGCGGCCATCGCCCGCCGCGCACATCCCCGCACCGCGGCGAACTCCCGTTGCCGCCCCACCACTGCCCCGCCGACCAGTGCCGCCTCCTCCGCGAACAACGCCCCGACCGGCGCGTCGTCGGCGGTGGTGTACGCACAGGCCACCGTCGAGGGAAGCAGGTCGGCGATCACGGGATCTCCTGTCGGTGCAGTGGGCACCGGGCCGCGGCGACGGCCCGGTGCCGGCGCCCGCTCAGACCGCGGTGAGGTCGGACTCCTGCAGCAGGAGACTGGTCGGGAGGTCCTGGCGATGGCGGACGTCGAGCTTGCGGTAGACGCGGGTCAGGTGCTGCTCGACGGTGCTGACGGTGATGAACAGCTTGGCGCCGATCTCCCGGTTGGTGTGCCCCTGCGTCGCCAGCGCGGCGACCCGCAGCTCGGCCTCGGTCAGCGAGCCGATGGCGTCGGCCTTGTCCTGCCCGCCCCGTTCCTGACGGGCCGCCTGCCCCGGGAACAGCGACTGGTACAGCGCCTCCGCCCCACAGTCCTTCGCCACCCGCCAGGCCCGCCGGGCGAACGTCCTGGCCTTCGCCGGTTCGCCCAGCTGGTGATGGAGGTGGCCCAGGTCGGCCAGGCCCCACGCCAGCTCGTAGCGGTTGCCACCGGCCTGCAGCAACTCCACCGCCTGGCCCAGCAGTTCGACCCGCCGCACCGGATCCTTGGTCGCCGCGAGGATCCGCAGCGCGACACCACGGGTGCCGGGCCGGCCCGACTCCGCCACCGCGAGATGCTCCTCGATGAGCTGGGCCGCACGCTCCGCGTTGTCGGTACGGAGCCAGATCTTCGCGGCGTTCACCCGCCACGGCACCAACTCGGCCGTGTCCATGCCCCATTCGCGCATCCGCTCGCCGCAGCTGAGGTGGTCGGCGAGCGCCGCGTGTGTACGGCCCTCCATCATGTGGTGGCGGGCCCGGGCGGACAGGTAGTGCAGCCCGAACCGGGTGTCGAGCATGTGCTCCGGCACGGGGCGGGCCACCAACTGGGCGGCCGTCTCGCTGTCGCCCATGCTCAACGCCGCGTTGATCGCGGTGGACAGCGGAATGCCCACCCCGACGCCCCACGCCTCGGCGGGCATGAGTTCCAGCGAGGTCTGGGCGAGCCGGGCGGCTGTCGGCAGGTCCCCCAGGCGCAGCGCGACCACCGCGCGCAGCGAGCCCAGCACCGCCCGCCAGGTGGGTGCCTGCCGTTCGGCGGCTTCGGCCTCCAGCCGTCTGCCCCACTCGGCGGCGACGGTGAGCCGGCCGCCGTAGATGAGCGCCGATACGGCGGCGGTGAGGACCTCCAGCGTGTGGTCGTGCAACCGCACACTCTGCAGTACCTGTTCCGCGGTGTCGGAGACCTCCTGGTGGTTGTGTCCGCGCAGCACCGAGGAGAGCGCCCACAGGGCGCGCCCCGCGGCGGCGGCGGTCGGGTCCGTCGCGGCCTGCGCGGGCGACGCACGCACCGGCAGCGGGGCGGGCTCGTGTCCGGTGCGCCGGGCGATGGCCGGATAGGTGCTGTCGATCCACATCCGCAGTGTGTCGAGCCCCCCGGCGACGGCCGGATCGGTACGGGCGGCGTCCTCGGCGGCACGCAGCGCGGCGACCGCCTCGTCGGCCATGCCGTGCCACAGCAGACCGGGCACGACCGACAGCGTGTGGCCGGCGGGGAGCCGGCCCTCCCCGGCAGGACCCGCGAGGGTACGCAGCTGCTGCGCGGCGACCCCCGGCCGGGTCCGCCAGACCGTGGCGGCCAGTTCGGCGCCGATGCACAGCCGCTCCGCCTCCTCCGCGGCCGTCTTCTCGGCGTGCCGCAGACAGCGCAGGGCCAGTTGGGTGCGGTCGATGCGCTGCGCCTGGCGGCCGGCCTCGGTGAGCACCCGGGTCGCCCACGGCTCGCCGGGCTGACCGGCGGTGAGCAGGTGGTCGGCGATGTCGAGGGCCGGCGCGCCCTCGCTGTAGAGCAGCGCGGCGGCCTGCTGGTGCAGATCGGCCCGTTCCTCGGGCGGCAGGTCGTCGAGTACGGCGTCCCGCACCGCCGTCTGCCGGAAGTGCCGGCCGGTGAGGAGGCCCGCGTCGGTGAGGACGCGCACCGTGCGCTCGACCGTCGCGAGCTCCAGACCGGCCAGCCGGGCGAGCGCGTCGACGGAGCCGTGCCCGTCCAGTACGGCCAGGGCCCGGGTGATCCGCAGCCCGTCCGGGCCGCTGCGGTGGATACAGGTGAGCGCCGCGTGGACGTAGGCGTCCCCGGCCAGCGGGGTGCCGTCGCCCTCGGCGCGCGGGCCGGCCGCCGCCCGGTCCTGCAGCAGCGCGTGCAGCAGGAGAGGGTTGCCGCCCGTGAGGGCGAAGACCTCGGCGGCCCGTGGCGCGTTGCCGGGCTCCGCGAGGGAATGGGTGAGCCGGGCGGTGCCGTTCTTGCTCAGCGGCCCCACCGTGACCCGGCGGACACGGGGCTGGTGGAGCAGTTCGCGCAGTGGCGCCGTCACGGGGATGCCGTACTGCGCTCCATGGCTGACGAGCAGGGACGCGGGTGCGTAGCGGGCCCGGCGGTGCAGGTAGAGCAGGACCCGGAGGGACTGCTCGTCGGCGTGGTGGATGTCGTCGACGGTCAGCAGCAGCGAGCCGCGTGCGCTGAGGGAGACCATCACCTCGTGGAAGAAGCGCAGCAGCGGCGGCGCCGGCACGGGCGCGCCCCTGGCCGCGCGTATCTCGTCCGGCATCAGCGGCAGTTCACCGGCGAGTGCCAGGCCCCGGAAGAGCTGGTCGACCATCGCGTACGGAATGGACTGTTCCATGGACGAGCACTGCGCGCTGAGCACGCGTATTCCGTCGTCTGTTGCGCGTTGTACCACTTCTTCCAGGAGTTCGGTTTTCCCGCAGGCCACAGGGCCGGTGATCACCCCGAGATGGGGACCCTGGGCGGGTTTCTGGTCAATTAGTGGGCACAGTTGTGCGAGTTGTACGTCACGTTCGATGAACAACCTCAATTCGCCTCTCCCCCGTGGGATGTGACGCCGACGGCAGCCGTTCGGGGCTCATAGCGCACTCCATCTTCACCAGCACCGTCAGTCGTTCACATGTTCCGCCGGACTCTAGCAACCTACTCAAAAGTAAGTGGGGCGCGGACTTCAAGAACCAGCAAAGCCGGGCCAACTCCCTTTGCAGTACCTCTAGTTGGGTGAACCTGGGACGAGGCGGGGTGTGGCATCGGTTCCGGGGCCCCGATAAACGCCTTGCGATTAAGGGGTTATAGGGGGTGCGGAACAGGGGGGAACACGCCCGGGACAGGGGCGGACATCGGTGGTGGCGGTATGCGGCCCGCGGCTTCAATGAGGCGCTGTGAGGACGTGGGGTCCTCCGGCCCAAGGGGCCGAACCAAGCGGAACCGGGGGTGACGCACGGCATGTCCATCGTTCACGAGGTTGCCGGAGATACGGGCGAACGAAACGGGCTGCCGCCCGCCGGGGCCGTACCCCAGCAGCGCACGGCGCCGCCGGCGACGGCCACCGCGGGGGTCGACATGCGCACAGCCGCGGCCCGGCTGACGGACATCCGCGAACGGGCCCGCTGCGGGCCCGGCGAGCGGGCCACGCAGGCGCAGCATGCCCGCGGCAAGCTCACCGTCCGCGAACGCATCGCCCTGCTCTTCGACGACGGCGCCTTCACCGAGGTGGACGGCCTGCGCCGGCACCGGGCCACCGGGTTCGGCCTCGAGGACCGCCGCCCCCACACCGACGGCGTCGTCACCGGCTGGGGCCCGGTCCACGGCCGTACCGTCTTCGTCTACGCCCATGACTTCCGCATCTTCGGCGGGGCGCTGGGCGAGGCCCACGCGGAGAAGATCCACAAACTGATGGACCTGGCCGAGGCGGCCGGCGCGCCCATCGTGGGACTGTGCGACGGCGCCGGGGCACGCATTCAGGAAGGCGTCTCGGCGCTGGCCGGCTACGGCGGCATCTTCCGCCGCAACGTGCGCAACTCCGGTGTGCTGCCCCAGATCAGCGTCATGCTCGGCCCCTGCGCCGGCGGCGCCGCCTACTCGCCCGCGCTCACCGACTTCGTGTTCATGGTGCGCGACACCTCGCAGATGTTCATCACCGGCCCCGACGTCGTCCAGGCCGTCACCGGCGAGTCCATCACCCAGGACGCCCTCGGGGGCGCCGACGCCCACGCCACCACCTCCGGCGTCGCGGCCTTCGCCTACGACACCGAGGCCGAGTGTC
The DNA here is from genome assembly GCF_044465285.1 of Streptomyces sp. NPDC049687. Taxonomy (NCBI): domain Bacteria; kingdom Bacillati; phylum Actinomycetota; class Actinomycetes; order Kitasatosporales; family Streptomycetaceae; genus Streptomyces; species Streptomyces sp. NPDC049687. The sequence continues at coordinate 14,151 of NZ_JBITLN010000006.1, forward strand.
TGGAGGAGGTCCGCTGGCTGCTGTCGATGCTGCCGTCCAACAACCGTGAGACGCCGCCCGAACTGCCCGTCGAAGACCCGGTGGACCGCCGTACCGAGGCACTGCTCGACCTCGTGCCCGCCGACGTCCGCCAGGCGTACGACATGCGTCTGGTGATCGAGGAGATCGTCGACGACGGCGAGTTCACCGAGGTCCACGCGGGATGGGCGCAGAACATCGTCTGCGGCCTGGCCCGGCTCGGCGGCCGGGTCACCGGCATCGTCGCCAACCAGCCCGCACAGCTGGCCGGCGTCCTCGACATCCACGCCAGCGAGAAGGCCGCCCGCTTCGTGACCATGTGCGACGCCTTCAACATCCCCCTGGTGACGCTCGTCGACGTCCCCGGCTTCCTGCCCGGCGTCGACCAGGAGCACGGCGGCATCATCCGGCACGGCGCCAAACTGCTCTACGCCTACTGCAACGCCACCGTGCCCCGGGTCCAGCTCATCCTGCGCAAGGCCTACGGCGGCGCGTACATCGTCATGGACTCCCGGTCCATCGGCGCCGACATCTCGCTCGCCTGGCCCATCAACGAGATCGCCGTGATGGGAGCCGAGGGCGCCGCGGGCGTCATCTTCCGCCGGGAGATCGCCGCCGCCGACGACCCCGAGGCCGTGCGCAGCGCCCGGATCGAGGAATACCGCGAGCAGCTGATGCACCCTTATTACGCCGCCGAGCGTGGCCTGGTCGACGACGTCATCGACCCCGCCGAGACCCGCGCGCGGCTGATCGACGCCCTGGCGGTGCTGCACGCCAAGCACGCTGCGCTGCCCAGCCGCAAGCACGGGAACCAGCCGCAGTGAGCGCGCCGACCGAGCGTACCGGCGAGCGTCAACCGGTCATCCGTATCGAACGAGGTGTCCCCGACGCCACCGAGATGGCCGCGCTCGCCGTGGCCCTCCTCGCCGCCGACGAGGCACCGGCGCGGCCCGCGCCCCGGCGCAGGCCGGCCTGGCCCCGCCCCGAACAGGGCCATGAGACGGCCGGCTCCTGGTCCGGGCGGCGCCCTCCGCCATGGCGGCCGTCGTGGTGACCGGCGAGGCGGACATCGTGAACGAGACGAGGCAGAGCGTGGGAACCGGGCGTTCCCTCGCGGGAGGTGGACCCTTGTGCATCCGCAAGGTACTGATCGCCAACCGTGGCGAGATCGCCGTCCGGGTGGCCCGGGCATGCCGGGACGCCGGGATCACGAGCGTGGCCGTGTACGCCGAGCCGGACCGGCAGGCACTGCACGTCCGCGCGGCGGACGAGGCGTACGCCCTGGGCGGTGACACTCCCGCGACGAGCTACCTGGACATGGCGAAGGTGCTGCGGGCCGCCGCCGACTCCGGTGCGGACGCGGTGCATCCTGGCTACGGATTCCTGTCGGAGAACGCGGAGTTCGCCCAGGCGGTCCTCGACGCAGGTCTGGTCTGGATCGGTCCGCCCCCGCAGGCCGTCCGGGACCTGGGCGACAAGGTGGCGGCCCGGCGGATCGCGCAGCGTGCGGGGGCGCCGCTGGTGGCGGGCACCCCCGACCCGGTCGAGGGCGCGCACGAGGTCGTCGCCTTCGCCGAACAGCACGGGCTGCCCCTCGCCATCAAGGCGGCCTTCGGCGGTGGCGGCCGCGGCCTGAAGGTCGCCCGCACCCTCGAAGAGGTGCCCGAGCTCTACGAGTCGGCGGTCCGCGAGGCCGTCGCCGCGTTCGGGCGCGGCGAGTGCTTCGTCGAACGCTACCTGGACCGGCCCCGGCACGTGGAGACACAGTGCCTGGCCGACTCCCACGGCAACGTCGTCGTCGTGTCGACGCGTGACTGCTCGCTGCAGCGCCGCCACCAGAAGCTGGTGGAGGAGGCGCCGGCACCCTTCCTGAGCGAGACGCAGAACGCGGAGCTCTACCGGGCGTCCAAGGCCATCCTGAAGGAGGCAGGCTACGTCGGTGCCGGGACGGTGGAGTTCCTGGTCGCCTCGGACGGCACGATCTCCTTCCTGGAGGTGAACACGCGTCTGCAGGTGGAGCATCCGGTCACCGAGGAGGTCACCGGTATCGACCTGGTGCTCGAACAGTTCCGCATAGCCGCCGGCGAGGAACTCGGCTACGACGACCCCCCACCGCGCGGCCACTCCCTCGAGTTCCGCGTCAACGGCGAGGATCCGGGCCGGGGCTTCCTGCCCGCGCCGGGCACGGTCACCCTGTTCGCGCCGCCGGCCGGACCGGGCGTACGGCTGGACGCGGGCGTCGAGACCGGCAGCGTGATCGGGCCGGCCTGGGACTCCCTGCTCGCCAAGCTGATCGTGACCGGCGCGACCCGGGAGCAGGCCCTGCGGCGGGCGGAACGGGCCCTGGCGGAGTTCCGGGTCGAGGGCATGGCGACCGCCCTGCCCTTCCACCGGGCGGTGGTCACCGACCCCGCGTTCGCCGACGGCCCCCTGCGCGTCCACACCCGTTGGATCGAGACGGAGTTCGTCAACACGATTCCGGCTTTCGACACCCTGGCGGCGGACGAGGACGGCACGGACCGGCCCGCCCGCGAGACCGTGGTCGTCGAGGTCGGCGGCAGGCGCCTGGAGGTCTCCCTGCCCGCCGCGCTCGGTGGGCTGCGGACCCGTGGCGGCCCGGGGCCCGGCACCCGGCCCCGACGCAGGCCGGCCGGACGGGCCGCCACCGCCACCGCCACCGGCGACGCGCTTGCCTCGCCGATGCAGGGCACCGTCGTGAAGCTCGCCGTCGAGGAAGGACAGTCGGTCGAGAAGGGCGATCTGGTCCTGGTCCTGGAGGCCATGAAGATGGAACAACCCCTCAACGCCCACCGCTCCGGCACCGTCAAGAGCCTGGCCATCGAGGCCGGCGCCGCCGTGACGGCGGGCGCGCTCATCTGCGAGATCAAGGACTAGTGCCGGCAGGCGACGTCGTCCGGTGCGTGCTCCCGGCGTGCCGGGCGCAAGCCCTCGTACTGGACGTACTTGGGGTTGTGCCCGGTGCGGCGAGTGGGGCGCCCCCTCCGAGGGAGCGTGCCGGGCGTCGCGACGGGGCGAACGTTGCCCGCCGCGGCACTGGGGGACGCCTCACGGTCCCTTTCCCCCGGGAAGCGGCGGACGTGCCCACGCCGTCCGCCGTCCCGCTCTCAGGCGTGGGCGAGAAGGGAAAGCAGCAGTGGCCACCGAGGTCATCTACGAAAAGCGGGGGCACGTCGCCCATGTGACGCTCAACCGTCCCGACTGCCTGAACGCCATGAACCTGGCGATGCACGCCCGACTGGCCGAGGTCTGGGACGACTTCGAGGCCGACGACGACCTGTGGGTGGCCGTTCTGACCGGCGTCGGCGACCGTTCGTTCAGCGTCGGGCAGGACCTCAAGGAGACGGCGGCGCGTGCCGAGGCCAGACCGTCCACCTTCGGCGGCCGGGGCAAGGCGGGCCATCCCCGGCTGACCGAGAGGTTCGGACTGGCGAAACCGCTGATCGCCCGGGTCAACGGCTATGCCCTGGGCGGCGGCCTCGAACTGGCCCTGGCCTGCGACATCGTCGTCGCCGCGACCCACGCCACGTTCGCCCTGCCGGAAGCCCGGCACGGCATGGTTCCGGGCGCCGGCGGCGTCTTCCGGCTCACCCGCCAGCTTCCGCACCGTGCCGCCATGGGCATGCTCCTGACCGGCCGCCGGATCGACGCGGCGCGCGCCCTGGAGTACGGCCTCGTGAACGACGTGGTGCCGGGCGATGAACTGGACGTCTGTGTGCGGGGCTGGCTGGACGACATCCTCGCCTGCGCCCCGCTCTCGGTGCGGGCGGTGAAGGAGGCCGCCCGCGTCTCCGCTCACCTCTCCCTCGAGCAGGCCTTCGCCACTCGCTACGAGTGGGAGGAGCGGCGTATGTGGAGCGAGGACGCCAAGGAAGGCCCGCGCGCCTTCGCGGAGCGCAGGAGCCCGCGCTGGCAAGGCCGTTGACCTGTCCGGCTTGACAGCGGGGCCGTACGGGCAAGACACTGAATCCACATTCACTGAATCTGGAGTTATTGAATGTTGGTTCGCTGAACGAGGAGTCATCGAACCACCGTGTCGGCTGATGAAGGCGGAACAGCAGATGAAGACGATGGTGATCTTCAACCACCCCTACCAGGGCAGTTACTGCGCGGCGGTCCGGGAAGCCGTGGTGTCCGGCCTCAAGCGCGCCAACGCGGAGATCGACGTCCTCAACCTCGACCAGGACGGCTTCAACCCGGTGATGTCCACCGAGGAGCTGGCGGGCTTCAGCCAGGGCATCGCGAGCGACCCCAAGGTCCTCGACTACCAGGCGCGCATCGCCGACGCGGACCACCTGGTGTTCATCTTCCCGATCTGGTGGGAGCTGATGCCGGCGCTGACCAAGGGGTTCATGGACAAGGTCCTGCTCAAGGGCTTCGCGTACGACGAAGTGGGCCCCCCGCCACGGTTCGTGAGCCGGCTGCCGAAGGTCAAGAGCGTCACGCTCATCACGACCATGACCATCCCGCAGGCCATCTACCGCTTCTACTTCGGCAACGCCATCAAGAAGGCCTTCTTCACGGGCGGCTTCCGCAAGATCGGCATCAAGCGGACCAAGTGGATCAGCCTGCCGAGCGTGAAGTCCGTGTCCCAGGAGAAGCGCGAGAAGTGGCTCGCCGACATCGAAAACCGCTTCGCCCAACTGACCTGACCCCGCACACCACCACAAGCGCCGGCCCCTCCCCGCGTTCACGGGGGAGGGGCCGGCACTTGCGCGGGAACCTGCGGCGCTAGTGAGAACGCGTCCCCGAGGGCGTCAGGACACAGGGAATCTCCGCCGAGACCACCGTCGGACCGCCCACCGGGCTGCTGACGGCGAGGACTCCGTCGAAGGTGCCCAGGCGGCGTTCGATGCCGCGGAGGCCAGAGCCCTGGGCGACGGCTCCGCCTCGCCCGTCGTCCGTGACGGCGATGCGCAGCCTTCCCTCCCGGTGGTCGATGTCCAGCCACACCTGCTGCGCCCCCGAGTGCTTGGCCGCGTTCGTCAGCGCCTCGCTGATCGCGAAGTAGGCGGCCGTCTCGACCGACGCCGCGGCCCGCCCGGGCAACTCGATACGCGTCTCGACCCGCATCGGCATACGCAGCGCGAGCGCCTCGGCCGCGTCCGCGAGGCCGCGCTCGGCAAGAACCGGCGGATGGATGCCCCGTACCAGATCACGCAGTTCCTCCAGAGCCTCTGCGGAGTCCGTCCGGGCTTTGGCGAGCAGTTCCCTGGCCTGGGCCGGATCCTTCTCAAGAAGCGCCTCGATGGTGCCCAGGCTCATGCCCATGGCGACCAGCCGCGCCTGCGCGCCGTCGTGCAGATCCCGCTCGATACGGCGCAGTTCGGCGGCGGAGGCGTCCACGGCGTCGTGCCGCGTCCGGGTGAGCTCCTCGACCCGCCGCTCCAACTCCGCTCCCCCTGGGGCGAGTACGGCCCTCGTCACGTCGAAGTGGGCCCGCAGCAGACGCGGGTTGACGAACACGGCGAGGACGAGAAGGGCCGTACCGAGCGCGGCGGCACCGAAGGCGGACGCCTGGCCGGTGACGGGAACGAAGCCGTACCAGTAGCCGGAGTTCTCGCCGGCGTAGGCGCGCCACAGCCCGGCGGCGAGACCGTAGCCCTCCAGGGGATAGACGAGCAGGGCGGCCGGCAGGGCGGCGCTGACGCAGCCGACGGTCATGTCCGAGGCCAGCCACCCCAGGTCCCGCCAGGTCGCCCGGTCACGCAGCATGACCGAGGTCTTCTCCAGGTGCCCCAGCACACCGGGCCGCGGGTCGGCGGGGAAGGGCCGGTAGGCGGACGGGATGGGCACCCCGCCCCACCGCTCCGCCAACTCCCGCCGCCGGTCGGCGTACCAGCGCACCAGCTGGAGGATCCACGGGGTCGTCACCGCCCCGACGCCCAGCACGACGAACCCGATCGACATGACGGCCCCGATGAACAGGGCCATCGACGCGCCCAACGAGATCGCCGACAACACCAGCCCCCGCGACCCGGCCAGTACCGCGCTCCTGATACGCATCCCCGTAACCTCCGTGGTCCCTCGGCCCGTTCTCGCGGGCACGCTCAGAGTCTGCCGGTCCGCTCCCCGCCCGGTCACGGGTCCGAGGACCCCGTCCGCAGGGTGTACCTGGCACCACCCCCGTACCGGAGGGCACGGGAGGAGGCAGCCGCAGTGCGTACGGCCGCCCCTCCCGCATCCGGTGCGCCCGGGTCAGGCGGTCACCGCCGCCGCCTCCACCGCCGGGGCGCGCAGCGTCCGGCGGGCCGTGAGCAGGCTGGTGGCCGACGTCGCCAGGACGGCGACCGCCACGATGCCCAGCCATATCCCCGGCCCCTGGTCCGGCAGGAGTTCATCGGTGCGCACCGAGGTGAACGGCAGGATGCCGGCGACGGCGGCCACGGTGCCGAAGAACACCCCGGTCACCATGAGCACGAGCGCCTCCACACCGACCATGCCCAGCACCTGTCCCGGAGTCGCCCCCGCCAGGCGCTGCCGGCCGAACTCCTGACGGCGGTACGAGGTCGCGGCGTACAGGCTGTTGACGAGCATGACGCAGGAGAAGACCACGATGATGCCGACCACTGTGAGGTTCAGGGTCTCGAGGTTCTTGTCCTCGACGGACCGGGTGAGGCCAAAGGCCTCGATGGTGTCGTTCTCGATCGCCTGCATGTACAGCGTCGCGGTCGCCATGCCGGTGAAGAGGACCAGAGGCATCAGCATCCCGGACAACTCGGCCGCTCGCCGCCGCATGTGATGCACGGCCAGATAACCGCTCGCCCCGAACAGCGTGACCAGCGGCCGCCCCAGCCTGCCGAGGACGGCCCGCAGCAGCAGCGGCGAGAACACGGCCAGACCGACGGAGATCAGGATCGCGCCGTAGGCGGGAGCCGCCATCAGCGCGGGATCCGTCGCGTCGAAGGCGAACGTCGCGCACACCGCCGCCGTACCGAGGACGAGCGCCGCCGATCCGGCGGCCTTCCGGCCCAGCCCGGTGGGCCGTTCACCCACCGCCGCGGCCTTCGTCGCCCGGCGTACGGCGAGGAAGGCCGCGCCCGCCGAGGCCGTCAGGGTGACGCCGAATCCCGCCGCGAGCGCGACCGGCCCGAACACGTGGTCCACGTCCGCCGCGACCTGCCCGCTGTCCTGGAAGGCGTCGAGCAGGGCCCGTCCGCCGAACACCGCGGGCCCGACGGCCACCAGCGCCGCCACCAGGGCGACCACGACCGCCTCGCCCACGACCATCCGCCTCAGCTGTGCCGGGGTCGCGCCGACACTGCGCAGCAGGGCGATCTCCTCGCCCCGCTGCCGTACGTTCACGGTGAGCGTGGACGCGACGGCGAAGAACACCAGCAGCGTGCCGTACCCTCCCACCACTCCCGCGGCGAGACCGAGCGACTCGGCGCTGACGTCGTCCACACCGGGTGCGCCGGCGGTGTCGTGCATCGAGTTGAACGCCATGACGATGGTCGCGCCCAGGAACGCGGCCAGCAGCGTGGCGAGGAAACGTCCGGGACGGAGCCGGACGGAACACAGGGCCAGGGAGAACACTCCTCACACCCCCGACTCGGCATCGGCGCCCGCGCGATCGCCGAGATGCGCGAGCCGCTCGGCGACGGCGTCCACGGTGGGTTCGGCCATCCGCCCGGCCAGCCGGCCGTCGGCGAGGAACAGGACGGAGTCGGCGTACGAGGCCGCCACCGGGTCGTGCGTCACCATGACCACGGTCCGGCCGTGCAGCCGGGCGGCTTCCCGCAGCAGCCGCAGCACGTCCCGCGCACTGCGGGTGTCGAGCGCTCCGGTCGGCTCGTCCGCGAAGACCACCCCGGGTTCGGTGACCAGTGCCCGGGCGATGGCGACGCGCTGGCGCTGACCGCCGGAGAGCTGGTCCGGGAAGTGGCCCAGCCGGTCGCCGAGACCGACCTGGGCGAGGATCTCCCGGGCCCGCTCCCGGTCGACGCGCCGCCCGGCCAGCCTGAGCGGCAGCACCGTGTTCTGGGCCACGGTGAGCGTGGGCAGCAGGTTGTAGTGCTGGAAGACGAAACCGATGCGCCGCCGCCGGAACTTCGTCAGCGCCGTCTCGTCACCGCCCGTCATCTCCTCGCCGTCCACCACGACCGTCCCGCTGTCCGGCCGGTCGAGCCCGGCCGCACACCGCAGAAGGGTGGACTTGCCGGACCCCGACGGCCCCATCACGGCGGTGAAACTCCCCGCCGCCAGCCCCAGACTCACCCCGTCCAGCGCCGTCACCGCCGCCTCCCCGGTGCCGTGGACCTTGCGTACTCCGTCCAGGCGCAGGGCTTCGGCGTTCCGGGCGGGCTCGGGCCTGCCAGTTCGACGAGACATCGTCGGTCCCCTCCATCCGTCCCCGGGCGCTCGCTGCGCCACGTCCACGACGCTATGGCCCGCGGCCCGCCGGCACACTGGGCGTATCACCCGGGTACGGGGGTGGCCCCAGGTACACCCCGCTGCCTTCGGCAGGGCCTTCCCGTGCCCGGTTCGTGTCGCCGCCCGAGCCGCCGGAAGGCCCTGCCCTCTCGTCCGGTCCCTCAAGTGTTTCGGCCGGCGGGGCGCCACCTCGGTGCGTGACTCACGTCTGCTCCGCGAGCGGACGCGCGGTCCCGCCCGCGCCGCCGCGCCCCGGCACGGCCCCGGCGCGCGGCGCCCGGGGGACCAGCGTGATCAGTACGGTGCCGATGACACCGGGTACGGCGAGGGCGTACAAGTTCCACTGGAACGCCAGTCCGGCCTGGATGATGAGGCCGAGCAACGGCGGGGCGAGCATCGAGCCGAGGCGGCCGAAGCCCAGCATCCAGCCCAGAACCGTGGCGCCCATGCGGACCGGATAGTGCTTGGAGGCATGGGCGAGGAGTGTCCGCGCTGACGGAAACCTTCGTACGGGAACGCCCGCTGCCCGTCGGCGCCACCAGCGGCCTGTCCACCGCGTCGTCCGCCGGCAACGGCCAGGTCACCGTGGACGACGCCGCCGTGTTCACCGGCCGCTTCACCTCCGGAGCCCTCGCCTCCTTCGAGGCGACCCGTTACGCCACCGGGCGCAAGAACGCCCTGCGCATCGAACTCAACGGTGAGCACGGCTCGCTGGCCTTCGACCTGGAGCGGCTCAACGAGTTGTCGTACCACGACGGCAGGGAACCGAGCAGCCTTGCCGGCTTCCGCCGGGTCCTCGTCACCGAGGCCGACCACCCCTACCTGCACGCCTGGTGGCCGCCGGGCCACGGCCTCGGCTACGAGCACACCTTCGTCCACCAGGCCCGCGACCTCGTCCACGCGATCGCGGAGGGCCGTCGGCCCGAACCCTCCTTCGCCGACGGGCTGCAGGTGCAGCGTGTGCTGGCGGCGGTGGAGGAGAGCGCCGCGAAGAACTCCGTCTACACCCCCATCGTCGACTGAGAGGGTTTCCCCGATGCCGCGCAGGTTCACACTCTTCACCGGCCAGTGGGCCGACCTGCCGTTGGAGGAGGTCTGCCGCCTCGCCCGCGACTTCGGCTACGACGGTCTGGAACTCGCCTGCTGGGGAGACCACTTCGAGGTCGACAAAGCGCTGGCGGATGCGTCCTACCTCGACTCCCGCCACCAACTGCTGGACAGGTACGGCCTCAAGTGCTGGGCCGTCTCCAACCACCTTGTCGGCCAGGCCGTCTGTGACGCCATCATCGACGAACGACACCAGGCCATACTGCCCGCCCGCATCTGGGGCGACGGCGACGCGGAGGGCGTACGGCGCCGGGCCGCGGCCGAGATCGCCGACACCGCCCGCGCCGCGGCCGCCTTCGGCGTCGACACCGTGGTCGGCTTCACGGGCTCCGCGATCTGGCACCTCGTCGCCATGTTCCCGCCCGCCCCCGAGTCGATGATCGAGCGCGGTTACGAGGACTTCGCCGAACGCTGGAACCCGATCCTCGACGTCTTCGACGCCGAGGGCGTGCGGTTCGCGCACGAGGTCCACCCCAGCGAGATCGCCTACGACTACTGGACGACCCACCGGGCCCTGGAGGCCGTGGGCCACCGTCCGGCGTTCGGTCTCGACTTCGACCCCTCCCACTTCGTCTGGCAGGACCTCGATCCGGTCGGCTTCCTGTGGGACTTCCGCGACCGGATCTACCACGTCGACTGCAAGGAGGCCCGCAAGCGCCTCGACGGACGCAACGGCCGCCTGGGCTCGCACCTGCCCTGGGGCGACCCGCGCCGAGGCTGGGACTTCGTCTCCGCCGGCCACGGCGACGTCCCCTGGGAGGACGTCTTCCGCATGCTGTGCTCCATCGACTACCAAGGCCCCGTCTCGGTCGAGTGGGAGGACGCCGGCATGAACCGGCTCCAGGGCGCGCCCGAGGCCTTGACCCGTCTGAAGGCCTACGACTACGAGCCCCCGTCGGCCTCCTTCGACGCGGCTTTCTCCCACTGACCCACTGCGCCTTCTCCGGGCTGCCGGTCCATCCGGCCGCGCCCGGTTGCGCCTGCGGTCACGGGACGTGACCGCCCCCTCCCTTCGCCCGACTCACACGGCTGGACGTGATCCGCCACGCAGGCACAACGCCCTCCCCTCAAGGAGTTCCAGGAATGAGCCGCACCTGTCACACCGACCCTGAACTGACCCACCGCCTCACCCGGCGAGGCATGCTCGGCGTGGCCGCGGGCGCCTCCGCGGCCGCACTGCTCGGCGCGTCGGCAGCCTCCGCCCCCGCCGCCGGCCGCGGCCAGCCCCTCCTGCCGCCCGGCCGCCTGGGCATCCAGCTCTACAGCCTGCGCGACAAGGTCTCCACTCTCGGCTTCGCGCCGGTCTTCGCCGAGCTGGAGAAGTACGGCTACGACGAGATCGAGTTCGCCGGATACACCCAGGGCTCGGCCGGCCCGATCACCCTCGCACAGCTCCGGCGGCTCGCACGTAACCACGGCCTGACCCCGATCGGCAGCCACTTCGGCCACTACTCCGGCGACCCGAACGCCTACACCTTCGCCCAGAACCTCACCAAGGTCCTCGACGACGCCCAGGCCCTCGGCCTGAAGCACATCGGCACCGCCTCCGGCCCGTTCCGCTACGGCTCCACCGTCGACGCCGTCAAGCGCGCCGCCGAGGAGTTCAACACCTACGGCGCGGCGGCCAGGGCACGGGGCATGAAGTTCTACCAGCACAATCACTCCGAGGAGTTCTCCTTCGCCACCGACAACCCCGGGATCCGCCTCTACGACGTACTGCTCGCCGAGACCGACCCCGGCCTCGTGTACCTGGAGATGGACATCTTCTGGGCCCACGTCGGCCAGTTCCGCTTCTCCCGGCGGCCCGACGGGCACCCCCGCTCCCTTCGAGCCCCTGGACTACGTTCTCAAGCGGCCCCACCGCTACCCGCTCTTCCACGTGAAGGACGGAGTGACTGAGCCTTCCACCGAGTTCGGCTACCGCATGGTCGACGTAGGCGACGGCGACATCGACTACGAGCGGTTCATCTCCGCCGTGACCCGGCTGCGCGGCGAGCGCCTCACCCACCACTGGCAGACCGAGCTGGACAATCCGGCGGACTCCCTCAGCTTCGCCCGCCGCTCCAGCGCATACCTCCACTCACTCCGCGAGAGGTCCCCGTAGTCGTGCCGGCCGTGGGTGAGGATCACCCTGTTCGGTTCTGTGTGGCTTCCGTCAGGTCCGGTGGGACGGCAGTCGGCCGGCGGGGGTGCCCTCGGGTTCCTTCGGGTGACTTCGTTGGGCCGGTGTCAGGGCACGGTGCCGGGCGCTTGTCGCGTCGTCCGCCGTCGGGCGCAGGCATTCGATGAGGTAGTCGCCGGTGTCGGGGTCTGCGGTCACGCCGTGGGTCTCGCTGCGGAATCCAGGGAAGTGGCGGTCGAACGATTCCAGCGCGGTGAGGTAGCGCAGCAAGGGGCCGTCGGGGGCGCCGACGCTCTCGCCGGGCATGAGGACGGGAATGCCCGGAGGGGTGACGGTGACCATCGCGGCGGCCACCTGGCCCGGCGCGTCGGTCAGCCGCACGCGGTGCGTGCCGCCGCGGATCAGCCGCTGATAGCAGTGCTGCGGTGGGGTTACGGGTTCCGGCAACTCCCGGAAGGCGGTGTCCAGCAGGTCTACGAGGCGGGCCGAGCGCAGATGGTCGTGCATGTCCTGGCACAGTTCACGCAGGGTCCGGCCGGCGTAGCGCCTGGGGTGCTCGGCGACCAGCGCGGGCAGCACGCGGTCGAGGGGGGCGTCCTCGTCGTAGAGCGCCTTGAAGTCCATCAGGGCGTCGAGGAGTGTGCCCCACTTGCCCTTGGTGATGCCCATGGAGAAGAGCACGAGCGTGGTGTAACTGTCGGTCTTCTCCACGATGATGTGACGGGTGGCCAGATAGGCGGTGAGCACCCGGGCCGGGATGCCCCAGTCGGCCGTCTCACCGGTCGCGTCGATACCCGGACAGGTCAGGGTGACCTTGATCGGGTCGAGCATGCAGTAGCCCTCGGTCAGCGCGGGGAACCCGTGCCAGGCGGCGCCGGGTTCCAGGTGCCAGCAGGACGGCTGGGTGCGCAGCAGGTCCGCGGGCGCCTCGTCGAACGGCAGTCGCACGCCGGTGCCGGGGTCGGTGACCGTCTCGGGTTGCCACACGCCGAAGAACCATGGCGGCCGGTCGCCCGCCTCCTCGATACGGCGCCGGATGCGCACCATCTCCTGACGGAACCGGACCGCCTCGGTCACGGCCTCCTCCACCAGCCAGCGGCCCTGCGGACCGTCCATCATCGCGGTGGCCACGTCCAGCGAGGCGATCATCGGATAGAGCGGGGAGGTCGTGCCGTGCATCATCAACGCCTCGTTGAACCTGTCGTGTTCGACGGGCGCCCTGGGCGCGGACCTGACGTGGACCATGGCGCTCTGCGAGAGCGCGGCCAGCAGCTTGTGGGTCGACTGGGTCGTGAAGACCGTCGGCCGGTCCGGCCCGGGGAAGGTGTCCTCGTCCACCGACATGCCGTACCGGCCCGCGTACAGGGGGTGGAATCGGGCATAGGCGAACCACGCTTCGTCGAAGTGCAGTCGGGGTGTGCTGGCGGCGAGCGCCCGCGCTGCCACCGAGGCGTCATAACACAGGCCGTCGTAGGTGGAGTTGGTGAAGACTGCGTACTGGGCGTCCCGTGAGACGGCCTGCCCGGTGAGTGGGTTCGCCGCGATGCGGGCCGCGACCGAGTCCGCCGCGAGTTCCGCCGGAGGCAGCGGTCCGGCCAGGCCGTAGCCGTTGCGGGTGGGGATCAGATAGACCGGGCGTGCGCCCGACACGACCAGCCCGTGCAGCACCGACTTGTGGCAGTTGCGGTCCACCAGCGCGATCTCGTCCCGGGTGACGCTGAAGTGACCGACCACGCGGTTGCAGGTGGAGTCCCCGTGCAACACGAAGTACGTGAGGTCGGCGCCGAAGACCCGGGCCGCGTTGCGCTCCGCCTCGCCGATCGGGCCGGTGTGCTCGAACAGCGAGCCGAGTTCCTCGACGGAGATCGACAGGTCGCTGCGCAGCAGCCGTTCCCCGAAGTAGTCGTGGAACGCCCGGCCCACGGGTGACTTCAGCAGGGCGACACCGCCGGAGTGGGCCGGGGTGTGCCAGGAGTACTCGTGCGCGTCGTCGAAACGGCGCAGCGCCCGGAAGAAGGGCGGCAGGACGGCTTCCCGGTAGGCGCGGGCGGCGGTGGTGATCCGGCCCGCGATGAAGCCGGGAGTGTCCTCCATCGGCCACACGTACCCCACGATCAGTTCCGACACCCACAGCGGCAGGTCGCGTACACCGTCGTCCGTCATGACCAGGAAGACCGGCAGATCCTGGAACCGCCGGCCGATCGAGCGCAGCACCGTGGCGCCCCCGGGCTCGCCGTCCGGGCGGCCCCCGCCCGGAAGGTCCCAGGCGACCAGCGCCGCGGTCAGCCCCGCTTCCGTACGCAACACCGCTTCGGCGTCGGCCACACCGACCGCCCACCGGACGTCGAACCCCCGCGCTCCGATCGCCTCACCGATTCCGGCCCACTGTTCCGGGCCGGCCCCCTCGTCCCGAGGGTGTTCCCGCACCGCTACCAGGATCCTGCTGTCCGCCATGAGGTCCCCTTCCGGGCGGCCGTACCGCCGCCCCGGCCCAGTCTCCGAGAGACCCGCCGGTCTCGGCGGCGCGCGGCCGTAAACCACCCGCACGACGGAAAGGCGACGGCTCGTGCCGGTGCGAGGACGTGACAGCGAGCGCTGCGGGTGGGGTCGTGCGTGGCGGTGGCCGTACGCGGGAGGGTGACGCCGTCCCGGCCCCGGTGGTGAGCGCGCTGGACGTGGGCATGCCGTCGGAGCCTGTGACGCGTGAGGAGGCCCCTTCCAGGCGGTCGTGGCCGACGCGCGCGGGCGAACGGGGTGCGGGGTGCCGGTTCAGAGATGACGAATTGCAAAATTCTGCAATTAGTAAGAAGCTTAGGTTGCTGGGTCCGCTGATGATCGCGGGCGCAGCACCTCTGCACCGCCCCGGTGGGGCATTCATCGGGGAAGTCGAGGAGTCGTGTCGGTTCCGCTGTATCAGGCCAAGGCCGAGTTCTTCCGGATGCTGGGGCATCCCGTACGGATACGGGTACTGGAGCTCCTTCAGAACGGCCCGATGCCGGTGCGCGACCTGTTGTCCGCGATCGAGGTCGAACCGTCCAACCTGTCACAGCAGCTGGCGGTCCTGCGCCGCTCCGGGATCGTCACGTCGACGCGGGACGGCTCTACCGTCGTGTACGAGCTGGCCGGCGGGGACGTCGCCGACCTGATGAAGGCCGCGCGCCGGATCCTCACCGAGATGCTCGCCGGGCGCAACGAGCTGCTGGCCGAGTTGAACGACTCCGAGGTCGCCGCGCGATGACCTCGGTGATCAGCCGGGCCTGGACCCGGACCGCGGCACTGCTGCCCGGCCGTGCCGATCTGGCGGATGTGCGGCGTGACCCGCGCCGCGATCTGCTCGCCGGCCTGACCGTGGCGATCGTGGCGCTGCCGCTCGCGCTCGGCTTCGGGGTTTCCTCCGGGCTGGGCGCGGAGGCGGGGCTGGCCACGGCGGTCGTCGCGGGTGCGATGGCAGCGGTTTTCGGCGGGTCGAACCTGCAGGTGTCCGGGCCGACCGGCGCCATGACGGTCGTCCTGGTACCGATCGTCGGAGAGCACGGCCCGACCGGGGTCCTGACCGTGGGGCTGATGGCGGGGGTGATGCTGGTGGCTCTCGCGGCACTGCGGGCGGGGAAGTACATGCAGTACGTGCCCGCTCCCGTGGTCGAGGGTTTCACCCTCGGTATCGCCTGCGTGATCGGCCTGCAGCAGATTCCCGGTGCGCTCGGGGTGGCCAAGCCGGAAGGCGATCGCGTTCTCGTGGTCACCTGGCGGGCGGTCGAGGAGTTCGCCAAGTCGCCGAACTGGACGGCTGTCGGTTTCGCGGCGATGGTGGCGGCGGTCATGCTCGCCGGTGCCCGGTGGTGGCCGACGGTCCCCTTCTCCATCGTCGCGGTGATCGCCGCGACCGGCGTGGCCCAGGTGGCGGGTCTGGACGCGGCCAAGCCCATCGGCGACCTGCCGTCCGGGCTCTCCGCGCCCTCGCTGGCCTTTCTCGACCTCGGTGCGCTGGGCTCCCTGCTCGCCCCGGCGGTCGCGGTCGCGACCCTCGCTGCCCTGGAGTCGCTCCTCTCGGCGTCGGTCGCCGACGGCATGACGGTCGGGCAGAAACACGAACCGGACCGGGAGCTGTTCGGGCAGGGCCTCGCCAACATCGCCGCCCCGCTCTTCGGGGGCGTCCCCGCGACCGGCGCCATTGCGCGCACCGCCGTCAACGTCCGCACCGGCGCGACCTCCCGACTCGCCGCGCTCACCCACGCCGTGATCCTCGCCGTGATCGTCTTCGCGGCCGCCCCGCTGGTGTCGAAGATCCCGCTGGCGGCGCTGGCGGGGGTCCTGTTGGCGACCGCCGTCCGCATGGTCGAGGTCGGCTCGCTGCGGGCGATGGCCCGCGCCACCCGCTCCGACGCGCTGATCCTCGTCCTGACCGCGGTCGCCACCCTCGCCCTGGACCTGGTCTACGCCGTCATCATCGGTCTGCTCGTGGCCGGAGCGCTGGCGCTGCGGGCGGTGGCCAAGCAGGCCCGTTTCGACCAGGTGCCCCTCGACCGTGGCGACCACAGCGCCGAGGAGCACGCCCTGCTGGCCGAGCACATCGTGGCCTACCGCATCGACGGGCCCCTGTTCTTCGCCGCCGCCCACCGCTTCCTGCTGGAGCTGACCGAGGTCGCGGACGTGCGGGTGGTGATCCTGCGGATGTCGCGGGTGTCGACGGTGGACGCCACCGGCGCCCTCGTCCTGAAGGACGCGGTGGAGAAGCTGCGGCGGCGCGGCATCGTCGTGATGGCCTCCGGGATACGCTCCGGCCAGCGTCAGGTCCTGGACTCCGTGGGCGCCCTGGAGCTGCTGGGGCAGGACGGCAGGGAGTACGCCACGACGCCCGACGCGATCCGTGGCGCGCGCGAGCACCTTCAGCTGGCCGGAGTCCTGCCGCATTCGGCGGGCGCCACCCCGGCGTAGGAGCCGGCCCTCCTCGCCCAGTGTATGGAGCCAGGCGGCGGCACCGACCTGCTGTGGACGTTCAGGGCCCGCCGACCGACACGGGACGTGGGCCCCTCGTAGGCCTTCGACCAGAGACTGCGATCGGACAGATCCAATCGGCTGACGCGTCGAAGAGTGAACTTTCCGAAGAGTCGCTGTCAAGACTCTGCGGGGAACAAGCTGGGTGAACCGCTCCTTTTGACGCCGGACGCTCTGTCGGTGGAAGAAATGCTGCGCATGTTCTTGACGCGCCGCTGTCGGGCTGTCTAGATATGACCGCGCGGTCAGTGACCACGCGGTCATATCGCTGACCTCGTCTGATGCAGGCAGTGGGCGGCGAGACGGCAGACAGCGGGAATACGGCCGACAGGGGCTCTTATGACACCAGTGGTGCAGCGCGCTGCGGATACTCCCGCACCGCGCAGCGCGGACGTGGCCCGTGCGGCCGGAGTGTCGCGCAAGACGGTGTCGCGGGTCCTCAACAACGAGCCGTACGTCTCCGACACGGTCCGGCAACGCGTCCACGATGCCGCCGAGAAACTCGGGTACCGGCTGAATCACGCGGCCAGGGCGCTGGCGTCCGGGCGGAGTCGTTCCATCGGTGTCGTCGCTCTGGGGACGGCCGGGTACGGAACAGCCATGCTTCTCGTGGGCATCGAGAGGGCCGTACGCGACGCCGGTTACGCGTTGCGCGTGGTCAACACGGTGGACGGTGACCCCGAAGGCATCGCCGGCGCTGTGATGTCGCTTCTTGAACAGGGAGTTGACGGGATCGTCATCTCCGAGCCCGTCGTGGAGGGAGAGGTCTCCGTCAGGATCGACGTGCCTGTTCTGTTCCTGGGGGCACCGCCGTCCTTCCCCTCGGCCCTGACTCTGGCGGTGGGCGTTGGCGCCCATGCGCTGGCACGGGCGGCCACCGATCACCTGCTGGATCTGGGGCACACGACCGTTCACCACCTGGCCGGTCCGCAACGGTGGTACGCCTCCAAGGACCGTGTCGAGGGCTGGCGGGCGGCGTTGGCGGCACGGGGTGCGTATGAACCACCGGTGGTCCAGGGCGACTGGTCACCCGAATCCGGTTACGTGGCAGGCCGCGAGCTGGCCATGGACAGCTCTGTGACAGCGGTGTTCGCGGCGGGTGACGAGATGGCGATCGGCCTGATCCAAGCCCTGCGGGAGGCCGGCCGCCGGGTGCCGGAGGACGTCAGTGTGGTCGGATTCGACGGCAACCCCGTCTTCGCCTACGTCTCTCCGCCCCTGACCACCGTGCGTCAGCCCTTCGACGCCGCGTCGCGAGAGGGCATCAGGCTGCTCGTCCACGCCGTCGAGCAGCCGGAGAAGGATCTGTGTGCGGCGAGCGAGCCACCCGTCGAACTCGTCGTCCGAGGTTCCACCGCACCGCCGCCCTCCCACAACGGAGAGACGGTGCCTCGCACCATGTGAGCAACCGCCCCCGCCCGCTGCGCCTTGAGAAGTGCGCACGCGTGAGCACCACCTCTGTCGCCCGAGGACCCTCGTTCCGAGGGGCTCGTCGGAGCCGTCGCCGTGACATCGGCCGCTGTCGCGTCGGCTGACCTCTCATCGACTCCGCCGTTCCGCGTCCGGATCAGTCCGGCGTACGGCGGGCACCGAAACACACCTCCATCCCTTCCCCTGGGAGCCGCAATGTCCCCTGCGCAGACAGGCGCCAGACCCGGCGCCGCTCCGCGTTCCCGTCCCCTCTTCCTGCTGACGCTGGTGTTCGCCCTGCTGTCCGCGGTGGCGACGTTGGTCCTGCCGGCCGCGGGCCCCGCGGACGCTCTGGCCCGGGCGTCGCAGACGATGTACACGCCGCCGTCGGACGCGCCCTTGCCCGGGTCGTACTACCCGCGGGCGATGCGACTGCAGCACAACGGCTCGGCCAACGGCACGATCCTGGCGACGTTCGAGCAGTCCACCACGGGCACCCCGGTCTTCCCGATCTACCGCAGCACCGACGACGGCAACTCCTGGACGAAGATCTCCGACGTCGCCGACACCCAGAACGGCTGGGGCATGCGCTGGGAGCCCGAGCTCTTCGAACTGCCCGCGGCGGTGGGTGAGTTCCCGGCGGGCACCATCCTGGCGGCCGGAGCCTCCGTCCCCGCCGACCGCTCCGCCATCAAGATCGATGTCTACGCCAGCACCGACCGCGGGCTGACCTGGACGTTCGTCAGCAACATCGCCACCGGCGGGGCGGCGTTCGACACGAACGGCAACACCCCCGTCTGGGAGCCGTTCTTCCTCTACGCGGGCGGCAAGCTGATCGTCTACTACTCCGACCAGCGCGACCCCGACCACGGGCAGAAGATCGTGCACCAGGTCACCACGGACGTCCGCAACTGGGGGCCGGTCGTGGACGACGTGGCGATGCCCACGTACAGCCAGCGCCCGGGTATGGCCACCGTGGCGAAGCTGCCCAACGGCAACTACATCATGACGTACGAGTACGGCGGCTCCCCGGCCGGCAACTTCGCCGTCTACTACAAGATCTCCGCTGACCCGGAGGCGTTCAACTCCGTCACGGGCATCCCCCTGCGTTCGACGGACGGCGTGGTCCCGACCAGTACCCCCTACATCACCTGGCTGCCCACCGGCGGCCCGAACGGCACCCTGGTCGTCAGCGCCTACAGCACGGGCGACCTGTTCCTCAACACCGCCAACGGCGCCGCGGACACCTGGACGCGCATCAGCTCCAACGTCGCTCCCGGCTACAGCCGCGGCACGCTGCCCCTGCCCGACGGCCACAGCCTGCTGGTGCTCAGTGGAGGAAGCAGCAACGTCCGTAACCCTGTCACGTACGGCACCATCGATCTGGGCGGCGGCATCTCGGACGGTGCCACCTACACCCTGTCGAACGCCAACAGCGACCTGAAGCTCACCATCGCGGGCGGCTCCACCGTCAACGGCACTTTCGCCACCCAGCAGAGCGCCGACAACGCCACCGACCAGCAGTGGCGCTTCGCGGCGCAGCCCTCCGGCTTCTTCAAGATCTTCAACGTCGCCAGCGGCAAGGTCCTCGGCGTGCAGAGCCAGTCCACCGCCGACGGCGCCAGAATCCTCCAGTGGGACGACAACGGCACCCTCGACCACGAGTGGGCCGTCGCCCCGAACCCCGCCGGCGGCTACACCGTCACCAACCGCGTCACCGGCAAGCTCCTTGAGATCCCGGGCGCCTCCACCACCGCCGGCACCACCGCCGACCAGTGGAGCGACACGGGCTGCGCCTGTCAGCGCTGGAACCTCACCCAGACCGCCCTGCCCCCGTTGGGCACCGGACAATACATTCTCGTCAACAAGAACAGCGGCAAGTACCTCGACATCCCCCAAGGCTCGACGGCCACCAATACCGCCGCCCAGCAGTGGCAGAACTCCGCCTGCTTCTGCCAGCTGTACACCTTCCAGTCCGCCGGCGGCGGAGCCTGGACCATCAAGAACGCCAACAGCAACCTCAACCTCGACATCCGTAACGGCTCCACCACCGCGGGAGCCGCCGTCGTCCAGAACACCCCCTCCGCCGCCAACTCACAGAAGTGGACGCTCACCGACGCGGGCAACGGCTACTACGAACTCAAGAACGTCAACAGCGGCCTCAACGCCGGCGTCGCACAGTCCTCCACGGCCAATGGCGCAGCCGTCATCCAGTGGAACGACGTGAACATCGACGACCAACTCTGGAAGATCGTCCGTATCAACTGAGCGGCTCCGCCCAACCGTCGTCGACTCGCGCGAAGGGCCTCCCGGGACTCGGACTCGCGTTGCGAACCGAGTCCCGGGAGGCCCTGGTGACGGGTCTTCGCATCCGGCTTCCGAAGAAGGAGGCGCCCGGGAAGGGGGACGGCGGCCCGCAGCGGAGCGGTCCCAGTGTCGCTGCCCCCCTTGCCCGGAACACCGTTGAGGTCAGGCGGTCGTGCCGGTCGCCGAGGAAGGTGAGCGTCACCCGCGAGTCTTCCTTGAGCGACGTGAAGAAGTCAGGGGTCAGTTTGATGGCGTCGCCGGTGTAGGCGGAGAAGGCGGTGTCCCACTGTTGGTATGGGGCCAGTCGGCCGGACCCGCGTTGCTTCCGTCGTCGTATCTGGCTTCCATCGTCGCCGGCATGTCGCCGCGGAACTGTGTGGGGATGGCGAAGGAGCCGGTGCTCCCGTTGGCGTCCGACAGTAGGGGGTGTCGTACGAGATCACATCGATCGGCCACGGGGCACCCCGGGGAGAACCTGGCCTCCAGGTTCGCCCTGACACCGTACTCCCGGTCGCCCACCAGTCGCCCAAGGGTGCCGGCCGTCAAGGTCAGCCGGTTGCCGGAGAGCGTGTAGTCGGTGCCTCCGGTCAGGTCGCGGCCGTCGTACCAAAGTCCTTGGCAGTCGGTCGTGTTCGGGCTGAGGGTGAGCGTCTGGCCGGCCCGACGAGGCCGCGTCCTGGGTGCGGTACGCGAACGTGACCAAGGGCTACGGGGTGAAGTACTGGGAGATCGGCAACGAGGTCTACGGCAACGGGCACTACGGCGCCACCTGGGAGACCGACCACCACGCAAGCCTCAGCCCCGCCACGTACGCCAACTATGTGGTGCAGTACGCCTCCGCGATGAAGGCTGTCGACCCGAGCATCAAGATCGGTTCGGTGCTGACCACACCGGGATCCTGGCCGGACGGCATCGTCGGCTCCGGTGACTCGATGGACTGGAATCACACCGTTCTGTCGATCGCGGGTTCGAAGATCGACTTCGTGATCGTGCACCACTATCCGTACAGCACCAGCCAGGCGGACCTGCTGGGCAAGCCGCAGGCCGAGATTCCCGGCATGGCCGGCGCCCTGCGTTCGCTCATCAACCAGTACGCCGGCAGCACCGCACCCAACGTCGGCATCGCGGTGACCGAGGGCAACGCCGACGCCTACAAGGTGACCACGGTCGAGGGCGCCACCGACTACGACGACGGAGGCGTGCTGTCCAGGCGCTTCCTGCGAGCCGCCGCTGAACACGCCGTTCGCGCCGTATTACGGCACCCAGATGATCACCAAGCTGGGGTCGCCGGGGGACAGCCTGGTCCAGGCCGACAGTTCGACCTCGCTCATCTCCGGGCACGCGGTCCGACGGGCGAACGGTGATCTGAACGTCATGCTGATCAACAAAGATCCCGGCAACGACACCACGGTGAACCTGGTCCTACAGCGGCTTCACCCCGTCGACCGCCACGCCGAGCGTGTACTCGTACCGCAAGAACGCCACCTCGATCGGCTCGGCCACCACCGGAAGCGCGACCAGTCAGACGGTACCGGCGTATTCGATCGTGGTCGTCCGGCTGCGGCCCCGCACCGCCGGTTGACCTTGGCGAGCGGAGCCGCAGCGGGCGGCTGTCTGTCAGACGGCCCGCAACTCGAACCAGTCGAAGGCCGCGCTGCCCCGGGTGGCGTACAGGCCGAAGACGCGGCCGGTGAAACCGCCGGCGACCTCGGTGGTGAGATAGCGGCCGTCGAGTTCGGCGAGGATTTCGAAGCCGCCGCCCTCCGTCTCGTACCCCAGGCGGAGGGTGTCGGGACCGCCGCCCCGCAGGCCGGAGGCCGGGTCCTCCTCCGGGTCCGTGCTGCGGGCGGTGACCGTGGGCGGCAGCACGTCCGAGGTCCTGACATCGATTCTCAGAGTCAACGGCCCAGCCGATACGGCTCGTTCGGCGACGGCGTGACGGAGGGGGCCGATCCTCGCGACCGCGCGCACCACGCCGTCACCCACCTCGACCTCGTAGTGGTGCGCCTCGTCCAGCCGTACCGCCAGACCGCCCCGGCTGTCTTCAGCGACCTCGATCAGGGTGCGCGCGCTGCACTCGGCATAGCGCTGGCGCCGTCCCACGAAGAGTGCGCCGGGCCTGTCCAGACTGTCCGCGCGAGCGTGCAGCACCAGATGGCCGGGCTGCTCGTCGAGCCGTACGGCCTCGGGGTCCTGTCGCCTGAGGGAGACCCAGGAGGGTGCGAGGGCGGGGGAGTCGAAGTCGTCGCGGTCCGGCTCCTGCGGCCAAGGATGTGGTGGCAACTTCGGTGCGGGGGCGCGCAGTTCGAGCGGCCCGGGCAGCGGCCACCCGTCCTCCCACCGCACCGGTACCAGGAACGTCTCCCGGCCCATGCCGTGGTACATCGGTGTGTCGCCGCGGGGCCTGGTGCCCAGCAGCACCATCCACCAGGTGCCGTCGTGCGCCTGGACCATGTCGCCGTGCCCGGTGTTCTGCACCGGGTGACCGGTACTGCGATGGGAGAGCACCGGGTTGGCCGGGTGCGGTTCGAACGGGCCCGGCAGGGTCCGCGCCCGGGCGATCGACAGGGCGTGGCCGCGTTCGGTGCCGCCCTCCGACAGCAGCAGATACCACCAGTCGCCGACCCGGTACAGGTGCGGCCCCTCGGGGTACTGCAGCCCGCTGCCCGACCACATCGGCACCGGCTCGCCGAGCAGTTCGCCGGACTTCGGGTCGATGCGCACCCCGCGGATCCCGCCCGCCGAGAAGACGCACCAGCAGGTTCCGTCCTCTTCCCAGGACAGGGAGGGGTCGATACCGGGTATGTCGATACGCACCGGGTCCGACCACGGTCCCGCGGGGTCCTCGGCGGTCACCAGGATGTTGCCCGCCCCGGCGACCACGGTCGTGATCAGCCAGAACAGGCCGTCGTGGTAGCGCAGGGTGGGCGCGTACACGCCCGTGGAGGACGGGGCCGTGTCGGGCAGGGCCATCTGCGAGGGCCGGTCCAGAGCGTGCCCGATCAGCCGCCAGTGCACGAGGTCTCGACTGTGCCAGATCGGTACGCCGGGGACGTACTCGAAGCTGGACGTGGCCACGTAGTAGTCGTCGCCTGCCCGGCAGATGCTCGGGTCCGGGGTGAAGCCCGGGATCACGGGATTGTCGTAGAAGGCCATGTCCGTCCTGAGGAGTTCGGTGGTCGGGGGAAGTGCGCCGCGCGGAAGCGTCCGCGTTGGTCAGGGGGTCCGGCGGGCGCGTGTCAGGCTGTGAAGCCGAAGGAGGCCAAGCGGAGTTCGCCGGTGAGTACCACGAACAGATCGTGGGAACCGGCGAGTTGGGCCGCCAGGTCGGCGGTGACCGTGATCCAGGTGTAACGGTCGCCGGTACTCGGCACGGACAGGGCGGCCAGCAGGGTCCCGTCGGGACCGACCTCGCCCGCCCAGAACTCGAGGTGGCCCTCATCCGAGGCGGTGCGCGACATCTCGGCGGTGACGGCACGGGAGCCGGTCAGATCCACCGAGCGGTAGAGCAGGGTGCCGGTGTCCTTCGGGGCTGCCGGAGCCACCGCGTCGCCGTCCGTGCGTGTGGCGTCCACCAGCACGATGCCGTCGTAGTCGTCGAAGCCGGCAGAGGGCAGCATGCGCCCGACCGCTGCACGGGGCCCCGGTTCCGGGCCGGTGACCGTGAGCGGCGCGCTCAGCACCACATCGCCGGCCGAACGGGCGACCAGCACCTCGTACTCCCCGGGGTCGACGGCGAAGGCCTCGTCGGCGACCGACCAGTGGGCAAGCGCTTCGGACACGTCCAGGACGAACTCGACCTCCCGCGAAGCCCCGGAGTCCAGGCTCACCTTGGCGAAGCCGGCCAGTTTCAGCAGCGGTGCGTGGTAGCGGGCGCCGAGTGCGCGGACGTAGAGCTGGACCGTCTCCGTGCCGGGGCGGGCGCCGGTGTTGGTGACCCTGACGGACACCGTGACCGAGCCGTCCGGGGTGGTGCCGCTCGTACTCAGCCGCAGCGCGGTGTGGGCGAAGTGGGTGTAGGACAGTCCGTGACCGAACGGGAACAGCGCTCGTTCGCGGTGGTACTGGTAGGTCCAGCCCGCCTTGATGATGTCGTAGTCGAGGCCGTCCGGCAGCCGGTCGTCGCCGGTGCGGAACGCGGCGACGCCCAGGCGGGGGACGGCCGGAGCGTACTGGTGCAGCAATGCGATCCGCTCGCCCGGGGTGAGCCGCGACAGCAGGTCCTCCACCCGCTCGGCGAGCGGACGCCCGGGGTCGCGGAACGGCAGCCGGTCGGCAGGCGTGTAAGCGGCACTCACAGCAGGCAACCTCTCGGGCGTGCGCCGGTGCGGAGCTTGGCCGCACCGGCGAAGTCGTTGAAGCGCTTCGAAAGTCGCATGGTGGATCTCTGCATGTCAACTGCTCTTCAAGCACATGCTCATAGGCTGATTTACGATAACAAAAAGCTGTGACAGTCCTCTTGTGGAGGACGCTGTCCGTCGCTATGGTCGCCCGTCGCCCGGGGCGCCTGTCGAAGCGCTTCGACAGGCGCCCCAGGCGGTGTCGCCGTGACTGCCCCGATTGCGGACCGCGCCGGCACCGGGTCCATGGCATTGGCTGCGCGCAAGTGTCCCAGCTCACATAGGACCGAAATACCTGACAAGTCAGCTACTGTTTCATCAGGTGAATCGCTCGCAATCGGCGGGCGTTGCTCTCTGCTGAGGTCTTCGATGAAGCTCGTCTACGTCTTCGACGCCTATTGCGGCTGGTCGCATGGGTTCTCCGGCGCCCTGCGGGAGGTCGTCTCCCGTCATCCCGGACTTGCTGTCGAGGTGGTCTCCGGCGGTCTGTTCACCGGTCCGCGCCGGGTGCCGATCCGCGAGTTCGGCTACGTCCAGGACGCGAACGCCAAGATCGCCGAGCTGACCGGCGCCGAGTTCGGCGAGGCGTACGAGCGGCTTGTCGCCGACGGCTCGTTCGTGATGGACTCCGAGGCCGCCGCCCGTGGCGTCGCGGCCGTGCGTCAGGTGGCCCCCGACCGAGCGGTGGAGCTGGCGGCGGCTCTGCAGCACGCCTTCTACGTCGACGGACTGAGCCTGTCCGAGGCGGCCACCTACCGGACGGTCGCCCAGGCGGCCGGACTCGACACGGATGCCGTCGTCGCCGCCTTCGAAGCACCCGAGGCACAGACCGCGGCCCACGCCGACTTCCGCCGCGCAGCCCAGCTCGGGGTCACCGGATTCCCCACCCTGCTGGCCGTCGAAGGACACTCCGTCGCCCCGCTGGCCTACGGCCACGCCACCGCCGACGAGATGGACGAACGCCTCACCGCTCACTGAGCTTCCCCCCGTCCACACCCCCCTTCCCTTGCACAAGGAGCCCCGTATGAGCACTCTTTCCTTCAAGGTCCTCGACCTGGACTTCCCGGCCGGCAGCAAGAACAAGACCGCCACCCTCGTCACCGGCGAGAACGAGGCACTGCTGGTGGACGCCGGCTTCACCCGCGCCGACGGACACCGCCTGGCCGCCGAGATCCTCGACTCCGGCAAGAGCCTGACCACCGTCCTCGTCAGCCACGGCGACCCCGACTTCTACTTCGGCGCCGAAGTCCTCGCCGACGCCTTCCCCGACGCCGTCTTCGTCGCCACGCCGATCACCATCGAGCACATCCAGCACTCCTACGAGGGCAAGCTCAAGGCCTGGGCCGCGCTCGGCCCCAACCTCCCCTCCCGCCTGGTCGACCTCACCCCGCTGACCGGCGACGAACTGACCCTGGAGGGCCACCGCTTCGAACTCAAGGGCGGCCCGGCCGCACTGCCCGACCGCCACTACCTGTGGCAGGCAGAGCACCGCGCCCTCCTCGGCGGTGTACTGCTGTTCCAGCAGGAGCACGTCTGGGTCGCCGACACCCCCACCCCCGGCGACCGCGCCGCCTGGATCGACCTGCTGGACGAGATGGCCGCCCTCGACCCGCAGCTGGTCGTCCCCGGCCACCGCCTGCCGGGCACCCCCGCCGACGCCTCCGCCATCACCGCCACCCGCGACTACCTGACCGCCTTCGAGGAGGAGCTCGGCAAGGCGGCCGACGGCGCGGCCCTGACCGACGCGCTCGTCCGGCGTCACCCCGACCACGGCATGCTGATCGCCGCGCAGATCGGTGCGAAGGTCGCCAAGGGTGAGATGAAGTGGGGCTGACCATGGCCGAGTTCGCCGAATCCACCGCGCCTGCGGATGTCGTACGCCGCCAGTACCTCGCCTCCGCCGCCGGGGACCTGGAGGCCCTGCGCGCCACCCTCGCCCCCGACGTGGAGTGGACCGAGATGGCCGGCTTCCCCCTCGCCGGCACCTACCGCACCCCCGACGGCGTCACGACGAACGTGATGGAGAAGCTCGGCCAGGACTGGGACGGCTGGACCGCCCACGACGACACCTACGTCGTGGACGGCGAGAACGTCGTCGTCCTCGCCCGCTACACCGCCGCCAACAAGGCCACCGGCAAACCCGTCGACGTCCGCGTCGCCCACCACTTCGTCGTACGGGGCGGGCTCATCGTCCGCTTCGAACAGTTCGTCGACACCGCTCTCGTCCGCGAGGCCATGACCGGCTGACGCGTTTCCGGCCGACCACAAGTGCAGAAGATCCGCATGCCCGCTGACGACAACAAGCCGCGCGCGTGAGGCAGTCGATTGCGCCTGCCCCTTGAACGGCAGACCGACGTCGGTGCCACTGTTCGCGACCCAGTGACGCCGGCTCTGCGTCCGCTGGGAGTCGCGCACAGGGTGACGGCTGCCTCCCGATCCTGTCCTGCCCCGACAACAGCAGAGCCGACAACAGCAGAGCCGAAACCCGAGCGTCCCCCGTGGGCCGGTTCAGCCGGACCGGGGGGCGACCGTGGCTATGGGACGGGCCTCCCACGCGGCCCAGTCGGCGCTGATGTCCCCGGCGGCTCGCAGCAGCGGGGGCAGATAGTCCTCGAGGAGGTCGGAGACCGAGGTCTCGGCGGCGTGGGCGTTCACATTGACGGCCGCCACCGTCCGGCCCTGTCCGTTACGGATGGGCGCGGCGACGGAGCGGATGCCGAGGGCGAGTTCCTCATCACTCACGGCCCACCCCTTGGCCCGTACGTCACGCACCATCTCGTCGAGGTCGTCGCGCTGCGGATGATGCCGGGGTGTGATCCCCGACCGGCTGGGCAGGGCGAGCACACGGTCGAGCTCGGCTCCGTCCAGGGCCGCCAGCAGCACCTTTCCGAGAGATGTCCGCACCGCGGGGAAGCGGGTGCCGATGGTCACCGACAACGTCACCAGCTTGGGCATGACGACGCGGGAGACATGGACGATGTCGGAGCCGTCCAACTGCGCGACCGAACACGACTCCTCGGTACGGACGCTCAGTGCCCGTAGATGGGGCTCCGCAAGTTCCCAGATGTTCTGCGAGCCGATGTAGGCCATGCCGAGCTCGAGCACGCGGGGCGTGAGCGAGAAACCGATCTCGTCACTGCGCACGTATCCCAGTGCCTGGAGCGTGATCAGGATGCGGCGCGTCGTGGGCCTGGCCAACTGCGTTTCGGCGGCGATCTCGCTCAGCGTCATGTGCGGCCTGGCCGGCTGGAAGCTCCGCAGGACGTCTAGCCCCCTGGCGAGAGCCTCGATGAAATCCGGACCGGCGTCCCGACGCATCCCTCGTCCTCCACGCCTCTGAGATGGGCGGACGGGCCGATCGGCCGCCCACCGGATGGTTGTCCGACACTGTATCGCCGCTTCCTCCGGCGGCAGAAAACCCGCTCACGGCGTGACTGTGGGGCAGCCGGGCAGCGGGAAACGCTGCCCCACAGTCACGCCGCCGTCAGCGCTTCGGGCATGTGCCGGATCCAGGGCCCCTTCTGTTCCCGCGCCCATCGGATCGGCGACCCCGCAGAGGATGTGCCGCAGGTGCGGAGAGTCTGCAGGGTGGCCACGCTCGCTTGCCGACCTGGGCGACGGCGATGCGATCGACCGGCAGGCCGGAAAGCCCTCCCGCCGGTCCTCCACGTAGTCGAGGGCGTTCTTCACCGTGTTGGAGACCGTGCCGTGGTAGCCGGGGACGAGATCAGCAACGCGTTCGCGTCGGCAGTGCCGCCACCAACACCGCGGCCCGATCCGGCCTGTCGGGCTTCTCGGGGTCGTAGAGCGGAAGGACCGGATCGATCGACGGTTCGAGCCGCTTCCGGCACGCTCAGGCCGTTTCCGGCAACATGACCGGCCCACTGTGAGGATTGGAGTGGACAGGCGTCCGTACAACGGTCAGATTCTTTGACGCCACCACCTCGGCCTGCTGGGACACGACCTGGCGGAGGGGCTCATGAGCCACGTCGGCTTGGGGGAACTCGCCTTCTGGCTCGCCACCCGGCGTCGCCCCAGCCCGGGCGAGGTGCGGCTCTTCGAGACGGTGCTGGTCGCACTCGCCGACCACGGCTTCACTCCCACCGCCATAGCGGCCCGGCTGACCCTCCTGTCGGCGCCGGAGTCCATACAAGGGGCCATGGCCGCCGGGCTGCTCGGCGGAGGATCCCGCTTCCTCGGCGTCGCCGAGGACACCGGCCGGTTTCTCGCGGAGGTGATCGCCGCAGCGGGTGACCCCCTTCCCGCCGCCGACGCGGAATGGGACGCGTTGGCCGGCGAGGCACTACGGGCTCGTGAGCAGGGCCGACCGGCCTTACCGTCTACGGACGCGGGCGCCGTACGGACTGCCGGATCACCAGCTGCGTACTCAGGACGACGTGGTCGTCGCCGCTGACGCGCTCGCTGCGTTCCAGCGCGAGCCGGACCGCCGTTCGGCCGAGATCCTCGTAGGGCACCCGGACCGACGTGAGCGACGGGCTGAGGTCCGCGGCGAAGGGGACGTCGTCGAAGCCCACCAGGGAGATGTCCCGGGGGACATTCCGACCGGCGTCGCGGAGCGCGGCCAGCGCGCCGAGGGCCACCATGTCGGTACCCGCGACGACGCCCGTGAAGTCGACCCCCGCGTTCAGCGCGTCCCTCGTGCGCTGGTAGCCGGAGACGCGTGTGTACGGACCAGGGATGTCCAGCTCCTGCGTGTACTCCACGCCGTGCGCGCGCAGGGCGTGGAGATGGCCCTCCCGCCGTTGCTCCCCCGTACTGAGCCGGGGATCGCCGCCCAGGAAGAGGACGCGCCGGTGGCCTTGGACGAGCAGATGGTCAGCGGCCTGAAAGGCGCCCCCGCGGTTGTCGTACTCCACGACGGTCACCGGGAGATCCCCGGGCAGAGGCGGGCGGCCCACCAGCACAAGACGGGATCCGGCGGCGTGCAGGGCCCGCGCGTACTCGGCCATGCGCTGGAAGTACGCCTCGTCCTGCACCGCCCCGCCGACGAGGACGACCGCGGCCGCGTGCTGCTCACGCATCAACTGCACCAGGTCGTCCTCGCGTTCGGTGTCTCCGTGAGTGGCGCAGACCAGGCTGAGTCGGCCCCGCAGGGCTGCCTCCTGCTCGACCCCAGCGGCGACATGGGCCAGCGACGGCCCGGTGATGTCCTGCAGAACCAGGGCGATGGGACCGGCGACCCGCCCGGAGAGAGCTTTGGCGTGGACGTTCACCACGTAGTGCAGTGCCTCCACGGCATCCATGATGCGCTCCCGGGTGGCGGCTGACACGGGATAGTTGCCGGCCAGGGCCCTGGAAACGGTTGCTACCGACACGCCCGCCCGTTCGGCGACATCGCGAATCGTGCTGGGGCGCTCTTCACCTGCCTGGTTCTTCCGTCGACGCGTGGCGGCCTTGGGGCTGGGAGGCGCGGTAGAGCCATGTCCGTTCGCTGTCACGCCTTGACGTTACTGCACTCCGCATCCTCGCGGACCCTCAGAAGCGATTACCGGTCCGCCAACTACAGCAAACGTTTACTCTGTGCGGCACGGCGGTGGGAGCGTCGTCGACGGTGACCGTCGCCGTACCGTCCGCGGGTACGCCGTCGCCGCCCGAACGGTGAGGCCGCCAACGCCGTAGACGCCGGTGGCGTACCGGGGCGACCGCGGACCGCTGTCGTCGGTCGTGGCCATGTGGTGCGGGAGGCGGGTGTGCATCACGTCGGGCGGGCAGCGCGCGTAGCGGAACCAGGGCTGACGACCGTGCCGCCGAGGCGCGCCGGTTCGTTGCCGAGGGAGCCGGCGATGTGCGGCGTGAGGAATACGTTCGGAAGGCGGCTCGCCATAAGGCAGGCGGGCATCGGAAGCGCAGTTAGCGATATGCGGAACGGCGGAATGCGTGATACGCCGTACGGTCAGCGTCTGGATTCAGTCGTAGGGCCATGGCTCACCAAGTAAGTCAAGACTTATCTGTAGGGGGATTTGATCGTATGGTGTGGCTCCAATCGAAGGAGCCCCCTTGTCGAAAGTGAATGATCCCGCTGTGCGGGCGGTTGAATCGGAGCGGGATTATGTGTCCTCCTTATATGAGTTGCTCACCGAGCGGCTTTCCGAGGCGCGAGCACACCGAGCGAATGTGCTGAAGGCCCCGGCGGAAAGCCCCGGTGAGGCATACGAGAGAGAAATCGCCGCCGAGCGTCTGGCCAAGGAAATCGGCCGGCTGGAGGGCGCCGAAAAGGGGCTGGTCTTCGGGCGCATCGACTGGACGGATGGCACGGCCCTGCGCATTGGGCGGATCGGACTGCATACGGAGGAGGATGACCTGCCGCTGCTCGTGGACTGGCGCGCGAACGCGGCGCGGCCCTTCTACGAGGCGACACCGGTCCATCCGATGGATCTGCGGCGGCGCCGGCACCTGCGCCTCGAGGAGCGCACGGTCATCTCGGTGAGCGACGAACTGCTGGACGGGACCGCCCCGACCGACGAGGACGTCGTGGGGGACGGCCCGTTGACCGAGGCTCTGTCGGCACGGCGTACGGGCAGGATGCAGGCGGCCGTCGCGACGTTGCAGGCCGAGCAGGACGAGATCGTCCGCTCCGCCCACCGCGGGGTGACCGTGGTGCAGGGCGGACCCGGCACCGGCAAGACGGTGGTCGCCCTGCACCGGGCGGCCTATGTCCTGTACGCGTTCCCGCGCGCCGCGGAGGAGGGTGTCCTGGTGGTGGGCCCGAACGCCCGGTTCCTCGACTACATCTCCCAGGTTCTTCCCTCGCTCGGAGAGAACGACGTCGTTCTGGCGACCTGCCGGGAACTTGCCGGAGTGTCCACGGACACGGTGGACCCGTTCGAGACGGCGCGTCTCAAGGGCAGCTCCGACCTCGCCGACGCCTTGGCCGGCCTGCTGCGCGCCCATCAAGCCCCCGCCGGTGATTTCACCGTGCGGGTCGGACAGGAACTGGTTCACCTGTCCGGCGACGAAGTCGCCAGGGCACGCGACGCCGCCGTGGCAGCCGCACCGGGGCACAACCCCGCGCGCCAGGTGTTCAAGGAGCTCTTGGTCGACGCCGTCACCGACGCGATGCAACGAGACATGGGCGACCTCCTGGAGGAGATCGACGCCGATGCCGCCAGGATGACGGGCATGGACCTCGACCGGTTCACGGGAGCCACCCAGCGCCGCGCCGAAGGCGCGGCCGACTCGGGTCCGGTCCACGAGCTGGACCTGGACGCCATCCGAGCCGATCTCCTCGACGACGCCGGCGTCGACCGAGCGATCGAGGTGTTGTGGCCGCGGCTGGTACCCGGTGACCTCGTGAAGGCGCTCCTGACGAACGCCGGTGCTCTCGCCGAGCGCCTGCCCCGCCTGACCGCGCAGGAGCGGTCCCTTCTGCTGCGCGGTCCGGACGACCCGTGGACCGATGCCGATGTGCCGTTGCTGGACGAGGCGGCGAGCCTGGTCGACGGCCCCCCCGAGCAGACGTACGGGCACGTCGTCGTCGACGAGGCGCAGGAACTGACCGCAATGCAGTGGCGGATGATCGTCCGCCGCTGCCCGGCAAGGGCGATGACGCTGGTGGGTGACTTCGCCCAGGCAGGCCCGGTCGCGACAGCACGCGACTGGAAGGAAGCGCTGAGCCCCCACGTCGGACCGCGGTTCAAACTGCACAACCTGACCGTCAGCTACCGCACCACTCAGGAGATCCTGGAGAGTGTCCGGGACCTGCTCACGCGGATCGCTCCGGACCAGAAGCCCACACGGTCACTGCGAAGCGGTGAGAGCCCTCGCACCATGACCACAGTTCCGGACGGGTTGGTCACCGCCGTCGTTCAGGATCTCCGTGCCCAGAGCACCACGCACCCGGGCGAGCTTCTGGGAGTGATCTGCGCGGACACCAGGGTGCGCGAGCTGACGGCCCAAGGCATCGCCGACCACGCACGCATCGTGCCGGCGTCGGAAGCACGCGGCCTGGAATTCGACGGGGTCGTCGTCGTGAACCCCGAGGAGATCATCATGGCCCGCCCCGGTGGGGAGAGGGACTTGTACGTAGCCCTGACCCGGGCCACCAAGCGCCTCCGCACAATCACCGTCCAGCCCGCCTGACGACCCGGCGCCCGCGTCGTCACCGCGGGCGCACGCGGCGCGACACGGACACTGGCCCGCGCCGAGCTGCCCGTACACGGAAGTGTTGCCGAGAGGCAGTAAACGTATTCCACGCCAGAGCCGGGGAAGGACGGTCCATGGCTGACTGTCCCTCACTGCCGCATCAGGGGAGGGTTCTCAGGCATCGGGAGACGACTAGAATGGCGCAGGTCAACGGCTCGAAGGTAACGCTCTTGAGAGTGAGCCGACGCAGACCGGCGTCTTCCCCTCGTTGATCCCGCCCCTCCGGTCATACGGTCCACAACAGCAAACGCTTAC
Organism: Streptomyces sp. NPDC049687; assembly: GCF_044465285.1. Classification (NCBI taxonomy): domain Bacteria; kingdom Bacillati; phylum Actinomycetota; class Actinomycetes; order Kitasatosporales; family Streptomycetaceae; genus Streptomyces; species Streptomyces sp. NPDC049687. The sequence goes on from NZ_JBITLN010000006.1 coordinate 47,259, forward strand.
GCCCGCCGCAGTGGCGCAGTAGCGGTTTCTCCGGTGACCGCCGCCGCTTCTCGCTCTCCCTGCTGCTGACCGCCTGCTCGGACGACTCCGGCTCCGAAGCCTCAGAGGTCGTTTTCTCACGATGTTTCATCCCGGAATTGGCGTTTGATCCTCTGGTGTGGGGTCGCGCCTGGTGGCGGTGTTGGCCGACGCTGAAAACGCCGACGGGTCCGGCACTGAAGGTGCCGATCACCGAGAACAAGATCACCCCACTGGGGTGGTCCCAGTGGGGCGATCTTCGGCGAGGTGTTGCGGTCGTCGGGAAGGTGCCGAGGCTCAATCAGTCGAACTTCATGCCGACGTATGGGTCGGGTTCGCCATGATGTCCAGCACCTTCGACAGGTATGACCGGGCAGCGGCCGACATGCCTGGCCCTTCTGCCCCCTCCGAACGATCCGTGCATCCTGTCCCCGCAGCAAGGACACTCACCAGCCCAGCGTAGGCAGCCCAGCGCAGCAACCGTCCCCGCCCCATCCATACCCCCAACTCTGCAATCACTGGCAACCCTGGGCTGCCGAGCAACTCGCGCTGGTGGCGGGTCAGTTGAGAAACGCGTCCCGGCCGCCGGGCAGGGCACGGACGCGGCGAAGAAGACATCGTCGGCCGCAAACGGAGCATCGTCACCGACACACTCGGACCACTCCTGGCAGTGCTGGTCACGGCCGCGAGCGTGCAGGACTCCGTCGTCGGCACCCACCTCATCGACCAGGTCGCCGCCACCCACCCCTCGATCCGCAAAGTCTGGGTCGACGGCGGCTACCGCCAGCACCTCGTCGAGCACGCCGCCACCCTCGGCATCGACATGGAAATCGTCCAACGCCACCCCGGCGATTCCCGGCTCGTAGGCAGGGGGACCAGTCGGGCCCGGTCCTGCGGGCAGAGCTTGGCAAGACGCGACTCATGTGGTGGCCGAGGGGGGCCTCGTCGGAGGTCAACCCCGGCCGAGGAGGCGCTTCCAGAGGTTTCCGGCCGGAGCTTCCTGCTGGGTGCAGGTGCAGCGTTGGGACCGGGGGACGCCGGCCAGTACCTGGTCGACGTGCATGCCACAGCCCCGGTAAGTGATGCCTTGGCACTTTCGGCAGACGGCTCGCTGGCACATGGGTCATTCTCCTTCGGTTGCGGTTCGGGACATGCAGGGTGTGGCGGCCCGGGCGCGCCGGGGACCGCCGTTATCGGGTCAGCTGTGGCTGCAGCGGATGTCGAGGTTCTCAACGGCTGCGCCACCCACGAGATCGCCACGGGGCAGGTCGCTGCGCAACTCCTCCACGGTCTTCGCCAAGGACGGGTCCACCTTGGGTACGGCCTTGAGGAGCGACAGGGAGTTGCCGTCTCCGGCCGACAGAGCCGGTGTCACGCCCGCGATGCGCTTGTTCGCGGCCAGTTCCTTCGCGGTCTGCTCGGCCCATGTCAGGTTCTTGTATACCTCCGGGGGTACTCTGTAGTGCGACCATATACCCCCGGGGGTAATTCTGCGAGCGAGGGAGGGCCTGCGTTCTGGATCTCCCGTGTGGTGGAGACTCGCGTCCGCAACGCTTGCGTCAGTGGTGGTCTCGAGTCGGCGAGCGTGGCGTGCGCCTACTACCCGGTATCGCCGGCCGCTCGCTGCTGATGGGCACCGTGGGCTGGCCTGACCTGGTCGAACTGCGGCTGACCGAGTAATGGCCGGCGCCGGTCGCGCGTCGCCGTACTGCCGACGCTGCGTCCGCGCTGCTTACCCGTGGCTTCGGTGAAGGGGCGTCAGTGCCGCGCTCACCACGGGGAGTGGGCGCTCATCGCCAGGTTGTCGGTCGGCCTGGCGGCGACAGGTGTCCGGCCTGGTGATTTTTCGGGGCAAACCGCTCGCATTGCATGTGTGTCGCCGGAGTAACCGTGCTCAGTTCACTGAGAGTTGGTCATCCCCCTCGGCAGCGCCCGTTGTGGGTGGTGGCTAGGCAAGGGAGAGGAAGAGCTTCTCCAGCCGGGTTCGCATCTGTTCCTTGGTCTCGTCGCGGTCCACCCCGTTGCCGGTCTCCACGATGCACTGCTGCAGACCGGTCGCAATGATCGCGAAACCCGCCCGGTCGAGGGCGCGCGACGCCGCGGCCAACTGCGTGATGACGTCCTCGCAGTCGCGCCCCTCTTCGATCATCCGAATCACCCCGGAGATCTGCCCCTGAGCTCGGCGTAGCCGGTTCAGCACCGAGCGCAACTCCGCGCCTGCCAGCTCAAGCTCCACAAACCCCTCCTCGTACATACCCCCACGGGTAATACTACGTGAAGCCCTTACCCAGGCCGGGAGTGTCTGAGCGGCGGGGGCCTTCACCATGGCGACGCCGCGGCGCAGGCCGAGATCGGTCCAGGTCCGGACGCGACGCCAGGCCGGGACCGGGACGGCGCAGTCGGCTGGTCGCCGACGAGACAGCGCTGGAGACCACCCTGATCGGAACGAGGACATGGTGCGCGAGCGGCTGCGGATGTGACGCGACGCCGCAGTCGCCGCCCGGGAAGTGTCGCGCCGAGGCGTGGTCTCGATGCGGTACCGCAGTGCGGTGAGACCCTCGTGCGAGTGGTGACGCGACTACACCCTGCGGATTCACTCCGGGTGCGCGTCCGCCCCGAGCGCAGTGCCGTGTGCCGAGTACCGCCTGCTTGGGGCGGCCGACGCGCCGGCCATCGACCCGTTGTGCCGGTCGCTCCCCTGGCCGTGGACTTTCCGGCCCGGGGCCAGGGGAGCGGGTGCGCCATGGTTGATCCGCTTGCCCTCCGGGGCGAGGCATCAGTTGACGCGGACGATCTTCCAGAGCTGGTTGTCGATACCGGCGTCGCCCCACTGGATGACGGCCGCTCCGTTGGCGGTGGACGACTGGGTCACGGCGTTTCTGCCGGGGCGCTGTCAGGTGGTGCGCTGTTCCGGTGTGTCGGTGTGGGACAGCGGAGGCGCGGTCGAGCGGCGCACGACGAGTTCGGCCGGTGGGTCGATCGCCTGCGGCAGGTCGGTGTCGGGCTTCTCGATCGCGTGCACGAGAAGGCGGATTCCTTCATGGGCCGCGGCTTCGAAGGGCTGGCGTGCGGTGGTCAGGGGAGGAGAGACGTAGGCGAACACCGGATTGCCGTCGAAGCCGACGACACTGATGTCCTCCGGCACGCGACGCCCTGCTTCTTGCAGGGCGTGGATGAGGCCGATGGCCATCTCGTCGCCCGCCGCGAACACAGCGGTCACGGACGGGTCCGAGGCCAGCGACAGGCCCACGGCATGGCCGGAGGCGGCCGACCAGTCACCGTTGAGCAGCGGCGGCTCGTGAGCGCCTCGCGCCGCGAGCGCCGCCCGCCATCCCTCGATGCGGTCCTTGGTTGCGTACCACCGTCGCGGACCGGCGAGGTGGTGCACGGTCGTGTGCCCCAGATCCAGCAGATGCTCGGTGGCGGCTCGAGCCAGCGCGTGGGCGCCCACACTCATGGTCACTGTCCGGACGGCGGAGAACGCGGGCGGCGCCCCCAGGAAAAGGACCGGCACGTCGACGCGGACACCGACCTCGCCCTCCACGATGGGCTCGGAGACGACGATGCCGTCCACCCCCTGCTCGAGCAGGGACTCCACGGCGCCGGCGATCCCGACCGGGTCGCCGTCCGGCGTGTTGACCACGCGGAGCGCGTAACCCGCGTCGCGCACGGCCCGCTCGATGTGCACGAGCAGTGAGGCGGTCCCGTACCCGGCGGTTCCCAGGGCGACCACGCCGATGGCGCCGGTACGTCCGGAGGCCAGAGCCCTGGCCGCCTGGTTCAACCGGTAACCGAGTTCCTCAGCGGCTGCGAGAACCCTTCTGCGGGCCTCCTCGGAGACGTACGGTTCGTTGTTCAGGACCCTGGACACCGTCTTGCGGGACACCCCGGCGACCCGGGCCACGTCCGCGCTGCGCGGCACGGAGGAGCCGTCGCTGCGCCCTACCCCTGGTGCCATGAAGTCTCCCGACGGCCCTGCGTTTGCAACGAATGTGGTCAACCGTGCGACCACTCGGTCTGACCGCGCGGTCATGTCTACGCAGCCGGGGCCCGGACGTCAAGGCTTCTCGCGGTATGGATTCCGCCGGACGGCAGGGGATCCGGAGCGAGGCGTGATGGACCGGGCGAGGTGGTGTCCTTGTCCGAGCTGTGACCTCTCGAGCGCGTATGGGAGCTGGTCACATGCTGCGTGCGCCACTAGGTCCGCCTCGCGGGCGCGGCTTGTCATCTCCGCCGGGCCGGCCGGCGCCCTCAATCCCGACCTGTGCGGCCGATTGCACGCGGCGGCCCGAGGGGGCTTGAGGGCGGCTTGCCGCAGCGGTCGGTCGTCCTCGGAGTCGCGTCTCACGCGGGAAGGCGGGGAAGGCCGGCAGGTCGTGCTGGGCGGCGTCGAGGGGGCTGAGGAAGTCGCCTTCCCGCCAGAGCTCGATGCCTCACCGACCCGCGGCGGTTCCCGCTTGTACTTGCGCTAGAAAACCGATCGGTTTACTGTGGTGGAAACCGAACGGTTTCCGATTTTAGTGGAGGCAGCCATGACCGCTTTGAAGGGCGCGAACGTCTTCGTCACCGGCGGCAGCCGGGGCATCGGCAAGGCGCTGGTGGAGGAGCTGTACGTGCGAGGTGCGGGCAAGGTCTACGCCACGGCCCGCGACCCGCGCACCGTGACGCACCCCGACGCGGTCCCGGTGGCGCTGGAGGTCACCGACCCGGCCTCCGTGGCGGCGGCCGCCGCACAGGCGCAGGACGTCACCGTGCTGATCAACAACGCGGGTGCCGCGGTCGGCGCCTCCTTCCTCGACTCCCCGGTCGACGACGTACGCCGGGAGTTCGAGACCAACTTCTACGGCCCGCTGCTGCTCACCCGGGCCTTCGCGCCGGTCATCGAGCGCAACGGCGGCGGCCACATCCTCAACGTGCACTCCGTGCTCTCCTGGCTGGCCCTCGGCGGCTCCTACAGCGCCTCCAAGGCCGCCCTGTGGTCGCAGACCAACTCCCTGCGCCTGGAGTTGCAGCCGCGCGGCATCGCCGTCACCGGACTGCACGTCGGATACGTCGACACGGACCTGGCAGCCGGCGTCGACGCGCCCAAGTCCGACCCGCGCGACGTGGCCGCACTCGCCCTCGACGGCGTCGAGACGGGCGCGTACGAGGTGCTCGCCGACGACCTCACGCGCCAGGTCAAGGCGGGCCTGGCCGGCGACCTGGCCGGGCTGTACGCCCAGCTGGCCAAGTAGGGGCGGGAGACACAGACAGATGCCCAGCCAGGAACCGCGCCCCACGATCCACGTCCCGGGGACCACCAGCCACACCATCGCCCCGCGGGCAGGACGTGACAGCCGCGAGGGGACGCTGCGCTACCTCAAGGCGGGCACCGGTGCCCCCCTGGTCCTGCTGCACACCGTGCGCACCCAGGCCGAGCACTTCCGCCACCTCATCCCCCTGATCGCGGACCACTACACCGTGTACGCCCTCGACCTGCCGGGGATGGGCTACTCCGAGATCGTGCCCGGCGCCTCCTACGACGAGCCGGCCATGCGCGCGGGCGTCGAACGGCTCCTCACCGAACTCGACCTGCACGACGTGACCTTGGTCGGTGAGTCCATGGGCGCGGTGCTCGCCCTGACCACCGCGGCCGATCTCCCGGAACGGGTACGACGCGTCGTCGCCGTGAACGCGTATGACTACCGCGACGGAATCGCCCGCTCCAGCCTCCTCGCCCGCGTGGTGATCGGCGGGATCACCACACCGGGAGTGGGTCCGGTGATCGCCCAGCAGGAGCCCAGGACCATTCTTCGCAGAATCCTGCAGGGCGGCGTGGGGGACAAGACTGCCTTCCGGGAGGACTACCTGGACGAGCTCCTCCGGGTGGGCAGGCGTCCCGGCTTCCCGACCGTTGCCCGCGCTCTGTACCGGAACATGCCCAGCCTCATCGCGGCCCGCAAGCGCTACCCCCAGGTCAAGGCCCCCGTCCACTTCGTCTACGGGGAGAACGACTGGTCCCGGCCCTCGGACCGGGAAGCGAACAGGAGGCTGCTGCCTGCCGCCGATTTCACCCAGGTGCCGGGAGCGGACCACTTCATGGCTCTCGAAAGCCCCGACGTGCTGGCCGACCTGTTGAACGCGGTGGCGTGACCGCCCCCCGGAGCGCCGTGGTCACCTCGTTCCGTTCCGGGGTGGTGCGGGATGAAGATTGATTCCACGACGCCGTCACGCGGCCCGGCGTACGCCGTCCACCGAGCCGCTGCGCTCGCCGCCCGCCCCGAGGGCGAGCGACCTCACGCTCGAAGTTATCAGTTGCTTGACGCAACGTGCTAAATTCGCAGCATGTTGGGCCGAACATACGACAGTCAGCTGTGCTCCATCGCCCGGACTCTCGAGGTTGTGGGCGAGCGCTGGACCTTGCTGATCATTCGCGACGCGCAGCTTGGCCTGCGCCGGTTCGAGGAATTCCAGGACAGCCTCGGTATCGCCCGCAATGTACTCACCAACCGCCTCTCCAAGCTGGTCGACGACGGGCTGCTGGAGCGGGTCTGTTACCAGGAGCGGCCTGCCCGCTACGAGTACCGGCCGACGGGCAAGGCCAAGGACTTGCTCACCGCGGTGCTTTCTTTGATGCACTGGGGCGATGAGCACGCCGAGGATCCGGCGGGCCCTCCGCGGATCACGAGCCACGTGGGATGCGGAGGCAACGTTCGGGAACGGCTCGTTTGCACCCGCTGCGGACAAGCGGTGGGCCCGGACGCGGTTCACCTGCTTCCCGGACCAGCACTCACCGACTCGTCGGCCTGACATCCGAAACGCTTCTCGGCCTTGAGCCTGTCGATCAGGCGCTCAATGCTGCTCCTCTCCTTGGAGAGATCTGTACCGCGGTTCACGGGCGGGGCCACCCGCGCTTTCTCCCCGCTGCGCACGCGGCATCACCGGTCCGACCGTCGTCCGTACCGAAGTAAGGACGGCCGACACGCCGGCCGACCCGCTCCTTTCTTGGGCAGGGTTGAACTGCGCGCTGTCGGTGACCTGTCTTTCCGTTCAGGACGAACGCCATCCCGGCGGGTGGCGTTTCCCGTCAGCGGCGAGGCGGATCTTGCTGGTCGTTTCGCCCTTGGAGCACGCGCAAGAGTCGGCCCGCAGTCGGAGTTCACCCCCGCGCCGCGATAAGAGCTCCGAACAAAAGCCGGCCTTCTGACTGCCAGAGCGCACCCTGCTACCGCTGTCGTAGCCGCTCGAAGTACGGACCGTTCCTGCGGTTCGGCAAAGGGAGACAGCCGAACTCCCCTCCTGCGTCGGGCAGTTGCACCCAAGGCCAGCAGAAGGCCCAACGGAATGATCACAAATCGACCACGAGTTGCTTCATGAAACTCACACGGCTAGGCTTCGAGTTGCTTCATGAAACTCGTATGTCCCCCGCCCCGTGAGGTGACGCTCGATGGCCAAGAACAAGCTCGAAGACCATCCCACCGTCGTCCAAGCCCGTCGGCGCGACCGCTCCGCCGCCCGGCCCGCCGAGCCACTGGACGCGTCGTGGCTACGTCAGTTGTGTCTCGACGCGGGCGCGGACGACGTCGGCTTCGTCGAGATCGACCGGCCGGACATCGCCGACCAGCGAGAGGACCTCAGCGCCGCGCTGCCGGGTGTCCGGACGTTGATCAGCTTCGTGACCCGAATGAACCGGGAGAACATCCGCACTCCCGCGCGCTCGGTCGCCAACCTGGAATTCCATCACACCGGCGACCACACCAACGAGATCGCCCGGCACGTGGTGGGCGAGCTGGAGGCGATGGGCGTGCGCGCCATCAACCCGGCGATGGGTTTTCCGATGGAGATGGACAAGTTCCCCAGAAAGGCGTGGGTCGTCTCGCACAAGCCGGTCGCCGTGGCGGCCGGGCTCGGCAAGATGGGTATCCACCGCAACGTCATCCACCCCAAATTCGGCAACTTCGTCCTGCTGGGCACCATCCTCATCGACGCCGAGGTCAGCGAATACACCCGGCCCATCGAGTACAACCCCTGCCTGGAATGCAAGTTGTGTGTGACGGCCTGCCCGACCGGAGCGATCGCCTCCGACGGTCACTTCAACTTCTCCGCCTGCTACACGCACAACTACCGCGAGTTCATGGGTGGTTTCGGTGACTGGGCCGAACAGGTCGCCGAAAGCCGTGACGCCCATGACTACCGATCGCGCGTGAGTGACAGCGAGAGCGCCTCGATGTGGCAGAGCCTGTCCTTCGGCGCCAACTACAAGGCGGCCTACTGCATGTCGGTGTGCCCGGCCGGCGAGGACGTCATCGGTCCCTGGCTGGACGATCGCAAGGCGCATCTGACCCAGGTCGTGCGCCCGCTGATGGACAAGGAAGAGACCGTCTACGTCGTCCCGGGTTCCGACGCCGAGCAGCACGTGGCCGACCGGTTCCCCAACAAGCGCACCAAGCATGTCGCGATGAGCCTGCGCGCGAACAGCATCGACGGTCTGGTGGAAGGCCTGCCGCTGATCTTTCAGCGCGAACAGGCCAAGGACATGTCCGCCACCTACCACTTCACGTTCACCGGCGACGAGTCCCGGCAGATCACCGTGACGATCCGCGACCGCGAACTCGATGTCGCCGACGGACATCACGGTGAGCCGGATCTCAGGATCACCGCCGACACGCGCACCTGGCTGCGTTTCCTCAGCAAGCCGTCGCTGCTGGCGTGGGCACTGGTGCGGCGCCAGATCAAGCTGCAGGGATCCCCCCGACTGCTGCGCGACTTCGGCCGTTGCTTCCCGTCCTGATCGGTCAGGGAAGAACCGCGTCACCACATCGTCACTGTGAGAATGGAAAGGCGGATAATGAGCACTCTCAGCACCGAAGTCGAGCTCGGTCTCGTGTTGGAACGCAAGGAAACGGTGGCCGAAGGTGTCGTGCTGCTGACGTTGCGCGACCCGGAGGGCCGTCCGCTGCCGGAATGGCAGCCGGGAGCGCATATCGATCTGGTACTGCGAGCCGGCTTGGTCCGGCAGTATTCACTGTGCGGGGACCCGGGGGACCGGTCCCGCCTTCAGGTCGCGGTGCTGCGTGAACCGGAGAGCCGCGGCGGGTCGAGCTACGTGCACGACGTTCTCGGTGAAGGTGAGGCGGTGCGCATTCGCGGGCCGCGCAACCACTTTCCGCTCCTGAAGGCCAAAAACTACCTTTTCATCGCAGGCGGAATCGGCATTACCCCCATCCTGCCCATGGTGGCAGCAGTCAATGCGACCCGCGCCGACTGGCGCCTCGTCTACGGGGGCCGCACCCGGGCTTCGATGGCGTTCGGTGAGACTCTGCAGCGGGCCTACGGAGAGCGGGTGAGCCTGCGGCCGCAGGATGAATACGGGCTGCTGGACCTGCCTTCGCTGCTCGGCAAGCCGCAACGGAAGACAGCCGTCTACAGTTGCGGTCCGGAACCACTGCTCGCGGCGGTCGAGGCCGGCTGCGAGAGGTGGCCGAGCGGATCTCTGCACCTGGAGCGCTTCGCCCCGAAGCAGGACCTCACCGCCGGGCCGCAGAGCAGCTTCGAGGTCGAGCTGGCCCAGTCCGGCAAGAAGCTGCTGGTCTCTGAGGACATGTCCATCCTCGAGGCCGTCGGGGACGCGGGTGTGTCGGTGATGACGTCGTGCGAGGAGGGAATCTGCGGAACCTGCGAGACCAAGGTGCTGGCCGGGGAGATCGACCACCGCGACTCGGTTCTGAACGACACGGAACGCGCCGCAGGCGACACCATGATGATCTGCGTCTCCCGAGCCAGGGGTGACCGCCTGGTCCTCGACCTCTGACAACTGGTTTCCCGGCCAGGTTTCGGCACCGCCGAGAATGCCCGAGGGCGAGGGGCTGTGCCTGGCGCGAGGCCAGGCACAGCCCGTCCTCCTGCCGGATCGTCACGGAGCGCAGCCTGCCGCCCTCCGAGCGAGCCAACGTGACGACTTCGGCCGTCTTGCCCACCGGCGCGTCGGATCGGTCGACCTTCTGCCCGCTTTTTGTCAGGCCGGAGCCACCACGGGCAGGACGATGCGGGAGGGCCGGGCGGGGTCGTGGAAGACTTGCTGGCGGGCCACTCGGGCCGTGGTCGCGCTCTCCTCGGGTTCGCCCGTGTTGAGATTGCGGTCCCAGCGGGGGAAGTTGCTGGAGGTGATCTGGAGTCGTATGCGGTGCCCTGCACGGAAGACGATGCTGGTCGACCACAGGTCCACGATGTGCTCGGCGGGCTCACCCGGTGTCGCCGCCCGTACCCGCACGATGCCGTCGGTCACATTGCGGGAGACGCCGTTCTCGTCGACGTCGCACAGGCGGGCCACCCAGTCGGTCGAGGGGCCGTCCGTGGCGGCGAAGAGCACCGCCTTGACACGGCCGGTCACCTCGACGTCCTTGGTGAGGGGTTCGGTGGTGAAGACCAGGACGTCCTCGCGCGCCTCAACTGCCGTCTGATCGAGGGGCCCGGGACGGAACTCGTCGGTCATCAGCAACGCGCCGCCGGTGGTGGGAACCGGATCCATCGGGTCGTAGGTGAACTCCTCGGGCTGCTCGGCGACAGGCGGCGGCTCCTGGGCGAGGCGTCCGTCCGCGCGCAGGTGGAAGTCGGTGTCCACGGCCCGCGACGGGGGCCACTGCGTCTCCTCGCGCCACTGGTTGACGCCCATGACGAACAACAGCACCCTGCCCGTGTCCGGCTCCAGCGCCTCACCGTCACCGATCGTGCGCTCGTACCAGTCGAGCTGGAGGCCGTGCAGGGGGCCGCGCATGCCCATGAAGGCGGAGTTCGCGCCGAACCCGAAGTTGACATCGCCGATGACATGCTGCTGGTTGGCGTGACTCCACGGCCCCATGATCAGCGTGGCTGACCGGCCGGCGCGGCGCATGGCGGTGAAGTTGTCGAGCGTGCCCTGGGCGAAGATGTCGTACCAGCCGCCGACCTGGAAGGTGGGCAGGTCCACCTCGTCGTGCCGGCCCGCGACCCGGCAGGCCCGTGCCCACTCGGGCTCCCGCCGGGACCGCTCATGGCCCAGCTCGGGAAGAGCGTGCCGGACGAACGCGGGGAACCGCCCGGCGGGCAGTTCGCCGTAGCCGCCGTCGGCCAGGCCGTCGAGATCCTGCACCAGCCTGCCGAGGCTGCCGACGAGCGTCGCGGGGTCGGTGCCGTGCCGGCGCGTCAGCGCGTCGGCACCCATCATGAGGGTCCACGGCGCGGTGATTCCGAGCTCGATCGCACCGCCGCGCGTCCACAGTCCGTCGTCCGGATCGGACCACGTGACCATCGGCGCGATCGCCTTCAGCTCCGGCGGCTTGGACAGCGCCGCCATCCACTGCGTGTGGCCGAAATAGCTGGCTCCGATCATGCCGACGGAGCCGTTCGCGCCGGGAAGGGCAGCGGCCCACCGTACGGTGTCGTACCCGTCGCTCTCCTCGTGCGTCCACGGATCCCACTCTCCCTCGGAGGTGAACCGGCCACGGGTGTCCTGGACGACCACCATGAAGCCCCGCCTGGCCGCCGCCAGGGGATCGAGCAGAGTGACCGCCAGGGGCATCTGCTTCCCGTACGGCAGCCGGCTCAGCAACACCGGCCACGGCCCTGAGCCCCCGGGGCGGTAGACATCGGCGCGCAGCACCGTGCCGTCACGCATCTGGGCCGGCACATCGAACTCGATCCGGATGTCTGCCACGTACTGCTCCTTTGCGTGTCGCGACGCTGCAACGCCACATGGTGGAACGTGGTCCACCTCACGCACTACACCCGAACGGGGGTGTCCTACGGTTTCGGGCGGGTCAGGCCGTTGTGCTGAGCAGGTCGGCCAGTACGTCGGGCCGTTCCAGGGAGATGAAGTGGCCGGCGTCGGGCACCTGTGTGAAGTCGGCGGCCGGCAGGAGCTTCTTGTTGGCTTCCCGGTCCGAGGGGCGGGACCAGTCGTTCTCCCCGTAGACGAGGTGGATGGGGGCCTTGACCTGGGGGTAGCGGGAGCGGGCCGCGATGAGGGTGGGCAGGTTCTGGTAGACGCCCCGGGCGACGGTCGGGTAGCCGGGACGGCCGCCGACCTGGAGGAGTTCGTCCAGGTAGTCGTCGCGCAGCGCGCTCTTGTCGCCGAGGCCGCCCTGGAGGATCGTGCGCAGGGCGGGCTTGGGCTCCACCCCGGCGATCACCGGGCCCACGCCGGGCGTGAGGACACCGCTGACCACCACACGGGCGAGGAGGCTGGAGCGGGTGATCCCGCCGCGGAAGTCGTAGGTGTTCACGGCGACGACGCGTCGTACCCGTTCCGGGAGATCGGCCGCGGTGGTCAGGGCGAGCACCGCGCCCATGGACTCACCGACCAAGGTCACGTCGTGCAGGTCGAGTTCGGTGAGGAGCCGTTCGACGCCCGCGCGCATGGCCGGCTCGTCGTAGGAGGCGCCGGGCACGATCTCGGAGTAGCCCATCCCCGGCAGGTCGAGGGCGTACACGGTGTAGTGGTCCGCGATCAGGGGGATGAGGTGGCGGAAGTGCTCGGCCTGGGTGCGCACGGTGTGCAGCAGGACCAGCGGGGCACCGGTGCCCGCCTTGAGGTAGCGCAGCGTTCCCTCGCGGCTGTCACGTCCTGCCCGCGGGGCGATGGTGTGGCTGGTGGTCCCCGGGATGCGGATGGTGGGGCGCGGTTCCTGGCTGGGCATTGTGTCGACTCCTTGTGCGTGAACTGCGAATGGATGATTCGGGGTGCGGGTTCGACTGGGAGGGGTGACCCGGTGGCGTGTGGCCTGCGGCCCTGCTGTGGTCCGCGACCCAACGATGGGAAACCGTTTGGTTTCCATTACGGTAAACCGATCGGTTTCCCGGCGCAAGGTCATTCACGGAACTCGCGTGGGGTCGTCGAGACGTACCGGCCCCCGTCGTCGGCGACTCGGGCCTGCGGCTCGGGTCCGCAACTCGGGCTTGCGTGTGGAAACCGATCAGTTTACGGTGGTGGAACTGATCGGTTTCTCGTCGTGCGGGCGGGCGAGTTCCGGACCCGAGTCATGAGGAGCACGGATGACTGCCGCGCGTGACGCCGAGGGACAACCGCCGAGTCCCAGGCTTCCGGCGAAGCTGGCCGCGCACCCGTCGGTGCAGGCCGTACTCGCCCGGCGCAGGGCCGGTGACACGGCACGCCCGACGGAGGTGATCGACGCGGCCTGGCTGCGCGAACTGTGCCTGGCGGCCGGCGCGGACGACGCGGCCGCGGTGAGCCTGGACCACCCCGATCTGGCCGGTGAGCGCGAGTACGCCCGGTCCGCGCTGCCCGGCACCCGCACCCTGATCGCGATGGCGGTCCGGATGAACCGCGACAACTGCCGCTCCCCGGCTCGCAGCGTGGCCAACCAGGAGTTCCACCAGACCGACGAACAGGCCAACCACGCAGCCCGCAGCGTCACCCGGGCGCTCCAGGACGCCGGATACCGCGCACTCAGTCCGTCCGTCGGCTTCCCCCAGGAGATGGACCGCTTCCCCCGTGAGCGGATCTGGGTGGTGGCGCACAAGACGGTCGCGGTGGCCGCCGGGCTCGGCGTGATGGGTCTGCACCGCAACGTCATCCACCCGAAGTTCGGCAGCTTCATCCTGCTGGTCACCGTGCTGGTGGACGCGGAGGTGAGCGAGTACGGGCGGGCGCTGGACTACAACCCTTGCATCGACTGCAAGTTGTGCGTCGCCGCCTGCCCGGTCGGCGCCATCCACAAGGACGGCGCCTTCGACGGCCTGGCCTGCACCACGCACAACTACCGCGAGTTCATGAGCGGGTTCACCGACTGGGCGCAGACCGTGGCCGACAGCGAGGACGCCGCCGACTACCGCTCCCGGGTCACCGATTCCGAGAGCGCCTCCATGTGGCAGAGCCTGTCCTCGCCCCCCGGCTACAAGTCCGGCTACTGCCTTGCCGTCTGCCCCGCCGGGGAGGACGTCCTGGGCCCTTACCTGGACGACCGCAAGTCGTTCATGGACACCGTGCTGCGCCCACTCCAGGACAAGAAGGAAACCCTGTACGTCCTGCCGGGCTCGCACGCGCAGGAGTACGCCCAACGCCGCTTCCCGCACAAGCCCGTCAAGGAAGTCACCGGCGGCTGGCAGCCCCCGGCGAAACGTTCCGCGTCCCCCGACCGAGAGACACGTACGTCATGAGTGGCATTCACCCCTTCCGCATCCTGCGCACCAAGCCTCTGTGGATCGCCAACGGCGTCATCACGGGCGTCCTCGCGCTGCTGTTCGCCGTGTTCTACGTCGGCGCCAACATCGATCCGGTCGATCACATGACCAAGCTGCCGGTCGGCCTGGTCAACGCCGACAAGGGAGCCACCGTCGGCGGCAAGCAGGTCAACCTCGGGGCTCGGATCACCGAATCGATCAAGAAGTCCACCACCGGCGGGAACAAGATCGACTGGAAGGTGATGGACCAGAAGGAGATGAAGGAGGAGCTCGGCAAGGGCAAGCTGTTCGGCGCGCTCGTCGTGCCCGCCGACTTCACCTCGGCGACCACCGCACTGACCGGCACAGCGCCCGCCGGAACCCCGGCCCGCCCGACGCTGAAGGTGCTGACCAACCAGTCCGCCGGCAGCATCGGCTCCAGCCTGGCCCGGACGGCGACGACGACCGCGGCCGAGAACGCCTCGCTCCAGCTCGGCAGGCAACTGACCGCGCAGACCGGCGCCCAGCAGGCGAAGCTGCCCGCCGCGGCACGCGTCCTGCTCGCCGACCCGGCCGCCGTCACGGTCAAGGACGGCCACCCGCTCGACTCGCACAGCGGCCTGGGCCTGACGGCGTTCTACTACGCGCTCACCCTCGTGGTCGTCGGCATGCTCTCCGCCAACGTCATCAGCGGCCAGGTCGACCACGCCCTCGGCTACACCCACAACGACATGGGCCCACTGCGCCTGCACCGCCCGCTGATCCGGGCCACCCGGGTGCAGACCCTCGCCATCAGCAGCACCCTCATGGTCGCTCTGTCCCTGCTGATGGGCACCCTGGTCATGGTCGGCGCGGTCGGCATCATGGGCATGGACGCCGCCCACCTGTCCCTCCTGTGGCTGTACTCGGTGTGCGCGGTCGCCGTCACCGGGATCGGCGCGCTCACCCTCCTCGCGGTCTTCGGCACACCCGGCATGCTCGTGGTCACGCTCGTCTTCATCGGTATGGCGGTGCCGACGGCCGGCGCCACCACCCCCATCGAGGCGCTGCCCGGCTTCTACCGCGTCCTCGCGGAGTTCGAGCCGCTGCGGCAGATCACCGGTGGCATCCGCTCGATCCTCTACTACGACGCCCAGGGCGACGCGGGCCTGACGCGGGGCTGGGTCATGATGGCGGCCGGCCTCGTGGCCGCAGCACTGTTCGGTTTCGGCGTACTGGGGTGGTACGACCGCAGGGGGCTGCACCGCATCCCGGTGGAGGCGACGCCCGAGAAGACGGCGACCCCGGCATAGCGCAGGCCACCCTCGCCACATCCCTGGGTGTCACCCCTGCCGGGGCGACGGGCACGTGCACTGACGGATCCCCCCTCCAGAACGCTGCCCACGAGTTCGCCGATCCGCGTCAGGAGGGTTTCGGGGCGCGTCGAGATCGGCTGTGCGTAGGCGTCCGCCATGGCCTGGCGGGCCCGCTCGACGCCCTTCACTCCATCGGCTGCCCCCTCGAGAGTCGCGCGGGTGTGACGCCGACCCGCCCGGCGAACGCCGTGCGGATGACGCTCTCGCGCCTCTCCCGCGCACTGTGACCCTGCCCATGCCGTCCTGCTCCTTGCTGAGCTTGCACGAGGAAACCGATCGGTTTACAGTGATGGGAAACCGATCGGTTTCTCATTTTCGGGAGTCATGATGACGACAGATCGGCCGGTGGCACTCGTGACGGGTGCGTCCTCCGGCATCGGTAAGGCGGCCGCGCTCGCACTGGCCGCAGCGGGTTTCGAGGTGGTCGGCACAAGCCGAGACACCTCACGCGTCACCCCGCTCGACGGTGTGACGTTCCTCGGCCTCGACGTGGCCAGCGACGCCTCGGTCGCAGGACTGGTCCAGGAGGTGAGCGAGCGGTTCGGCCGGATCGACGTCCTGGTCAACAACGCCGGCGTCGGCTCGACGGGTGCGGCGGAGGAAACCTCCGTCGAGCAGGCCCAGGCCGTCTTCGACATCAACGTCTTCGGGGTCATGCGCATGGTGACGGAGGTCCTGCCGTACATGCGCGCGCAACGACGCGGACGCATCATCAACATCTCGTCCGTACTCGGATTCATGCCCCAGCCGTACATGGCCGTCTACGCCGCCTCCAAGCACGCGATCGAGGGCTACTCCGAGTCCTTGGACCACGAGGTCCGGGAGTACGGCATCCGGTCGCTTCTCGTCGAACCCGCCTACACCAGGACCGGATTCGAGGCCAACAGTGCGAAGCCCGACACACCCCTGCACGCCTACGCGAGGCAGCGGCAGACCGTCGACCGCGTGCTGGCGGAGGCGATCAGGGACGGCGACGCACCCGCCGTCGTCGCCAAGGCGATCGTCGCGGCGGCGACCGACGTCAGGCCGAAGCTGCGCTACACCGCCGGTCCCACGGCCGGGCGCGTGAGCACGCTGCGCCGTCTCGTTCCCGCCCGGGCCTTCGACAAGCAGATCCGCAAGATCAACCGCCTGGCCGGCTGAGGCGCAGGCTCACACGGCGACGGCCGCCCGCGCGATGGCTGCCGCCCGTCCTCCAGCAGTGCGCCGCCCCGACCTTCCGGACCAACTGACCGACCTCCACGGACGGAGGACACCTTGATGCCGGAGCGCAATCCCACCCTGATCGCGGGTGCCGCCGGCGAAATCGGCGGTATGAGCCGGACGATGGTCGACCTGCTGCTCGAACAAGGGCACCCCGTGCGCGTGTTCGTACGACAGGACGACGAGTGCGCCCAGTCGCTCCGCCGGGCGGGGCGGAGGTCTTCGTCGGTGACCTGCTCACCATCGCGGAGGGAGGGCGTCGGCCGTCGCATGACGCGGTTGGAGCGCATTCGTCCCAGCACCTCGACCGGTAGGCCGCCCAGGAGGTGGGCCATGCGCGGGGCGTCGTAGGCGGCGTCGAAGACGATGAGGATGTCGCGGTCGCCCAAGTGCCAGCGACCCATCTCGATCAGCTCCGTGACCACCGGCGGAGCTGCGCGGCGGTGACCTCGGCGACGTCGGCCTTGGGACCTGGACGGACGGCATCCAGGAACTGGCACCAAGACGTTCGGCCCGATTCGAGGGCGGCGACGAAGGAGTACGGCCAGCCGGGGATGAACGGGTCCGAGGACCGTCCGCTGCGACCCTAGACGTCGCAGAACAGGCGATCCGCGCCGGTCGGCGCGTCGGGACGGAGCCGGCTGCTGACGTCGACCGCCAGGACCAGGCGCTCGTCGGCGGCCCTCGGCATCGGCAGGCCGGCCAGCACTTTCCGCAACTGGGGCACGTCCATGTTCCCGCAGCTCAACGCCTCGTACATCGCGCCGCGCCGGTGCTCGGCCACCGGCGTCAGGTCCACCGGCCAGGTCACCGGACCGTCCGCGCATAACAACGCGTCCACGAGTTCGAACAGTTCGTCCCCGCGCACGGTCAGACAGTCGAATGTTCGAGATGTCGTTCGACGCCGGGAGCCAGGCACGGGCACTGCTGCCTCAGCTGGCGAGCAGGGCCCGCATCCACTGGTCCTCGCGTTGCTCGACGTATTCGGCGTCGTTTCGCCAGGCGTCGCCGTGGCCTTCAGCCCACAGCCTTGCCCAGGGCTGGGCTCCTTGGGCTGCCTGGTCGCGCAGGAACTCGTGCATGGAACGTGTCGGATCAGCTCGTCCTTTGACCGAGTGCGCTGTGTCGGTTGGTTTGACGTCGCCCAGAGGCTTGAGCGTGCTTCCGTCAGAGGGTCCCGAAGCGGAAGTCTCGGTGGAAGGTCGGTCTGTACGCCGCGATCCGCCGTGACCACTGTGGCGGCATGTCGCGGTGGGTTCAGACTCAGCTGCCGGACCGGTAGCGCAGGCCGTTGACGATGAGAGTGATCATGTGCCGGGTGTAGGCGCTGTCTTCCGGGTCGACGAGGTTGGCCATGGTGCGCAGTAGGTCGTATGGGGTGATGTCGGCGCGGATGTCCCCTGACGCGTCAGCGGCGGTCAGCAGTCCCTCGACGACGGGGCCGAAGCGTTCCATGAAGTAGGCAGGGAGGTTCTCGTAGGCAGGGTCGCCGGAGTGCAGGGCGGTCTTGAAGCCGCGTTTGGTGGCGAAGAACTCCGCCAGGCATCCGAGCCAGAGGGTAAGGGCTTCCAGGGGTTCGTACTGGGCCGATAGGGCGGTGGCGGCGTCGACGCAGGCGTCGATTTCGCGGCGGAAGACGGCCACGATGAGGTCTGAGCGCTGCGGGAAGTGCCGGTAGAGCGTGCCCGACCCGACTCCGGCCTTCTCGGTGATGCGTCGCACGGGTGCGTCCACGCCCTCGGCGGCGAACACATCGGCGGCTGCTGTGAGCAGTGTGTCCAGGTTGCGCTGCACGTCGCGTCGTACGCGGTGGGGCGCTGGTTCCTCGGATGGTCCTGTCGTCACAGGGCACCTCCTTTTGTGAAACGGACCAATGTTCCGTATTGTAGTTCGCGGAACGATGTTCCGTTTCGTTTCCGGGGTGGGATACACGCCGGCCGTTGTCCAGCCGTTGGACCATCCCCTTTCCGTCCTTCCTTGCGTGTCAGGAGCAGATCCGCATGAACAACCTGATCAGCACAGCCCGCCAGATCCCCGTCAACGAGTCGGCAGGCAGTCTGACGGTCAGCACGCTCACCCTGCCGGCCCCGGACCGGGCACTGCTGCTCGAAGTGCGTGTCACCGCCCCCGCCACCGGCAGCAACCTGCCCATCGTCCTGCTGTCGCACGGCGGCGGCCAATCCCTCTACCTGTCTTCCAAGGACGGCTACGACCCGCTCGTTCACTTCTACGCCGCCCACGGGTTCGCGGTCATCCAGCCCAGCCACCTCAGCTCGAAGATCGGGGGTCTCGGCCTCGACCCGAACGCCGAGGGATTCCCGATTTTCTGGCGCTCCCGTATTGCCGACATGAAACACATCCTCGACAGCCTGGACAACATCGAAGAACGGATTCCCGCGATCACCGGCCGCCTCGACCACACCAACGTCGCAGCCGTCGGCCACTCCGGCGGCTCGCAGACCGTCGCCCTGCTGCTCGGCGCCAGGCTGACCGACCCAACCGACGGCACCCTCATCGACGAGGACTACACCGAGCCGCGCATCAAGTCGGGCGTTCTGCTGGCCGCGGTCGGCAACGGCGGCGACAGCCTCACCGACGCCGTCCGCAAGGGCTTCCCGGAACTCCACCTCGACTTCTCGCACATGACGACGCCGACACTGGTGGCCTACGGCGACGAGGACGACAGCCCCGAACTGACTGTCCGCGGCGCCACATGGCACGCGGACCCCTACCACCACGGCCCTGGCGCCGATCACCTGCTGACCCTGTTCGGCGCCAAGCACTTCCTCGGCGGAATCATGGGCTACGACTTGAAAGAGACCGACGACGAGGACCCGGAGCGCCTCGCGATCACTCAGCGCATGACCTGGGCCTACCTCCGCTCGGCACTCTGTGAGGGAGATTCCGCCTGGCCCCAAGCGTGTGCTGCGCTGGAGAAGCACGCCCCCACCTACGGCCGGGTCGACAGCAAGTCGTAACTGAGCGTTTCAGCCCCCGATCCACAGGCCTGATGTCTTTCGGGTTCAATCTCTCGCCGCGAGCGCTTGACCGTGCGTGCAAAAGCCGCCGGGAATCCCGGCGGGCCCCTGCCCCTTTGTATGTTGACCACATATGGGCAGGGAGGGGGCCCCGGCGCTGCGGCTGGTCGTGGTCACGGACGACGACTCGGGGCCGCGGCTGTGCCGGGGGTGTGGTGGTCCGCCCGATGCCTTCGGCGAGGGCGACGGCGGTGTTCTGTTCGCCGGGGACTTTCCGTGCGTGCCCATGACAGCGATCGACGTGTGCCCGGCCATCAGCGTGTTCAGCGCCGCCGAACAGTGCCCCACGGGGATGCCGAGGCGCCGAGCCCGCGCGATCTCCTGGTTGTCCTCCCGACCGCTTGGGTGAACACCGCAGCGGCCGCGGCCATGGGCGGCATACGGCCGTGGGCCTTGGCATTCCCACCGTGCGTGGTGATCGATGAACCCACGAAGGCGGACTGCCGCCGATGCCGACCGGACCGGCGGTCACCCGGTGGGGGTCTCGCACTCCCCATTGTGGGGAAGCGCTTCGACGCGCAACCTTCTCGACTCGATGGAGGTTCCATGCGGGTTAGCCCGTTCTCTCCGTCGCCAGGTTGCGCTAGGCTCCGCCCCGCGTTGAAGCGCTTCGACGGTCGATGTTCGATATGAGGGGAAGGGCTTTCGAGTCAATGGAGAGTTCCATGCCGAGTTCAGCCGGGTTCACTCGCCGTCAGGTCATGACGACCTCCGCGGCCCTCGCCGTCGCGGCGTTGTCCATCCCATCGGCCGCCCAGGCCGCTGCCCGGTCCACCGGTTCCGCCGCGTCGGCGTCCGCGCTGGACGTAGTGGCAGACATGCAGCCCGGTTGGAATCTGGGCAACAGCTTCGAGGCCATCGGCGCCGACGAGACGGCGTGGGGCAACCCGCGGGTGACCCAGGCGTTCTTCCGCAGGCTGAAGGCGCAGGGCTTCAGGAGCATCCGGATCCCGGTGACCTGGGGCCAGCACGAGGGCGCGGCTCCGACCTACACCCTCGACCCGGCGTTCCTGGCCAGGATCAAGCAGGTGGTCGACTGGGCCTTGGCCGACGGTTTCTATGTTCTGATCAACATGCACGGCGACGCGTGGCAGTGGGTGCCGAACATGCCGGCCCAGCATGACGCGGTCCTGGCCCAGTACACGGCCACCTGGCAGCAGATCGCGGCCACCTTCCGGGACGAGCCGCGCCGACTGCTTTTCGAGAGCATCAACGAGCCCTTCTTCAACGGCAGCGCCGGCGACGAGCAGAACGCCGTCCTGATGAACGAGCTCAACACGACCTTCCACTCCGTCGTGCGCGCGACCGGCGGAGGCAATGCCGACCGGCTGCTCGTCATGCCGACCCTGGGGGACACCCCGGATCAGCCCAAGATCGACACCCTGCTCGCCACCTTCACCGCGCTCGACGACCCCAACCTCGTGGCCTCGGTCCACTACTACAGCTTCTGGCCCTTCAGCGTGAACCTCGCCGGCTACACGACCTTCAACGCGGCCACCCAGCAGGACCTGACCGACACGTTCGACCTGCTGCACAGGTCCTTCGTGGCCAAGGGAATCCCGGTCGTCGTCGGTGAGTACGGGCTGCTCGGCTGGGACTCCGGCCCCGGCACGGTCGAACAAGGTGAGACGCTCAAGTATCTTGAGTATCTCGGCTACTACGCGCGGTACCGGGGCTTGACCACGATGCTGTGGGACAACGGCAGTCGCTTCAACCGCCGCACCATGCAATGGAACGACCCGAGCCTCTATGCGCAGATTCGTTCGAGCTGGACGGAGCGCTCCGGCACCGCGTCCACCGATCAGCTCTTCGTGCTCAAGGGCAAGGCCCCGACGGACGCGACGATCACGCTGAACCTCAACGGCACCAGGCTGAAGGGGATCGATGTCGGCACCCGCCACCTGATCCGGGGCGTGGACTACACCGTCAACGGCAACACGCTGACCATCGCAGCGGCGACGCTCAGCCGGCTGACCGCGTCGCAGGAGCATGGCACGAATGCCGTCCTGTCCCTCCGGTTTACGGACGGAATTCCTTGGGCCGTCAACGTCATCACCTATGAAAAGCCGGTGCTGACGAGCGCGACGGGTACGACGACCTCGCTGGTGATACCCACCGCGTTCAACGGAGACAAGTTGGCGACCATGGAAGCCGTCTACGCCGACGGCACCGCCGCCGGTCCGCAGTCCTGGACGACGTACAAGCAGTTCAATGTGGCCTTCACACCGGACTACACCGCAGGCACGATCACCTTGCCGACCGCGTTCTTCGACGCTGTCACCGACGGCTCCGCCGTGACCCTCACCTTCCACTTCTGGAGCGGGGCGATCTTGACGTACACGCTGGCCAGGTCCGGCACCGCGGTCACGGGCACCTCCGTTTGAAAACGGTCTGTCAGCAATGGGGAGGATGTCTCATGTGGTGAGTTCGGCGAGCTTCTTCGGCCTCCTTTTCCGCCTGGACGGACGCCGCGTCGACGACCGCAGAGGTCCAGTCCACCTCGCCCCTGGCGCCGGGTCCGTCCAACACCGCCCGGTACAGCCGGAGCCACAGGCCCGCCTCGGTCCACACCGCGAACCGGCGATGTGCGCAGCAGGAAAGGTACCGAACGTCGGCGGCAGGTGCCGCCAGAAGAGCCGCCGACGCCGGTGAGGACGACCGCCGCGCTTCAGGCGTACGTGCTGATGGGGATTCCTCCAGTGGACGTCGGGCACCAGGCGGAGCCGCCGCGAGGGCCGAGGCGCTCCTCGGGAGCACGAGACCGCAGATCTCCGGCGAGTCGCCCCACCGCTTGGCCCTCGCCGTAGGTCCTACTAGACGATCGCCGACAACGCCTCGTACTCCGACATGGCCTTCGGCCTGGACAAGATGCTCGGGAAAAGGGACGGCCGCCGGGTACGACGGGCCGCTGGAGGCCGTGGCCCGCAGCAAGGTCAACTTGAAGCAGCTGCCTGCGTCAACTCGGCTGTCCGGTATGCAGTTCGTCGATGCTCCGGCGCGTCATACCCCTTGTCTCTCGATCGCGGGAATGGGGTTTTCCTTGAACCATCGCGTGAGGAATTCGAGCAGGATGACGATCTTTCTGGGCACGGCCTGACCGGGACCGTAGATCGCGTACAGCGGGCGGTCCGGGACAGGGACGTCAGGGAGCTGGACCTGGAGTGCTCCGGAGACCAGGTCCTCGTACGCCGACCGCTGGGGGAGCAAGGCGATCCCGAGACCTTGGACGGCGGCCTTCTGCAGGGCGAGGTACGAGTTCGAGGAGAAGGCCACGTTGCGGATCTTGTGCAGGCTGGAGGTGGATCCCTGACCGAGTCGCCACACGGGCTCGTTCACGTGCACCAGGCAGTCGCGTTCGGTCAGGTCGCCGGGATGGTCGAGGAAGCCGTGTCGTTTCACGTATCCCTCGGACGCGCACAGGGTGAACGGCAGTGACGCGATCTTCTTGAGGCGAACCTGGGAATCCCGCAGGTCACGGGTATGGAGGGCGATGTCGAAGCCGCTGTCCAGGAAGTCGTAGGTGCGCTCCGACAGGCCACCCAGTTCGAACCGTACGGAGATCTTGGGATGCGCGGCGGCGAAGGCGGCGACAGCGTCCCCGACGTCCAGGCTTCCGATCCACTTGGGGCAGATGACGCTCAATGCGCCCTCCGCCCGGTCGTGCAGCTGCCCGATGAGGGCCTCCTCCGCCTCGACCTCCGCCAGGATGCGGGAGGCGAACTCGGAGTAGCGCAGCCCCGGTTCGGTCAGGCTGACGGACCGAGCCGTGCGGTTGAGGAGGCGGACACCGATCTGCCGCTCCAGTTCCGCCACGTGACGTGAGACGAGAGAGCCGGACGAGCTGAGGGCCCGGGCGGCTCCGCTGAAACTGCCGATCTGGGCGACGGTGACAAAGCTGCGCATCAGGAGCATGCGGTCCATGGAAATCCTCCAGTCGGCCACGGCTCAGGTGTCCCTCCGGCCGTGTGAGACATGGGGCGCGGTGCACGAGCACCCGAACTAGATCGATCTAGTTCGGTTCAGTCGACGGTAACAGAGGTTCTTGACTTCTCGCGAGGGTCGGGAGCGTCCAGGTGGGGGAGCGGCTATGCGGTCACGCCGCGTCGCCGTTCGGCGGCGTCGCGGCGGTCGCAGCGGGTCGCCGGGCCGCCCCGTGCAGGAAGACCCGGACCGCGACGGCGATGCTCTCCTGGACCTCGTCGTCGTCGGGCTTGTGCGGGGAGTTCGTCAGGAGCCGCATCTGAGCGTCGCCCAACATCGCCTGGTACAGCTGCGCTGCCGCACGGACGGGGTCGATCACTTCGATCTCGCCTGCGTCGCGGGCCTGGCGCAGATACCTGGCCAGAACTTGCTGGCCGGCGGAGGGGCCGTGCTCGAAGAAGGCGCGGCCCACCTCCGGCATCCGCTCGGCCTCCGCGGTGACCAGTCGGTGCAGGGCGATGGCCTGGGGGGTGAGAACCAGGGCGGCGAAGTGCCCGCCGAGGGCCGTGAGTGTTGCCGCGAGATCCGCGTCGGGAGGGGTGAAGGAGTGCACCGGTTTCGACCATTCGTCGCACAGGTCCTCCACCGCGGCCCGGAACAGCTCGGCCTTGTCGGCGAAGTGGCGGTACAGCGTGGCTTTGGAGCCGCCGACCTTCGCCAAGACGTCTTCCATGGTGACACCTGAGTAACCCCGGACGATGAACAGCTCGCCTGCCGCCCGCAGGATCAGCTTCCGACGGTCCGCTGCCTTCATCCTCTGCACGGTCGACATCGTATAAGCCGCTTCCTGTGCAGGGCGGGCACGCTGGTTCCCGTCTCGCGTCGACTGCCCTCACAACGCCTCTTGTGCATTTTCACGACAGGGCGGTACTGTACCGTACAGTACCGCTGCCGGTCGGGGCATGCCCCTCCGTGCCGCATGTGTACGTCGAGCCGAAGACACTCGCCGAGCGAACACTCATCCGGTCGCGCTGACGCTCGGGCAGCAGCTGCCCGAGCGCGGGCCAGGGCCCCTGCCCCCCTCACACCCGCAGTTGAAGCACCCGCAGCCGCGTCGGCATGGCACCTCGGCATGACATGGAGGAAGCAATGGCACACCTCGAGGATCAGATACGCGAGGCCGGCGGGCCGCTCGCGCTCATGCGCGGCGGGCGATCGGGGGCGTACCCCTTCCCGATCCGCGCCGAGTTCACCAACTGGCGTGACGAGCAGGAGAGCTGGCGCACGACCGCCGCGCTCATGGACC
This sequence comes from Streptomyces sp. NPDC049687, assembly GCF_044465285.1. NCBI lineage: Bacteria > Bacillati > Actinomycetota > Actinomycetes > Kitasatosporales > Streptomycetaceae > Streptomyces > Streptomyces sp. NPDC049687. The sequence continues at coordinate 72,236 of NZ_JBITLN010000006.1, forward strand.
TCTCCCACCACATGACCGACATCACGCTGCAGGGTCCCGACTGCTACCTCCTGCTGGCGGCGCTCGGCGCGAACAGCTTCGAGGGCTTCGGGCCGATGCAGGCCAAGCAGTTCATCGCCGTCAACCACGACGGCTACCAGATCGGCGACTGCATCCTCTTCTGTCTCGCCGACAACCTGGTCCGTCTCGTCGGGCGCCCGCCGGCCCTCAACTGGGTCCAGTTCCACGCAGAGACCGGCGGCTACGACGTCACCCTCCGCCGTGACGAGCGCACCGCCCAGAACCCGCACGGCCGCGAGTTCTACCGCCTCCAACTGCAAGGCCCCCACGCGGCGCGCATCTTCGAGGAGGTCAACGGCGGCCCGATGCCGGACATCCCCTTCTTCACCATGGGCAAGTTCCATATAGGCAAGTACGAGGTCACCGCCCTCAACCACCGCATGTCCGGCTTCCCCGGCCTGGAGTTCTTCGGCCCCTACGCCGACCTCGACGGCGTCCGCGACACGCTCCTGGAGGCCGGCGAGCCCTACGGGATCCGCCAGGTCGGCGCGCGAGCCTACGCCTCGGTGGCCACGGAGTCGGGCTGGATCGCGTCCACCGTGCCCGCGGTCTACTCGGGCGAGAGCATGCGCCCGTACCGAGAGTGGCTGGGTGCGCGCACCTTCGAGGCGAACCTCTCCGTCGGCGGCAGCTTCACCCCGGACCGGGTGGAGGACTACTACGTCACCCCCTACGACCTCGGCTACGGCCACATCCTCAAGTTCGACCACGACTTCGTCGGCCGCGCGGCCCTGGAGGGGATGCGCGGGCGGAAGCACCGAAAGAAGGCGTGGCTGTCCTGGCACCGCGAGGACGTCGCCCGCATCTACGCCAGCATGTACGAGCAGGGCGACCGGCGGTTCAAGTACATCGACACACCCGCCGCGTTCTATTCGGCCTCCCAGTTCGACCGCGTCGAGAGCGACGGCCGGCTGATCGGGCTGTCGACCCTGTGCAGCTACTCGTCCAACGTCCGCGGCTGGATCTCCGTCTGCATGATCGACGCGGACGAACTGGGCTACGGACGCGAGGTCGACCTGGTCTGGGGGGAACCGGACGGCGGTTCCGCCAACCCGACGGTCGAGAGCCATTCCCAGACCATCATCCGCGCCACCATCTCCCGCAGGCCCTTCGCGGGCGACAAGCGCTGACGCGTCGACCCCACCGGCTCCTGGGCGAGGGCATCCCCGTTTCGGCGCGCAACCTCAGCTTTCGCTCGACGAACGGGAGTACACTGCCCAGAAGCTAGAACGATTAAGTTCCCGGCTGTAACATCCTGACCTAATCGATTTAGTGATCCTTTCCCGCGGCGGAACGCGGGCTGAAGGAGGTTGCCGCCGATGCCAACCGTGCAGGACGCCGCCGTCGGGCGGTCGAGAACACCCACCGAACCGGAGGGGCTGCCCCGGCCGGGCCGATGTCTGGTCATGGGGATCCTCAACGTCACGCCCGACTCCTTCTCAGACGGCGGCGTGTACGCGGACACCCGGCACGCGATCGACCGTGGGCTGGAACTCGCCGCTCAGGGCGCGGACATCGTGGACGTGGGAGGCGAGTCCACTCGGCCGGGAGCGAGGCCCGTGGGCAACGAGGAGGAACTGGCCCGCACCGTGCCGGTGGTGCGTGAACTCGCCCGGGCCGGCGTGTGGGTGAGCGTCGACACCATGCACGCTCCCGTGGCCCGCGCCGCAGTCGAGGCGGGCGCGCGCCTGGTCAACGACGTCAGCGGCGGCCTGGCCGACCGGGACATGGCGCGGACCGTCGCGGCGGCCGGCGTTCCGTACGTCGCCATGCACTGGCGTGCGCACAGTCGCGAGATGGACCGCCATGCGCACTACGGCGATGTTGTGGCCGACGTCATCGCCGAACTCCGCTCCCGCCTTCGGCGGTTGGCGGAGGAGGGGGTCGATCCGGACCGCATCGTCCTCGACCCAGGGCTCGGCTTCGGCAAGCGTCCCGAGCACGACTGGGCACTCCTGGCCGGGCTGGAGAGGCTGCGGACGCTGGGCCATCCCCTGCTGGTCGGCGCGTCGAGGAAGCGGTTCATCGGTGCGGCGCTCGCGGAGGCGGGTGCCGGCGAGGTACCTCCCGCGGGGCGTGACGTCGCGACGGTCGCGGTCTCCGCGCTTGCCGCCGTCGGGGGCGCCTTCTGCGTCCGGGTGCACGACGTCGGCGCGAGTCTCGACGCCGTACGCATGGCAGCCGCCTACGCCGAGAGCCTCCATCGCACGTAAGGATCGCGAAGGCCACACCTCTCCCTGGCGACGCTCTGCCGGCCACTAGATCGTTTAAGTTCCCGGGACCCGCCCTTCGCGCAGGCGCTCGCGACCGCCACTCACCAAATCGATCCAACGCTCACGGGACACACAGCTACGAACAGGAGCCGTTATGGCAACCCCTTCCCTCCAGGACGGCATCGACAAGGCCGGCTCGGCGATGAAGCTGCTGTGGCAGCCGAACGCCCAGCCCTGGACCCCCGAGGTCGTCGAGCGCGAGTACGCCGGCTGGCGCAAGGAGCAGGCGGCCTGGCACGAGGGCGTGGCCCTCCTCAACCTCTCGCACCACATGTACGACATGTGGATCGAAGGCCCGGACGCCACCCGCGTGCTGGCGGACCACGGCGTCAACAACTTCGAGAAGTTCGCGATCGGCCAGGCCAAGCAGTACGTGCCGGTCACCCGTGACGGACACATCGTCACTGACGGAATCCTCGCTCGCGAGGGCGAGAACACGTATCTGCTCAGCGGGATCCCGACCGCCCAGCACTGGGTGCAGTACCACGCCGAGAAAGGCGGTTACGACGTCGGCTTCGTCACCGACCCGTCCTCCGCCTTCCGCCCCGGCGGCGGTGATCCCAAGCTGTTCCGGTACCAGATCCAGGGGCCGCTTGCGGCGGAACTCATCGAGCGGGCCTTCGGCGGGCCGCTGCCCGAGACGAAGTTCTTCCACTCCACGGCGGTCACCCTGGACGGGCGTCCGCTGCGCGCCCTGCGGCACGGCATGGCCGGCCAGGCGGGCTTCGAGTTCATCGGCCCCTGGGAGCACGCGGCCTACGTGCACGAGACGTTCCTGAAGGTCGGGGAGCCGCTCGGCCTGATCCAGGTCGGCGCACTGGCATACGCCACACCCAGCGTGGAGAGCGGCTGGATCCCTTCACCCGTGCCCGGGATCTACACCGACCCGGAACTGGCCGACTACCGCGCCTACTTGCCCCTGTTCGGCATCGAGGGCAAGCGCCCCCTGAACGGCAGTTACTTCTCGGAGGACATCGAGGACTACTACGTCTCCCCGTACGAGCTCGGCTACGGGAAGATGATCCACTTCGGTCATGACTTCGTGGGCCTGGACGCCCTGCGGAAGGCCAAGGACGAGCCGCTGCGCGCCAAGGTCACGCTCGTCCTCGACCCGGACGACGTGCGCACGGTCATCGGCGAGGGCCAGGACCCCGGCTTCGTGCTCAGCTACGCCCGTCACCGGGTGGAGAACGGTGCCGGTCTGGTCGGCGTGACGATGCAGTGCGCGTCGATCGACCCGGTGGGCACCGTGCTGGCGCAGACCCTGATCGATGCCGAACACGCCGCGCCGGGCACCCAGGTGACGGTGGTCTGGGGCGAGCACCCCGGTTCCGGCACCGATCCCGAGGCCGACCTCGGCTTCCCCCGCATCCGCGCCACCGTCCAGCGCTCGCCGTTCAACGAGCACGCGCGCACCTTCTACCGCCGCGACCGCTGACGCCGGCCCGGAAAGCGAGACGTAAGACGATGAACCCCGCGAACACGGTACGAACAGCGGCCGGCACCGCACTGCTTGAGGACTTCTCCCTGGAGATGACCGGGAAGGACGTCCCCAAACTCGAGGAAGCCCGCGACACCATTCCCCAGGGCACCCGCATCAACGTCGCCTTCCTCGGCAACGAGGACCTTCGGATGCGGCTGGACGCGGCCCGGGCGGTCAAGCGGCTCGGCTTCGTCCCCGTACCGCACATATCCGCCCGCCGCCTCGGATCGCGCGACGACTTCGAACGGTTCCTGGCCGGCCTGCACGCCGACGGCACGTCCGACAACGTGTTCATCGTCGGCGGTGACCCGGCACATCCCGAGGGCCCCTACGCCGACTCGCTCTCCCTGATCGACACGGGGCTGCTGTCGGAGTACGGCGTCCGCCACGTCGGCATCACCGGATACCCGGAAGGCCACCCCGCGATCGACAGCACCGCTCTGTGGTCCGCGCTGCAGGACAAGCACACGGCCCTCAGCGCCCAGCCCCTGCAGGGCGGCATCATCACGCAGTTCGGGTTCGACGTCGAACCGGTGCTCGCCTGGGTGGAAGAGGTACGGCGCCGAGGAATCGGGCTCCCGATCAGGATCGGGGTGCCCGGCCCCGCCGGCATCAAGCGGCTCATGGCATACGCCTCCCGCTTCGGCGTCGGCACCAGCGCCTCCGTCGTCAAGAAGTACGGGTTCTCGCTGGCCAACCTCATGGGGACCGCCGGACCGGACCGCTTCCTGCGTGACCTCGCCGCGGCCCACGACCCGGCCCGGCACGGCGAGTTGAAGATCCACTTCTATACGTTCGGCGGGCTCAAGGCCACCTCCGACTGGGCCGCCCGCTTCCGCAAGGAGAGCCTGACATGACCCTCACGCAGGACGCCCCGGCCCGCACGGCGACGAGCGGGCCGGCCGCCCCCCAGGCCTCGCTCATCGTGCAGGGCGCCGACGCGACGGGCATCGTCGCCGCCGTGGCATCGGTCCTCAGCAGCCATGGCGCGAACATCGTCTCCCTCGACCAGTACTCCGACAACCCGCAGGGCGGCGCCTTCTTCCAGCGCACCGTCTTCGGCCTCGACGGTCTCCAGGCCGCGTTGCCCGCCCTGCGGGCCGGCCTGGACCAGCGACTTGTGGGCGAGTTCGGGCTGGACTACACGTTGCGCGACCTCTCGGTACCCAAGCGGGTCGCCATCCTCGCCTCGAAGTCCGACCACTGTCTGCTCGACCTGCTCTGGCGGCACCGGCAGGGCCAACTGCCCGTGACCATCGCCATGGTGATCTCCAACCACCCCGATGTGGCGGAAGAGGTGCGGTCGTTCGGCATCCCCTTCTTCCACGTGCCCTGCCAGGGCGCGGACAAGTCCGCCGCCGAGGCCGAACACCTGCGGCTGCTGAAGGGCAACGTCGACTTCGTCGTCCTGGCCCGCTACATGCAGATCCTCTCCGGAGACTTCATCGCGGACGTCGGCGTCCCGATCATCAACATCCACCACTCCTTCCTGCCCGCATTCATCGGCGCCGGACCCTATGCCAAGGCCAAGGAACGGGGAGTGAAACTGGTCGGCGCCACGGCCCACTACGTCACCGAGGACCTCGACGAGGGCCCGATCATCGAGCAGGACGTCGTCCGCGTCACCCATGCCCACACCGCCACCGACCTCACCCGCCGCGGCGCCGACGTGGAACGCGCGGTGCTTTCCCGCGCCGTGCTGTGGCACGCCGAGGACCGGGTCATCCGCAACGGCAACCACACCATCGTCTTCGCCTGACGCGGACTTTTTCCCGGCGGGCAAACCGGCTCGTGCTGGAGGAACAGGTCCTGCCGCGCGCGGCCGCCGACCGCGCACGGCCGATCCCGTCCTGGCCGGCCCATCGTTCCGCATGACGAGAAAGACAAGGAAGCGGTTCGCCACCATGACAACCAAGATCGACGGCACCACGATCGCCCGGCGCATCCGTGTACAGGTCGCCGAGGAGGTCGCCATGGCCGCGGCCACCGGTTCGGCGAGAGTCCCCGGGCTGGCGACCATCCTGGTCGGCGACGATCCAGCCAGCGCCGTGTACGTCGCCGCCAAACGCCGCGCCATCAGAGAAGCCGGCATGCGCGACTTCCATCGCCACCTGCCCTCGCACGCCACCCAGGACGACGTGGTCTCGGTGATCGACGAGCTGGCCGCGGACCCGCACGTCTCCGGCATCCTGCTCCAGCTCCCGTTGCCCCGGCACCTGGACGCCGCCGTGCTCATCGACCACATCCCCGTCACCAAGGACGTCGACGGCCTCACCACCGCCAGCGCCGGACGTCTCGCCCGCGGGGAACGGGGTCTGCGCCCCTGCACACCCAGCGGCGTGATCGAGCTCCTCGACGCGGAAGGCATTCCGCTCCAGGGCGCTCATGTCGCTGTGGTCGGCTGGGGCGAACTCGTGGGCCGGCCTCTCACACAGCTCCTGCTGCGACGTGGGGCGACCGTCTCCGTCGCGCACGAACACACCACCGACCTCGCGGCCATCACCCGGCCGGCCGACATCGTGGTGGTGGCCACCGGCGTCCGCGGACTCGTCGGCCCCGAACACGTCCGTCCGGGCGCCGTCGTCATCGACGTCGGCATCCACCGCACACCCTCCGGCCTGACCGGCGACGTCCGCTCCGCCGAACTCGACGGCATCGCCGACCGCATCACCCCCGTTCCCGGCGGGGTGGGCCCCATGACCATCGCCATGCTCATGGTCAACACGCTGCGGGCCGCGCAGTGGGGCGCCGAGCGCGAGAGTGTCGCGGCGTAGGTGTTCGTCCGGGGCAGTCTGTACGACACGGGAGGTGCGGAATGGAACAGTCCCGTCCGATGGCCCTGCTGGGAGGACATCTCGCCACTGGTCTCGCCGACGTCACCAGCGATCCGGCGGCGCTGGACTCCGAAGGCTTCTGGGCGGTAGCGGCCGACTTCGAGGGTGGCCTGGTGTGCGCCCGCTTCCTCGACGTACGGCCAATCGTGGACAGCGGCGTTCCCGGGGCACCGTGGCGGGGTCCGCGCGCCGACTCCTGGTCCACCTCGCTCGACCGCCTGGCCTACACGGACGCGGTGACCCGCATCCGTGAGCACATCGCCGCCGGTGAGGTGTACCAGGCGAACCTGTGCCGCGTCCTGTCCGCTCCCGTCGGCGAGGGCGCCGACGTTCAGGCGCTGGGCGGGCTGCTGGCACGGCACAACCCGGCGCCGCACGCCGGCGTCATCCGCCTTCCGGGCCATGGCGTGGAGGTGGCCTCCGCCTCCCCGGAGCTCTTCCTCCGCCGCAAGGGCCAGGACGTCACCTCGAGCCCCATCAAGGGCACCGGCCGCACCGAGTCCGACCTGCTGGACAAGGACCACGCGGAGAACGTGATGATCGTCGACTTGGTCCGCAACGACCTCAACCGCGTCTGCGACCCCGGTTCCGTGACGGTGCCCGACCTGTGCGCGGTGGAGAAGCACCCTGGGCTGGTCCACCTCGTGTCCACGGTGCGGGGGCGTCTACGCGACGGGCTGGGCTGGCCCGAGCTGCTGGCCGCGACCTTCCCGCCCGGGTCCGTCACGGGTGCTCCCAAGCGGAGTGCCCTGCGGATCATCGCTGCCCTGGAGACATCGGCCCGGGGCCCCTACTGCGGGGGCCTCGGATGGGTCGACGCGGACCGCGACTGCGGCGAACTGGCGGTCGGCATCCGCACGTTCTGGATCGACCGGGCCGAGGGACTCCTGAAGTTCGGTACGGGGGCGGGCATCACCTGGGGATCGGACCCGGAGCGTGAGTGGTGGGAGACCGAACTGAAGGCGCACCGGCTGCTGGCCATCGCGTCGACAGAGGTCTCGGGAGCCTGCCGCGAGGCGTGACGGACAGTGCGGGCCCGGCAAGGCCCGGCCCTCGCGCCAGGGGAGACAGCGTGAGGGGCCGTGTGGTGGGGAGGCGGTGGTCAGACGTCGCGACGGTAGTGCCGGCGGGCGGGATCGCCGTGCGGCGCAGGCGTAGGGTCGTACGGAGCGGGGAAGGCAGCAGCTGGCGTCGGCCGGCGCCAGCGCCAGAAGGGTGCCTACTGGGGCGAGCGGATCGGTCTGGAAGGCGGTGCCGGGCTCGGCGTCGGGTTTCCACAGCAGTCCCACGGCCGAGCCCGCCTGGTCGACGCCGTTCTGGAGACTCGGTGCCGAAGGGCTGAGGCCGACTGGAACGATCTAGTCGCGTAGGCTGGGGTCCCGAGCTTAAACGTTCTAGAGATCGGACGCCGCTTTCGGTGACACCGCTCGTGGGTGGGTGCGCCCAGTCCGAGGAAGAAGGAGTGTGCCGGTATGGGTCGTTCTGGCCGGGTGACGTTGACTGACGTGGCCAAGGCGTCCGGAGTGTCGCGCGCGACGGTGAGCTTCGTCCTGAACGACGACCCGCGGCAGACGATCTCGGCGGCCACCAGGGAGCGGGTGGTGGAGGCCGCCGCCGATCTGGGGTACGTCCCACACGGCATCGCCCGCGCCCTGCGTGAGGGATCCTCGCGCATCGTGGTTCTCAACGTCGACTGGGGCATGGAGGGCAACTTCTCCCGCAGCTACGTCCGGGGTCTCGACGAGGAGCTGGCCGAGCACGACCACATCCTTCTGGTCCGGCATGGGCATGCGATCCCGGAAGCGACTCAGAAGGTCCTCGACACCATCGCGCCCCGGGCCGTGCTGCGGCTCGGCGAGGTCTACATGCAGGGCCACGCGCCCAATGCGGAGGACTGGGAGAACGGGTTCGCCGCCAACGCCGCCCTGCAGCTCACCTACCTCGCCGAACGGGGACACGCCCGCATCGCGATGGCCATGCCCGACCACGACTTTCCACTGACCGCGGCCCGCCTCGGATTCGCCCGGGAGGCCGTCCGGCGGCTGGGACTTCCCGCTCTGGAACGCTTCGTCGTACCGAGGCCGCGGGAGGCCGGCGCGGCTGCCGTCAAGGTGTTCCTGGCAGCGCATCCGGATGTGACCGCCCTGGCCGCCTTCGACGACGACATCGCCCTGCGCAGCCTCACCGCGCTGAACGACCTCGGGGTGCGCGTGCCCGAGAACATGGCGGTGATCGGCTTCGACGAAACCGAGCACGGCTCCTTGTCCACGCCCGCGCTCACCACTGTCCACATCGACGCCGAGATCCTCGGTCGGATCGCCGCCCGCGACGCCCTGGGCATCGACAGCGGGGGGCTGGCGCCCGTGCCTGGCCGGATCGTGGTCCGCACGTCGGCGTGAGCGCGGTTCCGGTTCCTGGTTCTGGTTGTGCGTCGGCGTTTCTGGGGGCGTCCTGGGCTTTGGCTCCGCGATGGAGGCTCGCGACGCCGGCGCAGGGGTCCGTGGTCTGAGCCAGGGCCACCAGCACTCGCCGCTGATCGACGGGATCGGCGGCCCAGATCCGGATCCGGTCCAGCCTCCCCTTCACCGACTGTTCCCTCACCCCATCCGGTCCTCGGCTGACAGATGCTGCACTGTCCTGCCCGTTTGCGTGAAAGTCCGTGTCACATGCCCTGACGTGTACACCCACAGGATGCGAAGCGGGGTGTCCCCGATGTTGCGGAACAGGTGGGGAACGGGAGAGGGGATGTAGGTGGTGTCGAACTTCTCCAGCTTCGTCACCTCGCCGTCCACCACCACCTCCGCCTCGCCGTCCAGGACCGTCACGTGCTCGTCGCAGTTGTGCGTGTGCAACGGCGCCCCGGAACCGACCGGGTACACGCTCATCCCGCTGGTGATCCGATTCTCCCCGCCCGCCGAGGGCGTGGTGATCAGCGGCGTGGTCAGCACGGCTCCGCCTCGGTCGAGCAGCGGCACCGACGCGACCTTGATGATGGTGGTCATCCGGGGTTCCTCTCCACTTCACGCTGTTGCGTCGAATGACGTTAGGTCGCGTCCGCGTGAATGGGTGCCCTCCAGCGTGCAGTTTTACCTTGCACTCCGGGAGGGGTGAGCTTTTCCGGCCCGGCGGTACCGTCGGCTCGCACCGCACGGCTAGTGATCCGTTCGGGAAACGCGCCGGAAAGAAAAGGCAGGTACTGCCCAGATGAGGCTCCCCGTTCTCAGCGAAGAGGAAATGGATCCGCGCCAGCAGGAACTGGCTGCCCGCATCGCCGGCCGCCGCGGTGCCGTCCGCGGCCCCTTCCGGGTCTGGCTGCACAGCCCGGAGATGTGTGAGCGCGCGGAGTCCCTCGGTGCCTTCGCCCGCTTCGACTGCGGCCTCCCCAAGCATCTGCGTGAGCTGACCCTGCTGATGGCCGCCCGTAACTGGGACGCGCAGTACTCGTGGAACGCCCACGTCCACCAGGCGATCGAGGCCGGCATCCCGGAGGCGGCCGTCAAGGCCGTCGCCGAGAAGCGTGAGGCGGTCTTCGACAACGAGGCGGACCAGGCCTTCTACCAGTTCTGCCGGGAGGTGCTGGAGGAGCACTTCGTCACCGACGAGACCTTCGCGCGCGCCCATGAGCACTTCGGTTCCAAGGGCCTGGTCGACACCATCGGCGCGCTCGGCAACTTCACCATGCTCGGCATGTGCCTGAACACCTTCCAGGTGGACCTGCAGGCCGACAGGGAGCCCCCGTTCCCGGACATCCGCGGCTTCGGGCGGGTCGTCGCCGACAGCGACGGGCCGCGGCCGTGACAGCCCGCCGTGACCGGGGCTCCGAGGCCGTGGTCCGCGACCGGGAGGCCGTGGTCCGCGTCCGGGGCGTCACCAAGACCTTCGGCGGGGCGGCCGCCCTCAAAGGCGTCGATCTCGATCTGTATCCCGGTGAGATCCACGCGCTGATGGGCATGAACGGCGCCGGCAAGTCGACGCTGGTGCAGGTCCTTTCCGGCGTGCACCAGGCCGACGACGGCACCATCGAGGTGGCCGGGCAGGCGCACTCCGGGCTGACCGTGCGCAAGGCGCGCAGGCTCGGCATCGCCTGCGTCCCGCAGCGCCGCGAACTGGCCATGGGGCTGACCGTCGCCGAGAACGTCATGCTCGGCGACCTGCCCACCCGGGGCCGTACCGTTCGCTGGAAGGCCGTTGAGCAGGGGGCCCGCGAGGCGCTTTCCGGCCTCGGCATCGACATCGACGTACGCCGCGTCGCCGGGACCCTCACCGTCGCCGAACAGACCATGGTCGAGGTGGCCCGCGAGGTCCGCCGCGGCGGCCGGATCCTGATCCTCGACGAGCCGACCGCTTGTCTGAGCGCCAAGGACGCGGACCGGATCCGTTCGCTGGTGCGGACCTTGCGGGACGACGGCGTAGCCGTGGTCTACATCTCGCACTACATCGACGAGGTCATGGCCGTCGCCGACCGGCTCACCGTCCTGCGCGACGGTGCCGTGGTGACCAGCGCCCCGGCTGCGGAGATGGACCCTGCCTCGCTGGTGCGCAGCATGGTCGGCCGGGACGTCGTCTCGCGGCGCCCCGAGCGCCCCGCGCCGAAGGACGACAGCGGTCTCACCGTCCGCGGGCTGAGCCACGGTCGGGCCGTCCGAGACTTCACCGTCGACGTGCGCAAGGGCGAGATCGTCGCCGTCCTCGGGCCCGCCGGCGACGCCCAGTCACTTTTGTTCGACCTGCTGTCCGGACGGCAGTGCCCGGACGCGGGGCAGATGTGGGTCGACGGGCGGGCGGTGCCCTTCGGCAAGGTGTCCGCCTCGCTGGCCAGCGGGCTGCGCTGCGTGACCGGCGACCGCCGCACCCTCGGCCTGGTCCAGGGCATGACCCTGGACGAGAACCTGATGCTGGCCGGGGACCGCTTCGCCCGCCGTCGACTGCACCGCCGTGGCGAACTCGCCCGCCGTGCCGCCCCGTTGCGCAGCGGCTACGGCGTGGTCGCCCTCACCGGCAACCCCCCGGTGGGCGCGCTGTCCGGCGGCAACCAGCAGAAGGTCCTGCTGGGCAAGTGGCTGGAGACCGACCCGGTCGCCTGTTTCCTCGAGGACCCCACCAACGGTGTCGACGTCGCCGCCATGGCCGACATCCACACCCTGGTCGACGAGCTCGCCTCGCGCGGCGTGGCCGTGCTGCTGGCCTCCTCCTCGGCCGAGGAGGTCTTGCGCCTCGCCGACCGTGTCGTGGTCGTCAGCGCCGGCCGCACGGTCGCCGAGCACGACATCACCGCCATCACCCGCGACGAGCTCGTCGCCACTGCCCTCGGAGGTCAGCCGCAGTGAGCCTCAAGACCCCCTCCGCAGCCCAGGACGTCGCCGCCGGCCCGCCGGAACGCACCGCGTCCCGGATGTTTCCGCAGGCCCTGCTGCGGGTCCCGCACGGCGGTCTGATCGTGGTCCTCGTCCTGGTGGCGCTGTTCACCGCCCTGCAGGCGGACTCTTTCACCAGCTCGCAGAACCTGCTGAACGTGCTGCGGCAGATCAGCGTGACCGCCGTGCTCGCGGCCGGGCTGACCGTGCTGATGACCGCGGGCGGCATGGACTTCTCCATGGGCAGCAACGTGGCCGTCACCGTCTCGGTGGGCGCGACCCTGCTGCACGACGGTCGGCCCACCGCCGTGACCGTGGTCGTCACGCTCGCACTCGCCACCCTGACAGGCCTGGTCAACGGCCTGGTCGTGACCTTCACCCGGGTCGCCCCGTTCGTCGCCACCCTGGCCTCCGCGATGCTCCTCGACGGCGTCGCCCTGCTCGTCCTGGACGGCGAGTCGATCACCATCGGCCAGCGGATGTGGGCCCTCGGCAACGACAAGGCGCTCGGCGTTCCCTACTTGTGTGTCGTCGCGATCGTCGTGCTCGCGGCGATCGGGCTGGCCATGCGGTTCACCACTTTCGGCCGGGACGCCTTCGCGATGGGCGGCAACGAGCACGTGGCCAGCCTCAGCGGCATCAATGTCTCCGGACGCAAGCTCGCCCTGTACGCCCTCGCCGGCGGCCTCGCCGGTCTGGCCGGACTGATGCTGCTGTCCCGGCTCGGCGCCGCTGCCCCCAACACGGGCGGCCTGCAACTGCAGCTGACCGCTGTCGCCGCGGTCGTCATCGGCGGCACCTCGCTGGCCGGCGGGCACGGCACTGTCGTAGGCACCGTCCTCGGCGTGGTCCTGCTCGGCGTCGTCGCCAACGCGCTCAACCTGCTCCAGGTCGACAGCTACTACCAATACGTCGTGACCGGCGGGGTGCTGCTCGTCGCGGCGATCATCAACGAATTCCAGCGCAAGTCCGTGCCCGGCCGCTAGCGCCACACGACGAGACCTGCCCACTTCCCCGCAGCCCCCAGTGCGCGCCCCTACGTCCGCAACCTTCTCTTCAACGATGCAGGAAAGGCCAACCCCATGAAGCCCACCACCCGGCCCCGCCGCACCGCCGCGGTCTCGCTCGTCGGTGTCGCCGCCCTGGTGCTGTCGGGATGCGGCACCGAGGACGACGGGGCGGGTGGCGCCGGCGGCTCGGTCACCCTCGGGTTCGTCAACGGCGCCAACACGCACTTCCACCAGTGTCTGCTCAAGGCCGTCGAGGAGACGGGCAAGGCCGAGAACGCCACCGTCTACTCCGCCAACTCCAAGCAGGACGCCGGTACGGAGCTGTCCAACATCGAGGACATGATTGCCCGCAACGTGGACGCCCTGATCGTGCAGACGGTCAACGTCGACGCCCTGGAAGGCGACATAGCCAAGGCCAAGAGCGCCGGCATACCGATCTACCTCACCTCGGTGGCCACCTCCGACCTGTCGGACGTGCTGGGTGTCGCCCAGGTCGACCTGAAGAAGCTCGGAGCGCTGGACGCGGGCTGGATCGAGAAGGACGCCGCCGGCAAGAGCGTGAAGGTCGGCATCGTCGCGGGCGCCCCGGGCGCCGCCTCCGACCTGATGGTGGGCGGCTTCAAGGACGCGCTGCCCTCGACCGCCGAGGTCGTCGCCAACCAGCCCGGGATGTTCAACCCCGCCAAGGCCCAGGACGTCGCCGAAAACATGATCCAGGCTCAGCCGGACCTGGATTACGCCTTCGTCGCCAACGAGGAGATGGCGTTCGCCGTCCGCAAGGCCTTCGACGCGGCGGGCGCCGAGGACGTCAAGATCGTTACTGCCAACGGTACCGAGGACGGCATTGCCGCGGTGAAGAGCGGACAGCTGTCCGCGACCGTCGCCAACTCGGCCATGACCATCGGCCAGACCGCGGTGAAGAACGCCATCGGCCTTCTCGACAAGAAAGAAAGTGTTGACAAGATTGCCAACATTCCTCTTGTCTTGGTCGACAAGGACAACGTGAGCGAAGCACCCCAGTACTGCCCCAAGTAGCGGGCCCCACCGGGAAGCGGTGCCTGCCTCACCATGCCCGAGCCGCATTTGCACCCTCCGCTCCCGGCTTTTCCGTGAGCGGGCGGGAGCCCCCGGAGGAAAAACATGGATCGCTTGCTCCTCATGCACAGCTTCGTCACCGTCGCGCAGGTCGGCAGTTTCAGTGGGGCCGCCAAGAAGCTGGGTTCGTCCGGCTCTCTGGTGTCACGGCATGTCGCCGAACTGGAACGACAGGTGGGTGTCCGTCTGGTCAATCGCACGGCCCGGTCCGTCAGTCTCACCGAACCGGGCCAGCGGTACGCGGAATTCGCCGCCCGCATTCTCGACGAAATCGAGGCCGAGGACGCCGGCATTGCCCATCTCCACGACCGCGCCGAAGGCACACTGAGCATCATCTGCCCCAAGTGGATAGGCAGCCTGGACCTCGGTGACGCCATCGCCGCGTTCTCAGCCGCGCATCCGAAAATCCAGGTGCGCTTCGAACTCGGCGGCATGTCCGACCGGACGTACGACTTCCTGGACAGCGGGTTCGACGTTGCCTTCCACACAAGGGACCTGCGCGACTCCAGCGTCCGCCTCAAGAAGATCTCCTCACTGCCGTTCGTCCTGTGCGCCTCGAAGGCGTACATCGACCGGCACGGCGCCCTCACCCACCCGAACGACCTCGCCACCCATGACTGTCTGGTGCACGTGAACGACCCGGTCTGGCGCATCGGTCACGGCCACGCGAGCACCCTGCACAAGATCCGCAACATCGCCTTCTCGTCCAACTCCTACATCGCCCTGCAGAAAGCGGCCGTCCACGGCCGGGGCATCGCCCTGCTCCCGCAGCGTCCGGTCTACGACGACCTCGTCTCCGGCGCCCTACAGGCCCTGCTGCCCGACCTGGCCGTGCCCGACCGGCCCCTGTTCGCGATCTACGGCCCCGGGCAGGACACCCCGCGCAAGGTCAGCGTGTTCCTGGACTTCCTCGCCGAGTGGTTCTCGCAGAACCCCATCCCGGCGATCCGGCCGTAACCGCAAGAAACGATTGCGCACCTCGTGCGGCTCGGGTCATTGAGGGTCCCGCGACCCGAAACCTACGCTCACGAGGCGACCCGGAAACGAGGAGTCCATGGGAATCCAGAGAATCGAATCGGTCACCTACGGCATCGACGACCTCGACGCATGTGTCCGGTTCTTCGACGACTTCGGGCTGTTCCCGGTGGAACGGACCGGCGAGCACGCGGTGTTCGAGACGCTCACCGGGCAGACGCTCCATCTGGACACCGAGCCGGGCCCGCTGCTGCCGCCCCCGGTGGAGGACGGCCCCACTCTGCGCGAGGTGGTATGGGGCGTCAACACCCCTGAGGAGCTGGAGCGGCTGGTGGCGGCGGCCGGCAAGGACCGGGGGATCCAGGAGAGCGTCGACGGCGTCCACCACACAGTCGACGAGACAGGCTTCGGCGTCGGCCTGACCCTCGCCCGGCCGAAGCACGCCCGCGTCAGACCCCGCCCCGCCAACGCGCCAGGCCGCGTCGACCGCTGGAACACCGCCCTGGAGCCGCTGGGGCGCGCGTACCCGCTGCGCATGTGCCACGTCGCCCTGAACATCCCCAAGCGGGGCAAGGACGATGCTGTCGCCTTCTACACCGAGCGCCTCGGCTTCCGGCCCACCGACGTGGTCGAGCCGATGGGCGTCTTCATGCAGGCGCCGGGCGACGACGACCAGCACACCATGCTGCTGTGCCACCGCCCCGACCGCGCCGGGATCAACCACATCGCCTACGAGGTCCCCGGCTTCGACGACGTCGTCGAGGGCGGAAATTACATGATCGAGCAGGGCTGGCGGGAGGCCCGCAGGCTGGGCCGCCACACCATCGGCTCGAACGTGTTCCGCTTCCTGCACGCCCCGTGCGGTGGCCGCGTGGAGTACGCCGCCGACATGGACCGGGCCGATGACAGCTACGAGACCCGTGTCCACGAGACCACCCCGCCGCACCACATCTGGGCCCTGCGCAGCAACCGCGACCAGGACGCCCCCGCTTCCTGAACCACCCACCCGCGCAGCCCGAGAGCCAGCCTGAGAGCCAGCCTGAGAGGCACCCACCCATGACCACCGACCACGGCCACCCCGCCGTCCGCATGTACATCGCGGGCGAGTGGTGCCAGGGCGGCACCGGCACCACCGCCCCGATCGTGAACCCGGCCACCGAGCAGGTGATCGGAGAGGTACCGCTCGCCACGACCGCCGACCTGGACCGGGCGCTCACCGCCGCCGAGGAGGGCTTCCGCGTCTGGCGCGGCACGCCTGTCGCCCGGCGTACGGAGATCCTGCACGCCGCCGCCGACCTGATCAGCGAGCGCGCCGTCGAGATCGGCCGCGTCATGACCCTGGAGCAGGGCAAGCCCCTGACGGAGTCGACCGGCGAGGCCCGCCGCACGGCGGAGACTCTGCGCTGGCACGCCGACGACGCCCGCCGCGCGTACGGCCGCATCATCCCCTCGGCCCCCGGCACCGTGCTGACCGTGCGCCGCGAGCCGATCGGCCCGGTCGCCGCGTTCGTGCCGTGGAACTTCCCGGTCGGCGGCCCCAACCGGAAGATTTCCTCGGCGCTCGCGGCCGGCTGTTCGATCATCATCAAGGGCTCGGAGGAGACCCCCGCCACGGCGGCCGCCTTGGTCCGCTGCTACGCCGACGCGGGCCTGCCCGCCGGTGTCCTCAACCTCGTCTTCGGCGAGCCCGCCGAGGTCTCCGCCCACCTCATCGCCTCACAGGTCACCCGCCTGATCGCCTTCACCGGCTCGGTCCCGGTCGGCAAGCTCCTCGCCGCCGAGGCCGGAAAGGTCATGAAGCCCTCCCTGATGGAGCTGGGCGGCCACGCCCCGGTGATCGTGTGCGCCGACGCCGACCCCGTGCAGGCCGCGCGCAAGGCCGCGCAGGCCAAGTTCGCCAACGCCGGGCAGGTGTGCACCTCGCCGAGCCGCTTCCTGGTCCACGAGAGCCTGGTCGAGGAGTTCACCGCCGAGTTCCTGAAGGCCGCCGAGGAGGTCGTCGTCGGCGACGGACTGGCCGAGGGTACGACGATGGGCCCCCTCGCCAACGAGCGCCGGCTGAAGGCCATGGAGCGCCTCACCGCCGACGCCGTCGCCCGCGGCGCCAAGGTGCTCACCGGCGGCGAACGGCTCGACCGCCCCGGGTACTTCTTCGCGCCGACAATCCTGACGGACGTACAGGAGGACGCGGAGCTGCTGCACGAGGAGCCGTTCGGGCCCCTCGCGCCGATCGTGCCCTTCTCCGATCTGGACGAAGCGCTGGCGACCGCGAACCAGTTGCCCTACGGGCTGGCCGCCTACGGCTTCACCCGCTCCGCCGCCACCGCCGAACGGCTCTCGGACGAGCTGGAGGCCGGGATCCTCTCCCTCAATCACTGCGGCGGCTCGGTCCACGAGGCCCCCTCCGGAGGGGTGAAGGACAGCGGCTACGGCCGCGAGGGCGGCCCCGAGGCCCTGGACGCCTATCTGGTCACCAAGCGCGTCTCCCACCTGCTGGTGCCATGAGGTACGCACGCGTATCGGTCGGCGGCCGGACGGTGTGGGGCCGGGTGGGGGAGGAGGACATCGAGCTGCTGTCCGGCTCCCCTCTGGACGGTGATCCGGAGGTCGTCGGCGAGACGTCACTCGGGACGGCCGTATGGCTGCCGCCCGTTGTCCCGCCCGTCTTCTACGCGGTCGGCTACAACTACCCGCGTCACATCGCGCACGCCGGAGCGCCGACACCCGAGCGCCCCGAAGTCGGATACCGCGCCAACAACGCGCTCACCGGCCACGGTTCGCCCATCGTCAAGCCCGTAGAGGTCGAGGGCCGATTCGAGGCCGAGCCCGAACTCGTCGCGGTCATCGGCCGTACGGTCCGGCACGCCACCCATGAGGAGGCGCGCGAGTCCGTCTTCGGCTGGACCATCGGCAACGACGTCAGCGCCCGCGCCTGGCAGCACCAGGACCGCACGTTCTGGCGCAGCAAGAACAGCGACACCTTCAAGCCGATGGGCCCCTGGATCGAGACGGACGTCGACGCCCTCGCGCAGACCACGACCCTCCGCGTGAACGGGCAGGTCCGCTCGGAGTTCGCCACCGGCGACATGCTCTTCGACCCCTTCGACTACATCGTCGAGATGACCCGCCACCTCACCCTGCATCCCGGTGACGTGCTGTGGATGGGCGCCGAGTCGACCTGCCGGATCGAGCCGGGCGACACCGTGGACGTCGAGATCAGCGGCATCGGTGTGCTGTCCAACCCCGTACAACTCGAAGGGAAAGCTTCATGAGCGCGGAACCCCGCTACATCCACCACGTCAACTTCCCCACCACCGACCCCGACCGGACCGCCGAGTGGTACACGAAGGTCTTCGGGATGAAGCGGATCACGCCCAAGTCCAACACCAAGGTGGTGCTGATGACCCGGGGCAACTTCGACCTCCACTTCACCCCGGTCGAGGAGATGGAGCGCATGGCGCCCTACCACTTCGCCGTCGAGGTCGACGACTGGGACGACTTCCTGGAGCACCTGAGGGATCTGGGTATCCGGCACACCCGCCCGATCCAGCGCCCCGAGAACCAGTCGAAGTTCTGCTACATCCACGACCCCGACCACACCATGATCGAGCTGGTCTGGCACGGCAGGCGTCCCAACTAAACAAGCACGTACGGGAGTTGACCCATGCCCATTGCCGACTCCGACGGCACCTCCATCTACTACGAACGTCACGGCAGCGGCCCGGCGATCCTCTTCGTGCACGGCAGCGGCGGTCACCACGCCGCCTGGTGGCAGCAAGTGGCCTCCCTGCGCGAGGAGTTCACGGTCGTCACCGTGGACCTGCGCGGCTTCGGCAAGTCCGACTCGTCCATGCCCGAGTTCGACGGACAGGACTTCCCCGGTGACGTGGTCGCCGTCCTCGACGCCGAAGACCTGACCGACGCCATGCTGGTCGGCCAGTCCATCGGGTCCGTCGCCGCCCTGCGCGCCGGCCTGATGCGTCCCGAGCGCGTCTCCTCCGTCGTCCTCGGTCACTCCCTGGGCGGCATCAGCCACCCCGAGCTCAAGGAGCTGGCCGCCGCCGACCGAGCCGAGGCCGTCAAGCTGCCGGTGATCGACCGCCTGCTGACCAAGCGGTTCCAGCAGGAGCGCGCCGACCTGACCTTCCTGTTCCAGCAGATGGGCACGTTCAACGTCGCCAGGATGCAGGACCTGCGCAACCTCGACACCAACGGCCCGTCGCTGGAGGAGATCCAGGCCTCCGGAGTGAAGGTCGCCTTCCTGGCCGGCGAGAAGGACGCGGTCCTCAGCGTCAAGACCATCACCCGCGCCCACGAACTTCTGCCCGGCTCCCACCTGGAGATCGTCGAGGGCGCCCCGCACTCCATGTACTGGGAGACGCCCCGCGAGTACAACGCGGCGATCGCCCGTCTGCGCCGCACCCTCACCGGACCGAAGGAAACAGCATGAGCAGCCTCACCCTGGACGCCGCCGAGGAGATCATCGCCGCCGCCCACAAGCGCGCCCGGGCCGTCGGGAAGGCGGTGAGCGTCGCCGTCGTCGACGCGGGCGGTTTCCCCATCGCGATCCGCCGCCTCGACGGGGCCCGCCCGCTCACCCCGGACATCGCCCGCGCCAAGGCCTACACCGCAGCGATCATGCAGCGCCCCGGCACGATGCTGAAGAAATGGCAGGAGAGCCAGCCCGTCTTCTTCTCCCAGCTCTCCCAACTGCCCGGCGCCGCCATGCCGATCATGGCCGCCGAGGGCAGCCTCACCATCAAGAAGGACGGCGAGATCATCGGCGGCCTCGGCATCGCCGGCGGCACCGCCGACGAGGACCAGCAGATCACCGAAGAAGTCCTCCAATCCCTCGGCTATGAGCTGGACTTCGCCGCCTGGGGTGTCGCGGGCAAGCCCGCCGGAAAGGACGCGTGAACCATGGCGGACACCTTCAACTACCGCATCGACCACCACGGCAGCCTGGTCCGCCCTGCGGGTCTGACCCGTGACGACGCCGACGCGGTGGACGCGGCGGTCCAGGACGTGGTGGCGTACCAGCGCAAGCTGCGCTCCACGGTCGTCACCGACGGCGGTTACCCGTACGAGGACTTCCGCAGCCCTGTCCTCGACGGGCTCAGCGGGGTGCGCCGCACCGGCGAGACGGACGGCCACGGGCTCGCGTGCTGGGTCGCCGAGGCGTTGCCGAAGGCCGACGGACCGCTCGTGGCGGATCGCGTCAAGCGCCTTGGCGAACTCACCGCCATGGCCCCGAAGGTGAGGCTGCCGGCTCCCTCCTACCTCGCCGCCACGCTGTACAACGCCGAACTCGCCGCCTCGGGCGGGCCTGCCTCCGCCCGCGAACTGGGCGAGGCGTTCGCGGGGATCATCCGGGCGGAGATCGCGCGCCTGGTCGGCGCGGGTGTCCGCCTGATCCAGCTCGACAACCCGCTGATGCTCGCGGCGACAGCACCGGCCGAGGTGCCCATCGGCGCCTTGTCGTTCGCGGACGCCCTCGCGGTCGACGCACCCGCCGTCCGCCTCGACACCCGCTCCGAAGGGGTCCGCATCGGCGTCTGCCCCGGCTGGGCGGCCCCCGCCTCGGTGGACCTGGCCAAGGCCGATCGCCTGTACGCGGAAGTGCCCGCCGACCGCTGGGTTCTGCCGCTGCTCACCGGATCCGAGGCGGAACACGACCTCGTACGCGCCCTGCCCGAGGAGCGGGATGTGTGCTTCGGCGTGGTCGACGCCGCCCGTCCGGGGCTGGAGGAGATCGACACCGTACTGGACCGCCTGGACGCGGTCGGGGAGCTGAAGGACCTGGAGGACGCGGCCGTCGCGCCCTCGCGCGGCTTCGCCGACATCGCCGACCGTCCGCTCGTCGCCGCCGATGACCAGCGCCGCAAGCTGGTCCTGGTCGAGACCCTCGCCCGCTACGTCTGGGGCAACGAGTTCTGACCCGGGGCCTGCCGAAGGCCGGGAAGCGCCACGCGGGCGTCCCGGCTTCAACACGCGCTACCGCTAGAGGACTTCGGCGAACGTCACCGACCGGTCGGTGAGCAGCGGCCACACCGCCTCCACGATCAGTTCCCTGAAGTGCCCGGCGGCCTTGTGCGCCTCGAAGCCGGCCTGGTCGGCGTACAGCTCGTACAGCACGAAGTTGCCGGGCTTGCCCACCTCCGCGTGCACCTGGTACTCCAGGTTCGCCGGCTCCGCACGGGTGTGCTCGCGCACCTTCAGCAGCGCGGCGCGCACCGTGGCCTCGTCGGCGGGGTCGCAGTAGTAGCGGGCGATGACTGCGTAGGCCATGTCTGTCTCTCCTTAGCGGCTGTGCGGCTGCCGCGGGCCGGGCCCTGCGGCCTGCCGATTCCAGCACGGATCACTCACCCGCCGACCTGCGTGCGGCGCAAGCAATGCCTGCCGCCGCGGGGCTGGTGGCCCGTCCCGACATGGTGTGTTGTCGCATTCGGCCCGCACGGCCGTGCTCTGTGCAGACCGCGTCACCGCGGCGGACGAAGGAAGTGATCTTCATGCGTACTGTGGAAGCCCTTTCCGGCGGGGAGTGGGTGACGACCGGCGAGTGGATCGACGTCCACGACCCGGCCGACGTGCGCGCCCCGATCGCCCGCGTCCCCGCCCTCGCCGCCAAGGACGTCACCCGCGCCTACGACCACGCCGAGCGCGCCTTCGCCGTATGGAAGAGCACCAGCCCCTTCGGCCGGGCGCGCATCCTCACCGACGCGGCACGGCTGATCCGCGAGCGGGTCGAGGAGATCGCCGCCGACGTCACGGCCGAGAACGGCAAGACACTCACCGAGGCGACCGGCGAGACCCTCAAGGCCGCCGACTTCCTGGAGTACTACGCTGGTCTCGCCCGCCAGGGCTACGGCACTCTCCTGCACGACGTACGACCCAACCACCGCACCCACACCCAGCGTGAGCCCATCGGCGTGATCCTGGTGATCAGCCCTTGGAACGACCCCCTGATCACCCCGGCCCGCAAGCTCGCCCCGCTGCTCGCGGCCGGCAACGCGGCCGTGTTCAAGCCGGCCACCGAGACCCCGCTGTCCGGACTGCACTTCGCCCGCGCCCTGCACGACGCGGGCCTGCCGGCGGGTGTTCTGAACGTGGTGACCGGTCGTACGGCGGAGATCGAGGAGGCCCTCCTCGACGACCCCCGGATCGTCGGCGTCACCTTCACCGGCTCCAACGCCGTCGGCAACCGCATCCGCCGCCGCCTCGCCGACCGCAACGTCCGCTTCCAGGGCGAACTCGGCGGCAAGAACGCCTCCGTCGTCCTGAAGGACGCCGACCTGCCGGCCGCCGCGAAGGCCGTCGTGGCAGCCTCCTTCGGCCAGGCCGGCCAGCGCTGCACCGCCACCAGCCGGGTCATCGTCGAGCAGTCGGTGTACGAGGAGTTCACCCGGCTGCTGGTACGGGAGGTGGAGGCGCTGAAGGTCGGCCCGGGCAGCGACCCGACGACCACCCTGTGTCCGTTGTCGAGCCCCAGGCAGCGCGACAGCGTCCTCGCCGACGTCGCCAAGGCCGTCGAGCAGGGCGCCACCGTCCTCACCGGTGGCACGGCGGACACCGAGGGCGAGCGGGCCCACGGCTGCTTCGTCCGGCCGACCGTCCTCGCCGACGTCACCCCCGAGACGGCGATCTGGCGCGAGGAGGTCTTCGGCCCGGTCCTCGCCGTCCGCACGGTCGATGACTTCGCTGCGGCCGTCGACGCGGTCAACGACTCCGACTTCGGGCTCGCCGCGGCCGTCTTCACCCGCGACCTCGCCTGCGCGTACCGCTTCGTGGACGAGGCCGAGTGCGGGCAGGTCGCGGTCAACTCCACCACCACCGGGTGGGACGTCCACCTGCCCTTCGGTGGGTTCCGCGACTCCGGAACGGCCTACAAGGAGCAGGGTGACGAGGTCCTGCGCTTCTCCACGCGCGTGAAGACCGTCGCCGTCCACCTCGGCGCGTGACGCCGCGTGACGCCCGTATCCCAAGGAGGCAACCGCCATGGCTGACGAGACCATCGGCATCGTCGGCGCCGGCATCGTGGGCCTGGCCACCGCCCGGGAGATCTCCCTGCGCCGCCCTGGCACCCGGGTCGTGGTGCTGGAGAAGGAGCACGCGGTCGCCGTGCACCAGACCGGCCATAACTCGGGCGTCGTGCACGCCGGCATCTACTACGCGCCGGGCAGTCTGAAAGCGGACCTGTGTGTACGGGGGGTGTCCATGCTGCGTGAGTACTGCACGGAGCGCGGGCTGCCGTACGAGGAGATCGGCAAGCTCGTCGTCGCCGTACGCGAGGACGAGCTGGACCGCATGGAGAACCTCTACCGGCGCGCCAGAAACAACCACGTGCCGGACCTGCGGAAGGTCTCCCGGGAGGAGATCCGGGAGATCGAGCCGCACGCCGGCGGCATCGCGGCCCTGCACTCCCCGCGCACCGCGATCACCGACTACAAGGCGATCGCCCGCGAGTTCGCGGGGGACATCGGGACCTCCGGCGGCGAGGTACGCCTCGGCTTCCCCGTCACCTCGATCACCAACGTGCCGGGCGGCATCGAGGTGGCCTCCGGCCAGGACCGGATCCGCGTCGACCGGCTGATCCTCTGCGCCGGCCTGCACGCGGACGCCGTCGCCCGGCTCGCCCAGGACAAGCAGGAGCCGCGGATCATCCCCTTCCGGGGTGAATACATGCTGCTCAGGCCGGAGAAGACGGACCTCGTACGAGGACTGATCTATCCAGTGCCCGACCCCCGATACCCCTTCCTCGGCGTGCACTTCACCCCCCGCGTCGACGGCTCGGTCGAGGTCGGCCCGAACGCCGTCCTGGCCCTGGCCCGCGAGGGCTACCGGCGCGGCCGCATCTCGCCCAGGGACCTGCTCGGCCTCGCCGGCTACCTCGGTACCTGGAAGATGGCCGCGCAGCACTGGCGTACCGGCATCAAGGAGTACCGCGGCTCGTTCTCCACGGCCGCCTTCATGAAGGACGCGGGGCGGTACGTCCCCGGCGTCGGCGTGTCCGACGTGGTGCGTGGCGGCGCGGGCGTCCGTGCCCAGGCCCTGGACCGGGACGGCACGCTCCTGGACGACTTCCGCATCCACCAGGCCGGCCGGGTCACCGCCGTCCGCAACGCCCCCTCCCCGGCCGCCACGGCTTCCATGGCGATCGCCGGACACATCGTCGACGCCGTTTTCGACGACGCGTGACGACGTGTCGCGCACACAGTAAATGCCCTGCGTGCAGCGGTGTTTCGCGCAACAACAGCTTGCATCCCCAAGGCTCTGCAAGGTCTCGCGTCCCGCCTAGCGTTCCGTCCGTACCACCCCACCACGCCGCTCCAGAGAAAGAGTTGAAAGCATGTTCGTTGTCGACACCCAGATCCACATCTGGAAGGAAGAGACCCCGGACCGCCCCTGGGTCCCCGGCGCGCGGGAGCGCATCCGCCTCAACGGACACCGAGAGGATCCCTTCTCGTACGAGGAGGCCCTGGAGCTGATGGACGAGGCCGGAGTCAACCGGGCCCTGATCCTGCCGCCCTCCTGGGAGGGCGACCGCATCGACTACGCCCTGGAAGCCTGCGAGGCGCACCCGGACCGCTTCGGCATCATGGCCCGCATCCCGCAGAACAAGCCCGAAGAGGGCAAGGCCATGCTGAAGGACTTCGCCGAGAACCCGCACGTCAAGGGCACTCGGCTGACCTTCCACCGGCCGATCGACCGCAACTGGATGATCGACGGCACCAACGACTGGTACTGGCCGATCGCCGCGGAGCTGGGCATCCCGACCATGGTCCACGCCCCGATCTGGAAGCGTGAGCTCGGCGAGATCGCCGCCAGGCACACCGAGTTGAAGATCATCATCGACCACATGGGCATCATGGCCCGCTGCGTCGACGACGCGATCGGCTACTGGGTCCAGGAGACCGCTGACCTGGCCGCCCACTCGAACATCTACGTCAAGGTCTCGGCGCTCCCGGGCTACTCCACGCAGCCCTTCCCGAACAACAACATCCAGAAGTACGTGCGCGAGATGGTCGACAAGATGGGGCCGCAGCGCTGCTTCTACGGCACCGACATCACGCGGCTGCTGGGGCACGGCGTCACCTACACCGACACGATCGAGCAGTTCACCAAGCACTGGGACTTCACGCCCGAGGAGCTCGAATGGATCATGGGCCGCGGTATCTCAGAGGTCCTGAACTGGCCGATCGAGGGCTGAGGAAGCACGAGAGATGACCGACACGACCAACTCCCCGGGTGCCGACGGCGGCGATGCTCTCGTTTCCGCCTTCAACGCCGTCGGCGCCGACTACCTCTTCTGCTCCTCGGGCTCCGAGTGGGCCCCGGTGTGGGAATCGCTGGCCCGGCGCCACCGGGACGGGCTGCCCTGCCCCGAGTATCTGGACCTGACCCACGAGACCATCGCGGTCGGCATGGCCACGGGCTACGGCCTCGTCAAGCGCCGCCCGCAGGGAGTGCTGCTGCACGCGGCTCCCGGCCTGCTGCAGGGCTCCATGTCCGTCCACGGGGCGCTGCTTGCGGGCGTCTCGATGGTGGTCAGCTCTTCGGAGTCGACCACCTATGGCGACGGCCCGGGGCAGGACCCGGGCGGCCAGTGGTACCGCAACCTGTCCATGGTGGGTGGCCCGCATGGAGTGGCTCAGCCATTCACCAAGTGGTCCAACGAGGCGGCCAGCGTCCACACACTGCCCACCATGATCACGCGGGCGGCGGAGCTGGCAT
Source organism: Streptomyces sp. NPDC049687 (assembly GCF_044465285.1). Classification (NCBI taxonomy): domain Bacteria; kingdom Bacillati; phylum Actinomycetota; class Actinomycetes; order Kitasatosporales; family Streptomycetaceae; genus Streptomyces; species Streptomyces sp. NPDC049687. Next base: position 98,051 of record NZ_JBITLN010000006.1, read on the forward strand.
GGCGGGCACCGGCGGGACCGGCGTACCTCAACATCCCGCTGGAGATCCTCCTGGAGGACTGGGACGGCCGCGAGGCCAAGTCCATCGTGCCGCCCGGCTCCACGCACAGCTCGCCGGAAGAGGTCGACCCAGTCGCGCAGATGATCCGGGAGGCCGTGAACCCGGTGATCGTCACGGAGACGGCGGGCCGGGAGGCGGGCGGCTTCGAGGCCCTGGTCGCCCTCGCCGAGGCGTGGGACATCCCGGTCGTCGAGCCCGACTCGGCGGTCTGCGGCAACTTCCCGCGCACCCACCCGCTGCACGCCGGCAGTGACATCGGCCCGTGGATGGACGAGGCGGACCTGATCCTCCTCGTCAACTGCCGCGCCCCGTTCTACCCGCCGTCCCGCCGGCCCTCCCAGGCGCAGATCGTCGTCATCGACGAGGTGCCGCAGCGCCCACACGTCGCCTACCAGGTCCTGTACGCCGACAGGTACTTGGAGGGCAACGTCGCCAACACCCTGCGCCAGCTCACCAAGCGGGCGAAGGACCTCGACGAGGCCGCGATCGCCGTACGGCGGGCCGCGCAGGAAGAGCGACACGCCGCCGAGCAGGCCGCCATCGCCGACGCCGAGGCGAAGGCCTCGGCTCGGTCCGAGGGCATCGACCCGGTGCTGGTCGCCGCCACCCTGCGCACCCTGCTCGAGGGACGGGACGGGATCGTCGTCGACGAGACCATCACACACAGCCGCATCGTGAAGCGCCATGTGCGGACCGACGCCCCCGACTCGTACTTCTACGTGCAGGGCGGACTCGGCCAAGGCATCGCGGTTGCGCTCGGCGTCAAACTCGCCGCACAGGAACGCCCGGTGGTGCTCACGATCGGCGACGGCGCGTTCGCGTACAACCCGGTCATCCCGTCGTACGACGCGTCCAAGGCGTACGAACTCCCGCTGCTCATCGTGGTGTTCAACAACCGCGTCTACAAGTCGATGAACCTCAACCACCGCAGGTTCTACCCCGAGGGCGCCGCCGCCGAGACGGGGGAGTGGCTCGGCACCGATCTGCACCGGCTGCCCCGACTCGCCGCGTTCGCCGAGCCGTTCGGCATGCACACCGAGACCGTCGACGTGCCGGACGCGCTCGCGCCCGCGCTGGAGCGTGCCCTTAAGGCCGTGTCCGAGGGCACCACCGCTGTCGTCGACGTCCTCGTCACCCGCTGACCCAGGAGGCACCCGCCATCATGACCGACACAGCGACCCCCAAGCCGGGCAAGGTACGCCTCCCCGCCGAGGGCCTGCGCACCTTCTCCGCCGCCCTCCTGGAGAAGGGCGGCCTCAGCCCGGAGAACGCCGCCACCACCGCCGACGTCTTCGTCTGGGCCGCGCTGCGCGGCGTCGACTCCCACGGCATCGCCCGCGTCCCCGCCTATCTGGAGCTCCTCGCCAAGGGCGTGGCCAACGCGCAGGCCGAGATCAGCATCGAGTCGACCACGCCGGCCGCCGCCGTCATGGACGCCGACCGCGCCCCTGGCCCGGTGGCCCTCAGCGCCGCCGCCGAGGAGGCCGCCAATCGGGCCCGCACCACCGGCATCGCCTCGGTCGGCGTGCGCGGCACCGTCCACACCGGCGCCATCGGCTACTACGTCTCCAAGATCGCCGGACAGGGTTTGGTCGGTCTCGGCTTCGTGGCCGGCATGCCCAACATGGGCTACACGGGAGTGAAGGGCGCCGCCGTGGCAACCAGCCCGCTCGCCATCGCCGTACCGACGGACGCGTCGTCCGGTGACGCCCCGCTGCTCCTGGACATGGCCACCGCCACCATCGCCCTCGGCAGGATCCGCCAGGCGAAGGCGAGCGGCACCCCGCTGCCCGAGGGCGCGGCCGCCACCGAGGACGGCACCCCCACCACCGACCCGGAGAAGGCGGTCATGCCGCTGCCGCTGGGCGGCGTCAAGGGCTCCGGCATGTCCCTCGCGTTCGAGCTGCTCACCAGCGTCCTGGTCGGTGCGCCGATCTTCGCCGCGTTCCACTCGGACGACCCGAAAGGCCGCAAGCACCGCCAGAACGCCCTGCTCATCGCCATCGACCCGGCCGCCTTCGGCAGCACCGAGGGCTTCACCGAGGGCGTCGAGGCCACGCTGTCCACGCTCAAGGGCCTGCCGGTCGCCGACGGCGCCGACGGCGTGTACTACCCGGGCGAGCGCAGCGCCGCCGTGGCGGTGGAACGGGCCGAGCACGGCATTCCCGTGGCGCCCAAGGTGTGGCGCGAACTCATGGGGAATGCCGAGAAGTTCGGGATCACCCCGCCGACACCCCTCGTCTGACAGAGGACGGGATCGGATGTCGCCAGCCATCGGAGGGGACGGTTGACGACTGCTGTTTCCTCAGCGCCGGACGGCTTCCCGCACATGGCGGTCGATCAAGGAGCAGGTCTCCTGCGCCTTCTGCTCGTCCGTGCCGTACTTGTGGTCGCCCCGGCCACGTCGTGATGCCCGAGCAGAACCCGGTTCCACAATATGCTCGGCCTGCGGCGTCTCATGGTCGCAGGCGGCACCGAAGCCGCGCTGGTCATGGCTTTCCTGGCGACCTCGGTCGGCGTCTCGTATCCCCTCGCCCTGTACCCGTCGATCCATCTCCTCGGCGGATGCGTAGGCCTCCTCTGCACGAGCGCCCAGAACGCCACCTTCGTCGCGGTCCCGCCCTCCCGGACGGCCGACGCCACCACCCTCCTCAACATCCAGCGGCAGACCGCCGCCGCCTTCGGCGTGGCCCTGGCCGGCACCCTGTCGGCATCCCTCGCCGGGTCCGGCGGCGCCGCTGCATAATTGCGTCGGCTTTCTCACCATGGCCGCGCTGAGCCTGCGTGCCGCTCTCCTGGCCCTGCACATCAGCGACCGCCGCTCCGGGAGGCGTACGAGGCCGACGCCGCGCACCACGCGTCCGTACCGGCGGGCACCGCCGCCGATCCCTGACGGCTCCGTATGCTGGGCGTCCGGTGGCTGGACTTAGAGGTCCGAGGAGTGGACGCTGCATCGCCGTGTACCGGGGGCAGCGTGCGGATGAGGTGGTCGCGGTGCTCAGGAGTGATGTCCGGCTGGAATGGTTCGTGTCGTTCCTCGCCGTCGTGGACACCGGCAGCTTCGGTGCCGCCGCCGAGGCGACGCACCGCTCGCAGCCCCGCGTGAGCATGCATGTCGCGGCACTGGAGCGGGAGGCGGGGGTCGCGCTGTTCGACCGGCGTAAGCGTCCGGTGGCACTCACCGACGCGGGCGCCGCGCTGGCCGAGCACGCCCGCCGGATCGTCTTCGCCACCGCTCTGACCGGCGGCGTCTCTCTTCGTCGCCCGATGACCGTGATCCCGGCTCTACATCGGCAACAGTTCCAGCCCCCTCGGCTGCATTCCGTCCAACACAGCTGGCGCAAGTCTTTCGTAGACGCACGGACCCACTTCACGGCATCGACACTGTCGTCAGAGTGACGTGACGTCCGTACGCCGACGGTCGGGCTTGAAGGGCAGCGCGGTGACCGTCGCCCTGATCTCGCGCTGGGGCGTGCCCGGAGCGCCCCAGAGCACGGCCACTTCGGTTCCCGGGGCGGCGGACGCCTGCTCGATGACGCAGAGCGAGATGGTCTGCCGCAGGTTCGCGCTGATCGTCCGTCCTGTGGCGACCCCTATGGGAGTGCCGTCCCTGAGGACCTGGTCGAAGTGAGGGCCGCGCCCGCGAGGGATCTCCATCTGGTCGGGCGCTTCACCCTGCTCCAGGAGCGAGGTGAGTACCCCGGCCACGTCCCGCTTGTCCCAGACCAGACCCATGAGAGTGCGCCCGGGGCCGCCGTCGCGGGCGTCCTTCACCAGTGCGTCCCGCCCGAGGAAGTCACGCTCGGGAACACCGTTGCGGAATCCCCATCCCAGTTCGCCAGGCTTGCGGAAGTAGTCGGTAACGCCGTTGGTCGGCACGAAGCTGCCCGTCGGCGTGCCCCTGCGGAACTGGCGGGGTGCGCCGGGCGAGAGGATGGCGGCGGGCAGATAGTCGAGGCCGTTGGTCGCTATGCCGGCTTCGATGTGCTGCACGGGCTGCGAGCGCAGGCCCAGTTGCCTGATGCCGAACTGCAGGCCGCTCTGCACGACCGCCGCCCAGATGCCGTTCGCGTGCTCCGCCGGTCCGTGGAGTTCGTAGCCGAGTTCTCCCGAGATGCCCGTACGCAGCACGCGTACCGGCACTCCGGAGACCTGCGCCATCCTGCTGCGGCTGAACCCGATGTCGCTCAGGGGCTCGCCGGTGAGCTTCTCCACGGTGTACAGGGACGCCGGTCCCTGGATGCCGAAGATGAACCGGTCGGGGCTGATGTCGACCGCCTCCGCGTCCCAGTCGCCCTGGCTGAACTGCCAGAGCAGCCAGTCGCAGCTGCCCGCGGTGTAGACGAACTCCTGCGCACCGAGCCTGCACAGGACACCTTCGGAAGCCACCCAGCCGTTCTCGTCCAGCTGGACGTGGTGCTTGATCTGACCGATGTCGAAACGAGCGAGGTTCCGCATGCCCAGCCGGCCGAGAAACTCCAGAGCCTGCCGCCCCCGTACGACGACCTTGTGCAGAGAGCTCCAGTCGCCGACGTAACACGACTCGACGTGTGCGGTGGTCTCCTCCACCCATCCCGCATATTCCGTGGGGATCAGCATCTGAGCGAAGCGGCTGAGCGAGCCGTGGGTGTTGGCGATGTCCTGGGCCGCGGCGGCAGGGCTGAACAACGGTGGGCGCTCGGTGACGAACGGTGCCTCGAATCCCAATCGGAGGGTCGTCTCGTAAGTGCTGCGCTGATGATCGGTCAGGTTCATTCTCGGCTCCAAATTCTGCGCACGGATCCGCCCCTCGGTCATGGCGGCACGAAGGCGGTGCGATGGCCGCGACGCCGCATGCGTTCCTTCGTCGCCCTGAGACGGGTGGCGGCATGGTCCGCCGGACGGACACGGTGATCATGTGGGTTCCGGCAGGCGTCGCTAGATCGTTTTAGCGGACGGTAGCAGGTGACTGTCGACGATTTCGAGTTCCGTGCGGGGAGAATTTGGGCGCAGGTTCTCATCCGCACCGAGGCGGGCGAAGGTGACTCAGCGGGTGCGGCGGCGAGGCAGCGGAACGTGCATGAGGTCTGAACCCACGAGCATCGAGCCGCCGAAGTCGGCGCGGCGCGCACTGTCGCTCAGCTGCCGACGCCAGGTCGATTCCGGGACGATGTCCGGGTGCCCGGGACTGAGATGGGTGGCGACCAGGGCGCGCGCCCCGGCCTCGGCGGCGATCCGGCCCAGATCGCTCACGTCCGTGTGCGTGGCGAGGATGTGGTCGATCAGGCCTTGAGGGAGACCGAGCTCGGCCAGCCCGCCGGGGTAGAGGGCCTCGTGCACCAGGATGTCCGCGTTCCTGGCGAGCGTGATGATGTTCGGCGTGGGAGTGGTGTCACCGGAGAAGACGACGCTGCCGTGGTCGGTGTCGAAGCGGTAGGCGTAGGCGGGGAACACCGCGCCGTGTGGCACCAGGACTGCGGTGACCCTCACGTCGTCGTTCTCCATGACGGTGAAGGGCGGCATCGGCGGCGCGGTGTTCGTGGCGGACGCACCGGCGGAGGACGGCGGGAGCACGTCATGCACCCGCAGCAGTGACGCCGGGTCGCTCCCGGTGTGTTCGGCCATGAAGAAGGTGGGGGAAGCGGCGTAGGCCATTCCGGCCAGCCTCGTCATCTCGACGGTTCCCGGCAGCGGCCCGGGCGCGCCGGCGAGGAGCGAGGGGATCCCAGCCGTGCCGGGGCCGTGCACCTCCACCGGATCACGGAACCCCTGGGAGCCGGCAGCACCCGCGGCCAGCAGCGGAAACGAGTAGTAGTCGACCATGTGGTCGGCGTGGAGGTGGGTCAGGAAGATGCCCGCGAGCGACGGCAGCGACAGCCCGGCCCGCATGTACTGGGTCACGGCGCCCCGGCCGCAGTCGACGACATAGGTCCGGCCGTTCACCACAAGCGCCGACGAGATGCCGTAGCGATGCGCCAGCGGTGGCGGCCCGCCGTTGGTCCCGAGCAGGTGCAGGGACAGGGGTGAGTCGGGGGCGTACGACGCGGCCGACAGGTCGGCGAAGAGCGGCGTGGCGGCTCCGACGCCGACCGCCAAGGCTCGCAGCACCGACCGGCGAGGTGTGTCGGCCGGTCCTCGTCGAGGCCCTGCGGCCCCGGGCTCGGTCGATGTCATGTCGTCTTCGGTTGGGCACATCCTGGGTGGCTCCTCTGGCGGCTACGCACGTGATGACGCAGCGGAAGGTTGCTCATGACTGAGCGCGATGGGGGAGCCTGCGGGGTGCAACTTAAGGTGGCGCGACAGGAACCCTGGTGCCTGGGCCAACGAGACGGCCGTTGGAACGGAAGGAACGGTGGGGTCCTTCGACATACGCGGGTGTCCTGAGGCGGCGACCAAGCACACTGGTCCCGGCGGGGGGATGTACGTGAGGGCAGCATTCCAGCCACGTCCAAGGGCGGAGAGCAGAAGGCGGAGCAGTGACCCGCCCGCCGGGGTGCCGTGCCGGCCGTACCGCGGGGCGGAAGGCCCGTACCGCAACTGCTCAATGCACGTCGTCTGCGCCGATCGATCTCCCGGTGTCGCGCCTGGTCGTGGGGCGGCGCAAGTGTGGTCGGCGCCGCTTGGGTTCGACCGCCAGGAAGCGGTGGAGCCCGTGGCCGCTGCGAGACTCGCAAACTTAACTTGTTGCCGGTGTGCTTCCGCCTGTCTGCTGATGTGCGGACACTTTGCGCCATTGACGGGATTGGTCCGCGAGCTGGACCTTTGCGGTGGGACAGCGGTTGTCGGTGCAGCTCGTGAACGCTGCCCAGCACTCGGTGCACACGCGGAGGATCGGGTCGCCAAGGTGCTCGGCGTCATCGCGGAGCCGAGTCTCAATTCTTCGACTACCGGGTAGCCGCGCGATCCGAAGCCGTCCGCGGTGTTCGTGATCTACGAGGGCACGTGGACGAGGACGCCTTTGTGGCCGGTGAAGCCACGGCCCGCTTCGCGATGTGGTTCACGCCTGAGGTGCCGCCGCGTCCGAAGCCGCGGACGAAGGCCCGAACGCGCTCCCCTCGTACCCTCTCCGACCGCTCCGTGGCGGTGGGTGATACCGGACCGAACCATCGTCCGCTCAAGGAAGTTCGGACGCTTGTCCATGGAGGCATAAGCAATGGCGCTTATCAGAAACAGGTGGCTGGGCTCGTGCACGGCTGCGCTCGCCGCGTCGGCGATGCTGGCGGGGTGCGGTGGCTCCAGCGCCGGGTCCAGCAGCTCCGGCGCATCGGGCAAGGGCAGTTCCACATCGGGTCTTGCCACGGCCGAGAAGAAGGTGGCGAGCCTGCAGGCCACCACCAAGAGCTACCCCGTTCCCACCACGAGTGTGTCGGGCGTCGAGAAGCTCAAGGGCCGCAAGGTGTTCTACATCCCGATCGTCCAGCAGGTCCCTGCCTTCGTCGCCACGGCCCAGTCGACGAAGCAGGCGCTCTCCAAGGCCGGCCTCTCACAGCAGGTGTGCGACGGCAAGGCCCAGCCGAGTGCGATCGCCTCCTGCGTCCAGCAGGCGATCACGGCGAACGCGGCCGGGATCATCCTGGACGCGATCCCTTACGGCATGGCGCAGAACGCCCTCGACGCCGCCAAGGCCAAGGGCATCCCGATCGTCATCGCGGACCAGAACCCCCCGCCCGGCGTCAAGAACAGCAACCAGGTGAGCTATGTGCCGGGGGCGGGTGCTCAGCCCACCGCGATCGCCTGGTGGATCATCGCCAATTCCGAGGGCAAGGCCAATCTGATCATCGCGCAGAATGCCGACAGCCCCACAGCGAAGCAGATGGTGGCCGACTCGCTGCCGATCTACAAGAAGTACTGCCCCCACTGCAAGGTCACGGTCAAGGAGATCACCGCCTCGACGCCGGCGCTGCTGGCCTCGAAGGCGAGTTCCAATGTCCTGAGCAACCCGGGCGCCACCTATTACTACACGGAGTTCGAGGACAGCCTCCAGGCCACCGTCCAGGGCATCCAGCAGTCGGGGCGTTCTTCGGGCATCTCCCTGTCCACAGCGGCCGGTTCGGTGAACGGACTGGGTCTGCTCAAGGGCGATTCGGTTGTCAAGGCCGTCGTGGTCGCGGACCAGGTCTACATGGGGTACGGCGTGACCGACCAGCTCCTGCGCATGATGACCAAGTCCGGACCCGTCGACGAGGCCCAGCCCATACGGCTGTTCACCAAGGAGAACATCGGCACCATCAAGGTGACGGCCGCGGCCCAGGCCTCGGGTGAGTGGTTCGGCGACGGCTCCTTCAAGGAGGACTTCACCAAGCTCTGGGGCCTGGGGCGATGAGGGGGGCACACACCGTGAGCGCCGACTCGCAGACCGACCCGCCGGACAGGCCACGGCACCACCGTCTGGAAGTGGCCGAGCTGTCCAAGAGGTTCGGCTCGACGCGGGCACTACGCGAGGTTCACCTTCAGGTCGCCCCCGGAGAGTTGCACGGCCTGGTCGGCCAGAACGGGTGCGGGAAATCCACCCTCGTCAAGATCCTCACTGGCGTGTACTCGCCCGACCCGGGAGCGTCCATCGCGGTGGACGGCCAGCAGCTTGCGCTGCCCGTCCGCCCGATGCAGCAACGCGAGGCGGGAGTCTCGGTCGTCCACCAGAACAGCGGTCTGGTGGACGACCTGACGGTGTGGGAGAACGTGCGGCTGGGGCACTATCAGGCAGGCCGGCTCTCGCGGCGGATCAACCGCCGCCAGGAGCAGCGGGCAGCCGAGCAGGTCCTGGCCCGGCTGGGCCGCCCCCTGGAGGTCGGCCGACAGGTCGGGCGGCTCTCGGCGGAGGACCGGGCCGTCGTCGCCATCGCTCGGGCGGTGCAGGACCACCGCCCGGGGGGTGGGCTGATCGTCTTCGACGAGTCGACCAGAGCCCTCGGCAGGCAGGCGCGGGCCCGCTTCTTCGAACTGGTCCGCTCGCTCGTCGCGGAGGGCACCTCAGCCCTGCTCATTTCACACCAGTTGGAGGAGGTCGTCGAATCGACCGACCGGGTCACCGTCCTGCGCGACGGCGCCGTCGTCGAGACGGGCCTGCCCACGTCCGAGGTGGACGAGGTCTCTCTCACGCGCATGATGCTCGGACGTCACCTCGTCACGCACAGGCGGGTCGAAAGCCAGGTCCAGGACGAGGTCGTCGCCTCGGCGCGGGGTCTTGCGGTCGGCGCGGTGACCGGCCTCGACCTCGATGTCCGGCGCGGGGAGATCCTCGGAGTGACCGGGCTGATCGGCTCGGGCTTCGTCGAGGCGGCCGAGGCGCTGGCGGGCGCGCGCTCGGCATGCGCCGGCACGCTGGCGGTCCACGGGCGCGACCTCGCCCTGGACCGCAGACGTGGCTGCACGGAGGAGTTCGTCGACGCGGGGGTGGGTTTCGTGCCCGAGAGCCGCCTGGAGGCTGGGGTGGCCGGAGACCTCTCGGTGGTTGACAACCTGACGCTGCCGCGGGTGCGCCGCCGCGGCAGCCGACTGCGGACCGGCTCCGCGTGGCAGGCCGAGGAGACCGCCGTGATGATCGCGAAACTCGATGTCCGGCCGCCCGACCCGCACGCGCCGGTCCGCACACTGAGCGGCGGCAACCAGCAGAAGGTCCTGCTGGCCAAGTGGCTGGCGGGCGCACCCAACCTGCTGGTGCTGCACGAACCGACGCAGGCTGTCGACGTCGGCGCCCGCCACGACATCATCGAGGCGATCCGCGAGGCCGCGCGGGACGGCTGCGGAATCATCATCGCCTCGATCGACCCGGTCGACCTCGCGGTGCTGTGCGACCGGGTGCTGGTGTTCCGCGACGGCCAGGTCGCCAAGGAGCTGAGCGGCGAACTGGAACAGGCCGCCATCGTCCACGCGGTGTTCGGCGAGGGCACAAGGCCGCAGGGAAAAGTTCAGGAAGTACCTCAGGAAGAATCCCAGGGAAAGGGGAGGGGCGACTGATGGACGTCACCAGCCAGGAAGTTCAGGAAGACCTCGACACCCCTCCCGCCGCGCCGAGGGCGGCACGGACCGGGAGGCCGTTGTCGACCTCCGCCCTGGCCGGGCGGCTCGCGTCGCGTTACTCGGTGATCGGCATCTGGGTGGCCATGATCGCGGTGTATGCCGCCGCGGAGCCGGGGGTGTTCCTGACCGAGGGAACCTTCCAGACCATCTTCGGCTCCCAGCAGGCGCTGGTGTTCCTCACCATGGCCCTGCTGTGCACCGTCTGCGTCGGAGAATTCGTCGACCTGTCCGTCCCGGCCGTCTTCGGATTCTCCGCCACGATCCTGCCCGTCCTGGTCGTGGAGCACGGGTGGGGAGTGTGGCCGGCGGCGGTCGTCGCCGTCCTGGGCGCGCTCGTGGTCGGTGTGGTCAACGGCCTGCTCGTCGTTGTGGTCGGGGTGAACACCATCGTGGTGACCTTGGGAATGGGCACCTTCCTCGGCGGCATCAGCCTGTGGTTGTCGCACCTCAACACGGTCAGCGGCCTGCCGACCGGGTTCGGCAGGATCGCGTTGTACACCGTGTGCGGCCTGCCGATCTCGTTCTACTACGGCGTGGTGCTGGTGACAGGCTTCGCCTACCTGCTCGCGTACACACCCCTTGGCCGCCACATCCGCTTCGTCGGAGCCAACAGAGAGGTCAGCCGACTCTCCGGCATCCGTGTCAACCGGATCCGCTTCGGCTCCTTCGTCGCCTCCGGAGCCCTGTGCGGTGTCGGCGCGGTCATCGCCGTCGCGGCCCTGGGCGGTTTCAACCCCACCACGTCCGACACCTTGCTGCTGCCGACCTTCGCCTCGGTCTTCCTCGGCACCGCGATCGTCGTGCCCGGACGCTTCAACCCGATCGGTACCTTCATCGGTATCTACTTCCTGGCGACCGGCATCCTCGGGCTCCAACTGCTGGGGCTGGAAGCGTGGGTCTCTTCGGTCTTCTACGGAGGTGTCCTGGTAGCAGCGGTCACCATCGCCACGTTGCTGCGTCGCCGAAGCTCGTGATCGGCTCGCCCACGCCGCAGCCGTGCGAGCCATGCTCCCCGTCGAGCCGTCGAGCCGTCGAGCCGTCGAGCCGTCGAGCCGTCGAGCCGTCGACAGCTGGGCGGCCGTGTCGTCACCTCACGGCGGCGCCCTCACAACGACCGCTGCCGAACCGGTCCCTGCGGGTTTCTCCGGTCTGTCCGGTCCCCGCGGAGCGGAGCAATCGTGCTCTCGGCTCGTAAGCCCGCCTCCGTGACCGGACGGGCGCTGGCACAGGAGGTCCACCTGTTTGGGGGATGCTCAACCTTTCGGGTGGCGTCGTCACCGCAGGCAAGAAGTGGACGGACGGCGGCTCGGTGCACGAGGTGCACTCCCTCAAGCGCCGCGCGGCTACCGCGACCCGGCTTGTGCCCATCCCGCCGCAGTTCGTACGCATGCTCCATGCGCACATCGAACGCTTCGGCGTGGCGCTGGACGGCCGACTGCTCCGGAACCAGGCCGGCCACTACGTGGACGCAGCTGCCCATGGCACAACGTGGGCACGGGCACGGAAGTACGTCCTGCCCCGTACAGAACTCGCCTCCAAGCTGGCCAAGCGGCCGTACGATCTTCCGCACGCCGGGATCTCGTTCTGGCTGTACTCCGGTGTGGACCCCGCCGAGTGCGCTCGTCGCGCGGGCCAGAGTAATGAGGTCATGAGGTCCTCTTCCGTCACTACGCCAGGTTCCTGGACGGCGTCCGAGAGCAGGCCAACCGCGCATCGAGCAGTCCATGCAGGAGTGGGACCGCGTCAGCCAGGGCGCGGAGTCTGAAGGGTGAGGCGGGGTTTGGTCCGTGACTGGTCCGGAAGCACCGGTCAGGAGCGGGACAGTCGTGGGAGGAACTGGGAGTTATGACGTAAGTCGGTCCTGTCTCTGGGGGGGCCGAGAGAAAGGCGCCTGGCGGGCAAAAGCCCAGGGCAGGCGCCTTTTCGTGCCTCTAGAAGAAGCCCAGCTTCTTCGGCGAGTAGCTCACCAGCAGGTTCTTCGTCTGCTGGTAGTGCTCCAGCATCATCTTGTGCGTCTCCCGGCCGATCCCCGACTGCTTGTAGCCCCCGAAGGCGGCGTGCGCCGGGTACGCGTGGTAGCAGTTCGTCCACACGCGGCCCGCCTGGATCGCGCGGCCCGCGCGGTACGCCGTGTTGATGTCGCGGGTCCATACGCCGGCCCCGAGGCCGTACAACGTGTCGTTGGCGATCTTGATGGCGTCGTCGAAGTCGTCGAACGAAGCCACCGAGACGACCGGTCCGAAGATTTCCTCCTGGAAGACACGCATCCGGTTGTCGCCCTCGAAGATGGTCGGCTGGACGTAGTACCCACCCTTCAACTCACCGTCGTACTCGGCGCGTTCACCGCCGATGAGCACCTTGGCACCCTCCTGGCGGCCGATGTCGATGTAGGAGAGGATCTTCGACAGCTGTTCGCCGGAGGCCTGCGCGCCGATCATGGTCTCGGTGTCGAGGGGGTTGCCGGGCTTGATCAGCTCGGTGCGGGCGACGGCCGCCTGGAGGAAGTCGCCGTAGTTGCCCCGCTGGATCAGACCGCGCGACGGGCAGGTGCACACCTCGCCCTGGTTCAGCGCGAACATGGTGAACCCCTCGAGGGCCTTGTCGCGCAGGTCGTCGTCCTTCTCCCAGATGTCGTCGAAGAAGATGTTCGGCGACTTGCCGCCCAGCTCCAGCGTGACCGGCTTCAGGTTCTCGGCGGCGTACTGCATGATCAGCCGCCCCGTGGACGTCTCGCCCGTGAACGCGACCTTCGCCACCCGAGGGCTGGACGCGAGCGGCTTGCCCGCCTCCGGGCCGAAGCCGTTGACGATGTTCACCACGCCCGGCGGCAGCAGGTCGGCGACCAGGCTCATCCAGTAGTGCAGGGAGACCGGGGTCTGCTCGGCCGGCTTGATGACAACCGCGTTGCCGGCCGCGAGCGCCGGCGCGAGCTTCCATGTGGCCATCAGGATCGGGAAGTTCCACGGGATGATCTGCGCCACGACACCGAGCGGCTCGTGGAAGTGGTAGGCGACGGTGTCCTCGTCGAGTTCGCTGAGCGAGCCCTCCTGCCCGCGCACCGCGCCGGCGAAGTAGCGGAAGTGGTCGATGGCCAGCGGGATGTCCGCCGCCAGCGTCTCCCGGACCGGCTTGCCGTTCTCCCAGCTCTCGGCGACGGCGAGGGGCTCCAGATAGGCCTCCATGCGGTCGGCGATCTTCAGCAGGATGTCGGAGCGCTCCGTCGCCGACCTACGGCCCCAGCTCGGCGCGGCCGCGTGCGCCGCGTCGAGCGCCCGCTCCACGTCCTCCGCCGTGCCGCGTGCCACCTCGGTGAACGGCTGCCCGTTGACGGGAGACGGGTTCTCGAAGTACTGCCCGCGGGCCGGCGGCACATACTCGCCGCCGATGAAGTGGTCGTAGCGCGCCTGGTAGGAGACGATCGCGCCCTCGGTGCCGGGCGCCGCGTAACGGGTCATGCCGGTGTGCCTCCCTCAGCAGGGCCGCCCGCCGTTGGGCGGCTCTTGCGGGAGGCTAGGGACACGCACGTTGCAGTGACGTTGCGGCGATTACCGAGACAGCTCGCGGCGCGACCATCCGGACGGTGCCGTCAGCTCCTGTTCCAGCGACGCCAGCCGCGCCCGTATCGCCGCCGTGGGGCGTACCGCCGCCAGCGCCCGCCACACGTCGAGGTCGTCCTCGCCCCACGGCGTGTGCGCCCAGTCCGCCAGCAGGTCCGGATCGTGGCCGTCGATCAGCGCGGCGCGCAGACCGTCGGCGAGGCGGTGGCGCAGTCGTACGACCGCCGGTGCCTGCGACGCCGGCAACAGCGGCCCCGTGTATGCCGCTACGGCCGCCGTGACCGCGCCGGCCGCGAGCCGCCGTTCGACCACCGAGACGTCCGACTCCACGGGAACGGTGAGCCGGTAGGGGCGCGACGCCAGCAGCCCGGGGCCGAGCGCCCCGCGCAGCCGGGCCAGTTCCACCCGCAACGTCACCGGCGTCACCGACTCGTCCTCGTACAGCGCGCACAGCAGCTCGTCCCCGGTCAGCCCCTCCGGATGACGGGCCAGCAGCACCAGGATCTCGCTGTGCCGGCGGCTGAGCCGGATGCCGCGGCCGGCGGTGACCAGGCGTGCCTCGTCCCGGCCGAGTGCGGTCAGCTCCGGCATCTCCGCCTGTGGCCCCTCGGGGGCGAGCAGCGCGAGGTGGGACTCCGCGGCCCGCGCGACCGCCTGTACGAACCCCAGGCTGTGCGGATGGGCCAGTCCGTCCCCACCGGTGATGTCCACGGCCCCCAGTACCCGCCCGGTCCGCGGGTCGTGGACCGGTGCCGCCGCGCAGGTCCACGGCTGCACCCGCCGGATGAAGTGCTCCGCCGCGAACACCTGCACCGGCCGGTCCAGGGCGACCGCCGTGCCGGGCGCGTTCGTCCCGACGGCGCTCTCCGCCCATCGGGCACCCGGCACGAAGTTCATCCGCCCCGCCTGCCTCCGTGTCGCGGCGTGCCCCTCGACCCACAGCAACCTGCCATGCGCGTCGCACACCGCGAGGAGGTGCTCTCCGTCGGCCGCGAACGTACCCATGAGCTCCCGGAACAGCGGCATCACCCGCGCCAGCGGATGCTCGGACCGGTACGCGCCGAGGTCCGCGTCGGTGAGCTCCACACTCGCGGTGCCGTCGGGACCGACCCCGGCCTGCGCCGAACGCCGCCACGAGTCGGCCACGACGGCCCGCACCGGCCTGGGCACCGTCCCCGCCTCGGTGAACGTCTGGTGCGCCCGGCGCAGCACCCGCACCCGTTCGGCAGGGTCGGCCCCCTGCTCCAGGGCCACCCATGGATCGCTCGGCAACTCACCCTCCCGGAAGACGATACGGCTGGGGACATCGTCACTCCGGGTGTGCGGGGCGACAACCGTTTGGACGGTGGTCATCCGAAAGGCGGTCGCCGCTTCCGGTCAGGCGAGGTTGACGAGCCTCAGGTAGCGCACCCAGTCCCAGTTCGGACCGGGATCGGTGTGGTCCGTGCCCGGCACCTCGTAGTGACCGATGATGTGCGCGCGGTCCTTCGGGATGCCGTACCGCTCGCAGACCGTGGCCGTCAGCCGGGCGGACCGCTCGTACAGGGCTTCGGTGAAGTGGTCGGGCCGGTCCACCCATCCTTCGTGCTCGATGCCGATGCTTCGCGTGTTGTACTCCCAGTTCCCCGCATGCCAGGCGACGTCGGCCTCACGCACGCACTGTGCCACCCGACCGTCGGCGGAGCGCAGCACGTAGTGCGCGGACACCCTCTTCTTGGGATTCTGGAAGATGGACAGGGCCTTGTCGTAGGTGGTCTGGGTGACGTGGATGACGACACGGTCGACGGAATAGGTCGTGGGGCGGTCGGAGGCCGTGTAGTTGGAGGCGGTGGCGGGCTGCCACTCGGCGTGCGGGTAGTCCACGGCCTGGGTCTGCGCTCCGGCCCGCGCGTCGGGGAGCAGGGCGTACGGGACGGCCGCGAGGGCGGCGCCTTTCAGGATCCGCCGTCTGGTGGGGGCGGACAGGGGTCTTGCGTGCTTCACAGGGAGTTGCCTTTCGGATGGACGTGCCTCAGCCATTCCTCGCGGAGCTTGGCCACGCGCGGGTGCAGGGTGCCGCGCACATGGGCCAACGGCGATTCGACCGCCTGGGTTGCGAGCCGGTACGCCTTCAACTCACCGGATCTCAGTGCTCCGTTCTGCGGAGGGCTGACGGCTGCGCCCCGCAGGGATCACGTTACGGCGATCACCGGTCGCGCAGTGGGTGTCCGTGGAGTTCCGTGGACGAGCGCCCGGCTGTGGACAACTCGCTCACCCGAGCGGGGAGTTCCGGCCGAAGGGGCAGGTGGCGCCGGTCGTTCAGGCCCGCTCCGCCACCACCGCGGGATCGTCCAGCACGGCCCGGACCACCGAGTGCGCGGCCCCCAGGAGCGGCCCCTCGGGGCCCAGCCGTGAGACGGACACGGGGCGGGCGGGGCCGGCGGTGCGCCGGGCGAGTTCGGATTCGAGTGAGGGCAGCAGCCAGGGCGCGAGCCCGGCCAGCGCGCCGCCGAGCACGACGCTGTCGGGGTCCAGCAGATTGAGCGCCCCGGTCAGGGCGATGCCGAGGGCCGTGCCCGCCTCTCGCAGGGCCCGCCGTACATCGGGGTCGCCGTCCGCCGCGCGCCCCGCGAGGAGTCCGACACGGTCGCCGCCCGGCTCGAGACCGGCCGCGCGCAAGACCGCCTCCTCACCGGCGTACTGCTCCAGACAGCCCCGGCCGCCGCACACGCACTCCGGTCCGTCGGGGTGGACCGGCACATGCCCCAGTTCGCCCGCGAAACCCCGGGTGCCGCGCAACAGGCTGCCGTCCACGACCAGCGCGGCGCCGATGCCGATCTCCGCCGACACGTGCAGGAAGTCCCGCGGGGTGCCCTCGCCGAGCCAGAGTTCGGCCAGCCCGCCGAAGTTGGCCTCGTTGTCCACCGTCAGCGGGTAGTCGCCGGGCAGGAGGGCGCCGAGGTCGGTGTCGTGCCAGTCGAGGTTCGGGGCGCGGACGACGGTCCGCGCGTCACGGGCGACCAGGCCGGGGACGGCCACGGCGAGCCCGGCCGGCCACAGCCCCGCGCCCTCCGCCTCGGCGACGACCTCACGCACCAGGCCGGCCAGTTCCTCGACCACCGGCTCGGGGGAGCGGCCCCGGTTCGTACCGTGCCGCACGGCACGCGCCCGCACCTCGCCGCGCAGGTCGACGGCACAGACGGCGAGATGGTCGACGCCGACCTCGGCTCCCAGCCCCGCCGGGCCGCGTCCGCTGACCGCGAGCGCCGACCCGGGCCTGCCCACCCGGCCGGGCCGCTCGGGCCCCAGCTCTTCCAGCAGTCCGGTGCGTATCAGCTCGTCGACGAGCGTGGACACCGCCGCACGGGTCAGACCGATGCGTGAGGCGACCGCCGCCCGCGACAGCGGCCCCTCGGCGCTGACGGCGTGCATCACCCGGGCCAGGTTGCGGCGGCGCATGCCCTGCTGGGTGTCGGGCAGCGCACGCCCCGGGCCGGTGGCGCGGGCCTCGTGCAGCGGTGCGGTCATCCCAAAGTCGATTCGTCGATGGTCAGCGGGTGTGGGTGCTCCGCTCCAGCAGCGGCGCCGCGTCGGAGAGTACCCCGGCGATCCTGGCCAGCGTCGCGTCGTCCCGCTCGACGGCGTCGAGCACCGGCCCGCGCGCGGTGTTCCAGCGGCGGGCGACCGCGCCCGGGTCCTCGCCGGTCAGCAGCCCCGCCGCCTGGGCCGCCGCGCCGAGCGCGACGAGCTCCCTCGCCTCGGGGATCTGCACCGGCCGTCCCGACAGTCGCCGTACGGTCTGCTGCCAGGCCGCGCCCCGGGCGCCGCCGCCGATCAGCAGCAGCGGAGCCGAACGGTCCGCGTCCTCGTCGAGCACCAGGTCGAGCGCGCCGAGCAGCGAGTGCACGGCACCGTCGTAGGCGGCCTGCAGGAGCTGTCCGGCCGTGGTGTCGTGGCGCAGGCCGTGCAGGAGGCCCGAGGCGTTCGGCAGATTCGGGGTGCGCTCGCCGTCCAGGTAGGGCAGGAGTGTGAGCTCCTCGGTGGGTTCCACGGCCTCGCGGTCCAGGCCCAGCAGGGCCGCGAGGCGGTCCACGGCGAGGGTGCAGTTCAGGGTGCAGGCCAGCGGCAGCCAGTCGCCGTGCGCGTCGGCGAAGCCGGCCACCGTGCCGGTCGGGTCGGTGGGGCGCCGCCTCGACACCGCGTACACCGTGCCCGACGTGCCCAGGCTCAGCACCGGAGTGCCGGGCCGCAGCCCGAGGCCCAGCGCGGCCGCCGCGTTGTCGCCGGTGCCGGGGGCGACCAGGGTGCCTTTGGCGAACGGCAGGTCGTGGCTGTCGCGCACGGTGCCCGCGACCTCGCCGGGCCGCACCACGCGGGGCAGCAGCGCCGGGTCGAGGCCCACGTGCGCGAGGATCTCCTCGTCGTAGCCCTCCGTCGCGGACGCCCACCAGCCGGTGCCGGAGGCGTCGCCGCGATCGGTGGTGCCCACGCCCGTCAGCCGCTCGGTGAGGTAGTCGTGGGGGAGCCGTACGGCCTTGGTCGCGCGCAGGGCCTCCGGCTCGTTCTCGGCCAGCCAGGCCCACTTCGTGACCGTGAAGGAGGCGGCCGGGACGGATCCGGTGCGCTCGGCCCAGAACTTCGCGCCGCCCAGCTCCTCGGTCAGCCGGCGGCCCTGCGGGGCCGAGCGTACGTCGTTCCACAACAGCGCCGGGCGTACCGGCTCGCCCCGCTCGTCCAGGGTGACGAGACCGTGCTGCTGCCCGCCGATCGACACCGCGGCGGCCTCGCGCGCGGCGTCACCGCACTGGCGCAGCGCCTCGTGCAGGGCGTCCCACCACTGCCGCGGGTCGCTCTCGCGGCCGGCCCCGGAGGACACCGTGTGGGGCGCCTGGCCGCCGGCGACGACCTCGCCGGTGGCCGCGTCGACGACCAGCGCCTTGGTGGACTGGGTGGACGAGTCCACGCCGACGACGAGCGGACCCTCGGCTGCTGACATCGGGCTCTCCCTCAAGTTTTTCCGCGGCTCTGCGGGATCTGTCTTCCCAGAGATGCGTCCGCATACTAATTTGTAAACGGCCATGACGAAATAGTCGGCGAGACAGTCTTCAAGCAAGGAGCCGCGGTATGAGCTACCAGCCCACCCCCGAGGACAGGTTCACCTTCGGCCTGTGGACCGTCGGCTGGCAGGGAAGGGACCCGTTCGGCGACGCCACGCGGCGCGCCCTCGACCCGGTCGAGACCGTGCAGCGCCTGGCCGAGCTCGGCGCCTACGGCGTGACCTTCCACGACGACGACCTGATCCCGTTCGGGTCCTCCGACAGCGAGCGCGAGGAGCACGTCAAGCGCTTCCGTCAGGCGCTGGACACCACCGGTATGACCGTGCCGATGGCCACCACCAACCTCTTCACGCACCCCGTCTTCAAGGACGGCGCCTTCACCGCGAACGACCGCGACGTGCGCCGCTACGCCCTGCGCAAGACCATCCGCAACATCGACCTGGCCGTCGAGCTCGGCGCGAAGACCTACGTCGCCTGGGGCGGCCGTGAGGGCGCGGAGTCCGGTGCCGCCAAGGACGTACGCGTGGCCCTCGACCGGATGAAGGAGGCCTTCGACCTGCTGGGCGAGTACGTCACCTCCCAGGGCTACGACCTGCGCTTCGCCATCGAGCCCAAGCCGAACGAGCCGCGCGGCGACATCCTGCTGCCCACCGTCGGCCACGCCCTGGCGTTCATCGAGCGCCTGGAGCGCCCGGAGCTGTACGGCGTCAACCCGGAGGTCGGCCACGAGCAGATGGCCGGTCTGAACTTCCCGCACGGCATCGCGCAGGCGCTGTGGGCGGGCAAGCTCTTCCACATCGACCTCAACGGCCAGTCCGGCATCAAGTACGACCAGGACCTGCGCTTCGGCGCCGGTGACCTGCGCTCCGCGTTCTGGCTGGTCGACCTGCTGGAGAGCGCCGGTTACGCGGGCCCGAAGCACTTCGACTTCAAGCCCCCGCGCACCGAGGACCTCGACGGTGTGTGGGCTTCGGCGGCCGGCTGCATGCGCAACTACCTGATCCTCAAGGAGCGCGCGGCCGCGTTCCGTGCCGACCCGGAGGTCCAGGACGCCCTGCGCGCCTCCCGCCTAGACGAGCTGTCCCAGGCCACCGCCGCCGACGGCCTGCAGAGCCTGCTGGCCGACCGCACCGCCTTCGAGGACTTCGACGTCGAGGCGGCCGCCGCCCGCGGCATGGCCTTCGAACGGCTCGACCAGCTGGCGATGGACCACCTGCTGGGCGCCCGGGGCTGACCCATCGCCCACGGAGCGAACCTCCGCACGGAATACGTCGGAATCATGCCCTCCGCGGCATGAGCCGGTATCAACTTCCGTGCGGAGGTTCCCGTCTCGAGCGGTTCGCGGGAACGCTGGACGCATGGCCATGCCCCCCGTACCGCCCCAGCCGCCCGGACCGCCGGATGACGTGCCGCCCCAGGGCGGCTTCGGACCACCCTCCTCCGGCTACGGACCCCCTTGCACAGGCTCCGGCCCCGGTGGCCGCGGGCGGCGCGGGAACCCGCTCTTCCTGGTGCTCGCGCTGCTGGTCGCCGCCGGAGCCCTCCTCGCCGTCGTGCTGATGGTCTCGGGCGGAGACGACTCCCCGGACGACGAGCCGACCGCCGGGAGCAGCACCGGTTCCTCTCCCGCCCCCTCGATCAGCCTTCCGGTGGAGCTGCCCAGCGGGTTGCCGAGCGAACTGCCGTCCCAGCTCCCGAGCACACTGCCGACCGAGATCCCCAGCGACCTGGAGTCGCTGTTGCCGTCCCTCAGTGAGCTGTTGCCGTAGCCGGCACGCGCGCGTGGAGTCCCCCACTCCGCAGACGCGCGCGTACCGAAAGCGGGAGGGGCCGGCCGTCACACGCCCCGCGGCAGCCGCACATAGTTCACCGTCGTCTCGATACCGCTGTCCACCAGCCGGCCCTGCGCGTCGAACGCGCCGGCGCCGTCCGTCATCCCGAAGTCGTTGTCGTTGATCAGGGCAAGGGTGCCGTGATCCACGCGCGCGACGCCCTCGATCTTCCCCGGCACCCCGGCGACCGCGCCCAGGTCGACGACCAGCCGCTTGGACAGCACCCGCACTCCCGAGGCGGTGGGGTCGTCCAGCTGCTCCAGCGACGGGGACGTCGTGTCGTCGTCCCAGCGGCTGCCCAGGATGTTCGCCCCGCGCCCGAGGCGGACGAGCTGAAGGCGGGCCGCCTTGTCGGTGCGCTCCTCGACGAGCACCCGGTCACCTCCCACGGCGACCACCGAGGAGATCTTGAGCTCGGAGGTGTCGTCCTCGCTCGGGTCGACGACGTCCACCGGATCGAAGCGGTACGCGTACTCGGCGGTTACCGCCTTCTTCCCGGGCGAGAAGCGCAACAGCCGCGCGGTGCGCGAGGACTCCCCGGCGTCCGTGTCGGGCAGCGACAGCGGGCTCTGTACGGCCAGTACCAGGTCGCCGCCAGGCAGCTGGGCGAGTCCCTCGAAGCCTCGGTTGATCTTCCGGTGCAGCAGCACCGAGGGCAGCGCCTCCACCACCGGGTAGTCGGTGCCGGTGAGGTTCAGTCCCTTGGGCACATAACGCGTAAGCACCTTCCCGCGCGCGGAGACGTGCACCAGCGAGGGCCCGTACTCGTCGGCGAGCCAGAAACTTCCGTCCGCCGCTCGCACGATGCCCTCGGTGTCCAGCCCGTTCGGGTGGTACGACAGCGGTGTCCGGGCGTCGTAGGAGTACGGCGCCTCGTCGCGCCCCGCCTGGTTCGGCAGACCCGTGACGCCCTTCCCGGAGGAGGTGGTGACCGGGATCGCCTCCAGCACCTTCACCGTCTCCCCGGTCACCTGGATCCGCACGATCGCCGGATCGAAGCCGGGGACCGGGAACGTGCGGCGCTTGGCCCCGTCGACCTTGATCTGGCCGTTGGGCCCACGGTCGGTGACCGTCCAGAACTCGCCCTTGCGGCCCGCCGGGTAGATGTCGCTTCCGATGCCGCCGAGGTCCACGCCCCGGTCGTCGTCCACCGTCCCGGGCAGCAGACCGTTGCTGAACGCCCCGAGCGGGATGTCGCCGAGCGTGGCGGCCCGCGTGACGTACGCCTGCCCGGAAGAGGTTCCCGCGGTCGCCGGGCCGGCCGTGACGAGGGCGGCCAGCACGGCGAGCGGTACGCCCGCCGCGACGGAACGGTGGACGCGGCGCCGGCCGGCGGAGTGCGAGGACATCGGGCCTCCTGAAGAGCACATTCGGTGACAGCGGCCAGAGTCGGGGCACCCGCCGAACGGTGTCCGACGCTCCGGTGAACGGGGGGCGTCGACCGCTCGACGGGCCGACGGGTACAGCACTCAGGGATGCCTCGGGGTGTACGTCAGGGACCTTTCAGGGGCGGGTCCGGAACCGCGCGCGGCGCGGACCCGTTTTCATGACAGAGAGCGGCAGGCGCCGCGAAGGAGGCGACACACATGTCGAGGAACGCGAAGATCGCCGCAGGAGGTGTGGCGGTCGGGATTCTGCTGTTGATCTGGCTGCCCTGGTGGGCGGCGCTGTTGATCGTGCTGGGAGCTCCGGCGGTGGCCTACCTCACGCTGGATCCCTCGCAGCGGCGCAGGCTGCGCCGTGTCACGCGCAAGGAGCTCGGCCGCTGAGAGCCGAGGACCGCGGTGGGGTGCGCGTCCCCTGTGGTGCGGCGGGGCCATGGCGGCCCCGCAGCCCCCACCGCGGGTCCTCGTGCCGTCTTAGAACGGGCGTACGGCCATCTTGTCGAGCGCCTCCAGGAGTCCCGGCAACTCCGGGCCGCGGCCGACCGTCAAGACCTCGCCGGGCCTTTCGTCGAGCAGCAGGAACGCGATGTCGTCGGTCCTGGCCACCAGGGACCAGCCGGGCCCGTCGGCTCGCAGGGTGCGGGCGTCGCCGCCGGCGAACGAGGACCGCACGCGGCCCAGCGGAGGCGGAGTGTCCACGTAGGTGCGGGCCTCGGCGAGCACGCGCCGTATCTCGCTGTCGCCCTGCGGCGTGGAATTCGCGCTCCCTGTCCCCGCTTCCCCGTCCGGCCCGTCCGATCCGTCTGATCCGTCGCTCGGGTCCGATCCGTCGTTCGCGTCGGCTCTGTCGCCGCCGTCGGATCCGCCGTCACCGTCCGCCCCCTCGACGCCTTCGGCCGGACCGCCCGCCTCGGTCCGGGGCGCGAACTCGGTGTCGTCTATCTGCCCGCGCCACAGGGTCCACTGGAGCGCGATCTCGTCGGCCCCCATGCGCCGCTGGGCCGGACCCCAGACGGTCGTGTCCGGTGGGGAAAGAGCCGGGCCGTCCGCGATCTCGGGCGCCGGATCATGCGGCGCGGGCACGCCGGGCGCCGCGACGGCGACCGCCAGGGGCCAGCCGGGGAGGGCCGCGACAACCGTCCGCTCGTCGGGCGACAGCTCGTGCTCCATGCCGCAGTCCCACGACGCGATGGCGACGGCCACCAGTGACACGTCGTCGATGACGACCGTCCACCGCGCGCCGGCGCCGTCCTGGCCCAGCACCAGGCCATAGCCGTCGGCCAGCGGCGCGAGGCCGAGCGCCGCACAGGCCTCCGGGTAGTCGTCGCCGAGCACACTCGGGAACTTCGCCGGCGTCAGCAGCGCCGCCGTGAGCACGTAGAGCGCATCGTCCGCGGCGGCGACGGCGTCCTCGTCCGTCCCGGCCATCCCAGCCTCCCCATCGGTTCGTCCAACGGCGCGCACCCTAGTGCGGCGGGAAGGCGCTTGTCACGACTCCCCGACACACCCGAGCTGCAGCTTTCCGACCTGACGGGGCGAATCGACCACCCTTCACCGTCCCGTCACACGGTCGGCAGCCCCAGAAGCGCCCGCGCCACGGTCCGGGGCGACTCGTCGCGCTCCCGGGCGAGCGCGAGGACGGCTCGGCAGGCGAGCTCGTTGACACCGAAGGACAGCGCCTCCGGCGACACCCACCCCGCCGCCTCGTCGATCCGGTCCTGATCGTCCTCCGCGCAGGCCGAGACGTAGGCGGCGGCCGCCTCGAACAGGTTGTGCGGGCGCTTCCCGGCAGCGGGCCGCTGCCCACCGGGATCGCCGGCACGGCCGGTGGCTCCGGGGCGCGGCTGTGTACGCAGTGCGCCGAGGAACCTCGCACAGGCCTTGCGGACCCTGTCGAACATGGTGATGACCTTCCCCCTGCGTGGGTGTACCAGTCGAACTGATCCTTTCATGTGCCTTTACCCAAACGTAGAGTTGGAGCCACGGCGGCAGAAGGGGGAGGGCGGTGAAGCGCTTCGAGAGGCTCGAACAGATCCGGCGCATGGACCCCTACGACGACGCGTTCGAGATCTACCGGCTCACCGCGGCGTACGAGTTCCCCTGGGACCTCACCCGCGCACTGGAGCTCGCCCTGTACCGCACGTACGCGGTGCCGAGCATCGGCCGGCTCCTGGCCGAAACGGCGGAACTCACGGACCGCCCCCAGAAGCGCTACGACGACACCTCGCTGCTCCTCGACGCCGTCGTCGAGTACGGCTTCGACAGCGACCGGGGTCGAACGGCCGTCCGCCGCATCAATCAGATGCACCGCGCCTACGACATCGGCAACGACGACATGCGCTACGTGCTCTGCACGTTCGTCGTGATGCCCAAACGGTGGATCGACGCCTACGGATGGCGGCGGATGTCCCGCCACGAGATCATCGCCTCCACCGTCCACTACGGCACTCTGGGCCGGCGTATGGGCGTCAAGGACATACCCGAGACCTACGAGGAGTTCGAGGACTGCGTCGATGCCTACGAGGGGGCTCATTTCGCCTGGGACGAGGGCGCCCGCCGGGTCTCGGACGCCACGCTCGACCTGATGGCCTCCTGGTACCCGCGACCGCTCGCCCCGGTCCTGCGCACCGCGACGCTCGCCCTGCTCGACGAGCCGCTCCTGAAGGCCTTCCGTTACACCCCTCCCGGCCCGGCCGTCCGCAGGCTGGTACGCACAGCGGTGCGCGCGCGTGGGCGCGTGGTCCGGCTGCTGCCACCCCGCCGCGCACCGCATCACGCGCGTCAGAACCGGGAGATCAAGGGCTACCCCGACGGCTACCGCCTGGACGAACTGGGCACCCACCCGGTCCCCGGCATACGGGGCTGCCCCGTACGGCACGTGATGGACGAGCCGCCCTCCCCGTGAGTCCAGTGTCTCGCTCGGCGGCCTGACCCCGGCCGTGCCGGGGGCGCATGAGCCTTCAGCCCTCCCGCACGGCCAGGGCCAGGAAGCGGGCGTCCTCGTCGACGTACGACGTCATCCGCCAGCCGGAACCGGCCAGCAGGGGACGCAGGTTCGGCTCGGCGCGCAGGTCCTGCGGGGTGATCTGCCGGCCCTGGCGGGCCGCGAGGGCCGCCCTGCCGATCGGGTGGAACAGCGCCAGGACGCCGCCGGGGCGCACCACCCGCGCAAGTTCCCGCAGATTCTCCGCCGGCTCGGGCAGATGGGCGATGAGCCCGGCCCCGAACACCGCGTCCAGCGACTCCGAACGCAGGGGAAGCGCGGTGACGTCGGCGAGCAGCAGCCGCCCGTCACGGTCCCGTCCGGCCCGCACGGCGGCCTGAAGCATGGCCGGGGTCAGATCCGCGCCGACGACCACTCCCGAGGGCCCCACGGCCGCACGCAGCGGCGTCAGCGCCCGCCCGGTGCCGCAGCCCGCGTCCAGCACACGGTCGCCCTCCCGCAGGCCGAGTTCGGCGACCGCGGCCGCGTAGGCGGGAGCGTCGTCGGGAAAACGGCTGTCCCAGTCGGCCGCGCGGGCGGTGAAGAACTCCTGGACATGTGTGTGGTCGTCGCTCATGTTCCGCATGATCCCTCACCGTGAGGAGGACGCTGTTGTGCGCACGTTCGAGCGTGCCGCGATCGGCTCGGCGCACATATGCGTCATATTCCATCACCTTTCGAAATGCGCCCCCTTTGTGCACCTGTGCCCCCGCTAACGTCCCCTGGCCATGGGACACCTGGACCACGCCGCGTTCGGCTGGCTGACCCCCGTGCTGTCGTACGCGATGGCCTGCATAGGCGCCGCCCTCGGGCTGCGCTGCACCGTGCGGGCGCTCGGCGCCACCGGGCGCTCGCGCCGCAACTGGCTGATCACCGCCGCATCCGCGCTCGGCACCGGCATCTGGACCATGCACTTCGTGGCCATGCTCGGCTTCGCCGTCAGCGGCACCGACATCCGCTACGACGTTCCGCTGACCGTGCTCAGCCTGCTCGTCGCCATGGTCGTCGTCTGCGCCGGCGTCTTCGCCGTCGGCTACAGCCGGGACCGCACGCGCGCGTTGCTGATCGGCGGGCTCACCACCGGTCTGGGCGTGGCGAGCATGCACTACCTGGGCATGGCCGCGGTCCGCCTGCACGGAGACGTCACCTACGATCCGACACTCGTCGGACTGTCCGTCCTGATCGCCGTCGTCGCGGCGACCGCTGCTCTCTGGGCGGCGCTCAACATCAAGTCGCCGATCGCGGTCACCGTCGCCTCCCTCGTGATGGGAGCGGCGGTCAGCAGCATGCACTACACCGGCATGTTCGCGGTGAGCGCGCACATCACGCCCTCCGGCGCGGCGCTGCCCGGGGCCACGGCGATGCAGTTCATCTTCCCCCTCGCCGTCGGCCTCGGGTCCTACCTCTTCCTGACCTCGGCCTTCGTCGCGCTGTCGCCCACCACGGGGGAGCGCGAGGCCTCCGCCTCGGCCCAACAGCCGGAGGAGAGCGTCACCGGCCGCCGACAGGCCCGGACCGTGTGACGGGCCCGGACGGCACGCCCCCCAACTTCTTCCGAGCGAGGAGGCCATGCGTACACCCCGTAGGACCCCCACGGCCGGCGCCGAGGCGCCGCCCCCCGTGCGCGGGCGTCGCGCCCACGCCGGGCCACCCGCAGACGAGGGGCCGGACACGCGGACCGGCGAGCCGGAGGACGCCATACCCACGCCCGCGGGACGTCGGCGCCTCCGGCCGCGTACCGTGCGAGCCAAGATCGTCTGTCTGTTGATGGTGCCGGTCGTCTCCCTGCTGGCCCTGTGGGCGTACGCCACCGTCAGCACCGCCCAGGACGTCTCCCGGCTGCGCCAGCTGCAGCGCGTGGACTACGAGGTCCGCGCCCCCGTCGCGGCCGCGGTGGCCGCCCTGCAGACCGAGCGGGCGGCCGCCGTACGGTACGCGACCGACCCGGACGCCGGACTGGACGCCGACCTCGGAAACCTCGCGGAGCGCACGGACGAGGCCGTGGCCAGACTCAGGCTCGGCGACCACAGCACCGTCGCGGACAGCCAGGAACTGCCCGCCGGAGTCGCCCAGCGGCTCGAGACGTTCGTCTCCGGCGCCGAAGGGCTCCGCTCGTTGCGGGCCGCCGTGCTCGACGGCAGCGCCGGCTGGCAGGAGACGTACGACCGGTACACGACGACGATCTCGGCGGCCTTCTCGATCGGCGGCGCGCTCTCCGGCATCCAGGACGCCGAACTCGGCTCCGACGCGCGCGTGCTTCTCGAGTTCTCCCGTGCGGGCGAGGCACTGGCCCAGGAGGACGTCGTCCTCACGGGTGCCCGCCTGCACGGACGCCTCGACGGCGAGCGGCTGCGGCTGTTCACCGGCGCCGTCGACACGCGCCGCACCCTGACGGAATCGGCCGTGGCCGACCTGCGCGGACCGGAACGCACTGCCTGGCAGCGCCTCGCCGCGGGCAGCGCCTACACCGCCCTGGCCGCCACCGAGGACAAGGTGCTCGCGGGCGGTCCGGGCACGAAGGCGCTGGCAGCGGCTCCGGCAGCCACCTGGGACAAGGCCCACGCGCGCGTGCGGGACGGCATGCGAGGCATCGAGGAGGACGCCGGACGTGAGGCGGCGGAGCGCGCCGACCCGTTCACCCGCGGACTGCTCACCCCCGCCGGCGCCGCGGTCCTGTTCGGCCTCGCCGCCGTCGCCGCCTCGCTCGTCATCTCGGTGCGCATCGGCCGCGGACTCGTCGTCGAACTCGTCAGCCTGCGCAACGGCGCCTTGGAGATCGCCCGGCGCAAACTTCCGGAAGCCATGCGGAAACTGCGCTCCGGAGAAGAGATCGACATCCAGGCCGAGGCACCGCCCGGACCACCCTCCGAGGACGAGACCGGCCAGGTCGCCGAGGCCCTGACCACCGTGCACCGCGCCGCGCTGCGGGCCGCCGTGGAACGCGCCGAACTCGCCAGCGGCATCTCCGGGGTGTTCGTCAATCTCGCCCGCCGCAGCCAGATCCTCGTCCACCGGCAACTGAGCCTCCTGGACAGCATGGAGCGCCGCTCCGACGACCCGAACGAGCTCAGCGACCTCTTCAGGCTCGACCACCTCACCACCCGTATGCGGCGCCACGCCGAGAGCCTGATCATCCTCTCCGGGGCGGCCCCCGGCCGGGCCTGGCGCATGCCGGTGTCCCTCACCAACGTCGTCAGGGCCGCCGTTTCCGAAGTCGAGGACTACGCGCGCGTGGAGGTGCGGCAGCTTCCCGAGGCGTCCGTCGTCGGCGCCGCCGTCGCCGACCTCACCCATCTGCTCGCCGAACTCGTCGAGAACGCGGCCCAGTTCTCACCCCCGCACACACGCGTGCGGGTCACCGGCGAACCCGTCGGCAACGGCTACGCCGTGGAGGTCGAGGACCGCGGACTCGGCATGGGCAAGGAGACCCTCGCCGAGGCCAACCGGCGCATCGCGCAGTCCGAGGCCCTCGACCTGTTCGACAGCGACCGGCTCGGTCTCTTCGTCGTCAGCCGGCTCGCCGCCCGCCACGGCGTCAAGGTGCACCTGCGGACCTCGCCCTACGGTGGCACCACCGCGGTCGTCCTGCTGCCCACAGCCCTGCTGCACAGCGCAAAGCCGGAACGTTCCGCCCGAGAGGTGGCCCAGGCCGAGCAGTCCGCGGAGCGCGCGTACGCGCGTGTGCCCGCCGCCGACCGGCCCGCCGTCGATCAGGAGGCCGTCACCGCGCCCGCCGACCGGCCCGCCCTGGTCGCCCCCGTCCGGGCCGCAGCCGAACCGGCGGCCGCCGACACCCCACCCCCCGGAGTCACCGCCTTGCGCCTGCACCGCTCCCCGGACGACTCCGACGGATCGGACGACCTGCCGCGCCGGGTACGGCAGGCGCACCTCGCCCCCCAACTGCGCAGGCCGCTCCCGGAGGAACCCGCCCAGGAGACCGGCCCGCGCGACGACGGGCGCACCCCCGAACTCGTCCGGGACCGGATGGCCGCCTACCGGGCCGGCTGGGCACGCGGCGGCGGCAGACGACCCGGCCGCGGTGCCACCCCCGATCCCGCACCGGGCAGTGACAGCAGCGAAGGAGACCCCGCATGATCCATGACCCGAGCACGAGGTCGGCCCAGCGGTCGGGCGAACTCGACTGGCTGCTGGACGACTTGGTGATGCGCGTGAGCGAGGTTCGGCACGCGGTGGTGCTGTCCAACGACGGCCTCGCCGTCGGCGCCTCCGGCGACCTCCGCCGCGAGGACGCCGAACACCTCGCCGCCGTGGCCTCCGGCTTTCACAGCCTAGCCAAGGGCGCGGGCCGGCACTTCGGCGTCGGCGGCGTCCGCCAGACCATGGTCGAGATGGACGACGGCTTCCTGTTCGTGGCCGCCGCCGGCGACGGCTCCTGCCTCGCCGTCCTCACCGCCGTGACCGCCGACATCGGCCTGGTCGCCTACGAGATGGCACGGCTGGTCAAGCGGGTCGGCGAGCATCTCCGCACGCCGACGCGCGTCGCCACGCGGCCGCCCGCCGCCGGATGAGGCGAGAGAGCGACCGGCGCAGATGACCGAGGACACGACCGGCGCCCGGCGCGAGCCGGGCAGCCAGTGGTACGACAACGAGGCCGGGCCGCTGGTGCGTCCGTACGCCATGACGGGCGGACGCACCCGACCAGGGCCCACCGGAGTGCGCTTCGACCTGATCGCCCTGGTGACCCTGGACCCCGGCGCGCCGGGCACGGACGGCATGGCGCTCGGGCCCGAACACCGGGCCCTCATGGGTCTGTGCCGCACGGAGACCCAGTCCGTCGCCGAACTCGCGGCGGGCGCGGACCTCCCCGTGGGCGTGGTCCGGGTCCTCCTCGGTGACCTGCTGGAACTCGGCTGCGTCACCGTCAGCCGTCCGGTGCCGCCCGCGCAGTTGCCCGACGAGCGGATTCTGCGCGAGGTGATCGAAGGGCTGCGGGCCCTGTAATGAACGTGCGGAACCATCCGGACGCGTACGAGCCCGTCCCGCAAGGGCTCGTGCACACCTACGGACACCGAACGCGCAACAACCGGTCAGATCGGGCAGACAGCGGTCGAACCCTCCGGGGGCGGACCGCGGTCGTCATGATGCTGACTTCGCACACCTGCGTCATAGCCGAATTCTCCCGAGAGAAGTGATCCATGGTCTCCGAGCACTCCGATGCCACGGGGGGCGACACGGCCCCCCTGGCGTTGAAGATTCTGGTCGCCGGCGGGTTCGGCGTGGGCAAGACCACCCTGGTGGGCGCGGTCAGCGAGATCAAGCCGCTGCGCACCGAGGAACTGCTGAGCGAAGCCGGCCAGTTGGTGGACGACACCGACGGCGTGGACCACAAGGTCACGACGACCGTCGCCATGGACTTCGGCCGGATCACCATCCGCTCAGGCCTGTCCCTGTACCTGTTCGGCACCCCGGGCCAGGACCGCTTCTGGTTCCTCTGGGACGAGCTGTCACAGGGGGCGCTGGGCGCGGTGGTCCTGGCCGACACCCGCCGCCTGGAGGACTGCTTCCCCGCGGTCGACTACTTCGAGCACCGGCACATCCCGTTCGTCGTCGCCGTCAACTGCTTCACGGGCGCCCGGACATACGGGGCCCAGGACGTCTCGCGCGCCCTCGACCTCGACGGCGGCACCCCCGTCGTCCTGTGCGACGCGCGGGACCGCGACTCGGGCAAGGAGGTGCTGATCCGGCTCGTCGAGTACGCCGGGCGGATGCACACCGCCCGCCTCCTGGACTCCGTGAGCTGAGGCGGCCGCTCGAGACGAACGCCCGACGTCCCTCATCGGTCATCTTCCGCGCCATGCCGCCATCCTCCTTGCTCCGTCGGCGGGTCCTGGGGAAGGCTGGCTGGCGGTTCCTCCCGCGAGACGGAGGAGCACGTGGGGACATCAGACGGGGAACGTCACACGGGGAGAAGGAAGATGGCGCACAACCAGGGACTGGGCTGGCTGCTGGACGACCTGACCGAGCGGGTCGACCACGTCCGGCACGCGCTGGTCCTGTCCAACGACGGGCTGGTGGCGGGCGCGAGCACCGGACTGCGCCGCGAGGACGCCGAGCACCTCGCCGCCGTGTCGTCCGGACTGCACAGCCTGGCCAAGGGATCCGGACGCCACTTCGGCGCGGGGCAGGTGCGGCAGACCATGATCGAGTTCGATGACGCGTTGCTGTTCGTCACCGCGGCCGGCAGCGGCAGTTGTCTGTGCGTGCTCAGCGGCGCCGAGGCCGACATGGGCCAGATCGCCTACGAGATGACCCTGCTCGTCAGCCGCGTCGGCGAGCATCTCACCGTTGACGCCCGCCAGCCCGATCGGGCCCCGCTGACAGACCTCTGACCTGCACCTTGTTCGACTCCCGGGGAGTTATCCACAGGCTCGCCACGAAATCCGCGATTCCGGCTACGGTTTTTTCCGGGCCACCGCGGACCGTGCGGGGCCGCCGCACTCCATTCCACTTCACTCCACGGGGGAGACCGATCATGCCCGGGCACACCGTCGCACCACAGCAAGCCCAGCTCTGCTCCGCGAGCCGAGCCGCACGGGAACTGAGTCTGAAGCGAGGCGAGTTCGACCTCGCTGTGCACCTGGGGCGCATCAGGACCGTGCCCGACGAAGGCGGAGGCGGACGCCGGGTGCCCCGCGCGGAGATCGACCGACTACTGGACTCGGCCGAGGAACTGCGCGAGCGCGTCCGGGTCGTGGGCACCGGCGAGGGCGCCGGCCTCATGAAGGTGCCGGCCGCCCGGTTCACCCGCCTCGCCCGGCTGGGGCTGGTCGTGCCGGTCCGCTTCTACCTGAACCGCTACCGTGCCGTCGTCTGGCTGTACCTGGCCGAAGAACTACGGCAGTTCGCCGCCGACGTGAACAACGCGCCCCTGCTCAGGGGCCGGGCGCCCGAGCCGATGCGGGCCCAGGTCGCCGCGGGTCTGGACCTCAGGCCCCGGAACTGGCGAGGGCGCCACCTGGGCTTCCTGCTCCGGCAGGCCGACGATCCCTGGCACCGGGCCGGAGCCCTGGCCTCGTTTCTCGATCCCGTGCAGATCGCGGAGATCGTCAAGGATCCCTGCGAACGTTCCCACCTGAACCGGTTCCGGCCAGGACCGCCCGCCCACGGCACCCCTGGCAGCCCGGCCGCGCACCTCGTCGAGAAGATCGCCACAGCGGCTGATCCCGACGAGATCGGGTGGCTCAGGTCCGACTTGGAACGCACCCTGGCAGAAGCCCGCGCACACCAGCCCGCACCGCGCCCGGCCCGGCAGCAGCACCCACCGCGCCCAGCGCGCGGACCGGAGACGACGGAGCGGCCTCAGCGCTCGCCACGCGGCCTGCTGAGGCTGCTGCGCCGCAGAAGCTCCTGACCCCGGCGCCCTACAGCGTCCGGAACAGCCCCTCCTGGACGACCGACACCAGCAGGCGCCCCCGCAGGTCGTAGATCCGACCGCGGGCGAGTCCGCGTCCACCCGTCGCGATCGGTGATTCCTGGTCGTACAGGAACCACTCGTCCGCGCGGAACGGCCGGTGGAACCACATCGCATGGTCCAGCGACGCCATGTCGAAGCTTCGCGGGCCCCACAGGGGTTCCACCGGCAGGCGGACGGCGTCCAGGAGGGTCATGTCACTGGCGTACGTCAGTGCGCAGGTGTGCACGAGCGGATCGTCTCCCAGGGGGCCGACCGCGCGCATCCACACCGCGCTGCGCGGCTCGGCGTCCTTGACCTCGTCCGCGCTCCAGCGCAGCCGGTCCGCATACCGGATGTCGAAGGGCTGGCGGCGTGCCATCCGCTCCAACTGCTCGGGCAGCGCGCCCAGATGCGTCCGGACCTCCTCCGCCACCGTCGGCAGGGACTCCGGGTCCGGGACCTTGCGGGACGGCGGCAGCTGGTGCTCGAAGGGACCTTCCTCAGGCTTGTGAAAGGAGGCGGTGAGATTGAAGATCGTGCGGCCCTGCTGCACGGCGGTCACCCGGCGGGTCGTGAAGGACCGCCCGTCCCGCACCCGTTCGACCTGGTACACGATCGGCACACCCGGCCGCCCCGGGCGCAGGAAGTACGCGTGCAGCGAGTGCACGGGCCGGTCGCCGTCGGTGGTCCGGCCCGCCGCGACCAGCGCCTGGCCCGCCACCTGGCCGCCGAACACCCGCTGCAGGGACTCCTGCGGGCTGCGGCCGCGGAAGATGTTGACCTCGATCTGCTCCAGGTCGAGCAGATCGACGAGCCTCTCGGCAGGGTTCGTCATCGGCGTGCTACTCCTGTGCCTCGCGCTGTGCTCACAGTTGGCCGACCTCCGTGACGCGGACGATCGCGCGGCCCTCCGCGTCGGAGGCCGTGAGGTCGATCTCCGCGCTGATGCCCCAGTCGTGGTCGTCGTTCGGGTCGTCGAAGATCTGACGGACCCGCCACAGACGGTCCTGCGGCTCCTCCTGGATGACGAGCAGCTTGGGACCGCGCGCGTCCGGACCGGTGCCGAGGTCGTCGTACTCGTCCCAGTACTTGTCCATCGCCTCGCCCCACGCCTCGGCGTCCCAGCCGGACTCGGCGTCCATCTCGCCGAGCTCGTCGACATGGTCGAGAGCGGCGAGCTCGACCCGGCGGAACATCGCGTTGCGGACCAGGACCCGGAAGGCGCGCGCGTTGGCGGTGACCGGCTTCACCTCGTCGGCCTTCTCCTGGGCCTCCTCGGCGGTCATCTCCTCCGGGTTGGCGAGCTGCTCCCATTCGTCCAGCAGGCTGGAGTCGACCTGGCGCACCATCTCGCCCAGCCACTCGATCAGGTCCTGCAGATCCTCCGATTTGAGGTCGTCGGGGACGGTGTGGTCGAGGGCCTTGTACGCACTGGCCAGGTAGCGCAGCACGATGCCCTCGGTGCGGGCCAGCTCGTAGTGGGACACCAGCTCCGTGAAGGACATCGCCCGCTCGTACATGTCACGGATGACGGACTTCGGCGACAGAGGGTGGTCGCCCACCCACGGATGACTCTTGCGGTACGTGTTGTACGCGTGGAAGAGCAGCTCCTCCAGAGGCTTCGGGTAGGTGATGTCCTGGAGCCGCTCCATGCGCTCCTCGTACTCGACACCGTCCGCCTTCATCGCGGCCACCGCCTCGCCGCGCGCCTTGTTCTGCTGGGCGGCCAGGATCTGCCGCGGGTCGTCCAGCGTGGACTCCACGACGGAGACCATGTCCAGCGCGTACGACGGCGACTCGGGGTCGAGCAGCTCGAACGCGGCCAGCGCGAACGTGGACAGCGGTTGGTTCAGCGCGAAGTCCTGCTGAAGATCCACGGTGAGGCGGACGACACGACCCGTGGCGTCCGGCTCGTCGAGCTTCTCGACGATCCCGCCGTCCAGCAGCGAGCGGTAGATCGCGATCGCACGGCGGATGTGCCGCAGCTGCTGCCGACGCGGCTCGTGGTTGTCCTCCAGCAGATGGCGCATCGCCTCGAAGGCGTTGCCCGGCCGTGCGATCACCGACAGCAGCATCGTGTGGGTGACCCGGAACCGGGACGTCAGCGGCTCCGGCTCCGACTCGATCAGCTTCTCGAAGGTGTTCTCCGTCCAGCCGACGAAGCCCTCCGGCGCCTTCTTGCGCACCACCTTGCGGCGCTTCTTCGGGTCGTCGCCCGCCTTGGCGAGCGCCTTCTCGTTCTCGATGACATGCTCGGGCGCCTGCGCCACCACGAAGCCCGCCGTGTCGAAGCCGGCCCGCCCGGCCCGGCCCGCGATCTGGTGGAACTCACGCGCCCGCAGCGTGCGCACCCGGTTGCCGTCGTACTTGGTGAGCGCCGTGAACAACACCGTGCGGATGGGCACGTTGACGCCGACACCGAGCGTGTCCGTACCGCAGATCACCTTCAGCAGACCGGCCTGCGCCAGCTTCTCCACCAGGCGCCGGTACTTGGGCAGCATGCCGGCGTGGTGGACGCCGATGCCGTGCCGCACGTAACGGGAGAGGTTGCGGCCGAACTTGGTGGTGAAGCGGAAGTTGCCGATCAGCGCGGCGATCTGCTCCTTCTCCTCACGCGAGCACATGTTGATGCTCATCAGCGCCTGCGCCCGCTCCACCGCCTGCGCCTGCGTGAAGTGCACGATGTAGACGGGTGCCTGCTTCGTCTCCAGCAGGTCGGTGAGCGTCTCCGTGAGCGGCGTGTAGCGGTACCCGTACGACAGCGGCACGGGCCGGGTCGCCGAGCGGACCACCGCGGTGGGGCGGCCGGTGCGCCGGGTGAGGTCCTTCTCGAAGAAGGACACGTCGCCGAGCGTCGCCGACATGAGGACGAACTGCGCCTGCGGCAGCTCCAGGATGGGGATCTGCCAGGCCCAGCCGCGGTCGCCCTCGGCGTAGAAGTGGAACTCGTCCATGACCACCTGGCCGACGTCCGCGTGCCTGCCGTCGCGCAGCGCGATCGAGGCGAGCACCTCGGCGGTACAGCAGATGATCGGGGCGTCGGAGTTGACGGACGCGTCGCCGGTCAGCATGCCCACGTTCTCCGTGCCGAAGATCTTGCACAGCTCGAAGAACTTCTCCGACACCAGCGCCTTGATCGGGGCCGTGTAGAAAGTGACCTCGTCCCGGGCGAGCGCCGCGAAGTGCGCGGCCGCCGCGATCATGCTCTTGCCCGAGCCGGTGGGCGTCGACACGATCACGTTCGCCCCGGAGACCACCTCGATCAGCGCCTCCTCCTGGTGGGGGTAGAGCGTCAGACCACGCTGCTCGGCCCAGGACTCGAAGGCTTCGTACAGGGCATCGGGATCTGCGGTCGGTGGCAACTGATCGATGAGGGTCACGACCCCATCTTGCCTGCCCGCGCGCCCGATGGGGGAATCGGCTGCGGACCCCAAGATCATGGCAGCTACGCTGTGTCGCCGACGGAGCGTCATCGCACCCGGTCAACTGGACAGCGGCACACGAGGAATAGGGCGGGCAACGGCCATGATGGGACCAGCACACTCACTGTCGGGCGCCGCCGCCTGGCTCGGCGTCGGCGCGGCGGCCGCAGCGGCCGGGCACACCATGCCCTGGCCGGTCCTCCTCTGCGGCGCGCTGATCTGCGCCGGTGCCGCGCTCGCCCCCGACCTCGACCACAAGGCCGCCACCATCTCCCGCGCCTTCGGTCCCGTCTCGCGCTGGCTGTGCGAGATCGTCGACAAGCTCTCCTACGCCGTCTACAAGGCCACGAGGAAGCAGGGCGACCCGCGCCGCTCCGGAGGGCACCGCACGCTCACGCACACCTGGCTGTGGGCGGTCATGATCGGCGCGGGCGCCTCGGCACTGGCGATCGCCGGTGGCCGCTGGGCGGTGCTGGCGATCCTCTTCGTGCACATGGTGCTGGCGATCGAGGGCCTGCTGTGGCGCGCGGCAAGGGGCTCCAGCAGCGATGTGCTGGTGTGGCTGCTGGCCGCGACCAGCGCGTGGATCCTCGCCGGCGTCCTGGACAAGCCCGGCAACGGCGCGGACTGGCTGTTCGCGGACCCTGGCCAGGAGTACCTGTGGCTGGGGCTGCCGATCCTGCTGGGCGCCCTGGTGCACGACATCGGGGACGCGCTGACCGTCTCGGGCTGCCCGGTCCTGTGGCCCATCCCGATCGGGCGCAAGCGCTGGTATCCCGTGGGTCCGCCGAAGCCGATGCGGTTCCGGGCGGGCAGCTGGGTCGAGCTGAAGGTGCTGATGCCGGTGTTCATGGTGCTCGGAGGAGTGGGCGCCGCGGCGGCGCTCAACGTCATCTGAGGCAGCGCGGGCACCGGGGCGACGGCTCAGCCGGTCCCGCCCTCACCGTAGCGGCGCTCGAAGCGGGCGATGCGGCCCTCCGTGTCCACCGTGCGGGCCTTGCCGGTGTAGAAGGGGTGGCTCTCCGAGGAGATCTCCACGTCCACCACGGGGTACGTCTCGCCGTCGTCCCAATCGATCGTCTGGTCGCTGCTCGCGGTGGACCGGGTGAGGAAGGCGTACCCGGCGGCACGGTCGCGGAAGACGACCGGGTGGTAGTCGGGGTGTTTGTCCTGCTGCATGAGTGCTCCTCGTCGTCGTGCGAAGGCCGGGTGGGCCGGTCAGCCGGACAGGGTGTCCTCGTCGACGATGTGCATCGCGGCCTCCTCGGCGGAGGCGGCCGCACCGTCGATGCCCACGTCGGTGGCGACCAGCGCGCTCTCCTCGTCCTCGTGGGCCCCCTCGTCCGGTGCCACGAGCCGGCCCGACCGGGCCGCGCCGACCTCGTTGTCGAGGAGTTCCCCGTCGGTGCCGTCGCAGTCGCCGAGGCCGTCCCCGTCGGGCACGGCGAGGTCGGGCAGTTCCTCCGCGAGCCGCTGGTCCAGGGTCTCGCCCTGTCGGCGCTCCGCGGCCGTCACCCCGGTGTGCTCCACGGCCCAGGGCCGCTCGGGAGGGGACCAGCCCCGGTCGAGCGGGTCTCCGACACCGTCGTTGTCCAGGGTGTCCTCCGCGTCGAGCAGTCCCGCGTCGTCCTGGATGTCGGAGGCATCGGGCTGGTAGACGTCGTCCCCCCATCCTTCGGCGCTGTTCACGGGTACCTCCAGGGGGTGACGGGCCCGTTCTCACCGCGGTCGGCGGTGGGGCACCGGCCGGGCCCGGCATGCGCCGGACGGATCCGGGCCGCTTCCCGCGCGGGTGCCGGTATCCAGCGTTCCATCCTGCTTCGGCACCGCGCAACGCCAAAGACGGAACCGCTGCGGGAGCCCGTCTCCGGGCCCTGGTCACAGCGTCGGCGAGCCGCGGCCACGGGCGACCCCCGCACCTCGCGCCGCGCGGCCGCGCCCGTTCCCGCCTCCGCCCGGTTCCCCTCACCCGTGCCAGGACCGCCACAGCGCCGCGTACGCTCCCTCCGCCGCGACCAGCTCGGTGTGGCTGCCCAGCTCGCTGATGCGGCCGTTCTCGACGACGGCGATGACGTCGGCGTCATGGGCGGTGTGCAGGCGGTGGGCGATGGCGACGACCGTGCGGCCGTCCAGGACGCGGGCGAGGGACCGCTCCAGGTGCCGGGCGGCACGCGGGTCGAGCAGCGAGGTCGCCTCGTCCAGGACCAGGGTGTGCGGATCGGCCAGCACCAGCCGGGCCAGCGCGATCTGCTGGGCCTGCGCCGGGGTCAGCGAGAAGCCGCCCGAGCCGACCTCGGTGTCCAGGCCGTCGTCCAGAGCCCGTGCCCAGCCGTCCGCGTCGACCGCGCCCAGCGCCGCCCACAGCTCGGCGTCCTCGGCGCCGGTCCGGGCGAGCCGGAGGTTGTCACGCAGGGAACCGACGAAGACGTGGTGCTCCTGGTTGACGAGCGCCACATGCGAGCGGACCCGTTCGGCGGTCATCCGCGACAGTTCGGCGCCGCCGAGGGTGATCCGGCCGTCCCGGGGTGCGTAGATGCCGGCGAGAAGCCGACCCAGCGTGGACTTTCCGGCGCCCGACGGGCCGACCAGGGCCAGCCGGGTGCCGGGGGCGACCTCCAGGGACACCTTGCGCAGCACGTCGACGCCCTCGCGGTAGCCGAAGTGGACCCGCTCGGCGAGCACGTCCCGTCCGTCCGGAGTCAGCCCGGTGTCACCGGCGTCCGGCTCGATGTCCCGCACCCCGACGAGACGGGCCAGCGACACCTGCGCGACCTGCAGCTCGTCGTACCAGCGCAGGACGAGATTCACCGGGTCGACGAGCATCTGCGCCATGAGCGCGCCCGTCGTCAGCTGGCCGACGCCGATCCAGCCCTGCAGGACGAAGACCCCGCCGAGCATCAGGACCGAGCCGAGGACCGTGACGTGCACCAGGTTGATGACCGGGAACAGCACCGACCTCAGCCACAGGGTGTACCGCTCCCAGGCGGTCCACTGCCGGATCCGCAGCTTGGACAGTTCGACACGGCGGTCGCCCAGGCGGTGGGCCTCGACGGTGCGGCCCGCGTCCACGGTCTCGGCGAGGGCGGCGGACACGGCGGCGTACCCGGCGGCCTCCGAGCGGTAGCCGGACGGCGCCCGCTTGAAGTACCAGCGGCAGCCGGCGACCAGCAGCGGCACCGCGAGCAGCACGGCGGGCGCCAGCGGGGGTGCCATGACGACCAGCCCGCCGAGCAGCAGTCCCGCCCACATCACGCCGATCGTCAGCTGGGGTACGGCCTCGCGCATCGCGTTGGCCAGTCGGTCGATGTCCGTGGTGATGCGCGACAGCAGGTCACCCGTGCCGGCCCGCTCGAGCACGCCCGGCGGCAGCCGGACCGACCGCACGAGGAAGTCCTCGCGCAGATCGGCCAGCATCCGCTCGCCGAGCATCGCGCCGCGCAGCCGTACCTCTCGGAAAAAGGCGGCCTGGACGGCCAGGGCAAGCACGAACAGCGTGGCGGTGAGACCCAGGTGGAGCTCGCGCGCTCCGTCGGACAGCCGTTCCACCAGGTCGCCGAGGAGCCACGGACCCACCATCGAGGCGACGGTGGCGACCGTGTTGACGAGAAGGAGGATCAGGAAGGCACGGCGGTGCCGGCGCAGTAGTTCGGCCACGTAGGCGCGTACGGTCGCCGGGGCGCCGACGGGCAGCGTGTTCGCCGTCGTCGGTGCCGCCGGGTCGTACGCGGGTGGCGGCACGCCGATCATGCGGTCTCCTCGATCTCTTCCAGTGCGTTCAGGTTGTTCTCGCCGAGTTCCGTCAGTGCGTCGCTCAGGGCGGCCTCTTCGTCGGTCTCGCGGGTGACCACGGCCCGGTACCGGGGCTCGGTGTGCAGCAGTTCGCGGTGTTCGCCGACCGCGGCGACCTCGCCCTCGTGCACGAGGACCACCCGGTCCGCCCGGTCCAGCAGCAGCGGGGACGAGGTGAACACGACCGTCGTGCGCCCGGCCCGCAGTTCCCGCAGCCCCTCGGCGATCCGTGCCTCCGTGTGCGAGTCGACGGCGGAGGTGGGCTCGTCCAGGACGAGGACCTCCGGGTCCGTCAGCAGCGAGCGGGCCAGGGCGAGCCGTTGCCGCTGGCCGCCGGACAGGGAGCGGCCGCGTTCGGTGATACGGGCGTCCATCGGATCGTCGGCGTCCAGGGAGCCCTGCACGAGGGCGTCCAGGACGTCCCCGCACTGGGCAGCGGCCAGCGCCGCCTGCGCGGCCACGGCACCGGAGGCGGGCACGTCGAGCAGATCGCGCAGCGAACCGGACAACAGCACCGGGTCCTTGTCCTGCACGAGGACGGCCGTACGGGCGGAGTCCAGTGGGAGTTCGTCCAGGGGCACGCCGCCGAGCAGCACCGACGGGCCGTCCTCGGGCGGATGGCCGCCCAGCCGTTCGGCGAGCCGTCCGGCCGCGTCCGGGTCGCCGCACACCACCGCGGTGAGCCGGGCGGCCGGGGCGAGCAGCCCGGTCATCGGGTCGTACAGGTCCCCCGTGGGAAGGTCCGCCGCGCGCGATCCGACGGCGTCGGTGACCCGCTCCAGGGACAGCACACCGGCGGCACGTTTGGCGGACGGGCGGGAGAAGGAGTAGGCCATCGCGATCTCCTCGAAGTGCCTGAGGGGATAGGTCAGGACCATGACCGAGCTGTAGACCGTGATCATTTCGCCGACGGAGATCCGGCCCTCGCGGACCAGATGGACGCCGTAGCAGACGACCACGATCAGCAGCAGGCCGGGCAGCAGCACCTGGATGGCGGAGATCAGGGCCCACATGCGGGCGCTGCGCACGGCCGCGTGCCGGACCTCCTGGGAGGCGCGGCGGTAGCGGTCGAGGAACAGGTCCTCGCCACCGATGCCGCGCAGCACCCGCAGGCCGGCCACGGTGTCCGCGGCCAGTTCGGTGGCGCGCCCGGCCTTCTCGCGCTGGAAGTCGGCCCGGCGCGTCGCGCGGGGCAGCAGCGGCAGCACGGCCAGCGCGAGGACGGGCAGACCGAGGGCGACCACGATGCCGAGCGCCGGCTGGTAGACGACGAGACCGACGCAGACCAGCAGCACTGTGAGGGCCGCGGCGGTGAAGCGGGAGACGGCCTCCACGAACCAGCCGATCTTCTCCACGTCACCGGTGGACACCGCCACGACCTCGCCGGCCGCGACCCGCCGGGTCAGCGCCGACCCCAGGTGCGAGGCCTGGCGGGCGAGCAACTGCTGCACGCGGGCGGCGGCGGTGATCCAGTTGGTGACGGCGGCCCGGTGCAGGAAGGTGTCCCCGATCGCGGTGGCCGCGCCGCACAGGGCCATCAGGACGCCGGTGAGGGCGAGCCGGGTTCCGGAACGGTCGACGACGGCCTCGATGGCGAACCCGACGCAGAACGGCTGCGCCGAGACGGCGACGAAGTGCAGCAGCCCCCAGGCCAGGGACTTCAGCTGGCCGCCCAACTGATTGCGGCCGAGCCACCACAGGAAGCGAGGTCCCGAGCGCGCGTCCGGCACACCCGGGTCGGGATACGGAAGGTCTTGGATCTGCATGACGTCCCAGTGGCTCGTGTCAGGAAGTGGGGGGAGAGACGGGTGAAGTAGGGGCCGCGGGCGCGGCAACAAACCGTGAAAGGTTCGCGCCGCAGCGTGGTCAGAATCAACCGGTTTTCCGGGGCGGGCCTCGGGATCCGGATGTTCGGTGACACGGTCGACATGTCTGCAATCTGACGTAAACGTTCGGAAAGTGATGCGAGCATGGGGCGATGCGACATGGCGGTGTGCGGTCCCAGGGGACCATGACGGTGGCCGGTGTTCTCCTTCTCGCGGCCCTGTCCGCGTGCGGTGCGGGCGCGGGGCGGGGCGGCGGCAGGGCGGTAGCGGGGGCCGAGGGACCCGGCGCCGCGTCGGGCCGGCCGGCGCGGACCGGGATCCCGTACGTCGGGGACCGGCTGCAGCGGCGGATTCCTGCCGCGTCCCGCCAGGTGGTGGCGGTGTACGGCGACGGAAAGGACTCCGCGGAGGCCACCGTGGTGTTCTACGCCAAGCACGGCCGGGTCTGGGACCGCGTCCGCGGCTGGCCCGCGCACAACGGCAAGAAAGGCTGGACCCTCGACCACCACGCGGGGGACAACCGCAGCCCCGTCGGCGTGTTCACCCTCACCGCCGCGGGCGGTGTCCTGGACGACCCCGGTACCCGTCTGCCGTACACGCAGTCCGAGGACTTCGCGGCGCCGCGCTGGTGGGACCGCTCGCACTGGCACGACTTCGACCACGTCATCGCCATCGACTACAACCGCGTCAAGGGCACCCCGCCCGACGATCCGACCCAGCCCGAGGGTGCGGACAAAGGGGGCGGGATCTGGCTGCACCTGGACCACGGCAGCGGTACGTCGGCCTGCGTCAGTCTGTCCAAGCCCGCGATGGAGTATCTGCTGCGCACGCTCGACCCGGATCGGCATCCTGTGGTGGTGATGGGGGACAGAACCGCCTTGAAGGCATAGTGCCGCTGGGGGAGGCGTCATTGCGGGGCGCGGCCGACTCCCCGTAGAACACCGGCCATGAAGAGACCAATTATCATGTCCATGCTCACCGGGGCGGCCCTCCTGGTGAGCACCCTCCTCGGGGCGGCCCCGGCCCGGTCGGCCGACGTCCCCGCCGAGTTCGGCACCGACTGGCACGACCCGGTGACCGCGGCGCCGGCCGTGGACCGGCCTTCGGGCAGGTCCTGCGAAGTCACCGTCGCCGAGGCGCAGTTCCGGGACTTCACCCCGTACCGGGGTACCTACACCCCGCCGGACGGCTGCGGCGACCGCTGGAGCAAGGTCGTGCTGCGCCTCGACGGCAAGGTCAAGGGGCGCCAGTTCGACCGGCTCGGCTATCTGCATGTCGGCGGCGTCGAGATCTTCCGTACGTCGACACCGGAGCCCTCGCCCGACGGCATCGAGTGGTCCGTCGAGAAGGACGTCACCCGGTACAGCGACACGTTCCGCTCACGCCAGGACGTCGAGATGCTCATCGGAAACGTCGTCGACGACACCTACACCGGCGTGATCGACGTGAAGGTCACGCTGACCTTCTACGCCGGGAAACCGGCCACTGCCCCCGACCGGGTCCTCACCCTCGGGGACGGCGGCGACACCCTCACCACCCCCCGGAACAGCGAACGTGTCGTCGCCGAGGTGTACGCCACCGGCTCCGGCGGCGGCTGCGAGGAGTACTGGTACCTGACGGTGCCGAAGGAGGCGCCCTACTCCTGCCAGGCGGACGACGGACCGTATCGCGAGGTGCAGGTCAGGGTGGACGGGCGACTGGCAGGCATCGCCACCCCCTTCCCGACCGTATGGACCGGCGGCTGGTCCAACCCCTTCCTCTGGTACGTGATTCCGGGCCCGCGTGCCTTCGACATCAAGCCGATCGAATACGACCTCACGCCCTTCGCCGGAATCCTCAACGACGGCCGTCCGCACCGCCTCGAGGTGTCCGTCGTCGGTGTGCCCGAGGGACAGAGCGGCTGGAGCACGCCCGTCAATGTGCTGGTCTGGCAGGACGCCGGGAGAGCCGTCGTACCCGGGAGGCTCCTCCGCGACGACACGGGTGACCTGACCGACTCCACCGCCTACACGCCCGGTACGGAGCACCGGCTCGACACCGAGGGAGGGCACCGCCTGACAGTGGCGGGGTACCTCGACACCTCGCACGGACGCGTGACGACCACCGTCACACGCACCCTGGCCCACACCTCCGTGCACCGGTGGACCGACGGCGAGAACGTGGACGGCCTCGACGCCACCTGGACGGACGACGAGGCCGTCACGGCCGACGGTCGCGGACCTGCCGTCACCACCCGGACGCACCGCGCGTACACCATGAACGGCACGACCACCGTCGGCGCGGACGACCGGCTGCGGACCGTGCTGACCCTGGGCGACCGTGCCGACGCCGTGACGACGCGCGGCGGCCGGCGCATGGCCTGGTCGCGGCTCGAGGACACCTATACGGGTGATGCCACGTACACCGTGGGCGTGCCCCGCGACCAGCGCCACGCGGTCGGCACGACGAGCGAGCACTATCTGCTACTCGGCTCGGGCGGCTGCCACGACCGGCGACTGACCACGGTTCAGGGGGTGCTCACCGAGGATCGCGGCGGCTGCTGATCGCCGAACGCGTGCGACGCGTCACGCATGGCGGGATTTACACGGCGGAAACGCGCAGGTCTCGTGCGCGATCAACAGCACCTTCAGAGTGATCGCCACGGAAACCGCTTTCCACATCGCAGAAGTCCTGCTCCCGT
The DNA here is from genome assembly GCF_044465285.1 of Streptomyces sp. NPDC049687. Classification (NCBI taxonomy): domain Bacteria; kingdom Bacillati; phylum Actinomycetota; class Actinomycetes; order Kitasatosporales; family Streptomycetaceae; genus Streptomyces; species Streptomyces sp. NPDC049687. The sequence continues at coordinate 142,034 of NZ_JBITLN010000006.1, forward strand.
CCTCCTGGGGCTTCTGTGTGCCGTCGTCCCCCACAAGGAGTGCCCGTGCCGCCGTCCGTCCCGTCTCTGCCGCGACGCGTCGCACGCATACTGCGTACCTCACTCTTCGCGCAGGTCGCCTGTGCGCTCGTGCTCGGAATCGTCTTCGGGAAGCTGTGGCCCGATGTGGCCGCGGACCTCCAGCCGCTCGGCGACGGTTTCACCCGGCTCATCAAGACGATCATCTCCCCACTGGTGTTCTGCGTGGTCGTCGTCGGTATCGCCAAGGCCGGCGATTTGAAGGCGTTCGGCCGGATCGGGCTCAAGGCCCTGATCTGGTTCGAGGTCGCCAGCACCCTCGCCCTGATCATCGGGCTTCTCGCCGCCAACGTCGTCCAGCCCGGCTCGGGGATGAACGTCGACCCGTCCACGCTGGACACCTCGGCGGTCGACGCGAAGACGGGCGGCGGCTCGCTGCCCTCGACGACCGAGTTCGTCGTGAACGCGCTGCCGACCAGTTTCATCGGCGCCTTCGCCGAGAACTCCCTGCTCCAGGTGCTCATCCTGGCCTGCCTGGTGGGCGCCGCGCTGCTGCACATCGGGCACACCAGGGTGCCGCAGGTGCTGCCCGCGATCGAGCAGGCGCAGGAGATCATCTTCGCGATCGTCGGGTTCGTCATGCGGCTGGCGCCGGTCGCGGTGTTCGGCGCGATGGCCGTCCTGATCGGCAACTACGGGCTCGGTGTCATCGAGACCTACGCCAAGCTGATCGTCCTGTGCTACGCGGCAGCGGCCTTCTTCGTCGCTCTCCTCGCCGTGGCCCTGCGCATGGTCACCGGGCTCAGCCTCTGGAAGTTCCTGCGCTACATCCGTGAAGAGATGCTCCTCGCGCTCGGCACCGCCTCCACCGAGTCCGTGATGCCGCGCGTGATGCAGAAGCTGCGCAAGGCCGGCGCCCGTGACGACGCCGTGGGCCTGGTGCTGCCCACGGGGTACTCCTTCAACCTCGACGGCGCCTCGCTGTACCTGTCCATCGGCACGCTGTTCATCGCCCAGGCCGTGGGCGTGGACCTGAGCCTGGGCCAGCAGATCACCGTGGTCCTGGTGCTGATGCTGACCAGCAAGGGAATGGCGGGCATCCCCGGTTCCGCCTTCCTCGCCCTCTCCGCGACCGCGTCCTCGCTGGGCGCCATCCCGGCCGGCGCCGTCGCCCTGCTGCTCGGTGTGGACCGGATCATGGACTCGATGCGCGTGGTCACCAACCTGCTCGGCAACTGCGTCGCGGTCTTCGCGGTCTCCCGCTGGGAGGGCGCGCTGGATCTGGACCGGGCGAAGAGGGTCCTGGACGGCGAGGCGGTCGCCGAGGAAGAGGTACCCCCTACTCCGCAGCCGACGGCGGTCGTGGTGCCCGCCCAGAAGGAGACGGCCCCCGAGGCCGGCTGACGCCCCGGTCGGTGACCTTCGGGCGGTAGCTCCGGCTGCCGTGTTCCACGGGCCGCCGTGAGTCGTTCGTGGCCGGCCGCGCAGTCCCCGTGCCCCTTGAAGGCGGGTCCACCGGACCCGTCTGAAGGGGCGCGGGGAACGGCGCGATCAAGCCCCACGCGCCCGCAGCCGCCCGCGAGCCCTGACGCCCCCTACCGGCCGCGCCTCAGCAGCGCCCCTCCGGCACCCCGTCCACCAGCGTGTCCAGCAGCCCGCCCAATATCTCGCGCTGCCCGCTTGTCAGCGGTGCCAAGATCTCCTCGGCGGCCGACCGCCGCGCCCCTCGTAGCTCGCGCAGCGCCTTCATGCCGTCGTCCGTGAGTTCGATCCGGATCACTCGGCGGTTCGTCGGATCGGGGACCCGGCGCACCTTGCCGCCCGCCTCCAGCCCGTCGACCAGCGTCGTCACCGCCCGGGGGACCACCTCCAGACGCTCGGCGAGGTCGGCCATGCGCGGCGGCGAGGTGTAGCAGGCCAGTGTGCGCAGCAGGCGGGACTGGGCAGGGGTGACGCCGAGGCCGCACTGCTCGATGTGCCGCTTCTGGATCCGGTGCATCCGGCGGGTGAACCGCAGCAGTTGCTCGGCGAGCACGCTGTCCGAATCGGGGGTGGTCATGCGGGAACAATATCAGGATGCCGTTCATTGTGAGTATAGGTAACAATGAGCTATGCTCCGCCCGTCTCGGCCCTCTCACCTCCCGTAGGAGCCCATGCACCCCGACAAACCAGAATCCTGGACCCCGAACGCGGACGCCGAGGAACAGCCCCGGCAGGTGCGCCGCATCGTGAAGCTCTTCCGTCCCTATCGCGGCCGGCTCGCGATCGTCGGCGTCCTCGTCGGCGCCTCCTCGCTGGTCTCGGTCGCCACGCCCTTCCTGCTGAAGGAGACCCTCGACGTCGCCATCCCGGAGGGGCGCACCGGCCTGCTGAGCCTGCTGGCCCTCGGCATGATTCTCAGTGCCGTCCTCAGCAGCGTCTTCGGCGTCCTGCAGACGTTGATCTCCACGACGGTGGGCCAGCGTGTCATGCACGACCTGCGCACCGCCGTCTACGGCCGGCTGCAGCGCATGTCCCTCGCGTTCTTCACGCGTACGCGTACCGGCGAGGTGCAGTCCCGTATCGCCAACGACATCGGGGGCATGCAGGCCACCGTCACCTCCACGGCCACCTCCCTGGTCTCCAACTTCACCAGCGTGGTCGCCACGATCATCGCGATGATCGCCCTCGACTGGCGCCTGACGGTCGTCTCGCTGCTCCTGCTGCCGGTCTTCGTGTGGATAAGCCGCCGCGTCGGCAACGAGCGCAAGAAGATCACCACCCAGCGCCAGAAGCAGATGGCCGCCATGGCCGCCACGGTCACCGAGTCGCTGTCCGTCAGCGGCATCCTGCTCGGTCGCACCATGGGGCGCGCCGACTCGCTCACCCGGTCCTTCGCCGAGGAGTCCGAGCGCCTGGTCGACCTGGAAGTGAAGTCCAACATGGCCGGCCGCTGGCGCATGGCCGTGATCACGATCGTCATGGCCGCGATGCCGGCGGTCATCTACTGGACGGCCGGCATGACCCTCCAGCTCGGCGGCCCGGACGTCTCCCTAGGCACGATCGTCGCCTTCGTCTCGCTGCAGCAGGGACTGTTCCGTCCCGCCGTCAGCCTGCTCGCGACCGGCGTCCAGATCCAGACCTCCCTCGCGCTCTTCCAGCGCATCTTCGAGTACCTCGACCTGCCGATCGACATCACCGAGCGCGTGAACCCGGTCCATCTCGACGAGGTCAAGGGCGAGGTCGCGTTCGAGGACGTCGTGTTCTCCTACGACAACGACGACCGCGCGGCCGGAGCCGTCCTCGACGGCATCGACGTCACCGTCCCCGCCGGCGGCAGCCTCGCGGTGGTCGGCCCGACCGGTGCCGGCAAGTCCACGCTCGGCTACCTGGTGCCCCGCCTGTACGACGTGACCGGCGGCCGGGTCACCCTCGACGGCATCGACGTCCGCGACCTCGACTTCGACACCCTCGCGCGCGCGGTCGGCGTGGTCTCACAGGAGACCTACCTCTTCCATGCGACGGTCGCCGACAATCTGCGGTTCGCCAAGCCGGACGCCACCGACGAGGAGTTGTACGCCGCCGCGCGGGCGGCGCAGATCCACGACCACATCGCCGCCCTGCCCGACGGCTACGACACGGTCGTCGGCGAGCGCGGCCACCGCTTCTCCGGCGGTGAGAAGCAGCGACTGGCGATCGCCCGCACGATCCTGCGCGACCCGCCGGTGCTGATCCTCGACGAGGCGACCAGCGCCCTGGACACCCGCACCGAGCGCGCGGTCCAGGAGGCCATCGACGCACTCTCGGCCAATCGCACCACCCTGACCATCGCCCACCGGTTGTCCACCATTCGCAGCGCCGACCAGATCGTGGTCCTCGACGCCGGCCGAGTGGCCGAACGGGGTACGCACGAGGAGCTGTTGAAGCAGGACGGGCGGTACGCGGCCCTCGTGCGACGGGACGCCACTCTGGAGCCGACAAGATGATGATAGGCCGGGCCGCGACGAGTTATGTCGGGTTTGTGACCATTTGAGGGTTACCGTGCCCGCATGGAGATGAACACTCCGCCACGGAGCACGATTCGACTGACGCGCCGGGGCCGTTTGGCCCTCGTCGCGACCGGGGCCGTCGTGGCCGGTACCGCCGTGGCGGTGCCGCTGCTGAGCGTGGAGCACAAGGAGGAGGCCCCGAAGAAGCCGACCACCCTCGTCATCCCCGAGGGCTGGCGCGCGGGCCAGATCTACGAGGCCGTCGACAAGGCCCTGGCCCTGCCCGCCGGCACCACCAGGAAGGCGCTGCCCAAGGCCGCCCTGAAGCTGCCGAACGACGCCGAGGGCAACCCTGAGGGCTACCTCTTCCCGGCGACGTATCCGCTGGACAAGAAGGCGACCCCCGAGTCGCTGCTGGCGTACATGGTCGACACGGCGAACAAGAGGTTCAACGGGGCGCCGATCGCCGCAGGCGCGCAGCGCAACGCGATGAACGTCTACCAGGCGGTCACCATCGCCAGCCTCGTCCAGGCGGAGGCCGCCACCAAGGCGGACATGGGGAAGGTGGCCCGGGTCGTCTTCAACCGGTTGGAGCGAGGGATGCCGCTGCAGATGGACTCCACCATCAACTACGCCCTGAACCGCTTCACGGTGCGCACCACGGGGAGAGACACCCGTATCGAGAGCCCTTACAACTCCTACCAGCGCATGGGCCTGCCCCCGACGCCGATCGACAACCCCGGCGAGGAGGCGATGCGGGCCGCCATCAACCCCACCCCGGGCAACTGGCTGTACTTCGTCACGGTCAAGCCGGGCGACACCCGTTTCACCGCGAGCTACGAGGAGCACAAGCGCAACGTCGCCGAGTTCAACCGGAACCAGCAGAGCCCGGCGGCGAAGGCGGCGGCCAGGTGACGTGACGGTGCGGGGCAGCAGCCGGGCCGGCGCGGCGGGATGTCAGGCGGCGGCCTGCTCCGGTTCCCGCTCTGCGGCCCCTTCGGCCAGCAGCCGTCTGATATCCCGTACGGCCGCGCGTCCGGCCCGGTTGGCGCCGATGGTGCTGGCCGACGGACCGTAGCCGACCAGATGGATCCGCGGGTCGGCGACCGCGCGGGTGCCCTCGACCCGGATCCCGCCGCCCGGCTCGCGCAGCCGCAGCGGAGCCAGATGGTCGATGGCGGCCCGGAAACCCGTCGCCCAGAGGATGACGTCGGCGTCGACCCGCCGCCCGTCGTCCCACTCCACGCCCTGCGGGGTGATCCGGTCGAACATCGGCAGCCGGTCGAGGACCCCGTCCGTCAGGCCCTGCCGGATCGCGTCGTTCAACGGCAGCCCCGTCACGGACACCACACTTCTCGGCGGCAGCCCCAGCCGCACCCGTTCCTCCACGAGCGCGACCGCCGCGCGGCCCGCCTCCTCGTCGAAGGGCCCCTCGCGGAAGACGGGAGGCCGCCGCGTCACCCATGTCGTGGCGGCGGCGTACGGCGCGATCTCCAGCAGGTGCTGCGTACCGGACGCGCCTCCGCCCACCACGACCACCCGCTGCCCGGCGAACGACTCGGGCCCCGGATACCGCGCGGTGTGCAGCTGACGTCCGCGAAAGGTCTCCTGGCCGGGATAGCGCGGCCAGAACGGCCGGTCCCAGGTCCCGGTCGCGTTGATCAGGGCGCGCGTGGACCACGTACCGTCGGAGGTCTCGACGAGCAGCCGTCCAGCAGCCCCCTCGCGCACGGCGCGGACCTCCACCGGACGTCGCACCCGCAGGTCGAAGGCGCGCTCGTAGGTGTCGAAGTACTCGGAGATCACCTCGGACGACGCCCGCGCGGGATCCGCCCCCGTCAGCTCCATGCCCGGCAGCGCGTGCATGCCATGCACCTTGCCGTACGTCAGTGAGGGCCACCGGAACTGCCAGGCGCCGCCCGGACCGGGAGCGTGGTCCAGCACCACGAAGTCGCGCTCCGGCTCGAAACCGGTGCGCCGCAGGTGATAGGCGCCGGCCAGTCCGGCCTGACCGGCGCCTGTCACCACCACCTCGACCTCACGTGTTTCGTTCACGCTTCTACCAACAGTGCGGCCCGTACGGATCTTCCCAGTGCGGGGGGCCCGGACCGCGGATCTACGAGGAGACGCGTGCGGCAGTGGTGGAGGCGGGGAGATCACCGTTGTAGCGGGTGTCCACGAAGTCGGCGAAGTCGACCTTGCGGGGGATCAGCTTCAGCTCCGTGAACGTGTCGGCGATCTGCTGCTCGGAGGCGATGAGCGGCTTGTCGACCGCGACGGAGATCCGGCTGGCGTTCGTCCGCCTCACCGACGCCAGCGCCACCTCGTACGGCAGCCCCGTCTCCTTCGCCCAGACCTTCGCCCACTCCTCCTGATGGTCGTAGACCCAGTCCGTGGCGCGCCGCAGCCGCTCCAGATAGTCCTTGATCGCGGCAGCCTTCTCCTTGTCCTTCAGGGCGGACGGCGCGGCCGCCTGGAAGGTGAGGCCGTTGGTGATGCCGTCGCCGGTGGTCAGCACCCGCCCCTGCTTGGCCTGCAGCACCTGTGAGGTGTACGGGTCCCAGACCGCCCACGCGTCGACCTTGCCGGAGGTGAACGCGGCCAGGGCGTCGGCCGGCTGGAGGTACTTCACCTTGACGTCGCCGAGGGTCAGCCCGGCCGCCTTGAGGGAGGCCACCAGCTGGTAGTGCGCGGAGGACCCCTGCGCCACGGCGACGGATTTGCCCTTGAGCTGCTCGGGCTCGGTGAGCTTGGAGCCGTTCGGCACGAGGACGGTGTCGCCCTTGGACGTGCCGTGGAACGCTGCCACGACGGTGATCTTCGAGCCGGCGCCGGCCGCGAAGACGGGCGGGGTGTTGCCGACGCCGCCGATGTCGACGGCCTTGGCGTTGACGGCTTCCAGGAGCGGCGGGCCCGAGGTGAACGTGGACCACTTGATCTTGTAGTCGAGGTTCTTCAGCTCTCCGGCGGCTCGTAGGACGGCCTCGGAACCTCCCTTCTGATCTCCGACGTCGAGCGTGACAGAGCCCTTGCCGTCCGTGTCGCCGCCCGTGCCGGCGGACGCGTTTCCGCCGCAGGCGGTGAGCAGAAGGGCGAGGGGGAGGAGCAGGGCAGCGGGGACGAGTCGTCGTCGCATGGGGAATCCGTTTCCGAAAGCGGGGAGGGAGCGTGGGGGATCAGGCGGCTTCGGCGGCCGGGTCGACGCCGAGGCGGCGCAGCAGTCCGGCGCGCAGTCCGGCGAACCGGGGGTCGGCGATGTCGCGCGGGCGGTCGAGGTCGATCCGCTGCTCATGGGCGATGACCCCGCCGTCCATCACCAGGACGCGGTCGGCGAGCAGGACCGCCTCCTCGACGTCGTGTGTGACGAGCAGGACGGCGCAGCCGCGACGCTGCCACAACTCGCCGACCAGCCGCTGGGCGTTGATGCGGGTCAGTGCGTCGAGCGCGCCGAACGGCTCGTCGAGCAGCAGCAGATCGGGCTCGCGCACCAGCGCGCGGGCCAGGGATGCGCGCTGGGCCTCACCGCCGGAGAGGGTCTTGGGCCAGGCGTCGGAGCGGTGCCCGAGCCCCACCTCCTCCAGCGCCTGGTCGGCGACGGGCCGCGCGGGCCGGCCCGGCAGCCCGAGCAGCACATTGCGCCACACCTTCTTCCACGGCATCAGCCGTGGCGCCTGGAAGGCGACGGCCTTGCGGCGCGGCACCAGCACAGTGCCCTCGATGTCGCGGTCCAGCCCCGCGAGGACGCGCAGCAGCGTGGACTTGCCGCAGCCGCTGCGGCCGAGCAGGGCGACGAACTCGCCCGGCCGGATGTCGAGTCGGAGGTCGTCGATGACGGCACGGCCGTCGAAGGAGCGGGTGAGCCCCTCGACATGCACGGCCTGCCGGGTCACCGGCCGGTGAACGTCGGTCGCCATTGCAGCAGCAGCCTTTCGAGGGAGCGGACGACGAAGTCGGCGAGCAGGCCGAGGAAGGCGTAGACGACGAGGCAGACCACGATCACGTCGGTGCGCAGGAAGTCCCGTGCCTGCACCATCAGAAAGCCGATGCCGGAGTCGGCGTTGATCTGCTCGGCGAAGACCAGCGCGAGCCAGGCGATACCGAGCGAATAACGCAGCCCGGTCATCGCCGCGGGCAGCGCACCCGGCAGCACGACATGCCGCACGAGTCCCCAGCGCGACAGCCCGAGCGACTCACCGGCCTCGATCAGTTGCGCGTCGACGCCGCGGATACCGGCGTAGACGTTGAGGTACAGCGGGAAGGTCACTCCGAGCGTGATGATGGCGATCTTCGGGGCCTCGCCGATGCCGAACCAGATGATGAACAGCGGGATGAGACCGACGAACGGCACGGTCCGCAGCATCTGCACCGGGGCGTCGACCAGGTCCTCGCCGAGCCGGAACAGTCCCGACACCAGGGCGAGTCCGGTACCGATGGCCGTCCCCAGCAGCAGCCCCACGGCGACGCGCTGGAGCGAGGTGCCCATGGCCGAGGGGAGCGATCCGTCGGAGACCAGGTCCCCCGCGACCTGTGCGATCCGGCCGGGAGAGGCGAGGACGTCGGCTGTCAACAAACCCGCAGTGCTGAGGACTTGCCACAGCAGGAGGAGCAGGAGGGGGCCGGTGGTGCGGCGCAGCCAGCGGGGGAGACGGGTGCGGCGGGAGGAGCGGGGGAGCAGGGTGACGAGGGCGAGGTCGTGGCCGACGCTGACGTCGTCCCTGCCCCGGCCGCCCCTGGCGTCCTCGTTGACCTTGCCGGCCTTCTCGGCTTTCTCGGCCTTCGAGGCGGATATAGGGGAAATGTCGGGCTCGGGAGTTTCGGGTGGGGCATGGCTGATGCTCATGAGGGCTCCACGGGAACGAACGACGCCGGTGGGTGGGGGCGGGCGTACCTCGGCGCCGCCGCGTCACGGGGAGTTCAGCTCATGCCGGACGTGCGGGTGGGGCGGGCCAAGGGGAAACAGAAGGAGAGTGAAAAGGCGTCAGCAGCCGCGGCGACACGCGGCGGAGGCCACCCGCAGCAGGTCGATGTGACCGCGCGTGGTGAGCAGGGCTGAACGCAACATGGGCTGAACGTAGCCAAGCGGCATGGCCATGGTCAACGGCCGTCTCGCGCATCGGACTTCCCGTACCGCCCTCCGGGCGGTCGGGCAGGTGTGGAACCGGGCGTATGGGTCAGGATGGGGGCATGTCAGATGCGTTCACCACCCGAGTACTGCACATCGCCTCCGGCGCCCGGGAGAGGGTCGTCGACCTCACCCAGGACTGTGAGTCCTTTCTGCGGGAGGCGGCAGCCGGCCGCGACGGCCTCCTGAACGTCTTCGTTCCGCACGCGACCGCCGGCATCGCCGTGATCGAGACGGGCGCCGGCAGCGACGACGACCTCCTCGCCGCCCTGCACACCCTGCTCCCGGCCGACGACCGCTGGCAGCACCGGCACGGCAGCCCGGGCCATGGCCGTGACCACGTCCTCCCGGCTTTCGTCCCGCCCCATGCGACCCTGCCGGTCGTGGCCGGGAGGCTCGAACTCGGGACGTGGCAGTCGGTGTGCCTGGTGGACACGAACAAGGACAATCCCGACCGTCAGGTTCGGTTGTCCTTCCTCGGATAGCTCCCCGGAGGGCTGGCTCGGGAGACGGCCCTCCAGCGAGCGCATTCCTCCTGGTGAGAGCCGGTGCTCGTCGCATGGGCGACGACGGCTTCCGCTTCGCCGGGCGTCCCGGCGAGCCGAGCGTGCCGGGTGAGGAGAGTGAGAGGCCAGGCGGGTTCGTGGGGCTCGGCGTCGTCGAACGGATGCCAGTCCCACGGGCCGTCGAAGCGCCAGGCGCGGCCGGCGTCGTCGGCGACCTCGTCGCCTGGCTCCAGGAATGCGTAAGGGCGGAAGACCGGGTCGAAGGCGAGGGGGATGTCGTCGTCGGGGTCGAAACTCTCGCCCTGTTCCTCCAGGTGCGGGTCGAACGAGTGGCCGGCGGGCAGGACGACCACCAGCCGACGGGGACGCGGCAGCCGGCCGGTCTCCTGGGGCGGGGAGTAGCGGGCGACGTCGATGACGTGCACGAGCGTAGGCGGGATGCCGACGCGGCACACGTCGCCCCTCGTGAGCCAGTGAGGCGCCGGATCGGTGCGGAACAGCCCACGGTGCTGCTCGTCCTGCCCCGCGTCACCGTCGACGGCCACCTCGCCGTTCCAGTGGATCCATTCGCAGTCCGGGTCGAGCGACCACCACGGCCACCTGAGGACGACCTGCCCGTCTGGCCGCTGCCCTTCCGTGACCACGGCCTCCGTGAACGGACAGGAGATCCTGACGACGTCACCCACCCGCAGATCCATCACACCCCCCCGGCGGAGCGTATCGAGACCGTCAGCGGCGCGGACGCTCCAGCGTGAGGAGCAGGCCCTCGACCGCACCGGGCCCGATACGGCCCTTGACGTCGGCGGACGTGATCGCCTTGAGCGCCCAGCCGTCCTCGGCGTGCTTGTTCAGAACCTTCTCCAACTTGTCGCTGTCGAGCGCGTCTCCGATCAGTGACTCGCGGAAGGTGACGACCTTGTACTCGAGTGCGTAGGCATTGCTCATGTCTGGGGCCTTCCCTCGAACGGACTGGCTGACGGAACTGGGGACAGCCAATCACCTGGTCCGCGTGGCCGCATACGGCGGGGTGGGGCCGCGGCACCGGCGACGTCCATCTCGCGCAGCCCGGTGACGTCGCGCGCTCGGCCGACAGCCCGACAACGGTCCGGTGACGGGGGACATACGCGCCGTCGCGGTGAGCGAAGGGCAATGACTCCCGCCCTCTATGTCCGTATCCTCGTCATTGTCGGATTCTCGGGCAAGGTGGATGGGCGAAGGCGCGAGTGAGGCGAAGCGTGGTTCGGTCGGGCAGGATGTCGATACCGGCAGGGCGTGCGACAAGCGGCACGGGGCCCGCTGGTTTCCGTGAGCGGTTCATGCAGGGGGAAACCGTCCAGCAGGGTGTGCGGCCGTCGATCCTGGACTCGTGGCAGCGCTGCAGGACCCAGGGTCTTTCGCCGGACGGGTCCGACCTGCCCTTCCGCGAGGACTTCGAGCCGGACGGCCCGATCGTCCGCGCGGCTGTACCGGTGCTGGACCGACTGCAGTGTCTGTTCTCCGGCAGCGAGATCAACATCTCCGTCGCCGACGCGAGCGGAACGGTCCTGCTGCGCCGCTTCGGGGAGAAGTCCTTGGCCAGACGCCTTCCGGCGATCCAGCGAGTCCCGGGCTTCGTGTTCGCCGAACAGTTCGCCGGCACCAACGGCATCGGTCTCGCCCTGGCCGAACGGCAGCTCATCCGCGTCTACGGCGCCGAGCACTTCGCCGAGCGCTCCCAGGCGAACGCCTGCGTCGCGCTTCCCGTCCGTGACCCGCTCAGTGGGCGCATCGAGGGCGTCCTGTGTTTCGGTTATCCCCGAGGCCTCGAGAACCCCGCACTGGGCACCGTGATCCGCAAGGCGGCCCGGGCGATGGAGCGGCGGCTGCTGGGGCAGAGTTCGGCGCGGGAGCGGGAGTTGCTGCGGGCGTACCTGGCCGGCGGACCCGGCGCGGCTGTCGGGCCGCAGCGTGGCGGCGCGGTGGACGTGCCGGCCCTCGAACTGCCCGCCGGTGACCGGGCGGTCCTCATGGAGAAGGCCGCCGAGCTGATCTCCCGCGCACAGCGGGCCGCCGTCGAGGTGCCCCTGCCCGACGGCAGCCGGGTCACCCTCGTGAGCCGCCCGATGACAACCGCATCCGGGGTGGAGGGCGTCGCCATCGAGGCCGTACTCCCCGGTCTGCGGCGCAGTCAGCCCCTCGTGATCCCGGAGCAGGACGACGCCCTGCCGCTCTTGCGCGCCGAGCCCGCCGCAGCCGTCCCCCGCCTCGGCCTCGCACACCTCTCGGCCGCCTCGCCGTCCGCGGCGGACGGGCATCCCGAATCGGCGCGCCGCGCCGACAGCGCGGCGGACGGGCGCCCCGCACCGCCGGAGCCCGCCGACGGCACGGCCGACCGGAACCGCGAATCACCGCCCTCGGCCACAGGTCTCCTGATGGTGGGGGAGCCGCAGGTGGGCGCCTACGCCCTGGCCGCGCGCCGACGGCTGGAGCTGCTGTCCGAGGCCAGCGCCCGCATCGGCACCACCCTGGACGTGCGCCGCACCGCCGAGGAACTCGCCGAGACGGCGGTTCCGCGACTGGCCGACCACGTCACCGTCGACCTGCCCGAAGCCGTACTGCGCGGCGAGGAGGCCGCCGACCCCGTCGGCGACCTGCGCCGCACGGTGGTCCACGGCATCCGCGACGACCTTCCCTTCACCCCGGTCGGCAAGCGGTCCGACTTCGGCCCCACCGCGCCCCAGCTGCGCTGTCTGACCGGTGGTCGGGCGGTGCTCGAACCGGACCTGAGCAGCGCCGCGGGCTGGCTGGTGCAGGACCCCGAGCACACCGGAGAGCTGCTGGACCACGTGCACTCGCTCATCGCGGTCCCGCTGGTGGCGCGCGGTGTCGTCCTGGGCGTCGTCAGCTTCTACCGCGGTCAGGAGCCCGCCCCCTTCGGGGACGACGACCGCTCACTGGCCCAGGAGCTCGCCACCCGCGCCGCCCTGTCCATCGACAACGCCCGGCGCTACACGCACGAACGCGCCATGGTCCTGGCTCTGCAGCGCAGACTGCTCCCGCACGGGCTGCCCGACCAGGAAACCGTCGAGGTCGCCCACCGCTATCTGCCCGCCGAAGCCGACGTGGGCGGGGACTGGTACGACGTCATCCCCCTCTCGGGTGCCCGGATCGGCCTCCTGGTCGGCGACGTCGTGGGCCACGGCATGCTCTCCGCCGCCACCATGGGCCGGCTGCGCACCGCCGCCCGCAGCTTCGCCGAGCTCGACTTCCCGCCTGACGAGGTTCTCGTCCACCTCGACAACCTCGTGGCGCGCCTGGACCGTGAGGACTCCGACGGCGAGGGCGCCGGCATCATCGGCGCGACCTGCCTGTACGTCATCTACGACCCCACCTCGCAGCGGTGCGTGATGGCCCGCGCCGGCCACCCGCCGCCCGCGCTGGTCCACCCCGACGGCAGCGTGTCCTATCCCGACCTGCCCGCCGGGCCCCCGCTCGGCCTCGGCGGACTGCCCTTCGACGCCGTCGAGATCGACCTCCCCGAGGACAGCCAGCTGGTCCTCTACACCGACGGACTCATCGAGGACCGGCACCGCGATGTCGACTTCGTCCTCGACCAGCTGCGCGGGGCCCTGGCCCACCACCCGGAGCGCACGCCCGAGGACACCTGCCAGGCCATCCTGGACACCGTGGCACCCGCCCACCCGTGCGACGACATCGCCCTGCTCGTCGCCCGCACCCACGCCCTGGACCCGCGCCGGGTCGCCACCTGGGACCTGCCCGCCGACCCCGCGCTCGTCGGTGAGGTCCGCGCGTCCGCCCTCCGGCAACTGACCGACTGGGGAATCGACGAGGCCGCGTTCGCCGCCGAGCTGATCCTGAGCGAGCTGGTCACCAACGCCATCCGCCACGGCAGCGGACCGATCCGGGTACGGCTGCTGCACGACCGCACGCTGATCTGCGAGGTCTCCGACACCAGCAACACCGCCCCGCACCTGCGCCGGGCGGCCGGCACCGACGAGGGCGGACGCGGCCTGTTCCTCGTCGCTCAGCTGTCCCGGACCTGGGGCACGCGCTATCTCCCGGAAGGGAAGGTCATCTGGGCCGAATGCGGGCTCGACGCCGCGTAGGCAAATGTCAGAAATGGCGTGAATCGTGTAGATAGTATCCCCTCATGCATGACGCTCCCGGCCCGTCTGCGAAGGCGGCCGCGCCCTTCGCGTCGGAGCCCGTCGTCCGCATCCGCGGACTCGGCAAGCGGTTCGGCGGGACCCGCGCGCTGGCCGGGGTCGACCTGGACATCCACGCCGGCAGCGTTCTCGCCCTCCTCGGGCCCAACGGCGCCGGAAAGTCCACGCTCATCAAGGTGCTCGCCGGCGTCCACCACGCCGACTCGGGACGGATCACCGTGGACGGGCACCCGCTGGGAAGTCATGCCGCCGCCCGCAGCATGTCCTTCATCCATCAGGACCTCGGTCTCGTCGAGTGGATGACGGTCGCCGAGAACATCGCCCTGGGCACCGGGTATCCGCGCCGCGCCGGGCTGATCTCCTGGCGGCGGACCCGCGAGAGCTCCGCCGAGGCGCTGCGGACCGTCGCCGGGCAGCTCGACCCCGACGCGCCGATCGCGCGGCTCGCGCCCGCCGAGCGTTCGCTGGTGGCCATCGCCAGGGCCCTGACGGCCCGCGCCAGGCTGATCGTCCTGGACGAGCCGACCGCCCGCCTCCCGGCCCCGGACTGCGCCCGGCTGTTCCGCGTCCTGCACACCCTGCGCGATCGGGGGCACGCCATCCTCTACGTCAGCCATCGCCTGGACGAGGTCTACGAGGTCGCCGACACCTTCGCCGTCCTGCGGGACGGCCGTCTCGTCAGCCACGGCCCGCTCGCCGGCCACAGCCCCACCCGCCTGGTCCACGACATCGTCGGCGCGGAACCGGCCGGCCATCGGCCCGCCGCGACTCCGGCGGTCGGGCCGGCCGTGCTGACCCTGGACGGCGTACGGACCGCCGACGCGGGACCGGTCAGCCTGGAGGTGAGGGCGGGGGAGGCCCTGGGGCTCGTGGGTCTCTCGGGCGCCGGGCACGGGGAACTGGGCCGGGCCCTCGCCGGTTCCCTCCCCCTCCTCGACGGAAGCGTCCGTCTGGGCGACCGGCCCTATCGCCCCCGCACGGTCGCCGACGCCGTCCGGCTCGGCGTCGGCCTCGTCCCGGGGGACCGACTGCGGGAGGGCTGCCTCGCCGACCTGACCGTACGGGAGAACCTCCTGCCCGACCCCCGCGCGGGCGGCCGGTCGGCACTGCGCTGGATCGGCCCCCGCCGGGAACGTGCCGAGGCCGCTGCCCTGATCGAACGGTTCGCGGTGCGCCCGCGCGACAGCGAGGCACCCCTTGCGATCCTTTCCGGCGGAAACCAGCAGAAGGTCATGATCGGCCGGTGGCTCCGGACCGGCCTGCGGCTGCTGATCCTCGAGGAGCCGACGGCGAGCGTGGACGTCGGCGCCAAGGCGGCGGTCCACCGCTTGCTCGACGAGGCGCGGGCCGCCGGCCTCGCGATCCTGCTGGTCTCCACCGACTTCGAGGAGGTCGCGGGCGTGTGCCGGCGCGCCCTGGTCTTCGTCCGAGGGTCCGTGACGGCCGAGCTGAGCGGTACGGCCCTCACGGTGGCCGAGCTGACCCGGGCGGCCTCGGCCGTGCCCCCGACCGCCACCGGGACGCACCCGTGACCGCCCGGCACCGGCCGGCCGGACAGCTCATCGGCGCCTACGGCCTGCTCGCCCTCACCGCCCTGCTCTTCCTGGTCTTCTCCCTCGCCCTGCCGCGCACGTTCCCCACCCGGGACACCGTCGACTCCATCCTGTCCACCCAGTCGATCCCGGCGATCCTCGCGCTCGCCGCCATGGTTCCCATCGTCACCGGCGCCTTCGACCTCTCCATCGGCTACGGCCTCGGTCTCGCCCACGTGATGGTGATGCGGCTCGTCGTCCACGACGGCTGGCCCTGGCCGCTCGCCTGCCTCGCGGTGATCGCCGGAGGGACCGTCGTCGGCGTCCTCAACGGCGTCATCGTCGAGTTCGGCCGGATCGACTCCTTCATCGCCACCCTCGGGACCGGCAGCATGCTGTACGCCGTCACCGGCTGGATCACCGACGGCGGCCGGATCGTCCCCGGCCCCCAGGGCCTTCCGGCCGCCTTCACCGACCTCTACGACTCCACGTTCCTCGGCCTCCCGGTACCCGCCTTCTACGTCCTCGTCCTCACCGTCGTCCTCTGGCTGGTGCTGGAGCGGCTGCCGCTCGGCCGGTACCTGTACGTCGTCGGCTCTAACCCGCGTGCGGCCGACCTCGTCGGCATCCCGACCCGCAAGTACACCGTCTACGCCTTCGCCACGTCGGGACTGATCGTCGGCTTCGCCGGGGTGCTGCTCGCCTCCCAGCAGCAGATCGGCAATCCCAGCGTCGGGCTGGACTACCTGCTGCCCGCCTTCGCCGGCGCCCTCCTCGGCTCCACGGCGATCAAACCGGGCAGGCCCAACGCCCTCGGCACCCTGGTGGCCGTCGCCGTCCTCGCCGTCGGACTCACCGGCATCGGACAGCTGGGCGCCGACTTCTGGACCGTCCCGCTGTTCTACGGCGGCACCCTGCTCGTCGCGGTCGGCCTGGCCGGATACGCCGCCCGCCGCCGGCTGCGCAGCGGCGCCTTCGCGGCCCGCGACGCGCCTGACGCCTCCCCTCGGCCACCTTCGTCGCCGACGCAGGACGGGGGTACGGCGGACACCCCTCCTTGACCCGCCCCACCCCGTTGCATCCGCCCCGACCGCGTCCCCCCGGTCCTCCCGCTTGTCCCACGCGAGGAGCCCCCGTGCACGGCAACCGCAGCGCCATCCCCGGCGTCCCCAAGGTCCGGCTCGCCATCTGTGCCGCCCTGCTGGCAACGGCGACCGTGCTCGCCGGCTGCGAGCGCGGCTCGTCGCGCGATCCCGTGGAGTCCGCCACGGGCCCCAGCGGCTGCCCCGCCGTCCAGGCCAGGGCCCAGGCCGCCGTCAGGCAGGCGGAGCAGACCGATGTCCCCTGGGACGGGCCGACCGGCGGACCCCGGGCAGTGCCCGGCAGGACCCTCGTCTACGTCGCCCAGACCATGACCAATCCCGGAGTGGCGGGCGCCGCTCAGGGGGTGCGGGAAGCCGCGCGGGTCATCGGCTGGAGCGTCCGGGTGATCGACGGCGGAGGCACCCCCGCCGGCATCCAGGCGGCGATGAGCGAGGCCGTGGCCCTCAGGCCCTCGGGCATCGTCATCGGCGGCTTCGATCCCAGCTCCACGTCGGGGCAGGTCGCGCGGGCCGACGAGGAGGGAATCCCGCTCGTCGGCTGGCACGCGCTCGCCGCGCCCGGCCCCAGCCGGCGGCCCGAGCTGTTCACCAACGTCACCACCCGCGTCCAGGACGTGGCCGGGGTCAGCGCGCGGTGGATCATCTCCGACTCGAACGGCCGTGCCGGGGTCGTCCTCATCACCGACGCCTCGATCCCGTTCGCCCGGAACAAGTCCGAGCTGATCAGGAAGGAGCTAGCCACCTGTCGGGGTGTGAAGCTCCTCGCGTACGAGAACATCCCGATCCCTGACGCCGGCAGCCGCACGCCCCGGGAGATCTCCTCGCTCCTCGCCCGTTTCGGGAGCAGGTGGACCCACTCCGTCGCCATCAACGACCTGTACTTCGCTGACGCCGCCCCCGCCTTCCGCGCGGCCGGCGAGAAGGGCTCCGGGCCACCCTTCAACATCGGTGCCGGTGACGGCGATCCGTCCGCCTTCCAGCGCGTCAACAGCCGGCAGTACCAGGCGGCCACCGTGCCCGAACCGCTGTCCCTGCAGGGCTGGCAGATCGTCGACGAGTTCAACCGCGCCCTCTCCGGCCGGCCGGCCAGCGGCTACGTGGCCCCCGTCCACATCGCCACGGCCGACAACAGCGGCGGCGCCACCACCTGGGACCCGTCGGGCTACCGGGAGGCGTACCGGAAGATCTGGGGCAGGTGACACACGGCGTGGGGCGCCGGCCCATTGGACCGGCGCCCCCGCTCAGGGCTGCTGTCGGCCGGGACCGCAGATCGTGCCGCCCGCCGCGCCACGGCTCCGGGAGCGAGAACCCCACGAGGGTCCAGGTCCCGTCCCAGTCCCGGTTGACGGCCCCGGTCTGCCAGATCCGGTTGTGGCCGTCCCGCAGGACCGGTCAGACGGCCGCTCCGGTCAGCGGGTAGTGGCAGGCGGCCAGGCGCCCCGGGGCCGTCGGGACGAGCGGCGGCCGTTCCAGCGCGCAGCGCTCCCGCGCGTAAGGGCAACGGGTGTGAAAGGTGCATCCCGTGGGCTTGTCCGCCGGGCTGGGCACCTCGCCGGTGAGGACGACGCGTTCCCGGGCCGGTGACGTCGCGCTCCCGTCGTCGAGGTCCGGGACCGCGGAGAGCAGCGCCTGGGTGTAGGGGTGGGCGGGGGACTCGTACAGGGCCTCCGTGCCGGCGAGTTCGACGATCTCGCCCAGGTACATCACGGCGATCCGGTCCGAGACATGGCGGACCACGCCGAGGTCGTGGGCGACGAAGACGTAGGTGAGGGCGAACTCCTCCTGGAGGTCGGCGAACAGGTTCAGCACCTGGGCCTGGATGGACACGTCCAGCGCGGACACCGGCTCGTCGGCGACGATCAGCTTCGGGGCGGTGGCCAGGGCCCGGGCGATGCCGATGCGCTGACGCTGCCCGCCGGAGAACTCGTGCGGATAGCGGTCCAGATGCGCCGCCGCCAGGCCCACCACGTCGAACAGCTCGGCGACCCGACGCCGGACCGCCGCGGCCGTCCCGTAGCGGTGGACGAGCAGTGGCTCCGCCACGATGTCCCCGGCTCGGCGGCGGGGGTTGAGCGACGCCTGCGGATCCTGGAAGACCAGCTGCATCCCCGGACGGACGGGGCGCAGCCTGCGTGCCGACAGGGTGCTGATGTCCCGGCCGTCGAACTCCACCCGCCCGCCGCTGAGTTCGGTCAGCCGGACCAGACAGCGGCCGAGCGTGGACTTGCCGCAGCCCGACTCGCCCACCACACCCAGCGTTTCCCCTGCATGCACCTCCAGCGAGACGCCGTCCACCGCGCGCAGCACCCTGCGGCGCCGGGCGAGCCCGTCCGGGCGCAGCGGATAGTGCTTGGCGACGTCCGTGGCGCGCAGCAGCACCTCGCCGCGCGGGCCCGCCGTCTCGTCCACCGCCGTGAGGTCGTGCGTGGTCACGGTGCCACCTCCGCTTCCGTCTCCGAGTCCATGGCCGCCGTCCGTGCCGTCTCCCGCAGCGCCGCTCGGTCGTCAGGCGGCAGCCAGCAGGCGTCGCGGTGCCCGTCGTCACCGGGCCCCGGGGACAGGGCCGGCAACTCCTCGCACCGCCCGTGCCGCAGTCGGCAGCGCGGCGCGAACGCGCACCCGCGCGGCAGGTCGCCCGGCGACACGGGCACGCCCGCGATGGTCGGCAGCCGTCGCAGCCGGGGACCGCCCACCCGGGGCACCGAGTCGAGCAGCCCCCAGGTGTACGGGTGCCGCGGACGGTGGAACACCGCCCGGCGCGGTCCCTCCTCGGCGACCCGGCCGCCGTACATGACCAGGACCCGGGCGGCGATCTCGGAGACCACTCCCATGTCGTGCGTGATCAGGACCATGGCCGAGCCGCGTGCGTTGAGCTCCCGCATCAGGTCGAGGATCTGCGCCTGCACGGTCACGTCGAGGGCCGTGGTCGGTTCGTCGGCGATCAGCAGCGCCGGGGAGCAGGACAGGGCCATCGCGATCACGGCGCGCTGGCGCATGCCGCCGGAGAACTCGTGCGGGTAGGCCCTGGCCCGGGAGGCCGCGTCGGGGATGCCGACGTCGGAGAGCAGTCCCACGGCCCGGGCGTGCGCCTCCTTGCGGGACACCTGCTCGTGCGCCCGTATCTGCTCGGCGATCTGCCCGCCCACGGTGTGCACGGGTGTCAGCGCGGTCATCGGGTCCTGGAAGACCATGGCGATCTCCCGGCCCCGCACGGTCCGCATCTCCTTGTCGGGAAGAGCGAGCAAGTCCCGCCCCCGGAAGAGGACTTCGCCGGACACCGTCACGTTCGGGCTGGTCAGCAGGCGCAGTACCGCGAGCATCGACACGCTCTTGCCCGAGCCCGACTCGCCCACGACACCGAGGACTTCGCCGGGGGCGACCGAGAGGGAGAGTCCGTCGACGGCCGTGACCGTTCCGGTGCGGGTGCGGAACGACACTCGCAGGTCCCGTATGTCCAGCAGGGGTTCAGGCATGGCGGGCCCTCGGGTCGAGTCGCGCGTACAGGATGTCCACCAGGGCGTTGGCGAGGACCACGAAGAACGCGGCGTACAGGACGGTTCCCATGATCACGGGCAGGTCCAGGTTCTGCAGCGCGTCGAACGTGAGCTTGCCGATGCCGGGCAGGCCGAAGACCACCTCGGTCAGCAACGCGGCGCCGCCCACGAGCGCGCCGAAGTCCAGGCCGAACAACGACACGATCGGGATCAGCGAGCAGCGCAGGGCGTGCCGGACGAGGATGCGGCGCTCCGAGAGACCCTTGGCGCGGGCCGTGCGGACGTAGTCCTCGTTCAGGGCGGTGACGACCTCCCCGCGCAGCAGGCGCGCGTAGATCCCGGCGTACAGCAGGGCCAGGGTGAGCCAGGGGAAGCCGCTGGGAGGAGTTCGAGCAGCTCTTCGACCTACGGGGACTGGTGGAGGGCATGGTGGCCGCGACGGCGGCCCGGCGGCGGCGCCCCGGCGACCTCGAACCCATGCGGGACGCCCTGACCGCCTATCTGTCGGCGCGGACCCCGCGCGACGAACAGACCGCCGACAGCGCCTTCCACCAGGCCGTCTGCGCGGCCACGGGCAATCCGCAGATCGTCATGCTCAGCCGGGACCTGCTGGCC
Organism: Streptomyces sp. NPDC049687; assembly: GCF_044465285.1. NCBI lineage: Bacteria > Bacillati > Actinomycetota > Actinomycetes > Kitasatosporales > Streptomycetaceae > Streptomyces > Streptomyces sp. NPDC049687. Next base: position 162,558 of record NZ_JBITLN010000006.1, read on the forward strand.
CGGATCAGCCTCGGCTTCCCGGTGGAGCCCTGGGGAAAGGGCGAGCGGACCCACTTCCACCGGGCCAGCCAGGACCACAAGGCCCTGTACGAGGCCATCGCGGCCGGTGAGCCCGAGCGAGCCGAGGAGATCGCCCGGGACCACTTCACGATCAGCGCCGACATGATCCGGGACGTTCTGGCCCGGGTCCGCGGCGTGGAGCCGTCCTGAGGCACGTGTCCACAGCCACTGCCGAGGCAAGCGCGAGATCATCGGCGCCGTAGCCCTCGAAGGAGCCGCCGAGATGGCCGCGGCGCCGCGGGCAGCGACTTCCGCCGTGGACGGCCCGCGCGCCCGGGTCCCCGCCCTCGCCCGTGCCTGCCTCGACCTCGCCGCACGCCACCCGGCGGTCCACGACGCCCTGGTGCAGCTCGACGGCGACCTGGCGTTCGCGAACCCCGCCCTCCGGGCAGACGGCGCTGCTCTGCGGACACCCCCTGGACGGTCGGGACAGCTCAGCCCAGCGCGCGGTCCAGGTTGAAGGCCGCGCTGATCAGCGCCAGATGGGTGAAGGCCTGGGGGAAGTTGCCCTGTTGTTCGCCGGTCTGGCTGATCTCCTCGGCGTACAGGCCGAGATGGTTGGCGTACGTCAGCATCTTCTCGAAGGCGAGCCGCGCCTCGTCGACCCGGCCGGCGTGCACCAGGGCCTCGACGTACCAGAACGAGCAGATGGAGAACGTGCCCTCGTCGCCGCGCAACCCGTCGGGGCTGGCCAGCGGGTCGTAGCGGTAGACGAGGGAGTCGGACACCAGATCGACGGTGAGCGCGTCGAGCGTGGACAGCCACTTGGGGTCGGTCGGCGCGATGAACTTGCTCAGCGGCATCATCAGCACCGCCGAGTCCAGCACGTCCCCGTCCTCGTGCTGCACGAAGGCCTGCCGGGTCTGCGACCAGCCCTTCCGGTGGATGCGCCGGTAGATCGCGTCCCGGCACTCCCGCCAGCGGGGCAGGTCGGCGGGCAGGCCGCGCCGGTGCGCCATGCGGATGGCCCGCTCGATCGCCACCCAGCACATCAGCCGCGAGTACAGGAAGTTCTTTCGGCCGCCCCGGGTCTCCCAGATGCCCTCGTCGGGCTGGTCCCAGTGGTCGCACACCCAGTCGACGAGCGCGCACACGTCGTCCCACTGGTCGCTGGAGATCGGCCGCGCCCACTTGTCGTAGAGGTAGATCGAGTCGATCAGCGCGCCGTAGATGTCGAGCTGGAGCTGATCCGCGGCGGCGTTGCCGACCCGTACCGGCGCCGAGCCCTGATGGCCCTCCAGATGGGTGAGTTCGGTCTCCGACAGATCGGTGCGCCCGTCGATGCCGTACATGATCTGCAGCGGCCCCGAGGGCTTTCCGTCGCCCGGGGTGATGTGCCGGGTCACGAACTCCATGAACGCCTCGGCCTCTCCGGTGAAGCCCAGCCGCAGCAGCGCGTAGACGCAGAAGGCGGCGTCCCGCACCCAGACATAGCGGTAGTCCCAGTTGCGCTCGCCGCCCAGCTGCTCGGGCAGGCTCGTGGTCGGCGCGGCGACGATCGCCCCGGTCGGCGCGTAGGTGAGCAGCTTCAGGGTGAGGGCGGAGCGGTGCACCCTCTCCCGCCAGCGGCCCCGGTACCGGGAGGCGGACAGCCAGCGCCGCCAGTACGCCACCGTCGTGGCGAACTGCTCCTCCGCCTCGGTCCGCGCGCACCGCCGAGGGGCCACCTCGCCGCCGACCTGGTCGAGGGCGAACACCGCCGACTCGCCCTCGGACAGCTTGAAGTCCGCGCACACGTCCGGCCCGTCGGTCTCCAGAGGCACCGTGGCGGTCAGGGAGAGGGACAACCCGTCGGACGCGAAGACGACCAGGTCACCCTCCCTGCGCAGGGTGTGCGGGCGGGCGCCGTAGTCGAAGCGCGGCGCCACCCGGGTACGGAACGGCAGCGAGCCGCGTGCGCACAGCACCCGGCGGATCAGCCGGTGGCGCTCGGCCTCGGTGGGCGCGTCCGTCACCGGCATGAAGTCCTGCACTTCGCCGACCCCGTCCTCGGTGAAGAAGCGGGTGATCAGGACGTTGGTGTCGGGGAAGTAGAACTGCTTGGTGCGCGCCGGGACCGCCGCCGACAGCTCGAAGCGGCCGCCACGCTCGGCGTCCAGGATCGAGGCGAAGACGCTGGGGGAGTCGAAGGCGGGACAGCAGTACCAGTCGATCGTGCCGTCCGTCCCCACCAGGGCCACACTGCGCAGGTCGCCGATGAGCCCGTGCTCGGCGATCGGCAGATAGCGGCCGCCCCCGTGCGCGTCCCGGTCGCCCGACGCTTCGGTCATCGCAGCCTCCCTGGCCCGGCCCGCCCTGGCGAGACCTCCAGCCTAGGCCGTGTGGTGAAAGTCCCGCCTGCCCGGCTCCGGGCGGACGGCGCTACTTTCACCACACGCCCTGGGCGGGATCGGTACCGGGGCCCCGCGCGGCTTCCATGCTGTGCCGCTGTGGCGTTCCCGTCCCGTTGGTGATCCCGGTCCGAGTCGTCCGTCCGCGCCGCCCCGGTGTCCGGGCCGCGCCGTGGGTCGATCGCGGCCGTGGACCTGACCCCGCCGTTGTCGTCGGTCCCACCCGTGATCCACCTGCCTTCCGGGTGACCGGGAATGACCTCGCCAGCGCGGCGTCCGTACCCGCGGGCCGGCCGGTCGCGCCGCCGCCGCACCGGACTTCACCGCGGAGGCGCGGACGCCCCGGACTTCCTGGTGGAAGTCGAGCGGATCAAGGCCTGGGAGGCGGCGCACGGGCCGCGGCCCGAGGGCGGCCGGGTGCTGTGCACCGGCTGGGACGCCCGCGCGCACTTCCGGGAGGCCTTCCTGGACGCGGACGAGAACAGCCCGCACACCCCCGTCCCCGGACTGCGCCCGCCGGGTGGCCCAGGAGTCACCGGTGACCGGCCTCGGAGCCGAGACGATGGGCACCGAGGCTCGAGGAGGCGTTCCGCGGACATGGAGAGGGACCCCCGCCTCACACCTCGTGCGGAGCGAAGAGCTCCAGATGCCCGCAGGCGCGGCAGCGGTGGGCGTCTATCTGGAAGCGGGGCAGCCCGAAGCGTTTGGCGTTGCCCAGCACACCCCGTCGCAGCGGCCCCGGGATCCAGCGCGCGTATCCCCGGGAGTGGTCACCCGAGTCCTCGACGAAACCCGGCTCCAGGTCGAAGCCCTGGCACTGTGAGCATCTGATCTCCATGCCCGCACTGTAGAAGGGGCGGCTAGCCGATCTCGACCACCCGGGCCCAGTCCGGCGGGGAGTCGGGCTCGTACTCGGGGTCGTCCTCGCGCCATGACGGCACCCCCTGCCGGGGGAAGAGGCCCACGACGGTACGGCACGGCGGGCGCGAGGCGGGCCACGGTGTCTGGCCGTCCGTCAGGACGACGACGACATCGGGCCCGGGGCGCGCCCGGACCGCCCGCGCGAAGCCCGTGCGCAGGTCCGTACCCCCACCGCCCAGCAGCGGAATGCCCTCGCCCCGGCACAGCGGGTGCACGATCCGGGCATCGGCGTCGCACGGCAGCACGGAGACCAGGTCACGACGGCCGCCCACGGCCCGGGAGATCGCGGCGACCTCGAGGATCGCGCTGCCCAGTTCGGCGTCACTGACCGACCCCGAGGTGTCGATGACGACCGAGACCCGGGGCGGTCTGCGCCGCAGGCTCGGCAGTACGACCCCGGGCACCCCGGCCGAGCGCCGCGACGGCCGGCCGTAGGAGTAGTCCTCTCCCGCCCCCGCACCGGAGGCGGCCGAGCGGATCGCCGCGCCCAGCAACGCCCGCCAGGGCTGCGGTGGATGGAACGCCTCCTCCGCCCACCGCCGCCACTGCTCCGGAGCGTGCCCCGGCCGGCCCTTGATGCCCTGCGCCACCCGGAAGCGGACCGCGTCCCGTTCCTGCTCGCTCAGTCCGTGCGCGCCGTCCGGTCCCAGCTCCCACTCCCGTTCCAGCCCGTCGGCGCCGCTGCCGCAGTCCAGCCAGGCCAGGTCCTGCGTGGCCAGCCCCAGGCTGAAGCCGCGCAGGTACTCCTCCATCAGCTTGCCCTCGGGCAGCCCCAGGGACTCCGGATCGACAGCGCCCTCGGGCCGGACGAGGCCGTCGCCGTACGCGTCGTCGTTGATCTCGCAGTCCGCCGCGATGTTCATCCGCAGCCGTTCCCCCGGACCGGTCAGACCACGCTCGCGGGCCACCCGGTCACTGCGCCCGTGATGATCGCGCAACAGGTGCGACACCTCGTGCACCCAGACCGCCGCCAGCTCCTCCACCGGCATCCGGTCCACGAACGCCGGTGAGACGTAGCACCGCCAGTACCGGTCGACGCCCATCGTCGGCACCCGCCGCGACTCCACGACGTGCAGGGCGAACAGCGCCGTCGCCAGGTAGGGCCGGGCCCGGGCGGCGTGCAGACGGGCGGAGAAGAGCTTGTCGCGGTCCAGGGGCGCCGGGATGTCCTGGGTCATCGGCCGCCCTCTCGCCGTGCCATCGCTCGTCATGCTTTCGCTCACCGTGCCTTCGCTCACCGTGCCTTCGCCCGTCATGCCTTCGCGGCGGCCGCCGCCCGGGCCGCCGCCCGGTCCGCGCGGCGGGACATCGAGACCACCCCGGCGAGCTCTTCGATCGACGCCGGTACGTCCCATTCCGCGCAGCGCAGCGCGGCGAGAGTCGTCGCGGGAACCACCACCAGGTCCGGCGCCCCGGTCTCCACCGCCCGCACCAGCAGCGCCCACGCCGCGTCCCAGCGGGCCTTGTCCGGGCGGGCACGCACCGCGGCCACCACCCCGTCGAGCACGGCCTGCCGCAGATCCCCGCGCTGCGGGAGCTCGGCGCCGGAGGGGTCGGCGAGCAGCACCTCGGGGTCCGGGAGGTCCAGCCGGTCCAGGCTCGCCAGCAGCTCAAGACCCGGACCATCCCCGACCGTGCCCCTGACCAGCGACGACAGCACCTCGCGGGAGGAGTCGGCCGCCGTCGCGAACGCGATCAGATGCAGGGTCATCTCCCAGCTGCGCGGCGACGGCCAGGCACCGCCGCGCCGGGTCTCGCTGCTGGGCAGCTGGTGGACGAGCTTGGGGCGGGCGGTGAGGAACGTGCACACGGCCCGCCGGGCGTACGCCACGGCCGGCGGGAGCTTCTCCGGGTCCAGCCGGGGCAGGGTGGCCCGCGGCCAGGTCCCGCCGAGACCGCGTACGACGACCTCGTGGTCGTGGGTCCACTGGAGGTGGACGAACCGGTTGGCCAGCGGCGGGCTCAGCTCCCAGCCATCGGCCGCCGAGGACCGGGGGTTGGCGGCGGCCACGATCCGCACGCCCGCAGGCAGCCGCAGAGCACCGATCCGCCGCTCCAGTACGAGGCGGAGCAGCGCGGCCTGCACGGCCGGCGGAGCGGTGGACAGCTCGTCCAGGAACAGCAGCCCCCGGCCGGCCCGCACCAGGCGCACCGCCCAGTCCGGAGGGGCCAGCGGGACGCCCTGCTCGGCGGGGTCGTCGCCGACGACGGGCAGCCCCGAGAAGTCGGACGGCTCGTGCACGCTGGCGATCACCGTGGTCAGCGGCAGGTCGAGGGCCTCGGCGAGCTGGGTCAGGGCCGCGGTCTTGCCGATCCCCGGCTCGCCCCACAGCAGCACGGGCAGATCGGCCGCCACGGCCAGCGTCAGGGCCTCCAGCTGGATGTCGGGGCGGGGTTCGGTGTCCGCGTCGCGCAGCAGGGTCAGCAGGTCGGCGGCGACGTCGAGTTGGGAGGCGTGGGCGGTGAAGGGGGTATCAGTGAGCATGTGTGATCACCTTTGGTCGGGGTGAGCCGGGTGAGGGAACGGAAAGGGAAGGGTTCCGGGGTCAGCGAAGGGCGGCGTCGCGGGGGTGCCCGCGCAGACGACGAGGCCGGCGGTCCTCGGGGCGGACGCGGGTGGGCCCGGGTCCCGCGAGACCCGACCGGAACAGCCCGTAGGTGGCCCGCCGCAGCGCGACCTCTTCCAGGGCGTCCCGCAGCGGACCGTCGCGCAGGAGCGCCTCGGGTCCCAGCAGGCCTTCGACCACGGCCAGCGCACCGCCGACGTCACCGTGGTTCAGGCGCTCGCGGACGCCGTCGAGGCAGTCGGGACGCCGGTGTGCCCGGTCGATCGCCTGGAGGCAGGGCAGCGGGGTGCCGGTCAGCGCGGCCAGCAGTTCCTCCCGCCGGATCTCGCCGGGGTCGTGGTCCAGCGGGGCCAGGACGCCGTCGACCAGCCCGATACGGTGCCGGGCGCCACGGCAGTCGACGAAACGCGCCCGTCCCGCCGGGTCCGCGTCCGCGGTCGCCGTGGGGCCGGCCGGTGACCAGCCCGCTACCAGGGCGGAGGCGACGAGCGGGTGCAGCCGGTCGGCGTCGATCGCGCCGGCGCGGAGCAGTTCCAGGTCGGGGAGCGTCCAGGTGGCCGCGTCGGGCAGGACCGGCAGTGCGGAGACACCACCGCCGGTGGGCGCCGCCGTGATCCTCGGTGCGGGCGGCCCGGCACCGTCGAGCTCCAGGGCCAGCCGACGCCGGCCCCCGAGCCGCACCATGACGGTGCCGTGGCCTCGGCCCTCGGCCTGGAGCAGGATCGCCGCCTCGGCCCCCCACCGGTCGACGGCACAGCCCCGCCCCGGCGGCACCGCCGCCGACAGCTCGGGCCGCACCCCGGGATCCGGGCCCGCGCCCGAGCGGAGCCGCAGCTCACCGGCCCGGCGCGCGTCCCACAGATGCCTGTGCAGATCGAGCCGGTACCGCCGGTTGGGGCAGGGATGCGGATGGTGCCGGGCCTCGGTTTCGGAGCGGGACCACAGGGCGAGGCTGAGCCGCTGCCCGGCGTCCGCCCAGGCCGGGGCGGTCCGCACCACGAGATGCACCGGGTGCCGGGCACCGTCGTACCGGGCCAGGGACAGGGTCAGTCCCGGCCGCAGCAGCCCGTCCGGTGCGATCCTCGGCAGGTGCCAGCGCAGCAGGTCGGGAGCGAGATGGCGAAGGTCTGCGCGGACCCGTGCCGCCAGTTCCCGCCCATGGGCGCGGGCGACGGAACGCGGAGTGAAGTCGACGTCGATGCCGGCGGCGGCACACGCTCCCGCCCAGTCCCCGGTCAGCCGGCGGGCGGTCGCGATCTCGATCATGGAGGGCGGCACCGCGAACTCGCGCACGCGCCGCCAGAAGGAAAGCCGGGAGTCCCCGTGCGCGATCAAGGTGAGCATCAGCACTCACCTTGCGCGGACGGGACCCCCAATCTGCGAGCAGAGTGAGTAGTCATCGCGAGGATCGTACGGATGATCGACTCGGCCCGCCAGGCATTTTCCGAGGGCGGCGTCCACCGTACGGCCCACCCCGCGCCGTCGGGGCCTCCGGGGCGTTGCGGCGACGTCCGATACGCCCGACTGCGGAGGCCGGCGCGGGCCTGGCGCCCCGGCGGCGCCGGGGCCCGTACCCGCGCGCGGAGCTCCCGTCATGACCGTGATCTGCGAGATCAACACCTCTGTCTGGCAGTCCTACGGCCGCGACGGCGACGAACTGACCAACCCGGGCCTGTTCGTCGCCCTGGAGCCCTGGCAGGCCTCGACGTCAGCCCATGCTCTTCGAGCCGTCCAGGGACTCACGGATGATGTCGGCGTGACCGGCGTGCTGGGCGGTCTCGGCGACGATGTGCAGCAGGACCCGGCGGGCCGACCAGCGCATGCCCGGCTCGTGCCACGGCGCCGACGGCAGCGCGTGGTCCGCGTCGAGGTCGGGCAGGGACGCGACCAGTTCGTCGGTCCCACGAGCCACCTCGGCGTAATCCCGCAGCACCCCGGCCAGCGTCTCGCCGGGCAGCATCCGGAACTCGGCGGCCCGCGCGGCCCAGTCCTCCTCGGTCATCTTGGTGAAGTCGGGCATCGCCGAAGGGCCCTCCAGGATGAAGGCCACCCAGTGCCGTTCGACGGAGGCGACGTGCTTGACCAGGCCGCCGAGACACAGCTCGCTGGCCGTCGTCCTCAGCCCGGCTTGCTCGTCGGTGAGGTCGCGGGTGGTGGAGCGCAGGAAGTGCCGCTGCTTGGCCAGTGCCTCCAGCAGGTCGGCGCGCTCGCCGGTGATGCTCTGGGTGAGGGTGGTGGACTCGCTCATGGTTCTCTTCCTCCGTGCGTCCTGTTCCTGCGGTCGAGAACCACACTAGGATCCATAGAGGTCAGATCCTGACCTAAAGAGGAGCCGTCGGCCGACTTCCCTGAGCAGGAAGCCCGGTTGCCTCCGTAAGCGCACCCCACGCCGCAGCGCACAGCGCCCGTTCCACCTCGTCGGTGTAGACGGCCGCCGCCAGCCAGGCCTCGGCGAAGCGGTCCGTGTCGGCGGGGAGCAGCCTGCCGAAGGCGTCACGGGTCCGGTCCGCGGCCCCGGCGTGGAGTCCGTCCAGGAGGCCGGCCGCCGTGGCGAGGCCGGCGCTCCGCAGCCGCGCGCCGTCGCCCGCCCCGCCTCCGGGGAACGCCAGCACGCGGCGGCCCCCGGACACGGCCTGGTGCACCCGGCGCCGCAGCAGGTGCAGCGGCGCCTCGTCCACCACGGGCGCCATGACGGGCGGGGACTGCGGCACGGGCAGATCCGCGCGTTGCAGCCGGTCCAGGCCGAGGTCGACCCGGGCCTCGGGCAGGGTGGGGTGCTCGGCGGCGAGCAGCAGGGCGCGCGGGAGCGGTCCCGGCGCGAGCCGGGCGACGATCCGCAGGCGGCTGCCCCGGGCGGCGGCGAGCAGCCGGAGGTTGTCGCGGTAGGGGAGGGCCGGGTCGTCGTGGGCGACGGCGAGCCGGAGGGCGAGGCCCCCGCAGTCCGCCAGCAGACAGTCGCCCGTCGCCTCGCGGACCGTGCCCAGGAGGGTCACGTCGAGGAAGAGCAGGTCATGGCCGTCGCCCAGGGCGCGCGCGACCTGCTCGGCGACGGGAGTCGCCCACAGCCGGCCGAGCGGCTCGGCGCTCCACGCGGCACCGGAGGCGCGAACCGCCCGTACCCCCGCCCCCGCGCCGAGCCGGCCGGTCGGCGAGACGGTGGCCCCGGAGACCGCGAGCCCCGCCCGGGACAGCTCACGATGGGTCAGTGCCGTATCGCCGACGCGTACGGTCCGGTCGGCGGCACCGGTCGCCCGGCCGGGACCGCCCGGGGCCACGTCGGACACCGTGTACAGACGGCCCTCGGAGTCCGCGGTCCAGGTGACCGCGCCCGCGTAGCCCGTCGCCGTCAGCACCGGTTCGGAGAACAGCCCGTACAGCCGCAGCGAGCCGTCCGGGGTGTACGGCTGCCGTACCGTGCCGCGCAGGTCGGCCAGCTCCGCGCCGGTGCAGTGGGGCAGACGGTGGGCCACGCCCAGGACCGCGCGGAGGGTGCCGACGAGGTCCGGGAGACGGTACGCCGGGTCGGCGGAGCGCGCCGCGCGCACCCCGGTGACAACGGAGACCGCTGCGGCGGAGGCCCGGGGCAGACCCGCGAGCCTGGCGGTGTGCGCGGCGCGCAGCAGCTCCGCCTGGAGTACGGCACCGGCGCCGTCCGTACCGGCGTCGAGCACGGCGGCCGCCGCGCCGAACACGGCCCGCGCGGCGGCGAGTTGCTCGGGGGAGGGGAGGTCGGTCTCCGGTTCCGGCATCTGTTCCGGCGGCTCCTCGGCCGCGGCTTCCCGTGCGGGCGCCGGGATGTCCTCCGCGACCGGCGCCGCCGAGGCCGCCGCCGCCCGGTGCAGACAGTCCGGGGCCAGCAGACAGCCGCAAAGGATCGCGTCCGCGCGGGTCACCGTCCCGCCGGGGGCGTGCAGTTCGAGATCGGTGTCGTCGTCGACGGCGACACGTACGGTGTCGCCGTCGCGGACGGCGGGCCGGGCCGCCAGTTTGGCGACGCCCGCGTCCAGCCGCTTGCGCAGCCGGGGCGACAGCGCCTCGACGAGTTCTGCGGTGACGGACGGGGCGACCGGAGGCAGACCACGGATCGTGCGGTCCGGAGACAGGTCCGGGCTCTTGCCGTCCGGAGACAGGTCCGGGCTCATGCGATCTTCTCCCCTACCCAGCGGGCGAGTTCGAGCGGACTGAGGGCGGCCACGGGCATGCCCGCGGAGACGAGCTGACCCGCGACCCCCGTGGAGTAGCGCGGCCGGCCCGTGTCGTCGAGACTGGCGCACCCCAGGACGTGACAGCCGGCGCCGACCAGCGCGCGGACCTCGGCGAGCAGGCCGCCCAGCGGATAGCCCTCCTCGAAGTCGCTGACGACCACGACGAGCGTGCGCGAGGGCACGGTCACCAGCTCGCGCGCGTGCCGCAGCCCCGCCGCGATGTGCGTGCCGCCGCCGACGCTCACTTCCAGCAGCAGCGAGAGCGGGTCCTGGACATGCCCGGTGAGGTCGATGACCTCCGTGGAGAAGGCCAGGAAGTGCGTGGACAGGGTCGGTACCCCGGCCAGCACCGAGGCGGTCAGCGCGGCCCACACCGTGGACGCCTCCATGGACCCCGACACGTCAGTGACCAGGATCAGCCGCCAGTCGGAGGCCCGCCGGGCTCGCGTCCGGAACACCGGGCGCTCGGGGACGACCCGGACCGTGCCGTCCGGGCCGCGCCGCGCGGTCGCCAGGTTCGCGCGCAGGGTGCGGGGCAGGTCCAGACCGCCTCCCGGACGCCGGCTGGGGCGCGGCAGGGCCGTGCCGTGCAGGGCGGGCCGCAGCCGGGTGGCCAGCTCCCGGGTCAGTGCCTCCACCAGCCGCCGCACCAGCGGACGCAGTGCCGCCAGCCGGGCCTCGGGCAGGCCGCCGGCGTGCCGCAACACCGTGCGCAGCAGGTCCACCGAAGGCCGCACGCTGTCGGCGTCCAGCTCCGTGAGCACGTCCTTGCGGCCCGCCGTCGCGGCCGCCGCCAGCACCTCCTCCCGGATGCCCGGCCCGAACAGCGCCGCCAGCTCCTGCGACCACTCCCGCACCCCGGGATACGGCGCCTCCCGTCCGCCGCCGGTCCCCGCACCGGTCAGATCCCCCCGGCTGCCCTCGCCGCGCCCGCTGCCGTACAGCTCGTCCAGCGCGGTCGCCAACGGCGCGGCGGACGCGGGCAGCCGATCCGTACGGCGGCCCAGGACGAGCCGCCAGCGGTCGACGGGAGCGATGAGCCGGTCCTCGGCCACGGGCACGCCGGTCCCGGCGGTGACGCCGGGCAGCGCGACCTCGGCCGGCGCCGGCAGCAGCCCGAGGGAGCGCAGGGCGGCACGGGCGGCGAGGTCCGCCTGCGTCCAGACGGCCAGCGCCACCGGGTCGACCCCGCCCGTGTCGGCGAGACGGGTGGCGTCGAGGTGCTCCTCCACCGCCGAGAGAAGCCGGTCGCGGGCCGCGGGGCTCAGGGTGTCGAAGCCGCCCCGCAGCGCCGGGAGCCGGTCCAGGAACGCACGGTCGGCGAGCTCCGACACCCGGTCCAGCAGCGGCTCCAGGGCCTCGGCCGCCGCCTCCAGCAGCGGCCCCGCGGCCGTCAGCAGCCCGCTCAGCCGGGCGGTCAGGGCGGAGCGTGCGTCGGCGTCCACGGCCCCGTCCACCCATGAGGCGACACGGTCGCCGAACACCCGGGCGTCCTCCTGCCCGAGCAGCACCCGGACCGCCCCGGCGGCACCGCGCATCAACGGCGACCCGTCGGCGGCCAGCCGCGCCAGGGCGTCGGTGAGCCGGATCCCGCCCAACAGGTCGGCGCGATGGGCGAGTTCGAGCAGGGCGTGCGCGTCGGCGGGGTCCTCGGACCCGGTCAGTCCGTCCACCTGCCGCACCGCCGCCGAGGTCAGCAGCTCGGCCACGGCCGCCGCGCGCTCCGTACGCCTCTCGTCGGCGGCGAGCCCGGCGATGTGACCGGACCCCAGCCGGTCCAGCAGGGCGAGCCCGGCGAGGAGTTCGGGGAGCGTGCCGGCCTGGGGCAGCACCTCGGCGACATCGTCGAGCCGCTCGTCCACCAACGCGGGCAGACCGCACTCCGCCGCCCGCGCGAGCCCCTCCAGCACCTGCGCCCCGGTCGAGCCGCCCTCGTCGCGCTCCGCGCGCCGCCGCTCCCGCAGCACACCCTCGGCGGCCTGGGCCGCGGTGACCCCGCGCACCCCCGCCGCCGTCAGCATGGCCGCGGTCGCAGGCGTCCAGCGCACTTCCCAACGGGAGGTCAGCGCCTCGGCCCCGCCCGCGCCGACGACATCCTTGGCCTCCCCGTACGGGACCCCGCACACCGTCAGCCGACGCAGCAGCAGCTCCCGGCGCCGGTCGAGGTCGGAACGCAGCGGGTCGAGCCGCAGATCCTTGACCGCGCCGCTGCCGCCGCTGCTGACTCCGCCGCTCTCCGGTCCGGGCAGGCCCAGCGCCGCGACCTCGGCCTCGACCGCGGGGATGAGACCGCTGCGCGGCGCCCGCGAGGCGGGCCGCCCGGTGCGTGTGCCGACCAGCACCCGCTCCATCGCCCGCGCCACGGCCCGGCCCCGCCCGTACGGCTCCCCTTGTGCGAGCACCGTCTGCACGGCTTCGACCAGTTCACCCCGCCCCGCCGCCGGCAGCCCGCGCAACCGGGCCAGGTCCGAGGCGAGCCGGCTGATCTCCCGTGCGTCGGCGGGCCCCGACGGATGCCCGAGCCCCCGCAACTCCGCGCACACCCGCACGGCCGCCCGCGTCAGCGCCTCCTCCAGCGCCGTCGGATCCCCCGCCGCCCGCAGCACCATGTCCTGCCACTCCGGGTCCCGGATCCCGGCCGGATAGCCGGAGCGTTCGTCCAGGAGGGCGTAGGTGTACGGGATCAGCGACGTCGTCCAGGAGAGCTCGCCGGCACCGGAGACTTCGTCGCCCTCCTCGCCGGCCGGCCCGGTGAGCGCCGGTGCGTGGAAGGCGCCGACGATCACGGCGGCCCGCTCCCCGCCCGCGGTGGCCTCGGAGATCCGGGCCCGCATCCACCGCTCCCGCCGCAGGTCCAGCTCGGGCACCCCGCCCCCGGCGGCCGCGTCCGCGCGCAGCGCCCACCCCGTCAGCAGGGCCGCCCGGCGCAGTGCCTCGGGCGGGGAGCCCGGGGCGGTGGCCTCGACGAGCCGGTCCCACAGATCGTCCCCCGGCCGGCCCGTCAGCCGGGACCGCAGCGCGGTGGTGAGGCCGAGGGACTCCCCGTGCGCCGCGCTCCCGCGCCCCTCGCCCCACGCCCGGTGCGCGAGCGGCAGATCGCAGGCGACCACCGGCACGCCGTGCCGGTCCGCCCAGCGCACGGCCGCCAGTTCGGGCGAGAAGTCGGCGAACGGATAGAACGCCGGGCCCTCGCCGCCCCGCCCGTCCCGGGGCGCGGCGGCGAGCGCGACCGGGGCCCGTGTCTCCTCGTGCCCGAGCCAGGGCAGCCACTCCTGCATCTCGGCCGGCAACTCGACGAGCACCACCTCCGGCTTCACCCCGTCGAGCAGCGCGGGCACGGCCGCGGCCAGGGCCGGCGAGTGGTGCCGTACGCCGATGAGACAGGGCGCGGCCGGATCGGTGAGGGCGGCGAGGGCCTCCTCGGGTGAGCCGGGGGCGGCGGTGGGAAGCGACACGGCCGTCAGCCCTCCAGGACCGTACGCAGGTCCCACAGGGTCCGCCAGGTGGCGGAGCCCTGTTCGGCGCGGCGCCGGACGGGACCGTCCCAGTAGCCGCGCAGCCGGGCCGCGTCGGCCGGGTCGTCCTTGCGGACCACGCCCAGCAGGTGCCCCGGCAGCAGGCCGAGCACATCACGGTCCCCCGGGAAGTAGGCCGCCGCGAGCCCCAGCGCGCCCGCGACGGACACCGCCTCCGCCGTGCTCATCACCGTCGACGGCCGCTCCACCTCCCAGCCCTCCGCCGACCGGCCTTCGCGCAGGTCACGGAAGGCGGTGACCAGCGCCTCCAGCACCGCGTCGTCGACCTGGAAGGGCGCCCCGCCACGCTCCACGGAGGCCCGCGCCTGGCTGCGCACCAGCGCGGTCTCCGCGTCGAGGTCCGGAATGGGGCCGACCGTCTCGAAGTTGAAGCGGCGCTTGAGGGCCGCGGACATCTCGGAGACGCCCTTGTCGCGCAGGTTGGCGGTGGCGATCAGGTTGAATCCGGGCGCGGCGTGCGCCAACGCGTCGTCCGTGCCCGCCAGTTCGGGTACGGCGATGCGTCGCTCGGACAGCAGCGACACCAGCGAGTCCTGCACCTCGGGCAGACAGCGGGTGACCTCCTCGACCCGGGCGATGCCGCCCCGGCGCATGGCGGTCAGCACCGGCGAGGGCACCAGCGCCTGCCGGCTGGGGCCCTGGGCCAGCAACAGGGCATAGTTCCAGCCGTACTTGAGCTGGTCCTCGGTCGTGCCCGCCGTGCCCTGCACGACCAGCCCGCTGGTGCCGCACACGGCGGCCGACAGCAGCTCGGACAGCATCGACTTGGCGGTGCCGGGCTCACCGACGAGCAGCAGGCCGCGCTCACCGGCGAGCGTGACGACACACCGCTCGACCAGAGCCCGGTCGCCGACGAACTTCCCCTCCACCACCAGCCGGCGCGGCACCCCGTCGGGCACCTCGGCGCCCTCGGGCAGCTTCAGGGCCCGGCCGTCGCTGCCCATGACGAAGGTGACGACCGAGCGCGGCGTGAGCCGCCAGGCGGGCGGACGCGGACCGTCGTCGTACGCGGCGAGGAAGGCCAGTTCGGCGCCGTACCGGTCCTCGGGCGGGACGATCTGGCGGGTGGGCTCGGGGGACGGCGTGGTGGTCATCGCGGTGTGTTCTTCCAGGCGGGGCGGGACGGTGGTCATCGGCGGCGGCCCTTGCGGGTGGCGCGGGTGGTGAGCTGCTCGTACGCCGGGGCGTCACCTGCGCGGACCCGGTCCCACGCCCGGGTGAACAGCTCGGGCACCGGCACCAGCGGGACGGCCCGGCCGTAGCCGTGGACCGGGTAGAGACCCCGCTTCCAGAGCTCCACCGGCAGCGCGGGCGACTTCAGGTCCAGCCAGCCGCACGGCAGGAAGAGGGTGCGTCCGGCACGTGGCCGCTTCGCCTCGACGACCAGGTCGGTCGCCGCGAGTTCGGCGCGGGCCTTCTTCATCCGGGCGGGCTTCCAGCCGGTCCAGCGGGCGCAGTTGCGGTCCGTGGGGTCGGGCAGGGCGAGCAGCATCAGATAGAGCGCCGCCGCGTCGGCACCGAGGCCGTGCTTCTCGGCGACCTCGGCGACCAGGGCGGGCACGCCGACGGTCGGGTCCTGCGCGTATCCCAGGGGTCCTTCGGAACCGATGCCGGCGGCGAGAGCGCGGGCGAGGTCCTCGTCGAGGATCGTCCGCAGGGCCCACATGCCCTGCCCCCGGCCGAGCCCGACGAGCCCCTCGAGAAGCCCGAACACCGGGTCCTCGGGGCCGTGGAGCGCGCCCGGCCGGACCAGGACGGTCTCCTGGTCGCCGTACCAGGGGCGCAGCACCAGTGCCTCGCCCACGGGTGTCAGACCGTGCGCGTCGGCGCCGCCGGTGGCGGGCAGCCCGTAGGCCTTGCGCAGTTCGACGGCGGTCGGATCGGCCTTCGCCGTCCACGCGACGTCCAGGTCGACCAGCAGCCCCGGGTCGGCGACACGGCGGCGCAGCGCGGCGAGACTCCCCGGCAGCGCGGCCCGCAGCGTGTGCCCGTATGGCAGGGAGTAGGCGAGCCCGGCCAGGGCGGCCACGGCGCGCGTCAGGTCGTACCGGCCGGGCAGCGCCTGCGGGTCCTCCGCGACGAGGTCGCCGTCCTTGTCGGGCCGCTGGACCGTGGTGCGGCTGATCCAGGGGGTCCGCCCCGGGTTGAGCACCTCGTCGACGGACCCGGTGGGCAGGCCGTCCAGGGCGAGCTCTCCGGCGAGGTCCTCCGGCAGCCGGACGACTCCGTCGAACCGCTCGGCCCACACCCGGCCCGCCGCCTCCGTGTCCGGGCCCGCCGTCCACAGGTCTCCGGTCTCGCGCGGCAGCAGCGCGCCGACCAGCGCCACCCGGTCCTCGCCCCCCACCGAGCTCAGCAGGCCTTCACCGACGGTCTTCTGACGGGGCTTCAGGCCGGTGGCGGCGATCACCTCGTCGGTGAGCTGCGCCGGAAGGCCGGCCAGCAGCAGGGCCGCCTGCACGGGCCCCAGCCCGTCGCGCGTGGCGGCGGCGAGGGCGGTGGGCGCCTCCGGCTGCCAGGGCGCCGGGCCCTTGTCCCGGACGAGCCTGGTGACGGCCCCGAGGGCGTCGGCGGGGAAGGCCGCGGGGTGCGCGGTCTCCCGCTCCAGGGTGAAGTGCGCCACCGCGCCGAAGGCCCCGGTCGGATCGTGGTCCAGGGCGAGCCAGTTCACGAGGTCGTGCTGGTGGTCGACGCTCCTGCAGGCGAGCACCACGACGGTACGGCCGTCCCGGCGCAGCACCTGACCGACACGCTCCTGCTTGTCGTGCGGCTCGCTCAGCACGATCTCGCGCAGGGCGCCTCCGGGAGCGGCCAGCGGCCCGTCCGTGATCGCCTCGAACAGCAGGAGCAGGGCCTGACGGTGCGTCTCGGTCACCGTCGACGAGGCGGCCCGGTAGGCGAGCGGGCGCAGCACGTCCAGCACGGACGTCCACACCGCGCCGCCCCCGGGGACGGTGAACTCGTCGCTGCGCCACCCCTCGGCGGTGCCCGTGAGCCGCATGGCCTCGGCGAGGGGCTTGCCGTCGGCGGGCCCGCCGGACAGCACATGGTTCACGGCGCGGATCTGCCGCAGCGTGCTCCAGCTCGGGGCGCCGCCCCACCAGCCGTGCAGCCCCGCGAAACCGGTCACGGCCTCGCGCAGCGTCGTGTCGTCGCCGTACTCGGGGCTGTAGTCGAAGAACATGCCTTCGGTGCGCGCGGTCTCCTTCCTCGGCCGCTCCGCCGGAGGCGCCACATACGCGGCGGTCAGCTCGGCGTGCCGCAGCATCGCGCGCACCAACTGGCCCACTCCGACGGCGAGCCGGGGGTCGCCCAGGGCGGGCAGCGCGTCGGACACGACCTGGCTCAGCACCTCGTCGGCCGTCGGGACCACGGCCTTGGCGGCAGAGGTCCCGTCGACCGCCCCGGCCGCCGCCAGCTTCTCCTGCCGCTCGGCCAGCGCCCGGTCTCCGGCGTGCAGCAGCTCGGCCGCCTGCTCGTCGGTCAGCGCGCGCAACACGGCCGACGCCCGCTCGTCACGCGGACGCAGCGCGTGCCAGAACTCGACCGGCGGCACGAACCGGGTGCCGTGGGCGAACTCACCGCCGCGCTCCATCGGCGTGACCCGGCCCAGCTCCCCGGCGGCGGACGTGTCGCCCGCCGTGTACAGGGCGATCTGCCGGTGGGCGCGGACCACCACGGGCTCGGCACCCCCGGGCAGCCGCAGCGCGCCGAGCGGAACGCCCGGGGCGTTGGCACCGGCCTCCGGCAGGGCGACGGTCCGGCCGTCCGGGGTGCCGGCGACCGTGCGGGCCTGCGCGCCCTCGCCCTCCGTGCGCACCCAACGGCCCAGGACCGTGCCGTCGGTGCCGAACGGGCTCTGCTCCAGCCCGGGTTGGAGCGGCAGCACCTCGCAGTGCTGCTGCAGCAGGGTGGCGTCCTCCCGGATGCCGCTCCGCAGGAACGCGGGCAACGAGGCACGCCCATGCTCGCCGGTGGCCGGGTCGTACTCCAGCCACACCTGCTGTCGGCCCTGCCTGCCCTGACGCCAGTACGAGGTGCCGTCGCCGAGGATGCTGCGGCGGGGCGGCAGGACGGTGTCGCCGGCGTGCAGGGTGCGTCCGCCGGTGGCCCGGCCGCCGCCGCGCAGCGGGATCGAGGGTTCGCCCGCGTCACCGGCGCCGTACCAGTAGTGGGGGATCTGCTCACCGCCCACCGGGAACACGTCGGCCGGGCGGGCGGACCAGTAGCCGAACTGCTTGCCGTCCTGACGCCACATCACCAGCAGCTCGCCGTCCGCGTAGCGGAACGACGGCCGGTGCCAGCGGTCGGGATCGACGGGCAGGCGCAGGTCGTGCTCCAGCAGGATCTCCTCGGGGCCGACGACGAACACCTTGTGGCCGCGGGAGAGGATCAGCGCCGGCCAGGCCTCCTGGACGGTCATCGTGGTGTCGTGGTCGCGCTGGACCTTGGTCTCGGCGTGGATCCGGCGCACCGCCTCCTCGAGCGCGGGCCAGCCCAGTTCGTCCAGGAGGCCGGCGCGCAGGGTGTGCCCGAGCAGCGGGGCGGCCTCGTGCGCGGCGACCTGGGCCACGGCGGCCGGGGCGACCCGGGCGGCCACGGCACGGAAGGGCCGCAGCCGCTCCAGCGCCGTGCGGGCCGCGGGCAGGCCGACGGCGGCGGTCAGCTCCCCGGCCGCGTCCTCCAGCCACTCGCGCAGCACGTCACGGAGGACGGGGTGGGCCGCCAGTGCCTCCAGCACCTCGGGGTCGGGGCGGTGACCGCCCACGGTGCTGATCTCGCCGTACAGCAGCCGCCGGTAACGCTGGTCCGCCGCGGTCGCGGTCAGGTCGCGGCGGCCGGGCCGGTCCCCGGACAGCCAGCGGTGCAGGCCCAGGTGGACGACGTCACCGTCGCCGGCCGGCGTCAGCGGGACGCCCTCCGCCACGCACAGGTCCAGCAGATCGAGGTCGGCACCGGCGTGCCAGCGGCCCGTCACGAGGTCGACCGGGCGGCCCCGGTCACGCAGCCGGGGCGCCATCCGCTCCACGAGCGCGAGGGTGGCCGGAGAACGCTCGCAGCTGTTGCCGCCGTGCTTGCGGTGCAGCGCCCAGCGGGTGAGCCAGTCCGCCGCGTCGACCTCGTCCGCCGCCGCACCGGCCTCGCCGGTGAGCAGCAGATCCGCCCCGCACTCCGCCAGCAGCTCCAGCCAGAACGCGTCGTCCTCGACGGACCGGCCGAGACCGGCCGGCATGATCTCCAGCAGCCTGCCCCGCACCTGCGGCTCCCGCTCGGCGAGCACGACCAGCGTCGCCCGGTAGGAGTTCCAGAAGGAGGCGGGAGCCCGGACCGCCGCGGGCGAGGCGAGCAGGTCGGCGACCAGCCGGCACTCCTCGGTGACCCGGTCCAGCTTCGCCGCCTTGATCAGCCCGCGCGCGTCCTGCGGCAGCGACGCGTACGGCGGCATGCCGGCCGCGCAGCGCTCCACCGTCAGCTGCCGGAACTGCGCCCAGGCCTCGGCCGGGCTGAGCCGCGCGGCGAGCGCCTTGACGTGCTCCTTGAGCGCCTTGACGGTCAGCGCGCCCGCGAACGCGAACTCCAGGAACACGGCACGCTGCCGCTCCTCGTCCACCTTCAGCGCGTGCACCCGCTCGGCTTCCCGGGCCTTGCCGAAGAAGGCGGCGGCGTAGGTGGTGTTCTCCTGCTGGAGGAAGACCCGCGCGGCCTGCTCGTAGAACGTCGGCAGGAAGTGCGGCACGGCCCGGCCGAGCCGGGTGCCGAGCTCCTCGAAGCCGTCCTTGGCGGCGCCGGGGCGGGACTTTGCCTGCCGCCCGAGCCGTTCGACGTCCTTGACCAGCGCCAGCGCGTGGTGGCCGTTCGCCGGGTCGTTGACCAGCGCCCAGGCCGGGAAGCCGAGGGTCTCCCGGCGCACCTGCCCCACCTCGGGGACCTCCGCGTCCCGCACCAGACCCAGGAAGTCCAGCGCGAGGTCCTCGGCCTCGCCGAGGGTGCCCGGCACCAGCCGGACGATGTGCCGGTCGTCCAGCGCGGGATGGGTGTACGTACGGACGGTGAGCGTGTCGGCGTCCTCGCGGCCCGTGCTGCCCGGGGGCAGGACCGCGCCCGCGTCCAGGAGCGCGCCCGCGGTGGCCTCGTCGTAGGTCGTCATGCCGCGCGCTCCTCGTCCTCGATGTCGCGTCCCGCGTACAGCGCGGCCGCCATCCGCATGCCCTCCGACCAGGCCACCGGCCCCACCTGTCCGAGCTTCAGCACCCGGCCCGCGGGATCCGTGAACACCAGCGGACCGGTCTCGGACTCCTCGTAGCCCTCGTAGTCGCCCACCCACACCCGGGCCTCGACGGCGTGGCCGTCCTCCAGGACGGAGTGGACCGCGTTGCCACCGCGCACGCGGTAGCCGAGCTGGGTCACCCGGCCGTGCAGGAACCGCTGCTGCTTGAACGCCCCGCCCGCGTACTCCTCGACCGAGGTGCCCTCGGCGTCGAGCGCGGCGGGCTTGTGCCAGACCTCGCGGAAGAGCTGCTGGGCGCGCTGCTCGACACCGAGCTCGACGGCGAACTCCCGCAGCTCCTCCAGTTCGTCGAGGAGCACCGGGTGCGGCAGGCGGACCAGATCGGGGGTGATGCGCACGGTGTCGCCGTCGAGATCGACCAGGCCGAGGCCGCGCTCGCGGTCGGCGTCCCGCAGGAATCCGGCCACCTCGCCGTCGGCACCGGTGACGACGAGGTCGCGCAGGGCGGCCCGCCAGGCCGGGTCGGGCCACACGCGTGCGACGACCGCGAACGGCACCGGCAGCGAACGCACCATCCACCGCTCCACGTCGGCCAGGCACTGCCGTTCATGCCGCTCCAGCCATTCGACGAGCTGACGCAGCCCCACCACCACCGGATCATCGGCGATCTTGGGCGGCACCGACTTCAGCACCCGCCCCGCCGTGTTGCGGCACACCACCTTGCCGTCGTCGAGGGCGACCTCGTAGTCGCCGGCCGACACCCACCCCATGCGCGCCTCCCGCACCCGCAGTGATCAAGTGACGGGAACTGTAGGGCAGGCCACTGACAACGGGGCCCCGGCCGAGGAACGGCCGGGGCCCCGTCGGCGGTTTCGGGGCGCTCAGCCCTCGACCCAGCCGTGGTTCTTCGCGAACTGCGCCAGCCCTCCCCGCACCTGGACGATCTGCTCTCCGGTGAGCGAGGGCGCCGCGCTCAGCAGTGCCTCGGTGACGTCCCGGACGAACTCCTCGGTGCTGAGCACGTCGCACAGCTCGTCGTCCGCCGCGAGCGGCTTGCCGTCCGCGCCCCGCGCGAGCCGTACCCCGGACGCCTTCGGGCCGCGCTCGCCGTCCTCGATCTCGAACTCCACGACGACGCCGCGCCGCACCTGCGACTCCGGCATCAGCATGTCGTTGACGTGCAGGAAGACATCCTCCCCGCCGTCGTCGGGCGCGATGAACCCATAGCCTCGCTGGCTGTCGAAGCGCACCACACGACCAGCAACCATCCCAACCCCCAGCAACCTCGAAACACCCACGTCGGTGAACCTGCCCCGATCGTAGTCAAACCGACTGCCCGCGGGCGACTCCCGGGTCGTCATCGCGCGCGCTACCGCCCGGTGAGCAGCTCCATCACGGCTCGGCGGTCGACTCGGCGGTCATACCGATGCTGCGTCCGGCGGCGATCACCGTCAGCCAGTCGTCGACGTCGTGCGTCTCCTTCGTGGCGGGCCGGGCCTCCGGCGGTCAAAGCTCGGGCGTGGCCGTCCCCGTACGCCGGTCGATCAGTTCACCCTGCGGCATGTGCCCCCGCCGCGTTCGGCCCGTTCATGAGCGTCACCCGGTGCTCGCGGCACTGGTCGGCCGGATCGCGCTGACCAGGACCTCGGCCCGGGCGGCCGGTCGGCGATCGCGGCGGTCGTCTGTGCCAACGCCCTCGGCATCCTGGCGCCGACCCGACGACCGGGGTGATCAGTCCTCGGCGGCCGCCCGCTCGGCGTCCCGCTTCCTGAGGCGGGCCGTCTCCTTGCGGACCTCGGCCTGCGTGGCGCGCTCCTTCTCCAGCCAGGCGGGCTTGGCGTCCTTGAGTGCCTGGATCTCCTCGGTGGTCAGCGCCTCCGTCACCCCGCCCCTGGCCAGGCCGGCGATCGACACGCCCAGCTTGGCCGCGACCACCGGACGGGGGTGCGGGCCGGTCTCGCGCAGCTTCCGCAGCCACTCGGGCGGGTTCGCCTGGAGCTCGTTCAGCTCGGCGCGCGAGACGACACCCTCCTGGAACTCGGCGGGCGTGGCGGGGAGGTACACACCCAGCTTCTTAGCCGCGGTGGCGGGCTTCATCGTCTGGGTGGTCTGCTGCGACTTCATGCGGTCCAGGGTATCGGCCGCCGACGAGACCTCCGACCACAGCCGGTAACCTGGCGGGATGACCGACTCGGCGGAGACCCCCTCGTTCCGGCTCGCGTACGTCCCCGGAGTGACGCCCGCCAAATGGGTGCGGATCTGGGAGGAGCGCCTGCCCGACACCCCTCTCACCCTCCTCCAGGTGACGCCCGCCGAGGCCTCCGACGTCCTGCGCACCGGCGCCGCGGACGCGGCCTTCGTCCGCCTCCCGGTCGACCGTACGGTGTTCAGCGCGATCCCCCTCTACACCGAGACGACCGTCGTCGTGGTCCCCAAGGACCATGTGATCACCGCGGCCGAGGAGATCACCCTGGACGACCTCGCCGACGAGGTGGTGCTGCACCCCCTCGACGACGTCCTCGGCTGGGAGCAGCCGCCCGGCGAGCCCGCCTTCGAGCGCCCCCCGACCACGGCGGACGCGATCGAACTGGTCGCCGCGAACATCGGCGTCCTGGTCGTCCCGCAGTCCCTGGCCCGCCTCCACCACCGCCGCGACCTCACCTACCGCACGGTCGTGGACGCCCCCGAGTCCGGTGTCGCCCTGTCCTGGCCCGAGGAGGCGACCACCGACCTGGTCGAGGACTTCATCGGCATCGTCCGCGGCCGCACGGTCAACAGCACCCGCGGCCGCGCCCCGCAGGCACCCGCGAAGGAGCGGCAGCCGCGTACCAAGACGCAGTCCGGCGGCGCGCCCCGCAAGAGCACCGGGGGCAGAGCCGGGGGCGCGAAGAGCGGCGGCGGTGCGAAAAGCGGCGGCCGGCGCGGAACCGGCGGCGGCAAGCCCCGCCGCCGCTCCTAGGGCACAAAAGTCGCCCCCCGTGCCGTACTCACCACCTTCTCCCCGTCGGCCCTCGCGAGCAGCCCGGCGGCCACCCATGCGTCCACCACGGTCCGTACGCGCGTGACCAGTGCTCCCTTGGACGCGAACGGTGCCCCCGCCCACACCTCGTCGAGCAGCGTCGTCCCGTCCGCCTTCGCCGGGTTGGCCACCCCCGAGTCGCTGTTCCCGAACACCACCCGGGGTTCGGCCCTGCGCACATACGCGTGCGTAGGATCCTCGGTCCCTTCGAAGAAGGGCGCGAACTCGGTGCCGTCGAGCGTGAAGTGCAGCGGCTTTCCGCTCACCGGCGCGAGGGAGGGCAGCAGATCGCCGGACAGGGCCGCGTTCCGGTACAGCCCGAACTCCAGGTACGTGGTGGAGGGGTGGCGGGCGACGAGATTGACCGGACCGTGGAACAGCGTCTGCAGGGAGGGGTCGTCGAGGGCCTTCTCCACCCGCAGCCGGAACGGCATCGCCACCCGGACGACGTCACCGTCCCGCCAGGTCCGCGCCACAGTGAAGTAACTCCCTGGCATGGGCGTCCCGTCGACCCGCCGCCCGTTGACCGTCACCCGGAACCCGGCGGTCGCCCAGGCAGGCACCCGCAACCGCAGCGCGAAAGCCGAGGTCCGCCCCTGAACCGTCAGGGTGGTGCCCTGCTCGCTGGGGAAGCCGGTGGTCTGCGTGACGGTGACGCCCTTCTCGGACCAGGTCAGCGCGGACGGACTGTAGAGGTTGACGTACAGCGAACCGCCGTCTGCGGCCTTGAAGTACACCGAGTCCTGGTACTTGGTGGCGCTCTCCATGCCGGTGCCCTCGCAGCAGGTCGTGCCCTGCTTGGGCGTGTAGTCGCGCACATGGCCGGGGGTGAGCCCGATGAAGTAGGTGACCAGCGGCTTCTCCGCGTCGGCGGTGTCCTGCTTGGAGCCGAGGACCTGGTTGTACAGGGCCCGCTCGTAGTAGTCCATGTAGGCCGGGTCCTGCTCGTGGAAGAACAGCGTCCGGCTCAGCTTCAGCATGTTGTACGCGCAGCACGTCTCGGCGGTCGTCTCGCTGATCGTCCCCGCGATGACGTCCCGCGCCCTCCAGAACTCGGCCGTGCTGGTGCCGCCGATGCCGTACATGCGGTGCGGCACGACCATGTCCCAGAAGTTCCGGGCGGCCGTGAGGTAGCGCTCCTCGCCCGTCGCGTCGTACAGCCGCAGATAACCGGTGAAGATCGGGATGTGCTGGTTGGCGTGCAGCCCGTCCAGGATGTCGGTGTTCGCGGCGCAGGCGTCGATGAGCTTGTCCAGGTCGAACAGGCGGGCCAGCGCGAGGTGTTCGGGCTTGCCGCCGATGGCGTGGAGATCGCAGATCGCCTCGACGATCCCGCCGAACTCGCCGCTGGAGAAGATCCCCCACATCCGCTGCAGGGTGGCGGCGGGCAGTTTCGACAGCCGGGAGTACATCCAGTCGCCCATGCCGGACGCCAGGTCCAGGGCCCGGTCGTCGTCGGTGGCGAGGTAGGCGTCCAGCAGGCCGCGGAGGATCTTGTGCGCGGTGTAGTACGGCGCCCACACCTTCGTGTAGTCGCCGCCGGTCATCGACTCCAGCTGGATGAACTGCGTCTCCGGGTAGGCCGCGAGGAATCCGGGGTGGCTGGGCCCGCCCCAGGTGCGGCGCAGGGTCGCGGTCAGACCGCGACCGGAGGCGTCGGCGAAGACGGACCCGGAGGTCTCGTCGAAGGCGTAGGAGACGAGGTCGCCGGTCCCCCGCGCGCTCTGCAGGCCGGCGATCTCGTCGGCGCCCAGGGCGCGCGACCACACGTCGAACCCGCCGAAGGCGCCCGCGAAGACGGGGTCGGAGGCGTAGTGGGACCGGCCGAGCCAGTGGTGGGCGAGGGTGCCGAGGGCGGCCGGGGTGAGGGACATGCCGGTGTTCCGGGCGACATCCGTGCCGTTGACGTAGAGCGTGCCCGTGCCGTCCGCGATGGTCACCGCCAGATGACTCCACCGGTCCAGGGGCAGCGCCGCGGTGCCGTTGAGCCCCTGTTCGCCGCCCGCGCCGGTGGTCGTGATCGCGAACCGGGGCACCCCGCTCGCGTTGCGTGCCGCCAGATACAGGTACCGGGTAGTGTCGTCGCCGAAGTCGAAGACGCGCGCCCAGTTCCCGTCGTGGGTGGGTTTCACCCAGGCGGCGAGGGTGACCGCGCCGGCGCCGCCGAGGGCGGCTGAGGGCAGGTCGACGTACCGGTAGGAGCCCCGGACGTGCTCCACGGCCGTACCGAACCGCCCCGGGACGCTCAGCACGGCCGGATCGTGCCGCAGCGCCTCGCGCACCTCGGTCAGCGCGCCGACCATGGTGCGGATCCTGTCCGTGAAGGCCTGGTCGCCGGTGCTCGCGTGCGCCTGGGAGAGCATCGTCAGGAAGTGGCCGGTGTAGTGGCCGCGCAGATTGCCGTTCGCCTCGCCGTCGAGGCCCTCCCAGCCGCCGGGGGCGACCGCGCCGAGGGTGGAGAGGCCGGCGTTGGCGCGGAAGACCTGCAGCAGCCGGTTCACGTCGTAGCCGCGGGCGTGGTCGAGCATCAGCTGCCGTTTCGCGGCGAAGATTCCGGGGCCGAGGGCGACGTCCTTCAGGGGGAAAGGCCGGAGCGTCCAGGAAGCCGGCGGCGGCAGCGTGGCCGCCGAGGCCGCGGGCGCCGCCGCGGCACCGGCTCCGGGGACGGCGGCGGCGAGGATCGCGCTCTGGAGAAGGGTCCGTCTGGTGAGGGGCGGTGCCATGTGCTGCTCCTCCGGTCCACGTGGGGGAATGTTCGGTATCCCGAACGATGTGCGGATGGTCGACCAGACGTTAGGTGGGGGACGGAGCGGCGTCAACGGTCCTGACAGGACGGAAAGTTGCGGACGAGGCGCTACTTCGCGGCCGCGCGGCCGATCGACTCCACCAGCGGCAGCAGCCGGTGCGGCACCCGCTCCCGCAGCGCGACCTCGGTGCGGGTGCGGACCACGCCCGGGAGGCTGATCAGCTTCTGGATCACGTCCTCCAGATGGGCGTTGTCACGCGCCACGACCCGGGTGAGCAGATCCCCGCCGCCGGTGATGGAGAAGGCCTCGACGATCTCCGGTACGGCGGCCAGCGCGTCGCCCACGTCGTCGAGATGGCCCTGGGTGACCTCGATGTGCACGAACGCGAGCACCGGGTGGCCCAGCGCGGCGGGGGAGAGGGCGGGGCCGGTTCCGGTGATCACGCCGTCCCGCTCCAGCCGGTCCAGCCGGGCCTGGAGGGTGCCGCGCGCGACGCCGAGGACCCGGGCGTACTCCCGCACGCTGGTCCGCGGCTGTTCGAGCAGCAGCCGCAGGATGCGGGTGTCGAGCTCGTCGACGGCCATGGTGCCCGGTCTCCTCGCGTGCGGCGGATCGTCGCCGACTGTACCAATGGCCCCGCTCCGCGCGTTCCGTGTGGACCGGTCGTCGCCGGCCTCCGCGCTCGGCCGATCGGGTGGCGCGGCCGTGTCGGGCGAGTGTTTCGCGCGGCAGGGGTACTCGCCTGCCGGGCCGACGGCTAGTGCTGTGACCGGAAGGGTCCACCGGCTCGCGCGGACCTTTCCGGTCACAGCACTGGGCATGGCCTGAACGCAGGTCCGGAGGGAGGCGGTCCGTGGACGGTGAGCGCGGCGGTGCGGTCCGGAGGGCCGTGGACGCGACCGATGCGCGGCTGCCGGTGTACGACGGGGGCGGCGGGCTGCTGCGCAAGGCGTTCCCCCACCACTGGTCGTTCTTCCTCGGCGAACTGGCGCTCTACAGCCTGATCGTCCTGCTGCTGACGGGCGTCTGGCTGACCTTCTTCTTCCAGCCCGAGATGCGCGAGGTCGTCTACCACGGCTCGTACGTGCCCCTGCAGGGCATCCGCATGTCCGCGGCCTTCGACTCCACCCTCCACATCAGCTTCGACGTGCGCGGCGGACTGCTCATCCGGCAACTGCACCACTGGGCGGCCCTCGTCTTCGTCGCCGCGATCGGCGTGCACCTGCTGCGGATCTTCTTCACCGGCGCCTTCCGCAGGCCCCGGGAGATGAACTGGGTCATCGGCGTCACCCTGCTGGTGCTCGCCCTGGCCGAGGGGTTCGCCGGCTACTCGCTCCCCGACGACCTGCTCTCCGGCACGGGTCTGCGCATCGCCCAGGGCATCATGCTGTCCGTCCCGGTGGTGGGCACCTACGTGAGCATGTTCGCGTTCGGCGGCGAATTCCCGGCGCAGGACATCGTGCCCCGGCTCTACAGCCTGCACATCCTGCTGCTGCCCGGAGCGCTGATCGCCCTGGTCACCGTCCACCTGATCCTGGTCTTCCATCTGAAGCACACCCAGTGGCGCGGCCCGGGCAGGACGAACGCCAACGCCGTGGGCAAGCCGATGGTCCCGCAGTTCTCGGTGGCCTCCGCCGGCCTGTCCTTCATGGTCTTCGGCGTGCTGACCCTGCTCGCCGGACTCGCGCAGATCAACCCGGTCTGGGTCTACGGCCCCTACCGCCCGGACGTCGTGTCCACCGGCTCCCAGCCCGACTTCTACGTCGGTTTCCTGGAAGGCGCGCTACGGCTCGTGCCGCCCTGGGAGACGAACCTCGCCGGGCACACCCTCATGTGGAACGTCCTGCTGCCGGCCGTCGTCCTTCCGGGTCTGTTCTTCCTCGTCCTGTACGTGTATCCGTTCGTCGAGCAGCGGATCACGGGGGAGTGGGAACAGGAGCACCATCTCTGCGACCGCCCGCGCGAACGCCCCGTGCGCACCGGGCTCGGTGTCGCCGGCATCGTCTTCTACGGCGTCCTGCTGCTGGGCGGCGGCAACGACATCATCGCCCAGACGTTCCGCATCTCCGTGAACGCCCTCACCTGGATCCTGCGCGTCGCCCTCGTCCTGGGCCCGGTCCTGGGCTTCATGGTCACCCGGCGCCTGTGCCACGCCCTGCTGGACGCGGAGCGCGAACGCCTCACCGAGGGGGAGGAGAGCGGCGAGGTGCGTCAGTCCGTCGCCGGGGGCTACGAGAGCGACCACGTGCCGGTGGAGAAGTTCCGGCCCGGCGCCCCCAGGACACCGGTCAGCCCTCCCGGCCGGAGTCCCGGTCGGCGTACTGGAACACCATTCCGGACACCCCGGCTCCCAGTACGCCGACGCCGATGAGGAACAGCCACAGCCCGTACACCACCCCGGTCGCGGCGATTGCGAACCCGGCGGCGGTCACGATCGGCCAGCGGCTCTGCGGCGGGAAGAACTCCAGCGGCCCGGCGCCGTCGGCCACCTCGGCCTCGGGGCGGTCCTGCGGCCGCCGGCCCCTGCGCCGGTAGTTCATCGCGCAGAAGAACGAGATCACCGCGGCCATCAGACAGGCGACGATCAGCGCCGCCGTACCGGCCGGATCGGCGTGCGCCCAGACGCCGTAGAGCACCGCCGTGCCCCCGAAGAAGACGGCGACACCGCCGAACAGCAAGGCCTCAGTCCGCATGCGGCAAGTGCTCCTGTCTGCGCTGCTCGATGGCCGGATGGTGCAGATCGAAGGCCGGGGCCTCCGAGCGCACCCGGGGCAGCGCCACGAAGTTGTGCCGGGGCGGCGGACACGACGTCGCCCACTCCAGCCCCCGCCCGTAGCCCCACGGGTCGTCCTCGGTGACGCGCCGGCCGTACCGGGCCGTGTGCCACACGTTGTAGAGGAACGGGAGGGTGGAGATGCCGAGCAGGAACGCGCCCACCGACGACAGGGTGTTCAGCAGCGTGAAGCCGTCCGAGGGCAGATAGTCGGCGTACCGGCGGGGCATGCCCTCCTCGCCGAGCCAGTGCTGCACCAGGAACGTCAGCTGGAACGCCGGGAACAGCAGCCAGAAGTGCAGCTTGCCCAGCCGCTCGTCCAGCATCCGCCCGGTGAACTTGGGCCACCAGAAGTAGAAGCCGGCGAACATCGCGAACACCACGGTGCCGAACAGCACGTAGTGCAGATGCGCCACGATGAAGTACGAGTCGGTGAGGTGGAAGTCCAGCGGAGGCGACGCGATGAGCACCCCGCTCAGCCCGCCCAGCAGGAACGACATCAGGAACCCCATCGCCCACAGCATCGGCGTCTCGAAGGACAGGGACCCCTTGTGCATCGTGCCGATCCACGCGAAGAACTTGATGCCGGTCGGCACGGCGATCAGGAACGACATCAGCGCGAAGAACGGCAGCAGCACCGCGCCCGTCGCGAACATGTGGTGCGCCCACACCACGGCCGACAGCATCGTGATCGTGATCGTCGCGCCGATCAGCGGCACATACCCGAACAGCGGCTTGCGCGCGAACACCGGAATGATCTCCGTGATGATCCCGAAGAACGGCAGCGCCACGATGTACACCTCGGGATGCCCGAAGAACCAGAACAGGTGCTGCCAGAGGATCGCGCCACCGTTCGACGCGTCGAAGACGTGCGAGCCGAACTTCCGGTCCGACTCCAGCGCCAGCAGCGCCGCCGTCAGCACCGGGAACGCGGGCAGCACCAGGATCGACGTGAACAGCACGTTCCAGGTGAAGATCGGCATCCGGAACATCGTCATCCCCGGCGCCCGCAGACACATGATGGTGGCGATGAAGTTGACCGCGCCCAGCGTGGTCGACACCCCGGTCACCACCAGCCCCATCGTCCACAGGTCACCGCCCGCGCCGGGGGAGTAGTAGGAGCTGTTCAGCGGCGCGTACGCGAACCAGCCGAACGCCGCCGCCCCGCCCGGCACCACGAACCCCGACACGACCATGAGACCGCCGAACAGGTACATCCAGTACGACAGCGCGTTCAGCCGGGGGAACGCCACGTCCGGCGCGCCGATCTGCAGCGGCATCACGGCGTTCGCGAACCCGGCGAACATCGGCGTGGCGAACAGCAGCATCATCACCGTGCCATGGACGGTGAAGAGCTGGTTGTAGCCCTCCTCGCTGACGAACTGCAGCCCCGGACGGGTGAGCTCGGCACGCATCGCGAGCGCCAGCAGACCGCCGAAGAGGAAGAAGCAGAACGCCGTGACCATGTACAGGCGGCCGATCACCTTGTGATCGGTCGTGGTCGCCCAGCGCAGCAGCGTACGCCCGAACGAGTGCGGGGAGACGGCGCGGCCGGCTTCGTCGTCGACCCGGTCCGACAGTCCGGTCATCGTCCTCCTCCATGGTCCCCGGGAGCCGTGCCGCCGGGCGGGGGCGCCTCGCGAGTGCCCGGGCCGCGCCGCGGAAAACCGGCGGCGAGCGGATGGGGGACGCGGAGTGAACCCGCATGACAGCGCCGACGCTACTGCCGCGCCCCGCCCGATCCGGCCGCGCCACGCCTCCTGTCCGCCGTCAGGGTGCCGGGTGGTCCGCGGGGGGATGCACCCGGCGTGCGCGGGTACCCGCCAGCCATGCAGATGACCTACGAAGCGGCGGCGGCGAGTTCCGTGTTCGGCGTGGTGGCCGTGCTCGTCGGTGGTGTGGTGATCACCGGTGCGCTGATCTGGGCCGTACGCCTCGGCACCAAGGTCCGACGCCGAGAACAGCAGCCCGGCCGGCCCCCCAGCAGGCAGCCCACCCCTCCGGCGTCCGGCTCCCCCCACGACGAGCGCGAGATCCGGGAACCCGACGAGGTGCCCCGGGCCGCCGACGGCGAGCGCCTCACCCCCCACCAGCTCAATCCCTCGGGCACCAAACGCAGCGAGGACCAGACCCGTCCGCGCTGGGAACCCGGCTCCAGCGGCTCGTTCGGCGGGGGCGGGCCGGGCGGGAGGTGAGCGGCCGCGCCTCTGCGCGGCGCCGCCGTCGGCTCACCGACCGGTCGCCCCCGGGTGCGCCAGGGCGAGCGTGCCGTCCGGGGCCTGGGTGATACGGACGCCCCCGCTGATCCGGTTCAGGGTCGTGGTGAGCCAGGCGCGGTCCGCGGCCGGGGCGGGCTCGAGCCGCATACGCCGTGCCCGCAGGGGCACCATCCGCAGCCCCGCCAGTCGGCCCGTGTCCGCCGCGACCCGCACGAGGTAGGCGATGCGCAGGTCGTCGCGGTACTCCGGGTAGCCGGAGATGCCCTCGTAGTCGTCGATGAAGTCGCCGCAGCCGTGCAGAACGAGGCGGTCGCGGTAGACCTCGACGGGGCGCGGATGGTGGGAGGAGTGGCCGTGGACGAGGTCCACCCCGCCGTCCACCAGGGCACGGGCGAAGCGGACCTGATCGCGGGACACCCGGTAGCCCCAGTTGGAGCCCCAGTGCACCGACACGACGGCGAGGTCGCCCGCGCGTTTCGCCCGGCGTACACGCCGGACCACCGCGGCGGCGGTGCCCGCCGACAGTTCGGGCAGGTAGGCGACGCCGGGCAGGGTCGGGGTCGCCGCCCAGTCGGGCGGTATGCCGCTGGAGCTCGCTCCCAGCGCGAACACCAGCACCCGGCCACCGCCCGGCACCGGCACCTCGGCGGGCGCGTAGGCCTCGTCGGGCCCCCGTCCCGCACCCGCCGTCCGCAGGCCCGCCGCGCCCAGCGAGTCGAGGGTCTCCGCCAGGCCCGGGCGGTCGAAGTCCAGCACATGGTTGTTGGCCAGGACGCACACGTCGGGCCGGGCCACCGTGAGAGCGGGCAGGTTGGCCGGGTGCATCCGGTAGTGCACCGCCTTGCCGGGCGCGAACGCCTCGCACCGCGTGACGGAGGTCTCCAGGTTCACCACCCGGACATCCGGACCGGCCTCGTCGAGCACCCGCAGTGCCTCGCCCCACGGCCAGGACACCGGCACGGGCACGGGGACCGGCCCGTGCACCGCCTCCGCCAGCCGGACGTAGTCCCGGGCGTCCGCGACATACTCCTCCCGCAGCCGAGGACTGCCCGGATGCGCCAGGATCTGATCGACGCCGCGCCCCAGCATCACATCGCCACACAGGAACAGCGTCACCACACCGCCGCCCACGCCCCCACCGTACGCCTCACCTGCCGACGGTCACCGCGCACGACCAGCCGTACGGATCCGGCCCCATGCGCAGCTCGTGCCAGGCCACGGACGTCGGCACCGAGCCGACGATCTTCACGTCCGCCAGCGCGGCGACCGCCAGCCGCACGTCGAGCCCGCTGTCCGTGGCCTCCGCCTCCAGGTCCACGGGCACCTGCCCGCGTACCTCCAGCCGGTGCGCGACCTCGTCCAGCAACGCGCTCAGCAGATCGTCGTCGGCGGCCTCCGCGAGCTGGATCCGCTCCACGGCGGTGGGCCGCACCGCCGTGACGTCGGCGAAGCACTCCACCATCCCCAGGGCCGCCTCCACCAGACAGCGCTCGCGGCTCGTGCCCCACGCGTCGACACGGATGTCGGTGGGGTGCGGCACCGTCCGGTGGCCGCTCTCGCCCTGCCTCCGTGCCTGCCGCTCGTCGTCCAGGTCGCCCACCATGCCCGCCACCACCCGTCCCGGGCCGCCACGGCGGCCAGGGTGTCCGAATCGGTCGTGTCACCGCCACGGGTACCCGGGTTGACCGGCCGCAGTCTGGATACCCGGACAGCGTGCCGGCGCCGGGTGGGGCACGAGTGGCGCCCCGGCACCGGCCCGAGAAAGAAGATGACCGCCATGCTCTCCCAGCTGGTCCGCGTGCCCGTCGACGACGCGGCGCTCGCGGGTGACCTCGTCGCACCGACGCCGGCCCGGGCCATGGTGCTGTTCGCCCACGGCAGCGGAAGCTCCCGGCACAGCCCCCGCAACCGCATGGTCGCCGCCGAACTGCGCACCGCCGGTCTGGGCACCCTGCTGATCGACCTGCTCACCGAGGACGAGGACCGCGAGGACGCCGCGACGGGCGTCCACCGCTTCGACATCCCGCTGCTGGGCCGCCGTGTGGTCGCCGTCATGGACTGGCTGGCCGCACAACACGAGACCGGGGTGCTCCCCGTCGTCCTGTTCGGCGCCAGCACCGGCGCGGCAGCGGCCCTGGTGGCCGCCGCAGAGCGGCCGGACCGGGTGCTGACCGTGATCTCCCGCGGCGGGCGGCCCGACCTGGCGGACGCCGCCCTCGACCGTGTCCGGGCACCGGTGCTGCTGCTCGTGGGCGGCCGGGACACCGAAGTGCTGCGCCTGAACCGGGAGGCGGCCCGCCGGCTGAGCGCCCCGTCCGCCC
The DNA here is from genome assembly GCF_044465285.1 of Streptomyces sp. NPDC049687. Classification (NCBI taxonomy): domain Bacteria; kingdom Bacillati; phylum Actinomycetota; class Actinomycetes; order Kitasatosporales; family Streptomycetaceae; genus Streptomyces; species Streptomyces sp. NPDC049687. The sequence goes on from NZ_JBITLN010000006.1 coordinate 195,485, forward strand.
TCCATGTGGTGCCGGGCGCCACCCACCTCTTCGAGGAGCCCGGCGCGCTGGAGCAGGTCGCCGAGGCGGCGACGCAGTGGTGCGACGACCGTCTGAGGTCCGTACCGCTCGAGGCGTGGGGGGACTGATCGGAAGGAGTGGCGGTCGCCATGCAGTTCCGTGACCGCGGGCAGGCCGGACGTGAGCTGGCCGGAGTGCTGCGGACCCGGCAGGAGAAGGGCGAACTGCCCGACCCCGTCGTCCTCGCCCTGCCCCGGGGCGGCGTGGCCGTGGCCGAGGAGGTCGCCCGGGCGCTCGGCGCCCCGCTCGACGTGCTCGTCGTACGGAAGATCGGCGCCCCGTTCCAGCGGGAGCTCGGCGTCGGCGCGCTCGTCGGCGACGACGAACCCCTCTTCGACGACGACGCCCTCGACCGACTCGGCCTCACCCCTCGCGACCTCGCCCCGGTGGTAGTGCGGGAGCGCGCCGAACTCCAGCGCCGTGAGCGGCTCTACCGCCAAGGCCTGCCCGCCCTCGACCTGCGAGGACGCACCGCGATCGTCGTCGACGACGGCCTGGCGACCGGAGGTACGGCCCGTGCCGCGCTTCGCTCCCTGCGGCGCGCCGCGCCCCACCGCACGGTCCTCGCCGTGCCGGTCGGCTCCCCCGAGGCGGTGGACCTGCTCCGGCCCGAGGCTGACGAGGTGATCTGTCTCCAACAGCCGTCCGTCTTCATGGCCGTCGGTCTCTGGTACGAGGACTTCGAGCAGCTCACCGACGCCGACGTGCTGCACGCCCTGCACACGGCCGCCGAACGCCGAGGCCGTGGCGCGCGGACGTGACCACGGACGCGCGCAGTGCGCGGAGAACACCGGGGAGTGCCCCTCACCCGTTCCGGACGCGCAGCGGGGACAGCAGGGTCAGGGACGCGGCCGTGACCTCCCCGGCGCCGATCCGCAGCAACTGGGGGTCTGGGAGGACGCCGTGCGGGTCGCCGGGCGGTCCGGGCTTCCACAGGGCGAGGTGCCGAGGATCGCGGGGCGGGCCCCACAGGCGGGGCGACACCGGGCCGAAGAGCGTCACGGACGGCGTCGCGTGGGCCACGGCGAGATGCGCGAGGCCGGTGTCGCCGCTGACGACGAGCGAGGCACGGGCCACCAGGGCCGACAGCTCGCCGAACGGCAGCCCGCCGCGCAGCACGTCCCGCACCGGCACCCCCCCGCGCGCCGCGACGTCCAGGACGAGCGCGTCCTCCTTCGGGCCGCCGGTGACGACGACGCGGTGGCCGGCCGCCCGCAGCCGCCGGGCGAGGAGGGCGAAGCGTCCGGCAGGCCAGCGGCGGGACGCCGACTCCGCACCGGGATGTACGACCACCGCGCCGGGCGCCGGTGACGCCGCTGCGGGCATGGGCAGCCGTACGTCGTCGGGGTCCGCGGCGATGCCGTACGCCCCGAGGAAGCGACACCAGCGTGCGCGCTCGTGCTCGTGCGGACACCAGACCGGCGGGCGGGGGAGCGACGGGTCCGGGTGGGCGTGGGCCAGCAGCCGGCGGGGTGCGAGGGCGGCGAGCGCGTCGCGGCTCTCCGGTCCGTTGCCGTGCAGGTCGATGGCCACGTCCGGGGGCGGGCCCCGCCAGCCGTCCAGCGCCGGTACGCCCCGGGCCGGGGCCTCGGCCGGCAGCACGGCGTCGACGGCCCCGGTGGCAAGCGCGGCCTCTTCGAGCGCGGCGGGTAGGGCCAGGACGACGTGATGGCCCGGGAAGGCCCGGCGCACCCCGCGCAGCGCCGGCACCCCCGCGAGGAGATCGCCCAGCCCCAGCGCCCGCAGCACCAGCAGCCGGGGCGCATCGGGCCGGCCCGCGGGGGCCGTGGGACGCGGCACCGACCGCCCGATCACGGTCGTCTCCGACCCGCGGTGTGGACAGGACGCGGGCTCGAGGCGGCACGGCGTGCGATGCCGGTGGTGGAGCGGCCGTCCAGATAGGGGAACAGGACGACCTGCCCTCCCCAGCTCTCCACCAGTGACGCCTCCGGCAGCCGGGACAGGGCGTAGTCGCCGCCCTTGGCCCAGATGTGCGGACGCAGCTCGCCGAGCAGCCGCTCGGGCGTGTCCTCCTCGAACACGGCGACCGCGTCCACGCACTCCAGCGCCCGCAGCACCCGCACCCGGTCCGCCAGCGGCACGAGGGGCCGGCCGGCGCCCTTGCGGCGGCGCACCGACGCGTCCGAGTTGACGCACACCACCAGGCAGTCGCCGGCCCGGCGGGCAGCCTGCAGCAGGGCCACATGGCCGGCGTGCAGCAGGTCGAAGCAGCCGCCGGCGGCCACGACGGTCCCGCCGGCGGCCCGCACCCGGGCGGCCGTGCGCAGGGCGTCGTCCGTCGGCTCACCGCAGTCCGGCCGGTCCGCGGACGGCGCGGCATCCACCGCGAGCGAGCGGACACCACCCTCGGCCACGTACCGCGTGGCGGCGTGCACGGCGGCCCGGACGGCGGTCTCGGTGAGCTCGCCGTCCGCCAGCAGCCCGGCCGCGGTGGCCGCGAGCCGGTCACCCGCGCCGCAGGCGTCACCCTCGGCGGTGACCGGTGACGGCACCAGCAGCGGGGTCTCCCCGTGCGACAACAGCGCGCCCCGCCCGCCCAGCGTGACGGCCACCGAGGCCACCCGCCAGCCCCGCACGAGCCTCCCGGCGTCCCGAGCGGCACCCTGCAGCCCACCGCCGGGACTCCCGGGCTCCCCGGCCGCCGCCCCCGGCCTGCCGGCGTCCCGCGGGGTGTCGCCGTCCCGGTCGCCGCCGCCCTCCAGCCGGGCGGCGAAGCCGCGTGCCTCCGTCGCCGAGGGGGTGGCGAGGCGGACGCCGGGTACCGGGGGGTTGCCTCGCGGGTGCGGGTCCCAGACCACCGGGACCCGTGCCGCCGCTGCCGTCAGCGCCTCGCGCAGGACGTCGGCGGTGCCGCGGCCGTAGTCGGCGACCAGGACGGCACGCGCCTCGGCCACCGCCCGGCACGCCTCCTCCGTCGCCTCCTCCGCACTGCCCTCGCCGTCGTCCAGGCGCAGCAGCGGCCTGCCCTGGGCGAGGATCCGGGTCTTGCTGGACAGCGTGCCGGTCAGCGGCAGCCGGATGAGACGCACCCGTCCCGCCAGCAGCCGGACCAGAGCCTCGCTGGCCTCGTCGTCGCCCAACGCGGTGACGAGGGTGACGGGACGGCCGTCGGCCGCGGCCAGCCAGGCGGCGAGGGCGGCTCCGCCGGGCCGGGACGTGCGCCGGGCCGCGCTGACCACCGGCACGGGCGCGTCGGGCGCCAGGCGCTCGGCGCGGCCGCACAGGTCGTGGTCGAGCAACGCGTCCCCCACGACCAGCAGCGGGGCCGGGGTCCTCATATGCCGTCCCCCTCCGTCACGGGGTCCGTCCACCGCCGGTCCACGGACGGCCGCAGTCTCCCCACGGCCGCGTCGAAGGACTCGCAGAGCATGTGCACGGCCACCAGATGCAGCTCCTGGACGGTGGCGGCCGTCGCAGCGTCCACGCACAGCGCCTCGTCCCCGGCCCTCTGCAGCGGATTGGGTGCCGGACCGGTCAGCACCCGGACGGTCATGCCCAGGCGCCGGGCCTCCTCCGCGGCGACGAGCAGATTCTCGCTGGCGCCGCTGGTCGACAGCAGCATCAGCACGTCCCCGGCCCGTCCGTGCGCCGCGACCTGCCGGGCGAAGATCTCCTGCACGCCGTAGTCGTTGGCGATGGCGGTGGTCGAGGAGGTGTCGGCGTGCAGAGACAGCGCGGAGAACGGCGGGCGGTCGTCGCGGTAGCGGCCCACCAGCTCGGCGGTCAGGTGCTGGGCCTGGGCCGCGCTGCCGCCGTTGCCGGCGACGAGCAGCCGGGCGCCCGAGCCGAGCCGGTCGGCGAGGTCGGCGCCCCAGCGCCTCAGCACGGGGGAGGCGTACCGGCGGAATCCGTCGAGGGCCTTCATCAGGTCGTCGCAGTGGGTGACCTCGGTGGCGAGTTTCATCGGGCGACTCCCGAGAGCGAGGGGACGGCGGACACGGCACCGTAGACCCGGGTCACCGCGTCGGCCACGCGGTCCCAGGTGTACTGCGCGAGGACGCGGCGTCGGCCGGCGGCGCCGTACCGGCCGAGCCGGACCGGGTCGTCGAGCAGGTCCCGGATGGTCCCGCCGAGGTCGTAGTCGTCGTCGGAGGGCACCAGGACGCCGGTGACGCCGTCCACGACGGTGTCGAGCTGCCCGCCGACGGCGGTGGCCAGAACGGGCGCGCAGCACGCCATGGCCTCGACGGGGACGATGCCGAACGGCTCGTAGCGGGGCACGGACAGCACCAGGTCCGCGCCGGACATCAGCCGGGGCATCCGCGCCCGGCTCACCCCGCCCAGCAGCGTCACCCGGTCCGCCACCCCGCAATCCTCGGCGATCGCCCACAGCCGCTCCGCCTCCGGTTCCGCGCCGAGCAGGGCCGGTTCGGGCCCGCCCGCGACCAGGAGTTCGGCGTCGGGCACCCGCGCGAGGGCGCGGATCGCCCGGTCGAAGCCCTTGCGGGGCACGAGGCGGCCGACGGTGAGCAGCCGCCGGGGTGCCGAAGCGGCCCGCCGGGCTCCCGCGACCGGCGCGAACCGCTCGGGATCCACCCCGCACGGCACGACATGGACCTTCCGGCGGGACAGGCCCATCGCCTCGAGTTCTGCCAGCTCGTCCTCGCAGGTGGCGATGATGCCCGCGCACTCCCGTCCCACGGCCGTCTCGATCGCGATCCGCTCGGGCGGGCTGGTGTCGGCGGCGCCCTGGTAACGCTTCTTCACCGTGCCGAGCGCGTGGTACGTCTGCACCACGGGCACACCCGGGGCGCGCGCCCCGGCCACCGCTGCCATGCCCGACATCCAGAAGTGCGCGTGCACCACGTCGGGCGGCTCCGCCTCCCACCGTCGTCCCAGCCAGGCCCCGAACTCGCGCATGTACGGCAGGAGTTCGTCCTTCGGTATCGGTGCCGGCGGTCCGGCGGGCACATGGACGACCTGCACACCGTCGTCCGTCACGACGCGTTCCGGCAGCCCCGGATCGTCGCGCCGGGTGTAGACGACGACTTCGTGGCCCCGGCGCGCCAACTGCCCGGCGAGCTGGGCCACGTACACGTTCTGGCCGCCCGCGTCCGGGCCGCCGAGCTCGGCCAGGGGGCTGGCGTGCTCGGAGACCATGGCGACGCGGCCGGCCGGTCGATGGCTGCGGCTCATGGGGTGACCTCCTTGATCAGGCGTTCCCAGTCGTCCAGGAAACGGCGTTCCGAGTAGCGGGCCTGTGCCGCGGCCCTGGCGGCCTCCCCGGTCAGCCGGGCGTGGACGGGATCCACGAGGAACCGGCGGACGGCGTCCTCGAGGACGTCGAAGCGGTTGGAGACCACACCCGCCTCCTCGGGCACGGCCTCCCGCACCTCGGTCGTGTCCAGCGCGACCACCGGCATCCCGAGGAACATGGCCTCCAGCAGGGACAGCCCGAGCGACGTCCACCGGACCGGGTGCAGATACAGCCGGCAACGGGCCATCGCCGGGTGCAGCTCGCCCTGGGGCAGGTCATGGCTGCGGCAGCGACCGGGGGACAGCCCCAGATGGTCGGCGAGTCCTCCGGTGCGCATGCCGAAGACCTCCAGCGGGACCGTGCGCGCGAACGCCGGCAACAGATCCGTCCCGGTCGTACGGCCGCGTCGTACGGGGTCGTTGACGACGACGGCCGCACGCGGCTCCTCGCCGGTCCACAGGGGGCCGGGGTCGATGATCCCGTGCTCGATCACCTCGGTCGGCGCCCGGCCGTTGTCCCACATCAGACGATTGAAGTGGGTGACGTGCACGAGCGGGATGTCGGTCCGGTCGGCGAGCGGGTGCCGGGTGTCGACCGCCGACTCATGCGGGCTGTTGTGCTCGACGTACACCGCGGGCACGTCGACGCCCGGCCGGCGGCCCGTCCACCGCCGGGCCAGCGCGAGCTCGTGCGGCCGTTGCAGCACCATGAGATCGACGGGTGCCTCGCGCAGCTCCTCCGGGCTCACCTCCCGTACCGTCGGCGGCCATTGCCAGGTTCTGGCCCGCCCCAGCCCGTTCGGTCCGCGATCGGGTGTCACCGGGACGAGGAAGTCGTACGGCCCCTGCACCAACGAGGTCAGCCACGAACCGTGCACATGCCAGACCAGGATGTTCATGCGCTCACCTCGTTCCCGTGCTCCTGGTTCATGAGCTCTCCTTGAGCAGCTTCTGGACGGCCGCCACCACGTCGGTCCCCGTGACCTCCTCAAGGCAGGGATGACCCGGCACGGGACACCGCAGGGCCCTGCTGTCCGCGCACGGCGCGTGCTGGTCGCCGAGCACCACGCTCGGCACCCCGTAAGGCGCCCAGCGCTCCGCCGGGACGACGGGCGCGAACAGCGACACGACCGGGGTCCCGACGGCCGCGGCCAGATGCGCCGGGCCGGTGTTGCCGCTGACCACGACCCCGGCCGCGCGCAGCACGCCCGCCAGGGTGCAGGGGTCGGTCCTGCCGCCCAGGTCCACCGCGGTGTCCCCGCTCACCCGCCGGGTCAGCTCCGTCTCGCCGGGGCCGCCGGTGACGACGACCCGGTGGCCGGCGTCGGCGAGCAGTGCCACGGCCTCCGCGCAGCGTCCGGGACTCCAGGCGCGGGCGGGCGCGCTCGCGCCGGGGTGGAGGACGACGTACGGACCGTTGCCCGTGAGCGAGGCGGTGTCGGGCGACGGCACGACCCGCAGCCGGCCGTCGTCCCCGGGCGGCGGGAGGAAACCCATCGCGGCCGCAGTGTCGAGCGCGGCCTCCACCTCGTGCCGGCCGGGCAGCCGCCGGTGCCGCACGTCGAGCAGCCGGCCCGGGTGGTCGACGCTGTCGGCGCCGATCCTCGGCACGCCGGCCAGCCGCAGCAGCAGCGCGGTCGGCAGCGGGCTCTGATGGAAGGAGGTGAGCACGAGCGCGGTGTCGAACGCGGCCCGCCGCAGCCGCCGTACCAGGCCGTCGACGTCCGCCTCCGGCACGGAGGGCGGATCGAAGCCCTCCCAGGGCGCCGCCCACACGAGCACCTCGTCGACACCGGGCAGCATCCGTGCGGCCGGTTCGCCGAGCGGGCCGCAGAGCAGCGTCACACGGGAGCTGTGCGCGGCGACCGCGCGGACGGCGGGCCCGGCCAGCAGGACGTCACCGAAGCTGTCGAGCCGTACGACCAGTGACCTCACGACCGCTCACCCCCGCTGTCGCCCAGGATGAGACGCACCGCCGTCAGCAGGTCGGGGGCGGTGCGGGGCGCCGCCTCGACCTCCTCGGGGAGCGTCGCCGCCGTCGGCACCAGCACGCCCCGCGCGCCCGCCGCACGGGCGGCCAGCACATCGGCGCCGATGTCACCGATCACCACACAGTCGCGCGGCGCCACGCCCAGCCGCCGGGCCGCCTCGAGCACCAGCCCGGGCCGGGGCTTGCGGCAGGCACAGCGGGCGGCGGGGGCGTGCGGGCAGTACACCCAGGCGCCGAGGCCGCCGAGCAGGGCGTCCGCGCGCTCGTTGACCCGCCGGACCTGAGCGTGCGTGAGCAGCCCGCGCCCGACTCCCGACTGGTTGCTGACGACCCCGGTGGCGATGCCCGCCGCACGCAGCAGGTCCAGGGCGTGCCGGGCGCCCGGCACGGGCCGTACCCGGCCGGGGTCGCCGTTGTAGGGGACGTCCTCGACGAGCGTGCCGTCGCGGTCGAAGAGGACGGCGGCGACCCGGTTCACGGCGCGCTCCCCGGTGGCGCGCCGGGTGCGGGGGCCTCGGGCAGACTCTCCAGCCGTGTGGCCCGGCGGTGGCGTACCAGGCCGTGGAGCCAGTGGCGGACCGCCAGCGGCGGGATGACCACGCTGGTGGTCACCATGGTGGCGGTCTCCCGCCGGGTGCGCGGACCCGGCCCGATGCGGGCCAGGGCGAACTCGGCGGTGCCCAGCGCCCATACGGCACCGGCGACCCCGGCGGCCGCGCGCCGGCCGGTCAGGGCGCAGGTGAGCGCGGTGAGCGCGGCGGCGGTGACGAGGGTGTGCCGGCGGAGCCGGCCGCGGGGCGCCTCGGCGCGCGTCCACCAGTCGCGGCCGTGCAGCCGGGTCATCAGGACGTCGTCGGCGTTGCCGCGCTGGGCGCGCACCGACACCCAGCGGTCGGCGGGGCGGACCGGATGACGGGTCGTCCGCCGGCCCCTGCGCAGCCGCCAGCCCGCGTCCCGCACCCGCAGCGCCAGATCCGCGTCCTCCCGGAAGGCCCGGCGGAACCGCTCGTCGAAGCCCCCGACCTGCGCCAGCGCCACCGTCCGGTAGGCCATGTCGGCGGTCGCCCAGGCGGCCTGCTCCAATCCCGCCGTGCCCCGCTCCCAGTCGGTCGGCCTGCGGTCCTCGGGCAGGGGTACGGTCAGCCGCCCCTGGATGCCGCCCGTGGCCGCACCCGCCGCCGCCAGGTCGTCCGAGAGCCGCCGCGACCAGTCCGGCAGCACCTGGACGTCGTCGTCCAGGAAGACGGTCCACCGCGTGGTGACCGAACGCCAGCCCGCGTTGCGGGCGGCCGCCGGACCCCGGCCGCCGGTCCGCAGGGTGCGTACCCGGTCGAGCAACGCACCTGCCGCGTGCAGCGGCAACTCCCCGACGGGCTCCGGCCGGTCGTCGACCACGACGACCTCATGCGGCGGGGGCCCGTCGCCCGCCTGGGCGAGGGCACGCAGACAGTCGGCGAGGCAGGGCCGGCCGATCGTCGGGATCACCACGGAGTAGGTGAGGGGGTCCGTCATGCGAACACCCGCCTCCGGCGCACCGCGAAGGGTCCCAGCGCCAGCAGGTCCACCGGCGCGGACCCGAAGCACTCCAGGGCGTCCCGCGGGTCGTCGACCATGGGCCGTCCGGCGGTGTTCAGACTGGTGTTGACCACCACGGGCAGACCGGTCCGGCGCTCGAACCCGTCGATCATCCGGGCCACCAGCGGCTCGTCCGCCCGGTCCACGGTCTGGATCCGGGCCGTGCCGTCCACGTGCACGACGGCCGGGATCCGCTCCCGCCATCCGGCGGCGACCTCGTGCACGAACAGCATGTAGGGGCTGGGCAGCGGCCCGTCGAAGAGCTCCGCGGCCCGCTCCGCCAGCACCATCGGGGCGACCGGACGGAACTCCTCCCGCCCCTTCACGGCGTTGAGGCGTTCCAGGTTCTCGCCGCGCCCCGGATGGGCCAGCAGCGAACGGTGGCCGAGCGCCCGCGGGCCGTACTCACTGCGCCCCTGGAACCAGGCCACGATGCCGTCCCCGGCCAGTTCCTCGGCCACCGTCTCCGCGATGTCCTCGGGCTCTTCGTACGGTACGGCCGCCCGCTCCAGCCAGTCGCGCAGCTCGGCGTCGCTCCAGCCGCGTCCCAGGGCGGCGGTCGGCATGGCCTCCACCGTCTCCTTGGCCTGGGCCACGTGCAGGGCGGCACCGAGCGCGGTGCCCGCGTCCCCGGCGGCCGGCTGCACCCAGATGCGGCGGAACGGCCCTTCCCGGTGCAGCCGGGTGTTGGCCACGCAGTTGAGCGCCACCCCGCCCGCGAGCGTCAGCACCTCCTCGCCCGTACGGTCGTGCAGCCACCGCGCCAGGTCCAGCAGGACCTCCTCCAGACACGCCTGGGCGCTCGCGGCGGCGTCGGCGTGCTGCTGCGTCCAGGCGGCGCCGGGCGCCCGCGCCGGGGTCAGCGACGACCACGGGACGGGCCGGGCCCGGAAGCCGCCCCGGCCGTCCGGACGGACGTACTCGCGCAACTCGTCGAGGAAGCGCGGCCTGCCGTACGAAGCCAGCGCCATCACCTTGAACTCGTCGCTGCTGCGCAGGAATCCGAGGTGCTGGGTGAGCTCCTCGTAGAACAGGCCCAGGGAGTCGGGCAGTGACTGCGTGCCGAGGACGGTGAGTTCGCGGTTCGCGTAGCGGCCGGCGAGGTGGGAGCCGCACTCGCCCCGGCCGTCCAGTACCAGGACGGCGCAGTCCGGATACGGGGACGCCTGCCCGGCCGAAGCGGCGTGCGCCACGTGATGCGGGACGAAGCGGACCTTGGCCGGATCGAGGCCGGGCAGGGCCTCGGCGAGGAACTCCGGGGCCCGGCGCGCGTATTCCTGGCGGAGCTGGTCCCAGGGGTCGTCCAGACCCAACCGGTCGGCCGGGCGGGCGAGTTCGGGATCGTACGCATAGGCCACCGCGTCCAGTTCGGACGGGGCGAGCCCGGCCCGGTCCAGGCACCAGCGGGCGGAGAGTTCCGGCAGTTCCCACGCGGAGAAGGGGACGGGCCGCTTGCCGTGCTTACGCCGGCTGAAGCGCTCCTCCTCCGCCGCCGCCACGATCCTGCCGTCCATGACCAGAGCGGCGGCCGGGTCGTGGAAGAGGGCGTTGATTCCCAGAACACGCATGCGGTGCCTCCGTGGCGGCGAGATGGCTCATCGGACCTGCGGAGCCGGTTCTTCGGCCGGCCGGGTCGCGGCGAAGTAGGCGATGGTCTGCTTGATCCCTTCCTCCCAGGGCACCTTCGGCTCCCAGCCCAGGAGTTCGCGGGCCAGAGCGGTGTCCGGGCGGCGCCGCTGGGGATCGTCGGCAGGACGGTCGACGAAGTCGATCCGCGAGGACGAGCCCGTCAGCTCCACGATCCGGCGGGCGATGTCGCCGACCGTGACCTCGTCGGTACCGCCGATGTTCACCGGGCGCACGGAATGGCTCCCGGCCACCAGCAGCACGCCGTCGACCGTGTCGTCCACGTAGCACAGGGACCGGGTCTGCCGGCCGTCCCCGGCCACGGTCAGCGGTTCACCGGCCAGGGCCTGACAGACGAAGGTCGGCACGGCACGCCCGTCGTGGGCCCGCATGCGCGGACCGTAGCTATTGAACAGCCGTACGATGCCCGCGTCCGTGTCCCGGGCCCGCACATGGGCGGTGACCAGGGCCTCCGCGAACCGTTTCGACTCGTCGTACACACTGCGGGGGCCCACCGGATTGACGTTGCCCCAGTAGTCCTCGCGCTGCGGATGGACGAGGGGATCGCCGTACACCTCGGACGTCGAGGCCAGCAGGAACCGTGCCCGGTCCCGCTCCGCCACGGCCAGCATGGCGCGCGTCCCCAGACTGCCGGCGTCCAGTGTCTCCAGGGGAAGCCGGAGGTAGTCGGCGGGGGAGGCGCAGCAGGCGAAGTGCAGGACCAGGTCGTAGGGCCCGGTCAGGGTCCGAACGCACTCCGGTGCCGACACGTCGCACTGGACGAACCGGAAGCCGGGGCGGTCCTCGAGATGGGCGACGTTCTCGTGCGATCCGGACAGCAGGTTGTCCACACAGTCGACTTCGACACCCGAATCCAGCAGGCGCTCGCACAGATGGCTGCCGAGGAAGCCGGCACCGCCGGTCACCGCGGCCCGGCGCCACGACACGCAGGGGTTCGCATCAGTCATGGGAATCCTTCGGCCGCGTGCGGACAGGCCCGGGAACGGGCGTGAGGCCCGGAGCGGCGGGGAGACTGCTGTGCAGAAGGTGAAAGATCGGATGAAGCAGGACGCTCGGTCCGCGCCACGCGGCAGGACCGTCCTGACCGCCGCCGTTTTCCCGACGGCACCGGCACGGAGGCCGTGCCAGTTGGGTTCACACGTTGATGTCCATTGTGTACGCGTACCGGTCGGCACGCGACTCGGTGAGCGACGCTCCACCACGCGGCGTGCATGATCCAACGGGGGCGCCGAGCGTGTGAGCAACCGCACTCACCAGGGCAAATGCCGAACCAGCGGGGGTATTTGGCCCTCTGGGCGGCTCCGCGGGGTGCCCGACTGCCGTCGCCTCCCGCACCCCGTCTGCCACGATGGTCCGCGCCATGACCGACATGGTGGAGCGGCCGCGCGGTGCAGCCGGCGTTCCTCGGTTCCGCCGCGCTCTTCGACCGCCACTCGCCCTCGGGTACAGCACTGTGTCTTCCGCACCCCTTCCCGCCCCCGCCCCCGCCCCGGACCTCGCCCCGCCCCCCGCGCCCGCCAAGGCGCCGTCACGCTCGCCGTGGCGGTCCCTGAGGTACCGCGGCATGCGCTGGTGGTCCGTCGCGAACCTCGTGTCCAACACCGGCACCTGGATGCAGCTCACGGTGCAGAACCTGCTCGTGCTCCAGATCACCGGCTCCGCCGCCGCCACCGGCCTGTCCATGTCCGTCCAGGCCGCCCCCGCCCTCTTCATGAGCCTGGTGGGCGGCGCGGCCGTCGACCGCTGGCCGCGTCGGCTGACGGCCGCCGTCAGCCAGCTCCTTCTCGGCGCGGTCGCCTTCACGACCGCCGTACTGGTGGCACTGGACCGGCTCGACATGACCTCCCTGCTGGTCCTGGCCGCCGTGACCGGCACCATCGCCACCGTCGACGCGCCGGCCTGCGCCCTGTTGGGCAACGACCTCGTCCCCGTGGAGGACGTCCCGTCCGCCATCGGCGTGGGCGCGCTGGTGCACAGCGCGGGCCGGCTCGCCGGCACGGCCCTGGCCGGTGTGACCGTGGGCTTCCTCGGCACGGCCGCCGCGTACGCCGCCAACGGCCTGTCCTTCGTCCTCGTCGCCTCGGTGATCCCGTTCCTGCGGCCCGCGCCGGGGGCCGCCGTGCGGCCGCCGGCCGCTCCGGCGCCCCGCACCGGCGAGCGTGAGACCGGGATGACCATCCGTGAGGGACTGGTGTTCTTCGCACGCCGGCCCCGCCTGGTCGCGCTCGCGGGCATCTCCGGCATCAGCGCCGTCTTCGGCCGCAACTACGGTCTCACCCTCGCCGTCCTCGTCACCGGGCCGCTCGCGGGCGGCGCCGGGGCCTTCGGGACCGTCTCCACCGTGCTGGCCGTCGGCGGCATCCTGGGAGCCGTCCTCGGCGCCCGGCTGCACCGGCCCTCGGTCCGGGTCGTCGGCACCCTGGCGGCCGCGGGCGGGCTGCTCCAGGTGGCGGCGGGACTGTCCCCGTCACTGGCGGTGCTGCTGGTGCTGGTCCTGCCGATGGCGGTGGTGGAGTCCGTGTCGGACACCGCCGGCACGGCCGTCCTGCAGACCGACCCGCCCGCTCACCTGCGGGGACGAGTGCTCGGCGTATGGAGCAGCATCAGCACGGTGTGGGGCCTCGGCGGCCCCCCGATCCTGGGTCTGCTCATGGAACTGGCCGGCGCCCGCGGCGCCCTCGTCAGCGGCGGACTGCTCGTCGCCGGCGCGATCGGGGCCGGTCTCCTCACCCGGGGCCGCCGGGTTCCGGCGACGGTGACCCTGCCGAGGCAGCGGGGCGAGGCCGAGCTGCCGGGCCGGGAGGCTTTGAGCACGGCCGCCTGAGGCGGTCAGTGGTGGGTGCGCGGCCTCGACCAGCGGCACAGCAGACGGAAGGCCTGCAGCAGGGTCAGCGACCAGACCGCGGCGAAGGCCCAGATCACCGCGCGGTCCGAGGTACGGATGCCGATCACCAGGAGGAAGACCGAGGCCGCCCCGAGCAGGGTCACCGCCGTCGCCAGCCAGGGATCATGCCTGGGCGCCCGCACCCCGGGGCCCGCGCGCAGCGAGCGGTTCAGGCGGCGGTCGCGCCGCAGCTCGTTCTCGATGTGCTTGAGCACGAGGCGCTCTCGGAACGAGAGCCGGGCGCCGGGGTCATCCAGCATGGCGGCCTCCTGGGTCGTACGAAGGTGGCCCACGGGTACCCGTACGGCCGCACGGCGAATCCGGTGGTCCGTTGGCCCTCCAGTGGTACCGGGATGGCCGCCGCGGCTTAGCCATTGGCCCAGTGATGGCGCAGCCTGTTGAACCACCTGCCGCGCAAATGCTCCTATGTACCCGTCGATGGCGCTGCGGGACCCCGCGGCGCCTTTTCCGTGCGGGCGTCCGGCAGGGGTGGGAAACAGTGTTGAAGAGGGTGTTCACGGCTCCGGACCCGGGGCGGACGCGGCTGCGCTTCGCCGCCCGGGCCGTCCTGGGCATCGGTCTCGCCGTCGTGGGGAGCGGCCTCGCCGGCCACTCCCTCCCCGGCGCAGTCACGGGCGGGCTGGCGGCCCTGCTGGCCCTGTTCACCGTCGCGGACGCCACCGTGCGCGGCCAGGCGGTCACCACCGCGCTGCTGCCCGTCGTGGGCCTGCCCGTCCTCACCGCGGCGGCCGTCCTGCACGACCACCCCGTGGCCCGGGACCTCACCTTCCTCGCCGTCATCGGCGCGGGCGTGTACGCCCGCCGCTGGGGGCCTCGCGGGCACAGCCTGGGCGTGTTCGCGTTCATGATGTTCTTCGTCGCCCAGTTCCTGCACGCGACGGCCGGACAGCTGCCCGAGCTGTACGCCGCCGTCGCGCTGGCCCTGGCGACGGCGGCGGCGGTGCGCTTCGGGGTGTGGTGCTACGAGCGCAGGCTGCCCCCGGCACCGGTGCCCGCCCCGCCGGGCGGCCGCGGCCTGGCCCGCGTCACCACCCGCCAGGCCGTCCAGGCCACGGCCGGCGCGGGCTTCGCGCTCATCGTGGGCCAGCTGGTGTCCGGGCAGCGCTGGTACTGGGCCGTCGGCGCCACCTGGTGGATCTTCGTCAACACCGCCTCGCGCGGCGAGACCCTGATCCGCGGCTTCCGCCGGGTCCTCGGCACCGTGATCGGCATCGGCCTCGGCCTGCTGGTCGCGGTCCCCCTGAACGGCGCGCCGGGCCCCACCGCGGCCGTGGTCACCGTCTGCGTCTTCGGCATCTTCTACACGGCCGCTGTCTCCTACACCTGGATGATGCTCTGGGTGACCCTGCTCGCCGAACTCCTCTACGGCCTCCTCGGCGTCCTCACTCCCGGACTGCTGGCGCTGCGGCTCGCGGAGACCGGCGTGGGCGCGCTCGGCGCCGCGCTGGCCGTGCTGCTCGTCCTGCCGGTCACCACCCACACCATCACCGACGCCTGGATCGAGCGTGCCCTGCGCTGCGTCCACGCCTGCGCCGCGGAGGCCGCCGCCCGACTCGCCGGCGACCCGACCGCCGACCCCGCGGCGCGCGTCGCCGAACTGGAGCAGCTCCTCGGCCGGGTACGGCTCGCCGTCGCACCGCTCCTCCACCCCTTGAACCCGATGCTCGCCCGCAAGCGGCGCGCCCGCCAGGTGCTGGCCTCGCTGGACGCCAGGGCCCGCGAGAGCCGCGACCTGGCCGCCGTCGCCGCCGGCTCCGGCACCTCCCGGCACGCGGCGGCGTCATTGAGCCCCTCCGGCGTTTGAGGACGAGGCCCCTTCATGGCCGAAGCGGCCCTGCCGCGGCGGCAGCCCCAGCCACCGCGCACAGGACGACAAGCCACCGGACACCCTCCTGGTCTAGACCGCCGCTGATCGCTGCTACCGTCACCCCGAACAGCGGTGACCGAGAGGGGACAGCGGTGGCAGACCTCGGCGGACGGATTCGGCGGGCGTTCATCGGCTCGTTCACGGCGGCCGGAGGGCCCGGGATCGTGACGGCCGCCGTGGACCGGGACAGCGGGGCGCTCACCGTCCTCAACACCCTGAACACCCTCCCCGACCCCTCCTACCTGGTCCTGTCACCCACCGGCGGCACGCTGTACGCGGTCAGTGAGACCGCCGACGGCGCGGTGGCCGCCTACCGCGTCACGGGCGACGTGCCGGAGCCGGCCGGCGCGCCCGTGCCCGTCGACGGCAGCGGCCCCACCCACCTCACCGTGTTCGACGGACACGTCCTGACCGCGAACTACGGCTCCGGCAGCGTCACAGCCGTCCCGGTGCGCGCGGACGGCAGCCTCGCCAAGGCTGCCTCCGGGGTCCTCCACCACACCGGCTCCGGCCCGCACACCCGGCGCCAGCAGGGCCCGCACGCCCACCAGGTGCAGCCCGACCCGAGCGGGCGCTGGGCCGTCAGCGTGGACCTCGGCACCGACTCGGTGCGGGTGTGCACCCTGCGCGAGGGCACCCCCGTCCCGCACCGCGAACACGCGCTGCGCCCCGGCTCCGGCCCACGCCACCTCGCCTTCCACCCGCACGGGTCGTACGCCTACGTCGTCAACGAACTCACCCCCACCGTCACCGTCTGCCGCTGGGACGCCCTCGACGGCTCCCTGAAGCCCCTGGCGGAGACCGCGGTCCTGCCCGGTGCCCCCGACGGGGACGCCTACCCGTCGGGCATCGCCGTCGCGCCCGACGGCCGGTTCGTGTGGACCGCGACCCGCGGGGAGGACGTGCTCTCCGTGTTCGCCGTCGAGGGAGAGGGCGACGCGCTCCGCCTGGTCGCCACGGTCCCGTGCGCCGGCCACTGGCCACGAGCCCTCACCGTCGCCGACTCCGGCGGCTTCCTCTACGTGGCCAACGAACGCTCCGGCGACATCACCTGGTTCACCGTGGACCAGGCGACCGGCCTGCCCCATCCCACCGGCTCCCTCCCGGTCCCGGCCGCGTCCTGCGTGATCCTCGACTGACCTCGCCGCCGCTCCCGGAGGCCTGCCCCTCAGGCACGGCGAAGGGCCCGCTCCTCGCCCGGAGCGGGCCCTTCGCGTCGTACGGCGTCCTTGACGGCGGTGTCGGTCAGCGGACCGGTGCCCCCTGCGGCTGGGGGGCGATGCCCAGGGCGGTCGTGTACTTGGCCAGCGCGAGCTTGCCGATCGCCGGGTACGGGCCGAGCGCCTCGGCGGCGGAGCAGCCCGCCTCCTTGGCCGCCTCCTCGATCAGCGCGGCATCGATCTCCGGGCCGATCAGGTACGGCGCCAGCGCCAGCTGCTGCGAGCCGGAGGAGCGCAGCTGCTCCGCCACGGAGGCGATGGAACCCTCCTGGTCGAGCGCCGCGGCCATCACCGGCACGGCGAGCCGCGCGGCGAGCAGCATGCCGGTGATCCCGGCGGCCTGCACGGCCTCGTCGCCGCCCACGGAGGCCAGGATGATGCCGTCCGCGGCCGTCGCCACGGTGAACAGGCGGGCACGGTCCGCGCGGGCCAGGCCGGCCTCGGAGAGCCGCACGTGCAGCCCCTCGGCGAGCAACGGGTGCGGTCCGAGCACATCGGTCAGGTCCGCGGCCACCCGGCTCTCCATGACCGCCTGGCGGACCTGGCGCAGCAGCGCGCTGTCGGGGCCGGCCAGCAGCGGCACGACGACGGCGACCGGCCCCTCGGGCTCCTTGACGTCGAGACCGGCGGCGCGGGCCTGCTCATAGCGGGCGGCACGCTCCTCGGCGGCGTGCGCGAGCACCGCCTGCAGGGCGGGGAATTCGCCGTCGTCCCCGTCCAGGTACCCGATGCGCGCGTCGAGACCGGGCAGCTCGGAGCGGGCGATGCTCACGATCTCCTCGGCAAGGCCGCGGGTGGCCGCACTCGGCGTGCCCGGCACCGCGAGGACGAGTGAGGGCGCGCCCTCGGGAGCCGCCAACGGCTCGGGTCGGCGGTGCCGCCCGGGCTGGCGGGGGCGCGGCATTCGTACTGGCAGGCCGGACGCGGGCCCAGTGGGGGAGCTCATGGCGCCGCATGTTACTTGTTTCCTGGGCTTCCCTGTTCGGGGAGGGTGCAGGTGAACGGTATCCGTCCGGTTTTGTCTGATGAGTTACGTACGGATCAGAAGTGATCAGCGTGTTTTCCGGGCGACTTGCCCTCGAAGGGAGTAATCGCTCTTTTGGGTAACGGTGTACGACTCATTCCGTACGTTTCATTCCGTACGCCCCCTACGCACGGCTCACCACCGACAGCAGCACCCCGTCGGCCGGCAGGGCGAGTCGGCCCTCCGCCAGGTCGGCGGCGATCCGCACCGCGCCGTGCAAAGGATCCCCCTCGGCGGAGACCCGCCGCGCATGCGGCAGCCGGGTCACCAGTTCCCCCGCCAGCGGTACGAGGAGGGAGTCGCCCAGCTTCGCCAGGCCCCCGGTGAGGGCGAACGGGGGCTTCCCGTCCGGGGGGCAGACGGCGGCGGCGGACTCGGCGATGTGCCGGGCCGCAGCACGCAGAATGCCCGCGGCCACCGGGTCGTGCCCGGCGCACGCGGCCACCTCGGGCGCGAACGAGGCGAGGACGGCCGCCCGGTCCGGCCGTGGGTAGAGCAGGCCCGGCAGCCCGGCCGGCGGTCCGAACCGCTCCTCGACGCACGCCAGAAGCCGGGCCGACCCGCCGGGCCGCCCGTCGTAGGCGCGCAGCGCCGCCTCCAGCCCCGCCCGCCCGATCCAGGCGCCGCTCCCGCAGTCACCCAGCAGATGGCCCCAGCCGTCCGCCCGGTGCCACCCCGTCAGATCCGTGCCGATCGCGATCAGACCGGTGCCGGCGGCGACCACGGCACCCGCCCGCGCTCCGAGCGCGCCGGCGTAGGCCGTCACGGCGTCGGCGGCGAGCGCGGTCGTGCGCACCCCGAACTCCCGCGCCAGGGCGTCCGGAAGCTCGGCCCGCAGGGCGTCGCCGAGACTGCTCAGCCCGGCCGCGCCCACCACGGCCGTCGTCGGCGCGGCGATGCCCGTCTCCGCCGTCAAGCCCCGCACCATCGGCACCAGTTGGTCCATGAGATGCCCGGGGTCGACACCCCTCTCACCGGTCCGCACCGGCACCCGGGAGGACCGCTCGGCCAACGCGCCCCGTCCGGCGGTCCCGAGCGCGACCCGCAGACCGGAGCCGCCCGAGTCCACGGCGAGGATGCCGTGGCCGCGGTCCCGGTCCGCGGGAGCCGTCACGGCAGGCGCCAGTCCACCGGCTGGCCGCCCTGCCGGATCAGCAGGTCGTTGGCCCTGCTGAACGGCCGTGAGCCGAAGAAGCCGCGATCCGCCGACATGGGGGAGGGGTGAGCGGACTCCACCGAGGGCAGATCGCCCAGCAGCGGACGCAGGTTGCGGGCGTCCCGGCCCCACAGGATGGACACCAGCGGCTTGCCGCGCGCCGCCAGCGCCCGTATCGCCTGTTCGGTGACCTCCTCCCAGCCCTTGCCCCGGTGCGCGGCCGGCTTGCGCGGGGCCGTGGTGAGCGCCCTGTTGAGCAGCAGCACGCCCTGCCGCGTCCACGGCGTCAGGTCGCCGTTGGAGGGCTGGGGCAGGCCCAGGTCGGCGTTGAGCTCCCGGTAGATGTTGATCAGGCTGCCGGGGAGCGGGCGTACGTCCGCCGCGACCGAGAACGACAGTCCCACCGCGTGTCCGGGCGTGGGATAGGGGTCCTGTCCGACGATCAGGACACGGACGTCGTCGAAGGGCTGCTGGAAGGCCCGCAGGACGTTCTGCCCGGCAGGGAGATAGGTGCGTCCCGCGGCGATCTCCGCGCGCAGGAAGTCACCCATCTCGGCGATCCGTCCGGCCACGGGTTCCAGGGCCTTCGCCCAGCCCGGTTCGACGATTTCATGCAGGGGTCGTGGTGCCACGGGCGTCACCCTACTGCCGTACACACGGCGGTGATCAACCGGTGGCCAACGCCTCGCGGCCCCCCCGCCGGGCTCATCCGACGACCGCGGCGCGCACGCAGAGGACGTCCGGCAGATGCGACGCCAACTGCCGCCAGCTGTCGCCGTCGTCGGCCGAGGCGAACACCTCGCCGTTGCGGTTGCCGAAGTAGACGCCCGCCGGGTCGGCGTCGTCCGTGCGCAGCGCGTCGCGCAGGACCGTGCCGTAATGGTCCTCCTGCGGCAGGCCCGCCGTGAGCGGCTCCCAGCTCCGGCCCGCGTCCGCCGTACGGAACACCCGGCAGCGGCGGTCCGCGGGGACCCGGTCCGCGTCCGCGTTGATCGGGAAGACGTACGCCGTGTCCGGGCGGGTGGGGTGCGCGGCGACGGCGAAGCCGAACGTGGACGGCAGGCCCTCGCCGATGTCCGTCCAGTTCCGGCCGGCGTCGTCGCTGCGGTACACGCCCCAGTGGTTCTGCAGGTAGAGGCGGTCCGGGGTGGCCGCGTCCTGTGCGATCTTGTGCACGCACTGGCCGAACTCCGGGTGCGGATCCGGCAGGAATACCGCGGAGACACCGGAGTTGGAGGGCTCCCAGCTCGCCCCGCCGTCGCTCGTACGGAAAACTCCGGCCGTCGACACGGCGACCGTCACCGCCCGCGCGTCGCGCTCGTCGGTGAGGATCGTGTGCAGGCCCTCTCCGCCGCCGCCCGGCACCCACTTCGAGCGCGTGGGGTGCTCCCACAGCGGGCGGACCAGTTCGAAGGTCTCCCCGCGGTCCTCGGAGCGGTACAGCGCCGCCGGTTCCGTCCCGGCGTAGACCACGTCCGGCTCGGCCGCCGCCGGGTGCAGCTGCCACACCCGCTCCAGCGAAGCCTCCGTGTCCGGTGGGAACTTGACGGCCGGTTTGGCCGGTTCGGTCCAGGTCCGGCCGAGGTCGTCGGAGTGGAACACCGACGGGCCCCAGTGCGCGCTGTCAC
Source organism: Streptomyces sp. NPDC049687 (assembly GCF_044465285.1). NCBI lineage: Bacteria > Bacillati > Actinomycetota > Actinomycetes > Kitasatosporales > Streptomycetaceae > Streptomyces > Streptomyces sp. NPDC049687. The sequence continues at coordinate 215,774 of NZ_JBITLN010000006.1, forward strand.
CGCCGGCCAGCAGCCGCGGCCGCTCGCCACGGGTGTCGATGGCGACCGAATAGATCGCCTGTGCGTTGAAATAGGGGGATTCGTCGAACTCCCATGTGCTGCCCCGACGACGCCCGATGAACAGGCCTTTGCGGGTGCCCACGGCGAGCAGTACCTCGGTCATGGCGCTCTCCTCCGCTGTGTCTTCGACCTCGTTGTCCCAGACACCGGCCAGTCTGCACCCCGCCACTGACAGTCACCCCCGGGAAGCCCGTCACCGCAGGTCACAGCGGTCGTGCCGACCCGGGACCGCAAGACGTCGGCCACTTTCCGACGGACGCCTGCGCCGGTGGCGGGGGCATGGGACCGTCGGGACGAGGGACTCGCCCTGAGCATCAGGACCGTCCGCCCCGTATGGGAGGGCGGTCCGAGGATGTTCGTGCGCTCATGAGGAGGAAGCCTTCGATGGCGTTCCGTGGTCCGAAGGTGTGGCTGTGGCGCTGGCGGCGCAACCCGCTCAGGCGTCGCGCCGACACGGTGGAGGCCTGGGTCGTGCTCGGTGTCTGGGCGCTGACCGTCCTTTCCGGGATCCTGGCGGGATGGGGGGCCGCCGGCTCGGTCGAACACGGGCTGGCCCGGGAACGCGTCGAGTGGCGCCCCCTGGAGGCCCGGCTCACCGAACCGGCGCCGGGGAAGGCCGCCGTGCGGAGCGGCTCCTCCGGTGCCGACCAGGTCTGGGCGAAGGTCGGCTGGACCGGCCCGGACGGCTCCGAGCACACCGGCCAGGTCCGGGTCAGCCCCGGCAGCGCCACCGGCACCCCGGTCACCGTCTGGACGGACCGCCAAGGGCGCCTGGTCACCCAGCCGGCCACGCCCGCCCAGGCCAGGCTCCGTGCCACGCTGGTCGGTGGCCTGGCGGGGGTCTGCGCGGCCGCCCTCCCCCTCGCGTGCGGCCGCCTCGTGCGCGCCCGTCTGGAACGCCGGCGCGTCGAACAGTGGGACACCGACTGGGCCCGCTTCGACGCCCTCTGGGGACGCCCGACGGGCTGAGCGGCCCCACGGCCTGGGCGGCCAGCCGGGCCGGTCGCATCAGGCCGGGCCGGCCGGTCGCATCAGACGGACGGGCCCTACGCTCCGTCCGCCGCCGGTACAGCCGCGGCAACTCCTCGTCCCCCGGCATGTCATGGCTGCCGTGGCCGCCGGGCCGGGCGGTGTGGCGGCGGGGGCGCGGCGAGTTCCCCCGCGGCCGGGTCCCCCGGCTCGCGCCGGCGGGGCCGAGCGCCGCCTGGCAGGTGGCGATGCCCACGCGCGCGTGCGGGTGCTCGGCCCGGCTGGAGCGCAGTCCCGCGGCGACGGCCGGCTCCACCTCCCCGGTGATCCGGGCGCCGGCACACGCGGCCGCCGCCCGCTCCCGCCGCGGCCATGACGAGGACGTCGTCCGGCCCAGTGCGGGCAGCGCCGGACGCATGCCGCCGAGCCGCGTACGGCACGAGCGCCGTGGCCCGGCGCGTCCGGCGTCCGCATTTCCGGCCAGCAGCGCGTCGGCGGCCGGGGCAGAAACGGAACGCCAGGCGAGCGTCGAGTCGTACACCTTCCCCTGGCCGTGCACCGCGCCGTACGTCCGGTCCAGCGCCCGGTGTCGCGCGTCGGGCTCCTCGGAGGTGAGCCCCTGAGCAGAATCGAGCGCCGGTCGGTCCGTGACGCCGGTCAACTCGCCCCGGGCAGACTCCGTCCCAGGATTCCGTCGACGTCGGCTCCGTCGGGGAGCGTGCCGAAGGCGTGTCCCCAGTCGCCGCCGAGCCGGGTCGCGCAGAAGGCGTCCGCGACCGCGGCCGGCGCGTGCCGGACCAGGAGGGAGGCCTGAAGGGTCAGGGCCATCCGCTCCACCAGACGGCGGGCACCGGCCGGTGTCGCCTCGCCCACCTGCGACTTCAGCCGTAGGACGGCAGCGTCGAGGCGGGTGTCCGCCCCCCGCGCCAGGGCGAGTTCGCCGAACAGAGCCTCCGCCGTCGCCGGTTCGCGGGTCAACGCCCGCAGTACGTCGAGGGCGTTGACGTTGCCCGAGCCCTCCCAGATCGACAGCAGCGGCGCCTCGCGGTAGTGCCGGGGCATCCCGGAGTCCTCCACATAGCCGTTGCCGCCCAGGCACTCCAGGGCCTCCGCGGCGAACACCGGACCCCGCTTGGTCACCCAGTACTTGCCGACGGCCGTGGCGATCCGCCGGAACGCCTGCTCGGGCCCCTGGCCGCCGTCCCCGCGCACCGCCCGGTCGGCCGCCCCGGCCAGCCGCAGCGTCAGCGTGGTCGCGGCCTCCGACTCCAGCGCCAGGTCGGCCAGGACGTTGCGCATCAGCGGCTGGTCCAGCAGCCGGGCGCCGAAGGCGCTGCGGTGCCGCACGTGATGACCCGCCTCGACGAGCGTCTTCCGCATCAGCGACGCCGACATCATCACGCAGTCCAGACGGGTGCAGTTGACCATCTCGACGATGGTCTTCACCCCCTGCCCCTCGGGGCCGACCAGCCAGGCCACCGTCCCGTCGAACTCCGGCTCGGAGGACGCGTTGGACCGGTTGCCGAGCTTGTCCTTCAGCCGCTGGATGCGGAACGTGTTGCGGGTGCCGTCCGGCAGCACGCGCGGCACGAGGAAGCAGGACAGCCCGCCGGGAGCCTGCGCCAGCACCAGGAACAGGTCGCACATCGGCGCCGACGTGAACCACTTGTGCCCGCGCAGGGTGTACACCCCGGGTTCCGCCGTGGGCGAGGCGGCCGTGGTGTTCGTCCGGACGTCCGAGCCGCCCTGCTTCTCGGTCATCCCCATGCCGGCCAACAGCCCGCGCTTATCCGTCGGCACCCGCAGTCCCGGGTCGTACTCCCGGCCGGTCAGCAGCGGCTCGTACACCTTCGCGAGCTCCGGCTGCCGGCGCAGGGCGGGGACGGCGGCGTACGTCATGGAGGTGGGCAGCCGTGCCCGGCCTCCGTGTGCCCCCACACCAGTCCGCCTGCCGTCCGGGCGACATGGGCGCCGGGCCGGTCGTCGGCCCAGGGCGCACCGGCCAGGCCCTCGGCGACCGCCACCCGCATCAGCTCGTGCCAGCTCGGGTGGAAGTCGACCTCGTCGACGCGGTGACCGTACCGGTCGTGCGTACGCAGCACGGGCTCGTGCCGGTTGGCCAGCTCACCCCACTCCTGCGCCTCCACACCTCCGGCCAGCGTCCCGAGCCGCCGCACGTCCTCCTCCGCCCAGCCCGCGCCTTCCCGGCGCAACCCCTCCAGCAGGGCGGCGTCCTCGGCGGCGTCGTACGGGCTCAGCGGCGGAGCCTGATTGGTCACTTCATGCGTGCCGGTCACTTCCCGCGTGCCGTACGGCGGTGAGGGCGCGAGTATCGAGTCCATGCGCTCATGTTGCGCTTTTTCTGCGACTGTAGCAATAGTGCAACAACGGCAACGGCACGTAAAGTACGACGTCATGCGGATCAACGTGTCGAGGGAGTCGGCCTCGGGCGAGGTCGACCTGCGCCCGCTGTCCGCGCGGTCGGTGGTCCTGAGCCTGCTGCTGGGGACGCATCCGCCCGAGCTGCCGGCGCGGGACCTGGTGCGCGGGGTGGAGCCCTTCGGGGTCGGCGGGTCGACCGTACGGGCCGCGCTCAGCCGGATGGTGGCCGCCGGTGACCTGCGCCGGACCGACACCGTCTACCGGCTCAGCGACCGGCTGCTGGAACGCCAGCGCCGCCAGGACGACGCGGTGAGTCCCGACACGCGCGCGTGGGACGGCGACTGGGAGATGGCCGTGATCACGGCAACGGGCCGTGGCCCGGCCGAACGTGCCGAGCTGCGCACCCGGCTGACGGCCCTGCGGCTCGCCGAACTCCGCGAGGGGGTCTGGCTGCGCCCCGCCAACCTGGGGCGCCCCTGGCCCCCGGACCTCGACCAGGTGTTCCAGCACTTCACCGCCCGCCCGGCGACCCCGGCCCGCCGGCTCGCCGCGAGCCTGTGGCCGCTCGACTCCTGGGCGGACACGGCCAGGGCCCTGCTCTCCCACGTGGAACGTTCACCCCGGTCCGCCGACCGCTTCACGGCGCTCGCCGCGGTGGTACGGCATCTGCTGGCCGACCCCGTGCTGCCCGCCGGACTCCTGCCCGCCGACTGGCCGGGACCGGCCCTGCGCGTCGCGTACCGGGAGCACCGGCGCGACCTCGTCGGCGTCGCGCTCGGGCCGTAGACACGGCAGCGGCCGTGCGAAGCGCCGTGCGGGGACGCTTCGTACGGCCGCGTTCACCGTGGGGGGACGGTGGGGGAGGGGGCTACTTGTAAGTGATGTCCGACGACGCGTACTTGCAGTAGGTCCCGTCGGGACCCGAGCCGTTGGTGCTCGGCTCCGCGCCCGTGTTGTTGCCGATGTACTTCTGGCAGGGGACGATCTTCTTGCTGCTGTCCCCGACGATCGTGATCCCCCTCAGGGTCGCGCTGTCACCGTAGTTGGTGTTGATGCCGACGAGCTTGTTGCCCTTGTAGGTCGCCTCGATGGTGTTGAGGTTGATCGTGCGCTTGTACTGCGTCTTGCAGTTGCCGCAACTGCGCACGAAGGTGCCGAAGTTCTTCACGGCGAAGTTCGAGACGTTCAGCGTGCCGGCGCCGTTGAACTGGAACACCTTGTCGCTGGCCTCCTTCGCCCCGCCGCCGGAGACGGTGTAGACGCTGGACGACGAGGAGCCCTTGAAGGTCGCCGCGTCCTCGCCGACGTCCTCCCACCAGACGTTCTGCAGCGTGCAGCTGCCCAGGCAGTGGATGCCGTCGGCGGCGGGCGCGCCGATGATGACGTTCTTGAGGACGGCGCCGTTGGCCAGTTCCAGGATCGGCCCCTGGTCCTCGTCCTGGTTGTCGCTGCCCAGTTCCCCGGTGCCGTAGAGGCGCTTCATCCCGTAGTCCTTGGTGCCGGAGACCGGGATGGTGGCGGAGACCGCCTGGCTGCCGTTGGCGGAGGGCCAGGTGGCGGCGCTCGCCGACGTCAGTGCTCCGCTCGTCATGATCATGCCAAGCGACAGTCCGACGGCTGCCAGCGCGCCGGTGAGGGCACGCGCGTGGGGGTGTCGAGTTGCTGGTGAAGTCATGTCCCTATGCCTTCTTCCAGAGGGGTTTCGCGGGCTCAGAGCTTTCCTGCGCCCGCGCCGGACGTCACCGAGGCGACCACGGACGAGGCCGGCTCGGCGGTGTAGCTGTACGGCGGCTTGGTGAACGTCCCCACCTGCGAGACCTCGGTCGCGGCTCCGCCGAGGTCGTTGCCGGTGAGGTTGGCGTAGCCGTCCACGTCGCTGTCGCGGTTCGTGGTCACGGCGACCGCCGTCGAGCGGAAGACGTTGTTCTCGACGAGCATCTGGGCGCCCATGCGTGAATGGACCGCCGTCTCGGCGCCGACGACGTAGTTGTCGTAGAAGTGTCCGGTGCCGAAGCGCAGGCTGGGGATGCGCGAGTACACGTTGCTGAAGAGGTTGTGGTGGTACGTCACCCTCAAGTGACCGGTGTCCTCGCTCGCGTTGTTGTCGCTGTGGCCGACGAGCGAGCCCTTGAAGTGGTCCTTGAAGGTGTTCCAGGAGACCGTCACGTGGTCCGAGGCGTGGTTGATGTCCAGCAGACCGTCGTAATAGTCCTTGTCGTGGTCGCGGTCGGCCGAGAAGGAGTTGTGGTCGATCCACACCTTGGTGGAGGCCTGGATTTCGATGCCGTCGGCGGGCTTGAGCGGCCTGCTGATGTTCAGGTTGCGGATGACGACGTTCGTCACCTTCTTCAGGCGCAGCCCGCCCCCGGTGAATCCGGACGACGAACCGACACCCAGGACCGTGGTGTTGGACCCGATGTCGACCTGACCGCTCAGTGAGATCAGGCCATTGACCTTCACCACCTTCGAAGCGCTCCCGGTCACGGCCGACTTGAAGGCGTCCGGGGTCGAGACGGTGACCGCGCCGGAGCTTCCGCCGCCGGTCGTCCCGGCACCGAACCCGACCGGCGCGCTGTCGGCCGCGTCGGCCGACTGGGGGAGGGCGAGGGCCGCCGCCGTGGCGAGCGCGGCGGCCGCGGCGACGAGAACGGATCTTTGCGCCTGTGTATGTGGGGGGCCAGTACGCATGCGGGTGCGTCCCTTCGGGAGGGTGGGGAGAACGCATATATGAACGATGAACGCCATGTTGAACGGAAAACTGCGGACAGTGGGGCCATTGGGGACCTGGGGGAGCGGCTTGGTCACACTGTTGAACGGACCGTAGGGGGTAAGCGCTTTCTAGTCAACGCTTTGCGCAGAAGGTATTGAGTGCGTATCCGGCCCACCCCGCGAACGGGTGGAGCACGTCGGCGAGTTGGCGTGGGAGCGCTTCCATGACAGGCATGTGCATGCCACCATGCGAGGCGGACGCTTCCCTTGATGCACCGTCAGAGAGGGGCGAGTCGATGCCGACCGCGCGCACGCGTACGTACCCGGGCTCTCCCCGATCGGCGACACCGCCGAGGCCTGGAACCCGGGCCACACCGGCGCCCCGCACGTACGAGGTCCCCCGAGCCGCTACCAGAAAGGGGCAAGCACGTGTCCAACTCCCCAAGAAGAGGAGTGAGTTCGCTGTTCGCCGCGCTGGCTCTCCTCCTCGCCGCGGCCCTTCTCGCCGCGCCCGCCGCCACCGCCCGGCCGCAGGCGGCGGCCCCCGTCCCCGCCGCCACCCTCACCGAGGTCACCGGCTTCGGCACCAATCCCAGCAACCTCCAGATGTACGTGTACGCACCGGCCACCGTCACCGCCCACCCGGCCGTGCTCGTCGCCGTCCACTGGTGCGGAGGTTCGGGACCGGCGATGTACTCCGGCACTCCCTACGCCCAACTCGCCGACCGCTACGGGTTCGTGATCGTCTACCCGTCCGTCACCCGCAGCAGCAAGTGCTTCGACGTCTCCTCGCCCCAGGCGCTCAAGCGCGGCGGCGGCAGCGACCCGGTCGGCATCAAGTCGATGATCGACTGGGTGACCACCACCTACACGGCCGACACCAGCCGCGTCTACGCCACCGGCATCTCCTCGGGCGCGATGATGACCAACGTCCTGCTCGGCGACTACCCCGACGTCTTCGCCGCCGGATCCGCCTTCGCCGGGGTGCCGTTCGCCTGCTTCGCCACCACCGACGGCTCCGAGTGGAACAGTGCCTGCTCCGGCGGCACCGTGATCCACACCGCCCAGGAGTGGGGCGACCTGGTCCGCGCCGCCTACCCGGGCTACAGCGGCGCCCGCCCGCGTATGCAGCTGTGGCACGGCACCGAGGACGACGTGCTGCGCTACCCCAACTTCGGCGAGGAGATCAAGCAGTGGACCAACGTACGGGGAGTGGGCCAGACCGCGGCCGCCACCGACTCGCCCGCCTCCGGATGGACCCGCACCCGCTACGGGGCCACCGGTGACCAGGCCCCCGTCGAGGCCATCAGCCTCCAGGGGGTCGGCCACAACCTGTACACCTGGGACATGGCCGACCGCGTCATGGCCTTCTTCGGCCTGGACAGCTCCGGCCCCGCCCCACAGCCCCAGCCCGGCACCTGCAAGGTGACCGCCACGACCAGCGCCTGGAACACCGGCCTGACCGCCTCCCTGACCCTCACCAACACCGGCACCACGACGATCGACGGCTGGCGGCTCGCCTTCACCCTGCCCGCCGGGCAGACCATCACCAACGGCTGGGGCGCCACGTACACCCCAGCCTCCGGTGCGGTGACCGCGACGAACGCGACGTACAACGGCACCCTCGCGCCGAACGCCGGCGTCACCATCGGCTACCAGGCCACTCACACGGGCAACAGCACGGCACCGGGCACGTTCACGCTCAACGGGGCCTCCTGCACGGTGGGCTGACGATCGGCGGGTGACCGGGGCGCCGGTCACCCGCGCGAAGATCGCGAGCATGCGCCGCCCACCTTCGTCCATGAGGGCGGCCGGTACCGGTCGTGCGGGGTGATCGGCCGCCCTCGTGGACACCGACGGCGTGGCGCGTGGAAGCCTGTCGGCATGGATACCTTCACAGCCCGGCTGGACGGCGCATGGCGGTGGTGGTCCGCCGCCATCGAAGATGCGCAGGAAGGGTGCTGGGTGCGTGACGCCGTGGAACGGCGGGTGATGGCGGACATCAGGGCGGCCACCAACGCCCTGCACGGTGGCCGGTCGGCGCCTTTCACCGACGACTCGTGGCACGTGCGTACCGGGCGGATCGCCAACTGGGCGGGGGTGCTCCGGCTGGCCGCCCGGGCGGGCGGATGGCAACTCCGACCCGTCGTCGGGCACAGCCCGGCGCGCCCTGCGGGCATGGCCGAGCTGCTGTCCGGGATCTACGCGATCGGCGAGCAGGGCGAGACATGGATGAAGCAGTTGCGAGAGGTCGGGCCGCCACCGGAACATGAGGTGGCCAAGGCGGAGCGCTTCCTCACCGGGCCGGGTTCCGTGGAAGACCTTGAGCTGTTCTTCTACGACTGAAGGTCGGGCAGGGGCTCCGCCGGGGACTTCCGCGGAGCGACCGCCTTCGGTGTCGCATCGCCCTTCGCCGGAAGGTGGTTGAAGAGCAGGTTGAGCACGATCGCCGTCACACAGCCCGCGCTGATGCCGCTGTTCATCACCGTCTGGAACCAGTCGGGGAACTTCGCGTAGATCGTCGGCACGCCGACCGGCAGCACACCCATCGCCACCGACACGGCCACCACGGTGAGGTTGCTGTTGCCCTTGAAGTCGACCTGGGCCAGCGTCCGCAGACCGCTCGCGGCCACGGTCCCGAACATCACCAGCCCCGCACCGCCGAGGACCGGCGCCGGAACGGCCGCGACCACCGCGCCCAGCTTGGGCAGCAGGCCGAGCAGCACGAGGATGCCGCCGGCGGTGGCGACGACCCAGCGGCTGCGTACCCGGGTCATGCCCACCAGGCCGACGTTCTGCGCGTACGCCGTGTAGGGGAAGGTGTTGAACACACCGCCCAGGACGGTCGACAGGCCGTCGGCGCGCAGGCCGTCGGAGAGCGAGCGGGGCTCGACCCCGCGTCCGGTCATCTCGCCGACCGCGATCAGGTCACCGGTCGTCTCGGTCATCGTCACCAGCGCCACGACCAGCATCGAGACGATCGCCGAGGCCTCGAACGTGGGCGCCCCGAAGTGGAAGGGAGCACTGATCCCCACCCAGTCGGCGTCGCCGACCCCGCCGAAGTCCGTGAACCCGAACGGCACCGCGACCGCGAGCCCCACCACGATGCCGATCAGCACCGCGATCCGGCTCAGGAAGGAGGGCGCGAACCGCTGCACGCCCAGCACCACCGCGAGGACGAACGCGGCCAGCGCGAGGTTCTTCGGCTCGCCGAAGTCGTTCGAACCGACGCCGCCCGCGGCCCAGTTGCCCGCGACCGGCAGCAGCGACAGTCCGATGACCAGGATCACCGTGCCGGTGACGAGCGGCGGGAAGAAGCGCAGCAGCCGGCCGAACACCGGCGCCAGCAGCACGATCGCGAGCCCCGCAACGATCACCGACCCGTAGATCGCGGGCAGCCCGCCGCCCGTCGTCCCGATCAGCACCATCGGCGACACCGCCGCGAACGTACAGCCCTGCATGATCGGCAGCCGCACACCGAAGCGCCAGAAGCCGACGCACTGGATCAGTGTGGCGATGCCGCACACCAGCAGATCCGCCGTGATCAGATACGCCAGGTCGGCGGGCGACAGCCGCATCGCCCCGCCCACGATCAGCGGCACCGCCACCGCGCCCGCGTACATCGCGAGCACGTGCTGCAGGCCGAAGGCGGCCAACTGCCGTACCGGGGGCACCTCGTCGACGGGATGAACGGGCGCGGTCGTAGCCATGGGCACTCCAGAGCGGCGCGACGATCGGGACAGCACGAGACGGTACGACGCTTAAACAGATTGTTGATTTCTGGCGTGTTGCCGCCGCGTGTCCTGCCCGGCGGCCCGCTCCCGGCCCACGGCCGCCCACAGCGCGCCCCAGTCCGGCAGCTTCACCGCACCCCGCCCCAGCGAGGCCCCGAGCTCCGCCTCGGCCCGCTCGATCGCCAGCCATCCGTCCCATTCGACCGGCTCGACCCCGGCCGCCCGCAGCAGCGGCAGCGGATCGGCCGGCACGTCCTTCCGTACGAGGACGGAGGCGTCCTCCAGCAGCGAGGTCACCGTCTCCTTCGCGCACGGCCGGTTGGTGCCGATGACCCCGGTCGGGCCCCGCTTGATCCAGCCCGCCACGTACTCGCCCGGCGCGACCGTGCCCGCCCGCAGCACCCGCCCGGCGAGATGCGGCACCGTGCCCCGTTCCGTGTCGAAGGGCAGTCCCTCCAGCGGCACCCCGAGATACCCCACCGACCGCAGCACCAGTTGCGCCTCGACGTCCTCGTAGCGGCCGGTGCCGGTGACCCCGCCGTGCCCGTCGGCCGCGGTCCGCTCGAAGCGCACCGCGCCCACCCGGCCGGCCTCGGCGAGCAGTTCGACGGGCCGCAGGAAGAAACGGAGATGAATCCGCCGTCGTACGTCCCGTGGTGGCAGGGTGCTCCAGCCGCGCAGCACCTCCACGTTGCGGCGCTGCGCGGCCGGCAGCCCGGACGGGTCGCCGTACGCCGGGTCGAGCGCCAGCTCCGCCGCGTCCACGCGCACGTCGGTCTCCGGCAGGGCGCCGAGTTCCCGCAGCTCCTTGGTGGTGAAGCGGGCCTGGGAGGGGCCGCGCCGCCCCACCATGCGGATGTCGCTGACCCCGCTCGCGGACAGCGCGGTCAGCGCCGCCTGGGGCATGTCCGTGACGCTCAGCTCGGTCGCGCCGCGCGCCAGGATCCGGGTGACGTCCACCGCGACGTTCCCCACGCCGATCACCACGGCCGAGCGGGCGCCCGGCAGGAAAGCGTCGCCGACGGCGTCCGGGTGGGCGCTGTACCAGGACACGAACTCCGTCGCCGACCAGCTGCCCGGCAGCTCCTCGCCGGGGATGCCCAGTCGCCGGTCGGCCGCCGCGCCCACGCAGTACACGACGGCGTGGTACAGCTGCGCCAGCCGTGTGACGGGCACTCCGCCCGAGCCGATCTCGACCCCACCGAGGAAGCGCACCCGCTCGTGTTCCAGCACCGCGCGCAGGTTCTGCTGGAGCGACTTGATCTTCTCGTGGTCCGGGGCGACGCCGTACCGCACCAGGCCGTACGGGCACGGCAGCCGGTCCAGGACGTCGACGAGCACCCCTGGGTCCTGCTGGACCAGGCTCTGGGCGGTGTAGACACCACTCGGACCCGAGCCGACGACGGCGACATGCAGCACGGCGGAACTCCTTACCCTGCGGGACGGAGGAGATCGCTGGTGTCTCCAGCATCGCACCGCCGGTGCTCCGCTGACAGGGCGCCGGGCGGTCGGCGTGCTCATCCGTCCCTACGGAAAGCGATCGTCAGGTTACGTTGCGTGTGTACCAGACGCATCGTTCCCCAAACTCGCTGATCGTTCCGCCAAGGACGGGGCCGTGTCCGTGCGGCCGGCCTGGGAACCGAGGACGGCGGCTAGGGCGGGTTGTGAAAGTCCCGTCTGCCCGGCGGCGGGGGGGGGCCCCGCGGGCGGGGGTGGGGGGGGGGGGCCCCCCATAACGCACTCTTGGGGGGGCCCCCGATACATCCAGTATCGGGGCGACCCTCCGCCTTGCGATCGCACGCACCAGGCACCGCCGGGCCCGCCCTCCGGGCGGACGACGCTACTTTCACAACACGCCCTAGGCGTATTGATCACGACCGTTGTTGACACTCGACGGTGCTTGATCATGGCGAAGACCTCCGGTGTGGTGGAGCTGTCTAGGACTGCACCGCACGGAGGTCTTCGTGTCCCACTGTAATGCCCCGCTGACCCCGACCGGCAGGCTCCGTCTGGCCCGGTGCGTCGTGGACGACGGCCGGCCGCTGCGCCGGGCCGCGGAACGCTTCCGGGTCAGCACACCACCGCCGCGCGTTGGGCGAGCCGCTACCGGCAGCTCGGCGAGGCCGGGATGCGGGACCGCTCCACCGCCCGCACCGTCAACCGCCCCTGGTCGTCACGTCGACGCGCGGACGATCAGTTCCGGTACCACCCACGCGCCCTCTCCCACCGCGGGCTCCTTGCCTTCGAGCATCTGTGCCACCTGCTCGACGGCGAGGCGGCCGACCTGGCGCTTGTCGATGCACAGGGTGCTCAGCGCCGGCTCGACCAGTTCACCCAGGGTCAGTCCGTCGACGCCGAGGAAGGCGATGTCGTCGGGCACCCGCAGGCCGCGCCGGCGAGCGGCCCGCATGCCGCCGATCGCGACCAGGTCGTTGAAACCGACGACAGCGGTCACATCCGGATGCCGCTCCAGCAGCTCTTCAAGGGCCTGTTCGCCTCCGGCCAGGCTGTGGCCGCCGCACAGGACGAGCCAGTCCGGGCCCACCGGAAGCCCGTGGGCCCGTGCCTCGGCGAGGAAGTACTCGCCACGAGGACTGCGGGTCCCCGGCAGCGCGCAGTCCAGCATGCCGATCCTCCGGTGCCCGCGCTCCGTCAGATGGGCCACGCCCTGCCGCATACCGGCCGCGAAGTCGATGCCCACCGACCCGAACCGGGTCTCGTCCGGCGCCCGTTCCAGAAGCACCACCGGCAGGCCGGAGGCGTACTGGTCCAGTACGTCGTCGTCGCTGTCGCAGTAGCCGACGATCGCGTCAGCCTGCCGGGCGAGCAGGTCGAGTGCCGCGCGCTCCTCCTCGGCGTCGTTGCGGGACTCGCACACCGTCACGTTCCAGCCCTGCGGCTTGGCCGATTCCAGCACCCCGGCCGCGACCTCCGGGAAGTACGGGTTGGCCAGATCGGAGATGATCAGCCCGACCATCACCGAACCGGCCCGCCTGAGGCCCCGGGCGTGCCGGCTGGGCCGGTAGTCGAGGGTCCGCGCCGCCTCGAGCACCCGTTCCTTCGTCGCGGGATCGATCTCGCCCTTGTCGTTGATCGCGCGCGAGACCGTCTGCCGGGACACTCCGGCCAGGCTCGCGACGTCGAGGATCGTGGCCCGGCCCGCTCGCTTCAGCGGATGACGGGCGAGTCGCTCCTGTTTGCCCCCTACCACGCTCAACCGTCCTCATATCTCGACGCAACTGGCACGCTCGTTCCGGCGACCGCCCGGACCAGGGGACATAGCCCGTCCGAGCACTCTAACGCGGCCTCAGCCGACCGCGACGGCGAAGATGTGCACTCCTGGCTCCTCAGGACTGGCCCCCTCTCCATAGCGGGGAAGCGTGATCGACTCCAGCGTCCTCGCCGGGTCGAGTGGTGCCGCGCACCAGCCGACGCGGGCGGGCTCGTCCACGCGTCCGGCCGGACGGTTGTGGTACGGCGTCGACACGACCGTCTGCGCGGCGGCCGGGTAGTCGCCTTCCCCGAGGGTGTCCAGGGCCAGCAGAGGGATCTCCTGTTGCGTGCCGTCCGTGTAGGTCGCAAGGCCCGGCCCGAAACTGCGGTCCGCGGTGCCGGCGAGCAGGAAACCGATCCGGGAGCCCGATCCGCCGATCCGGATGGTCTGGCCGTCGGCCCTCACGTTGTCCGGCTCCCCGGGGGCGACGTCGGGCCACCGGAACTCCAGCCCGCCGTGCGCGACCCGGCCGCCGGGGACGACGCCGGCCGCCGCCAGAGCCTGCGCGGACAGGCTCATACCGGTGCCGTCGAGATCGGCGAGCCGCGGCGCGTCGTCGCTGCTGATCCCGGTGTTGTCGCGGGCCTCGGCGAAGGAGCCGTGGACGACGGGGGCGGGAACGGTCGGGTCCAGGTAGAGGGAGACCACGAGTGGACGGGCGGCACGGGCGTCGAGGACACGCACCCGTACGCCGTCGGACGTGACGGGGCGCGGGAGGGACACCAGGCGCCTGTGTCCCACGGTCGTGCCGGTCGCCACCCGGGTCCAGGTCCCCTCCAGGCGTACGTCGACGGCGAAGGCCTCGACCTGCTGGCCCCGCGCGATGTCCTCGCTCAGGCCGACGACGTTGAAGGTCCGGGACTCGGGCAGTTCGACGACGACCGCGTTCCCCGGCGGGTGCTCGTGCGGACGGGCTCCGGCGGCCAGGTCATGGCCGTACACCTCGCGCAGGACGCGGCCGAACTCGGCGAGCCGCGCCACGTCCGGGCCGGGCAGCAGGCCGCGCCGGTCCGGTGGCACGTTGAGCAGCAGCACCGCGTTGCGGCCCACCGAGTGCCGGTACAGGTCCATCAGCCGGGGCAGCGACTTCACGGCCGCGTCCTGGGAGGCGTGGTGGAACCAGCCCGGCCGGATGGAGACGTCCACCTCGGCCGGGTACCACTTGAGGTAGTCCGCCCGGCGCATGGGGCCGGGGCCCGCGAGGTCGTGCTCCTCCTCCGCGACGGCCGTGGTCTGCCCGAACGCGGAAGGCTCGCCGCGCAGCGGTACGACGCTCCACTCGCTGTAGCGGGCGTAGCCGCTCTCGTTGCCGACCCAGCGGACGTCGGGGCCGCCGACGGCGCACGTGGCGTCCGGCGCCAGCGCGCGCACCATGCCGAACCACGCGTCCTGGTCGTAGTTCTGTTTCGTGGCGGTCGGGTCGGCGCCGTCCAGCCACACCTCGTTGACGGGCCCGTACTCGGTGAGCAACTCGTAGAGCTGGTTGAGGTAGTAGCGGTTGTAGTCGTCCACCGCGCAGGAGAAGGACGGCAGCTCACCCGACGCGACCCGGTCCGCCCGGTCGTCGCCGGGCACCAGAGTGGGGATCACCGATGCGACGGCGGGGCTGCCGTTGCCGTAGCACCCGTCGGGGGCGTTCGACTGGTGCAGGTCGGCGGGGGAGAGGTACACCCCGAGGCCGAGGCCGAACTCGCGGGCAGCGTCGGCGAGTTCGCGCACGACATCGCCGCGGCCGGCGCGCCAGGGCGTGGCCGCCACCGAGTGACCGGTGTAGCGGCTGGGCCACAGGACGAAGCCGTCGTGGTGCTTGGCGGTGAGGATCACGGACCGGAAGCCGGCCTCGGCGAGGACGCGCACCCACTGGCGGCAGTCCAGCTCCGCCGGGTCGAACAGCGAGAGGTCGTCCAGGCCTGTGCCGCACTCCAGACCGGTGAAGGTGTTGATGCCGAAGTGCACGAAGGCGACGAGTTCCTGCCGCTGCCAGGCGACCTGGCGGGGTGCAGGCCGGACCATTGACGCCTTGCGGCGCAGCTCGTCGTCGCTGTCGTCGGGGCCGACGGCAACCCAGAGGGAGGGGTCGGAGGGTTCGGACGGCTCGGAGTGTTCGGAGGTCATGGGGGTTCCCTGATTCCCTGGGGTGCTCACTGCGCGTGGTTGTCGTTGATGAGACGGACGAAGGTGCGCGGGGTGACGACCTCGACCTGGGGCCCCAGCCCGTTCACGACCGTCTGCACGTCGGTCAGGCTCTTCGTCCAGCAGTGCACCAGGACGAGCGTGTAGCCGTCGGAGGAGGACGGTGCGGCGGGCCGGCTGTTGATGTGCTCGATGAGCGCGGGTTCCTCGGTCTGGCCCGCCCACAGGACGTCCCGCTGCGCGATCACGGGCTTGCCGTTCACCCATCGGATGCCGCCCTTCGTTCCGGAGCCCTGCGGTCCGGGGCCGAAGTAGAACAGGGCGTCGATGTTGGGCTGCCGCAGATAGGGCGCCCACAGGTCGGAGCGTTTGAAGACCGGCTGGTCGTCGAGGATCTCGCAGATCCGCAGGTCCCCCTTGCCCATGTACTCGTCGAGGGTGACGGCGTGGGCGTCGAGCGCGTCGGCGGGCATGTGGCTCGGGTAGGTGTATCCGCGGCCGCTGGGACCGGCGATGAAGTGGTCCCGGGCCGGGCCGTCGGAGGCGTTCTCGTAGTACCAGCGCATGGGTCCTGGAGCCAGGTCGACCAGGGAGGGGCTGATGCCGTAGCCGACGTTGAAGCTGCCGCGCACGGGGTTGGCGAAGTACTCGTGCAGTCCCCACAGGTTCCAGGCCACGTTGTCGCCGTCGCTGATGACGAAGGTGACGTAGTGCTTGTCGCCGGTCACCGGTGCGGGCTCCGGCTTCTGGGTCAGGCCGTCGGTGCTGTGGATGCCGCTCAGTACGGAGAGGTTGGGGGCCAGGTCGGAAGGAATGGAGGTGACACCCTCGTCGGAGGCTTGCGCGATCATCGCGGTCTCGTCGTTGCCGTACCCCATCAGCGTGGCGGCGGGCTCCAGGTTGTCCAGGACGCCGGCGCGCCACTTGGTCACCCCGTCGTAGAAGGTGAACGAGTCCGTCAGGGCGATGTAGTCGCGCAGGTGGTAGTACACCGTGGAGTTCAGCTCCGCCGCGATGTGGCCGGAGAACAGGGCCTGGTACGTGGTGTAGGCCCAGTGTTCGTCCTTGTCCGAGACGTCCAGCAGCAGACGGGTGAGGCCGAGGGCCTGGACGGCTCTCTCCTGGCTCCGGTCGACGACGAGGGCGTTGAGGGGGCCGCTGAGGGAGGAGGCGACGTTGACGGAGGCGGGGTTGGCGGTCATGTCGTAGCGGATGTAGCCGCGCACCTGGCGCCGGAAGCGGGTCAGGAGCTGCTGCCAGGTGGGGTAGGAGTCGTTGAGGGTGATCCCGTAGGTGGTGTGGAGGAAGTTCTTCCAGAGGGCCCCGGGGCCGCCCTCGTCGATGAAGATGCCCTCGGGTGACGTCTTGGCGACCAGGCCCTGGAGGCATGCGACCAGCACCCGGTCCGCGTTGGTGGTGAGGCTGGAGGACGGGATCACGTCCAGCGAGCGCAGGGCGGTGCCCCGGGGCAGTGCGGTACCGGTACTCGCCCCGGCCTCCTGGCCCGCGGCGGCCGCGCAGGCGGCCGTGGGCGGTGCGACGGCCAGCCCGGCGGAGGCGGCGAGGACCGACTTGCCGAGGGTTCTGCGGCTGATGGTCGTTCTACGGCCTGGGTTCATGGCCTTGCTCCTGTACGCGTTCCGGCGGGGTACAGCCAGCAGTGCACCCACTGGCCGGTGGGGTGTTCGGTGCGGGCGGGGAAGGCCGTACGGCAGTCGTCGGTGGCGAACGGACAGCGGGGGTGGAAGCGACAGCCGGGCGGCGGGGAGGCGAGGTTCGGCGGTTCGCCGGACTCCTCGACGTCCGCGAAGACGGACCCGGCACCTGCGCGGGCGGCGACGGTCCGCGCGGGGTCGGGGGAGGCGTCGAGCAGCAGTCGCGTGTAGGGGTGCTGGGGGTTCTGGATGACCTCCTCGGTCGGGCCCCCCTCGACCATCTGGCCGGCGTACATCACATGGATCTCCTCGGCCAGGTACCGGGCGCTGGCGATGTCATGGGTGATGTAGAGGAGGGCCAGGTCCTCCTCGTCGCGGAGCCCGGCCAGCAGGTTGAGGATGTCGAGCCGCATCGACACGTCGAGCATGGAGATCGGTTCGTCACCGAGGACGACCTTGGGGCCGACGGCCAGCGCCCGGGCGATGGCCACGCGTTGCCGCTGGCCGCCGGAGAGTTCGTGGGGCAACTTGCCGATGAAGTCCTCGGTGGGGGTGAGGCTGACGCGCTCCAGGAGGTGGTGCATCCGCTCCTCGATGTCGTCCCGGTCGGCCCGGCCGTGGATGCGCAGGGCTCGCGCCAGGTTGTGGCGGACGGTGTGCAGGGAGTTGAGGGAGGCGAAGGGGTCCTGGAAGACCATCTGGACCTCGGAGTAGTACTCCCGGGCCGCCCGGCCGCGGCGCGGCCCGACCGGCTCGCCGCGCAGCCGGATCTCGCCGGAGGTCGGGGTGTACATGAGCGCGAACAGCCGGGCCAGGGTGGTCTTGCCGCTGCCGCTCTCCCCGACCAGGGCGACGATCCGGCCGCGCCGCAACCGCAGCGAGGCGTGCTCCAGGGCGCGTACGGTCGCCGTGCGGCCGAGGCCGGCGCGCACCGTGAAGTGCATGGAGACGTCCACGGCTTCCAGGACGGGCACCTCGGCGTCGGCGCCGGTGCCCGTGTCCGGTCCCTCGGCGTTCGCGGGTGCGGTCACGCCGTCGTCAGTGCCCGACAACATCGTCGGCCTCCTTCCGTGCTCGCGGGGAGCGTCCGTGGCTCTCCGCCAAGGGCCCGGTGTGCAGCAGGCAGGCCACCCGCTGCCCGCCGCCGAGCCCGTCGACGTCCCGCAGCACCGGGACAGTGGTGTCGCACGGCGCGAACCGGTGCGGGCAGCGGGGGTGGAAGGCGCAGCCGGAGGGAGGGTCGCGCAGGTCGGGCGGTGAGCCGGGGATGCCGCTGAGTCGGCGGACCGGTTCCCGAAGCGGCGGGAAGGAGGCCCGCAGGCCCTCGGTGTAGGGGTGCTGCGGCTGGTGGTAGAGGTCGAAGGCGGTGCCGATCTCCACGATCCGGCCCGCGTACATGATCGCGATACGGTCGGCGAGTTCGACGAGCAGCGACAGGTCGTGGGTCACGAACACCACGGCGAATCCCAGACGTTCGCGCAGACGCAGGATGTTCGCGAGAATCTGACGCTGCATCACCACATCGACGGCGGTGGTGGGTTCGTCCATGACGACGAGGTCGGCGCCGCAGGCGAGCGCGAGGGCGATGGCGGCGCGCTGCCGGGTGCCGCCGGACAGCTCGTGGGGGTAGCGGCCCGCCTGCTCGGCGGTGAGGCCGACGAGGGCGAGCAGTTCCTCGGTGCGGGAGCGCGCGTCCTGCTTGCCCAGCGTCCGGTCGTGTTCGCGCAGGACATCGGCGAACTGGGCGCCGAGCCGCATGACGGGGTTGAGTGCGTTCATGGCGCTCTGCAGCACGATGGCCAGGTCCCGCCAGCGCAGTTTCCTCAGCTTGCGCTCGGTGAGGCCGACCAGGTCGAGGGGGTCGGCCGCGTTCCGGGGACGGAAGAGGATCCGGCCGGCCGTGGTCACGGCAGGGGGTCGTTCCAGCCGGGTGAGGGCGGTGATCAGGGTGGACTTGCCCGAGCCGGACTCGCCCGCGACGCCGAGGATCTCCCCGCGCCGCACCGTGAAGGAGACGTCGTCGCAGGCGCGCACGGCCCCTCGAGCGGAGAGGTACTCGACGGTGAGACCCCGCACGTCGAGCAGGGGCGCACGGTCCTCGCCAGGCATACGCGCTTCGTCAGATGCGGGCCGTTCGAGAGGGAGGCGTCCGTCGTCAGGGGTGGGCTCTTCGCGAGGCACGCGTCCGGCGTCAGGCGTAAGCGCTTCGTCAGGCATACGACCGTCGTCAGGCATACGACCGTCGTCAGGCATGCGACACCTCCTGCGCGCGCCCGGCGTCCTGATCCCGCTCCTGCCCCCGTTCCTCCTCCTGTTCCCGCTCCTTCGCCCGCCGCGCGTCCCCCGCCCGTTTCACCAGCAGCCGGTTGGCGTCGCGCAGCCGTGGGTCGGAGATCTCGTCCACCGCGAAGTTGATCAGGGCGACGGAGGCGCCGAGCAGCGCGATGCACAGGCCCGGCGGGGCGAACCACCACCACATGCCGCCGATCAGGGCGTTGCCCTGCTGCGCTTCGCTGATCATGACGCCCCAGCTGACGGTGGAGGCGCTGGACACCCCGAGGAAGGCGAGGCCGGACTCGGCCAGCACGCCTCCGATGAAGCCGGTGAGGAACATCGCGGAGATCCAGCCGGTGAGGTGGGGCAGCACCTCGACCATCGCCAGGCGCCAGCGGCTCTCGCCGAGCATCCGCATCGCGTGCACGAAGTCCCTGCTGCGCAGGCTCAGCGTCTGCGACCGCAGGGCCCGCGTCCCACCAGCCCAGCCGAAGGCGCCGATGATGACGCCGACGGCGACCGGGCCCGAGCCCTGGGTGTAGCCGCTGATCACGAAGATCAGCGCGAAGGAGGGCATGGTGAGGAAGACGTTGGTCAGGCCGGTGAGCGCGGAGTCCACGATCCCGCCGGCCAGCCCGGCGGTCACCCCGATGACGACGGCGATGAAGGTGCCGAGCACGGAGGCGACCAGGCCCGCGATCATCGACTCGCGTGCACCGGTGATGACCTGGGCCAGGACGTCGTGTCCGCTCGCGGTGGTGCCGAGGAGGTGTTTCGCACTCGGCGGGGAGCTGACGGCGTTGAGGTCGAGCGCTGTGGGGCTCTGATGGAGCAGGTGGTCCGTCACCCACGGCCCGGCGAGGGCGAGCACGCAGAAGAAGGCGAACACGGCGAGGCCGAGCCGCACCTTCCAGCCGGCCAGCAGTCGCTTGCTCATCGGGGCGTCACCTCATTTCCCTGGTGCGGGGGTCCAGCAGTGCGTAGAGGGAGTCCGCCAGGAAGTTGGCGAGCAGGACGGTGAGGGTGATCAGCAGGAACACGGCCTGCATGGTCGGGTAGTCGCGCTTGGAGACCGCGTCGAACAGCAGGAAACCCATACCGGGGTAGGAGAAGACGATCTCGGTGAGCAGGGAGCCGCCGACCAGGCCGCCGATGGCGAGGGCGAAGTTGGTGACGCTCGGCAGCATCGCGTTGCGGGCCGCGTACCGCAGCATGACTTTCCAGCCGGGCAGTCCCTTGGCCCGGGCGAGCAGGACGAAGTCCTCGCTGAGCGTGGTGACCATCATGTTGCGCTGGCCGAACACCCAGCCGCCGAACCAGGAGAAGACGATGGTGGCGACGGGCAGCAGTCCGTAGTGCAGGGTGCCCAGCAGGAAGTGCAGGTTGAACCCGGGCACGCTGTCCGGCGGGTAGCCGCCGGACACGGGGGCCCAGCCGAGCTGGACGGCGAAGAGCCACACGCCCAGCAGGGCGACCCAGAAGTACGGTACGACGCTGAGAACGGTCGACAGCGGGGTCACCACGGTGTCGAGCCGGCGCCCGGGCCGCCAGCCGACGACGATGCCGAGGCCCACGCCGATGACGAACGAGATGACCGTGGTGCTGCCGACGAGGGCCAGGGTCCACGGCAGCGCGGCCTTGACCAGGTCCGCCACCGGCACCGGGTACTGGCTGACGGACAGCCCCAGGTCGCCGTGGGCGAGTTCGCCGAGGTAGCCCAGGTACTGGGAGAACAGCGGCTTGTCCGGGTTCCCGAAGAGCAGCTGGACGGAGCGGACGGTGGCGGCCGACGGCGGGGTGCCGGTGCGCTGGGCCAACGCCTGGAGGATGGCGCTCGCCGGGTTGCCCGGCATCAGCCGGGGGATGAAGAAGTTCAGCGTGATCGCGATCCAGCTGACCAGCAGATAGAAGCCTAGGCGGCTGCCGAGCCAGCCCAGCCGGCCCCGGCGGCGCGCCGGGCGCTCGGCCGGCCCGGCCTCACCCTGGGGGGCGAGACCGGCGTCCGTGGCGGTCAAGGGTGTGGTCATGGGAACTCCCGTCAGCCCTTGCCCGTGGCGGGCTTGAGGTGCAGGAGCGTGGTGATGAACTCGGAGCCCGAGCCCGTGTTGGCGAGGTAGGCCGGGTTCTCGGCGTCGGGCCACCCGGTCCAGCGCAGGGTGCTGGCCACGCCGGCCGCGCCCGAGGAGAAGAGCGGGATGGTGGGCACCTGGTCCACGAAGATCGCCTGGGCCTGCTTCGAGAGGGCCTTGAGCCGGGACTCGTCGTCCGTTCCGGCCATCTGGCTGAGGATCTTGTCGAAGTCGCCGTTCTTCCACCGGACGGTGTTGTTGCCACCGACGGACTCGGTGCCGAGCGGCTGGATCAGGCGTCCGTCGAACTGCTGGAGGGCGTAGTACATGCTGTCACCGCGGGACAGCCAGGTGGCGGCCATGTCGAACTTGCCCTTGTTGATGTCGGAGCCGGTGTTGGCGCCGGAGCCGCCGCTGAGGGTGACCTTGATCCCGAGGCTCTGCTGGATCTGCTGCACGACCAGCTGACCGATGGTCTTCAGGAACGGCGTGTCGCTGGGGGCGACGTAGGTGATCGGGTACTTCTTGCCGCCCTTCGTCAGCGCGCCACCGCGCACGCTCCAGCCGCCTGCTCGCAGATCGGCCTCGGCCGCGGCGACGTCCTGCCTGCGCGGTGTCAGGTACTTGGGGTCGATCCAGCCCTCGTACGTCTTGGGCGACAGGCCGCTGGGGCTGGCGGGGGGCTGGGTGAGGGGGAGTCTGCTGGAGGAGAGCTTGGCGATGGCGTCGATGTCCACCGCGCTCGCGAAGGCGCGGCGTACGTTGACGTCGTTGAAGGGCGCCTTGGCGTTGTTGAGCATGACGGAGACCACCGAGCCGTCCCACGCCATGATGAAGTGGTGGTTCTTGGGATCTGAGGAGACGTAGCTCTTGGCGTCGATGTCGCAGGTGCAGAAGTCGATGCTGTTGTTCTGCAGTTGCGTCTGGACGTTGGCGCTGGTCGCGGCCACGTACCGCAGATCGCGCATGGCGGGCTTGCCGCCCCAGTAGTCGCTGCGGGACGCCATCGTGACCGCCTGGGGCGAGAACGTCCTGATGCTGAACGGGCCGGTGCCGACCGGCTTCTTGTCCACGTAGGTCAGCGGATCGCGACCGCTCCAGAGCTTCTTCTCGACGATGTTGATGTTCTTGACGTTGACCAGTGACTGGTACGCGGGGTCCTTCCAGGTGACCGCCACCTCGTCCGACCCCACCGCCTTGACGGAGGTGTAATCGACGCCGGCCACCTTGGGGTTCTTCAGGGGCAGTTCGAGGCTGTAGAGCACGTCCTGTTGCGTCAGCGGGTTGCCGTCGGAGAACGTGACGCCGGGCCGGACGACGAAGGTCGCGGTGCGGCCGTCCGCGGACCACGTCCATGACTTGGCCAGCCAGGGGATGAGCGTGCCGCCCTTCGCGCGGTCGGTGGCGACCAGCGGCTCGTAGATGATGTTCAGCCCCGGTCCCGTCTCCGAGGCGCTGAACGGGTTGAAGTTGTTCGTGAAGGTCGGGGCGCTGTTGGGTGCCTCGACGGTGATCGTGTCCGAGGTCCCCGGCGTCTGCTTCGTCGCGCCCGACGAGCAGGCGCCGAGCGACAGGGCCAGCCCGAGTGCGAGGGCACCCGGCCACAGCCGCTTTCTCATGGTGTGTTCCTTCCACGGGTTGTCTGACTCTCGGCGTGCTCGTCGCGACGCGGATGTGGCCTCGGTGTGCTGGGCCGACCAGAAGGAGAAGGCAACGAAGACATCGGATCTCTAGCTGTGCGGGACTCCTGCGAGTGGCGCACTCCGATAACGATCCCGGGATCGTTCACGGGCTTCGTTGCGAACCGACTATGGGCGGGCCCGGGGTACTTGTCAACACCTCGGGCAGAAGCTTGAGAAGCCTAGGTGAAAGGTGTGTTGGGAAACCGCTTCCCCCGAGTCGGGATCGCTCGGCAGGTGTGGGGGGAGGGGTTCTGTGGCCGTCGGCCATTGACACTTCTCCCGTCGCGGTGCAAGCCTCGAAAAGATCCGATGAGTTGCGATCGGGAGATCCGGTGAGTCGCGATCGGTCACTGAGGCCACGGCCTCCCGCGGGCACAGGGAGCATCCGTCATGCATGACGACAGGAGCCTGATCGAGACCAGGCTCGCGCAGGCGCTCGAGGACCGCATCCGGCCATGCGTCCATCCCCGGTCGGTGCCCTTGGACGTGCAGGCATGGAGCGCCCCCGGCGAACCCGTACCGGTGGCCGAGGGCCTGGCCGCGCCGTACGAGCCGGTCGAGGTCGGCCGGGCCTGGGGCCGTCCCTGGGCAACCGTCTGGTTCCGGATCCGGGGCACCGTGCCCGACGACTGGGCCGGGTCGGCCGTCGAGGCCGTGCTGGACCTCGGCTTCACCGGCGCGGGCCCCGGCTTCCAGGCCGAGGCGCTCGTCTACCGCCCGGACGCCACCGCGATCAAGTCACTCAATCCCCGCACCCGTTGGGTCGGGATCGCCGACAAGGCCGGGGGTGGCGAGGAGGTCCTGCTGTACCTGGAGGCCTCCTCCAACCCGGAGATCGACGGCCCGGTCAGCCTCATGGGCGACTGGGACACCTCCGGTGACGACCCCCTCTACCGGCTGCGCAGAATGGACCTGGCGGTCTTCGACTCCGAGGTGTGGGAACTGGTCCAGGACTTCGAGGTGCTGCAGCAGCTGATGCTGGAGCTGTCGGTCGACGACCCCCGCCGCTGGGAGATCCTGCGCACCCTGGAACGCGCCGTGGACGTCCTGGACTTCCGCGGCGACGTGGGCGCCGCCGCACCCGAGGCCCGGGGTGTCCTCGCCGAGGCCCTGGCACGGCCCGCGCACGCATCGGCCCACCGGATGAGCGCGGTCGGCCACGCGCACATCGACTCGGCGTGGCTGTGGCCGCTGCGCGAGACGGTCCGCAAGGTCGCCCGCACGACGTCCAACGTCACCGACCTCATGGACCGTGACCCGGAGTTCGTCTTCGCGATGTCCCAGGCGCAGCAGCTCGCCTGGATCAAGGAGCAGCGGCCCGAGGTGTACGCCCGGGTCAAGGAGAAGGTGGCGAGCGGGCAGTTCGTGCCGGTCGGCGGGATGTGGGTGGAGGCGGACACCAACATGCCGGGCGGCGAGGCGATGGTCCGTCAGTTCACCCACGGCAAGCGGTTCTTCCTCCAGGAGTTCGGCATCGAGACCGACGAGGTCTGGCTCCCCGACTCCTTCGGCTACTCGGCCGCGCTGCCGCAGCTGGTACGGCTGTCGAACTCCACGTACTTCCTGACCCAGAAGATCTCCTGGAGCCAGTTCAACAAGTTCCCGCACCACACCTTCTGGTGGGAGGGCATCGACGGCACCCGCGTCTTCACCCACTTCCCGCCGGTCGACACCTACAACGCCTCCTTCACGGGCGCGGAGATGGCACACGCGGTGCGCAACTTCCAGGACAAGGGCTCGGCCACCCGCTCCCTGGTGCCCTTCGGCTGGGGCGACGGCGGCGGCGGTCCCACCCGCGAGATGCTCGCCCGCGCGAGGCGCCTCGCCGATCTGGAGGGATCGCCACGCGTCGAGATCGAGCCGCCGTCGGCGTTCTTCGCCAAGGCCCGGGCCGACTACCCGAACGCCCCGGTCTGGCTGGGCGAGCTCTACCTGGAGCTGCACCGGGGCACGTACACCTCCGTCGCGACGACCAAACAGGGCAACCGGCGCAGCGAACACCTGCTGCGCGAGGCCGAGTTGTGGTCCGCCA
Organism: Streptomyces sp. NPDC049687; assembly: GCF_044465285.1. Taxonomy (NCBI): domain Bacteria; kingdom Bacillati; phylum Actinomycetota; class Actinomycetes; order Kitasatosporales; family Streptomycetaceae; genus Streptomyces; species Streptomyces sp. NPDC049687. Next base: position 240,747 of record NZ_JBITLN010000006.1, read on the forward strand.
CGGCGGCCGTGCGCAGCGGGCTTCCCTACCCGTACGAGCGGCTGGACCGCCTGTGGAAGACGGTGCTGCTGCACCAGTTCCACGACATTTTGCCCGGGTCGGGCATCGCCTGGGTCAACCGGGAGGCCCGCGACACCTACCGGGAGGTCATGTCCGAGCTGGAGGACATCATCGGCGCGGCGCTGCGCGCGCTGGCCGGTGACGGCTCGGCGGGCGGCACCGTGGTCTTCAACGCCGCTCCCCACGAACGGGGCGGGGTGCCGGCGCTGGGCGCCGCGGCCGGCTCCGCGCGTCCGGGAGCGGCCCCGGTCACCGTCAGGCCCACCGACGACGGCTGGGTGCTGGACAACGGGCTGGTGCGCGTCGACGTCGACGGCCAGGGGTTGGTCAGCTCCGTGCGGGACAGCGGCACCGGGCGGAACGCGATCGCTCCCAGCGGTCACGGCAATCTGCTGCAGGTCCACCCCGACCTCCCCAACAACGGGGACGCCTGGGACGTCGACCACTACTACCGCCACACCGTCACCGACCTGACAGGGGCGGACGAGGTGACGGTGGTCGAGGACGGGCCGGCCACCGCAAGCGTGAAGGTCGTCCGTCGCTTCGGCAACTCGACGGTGGAGCAGACGCTGCGGCTCGCCGCCGGCGCGCGGCGGCTGGACATCGCCACCACCGTCGACTGGCGCGAGACCCGGACCATCCTCAAGGCCGCGTTCGCGCTCGACGTGCACACCGACCACTCCACCTCGGAGACGCAGTTCGGGCATGTGCGGCGACCCGCGCACACCAATACCTCCTGGGACGCCGCCAAGTTCGAGATCTGCGCCCACCGGTGGATCCACGTGGGAGAACCCGGCTACGGCGTGGCCCTCGTCAACGACTCGACGTACGGGCACGACGTCACCCGGTCGCGGCGCGACGAGGCGGCCGACGACGGCGGCACCACCACGACCGTCCGGCTGTCGCTTCTGCGCGCGCCGACCTTCCCCGATCCCCACCCCGACCAGGGCGTACACCGGCTCGGCTACGCGCTCGTGCCCGGAGCGGCGATCGGCGACGCCGTCCGCGAGGGCTACCGCATCAACCTGCCGGAGCGCGAGATACCCGGTGACACGCCGGTCGCTCCGCTGGTCGCGGTCGACCACGACGGCGTCGTCATCGAGGCGGTCAAGCTGGCCGACGACGGCTCCGGTGATGTCGTCGTCCGGCTGTACGAGGCGCACGGCGGGCGGGCACAGGCCCTGCTCACACCGGGATTCCCGGCCGCCGGGGCCGTGGAGACGGATCTGCTGGAGCGACCCTGGCGCGATGCCCGGCCCCGGCCCGCGCTGACCGTCGTCCGCGATGACGGCGCGGTGGCGCTGGACCTGCGGCCGTTCCAGATCGTCACCCTGCGCCTGGCCCGTGCGTAGCCGCCAAGGCTCCGCCACCCCCCACACCGCCCCCGGAGCACGTCCGGCGGCACGGCCCTGGAGGAAACCGCATGACCGGCTCTCCCGCCCTCCCGCTGCGCCTGTGGGACGCGCCCGACGTCAGCGGCTGGCGGCGGCTGCCCCTGCACGCCGTCTCCCGCCACGACCACGGCGACCGCATCGCCCTCGACGGCCGCTGGCGCTTCCAGCTCCTGCCGACCCCTCAGTCCCCCCTCGCGGACCGCTGGACGGAGCTGAGGGTCCCCGGATGCTGGACCGTGCAGGACTTCGACGACGTCCACGGGGTCGGCGACCTGCCGCAGTACACCAACTTCCGGATGCCCTGGCCTGAGCCGCCGCCCCATCTGCCGCCGGTCAACCCCACCGGGGTGCACGAGCGCGAGGTCGACATCCCGGCCGGCTGGGCGGGCCGCCGCATCGTGCTGCACGTGGGCGCCGCCGAGAGCGCACTGATCGCCGAGGTCAACGGGCAGCCCGTCGGCGGCGGGAAGGACGCGCACCTGGCGAGCGAGTTCGACATCACCGGTGCCGTGCGAGCCGGGCGGTCGAACACCGTACGGCTGACGGTGGTGAAGTGGTCCGACGCCACCTACGTCGAGGACCAGGACCACTGGTGGCACGGCGGCATCACCCGGTCCGTCTTCCTGTACGCGACCGACCCGCTGTACCTGATGGACCTGCGGGTGACGGCGGACCTCGCGGCGGCCGGCACGGGGCGGTTGCGGGTGGACGTCGAGGCGCGGCACACCGCCGGGTTCCTCCCCGAGGGCTGGTACGTCTCGGGGGCCCTGTCGGACCCTCAGGCCCCGGACCTGCCGCTCAGCCCGGAGCCCCTCGAAGACCACCGCGCCTCCGACTGGCAGGGCCGGGCCGCGCTGACGGCCACCGTCCCGGGCGTACGGGTCTGGTCGGCCGAGACGCCCGAACTGTACGGACTGACGGTACGGCTGCACCGTCCCGACAGCACCGTCGTCGACGAGGCTCGCTGCCGCGCCGGCTTCCGCACGGTCGAGATCCGCGGCCGGGACCTGCTCATCAACGGCGAGCGGGTGTTCGTCCGGGGCGTCAACCGGCACGACTTCCACCCGCTCACCGGCCGCGTCCTGACCGAGGACGACCTGCGCGCCGACCTGACGACGATGAAACGCTTCGGCTTCAACGCCGTGCGCACCTCGCACTACCCCAACGATCCGGCGCTTCTCGACCTCGCCGACGAACTCGGCCTCTACGTCGTGGACGAGGCCGACATCGAGAGCCACGGCCACTACGACGAGATCGCCCACGACCCCGCCTACCGCGCCGCCTTCCTCGAACGGGTGGCACGCATGGCGGCCCGCGACAAGAACCACCCGAGCGTCGTCATCTGGTCCCTGGGCAACGAGAGCGGCTACGGCCCCGGCCACGACGCGGCCGCCGGCTGGCTGCGCCGGTACGACCCCACCCGCCCGCTGCAGTACGAGGGCGCGCTCGGCGACGGCTGGTCGAGGCCGGGGACCGCCACCGACATCGTCTGCCCGATGTACACGTCGATCGACCGGATCGTCGCGCACGCCACCTCCGGCGAACAGACCAAGCCACTGATCCTGTCCGAATACTCGCACGCCATGGGCAACAGCAACGGCTCCCTCGCGGACTACTGGACGGCCATCGAGTCCACACCCGGTCTGCAGGGCGGTTTCATCTGGGAGTTCTGGGACCACGGCATCCTTCAACGGCTCTCCGACTCACGCCCCGCCGGGCCGGACACGACCGACGGATACACGGACGGCGTCACCGCGCCCGGCTACCGCTGGGCGTACGGCGGTGACTTCGGCGACAGCCCGCACGACGGTGCCTTCTGCGCGGACGGGCTCGTGCTTCCCGACCGCACGCCCAAACCGGGGATGTACGAGCACCGGGAACTCGCCTCACCCATACGCCTGGAGCTGCTCGACTCGGGCGAGGTGCTGGTTCACAACCGCCAGCACTTCCGCGATCTTGGGTGGCTGACCGGCCAGTGGCACCTGCAGACCGCCGATGCCGATGCCCATGCTGACGCCGACGCGGATGCCCACGACACCGCCGTCACCGCTCAGGCCGAGCTTCCGCAGATCGGCCCCGGAGACTCCGCCGCGATCCCGATCCCTCCCCACCTGCTCGCGCTTCTGCCCGAGGCGGGAGAGGTCTGGCTGACGCTGCGCGTCTCCACCGCCGCCGACCAGACATGGGCACCGCGCGGCACCGAACTGTGCGCACCGCAGGTCCGGTTGCGGGGAGAGGCGCGCGGGCTCCCGTCCCGCGCCGGAGCGGTGACAGACACCGGGACGAGCGCCCCGCCGGTGCCTGCCGGGGCCCGCACCCCCCACCGGCCCGAGGTCGACGACCAGGGTTTCCTCATCCATCCCCTCCTCACCGCTCCGCCCACGCTCAGCCTGTGGCGCGCCCCCACCGACAACGACCGCCTCGGCGGAGCCGCCACTCTGTGGGAGGAGTGGGGCCTGACCAATCCAAAGCGATCGCTGACGGACATCAAGCGCGACGGCGAGCGCCTCGTCGTACGCGCCGAGTACGCCACCGCGAAGGGCCCCGTCGTCCACGAACAGACCTTCACCGCGCTGTCCGCGGACGCCCTCCTCGTGGAGGAGACCGCGGTGGTCCCCGACGGCCTCGACGACCTGCCCCGGGTCGGCACCGTCTTCAGCGTCACGAGCGGGCTGGACCAGGTGGAGTGGTTCGGGCACGGCCCCGGCGAGTCGTACCCCGATCGTCGGGCCGGCTGCCCGGTCGGCCGCTACCGCTCCGCGGTGCGGGATCTGTTCACCCCGTACGTCCATCCGCAGGAGAGCGGTGGGCGGTACGGGGTGCGCTGGTTCGCGCTCACGGGTGACAGCGGCTCCGGTTCCGGGGTGACCGTTCACCTGGACGTCCCCCGGCAGGTTGCCCTGACCCACTTCACGGTCGCGGACCTGGCCGCCGCGCGCCATCACGACGAACTCACCGCCCGCCCGTACGTCTCCGTCCACCTGGACGCCGGCCACCGAGGGGTGGGTACGGCGTCGTGCGGCCCCGACACGCTCCCTCCTTACCGGGTCGGAGCGGGCCGTCACCACTGGTCGTGGCTGCTGGGAGGACGGGCCATCGCGAGGCGCGGGTGACACTGGTTTTTCGCCCCCCGCCGCCCCTACCCGCCCCATCCCGAACCCGGGGGCTCCGCCGCGTGGGCGCGACGAGCCACAACCAACCCGCAGCCGAAACGCAACCCGAACCCACCCAGGGGGTCGAAGGGGCGCAGCCCCTGGGCGAACCCCCGTCGTGGTCACCCGCCAACTCCTCACGATCCTGCGATGTCAACCTGACCGGCCGCTTCTTCGGTGAACCCATGACGACAGTCCTGTCCGGCAGAAGGGAGGGAGGGAGGGAGCCATCAGACACCAACCTCCCCACCAGATCTGCCACAATTAAGCAGCGACGCGCTACTGGTCGGCCGTCACCTGGTTCGAGGCCGGCCGGTGTTCACGGACGGGGCATGCGTGGATCCACCGGCCCCGGTCCGCGCGGGCCGCGTCTCCCTGGCGTACCCCGCCGTGCCCGCCGCCTGGCCGCCGGGTGGGGGGAGGGGCGCCGGCTGGTCGCCGAGGAGTACCCGACTCTCCTCACGCCCGGCGCCGAGCTGCCGACTTGCCGCGCCCTCGGCGACGGCTCACCGCATCCCCCGCATACGGGTGATCTCGCTCGTCTGCTGTGCCACCACGTCGTCCGCCATCTCCTCGATCCGCAGGTTGTTGCCCTGCGCCTTGACGTCCGTGGCCATGGTGATCGCGCCCTCGTGATGGGTGATCATCAGGGTGAGGAACAGCGCGTCGAACGCCTTGCCGTGGGCCGCGCGCAGCTTCTCGAGCTGGGCCTCGGTCGCCATGCCGGGCATCGCGGTGTGCTCGTGTCCGTCCGCCGTCTCCTTCTTGCCGTACGACGTGAGCCAGCCTCTCATCGCCTCGATCTCCGGCCCCTGTGCGGCCGAGATGCGCAGGGCGAGGCGCTTGACGTCCGCCGACCGGGCGTGGTCGGGGGCGAGTCCGGTCATCTCCAGGGCCTGGGCGTGGTGCTGGATCATCATCCGGGCGTACGACACGTCCGCCGAGTTGGGAGTGTCGTCCTCGGCCCGTTGCTCGGCGGCGTCCTGGGCGGAGAGCGTCCGGTTCGCCTCACCCGGCTTGCCCGGCGCGATCACCGAAGGGCCGCTCGTCGCATCCGACCGGTGCTCCGTGCCCGAGTCGCAGCCCGCGAGAGCGAGCACGAGCAACACGGCCGCGGTGGCGAGGGATGCGCGGCGGATGGGCACAACGACCTCCAGGGGCACGGGGATTGAATCTTCGCACTAACGATCGGAAAGATTCATTACGAGTGCGTTGCCAGCCTTTGATATGTGCATGATGAAGACGATACTTCAGAGGACCGTGAACCGTTCCACAGCGAACGGCGACGAGGGAGGACGCAGTGACCCTGAACGATCCCCGAACGCGGCGCAGACGGCTGGGAATTGCCGCCGCCTGCACCGGGCTCCTGGCCGCGCTGCTCACGGCGGTCCCGGCGGCCGCCACACCCGACCCGGGGGACAAGCCCGCGGTGGAGCACCAGGTCTCCAAGGGCGTGCAGGCCGAGGCGGCCGAGGCGATCGCCGACGGCGAGATACCCGGGCAGGACGAGATCGTCCACTCCGACAACATCGAACACCTCACCAACATCCCCAAGGACACGCTGGCCGGAACCAACTCGGACCTGGCCTTCCAGGGGAAGTACGCCTTCGCCGGCAACTACGACGGCTTCCGGATCTTCGACATCAGCAATCCGAAGTCCCCGAGGACCGTCTCCCAGGTGCTCTGTCCCGGCTCGCAGAACGACATCTCCGTCTCCGGCGACCTGCTCTTCCTGTCCACCGACTCCTCGCGCAGCGACAGCAGTTGCAACAGCACCACGCAACCCGCGACCGAGAAGTCCTCCTGGGAGGGCATGAAGGTCTTCGACATCAGCGACAAGGCGAACCCGAAGTACGTCGCCGCCGTCGAGACCGCCTGCGGCTCCCACACCCACACCCTGGTGCCCGAGCGCAAGAACGTCTACATCTACGTTTCCTCGTACTCGCCCAGCGCCACCTACCCCGACTGCCAGCCCCCGCACGACGGCATCTCCGTCATCAAGGTGCCGCGCAAGGCTCCCGAGACGGCTGCGGTCGTCAACTTCCCCGTCCTCTTCCCGGGCGAGGGCCCGGACGGCGGCGGCAACCCCGGCTCGCCCACCAACCCGGGTGTGTCCAAGACCACCGGCTGCCACGACATCACCGTGCTCCCGGAGAAGGACCTGGCGGCCGGCGCCTGCATGGGTGACGGCATCCTGTTCTCCATCAAGGACCCGGAGAACCCGAAGGTCATCGACCGGGTGCAGGACAACGTGAACTTCGCCTTCTGGCACTCGGCGACCTTCAACCAGAAGGCGAACAAGGTGGTCTTCACCGACGAGCTGGGCGGCGGCGGTGCGGCCACCTGCAACGCGGTGATCGGCCCGAACCGCGGCGCCGACGGCATCTACGACATCGTTGGCAAGGGCGACAAGCGCAAGCTCGTCTTCCGCAGCTACTACAAGATCCCCCGCTACCAGGCGGACACCGAGAACTGCGTCGCCCACAACGGCTCACTGATCCCGGTCAAGGGCAAGGACATCATGGTCCAGGCCTGGTACCAGGGCGGTGTCTCCGTCTGGGACTTCACCGACTCCTCCAAGCCCAAGGAGATCGCCTACTTCGAGCGCGGTCCGCTGAGCACCACGACGCTGACCGGCGGCGGCGCGTGGTCGGCGTACTACTACAACGGCTACATCTACTCGAACGACATCGCCAAGGGCTTCGACGTCCTGAAGATCAGCGACCGGCGCACGGATCCGGCCAAGCACGTCCGCCTGCGCGAGCTCAACGTCCAGACCCAGCCGGACTACTTCGACTGATCCCCGGTCGCCTCCCGCGTCGCGAAGAACCGCGACAGGTCGGCGTCACACCTCCCGCCGGGCGCCTCGGCGTCCGGCGGGACCCCCATCCCCCAGTCCAGCCGGTAGCGCTCGAACAGCTCCGCGCGCAGCGTGGTGAGCGGCATGGGCACGTTGGGCAGCACCAACGCGTAGACGGCGCCCATGAGTTGGGAGCGCAACATCGGGTAGTCGTGGTCGACGTCCGACGAGCCGTGCCGGGCGGCGGTCTCCCGCAGCAGCTCGGCCAGCCGCTGCTGCTCCGGACACTGCGTGAACCCCTCGGCCTGCAGCAGGCCAGCCATGTGCTGGCGCATCAGCACCGTACGGTCCCGGGCCAGTCCCAGGATCGCGTCGATGGCCCGCGCCATCCGCTCCCGGCCGTCCTCGGTGCACGGCTCCCGCTCCAGCGCCTCCTGCAGCGTACGGTGCATCAGCCGGTGCACGGCCGACTGCACCAACTGCCGCTTGCCGGGGAAGTAGTACGAGACCAGCCCGCGTGCCGAGCCCGCCCGGTCCGCGATGTCGCCGAGCGTCGTCGCCTCGTACCCGCGCTCACTCACCAGCTCCAGGGCCGCCTGCAGAAGCCGCTCCCGCGAACGGCGCCGCAATTCTTCATTGACCGAGGCGCTGCGCGGGGACATCCGGAAAACTCCTGCGTTGACTGGCTATCAGCCAACTATACTCAGCGCATCCCGGACAGTTCCGTACGGAGGTGGACCGGGCTGCCGCCTGCTCTGGGCGACGCGGGGGATCGTCCAGAGTGGGCGTGCCTCCGCCCCGATGGTGGCCTGGGGCTACCGACCTGTGGTGTCCCGGCGCCGGCCCACCAGGTCCAGGACCGGCCGCAGCCCGTCCGGACGGTCGGCCGTCGGCAGATGGTCCACGAAGTGCACCCCGCAGCCCAGCGCCGCCGCCCCGCCGTCCGCCCGCCGGTCGTCCCCGACCATCAGCGCCGCGCGCGGATCGACCCCGAGCGCCTCGCAGGCCACCGTGAACAGCCGCGGGTCCGGTTTCTGCACCCCGTGCTCGTACGACAGCACATACACGTCGACGAAGCGGTCGAGCCCGTGCTCCCGGAACACCGGCCGCAGATCCCAGCCGATGTTGCTGACCACGCCCACGCGGACACCGCGCTCGCGCAACCCGCTCAGCACCTCGACGGCGTCGGGGTACGGCGCCCAGGCCGCCGGCGTCATGTGCCGGTCGTACAGCGCGTCGTGCAGGTCCGGATGCGACAGCGGCACCTGACGGGACAGCCCGGTGTACGCGGCCCGGTGCGCCTCGGCGCTCTCGTCCCGCACCCGCCACACCCCGGCCACCTCGTCCGGCACCCGCACCGGCGCCGCCCCACCCGGCAGCGCACCTGCCCGCTCCAGCGCCCGCGCCGTCTCGGCCAGTTCCGCCACCGGCAGCGCGACGCCGGCCTGGTCCAGCACGGCATTCAGCCAGGAGTCGGTCGTCTCGACCCGGAAGAGGGTCCCGGAGAAGTCGAACAGAACGGCGGTCATACGGCCGATCCTAGGAAGGCCGCGGACCTCATGGGGCAGGTTGCGCAGAAGGGGAGGTGAAGGCATCCGCCGCGCGGCCGTACGATCACGGCCGCCACCGCAGGTGAGCCGCGATCGCCAGCGCCACCAGGGTCGCCCCCAGGAGCCAGCCGCCGAGCACGTCGGAGGGCCAGTGCACGCCCAGCCAGACGCGGGTCAGTCCCACGCCCGCCACGGAGACCACCACCGCCGACACCGCCGTACGCCACAGGACGCGGCCGACGCCGTGCCGGTGCAGCAGCCACAGCAGGAGGCCGCACACCACGGTGGCGGTCAGTGCGTGCCCCGAGGGGTACGCCTGGTAGTGGGCGGAGTCGACGGGGTCGGGCCAGACCGGGCGGACCCGGCCGACCGCGGCCTTGAGCCCCTGCTGGACCAGCGTGCCCACCGCGGACGTGACGACCAGCCAGCCGGCCGTCCACCAGGCCCCGTGCCGCCACACCAGCCAGACCGCCACCGCGGCCGCCAGCAGACGCATGGTCAGCGGGTCCCACACCCAGTCCGTGAGGATCCGGCAGACCCGTGTGACGTCGGGGTCGGCGACGGCCCAGCGGTGGGTGGTGCGGGAGACGTCGCCGTCGACGGAGAGCAGGGGGCGCCACTCGGCCGCGACCAGTGCGAGAAGGAGGACCGAGCACAGACCGAGGGCCAGGGCGGCGCGGGCCGCCGTGCGCGCGGGAGGGCGGGGCGATGAGTCGACGGACGGGGAACGCATGATTCGATCCTCGCCGATCCGTGGGGCGGGAGGCCAACCCGGCTGACGGCGGCCGTTCGGCCGGATCTCAGCCCAGCGCCCGCAGCCCCGGGACCAGCGCCACCAGTACCGGGATCACCGGAACCAGCGAGGCCGCCACCGCCAGCCGCAGTCTGCGGGCCGCCGGGAGCCGGTCCGGGGGTGTGAGCAACCGGTCGACCCGTTGCGGGACATGTGCCTGCGGGGTGGGGGATGGGCCGAACACACCCCGGTCCTCGTTGAGTTCGACGAGGGCGAGCGCGGTGGTCAGGCGGCCGAAGCGGCGGGAGGCCATGTCGTCCGCGGCCAACTCGACCAGCCGGTGCATCTCGTCGCGGAACGCGGCGAACACCGGCACCTGCGGAAACCCGGTGGCCAGCGCGGCCGACGTGTGCAGCAGCCAGTCGTGCCGCGCCTGCGCGTGACCCTGCTCGTGCGCGAGCAGGGCATCGAGCTGCCGTCCCTTGAGGCGCCGCAACGCGGCCGTGCTGACGACCAGCCGGGGCGCCGCGCCCGGCAGCCACCAGGCGTCGGGCCGCTCGCTCTCCAGGACGACCAGCCGTCCCGCCGCCCCCTCGCCGGGCAACACCGGGGCGCGCAGCCGCAGTTCCGCCCGACGCGACCGGCTGCTGGCCCGGGCGCGCACGATCTCCCGGACGAGCATCGCCCCGCTCCACAGCCCGGCGCACGCGAGCGCCACGGCCGTTGCCGCCGCCCACGATCCGGACGGGCCGAGCGCATAGGCCTCCACGACCCCGCGCGGGGCCGACGCGAAGACGTGTCCGCGCACCGCCTGCCAGGCCGCCGCCGCGCTGAGCGTCATCGACAGCGCACAGCACACCAGGACCGCGGCCACCACGCACTGCCACGCCCACAGCGCGACCACCGGTTCACGGTCCTGCCAGTCGGCCCGGGCGAGCAGCCGGGGCGCGCCGACGGCGGTCAGGGCGCCGAGCAGCAGCAGGACCGCGGGGACCATCATGGGCAGCACCCTATGAGCGGCGCACCGCTCAGGGGTACGGCTTGCCGCGGCAAAGTGACGCAGGCCACGGCCGAGTTGGTTTCACACGGTCAGCAGCATCGCCAGCATCCCGATCCCCATCGACAGCCGGCACGCCCGTGCCAGTTCGGGCCGGTCGCCCCAGGCGACGGCGGTGCCACCGCCGCCACCGGTGTCTCCCGCCGCGGTCGCCGGCAGCAGCCGTGCCCCGGAGACGAGGACGTACGCCGTGAAGTAGAGCAACAGCAGGCCGGTCAGCAGGGGATTCCCGGAGCCGCCGTGCCCGTGCTCCCGCGCGGACGGGGCGGCCATCGCCGCCGCCATGTAGACCATGGCCAAAGCGCCGACGAGGTGGTGCAGATGGTGTGCGCCGCCACGGATCGTCCACAGGGCCCGCAGCGCGGCCGCCCCGAAGAGTCCCGCGTAGGCCGGCCAGGCCCACCACGGCGGGGTGAACACCGCCGTGGGCACCGCCATCGCGGCCATTCCGAACCCCATGAGCGCCTCGCCGCCCGCGGCCCGGCGCTGTTCCTCGACACTGCTGCGCATCCGCAGCAGGCAGTAGGCCCCGGTCGCCGCACACAGCGCGACCAGCAGCCAGCCGGGCGAAGCCGGTCCGTGCACGCGCACCTCCCCGCCTCGACGGTCCGTCGAGGGTTGCGATGCCCACGGCACGCGGTGCGCACGCGAGCGCAAGGGAGTACACGGGGAGCATTCGAGGGAGCACAGCACGTCACTGTATTATTCACGAGTAAAACACATGCTAAATTGATGGGCATGTCCGGACCCCGCCTCCCGCTCGCCGACGTACTGCGCCTCGGCCGGCCCTCCGACATCTGGTTCAAGCCCGCCCTGAGCGTCGTCGCCGCGGTCGCCCCGCCGAACCTGATCCTGCTGGCCCTCGGCCGCCTCGACCTGGCGGCGTACACGATGGCCGGGTCCATGTGCGCCCTGTACGCCCACAACCGCCCCTACGCGGCCCGGGCCCGGGTTCTCGCCCGGGTGGTAGTCGGCATGACCGGCGGTCTGGCCGTCGCCCTGCTCGCGGCCTCGCTGACCACGAACACGGTCGTCCTGGTGACCGTCGGCGCGCTGCTGGCGGCCGCACAGAAGGCGCTCTGCGACGCGACCCGCCTCGGTCCGCCCGCCAACGTCGTCCTCACCTTCGTCAGCTCCGCCGCCCTGTTCGTCCCCCAGACGCCGGCCCAGGTCCCCGGCCACCTGGGCCTCGCCCTGGCGGCGGGCGCCTGGGCCTGGCTGATCGGCATGGCGCCGGGACTGGTGCGCCCCTGCGGCCCCGAGCGCCGCGCCACCGCCCACGCCCTGCACACGGCCGCCGCGTACGCCGGGACAGCCGGAACCCCTGGACCGACCGGGACAACCGGAACGAACGGAACGCCAGGGCCGGCCGTATCCCGTGCCCGCGCCGCCGCGGCAGCCGCCGTGCACGCGGCCTGGCAGACCCTGCTGGCGGCACGCGGCGACAGCCCCCTGCCGAGCCGCCGCGGAACCCCGTCGACGACCCGCCGGGCGGAGAACCACCGTGCCCTGGAGCGGTTGCTCGTCCGCGCCGAGGTGGCCCTCGCCGCCCCCGCCGACACCGACCCCGAGCGGCTGCGCACCTGGGCCCGCGCCCTGCGCGGCACCGGCCCCGTCCCCCACCCCGACGACCTCCTGGACGACGACGAACTCCTCGGCATCGACGCCGAACTGGCCGGCGGACAACCGTCGTTGTGGCGCAGGCTCGGTCCCCTCACGCCGATCGCGGCCCGCACCGCCCTCGGCTGCGCCCTCGCCGGGTACACCTCCCTCGCCCTTGGTGTCGGCCGCCCCTACTGGGCCCTGGTGACCGCCGCCTCCCTCTACCAGGCGAACGTCACCCTCACGTGGAACCGTGCCGTCCAGCGTGTGGTCGGCAACCTCGTCGGCGTCCTCGCCTTCGCCGTGCTCGTCCCGCTGGCCCATCTCCACCAGGCGGCCCTGGTGCTCGTCTGCCTCGCCCTCAACTTCGGCGCGGAGGCGCTGATCAGCCGCAACTACTGGCTCGGCAGCGTCTGCGTGACCCCGATGGCGCTGCTCATCACGGAGTTCGCCCACTACCAGGACTCCGGACGGCTGATCACCGAGCGGCTCGTGGACACGCTCGTCGGCGCCGCGGTCGGCTTCGTCGCCGCGATCGCCGTGACCAACCGACGGGCGGGCGACCGCCTAGACGAGGCCCTGACGGCGGTGGAAGCCGCCCGCGACCAGGCCGGCAACCTCCTCGCCCGGCCGCACCCCGCCCCCGCCGCCCTGGAGTCCGCCCGCCGCGCCCTCGCCGCCGCCCTGGTCGACCTGCGCGCCACCGCCGACGCCGCGTCCGGCGAGTGGTGGCGGCGCGCCCTGCCCGAGGAGCGGGTCGTGGCCGCCGAACAGAGCGGACACCGTACGCTCGCCGCGACGGCACGGCGCCAGGGCCTGCTCCTGGACGAGGACGCGACCACATGAGCGGAGGACGAACGGCGATGACGGCGACGCACGGACGAGCGGCGGCCGGAGACGGAACGAGAGGGGAAGAGGGACCGCTGGAGGGGGCCGCTGCCGCCGGGGAGGATGCGCGGCGGGACACGGTGGCAGCGGTCGTACGGCAGTGGCAGGCCGTGCGGCCCGACCTCGACACCGGGCCCATGGAGATCATCGGCCGCGTCAACCGCTGTGCCGCCCTGCTCCAGCAGGCCGAGGACGCGCCGCTGCGCCGGGCGGGCCTGAGTCGCCCCGAGTTCGATCTGCTCGGCGCGCTCCGCCGCACCGGCCACGAACTGACCCCCGGCGAACTGGCCCGGGAGACCTTCTCCTCCGGAGCCGCCGTCACCAAGCGCCTCAAGCAGCTCACCGAACGCGGCCTGGTGGAACGCCGGGGCGACACCCGCGACCGCCGCGTCGCCCATCTCCGCCTCACGGACGCCGGCCGCGAACTCGTGGACGGCATCATGCCGGAGCAACTCGCCTACGAAAGCGCCGTGCTGTCCGCCCTGGACGGTGACCGCCAGGACGAACTGGCCGATCTCCTCGGCGAGTTGCTGAGCCGTCTGGAAGGGCACATGCGGGCGCTGCGGGTCTGAGCCCTCACATGGCCCCCCAGCAGCCGGCGTTCACCGCTCGTCACCCGCCCGGTACACCCCGAACACCGCATGCTGCGGATCCCGCAGCACCGCGATCCGTGGACCGTCCGGCACGGAGGTGGGTTCCATGAGCGCGGTGCCGCCGGCCTGGATCGCGGTCGCCGCGGAGGCGTCCACCTCGGCCACCGCGAAGTACGGCAGCCAGTGCGGCGGTACCTCCGGCGGAAACTTCTCGTCCATCCTGATCATGCCGCCGAAGTCCGCGCCGCCGACGCCCCACTGCAGATAGTTCTCCGAGGAGCTCACGGTCCACCCGAACACCGTGATGTAGAAGGTCTCCGCCCGGTCGGGGTCGCGGGTCAGCAGCTCCACCCAGCCGAGCGAGCCGGGCGCGTTGAACAGCCCCGCGCCCGGGAAGGTGCGCGCCTGCCACAGCTGGAACGAGGCACCGCCCGGGTCGAGGGCGACCACGAAACGGCCCACGTCGAACACGTCCATCGGGCCGACCAGCACCTCGCCGCCGGCCTCGGTGACCAGCCGGGCGCTGACATCGGCGTCGGTCACCGCGAACGACACGTTCCAGGCGCACGGCTGCGCCTGCTGAGAGAGGGGGCTCAGCGCGGCGACGGCGGCCTCGCCGAGGTGCGCCACCGTGTAGCCGCCCGCCTCCTGTCGCGGATCCGTCTCCGCCCGCCAGCCGAACAGCTTCGCGTAGAACCGCTTCGCCGCCTCCAGATCACTGGTCCCCAGCTCGGCCCAGCAGGGCCCGCCGGGTACGGGCGCGTCGAGCTTCATGGCGTTCCTCCTGAAAAGGGGACCCCTCCAGCATGCTAAGAGCTCCGAACAAAAGGCGAGCCGGGCTCCACTTTTGCTCGGAGCTCTCATCCCGCCCCGCGCCCCGGCACCCGCTCACGCCGCCGACGGGGCCCGCCGACATCCCGGGCGCGGGGCCGTGCCGAAGTGCGGCCCGCCGTGCGGGCGCGACCAGCCACGACGCGTCCGCACTCGCCGTCGGCCGGCGTGCCCCGCTGCCGACCACCGCCCCTCAGATTCCCGGCCGGTACCGGATCGGATGATCCGCGGGCACCTCCACCAGCACGATCGGCGTCCCGTCCGGATCCGCGATCCACATCTCGACCAGCCCCCACGGCTCCTTCACCGGCGGCCGCACGATCCCGACCCCCTTCGCCCGCAGCTCGTCGTGCGCCGCTGTCACGTCCGCGACCTGCAGCCAGAGCCGTACGGCAGGATCCCGCGGCGCCTCGGACCGGCCCGAGACCTCCAGAAAGCCGCCGTCGACGAAGTAGACGACCCCGCGCTCGGGCCCCGTGCCGAACTCGCGGTAGACGCCGAGGCCCAGCTGCTCGCCGTAGAAGAACCGCGAACGCTCGGGATCGGCGGGGTGGAGAAGGATCCTGCTGCTGAGTACGTGCACCATGCGGTCGGAGCTTAGGCGAGGGTGGTTACCCTCGTCCGAGTCCCAGCCGCGCCACACTCCGGAGATCGCCCGCATGGACACCGCCGCCACCGCACTCACCTTCCGTGACGCCACCGACGCCGACGTGGACGAACTGGTCGCCCTCGTCGAGTCGGCCTACCGCGGGGACTCCAGCCGGGTCGGCTGGACCACGGAGGCGGACATCCTCCAGGGGCAGCGGACCGACCCCGAGGGTGTACGGGAGATCATCAAGTCGGCCGACGGCCGGGTGCTCACCGTCGAGCAGGGCGGCCGGACGGTCGCCTGCTGCCAGCTCGAACGCCGCGGCGGCCACGCCTACTTCGGGATGTTCGCGGTCACTCCGACGGCCCAGGGCGGCGGACTCGGCAAGGCGGTCCTCGCGGAGGCCGAGCGGCAGGCCCGCGAGACCTGGGGCGCCACCGAGATGCACATGACCGTGATCTCCGTACGCGACGACCTCATCGCCTGGTACGAGCGGCGGGGCTACCGCCGCACCGGAGAGATGACCCCTTTCCCGTACGGCGACGAGCGCTACGGCATCCCGCAGCGCGACGACCTCCAGTTCGAGCTGCTGGTCAAGCCGCTCGCCTGAGACCGCTCACGCCGTGCGGCGGCCCGTGCGCGTGATCTCCGGATAGTCGGTGGTCGCCCCGTCCAGCTCCAGCGCGCGCACGAGCCCCAGCTGGTGCTGTGTGTTGACCACCCAGCCGATGATCCGCAGATCGCGCCTGCGGGCCTCCTCGACGATCTCCAGGGTGAGCCGCCGCAGGTTCAGGCACACGGTCGTGGCCCCGGCGTCCACGGCCCGGGCAACGATGTCGAGGCCGTAGCGGCTGCCGATCAGCGCGGTGCGCACGCCAGGGACCAGCCGGGCCATCTCGGCGACCGCCTCGTCGTGGAACGAGGACACCTCCACCCGCCCCACCAGATCCCGCGCACGCATCACCTCGGCCAGCGCCCGCGCCGCCTGTACGTCCTTGATCTCGGCCTGCATCGGCAGCGCCACCGCGTCCAGGACCTCCTCGAACACCGGCACCCGCTCCCCGCGTCCCGCGTCGAGGGTCTTCAGCTCCGCGAGCGTCTGATCGGCGATGGGCCCCGTCCCGTCCGTCGTACGGTCAACATCCGGATCGTGCATGACCACGAGTGCTCCGTCTTTGCTCAAGTGCAGATCAAGTTCGATCACATCGAGGCCGGCCTGCTCGGCCGCGACGAAGGAGCGCAGAGTGTTCTCGGGCTCGACACCCATGACTCCGCGATGACCGATGGTGACGAAGTTCAAGACGGGACTCGCTTCCGTCGACAGCTGGGGTGGAGCGGGGGGTGGAGAAGTTCGCAGCCTAACGGCCTGGAAGCCGTCATGGACACGTGTAGGCGCAAGGGCTTTCTGCGCCTACCCCGCCGTAGCGGAGTCAGACACTCCTTCGATGTCCAACAGGAAAAAGTGCGGTGAAGGCGCGGGCGCGCAGGATAACTTCCCGTGATCCTACTTGCTGGAGGAAACCCCGTATGCATACGGTGTCCATACGCGAGGTTCTCCCGTGAAGGATGGGGTCATGACGGAAATTCTTGTGCAGGCGGCGACGAGGGAGCAGGTTCCTCCCGCGACCAGGGTGGTGGAGCACCCGGCGTGGCCCGTGCTCAAGGATGCCGTGGAGCGGATCCGTCCCTGGCAGTCCAAGGACGGCTCGATCGACTTCACGGCCGAGGGCGCCCCGGAGCGCGCGGAGGCCGAGCGGGCCGTCCGTGCCGTGACGGAGGCGGTCGAGGAGCTGTCCCCGCTGCTCCGGCACGACGCCGAGTACCACCGGGCCCTGGTCGGGGACCTGCGGGCCTGGGCCGACGGCGGCTTCGAGGTGCCGGACTTCCTCGACTCGCTGCTGGCCTTCCAGCCCGCGGCGAACCGCGCGGACGGCCTCCAGCACCTGGTCGTCTTCCCGATGTACACGCAGAACGGCAACCCGGACCGCAACCTCGAGGCGGTCGTGCTGCGCATGGTCTGGCCGGACTGGCTGGCCGAGCTGGAGCGCACCCGCTATGACAACCCGTTGTTCTGCGGCATCACCTTCGAGGACTTCACGTCC
Source organism: Streptomyces sp. NPDC049687 (assembly GCF_044465285.1). Lineage (NCBI taxonomy): Bacteria > Bacillati > Actinomycetota > Actinomycetes > Kitasatosporales > Streptomycetaceae > Streptomyces > Streptomyces sp. NPDC049687. The sequence goes on from NZ_JBITLN010000006.1 coordinate 258,098, forward strand.
GGCTACGACACCAACTCCGCCGTACTGTTCCCGGAGACCATTGCCGTTCGCGAGGCGCCGGAACGTTTTTCCTGGGGTGGGATCTTCTGCGACCGTGAGGCCGCCCGCTTCCGCCGGGTCACCGACGCCGCCGTCGACATCCTGGGCCTGGAACTGCCCGAGGACATCGCGGCCATGGTCGACGACCAGAAGCGCTGCGAGGAGGCCTTCGTCCTGTGGGACATGGTCCACGACCGCACCCACAGCCACGGCGACCTGCCCTTCGACCCGTTCATGATCAAGCAGCGCCAGCCGTTCTGGATGTACGGTCTCGAGGAGCTGCGCTGCGACCTCACCGCCTTCAAGGAGGCCGTCAAGCTCGAGGCGGACGGTGTCCCGCAGGCCCGTGACGTGCAGTACGCGGTCCTCTTCGACCGTATGTTCCGCTTCCCGGTCACCGGTGAGCGCGTGCGCAACTACGACGGCCTCGGCGGCCAGCTGCTCTTCGCCTACCTGCACAAACACGACGTCGTGCGCTGGACCGACAACAAGCTGTTCATCGACTGGCAACGCGCCCCGCGGGTGACGAACCAGCTCTGCGCGGACATCGAGCAGCTCTACCGCGACGGCATCGACCGCCCGAAACTGGTCCACTGGTTCGCGGGCTACGAACTGGTCTCCACCTACCTCGCCCCGCACCCGGGCTCGAAGTGGGCCAAGGGGCCCGACGCCCTGGACCTGAGCCAGCCGCCGCGCAAACTCGTGGATGACGTGCTTCCGGACGAGTTTCCGCTGAGCATGTTCTATGAGGCACTGTCCAAGAAGCTGAAGAACGTGATCGCGTCCACCAAGGGCATCACGGCGGACGGCGCCGAGCGGATCGCCGCGTGAGCGACCTGCGTACCGAGAACACTGCTCAGGAGGCGAAGAACATGGGGAACGGGGCTCTCAGCGGTGCGGTGATCGCGGTGGCCGGCGCGGGCGGACCCGCCGGCCGGGCGGCACTGCTCAAGCTCGCCAAGGAAGGCGCGACCGTCGTCGGCGCGGACAACGACGCCGAGCGTCTGGCGGAGGCCGTCGACCACGCGCGCTACGAGGCCGGCGGCGCCACCGTCACCGGCGACACCGTCGATCTGCTCGACCTGAACCGCACCCACGAGTGGGCCGCCCGTGTCGAGAAGGACTTCGGACGTGTCGACGGCCTGGTCCACCTCGTCGGAGGCTGGCGCGGCAGCGAGACCTTCACCAAGACCAGCCTCGACGACTGGGACCTGCTGGAGCTGCTGCTGGTCAAGACCGTGCAGCACACCTCCCTGGCCTTCCACGAGGCGCTGCAGGCCAGCGACCGCGGCCGGTACGTCCTGATCAGCGCCGCGGGCGCCAGCAACCCCACCGCGGGCAACGCCGCCTACGCCGCCGCCAAGGCCGCCGCCGAGGCCTGGACGCTGGCCCTCGCCGACTACTTCCGCAAGGCCGGGGGCGCCGGGGGGCCGACCTCCGCGGCCGCCATCCTGGTGGTGAAGGCGCTGGTGCACGACGCGATGCGCGCCGAGCGGCCCAACGCGAAGTTCGCGGGCTTCACCGACGTCACAGACCTGGCCGAGGCCATCGCCGGAGTCTGGGAGAAACCCGCCCCCGAAGTGAACGGACAGCGTCTGTGGCTCACCGAGAAGCCGTGAACCCTCCGAAGACCGACGCCCGTCGTCACCACGACCCCGAGGTCCGCGGTTTCGCCAGCGACAACTACGCCGGAGCCCACCCGGAGGTGATGGCCGCCCTGGCCCTGGCCAACGGCGGCCACCAGGTGGCGTACGGCGAGGACGACTACACCGAGAACCTCCAGCGGATCATCCGCAGCCACTTCGGTCCCACGGCGGAGGCGTTCCCGGTCTTCAACGGCACCGGCGCCAACGTCGTCGCGCTCCAGGCGGTCACCGACCGCTGGGGCGCGGTGATCTGTGCCGAGAGCGCGCACATCAACGTGGACGAGGGCGGCGCGCCCGAGCGCATGGGCGGCCTGAAGCTGCTCACCGTGCCCACCCCGGACGGCAAGCTCACTCCTGAGCTGATCGACAAGCAGGCCTGGGGCTGGGAGGACGAGCACCGCGCGATGCCTCAGGTCGTCTCGATCACCCAGAGCACGGAGCTCGGCACCCTCTACACCCCGGACGAGATCCGCGCGATCTGCGACCACGCCCACGCGCACGGCATGAAGGTGCACCTGGACGGCTCCCGCATAGCCAACGCGGCCGCCTCGCTGAACGTCCCGATGCGCACGTTCACCAACGCGGTCGGCGTCGACATCCTCTCCCTGGGCGGGACGAAGAACGGCGCGCTGTTCGGCGAGGCGGTCGTCGTCATCGACCAGGACGGCGTCCGCCGGATGAAGCACCTGCGCAAGCTGTCCATGCAGCTCGCCTCCAAGATGCGCTTCGTCTCGGTGCAGTTGGAGGCGCTGCTCGCCAAGGACCTCTGGCTGCGCAACGCCCGTCACTCCAACGAGATGGCCCAGCGGCTGGCGGAGGGCGTGCGCGCGGTACACGGCGTGGAGATCCTCCACCCGGTCCAGGCCAACGGGGTCTTCGCCAAGCTGCCGCACGAGGTGAGTGTGCGGCTGCAGAAGCGGTTCCGGTTCTACTTCTGGGACGAGGCGGCGGGGGTCGTCCGCTGGATGTGCGCGTTCGACACCACCGAGGAGGACGTGGACGCGTTCGTCGCGGCGGTCAAGGAGGAGATGGCTCGCTGAGCGACACCCGCAGCGATGCATAGGTATGCGGTCATCCGGAAATTCATTGACGCCGGGTGATCGCGTTCCTATGCTCTTCAGCCATGGAGCTGATCCAGGAGAACCCAGACCTGTCCGCCTATCTGGCCGCTGACGAGGTCATCGACCATCACCACCCGCTGGTCCGCGAGACAGCCGCACGCCTCACCAAGGACGCCACCGACTCGTATGACTATGCGCGTCTGGCGTTCGAGTTCGTGCGCGACGCCATTGCCCACTCGCAGGACTCCGGCGACCCGCGCGTCACCTGGCGCGCCTCCGACGTGCTGGAGCAGGGCACGGGTATCTGCTACGCCAAAGCCCATGCGCTCACCGCGCTGCTGCGGGCCGAGGACATCCCGACGGCGCTGTGCTACCAGAGGTTCGACGTGGTGCACGGCCTGGTCGCCGTTCGCTTCAACGGCGCCTGGCACCGCCAGGACCCCCGGGGCAACAAGCCGGGTGTGGACGCGCGGTTCTCCCTGAACGGCGAACAGCTCGCCTTCCTCCCGGACTCGGAGGCGGGCGAGCTGGACTATCCGGTGCTGTACGCGGCACCGCACCCGGCGGTGCTGAACGCGCTCAAGGCCGCGCCGGACCGGCCCGGTCTGTGGGAGACGCTCCCGGTCGCACTGCCGTAGAGCGTCTCCAAGGGGACCTCAGTGGGTCTCGGCCGCCCGTACCTGCTCCGGGGTCGGCGCCGTGCCGCCCAGATGGGCCGGCATCCACCAGGTGTCGTTGGCGTCCTTCGGGCGGACCGGATAGGCGCGCTGGGCCGCCTCCAGGAGCTCCTGGACGCGCTCGCGCACCTGTCGGGTGATGGCGCCCGCGTACTTGTCCTTCGACGCCTCGATGGCCTCGCCGACCCGGATGGTGATCGGGGTGTGGCTGCGCTTGAAGTTGCGTGGGTGGCCCTTGGTCCACAGCCGCTGCGTCCCCCACACGGCCATCGGGATCAGCGGCACGCCCGCCTCCTGGGCCATCCGCGCCGCACCCGACTTGAAGCTCTTCAGGGTGAACGACTGCGAGATGGTCGCCTCCGGGAAGACCCCGACGATCTCACCCGAGCGCAGTGAGTCCAACGCGTGCTGATAGGCGGCGTCGCCCTGGTTGCGGTCCACCGGGATGTGCTTCATTCCGCGCATCAGCGGCCCCGAGATCCTGTGGCGGAAGACGGACTCCTTCGCCATGAACCGAACGAGACGTTTCTGCGGGAGAGCGGCCAGGCCGTTGAAGATGAAGTCGAGGTAGCTGATGTGATTGCTCACCAGCACGGCACCGCCCGAGCGCGGGATGTTCTCCGAGCCCTTGCAGTCGATCTTGAGGTCCCAGGCCTTGAACAGCGTCTGGGCGAGGCCGACAACGGGACGGTAGACAAGCTCTGCCATGGGCGGCGCGTACCCTTCCTTCCGCCCGGGCGGGGATTCCCCTCGGGCAAAGTTACGCTGCCGTAGGTTTACGGCATCTCGCAGATCGTGCCCGAAGAACGGCCGGGGGGCCAGTCCTCGTGCCCCATGGCGACGAGATCCTCGTCACTCGGTCCCTGTGATCCACCTCGGGCTTTTACGGCAGGTTTACTCAGCTCGTACCGCCATCCGCCGTACGAGCAGGTACAACTCGCACCCCAGGCAGTACCCGAAAGCGGCATTGAGGAACGCGGCCGCGAGCGCCGCACCGGTCGCAGCGAGCCCCAGCCAGTCGAGACCCAGGGCGAAGCCCACCAGGCCCAGAGCCGCGAAGGCGAGCCCCACGGCCTGCGCGAACCGCGGCGGTTCGGGCGACTCGAACTCCGTCGGCGGCCCGATCCGCGGCCGTACCACCCGACGGAACACCCAGCCGTACGGCGAGCGTCCGACCCCGCCCGCCGCGCCCAGCGCGAACGCCAGCGTCTGCCAGGCCAGCAGCCAGGGGCTGCCCGCGACCAGAACGACCGCCAGCACCACGGTCGTGACAATGGCCCCGAAGCGCGGGCCCCTCACATCGATGTCCATGAATCAAGCATTCCGCAGTGGAAACGATTCCTGGGGTCGGGAATCTTTGCAGTCTCGTGAACGCTGGAGCCGTCGATGACCGGACTGGTGGTGTGCGTGGCGGTGCTCGCCGCGGCGAGCGCCTACGGAGTGCTGCAGCGGCGGCGGAGCGGGAGGGTACGCGTGCGCGTGCGCGACGACGGAAAGCGGCTCGGTGCCGACCGGCTGGGCGGCGAACTCGGGGAGCGGGCCACGCTCGTCCAGTTCTCCAGCGCTTTCTGCGCGCCCTGTCGGGCCACCCGCCGGGTCCTCGGCGAAGTGGCGGACCTGGTGCCCGGCGTCGCGCACATCGAGATCGACGCCGAGGAGCACCTGGAGCTCGTGCGCGAGCTCGACATCCTCAGGACCCCGACCGTTCTGGTCCTCGACGCGGGCGGCCGGGTCGTACGGCGCGCCACCGGCCAGCCCCGGAAGGCCGATGTCATCGCGGCGCTGGGGGAGGCGGTGTGACGGGCGGTCGTCCGCGGTGCGGCGCCTCCCGGATGCCGGGGCGTACTTGACTGTGCGCACCACCTGTCGTCAGCCTGACCGCATGCCCGAAGAACTCCTTCTCCACGGACGGGTCCACGTCGACCTGGCCCGTACCGCGAGCGCGTGCTGTCCGGGCCGTTGAGCACCCACGGACCCTCCCGCCGCTCCCTCCAGAAGGACGACAGCTCCATGACGGCCTCGCCCGACCTCGGCACCGCTCAGCTCGCCTCCCCCGATCTCCTGCGTTCCGTCTTCCGGCGACACGCCGCCGGAGTCGCCGTGATCACCGCCTCCGGTGAGTCCGGCCCGGTCGGCTTCACCGCCACCTCCCTCGCCTCCGTCTCCGCGGAGCCCCCACTGCTCTCCTTCGGCATCGGTACGGGAGCCTCCAGCTGGCCCGCGATATCCGGGGCCGAGCACGTGGGCGTGCATCTGCTCGGCGAGCACCAGCAGGAGCTGGCCGGGACCTTCGCCCGCAGTGGCGCCGACCGCTTCGGCGCGCCCACCGCCTGGCGCGAGGGCCCCCAGGGCGTACCGGTCCTCCACGACGTGCTCGCCTGGCTGGTGTGCCGGGTCGTCGCGCGTGTGCCCGCCGGGGATCACCGCATCGTGCTGGCCGAGGTCGTTCTGGGCGACCCCGCGGGCGCGGGCCGGCCGCTGCTCTACCACCAGGGCAGGTTCAACGCGCTGCGGGATTGATCACTGCCCGGCTCTCCTGCGAAGTCGTCGGGTTCCGGTTACGCTGCGTTGCAGACGTCACAGTTCAAAGCGCTTGCTTAGTGGGCAGGAACTGGGTGTACTGACGAGTAATATTTCGTTCGGAGCGCGGGCCGCCCCGATCGGGATCGGCCGCTTGTGGCGCCTATGCTGCCTGAAAGAAGGCAGCCGAGAACCGACGATGCAGTAGGAGAGCCGGCGTGAGCTTGAGGATCGTTGTCACTGTGAAGTACGTGCCCGACGCCACTGGCGACCGGCACTTCGCCGATGACCTGACCGTCGACCGGGACGACGTGGACGGTCTGCTCTCCGAACTGGACGAGTACGCGGTCGAACAGGCGCTGCAGATCTCCGAGAACTCCGACGACGACGTGGAGATCACCGTCCTCACGGTGGGCCCCGAGGACGCCAAGGACGCCCTGCGCAAGGCCCTCTCGATGGGCGCCGACAAGGCGATCCACGTCGAGGACGACGACCTGCACGGCACCGACGCCATCGGCACCTCCCTGGTGCTCGCCAAGGCCGTCGAGAAGGCCGGCTACGACCTGGTGATCTCCGGCATGGCCTCCACCGACGGCACGATGGGCGTCCTCCCGGCCCTGGTCGCCGAGCGCCTGGGCGTCCCGCAGGTCACGCTGCTGTCCGAGCTCTCCGTCGAGGACGGCACCGTCAAGGGCCGCCGCGACGGTGACGCCGCCTCCGAGCAGCTCGAGGCCTCCCTGCCGGCGGTCGTGTCGGTCACCGACCAGTCGGGCGAGGCCCGTTACCCGTCCTTCAAGGGCATCATGGCGGCCAAGAAGAAGCCGGTCGAGTCCTGGGACCTGTCCGACCTCGACATCGAGGCGGAGGAGGTCGGCCTGGAGGGCGCCTGGACCAAGGTCGAGACCGCGGCCGAGCGTCCCGCCCGCACCGCCGGCACGATCGTCAAGGACGAGGGCGAGGGCGGCAAGCAGCTCGCCGAGTACCTCGCGAGCCAGAAGTTCATCTAAGGGTGGGTGGCGCGGGGCCGGTTGCAACGCGACCCGCGCCCCTCGGAGTGCTCCTCCTCGCAGGAGAGCAATCCCGTGACTCCGCCCCAAAGGGGCTTCTCACTCGACTGTCGAGACAGCCTCATGACGGACAAGCCCTGTCCGGTGCCTGAAGGCACGGACGTGAGCGTAGCAGTCAACAAATCTTGCCCCGGCTGAAGTTCGGGGTATTCGCCCAGGAGTAGTAATGGCTGAAGTCCTCGTCTACGTCGACCACGTGGACGGTGCCGTCCGCAAGCCGACCCTCGAACTGCTGACCCTGGCCCGCCGCATCGGCGAGCCGGTCGCCGTCGCGCTGGGTGCCGGTGCCGAGAACACCGCCGCCGCGCTGGCCGAGCACGGCGCCGTCAAGGTCCTCACCCACGACGCGTCCGAGTACGCCGACTACCTCGTCGTACCGAAGGTCGACGCGCTGCAGGCCGCAGTCTCCGCCGTCTCCCCGGCCGCCGTCCTGGTCCCGTCCTCCGCCGAGGGCAAGGAGATCGCCGCGCGTCTGGCGCTGCGCATCGGCTCCGGCATCATCACCGACGCCGTCGACCTCGAGGCCGGCGACGAGGGTCCGGTGGCCACCCAGTCGGTGTTCGCCGCGTCCTTCACCACCAAGTCCCGTGTCGTCAAGGGCACCCCGGTCATCACCGTCAAGCCGAACTCGGCCGCGGTGGAGGCCGCCCCGGCCGCCGGCGCGGTCGAGGCGCTGTCCGTGTCCTTCTCCGAGCAGGCGACCGGCACCAAGGTCACCGGCCGCACGGCCCGTGAGTCGACCGGGCGTCCGGAGCTGACCGAGGCCGCGATCGTGGTCTCCGGCGGCCGTGGCGTCAACGGCGCGGAGAACTTCTCGATCATCGAGGCCCTCGCCGACTCCCTCGGCGCGGCCGTGGGCGCCTCGCGCGCCGCGGTGGACGCGGGCTGGTACCCGCACACCAACCAGGTCGGCCAGACCGGCAAGTCCGTCTCGCCGCAGCTGTACATCGCCAACGGCATCTCCGGCGCCATCCAGCACCGCGCCGGCATGCAGACCTCGAAGACCATCGTGGCCGTCAACAAGGACGCCGAGGCCCCGATCTTCGACCTGGTCGACTACGGCGTGGTGGGCGACCTGTTCGACGTCGTCCCGCAGCTCACCGAGGAGATCAACACCCGCAAGGGCTGATCACCCGATCGGATGTACGGGGCCCCCGTGACCGCACCGGTCACGGGGGCCCCGGCGTGTTCATCCCAGGCTCACCGACGCCGCCACCGGCAGATGGTCGCTCGGATACTGGCCGTTCGCGGAGTACGTGTCGACCCACGCCCGCCGGACCGTGACGCCCGGCGTGGCCAGGATCCAGTCGATGCGGTCGCCGTCCGGCGTCAGCGCCTTGTACCCGTGGAACGTCCCGTACGCCGGTCCGCGCCGCCGTGCCGTGTCCCAGGCATCGACGAGACCGGCGTCCAGCAGGGTGTCGTAGGCCGCGGAGGCGTGTGCGACGGCGTTGAAGTCGCCGGTCAGCAGCACCGGCCGGGAGGGGCCGAGGGCCCGGATCCGCTCGGCGATCAGGGCGGCGGCACGCGCGCGTGCGTATGCGCTCCGGTGGTCGAGGTGGGTGTTGAGGACGTGGAACTCCCGGCCCGAGTCGAGCCGGTCGCGGAAACGGACCCGGGTCACCAGCCGGGGATAGGCCGCGCCCCAGGTGTTGGAGCCGGGCACGGTGGGCGTGTCGGACAGCCGGAAGACGTCGTGCTCGAGGGGGGCGAGCCGGCGGACGTCGTAGAAGACGGCTGTCGATTCCTCGTTGCCACTGCCGGGCGTGCCGATCCAGTCGTAGTGCGGACCCAGGTCGGCCCCGACGTTCAGCAGCTGGGAGAACTGGCCCTCCTGAGTGCCGATGACGTGCGGGGCCGCCCGCTGTAAGAGCGTGCGCATGACCGGACGGCGGAGTGTCCAGGGGTCCGAGGCGGCGGGCACGCGGAGGTTGAACGACATGACCTCCAGCGGTGGAACCCGGTCCGGCTCGCGCGGCGCCGGGTCCTCGTGCCGGGCCGCGGAGGCTCCCACCGTGCCGAGCAGGGGCACGGCGACGACGGCGGCCACCATCGTCCTCAGCCCCGCCCGCCGGGTCGGCCCCTCGTTGCCCGTCATGTGTCCCCTCTCGCCTCGTGAGCCAGGATGAAGGTGTGCGGCTCTGTGCGGAAGAGGGAGAAGGTGCGGAAGTGATCACACGGGACCACCGGGTGGACAGGGTGTTGACCCGCCGGAAGGTCCACAGCTAGCTTCATTCTACGGATTGTTGATTCCGCACAACGGAAAGCAGGAGGGTGTGGGAATGGGGCAGGGGCAGCAGGAGACGGTGACGACGAGCCTCGCGGGTGCCGTCAGCGAGGAGATCAGCGCCTCCCTCACCCCCGTCGACGCCGAACTCGACCGCTGCTACCCCGGAGACCCCGGCACCCGCCAGCCCGTCCACACCGTCTACGTCCCCGCCGACGCGTTCGCCGCCGACACCCTCCGCTCCTGGGGCGAGAGGGCCCTCGCCGCGCTCGACGAGCACGCCCCGGACGCCGCCTCCTTCGCCGACTGCCTCGGCCTGTCCGGCGAACTCGCCGGACCCGTGTACGCGCGTGTGCGGGCCAAACTGGAGCGCGAGCCCATCGAGGATCTGCGGGTCGACTTCGAGGACGGCTACGGCCTCCGTCCCGACGCCGAGGAGGACGAGGCGGCCGCTCGGACGGCACGGCTCGTCGCCGAGGCCCACGCCAAGGGCACGGCGGCCCCGTACATGGGCATCCGCATGAAGTGCATGGAGGCCGCCGTACGCGACCGGGGGATCCGCACCCTCGACATCTTCCTCACCGGCCTGATGGGTGCCGGGGGTCTGCCCGAGGGCCTGGTGCTGACATTGCCGAAGGTGACGTATCCCGAGCAGGTCACCGCCATGGTGCGGCTCCTGGAGGCCTTCGAGAAGGCGCACGGGCTCGCACCCGGCCGGCTAGGCTTCGAGATCCAGATCGAGACCAGCCAGGCCATCCTCGCCACCGACGGCACCGCCACGGTCGCCCGTATGATCCAGGCCGCCGAGGGCCGCGCCACGGGCCTGCACTACGGCACCTTCGACTACAGCGCCTGCCTCGGCGTCTCCGCCGCCTACCAGGCCTCCGACCATCCCGCCGCCGATCACGCCAAGGCGGTCATGCAGGTCGCCGCCGCCGGCACCGGCGTCCGCGTCTCCGACGGCTCCACCAACGTCCTGCCCGTCGGCCCCACCGAGAAGGTCCACGACGCCTGGCGCCTGCACTACAGCCTCACCCGCCGCGCCCTCTCCCGGGCCTACTACCAGGGCTGGGACATGCACCCCGCCCACATCCCCACCCGCTACGCGGCCGTCTTCGCCTTCTATCGCGAGGGGTTCGCCCAGGCCGCCGGGCGACTGTCCCGGTATGCCAACCGGGCCGGGGGAGACGTGATGGACGAACCGGCCACCGCCAAGGCCCTCAGCGGCCATCTGCTGCGCGGCCTGGACTGCGGCGCCCTCGACCTCGCCGAGGTGACCGCGGCGACCGGGCTGCCCCGGGCGGCACTGGAGGGCTTCGCGGCACCTCGGCGAGGGGATCTGACGGCTTCGGCGCCCTAGCCGCCTGGGCTACTGCTCGGGGAACTCGTACGGGCGCGTGATGATCTCCATCCCGTGCCCGGCCGGATCCATGAAGTACAGGCCCCGGCCGCCGTGGTGGTGGTTGATCTCACCGGGGTGCTTGCCGTGGGGATCCGCGAAGTACGTGATCCCGGCTCGCTCGATCCGGTCGAACGCGGCGTCGAACTCCTCTTCGGAGACGAGGAACGCGTAATGCTGCATGACGATCGACTCCGCCGGGATGGCGGCGAAGTCCAGAGTGACCCCGTTGCTCGTGCTCACCGGGACGAACGGGCCCCACTCGGCCCCGACTTCGAGCCCGAGGACGTGTGCGAGGAATTCGGCGGACTCCCGGTTGTCCCGGGAGTGGACGATGGTGTGGTTCAGCTCGACTGACATGTGTGGAATGCCTCCGCAAGGCAAACTCACGGGCACCTCCATGCCTCACCCGGCCGGTGACCGACACGCGATGCCGTGCCTTGATCCTAACCGAGGCGCAGGTGCTCCAGCCCGGAATGCGTCACGAGATTCTCCTTCGCGAACAGCCGGGTGCCCCGTTCGCACAGCAGCGCGTCGGCCCGGGCGCGGGTGACGAACTCCTCCGGGGTGGTTCCGAACATCTCCCTCAACGCCGTTGATCTGAGCAGGAGTTCAGTGATCAGCGCGTGCTGGCCGGGGTGGCGGCGCGGGGTGTCGGTGCCATTGCGCAGGACACCGTGCCGATTCACGTACGAGAACACTTCGGGGAGCGTCTCGCCGTTCTCCGCCTCGACATGGAACCGCGGCGCGGGCAGGACGACACGGTCGTAGTTCGGCTCGGTCGCGTCCACGGCGGCGAGTTGCTCGGCGTCCAGCCAGATGACGAACAACCGACGCGTCGCACCGGGGGAGTCGACGGGGGAGGCGGAGACGTATCCCAGGCGGCTCACATGCGCGGAGACGCCGATACCGATGCCCGTCACCCGGGTTCGCACCATCGGAATGGGCGAGGTGATCCCCAACGCGGCCATCTTGTGCCGCAGTTGCCCCGGGGAGGCGTTGGAGCCGACGGCCAGGACGGGGGTGCGGCCGGGATGCGTGAGGCGCTCCAGCGGCAGCAGCAGATCGCCGGCGAGCAGGCCCGACTCCGTCGGCCACTTGCCCGGGTAGGCGAGCGGGTGGTCGCGTGGCGCATGAGCCAGACCCAGCGCCTCCAGCGTGCGGTGCTCGTGTCGTTCGTCCATCTCCGTCCAGTCTGCCTCAGCCGGCGGACGCCCGGCGCGGTCTGCGGTCCCACGGCGGGCGGACCCGCGGCGGTCCGCCGGACCGGCCCCGCCTCAGTCCGCCGGCGGCAGCTCGCCCGAGCCGCGGGTGATGAGCCGGGTCGGGAGCTCGATGCGTTCGGGGACGATCAGGGTGCCCTCCAGCTGCCGGAACAGGCGCTCGGCGGCGGTGCGGCCGAGCGCCGCCGCGTCCTGGGCGACCACGGTCACACCCGGCTGCAGGAGATCGGCCAGTTCCAGGTCGTCGAAGGCCACCAGGGCGACCCCGTGGGAGCGCTCCGCGAGGACCCGGATCACGGTGACCGTCACCCGGTTGTTGCCCGAGAAGATCGCCGTGACCGGCTCGGGACCGGACAGCAGCTCCTCGGCGGCCCGCCGCACCCGGTCCGGATCGGTGCTGCCCAGCGACATCCAGGCGTCCTCGACCACTATCCCGGCGTCCTCCATCGCCGCCCGATAGCCGCGCAGCCGTTCCACCGCCGTGTGGATGCGCGGCATGTCGCCGATGAAGCCGATCCGGCGGTGCCCCTGCGCGATCAGATGGGCCACCCCCTCACGGGCCCCGCCGAAGTTGTCCGACAGCACGCAGTCCGCGTCGATGCGCCCGGCCGGCCGGTCCACGAAGACCGTCGCCACGCCCGCCTTGATCTCGGGCTCCAGGTACCGGTGGTCGTCTCCGGCCGGGATGATCACCAGACCGTCCACCCTGCGGGCGCACAGCGCCAGCGCCAGCTCCTGCTCACGGTCCGGGTCCTCGGCGCTGGAGCCGTTGATGAGCAGTGCGCCGTGGGCGCGGGCCACCTCCTCCACCGCGCGGCTGAGCGGGCCGTAGAACGGGTCCGCGAGGTCCTCGAGGACCAGGCCGATGCTCGCGGTGCGGCCCTTGCGCAGCACCCGCGCGCTGTCGTTGCGCCGGAAGCCGAGCGCGTCGATGGCCTCCTGGACCCGGCGCTCGGTCTCGGGAGTGACCCCGGGCTCGCCGTTCACCACGCGCGAGACGGTCTTGAGTCCCACCCCGGCGCGTGCCGCGACGTCCTTCATGGTGGGACGGTTGCCGTAACGGCTCTCGGGGCGGCGCTGCGTCTCGGGCACGATGCGGTGTCCTGTTCCTGTCGTCCGCGGGACGTGTCTCCAGGCCGCCGTGCACGAAATGTTGCCGACGGGGTGGCTGGGTCCCTGGGTTTGTATGAGGATGTGGCGTCGAGCATAGAACCTGGACAACGTTGTCAGATCCGCGAGAGACTGTCCAACGACAAACTCCGGCCCACGTCCCCCACCACAGGCCGGCCGGGCCCTTTTCCAAGGCTGACGGGGAGAACCGAGACTTTGATGCAGACCGACCTCGTGGCCGCGCTCGACATAGGCGGCACCAAGATCGCCGGAGCCCTGGTGGACGGCGACGGCTCGATCCTGGTTCGCGCCCAGCGGCCCACGCCCGCACGGGAGGGCGGCGACACGGTGATGGCGGCCGTCGATGAGGTGCTGAAGGAACTGACCGCCTCGCCGCTGTGGCCGCGCGCCTACGCCGTCGGCATCGGCAGCGCCGGGCCCGTGGACGCCTCCGCCGGCACGGTCAGTCCGGTGAACGTGCCCGGCTGGCGGGACTACCCGCTCGTCGACCGCGTGCGGTCCGTGACCGGCGCCCTGCCGGTCGAGCTGATCGGCGACGGCGTGGCGATCACGGCGGCCGAGCACTGGCAGGGCGCGGCCCGCGGGCATGACAACGCCCTGTGCATGGTGGTCTCCACGGGCGTGGGCGGGGGCCTCGTCCTCGGCGGACGACTGCACCCCGGCCCCACCGGCAACGCCGGTCACATCGGTCACATCAGCGTCGATCTCGACGGCGATCCCTGCCCGTGCGGGGCGCGCGGCTGTGTGGAGCGCATCGCGAGCGGCCCCAACATCTCCCGCCGTGCCCTGGAGAACGGCTGGCGGCCCGGCCCCGACGGCGACACCTCCGCTGCCGCGGTGGCTGCCGCCGCCCGCGCGGGGGACCCGGTGGCCGTGGCCTCCTTCGAGCGGGCCGCCCAGGCCCTCGCCGCCGGCATCGCGGCCACCGCGACCCTCGTGGAGATCGACATCGCGGTGATCGGCGGAGGCGTGGGCAAGGCGGGCGAGATCCTCTTCGCGCCCCTGCGCCGATCCCTCGGCGACTACGCGACCCTGTCGTTCGTCCGGCGTCTGACGGTGGTGCCGGCGCAGATGGGGACGGACGCGGGGCTGGTGGGCGCGGCCGCGGCGGCGCTGGCGGGGAGCGCGGCGGCCCGGGTGTGAGGGGTTCTGGAGGGCTCATGAGTCGAGCGGGTCCTGCAGGAACGTTCAGGCGGGTCGGTCGGCGGGGCTGATCCCCGCCGGGGGGCGTGACCTCGACCCGCCGTCGCCGTTGGAGTGGGCATGAAGAAGCGCAGCATGCTCGCCATCGCCTCCCTCGCCACCGGCTTCGTCGTCGCGGCGATCACCCCTTCCCACGGCCTGGGCGCCGAGGACCTCGACGGCCTGAACGTGGGCGACACCCTCAGCACGCTCGACCACACCATCGCCGAGGACAGCCTGGCCGTCGACGACGACGCCCTGGGCCAGGGCGACTGACGGCGGACGCGGGACGTATCGGGCCGTGGCGCCGCCCCCCCCACCGGGCACCGGCGCCGCGGCCTTCTTGCGCCCTCTTCCCCGAACTGGTTTCCGTGGCAGGGTGGAGCGGGCAAGCCACAGGGGGCCAACAGAAGAGGGGGACATGTGACCGTCGTTTGGATCAACGGCGCGTTCGGTGCGGGCAAGACCACGACCGCACGGGAACTGATCGACCTGATCCCGAACAGCACGCTCTTCGACCCCGAGGTCATCGGCGGAGCGCTCCCGCACCTGCTGCCGCCCAAGCGCCTCGCCGAGGTCGGCGACTTCCAGGACCTGCCGATCTGGCGACGGCTCGTGATCGACACCGCCGCCGCGCTGCTCGGTGAGCTCGGCGGCACCCTCGTCGTCCCCATGACCCTGCTCCGCCAGGAGTACCGCGACGAGATCTTCGGCGGCCTCGCCGCCCGCCGCATACCCGTCCGCCACGTCCTCCTCGCTCCGGCGGAAACGATCCTGCGCGGGCGGATAGCCGGCCGGGAGGTGCCGCCAGACCTCCCCGACGGCGACATACGCGTCCGGCAGTGGTCCTACGAGCACATCGAGCCCTACCGCGCGGCCCTGGCCTCCTGGCTCGCCGCCGACGCCCACCTCGTCGACACCAGCCACCTCAATCCGTACGAGACCGCCGTCCGCATCGCCGAGGCGGTCGGCACCGGTGCCGCGCTGGCCTGCGACATCGTGCAGACCCCCGAGCCCACCGGCGAGACGCTCGCCGCCGGGGTGCTGCTCTTCGACGACCAGGACCGCGTGCTGCTCGTCGACCCCACCTACAAGCCGGGCTGGGAGTTCCCCGGCGGAGTGGTGGAACCCGGCGAGGCGCCCGCGCGCGCGGGCATGCGCGAGGTCCTGGAGGAGACCGGGGTCCGGCTGGACGACGTCCCCCGGCTGCTCGTCGTCGACTGGGAGCGGCCCCTGCCGCCCGGCTACGGCGGACTGCGCCTCCTCTTCGACGGCGGCCGGCTGGACCCGGTGGCCGTCGAGGGCCTGCTGCTGCCCGGGCCCGAGCTGCGCGGCTGGCGTTTCGTCACGGAGGAGGAGGCGGCGGACCTCCTGCCGCCGGTCCGCTACGAGCGGCTGCGCTGGGCGCTGCGGGCACGGGAGCGCGGCGCCGCCCTGTACCTGGAGGCCGGGATCCCGGTCGGCTGAGCGCCCGGCGCACCTCCTGAGCCGAAATCGGGGTCGAGGGGTTCTGTTCCGCCAGCCGACGCTCGACTCCTGCCCCAAGACGGCGACCGGCGCGTGACGGCGCACCGGCGAGGCCGCCCCTGGGGAACCCGTCCCCACCGCAGCCCCTCGGCGCAGGCGTGCCCGAAGGACTCAGGCTCCTCACCGACACACCGCACAGGTCGGTGACCGCCGTCCCCGGCGCCCGGCGCCGGATCTGTCCGCCGCTTCCGCAGTACCGCCGAGGGGCTCAGCTCGCCGCGTAGTTGCGCAGGAACAGGGCCTCGGCCACCGAGAGGCGCTCCAGTTCCTCCGGGGACACGCTCTCGTCGACCGCGTGGATCTGCGCCTCCGGCTCGCTCAGGCCGATGAGGAGGATCTCCGCGTTCGGGTAGAGGGCCGCGAGGGTGTTGCACAGCGGGATGGAGCCGCCCTGGCCGGCGTACTGCATCTCCTGGTCCGGATAGGCCACCGCCATCGCCCGGGCCATCGCCGCGTACGCCGGGCTGGTGGTGTCGGCGCTGAACGGCTGGCCCTGGCCGATCTGCTCCGTGCTCACCCGCGCACCCCACGGGGTGTGCGCCTCCAGGTGGGCCTGGAGCAGCTTGGCCGCCTCGGCCGCGTCCACCCCCGGCGGCACTCGCAGGCTGATCAGCGCGCGGGCGCTCGCCTGCACGGACGGGGTGGCACCGACGACCGGCGGGCAGTCGATGCCGAGGACGGTGACGGACGGGCGGGCCCAGATGCGGTCGGCGACCGTGCCCGAGCCGATCAGCTCGACGCCGTCGAGGACCTTGGCGTCCCGGCGGAACTGCTCCTCCCCGTACTGCAGGCCCTCCCAGCGGGCGTCGTCGGTCAGCCCGTCGACGGTGGTGGAGCCGTCCTCGGCGCGCAGCGAGTCCAGTACGCGGATCAGCGCGCCCAGCGCGTCGGGGGCGGCCCCGCCGAACTGGCCGGAGTGCAGGTTCCCCTCGAGGGTGTCGATCTTCACCCGCATCATGGTCATGCCGCGCAGGGTGGAGGTGACGGTGGGCAGGCCGACACGGAAGTTGCCCGCGTCGCCGATGACGATGGTGTCGGCGGTGAGCAGCCGCGGGTGCTCCTCGGCGTACCGCTCCAGACCGCCTGTGCCCTGCTCCTCGGAACCCTCGACGATCACTTTCACGTGCACCGGGACCCCGCCGTTCGCCTTGAGGGCGCGCAGCGCGAGCAGGTGCATGATGAGGCCGCCCTTGCAGTCGGCGCTGCCGCGCCCGTACCAGCGGCCGTCGCGCTCGGTCAGTTCGAAGGGCGGGGTGGTCCAGCCGGACTCGTCCAGCGGCGGCTGGACGTCGTAGTGCGCGTAGAGCAGCACGGTCCGGGCACCCTCGGGGCCGGGCAGGTAGCCGTATACCGACTGGGTGCCGTCGGGCGTGTCGAGGAGGGTCACGTCCTGGAAGCCCTCGGCGCGCAGCGCGGCCGTGATCCAGCGTGCGGCGGCCTCGCTCTCGCTCTTCGGGAACTGGTCGAAGTCCGCCACCGACTTGAACGCCACCAGTTCGGCGAGCTCCGTCTTCGCCCTGGGCATCAGCGACGCGACGGTCTCGGCGACCGGATTCGACGACATGGGCACGCTCCTTGTGGGTGCGACGTTGTACAGGGTGACACTGGTCCGTTCGGGGGACCGTGCGAGCGTACGCGCCTGTCGGATGGGGTCGCGCACGCCGCCGATCCTGCCACAGCGGACCGTCATCGGACCGTGACGATCTCCGCCGTAGGATGCGGGGGACAGGTGCGGCAGGCGGCTTGATCGGGAGCAGTAGACCATCGTGAGCAGCGAGAACTCTTCGGCGGACGACGTGCGGCAGGTGTGGGACGTCGTCGTGGTGGGCGCGGGACCGGCGGGGGCTTCCGCCGCCTACGCGGCGGCGGTCACGGGACGGCGCGTGCTGTTGCTGGAGAAGGCGGAGCTGCCCCGCTACAAGACGTGCGGCGGCGGCGTCATCGGCCCTTCCCGGGACGCGCTGCCCCCGGGCTTCGAGCTGGCCTTCCGCGACCGGGTGCACGCGGTGACCTTCTCGAACAACGGGCGCTTCGCCCGCACCCGGCGCTCCCGTCAGATGCTGTTCGGGCTGATCAACCGGCCCGAGTTCGACCAGCAGCTGGTCGAGCACGCCCAGAAGGCGGGCGCCGAACTGCGTACGGGCGTCACCGTCACGCGGGTCGAGCAGCACGGCTCGGCGGTGCCCGACCGGCGCACGGTCGCCGTCGTCCTGCAGGGCGGCGAGACGCTGCTGGCGCGGGCGGTCGTGGGCGCGGACGGCAGCGCCAGCCGGATAGGGGCGCATGTCGGCGTGAAGCTCGACCAGGTGGATCTCGGCCTGGAGGCGGAGATCCCGGTGCCGGAGACGGTCGCCGAGGACTGGAAGGGACGCGTCCTCATCGACTGGGGGCCGATCCCGGGCAGTTACGGCTGGGTGTTCCCCAAGGGGGACACGCTGACGGTCGGCGTGATCTCCGCGCGTGGCGAGGGCGCCGCCACCAAGCGGTATCTGGAGGACTTCGTCGGGCGGCTCGGCCTGGCCGGATTCGAGCCGAGCATCTCCTCCGGCCATCTCACCCGCTGCCGCGCCGACGACTCACCGCTCTCCCGCGGCCGGGTCCTGGTCTGCGGTGACGCGGCAGGTCTGCTGGAACCGTGGACCCGGGAGGGGATCTCCTTCGCGCTGCGCTCGGGCCGGCTCGCGGGCGAGTGGGCGGTGCGCATCGCGGAGGCGCACGACGCGGTGGACACCCGCCGCCAGGCCCTGAACTACGCGTTCGCCGTCAAGGCGGGCCTCGGCGTCGAGATGGCCGTCGGCAAGCGGATGCTCGCCCTCTTCGAGCGCCGCCCGGGCCTCTTCCACGCGGCCCTCACCGGCTTCCGCCCGGCCTGGCGGGCGTTCACCGACATCACGCGCGGCCGGACGAGCCTCGGCGAGCTCGTCCGTACCCATCCGATGGCCCAGCGGGCGCTGTCCATGATGGACCGGCGTCAGGAGGAGGCGGCTGCGCCGGCGGCGGAGGCCGACGAGTCCTGAGCCGCGGATACGGCAGTCGGCCCTCGACCTCGATCCGGGAGACCGGCACCCGCCCCGAACGGCTCCGCCCTCACGGACGCCGGGCGCGCCGCGTACGCGGACGTCCAGGACCGCGCGGCGACCACCCGGGGCACCGTCCTCACGGGCCTCACACCCGTGCGGTACGCCGAGACCGTGTGGGTGCTGTCCGTGACGGCACGGGACGTGGAGGCCGCGCTCGCGGACCGCAGACCCGGCGTACTTCCAGGGGAGTACCGCCGACCACCACGCCCGGCGGACGTTCCTTGCGGCCGCCGGCGTCTAGCGTGGCCGACATGGACGTAGAGCAGGTGCGCGCGGGTGGGGGCCCGGGGCAGTGGTGGGGGCACGGGCCGCCGTGGATGCGTCGCTGGGCGGGCGAGGAGCCGGACGGCCGCCGCCGGCCCTGGCGGTCCACCCTGCTGCTCACCGTCTTCGTCCTCGCCGGATCCACCTTCGCCGCCCATGTGCAGGAGGGCGAGCGCGCGGACCTCGACCCCTTCGCCCGCGTCCTGCTGCTCATCGCCTGCGGTCTTCTGCTGTGGCGACACCGGTACCCGGTGGCCGTCGTGTTCGGTACGGCCGTCACGGCCGCGCTCTATCTCGGTGCGGGCTACGCCTACGGCCCGGTCTTCTTCACGGTGGCCGTGGCCTGCTTCGCCGCCGTCGTCGCCGGGCACCGGGAGGCCGCCTGGACGGCGCTGGGGCTGCTGTGCGCCGTCCATCTGCTGGTCGCGCACTGGCTGTACCGGTGGCTGCCGCCGTCCGGGGACGCGCCGGCCTCCTTCGGGCAGGAGCTCGTGGTCACCGGCTGGGTCGTGGCGATCGTGGCGGTCGCTGAGCTGGCCCGGGTGCGGCGCGAGCAGTGGGCCCGGGAGCGGGCCGAGCGCGCACAGGCGGCCCGGCGGCGCGCCGACGAGGAGCGGCTGCGGATCGCCCGTGAACTGCACGACGTCCTCGCGCACAGCCTCTCCGTCATCCATGTGCAGGCGGGCGTCGGACTCGCCCTCCTCGACGCCGACCCGGAGCAGGCGCGCACCGCCCTCACCACCATCAAGTCGGCCAGCAAGGAGGCGCTCGGAGAGGTGCGCCAGGTGCTCGACAGTCTGCGCACGCCGGGAGACGCGCCGCGCGCGCCCGTGCCCGGCCTGGACCGGCTCCCCGAACTGGTCGAGCAGGCGGCCCGCGCGGGCCTCACGGTCCAGGTGGAGGGACAAGCGCCCCGGTTGCCGCCCGGCACCGACCTCGCCGCCTTCCGCATCGTCCAGGAGGCCCTCACCAACGTCGTACGCCACTCGGGCTCGCGCCACGCGCGCGTACGGCTCGATCGGGCGGGCGGGACGCTACGGCTCCGTATCGACGACGACGGACCGGCGACCGGCGCGGACGCGGGCGGCAGCGGGAACGGGCTCGCCGGCATGCGGGAGCGGGCCGCGGCGCTGGGTGGCACGATCGAGGCGGGGCCGCGTCCCGACGGCGGCTTCCGTGTGCTCGCCGTGCTGCCGGCGGGGGCGACGGAGGAGACGGGGGAAAACCAGTGATCCGCGTACTGCTCGCCGACGACCAGTCCCTGGTCCGGGCGGGGTTCCGGGCGTTGCTCGACGCCCAGACCGACATCGAGGTGGCCGGGGAGGCCGCCGACGGCGAGGAGGCGGTGGGCAAGGTTCGAGAACTGCGGCCGGACGTGGTCCTGATGGACATCCGCATGCCCCTGCTCGACGGGTTGGCGGCCACCCGCAGGATCACCGCGGACGCGGCACTGGCGCAGGTGAAGGTGGTCATGCTCACCACCTTCGAGCTCGACGAGTACGTCTTCGAAGCGATCCGGTCCGGGGCGTCCGGCTTCTTGGTGAAGGACACCGAACCCGACGAACTCCTGCGCGCCGTACGGGCGGTGGTGGCAGGCGACGCGCTGCTGTCGCCGGGCGTGACGCGCCGGCTCATCGCCGAGTTCGCCGCCCGCTCCAAGGAGCCCGCGGAGGCGGAAGAGCTGAGCCGGCTCACGGAACGCGAGCGGGAGGTGATGGCGCTGGTCGGCATCGGCCTGTCCAACGAGGAGATCGCCCGCCGCCTGGTCGTCAGCCCCCTCACCGCCAAGACCCACGTCAGCCGCACCATGGTGAAACTGGGCGCCCGCGACCGGGCCCAACTGGTCGTCCTGGCCTACGAGTCCGGATTGGTACGGCCGGGCTGGCTCGGCTGACGCGCCCCGGCGAACCGCAACAGCACACTCACCACACGGGCCACGAACAGGACCGGGACCAGAACGAGTCCCGCGCGGATCAGCAACCACTCCACCGTGCCCGGGAGCCGGAACAGCAGGGCGGGACCGGCGACGGCCCCGAAGACCACCGCCGCCGCGAACCCCGCACTGAACAGCGCGTATCCGATCTCGACGGTGATCGCATCCCGCTCCGCCTGCGTCCGCCGCCCCCCGTGACCGCTCATCCGGTGATTCTCACAGGCGTGCGCCCGGCGGAGCAACCGCCCCCGCCGGGCGCACAGTGGGAGACGTCGCCCAGTCGCGGACCGCCGTGGGCTCCGGCTCCGCAGTGGCGGGACATGCCGGCGCCGCGTGCCCCGACCGGTGCGACCTCGACCGCGCACTGCGCCGACACCGGCTGTGCGCCGGTGACTTCGAGGTTCTGGACGTGCTCGCCGAGTCGGCCGCGCCGGACGCCGCGGGCAGCTACCGTGTCCAGGAGATCGCCGAACGCGTCCAGCTTCAGCCAGAGCGCGCTCTCCCGGCCGATCGCCCGCCTGGAGAGGTACGGCCTCGTCGAGCGCGGAAGCGCCGAGGACCGCCGGGGCGTCCGGGTGGCGCTCACGGGCAAGGGGCGCGCGCCGCACGGCGACCTCCTGCCGGTGCGGCGCGCGGTGCTGACGCGGGTGCCGGCGCAACCGGACGTCGGCGTCACGTGACGGCGGACCTCTCCCGCCACAGCGCAGCGAGCGTCGCGTCCCCGGAGACGGCCGGGAACGGCGACCGGTTCCACAGCGCCAGATAGAGCCCCGCCGCCGTCCCGGTGAGTTCGCAGTCCGCGTCCCCGTCGGCGGTCCGCTCCGTCACGGGCGGCTCGGGGGACAGCCGTACGGTCCACACGGCGTCCTCGGCCAGGTCCGTGGCCCGGACTCGCAGGACCCGGGGCTCCTCGGTCCGCACCCCGCTCTTGGCGCGGGCGTGGAAGCCGCACAGCAACTCGTCGATGCCGTCGGCGGCGAAGGCGGCGGGCAGGTCGAGCGCGCTCTCCTCGGGCGTACGGCCGAGGGCCGAGTCGGCGTCCACGCGGTGCACGGCCGTCTCGTGCGCCTGCCGCCTGGCCCAGAACGCCAGTGGTGAGGGGGCGGGCAGGAAGTGCCAGCACTCCACGTCCGGCGGGGCGGAGGCGAGGGTGTCGACGAGCATGCGATGCCCGTCCCGGAACCAGTCCAGCAGCTCGGCGCCGTCGAGGTCCGGCAGCCCCCCGCCGGGCTGGGGCGAGGTACGGCCCTCGGCCACGAACGACCTCGCCCAGCGGTGCACCATGCCCGTGTGCCGCAGCAGGTCTCGGACCTGCCAGTCCGGGCAGGTCGGCACCTTGGCGTCGGGACCGGCCCCGGCCGCGGCGTCGGCCAGCGACCGGCCCTGTCGGTCGAGGACGCGGATGAACTCGGCAGTCTCCATGGTGGTGAGTCTGCCGGATGGAGTGCGATCGAAGGCCTGTCTTTTTCCGTGGCGTCAGCTCGCCCGTCGGGTGCCGAAGCCGATCAGCGCGGCCAGCCCCGCGAGCACGGCCACGCTGGTCAGTGCGGCGGGCAGGGAGAACCACTCGGCCATGAAGCCGATGGCGGGCGGCCCGAGGAGCATGCCGCCGTAGCCGAGGGTGGAGGCGACGGCGACTCCGCTCGGGCCCGCCAGGGTGCCCGCGCGCTCGACGGCCACCGGGAAGAGGTTGGCCAGGCCGAGCCCCGTGACCAGGTAGCCCAGGAGCGCCGCCCACAGTGCCGGCGCCAGCGAACCGAGCAGCATCCCGGCCGCCGCGACACCGCCGCCGGCCACCACCGTACGCGTGCTGCCGAGCCGTTCGAGGAGGGTGGTGCCGGTCAGCCGGCCGACCGTCATGGCGAGCGCGAAACACGAGTAACCGAGCGCGGCGGCTTCGGCGGAGGAGCCCAGGTCCTGCTGCAGGTGCAACGCGCCCCAGTCGGCGAGGGCGCCCTCGCCGTAGGCCGTGCACAGGGCGATGAGGCCGAAGACGAGGACGAGACGGCGGGTACGGGGCGTGGGGCGGCGGGACACCGACTCGGTGGCGGTCCGCGGCCGGCTCGCCGGCGTCGGCGGCGGGTGCCGCAGCAGTGTCGGTCCGGCGAATGCGGTCACGAGCAGGCCGACGATCCCGAGGCCGAGCAGATGGCGGGCGGGGGAGAGGGATCCCGCGACCAGCCCGCCGAGTCCGGCGCCGATCATGCCGCCCAGGCTGAAGGCCGCGTGGAAGGTGGGCATGATCGGCCTGCGCAGTGCCGCCACCAGGTCGACGGCGGCAGTGTTGAAGGCCACGTTGATCCCGCCGTAGGCCGCGCCGAAGAGCAGGAGTACGGCGCCGAGGGCGAGGGGGGAGAGGGTGAGTGGGGGCAGGGTGACGGTGAGGGAGAGCAGGACGGCACAGACGACCGTGACCGGATGGCTGCCGTGGCGGCGGCAGAGCCGTCCGGTGAGGGGCATGGTCACCACCGCTCCGGCGGAGACACCGAGAAGTGCCAGGCCCAGGGTGCCGGCGGAGGCGTCGGTCTGCTCCTTGACGGCCGGGATGCGCACGACCCAGCCGGCGAAGACGAAGCCGTCGAGGGCGAAGAAGGCGGTGAGGGTGATCCGGAGCCGGGTGAGGCTCTCGGCCGGTAGCGAGGTGTGCGTACGGGATTTGTTTATCGACGGCACAAAGTCAGGCTAGGTGCGGGCCGGAACCTGGGCAAGGGCGTGACCCAGTCGCGGGCCGGGGGCGTGTGGAAGAGCGATTCTCCTGGAGCCTCCCGGTCACATCGCCCCCCTAGGGCAGCAGCCGCCGCTCCTTGGCCACCGCCACCGCCCCGGCCCGGGTCTCCACCCCCAACTTGGCGTAGATCCGCCCGAGATGGGTCTTGACGGTCGCCTCGCTGATGAAGAGGGCCCGCGCGATCTCCCGGTTGCCGAGGCCCCGGGCCAACTGGCCGAGGATCTCGTGCTCACGCTCCGACAGCGTGGGCGCGGGGCTGCGCATCCGGGCCAGCAGCCGATCGGCCACCGGCGGCGACAGCGCCGTACGGCCCGTCGCGGCGCTGTGGATCGCCGCGAACAATTCCTCGGGGCGTTCGGCCTTGAGGAGGTAGCCGGTGGCGCCCGCCTCGATGGCACGGGTGATGTCGGCGTCGGTGTCGAACATGGTCAGCACCAGCACGCGCGGGGCCGGTGAGCCCTCGGCGGCCAGGCGCCGGATCGCCGTCACCCCGTCCATCCCCTCCCCGAGCTGGAGGTCCATCAGGACGACGTCGGGGCGCAGCCGGGAGGCCAGGGCGAGCGCCTCCTCGCCGCCGCCCGCCTCACCGACCACCTCGATGCCCTCGGCGCTGGACAGCAGCGCGCGCAGACCGGCCCGTACGACGGCGTGGTCGTCGCACAGCAGGAGACGTACCGGCGCCCTCACGAGACCGGCTCCCTCGGGGTGTCGAGGACGAGAGGGACCGCCACGGACACGACCGTGCCTTCGCCCGGCGTGGACTCCACGGTGAGCGTGCCGCCCGACTGCCGGGCCCGGATCCGCATGGCCGGCAGCCCGTGCCCGCGCGTCCGGTCCGGCGCACCGGCGGCGGGCGACCGCACGTCGAAGCCGCGGCCGTTGTCGGCGACGTCCAGCGAGACCTGGTCGTCGAGACAGGTCAGGGTCAGCGCGGCCCGGGTCGCGGCGGCGTGCTCGCGGACGTTGGCCAGCGCGCCCTGGGCGATGCGCAGGAGTGTCGCCTCCACCCGCTCCGGGAGCGGTCCGGCCGCGCCGTCCAGCCGGAAGACGACCGTCAGACCGGGGCCGCTCTCCCGCTCGGCGAGGGCGGCGAGGGCCGCGGGGAGGGAGTGGCCGTCCAGGTCGGCGGGTGCCAGGTCGTGGACGAAGCGGCGGGCCTCGGCCAGGCTGCGGGAGGTGATCTCGGCCGCCCTGCCGACGTGTTCCCGCGCCGCGTCGGGGTCCGTGCGCCACACCCGCTCGGCGGCCTGCAGCAGCATCCGCTGGCTGGACATGCCTTGCGCGAGGGTGTCGTGGATCTCCGAGGCCAGCCGCTGCCGCTCCGCCAGCACCCCCGCCCGCCGCTCGGTGGCGGCCAGGTCCCGGCGGGTGCGCACCAGATCGTCGATCAGCACCCGCTGCCGGGCGCCCTGCCGCTGCAGATGCACCAGTACGGCGGTGGCGACCGCGGCGACGGCGGGCGGGGCGACGACCATGTTCGGGTTGAGCGCGCCCTCCGCCACCCGCACCTCGCTGACCACGACCAGCGCGGTGAGCACGGCGGCGAGCGGCACCGAGAGCCGCGGCGGCAGCGCGTGCAGCCCCGCGAACAACAGCGGCATCACACACCAGGTGGCGCTCGGCGCGAGCGCGAGCAGGACCACCCAGACCGCGGACACCGAGCCCAGCCACCCCAGGTGCCGGCCGGTGGGCGCCGAGCCCGGGCGGGGTGCCGGCGCGAGGAACGGGCCGAGAAGGTAGAGCAGGCAGAAGACGGCGAACAGCGCCCCCACCCATCCCGTGCGCGCCCCGCCCTGGTCGCGGCTGAGGAAGCGGGCGAACGACGAGCCGAGCAGCAGGAAGAAGGCGACGTGCACGACCGCCGCCAGCCGCCGCTCCTCGGGTGGGGTGTGTCTCATCCTCCGTGTCTAGCGTGGCGCACCCCCGACCGCATCAACCGATCGGCTGACATCGGGATCGTCCGAACCGCCCCCGGACCGGCTCCTGTCGACCGAGCCGCATCCGACGGACGCGCCCGGAGACTGGCATCGACACCCGCCGCCATCCTCCGGAAAGGTCCCCGATCCCATGCCCGCCAAGAACCTCACCGCCAACCGTGCGGCCCTCGGCCACCGCGTCGGCTACGCCCTGCGCCACCCCGACCGCGTCCCCCGGCATCTGGCCCGCGCCGCCCGTGACCTGTGGCTGCGTCACCGCCACCCGGACCACGTCTCGTACTACCGCGCGGTGATGCGGTCCGACACCCGCGCCGACCCGGACGCGGCGGTCGGCAGCCGCAACCGTGAGCGATGGCTGGCGCTGGGGGCGATGCAGTTCGACTACCTGGTCGGCCACGGGCTGCGCCCCGAGCACCGCATGCTGGAGATCGGCTGCGGCAACCTGCGCGGCGGCTGGCGGTTCATCCGGCACCTGGAGCCCGGCCACTACACGGGCCTCGACATCTCGCCCGACATCCTCGTTGCCGCGCAGGACACGATCGTCGAGATGGGCCTGCAGAAACGGCTGCCGTACCTCACGCCGGTGCGGGACCTGACCCTGCGGTTCCTTCCCGACGCCCACTTCGACGTCGTCCACGCGCACAGCGTCTTCTCGCACTCGCCGCTGCCGGTCATCGAGGAGTGCCTCGCCCATGTCGGCCGCCTGCTCGCGCCGGGCGGCTGGTTCGACTTCACCTTCGACCGCACCGAGGGCGAGGAACACCACGTCCTGCGGGAGGACTTCTACTACCGCACCGAGACCCTCGTCGCACTGGCCGAGAAGCACGGTCTGCGGGCCCGCTTCATGGACGACTGGGAGGCGCTCCCGCACGGCCAGTCGAAGATCCGCGTCACTCGCCCCGACAACCTCGGACAACGCTGACCCGGCCCCACCTGGTCTTTGTAAAGTGAACCTCACCAGTCCACGTGAACACGGAACCTGTGAGGTACACCCGAACCATGCCGACCGAAACGTTTGAGTTCCAGGTAGAGGCACGTCAGCTGCTGCAGTTGATGATCCACTCGGTCTACTCGAACAAGGACGTCTTCCTGCGCGAGCTGGTCTCCAACGCCTCCGACGCGCTGGACAAGCTGCGCCTGGCCAAGCTGCGGGACGACACCCTCGATGCCGACGTCTCCGACCTGCACATCGAGATCGACACCGACGCCGGGGCCCGTACCCTCACCGTGCGGGACAACGGGATCGGGATGTCGTACGACGAGGTCGGCCGGCTGATCGGCACGATCGCCAACTCGGGAACGGCCCAGTTCGTCAAGGAGTTGCGCGAGGCCCAGGAGGAGGGCGGCGCCGAGGGGCTCATCGGGCAGTTCGGCGTCGGCTTCTACTCCGGCTTCATGGTGGCGGACGAGATGACCCTGGTGACCCGGCGCGCGGGGGAGACCCACGGCACCCGATGGTCCTCGCGCGGCGAGGGCACGTACACGCTGGAGAGGGTCGACGACGCGCCGCAGGGCACCTCGGTCACGCTGCACCTGAAGCCCGCGGACGACGAGGACAAGCTGCACGACTACACCTCGGCCTGGACGATCAAGGAGATCGTCAAGCGGTACTCGGACTTCATCACCTGGCCGATCAGGACGGTCCCGAAGCCGGGCGAGGACGGCGCCACGCCCGAGCCCGAGACGCTGAACTCGATGAAGGCCCTGTGGGCGCGCTCGCGCGAGGAGGTGTCCGACGACGAGTACCACGAGCTGTACAAGCACATCAGCCACGACTGGCGCGAGCCGCTGGAGACGATCCGGCTCCAGGCGGAGGGCACCTTCGAGTACCAGGCCCTGCTGTTCGTGCCGTCGCACGCCCCGCACGACCTCTACACCCAGAACTACAAGCGCGGTGTGCAGCTGTATGTGAAGCGCGTCTTCATCATGGAGGACTGCGAGGCGCTGCTGCCGCCCTACCTGCGCTTCGTCAAGGGCGTGGTCGACGCGGCGGACCTCTCGCTGAACGTCTCCCGCGAGATCCTCCAACAGGACCGGCACATCCGGATGATGCAGCGTCGGCTGACCAAGAAGGTCCTGTCCACGGTCAAGGACATGAGGGAGACCGCCCCGGAGCGGTACGCCACGTTCTGGCGGGAGTTCGGTTCGGTCCTGAAGGAGGGGCTGCTCACCGACTCCGACAACCGTGACACCCTCCTCGCCGCCGCGTCCTTCGCGACCACCCACTCCGACGACGAGCCGACGACGCTCAAGGCCTACGTCGAGCGGATGAAGGAAGGCCAGGAGGACATCTACTACCTGACCGGCGAGTCCCGCGAGAGCATCGAGAACTCCCCGCACATGGAGGCGTTCCGCGCCAAGGGCATCGAGGTCCTGCTGCTCACCGACCCCGTCGACGAGGTCTGGGTCGACGTGGTCGGCGAGTTCGAGGGCAAGCGGCTGCGGTCCGTCGCCAAGGGCGAGGTCGACCTCGGCGCGGAGGACGGCGAGCAGGCGGAGGGCGAGCGGGAGAAGCGGGGTGAGGAGTACGCCGGTCTGCTCGGCTGGATGAAGGAGCAACTGGGCGACGACGTCAAGGAGGTGCGCCTCTCCTCGCGCCTCACCGTCTCCCCGGCCTGCATCGTCTCCGACGCGGGCGACCTCACCCCCGCGCTGGAGAACATGTACCGAGCGATGGGGCAGGAGGTGCCGAAGGCGCCGCGGATCCTCGAACTCAACCCCGACCACCTGCTGGTCAAGGGCTTGAACCAGGCCTACAGGGAGCGCGAGGACCGCACCGGGCTGGCCGGGACCGCCGAACTGCTGCACGGTTTGGCGGTGCTCGCCGAGGGTGGCCGACCGAAGGAGCCCGGGCGGTTCGTGAAGCTGGTGGCGGACCATCTGGAGCGCGCTCTGTAGCGACCGTCGTGGGGTTTCCGGGCAGGAGGGGGCCTGCCCGGAATCTTCACGGTGCACCCACCAAAAATTCTGGTTGCTTGAGTCAATTAAATGGGCCTACGATGCTGCCCGTCGCGCAGACCAGCATCCCCGGAGGCCCGACCATGTCCCACGCGCATCCCCGGCCCGCACCGACAGGGGGGTCCGCCGCGCCGCGGGCCGGCCTCGTCGTCGCCGTGCTGGCCTTCGGCGGGATCGTGGTCTCGCTGATGCAGACGCTGGTCATCCCGATCGTCCCCGAACTGCCGAAGCTGCTGGACGCGCCGGCCTCGGACACCGCCTGGGCGGTCACCGCCACCCTGCTCGCCGCCGCCGTCGCGACCCCTGTCATGGGCCGGCTCGGCGACATGTACGGCAAGCGCCGGATGCTGCTGGCCAGCATCGTCATGCTGATCGCCGGATCGGTGACGGCCGCGCTCAGCGACACGCTCCCGCCGATGATCGTCGGCCGGGCCCTGCAGGGGCTCGCCTCCGGTGTCATCCCGCTCGGCATCAGCATCATGCGCGACGAACTGCCCGCCGAGCGGCTCGGCTCGGCCACCGCGCTGATGAGCGCCTCCCTCGGCGTCGGCGGTGCCCTGGGTCTGCCCGCCGCCGCGCTCATCGCGGACCACTACGACTGGCACACGCTGTTCTGGACGTCGGCCGTGCTCGGCGCGATCGCCGCCGTGCTCGTCCCGCTGATCGTGCCCGAGTCGACGGTGCGCGGCGGCGGCCGTTTCGACGTGCTGGGCGCCCTCGGCATGGCGGCCGGGCTGGTCTGTCTGCTGCTGGGCATCTCCAAGGGTGCCGACTGGGGCTGGAGCAGCGCCACCACGCTCGGGCTGTTCGCCGCCGCCGCCGTAATCCTGCTGCTCTGGGGACTGTTCGAACTGCGCGTCCGCGACCCCCTGGTGGATCTGCGCGCCACCGCCCGCCGCCAGGTGCTGGTGACCAACCTCGCCTCGACGGCCTTCGGGTTCTCCATGTTCGCGATGTCCCTCGTGCTTCCCCAGCTCCTGCAGCTGCCCGAGGCGACGGGCTACGGTCTGGGCAGGTCGCTGCTGGTCGCGGGACTGGTGATGGCCCCGACGGGGCTGGTCATGATGGCCACGGCGCCGCTCTCCGCGCTGGTGTCGAGGGCGCGGGGGCCCAAGGTGACCCTGATGCTCGGCGCGGTGATCGTCGCCGCCGGGTACGGGCTCAACATCGTGCTGATGGACGCCGTATGGGAGCTGGTGCTGGCCTCCTGCGTCATCGGCGCCGGCATCGGTTTCGCCTACGGGGCCATGCCCGCGCTCATCATGGGCGCGGTGGACCCCTCCGAGACCGCGGCGGCGAACAGCCTCAACACCCTGATGCGGTCCATCGGCACCTCCACCGCGAGTGCCGTCGCCGGGGTGATCCTGGCGCAGATGACCACGGCCTTCGAGGGCGTCGCGCTGCCTTCCGAGAACGGGTTCAAGGTGGTCATGGCGGTGGGGTCGGGTGCGGCGGTGCTGGCGCTGCTGGTCGCGGCGTTCCTTCCCCGGCAGCGGAAGACCGCCGAGGAGAGGCCCGCCGAGGAGGAGCCCGCGGTGGTGGGGCCGGACGCGGTCGAGCGGGACGAGCAGGCCGAGGGTGCCGCCGTCGCCGCCCCGCTGGCCCGTGCGGTCGCCGAACTGGTCGCGACGGTGCCGGGACTCGGCGGCGGGCATCCGCTACGCGGCCATGTGCGGGGCACGGAGGGCGTGCCGGTGGGCGGGGCCGCCGTGACCCTGATCTCGCTGGGCGGACGGCAGGTGGGCCGCGCGGTCACCGAGGGCGACGGCTCCTATGCCGTCGAGGCGCCGGGGGAGGGCACGTACGTGCTGATCACCGCCGCCGGCGGCCACCAGCCGCACGCGACGACCGTGGTGGTCGGGGCGACTCCGGTGACGTACGACGTCCTGCTCACCGGGAGCAGCGGGCTCGCCGGAGTGGTGCGCTCCGCCGACAGCGCGGCGCCGGTCGCGGGGGCGGTGGTCATCGTCACGGACGTGCGCGGGGATGTGCTGGCCTCCACGCGGACGGACGGCATGGGTGAGTTCGTCGTCGCGGAGCTGGTGCCGGGGGCGGTGACCCTCGCGGTCAGCTCGCCCAAGCACCGGCCGCTGGCGCTGCCCGTGGAGATCGGCGCCACCGGCGTCACCCGGGTGGACGTCGAGCTGTGGGCCGGCGCGCAGGTCCGGGGCACGGTGCGCGGCGCGGGCGCCCCGGTGGGCGATGCGCGGGTGACCCTGTTGGACGCCGCCGGCAACGTCGTCGCCTCCGCCAGGACCGGGAGCGACGGGGCGTACGCCTTCTCCGACCTGGACGGCGGTCAGTACACGGTCATCGCGACCGGCTATCCGCCCCGGGCGACCGGCGTCAGCCTCGCGGGCGGAGACGTGGACGACCACGACATCGAACTCGCGCACGTCGGCGAGTAGTTCACCCGTTCCTCCTCGAGCGGACCGGCATCCGCCCCACTCGGGTGCCGGTCCTTTTCCCGGCACCGCCGTCGTTCCGGAGACCGCCGCTCCTTCTCGGAGACGGCCGTTCCGTCTTGGTAACTCGGCGCCGGCCCCTCAGATCCGGCCGGCCCTCCGCTGCCGACGCAGCAGCAGCCCCAGATAGAACCCGCCGACCACCGCGGTCACCACGCCCACCGGCAGCTGGGCCGTCTCGTGGACGCGCTGGGAGGCGAAGTCGGCGGTGACGACGAGGAGCGCCCCCGCGCAGGTGGCCGCCGCGAGATTGGGGCCCGGAACACGGGTGAGACGGCGGGCCAGTTGGGGTGCGACCAGCGCCACGAACGGGATCGGGCCGGCCGCGGCGGTGGCGACCGCGCAGGCCGCGGTGGCCAGGACGAGCATCATCAGCCGGGTGCGCTGCACCGGCACCCCCAGCCCGCCCGCCGCGTCGTCGCCCATCTCCAGCACCTTCAGCCGACCGGCCGCCGTCGCGACCAGCGGCACGACGACCAGGAGTCCGTACGCGGCCGGGCGGACCTCCTGCCAACCCCGGCCGTTGAGGCTGCCGTTGAGCCACACCATGGCCTGCGCGGCCTGGGTGAAGCGGGCCTTGGCGAGCAGATAGGCGTTGACCCCCTGGAGCAGCGCGCTCACCCCGATGCCGACCAGCACGAGCCGGTAGCCGTGGACACCGCGCCGCCAGGCGAGCAGGTACACCAGCAGGGCGGTGGCCAGACCGCCGCCCACCGCGCCCACGGCGATCCGCCCGCCCGTGCCGCCGGCCACCAGGACGACCAGCAGACCTCCGGTGGCGGATCCGTAGGTGAAGCCGACGACGTCCGGGCTGCCGAGCGGGTTGCGGGTCAGGCTCTGGAAGAGCGCCCCGCTCAGCCCGAGCGCCGCCCCGACCAGGACGCCGGTGAGCAGCCGGGGCAGACGCAGCTCGTTGACCACGAAGTTCGTGCGCCGGCTGCCGTTGCCCAGCAGGGTGCGCACCACGTCCGCCGGGGAGATCGAGTACTCCCCGGTGCCCAGGGCGAGGACGCCCACACCGGCCGTGAGGGCCAGCATCGCCAGACAGACGGTGAGTGCCCGGACCTCCAGCCGTACCGACAGGCGGTGGGAGCGGCTGCGGACGACGCGTGCGCGCCGGACGGCCGGACTGGTCGCCGTCATGCCGCCACCACCCTGCGGTGGCGCACCAGCGCGATGAACACCGGCGCGCCGACCACCGCCGTGACCACGCCCGCGTCGAGTTCGTCGGGGCGTACCGCGACCCGGCCCAGGACGTCGGCGAACAGCAGCAGGGAGGGCGCGAGCAGCAGGGACAGCGGCAGCGTCCAGCGCTGGTCGGCGCCGGCGATCAGCCGGGCCATGTGCGGCACGGCGAGGCCCACGAAGACCAGCGGCCCCACCGCCGAGGTCGCCGCCCCGCACAGCAGGGTCACCGCCGCCAACCCGAGGAAACGGGTGCGGTCGAGACGGGCGCCGAGCGCGCGGGCGGACTCGTCGCCCAGCGCCATCGCGTTGAGCGGCCGGACGAGGGACAGCGCCAGGACCAGTCCGGCCACGACGAACGGGGTGAGGGTGGTGAGCGTGTGGGCGTCCGTCCGGGCCAGCGAGCCCACGCTCCAGAACCGCAGCTGGTCCAGGGCCTGCGCGTCCAGCAGCATGAGCGTCTGTCCGACGCCGGTGAACACGGCGGCCACCACGGCCCCGCCCAGCGCCAGCCGCTCCGGAGTGGCCCCGCCGCGTCCGCCGGAGGCCAGCGAGTAGGCCAGCAGACCGGCGGCCACCGCGCCGGCCATCGCACACCACACCGACGCCCACACGCTGGTCAGACCCAGGACGGTGAGGGCGAACACGACACCCGTGGCCGCTCCCGCGTTGATGCCGAGCAGCCCGGGGTCCGCCAGCGGGTTGCGGGTGAGCGCCTGGATCAGCGCGCCCGCCACGCCGAGCGCGGCTCCGGCGGCGATTCCGGCGAGGGTGCGGGGCACGCGTACGTCCCAGACCACGGAGGCCGCGATCGACCCGTCGTCGTGCAGCAGGACGTGCACCACCGTCGAGGGCGCCAGCGAACGCGACCCGATCGCCAGGCTGAGCAGGACCGCCCCCAGCAGCAGGAGCAGCGCGCCGAACACGGCGAGGGTGCGGGCGGCGGTGCGCCTGCGCACGGGCGGGCGTTCGGAACGTCGTACGGTGGCGGTGGCGCCCCCCGGGTCAGCCGTCAACTGTGCCCTCCGCACGCAGGAGTTCGGTGATGCGGCGCCCCAGCGCCTTCTTGTCGATCTTCCCGACCGAGGTGCGCGGGAACGCGTCGACCAGCTCCACGCGGTCGGGCAACTTGTACGCGGCGACTCCGCGTTCGGTGAGGAAGAGGGCCAGCTCCCGCTGGGTGGGGGCCTCGCCGCGCGGGACGAGACAGGCACAGGTGCGCTCGCCCAGGGTCGGGTCGGGCATCCCGACCACGGCCGCGTCGTGCACGCCCGGATGGGCCAGGATGTGGTTCTCCAGCTCCTCGGCGGAGATCTTGTCGCCGCCCCGGTTGATCTGGTCCTTCTCCCGTCCCTCGACGACGAGATGGCCCGAGGGCAGGACCCGCACCAGGTCCCCGGTGCGGTAGAAGCCGTCGGAGGTGAAGGCTCGCGCGTTGTGCTCGGGTGCCCGGTAGTAGCCGCGCAGGGTGTAGGGGCCGCGGGTGAGCAGCTCGCCGGTGCCGCCCGGTGGGACGTCGTGGCCGTCGGCGTCCACGACCCGGATCTCGTCGGCGGGGGAGAGCGGCCGGCCCTGGGTGCGCAACACCAGCTCCTCGGGGTCGTCCAGGCGCGTGTAGTTGAGCAGGCCCTCGGCCATGCCGAAGACCTGTTGGAGCGTGCAGCCCAGGGCGGGCCGGACCCGGGCGGCCGGCTCGGCGCCCAGCTTGGATCCGCCGACCTGGAGCAGCTCCAGCGAGGAGAGATCGGCTTCCTCCCACTCCACCGCGTCCAGCCACAGCAGGGCGATCGGCGGCACGACGGCCGTGGCCGTCACCTTCTCCCGCTCGACCAGTGCGAACGCGTCCTCGGGGCTGGGGGTGGGGGAGAGGACGACCGTGCCCCCGGCCATGAGGGTGCCGAGCAGGCCGGGGCAGGCGAGGGCGAAGTTGTGCGCGGTGGGCAGGACCACCAGGTACACGGTCGACTCGTCGAAGCCGCAGACCTCGGCGCTGGCCCGCACGTTGTACCCGTAGTCGTCGTGCGTACGGGGAATCAGCTTCGGCTTCCCTGTCGTGCCGCCGGACAGCAGCAGCACCGCCACATCCGACGGATCCGGTACCGGCAGGGGGACGGGATCGGCGTCGACGTCCGCCAGGGCGGTGAACTCGGCCGGGTCCCCGGCGACCAGGACGTGCTCGACCGAGGGCACCGCCTTGCGCAGGGCGCGCGCGAGGCCGCGGTGGTCGAAGTGGTCGTGCACGTCGGGGATGGCGTACGCGGTCGCGCCCGCCGTCTCCGCCACGTGCACGATCTCGCTCTCGCGGTGCGCGGGCAGCGTCAGGACCGGAATCGCCCCGGCCCGCAGCAGACCGAAGAACAGCACCACGAAGGCGTCCGTGTTGGGGAGTTGGACCACCACGCGGTCACCCGTCCCGATGCCGAGCCGACGCAGGCCCGCCGCCGTGCGGTCGGCGCGCAGGTCCAGTTCCGCGTACGTCCAGCGGTCGCCGTCGGCGTCCACGAGCGCCGTACGCCCCGGAGCGCGCTCGGCCGTCTCCCGCAGGAGCCGGTCCAGCGGCTGCCCCCGCCAGTACCCCTCGGTCCGGTACTGCTCCGCCGGCGCTTCGGGCCACGGCACCCAACCGTCGAGCATGATCGACTCCCGCCTGCTGTTGAGGAAAGGCTTGCCTGACGCTCCGTCGGGGGTCAAGCCCGCAGGGGGATGGCCCGACGAGCCCGGACGTGTGATCTGGACGCGCCTCCGATCCGGAGGCTAGGGTCTTCGTGAATTAGGTTAGGTTAACCTAAGTTCAGGGAGGTAGGTCCTTGCTGCGGTATCGGAGCGCGGAGGCGGAACTTCCAGGAGAGCCCGTCGAGTTGGCGGCGGGGCTGGCCGAGTCGGGCCTGTTCGACCGATACGTCGTCTATGAACGCGAGGGCGACTTCTGGTTCGCCGGAGGGGCGCTCGCGGAGGTCGTCGTCACACGATCCGAGATCCGCTGCAGCCGCCTCGGCGAAGAGGACGCGGCCCCACTCGAACCGCACCCGCTGGGCCAGGTCCGGGAACGGCTTGCCCGGGTGGACGTCGAGGACTGGCGCGCCTACGGCTGGATGGCCTTCGAGCTCTCCCATCTGCACGCCGGCCGGCCCGACCGGGCGGGCGACGGCGAACTGCTCCATCTCCTCGTGCCGCACAGCGAAGTGAGGCTCCGTCAGGACGGGACCGCTCTGGTGCGCAGCGCGGACCAGGAGACCCTGGAGGTGCTGCTCGCCCTGCTCCGGAACCCCGTCGTGCGGCCCGCCCCCGTGCCCCGGCCGATCGAGGTGACCGACACCGAGGGCCGCTACGCGGAACTGGTCGCCCGGGCGATCGAGGAGATCCGGACCACCGGTCTGCAGAAGGTGATCCTCTCCCGGACCGTCCCGGTGCCCTTCGGGGTCGACTTCCCGGGCACCTATGTGTACGGCCGCACCCACAACTCACCCGCCCGCTCCTTCCTGCTGAACCTCGGCGGGCGCCGGGTCGTCGGCTTCAGCCCCGAGACCGTGGCCGAGGTCGGCGCCGACGGGGAGGTGGTCACCCAGCCCCTGGCGGGCACCCGCGCCCGTGGCCTCGGCGAGCAGGAGGACGAGCGGCTGCGCGCCGAACTCCTCTCCGACCCCAAGGAGATCTCCGAGCACGTGCTCTCCGTGAAGCTGGCCGAGGAGGAACTCGCCACCGTGTGCCGACCGGGCACGGTCTCGGTGCGCGACCTGATGAGCATCCGGCGGCGCGGCAGCGTCCAGCACCTCGGATCCAGCGTGCACGGCCGGCTCGCCGACCAGGCGAATGCCTGGGACGTCCTGCGGGCCGTGTTCCCGGCCGTCACGGCCTCCGGCATCCCCAAGGCCCCGGCCTTCGACTGCATCGCACGGCTGGAGGAGGGGCGGCGCGGCATCTACAGCGGGGCCGTCCTGATGGCCGGCAGCGACGGCGGCCTCGACGCGGCACTGGTGCTGCGCAGCCTGTTCGAGGAGGACGGCCGCACCTGGCTGCGGGCCGGGGCCGGCATCCTCGCGGGGTCGACGCCGGAACGCGAACTGGAGGAGACCTGCGAGAAGTTGCGCAGCGTCGCGCCGTACGTCGTGCCCGCGCCGGGGCAGGAGCCGGCGTGCGCTTAGGGGAACTCGTCGTCGACGTCGGACCGTTGCGGGAGAGCAGGAACTTCCGGCTGGTGTTCGCCACCCAGGCGATCTCCATGCTCGGCACCCATCTGACCTCCGTCGCCGCAAGCCTGCAGATCTACGACCTGACCGGCTCCTCGGTCCAAGTCGGCCTGATGAGTCTGGTGTTGGGCCTGTCCCTGCTGGTCGGCCTGGTGGCCGGAGGCCTCCTCGCCGACCGGACGGACCGGCGCCGGGTGATCCTGGTGACCCGGGCGATCACCACCCTGGGCATCGCGGGCCTCGCCGTGAACGCGGCCCTGCCCCACCCGCAGGTGTGGTTCGTCTACGCCGCCGCCGTCCTCGCGGGTGGCGTCAGCGGCCTGGGCGCACCGGCCATGATGGCGGTCACCCCGTCCCTGGTCGTCCCCGGACAGCTCGCCGCGGCCGGGGCGTTGACCACGCTGACCGCCCAACTCGGCGGCATGATCGGCCCGTCGCTCGCCGGAGTGATCGCCGCCGGCCCGGGCATCGCCCTGTGCTTCGCGATCGACGCGGCCGTGTACGTCGTGGGCCTCGCGCTGCTCGCCCCGCTGCCGCCGCTGCCCCCGGACGGCCCGGCCGAGGCGCAGCACCCCCTGAAGGCGATGCGGGAGGGACTGCGCTTCCTGCGTGGCAACCAGGTCGTGGCCGGGCTGCTGCTCATCGACGTGTGCGCGGTGGTGTTGGCGATGCCGTACGCGCTCTTCCCCGAACTGGGCACCGAACACTTCGGCGGCGGCCCGTCCACCGTCGGCCTCCTCTACACCGCCCCCGCGGTCGGCTCCTTCTTCGGGGCGCTCACCAGCGGCTGGACGGGCCGGGTGCACCACACCGGGCGAGCGCTGATCGGCTCGGTCGCGGTGTGGGGCGTGGCCGTCACCGGCTTCGGACTGAGCCCCGACCTGTGGCTCGCGCTCGTCTTCCTGGCCCTGGCCGGCCTCGGCGACACCGCCTCGGAGATCCTGCGCCGGGCCCTGCTGCTGCACGTCACACCGGACCACCTCCAGGGGCGGGTCGGCAGCCTCTGGCTCGCCCAGGCCACCGCCGGGCCCTCCGTCGGCAACGTCGAGACGGGCCTGGTCGCCCGCGCCCTCGGCTCCTCCACCGGCGCGGTCGCCCTCGGCGGCCTCGTCTGCCTGGCGGGCGTGGCGACCCTCACGGTGGCGATGCCGGGACTGCGGCGGGCGACGCTGCACGGACCGGGAGCCGCGGGACCGCCCGCGGGCGAGGGGGCCGAGGCGCCCACGGACCGGCAGGGCGGGAGCCCGGCGGCAGTGCCTGCGGACGAGCGGGCCGGAACGGCTGACGCGGGCGACTGACGGCCGGGGGGAGGGGCGGTGCCGGCCGCGTCCGGTGACGGGGCGAGGGCGGCGGGGACCGCCGTGTCGGACAGCAGGAGGAGAGGGACAGGGAGGCCGGGGCGGTATGCCGAGTGTGCGGGTCAACGGAGTCCGGCTGCACTACGAGGTCGACGGTGACGAGAGCGGTGACCCCGTGGTGCTGGTCATGGGCCGCGGCGCGAGCCTGCGGGCCTGGCATCTGCACCAGGTGCCCGCCCTCACCGCCGCCGGACACCGCGTCGTCACCTTCGACAACCGGGGCATCCCGCCCAGCGAGGAGTGCGCCGAGGGCTTCACCGTCGACGACCTGGTCGCCGACACCGCCGGGCTCGTGGAGCACCTCGGCCTGGCCCCCTGCCGGTTCGTCGGCACGTCCATGGGGGCGTACGTCGTCCAGGAACTGATGCTGGCCCGGCCCGAGTTGGTCCTCCAGGGCGTCCTCATGGCCACCCGGGGCCGTCGTCGGCTGGTCCTGGGCCGACCCGATGGCCGGCCTCGCCATTGCCGCCATCGCCATCAAGGAAGGCCGCGACGCCGGCAGGGCAAAGGCTGCTGTACGCCCGCTGCGGCGAGCAGCGCGGCGCTGGAGGCCGCCGCGGACGAAGACGGGTGCGGCTGCCGTCCTGGATGCTCCTGCTGCTCGTGAACATCACGTTGCCAACTCGTCGTCGGCTCGCTCGCCCCGCTGATACTGGCCGGGCAGCGGCGGGAGGGCGGGCAGCAGGGTGGAGTGGACGGTGTGGGCGGGACTGGCCGCGGGGCTGCTGATCGCGGTGGTGACCGCGCCAGTCGGGGTGTCAGGAGCGGTGTTCCTCCTTCCGGTCCACCTGAGCGTCTTCGGTGTGCCGAGTCCGGCGATCACGCCGACGAATCTGCTGTTCAATGTGGTGGCCGGGCCGGGCGCCCTGTGGCGGTACCGCCGCGACGGCGCTCTGCGCGGCGGCCTGGCCCGGCGTCTGGTCGTCGGCACCCTGCCCGGCGTCGTCCTCGGAGCCGCGATCCGCGTCTTGGCTCTCCCCGGCCCCGGCGTCTTCCGGCTCCTGATCGCCATCCTGCTGCTGCCGCTCGGCTTGTGGCTGTGTGTCCGTACTCTCGCTCCGGCCCGCCACCGGCCGGACGCCGCGACAGAACCGTCCACGGCCGCGCTCACCGCCCTGGCTCTCGGGGTGGGTGTGATCGGCGGCATCTACGGCATCGGCGGCGGATCCCTCCTCGGGCCGGTCCTCGCCGCCCGCGGCCTGCCCATGACCAGGGTGGCGCCGGCCGCCCTGGCGGCCACGTTCGCGACCTCCGTCGTCGGTGCCACCGCGTATGCGGTCCTGTCCCTGCTCAGCTCCGGGGACGTCGCTCCCGACTGGTGGCTGGGGCTGGCCTGCGGGGTGGGCGGCCTGGTCGGCGGCTACCTCGGGGCCCGGCTTCAGCCCCGCCTGCCCGAGACCGTGCTGCGGCTCCTGCTCGGCATTCTCGCCACCGCCGTCGGCGGGATGTACGCGCTCCAGGCCCTGACGTGAGCCCGTCCGGGCTCGAGCGCGCCGCCTGTCACATAGCGGCCGCCGTTCCGGCACTACGAGGAAGCCGTCCACGAGACATCCTTCGCCCGCTGATCCTTGCGCGGCGCCGAGGCGAAGACGTCAGCCACGAAGAACGCCGACTTCGCCCGAGAACGGTTCATTTCATGTGCATCCGCACCACCAGCATGCCCCCACACAGGACGGCGAGACAGACCTGAATGAACTGCCAGCGCTTCAGCCGTGCCGCGGCGCGCTCGACAGGGGCCCGGGTCTGGGCGAGGGCGCGGTTGACGGTGCGCTGAGTGGGAGTGAGCTCCCCGCCGGGCGGTCGTTTGAGGCTGGTGGTGACCCAGGGGCTGCCGCCCGTGTGGGCGCGACCGGCGAGGATCGGGACACCTTGTCGCTCGCAGATCCGGACGATGTGCCGGTACCAGCCCCCGTAGCGGCGAACCTCACATTAGGTTAGCCTCACCTAAGTGTCTATCCAGGGGGTACTGGTGCAGCGCACCCTGCTCAACGGAAAGATCCACCGGGCCACCGTGACCCAGGCCGATCTGCACTACGTGGGATCCCTGACGATCGATCAGGACCTCATGGAGGCCGCCGACATCGTCGAGGGCGAGGTCGTCCAGGTCGTCGACATCGACAACGGCTCCCGCCTCACCACCTACGCCATCACCGGCGGACGCGGCAGCGGAGTCATCGGCGTCAACGGCGCCGCCGCCCATCTACCTGACCAGTTCTCCGGGTCCTTCCCCCAGCCGCCCCAGGAGAGGAACTGAGCCATGGCCAATCCCTTCGACGACGAGAACGGCGTATTCCGCGTACTGGTCAACGACGAGGGCCAGTACTCCCTCTGGCCGGACTTCACCCCCGTCCCGGGCGGTTGGACCAGCGTCCACGGCCCGGACAGCAGGGCCGCCTGTCTGGAGCACATCGAGCGCCACTGGACGGACATGCGCCCGCGCAGCCTGGCCGAGGCCATGCGCGGGGCCGGCGACTGATGGCGCCCCGCCCGGTCGTGGAGGACGTCCTGCCCCTGTCGCCCACGCAGGAGGGCATGATCTTCCACGCGCTGTACGACGCCGACGCCCCCGACGTCTACACCGGCCAGATGTCCCTCCGTCTCGAAGGACCGCTGGACGCGGACCGGATGCGCACCGCCGCCGGCGCGCTGCTCGCCCGCCACGCCAACCTGCGCGCCGCCTTCCGCACGCAGCGCTCCGGCCGCCCGGTCCAGGTCGTCGCGAGCGCGGTGCGGACACCCTGGCAGGACACCGACCTGACCCCCCTGCCGCCGGACGAACGCGAGCCCGCACTGGAGCAGTTGCTCGGGCGGGACCGGTCCGAACGCTTCGACCTGGCCCGCCCGCCCCTGCTCCGGTTCCGCCTGGTCCGGCTCGCCGAGCGCGATCACCGCCTGGTGATCTCCTCCCATCACCTGCTCTGGGACGGCTGGTCCGCCCCCGTCCTGGTCCGCGAACTCTTCCGGCTGTACGCCACGCACGGCGACCTCACCGCCCTGCCCCGCGTCCGCCCCTACCGCGACTACCTGGCCTGGCTGGCCCGGCAGGACCGGGATGCCGCCCGGCAGGCATGGCAGGCGGTGCTGGCCGATCTCGACGAGCCGTCACTTCTCGTACCCCGTCCGGACGGCCGACCGGCCGGGCAGCCCGAACGCCTCGTCCTCCGCCTCACCCCACGGGACACCGCCGCACTCAACACCACCGCCCGCACCCGCGGCCTGACCGTCAGCACGGTCCTTCAGGGCCTGTGGGCGGTCCTGCTCGGCCGGCTCACCGGCCGAGAGGACGTGGTCCTGGGCGCCACCGTCTCCGGCCGCGACGCGGACGTGCCCGGCATCGACACGATGGTCGGCCTGTTCATCAACACCTTGCCCGTGCGCGTACGGCTGCGCCCCGCCGAGCCCCTCGCCGACCTGCTCGCCCGCGTCCAGACCGAGCGGTCCGCGCTCCTTGGCCACCAGCACCTCGGCCTCGCCGACATCCAGCGCGCCGCCGGGCACCCCACGCTCTTCGACACCCTGCTGGTCTTCGAGAGCTACCCCATCGACGACGACGGCATCGCCCGCGCCCTCGGCTCCGACGGCACCCTGCGCATGACCGGCGTCTCCGTCCACGACGCCACGCACTACCCATTGACCCTGACCGCGCTCCCCGGCCCGCGGCTGACCCTGACGCTCGCCCACCGGCCGTCCGCTCTCGACGGCCCGGCGGCGCAACGGATCGCGGCGCAACTCCTGAGCCTGTTGAGGGCGTTCACCGAGGATCCCTCCCGCCCCGTCTCCGCGCCGGACCTCCTGTCCGACGACGAACACCGCACGCTGCGTGAGCGTGCGAGCGGCACGGCCCGCCCCCTCCCGCACCCCACGGTGCCGGCCCTCCTCGCGGACCAGGCCGCCCGCACCCCGCAGGCCATCGCCGTACTGCACGGCGAGACCACCCTCACCTACGCCCAACTCCACTCCCGCGCCGACCGATTGGCAGCAGCCCTGGCCGAACGGGGCGCGGGCCCGGAGTCCGTGGTCGCCGTGGCCCTGCCCCGTGGCACGGACCTGGTGACCGCCCTGCTCGCGACCTGCAAGGCCGGGGCGGCCGTCCTGCCCGTCGACCCGGCCTATCCCCGCGAACGCATCGCACTGATGCTGGAGGAGGCCGCACCCCGACTCGTCGTCTGCGCACCGGCCACCGGTGAACAGTTCGGTATCGCACGGGAGCTGGTGTGCCCGCCGGACCGGACCGCCAGCACGCGCCCCGGGGCCCCACCCCTCAGGCCCGACCACCCCGCCTACGTCGTCTTCACCTCCGGCTCCACCGGCCGCCCCAAGGGCGTGGTGGGCACCCAGCGAGCCCTCGCCAACCGGCTCGCCTGGGCGCGGGAGTCGGCAGTCGGCGACGAGCCGGGAGTCCGTATCGCCAGGAGCCCCCTCAGCTTCATCGACGGACTCACCGAACTCCTCGGCGCTCTGGCCACCGGTGACGCCGTGGCCCTCGCCGACGACGACGCGACCGGCGATCCCACCGCCCTCGCCGCCCTGGCCGCCCGCACCCGGGCCACCACCCTCACCGCCGTCCCCAGCCTCTACGCCACCCTCGTCGAGTCGACCCCGCCGGGCGCCTTCGCCACCGTCCGCACCTGGATCTCCAGCGGCGAACCCCTGCCCGGCCCCCTGGCCGAGGCGATCACCCGACGGCGGCCGGGGGCCCGACTCCTCAACCTCTACGGCTGTTCGGAGGCCGCCGGCGACAGCCTCGCCCACCTGTACGACGGTGCGGAGGGCCCGGTCCCGCTGGGGCGGCCCATCGCCAACACCCGTGTCCACGTCCTGGACGCCCATCTGCGCCCGGCGCCCACGGGAGCGGTCGGTGAGCTGTACCTCGCCGGGGACGGACTGGCCCGCGGCTATCTGAACCAGCCCGGCCGCACCGCCGAACGGTTCGTCGCCGACCCCTACGGCCCGCCCGGCAGTCGCCTCTACCGCAGCGGCGACCTGGCCCGGCAGCGGGCCGACGGCACCGTGGAGTTCCTGGGCCGGGCCGACGACCAGGTCAAGATCCGGGGCTTCCGCGTCGAACCGGGCGAGATCGAGACGGCCGTACGGGCCCTGCCGGGAGTGGCGCGGGCGGCGGTGACGGCCCGCCGGGACGGTTCGGCGCCACAACGGCTGGTGGCGTACGTGGTGCCCGAACACGGCACAGTGGCGGAACCAGCCGCCCTGCGCCGTGCCCTCGCCGAGCGGCTGCCCGCCCACCTCGTCCCCTCCGCGGTCGTCGTTCTGGACGCCCTGCCCCTCACACCCAGCGGCAAGCTCGACCGCCGCGCGCTCCCGGCCCCCGACTACTCCGGGGCGAACACCTACGCGCCACCGCGCACCGAACCCGAGAAGGAGCTGTGCGCCCTCTTCGCCGAGGTGCTCGAACGGGAACGGGTCGGCGTGCACGACGACTTCTTCGAACTCGGCGGGGACAGCATCGTCACCGTCCGGCTGTCCGACCGGGCCCGACGGGCGGGGCTCACCCTCTCGCCCCGGGACGTGTTCACCCACCGCACCCCCGCCGCCCTCGCCGCGTCCCTCCCGGACGACGGCCCCGCCGCGGAGGACTTCACGGCGACCGGCGCGCCGCTGGTGTCGCTCAGCCCGTCGCAGCTCGACAACGTCAAGGCGAGGTGGAGGACCCGATGAGCAACGAGCCCGCCGGCTTGGCGGACGACGGCACCCTGGTCCAGGACGTCCTGCCGCTGTCCCCGCTGCAGCAGGGCCTGCTGTTCCACGCCCTGTTCGACGAGGGTGCCCAGGACGTCTACACCATGCAGACCCTCGTCGAGATCGAGGGCCCCCTGCGCCCCGCGCTGCTGCGCACCGCCGCCGAGGAACTCTTCGCCCGCCACGCCAACCTGCGCGGCGCCTTCCTCCACGAGGACCTGGAGGAGCCGGTCCAGGTGGTGCTCAAGGAGGTCCCCGTGCCCTGGCGCGAGGCCGTCGCCTCCGACGAGGACGAGGTGGCCCGGCTCGCGGCGGCCGACGCCACGGCCCGCTTCGACCTGACCGACCCCCCGCTCCTGCGCCTCACCCTGGTCTCCCACGGCGACAGCCGCTGGGTGCTGATCCTCACCAACCACCATCTCCTGCTCGACGGCTGGTCGATCCCGCTCCTCGTCCGCGAACTGCTCCAGTTGTACGCCGCCCGCCTCGCCCCCGGCCGGACCGCGCCTTTGCCCGGCGTCCGGCCGTACCGCGACTTCCTGGCCTGGCTCGCCTCCCGCGACCGGGACGCCGCTGCCCGCGCCTGGCGGGAGGCACTGGCCGGAGCCACCCCCACCCTGCTGTCCCCCAGGCCCGCCGGCGTGGTCCCGGTGCCACC
This sequence comes from Streptomyces sp. NPDC049687, assembly GCF_044465285.1. NCBI lineage: Bacteria > Bacillati > Actinomycetota > Actinomycetes > Kitasatosporales > Streptomycetaceae > Streptomyces > Streptomyces sp. NPDC049687. Next base: position 302,247 of record NZ_JBITLN010000006.1, read on the forward strand.
GGAACTGCACACCGTGCGGCTGACCGAGCAACTGACGGCCGAGGTGGGCCGGCTGGCACGCACCTGTGGCGTCACCGTCAACACGCTCGTCCAGGGCCTGTGGTCCCTGCTGCTGTCCCGGCTCACCGGCCGCGACGACGTCCTCCTCGGCGCCACCGTGGCCGGCCGCCCCGCCGGACTCACCGGCGTCGAGGACATGATCGGCCTGTTCATCAACACCGTGCCGGTCCGCGCGACCGTACCGCCCGGTGAGACCGTCAGCGCCTTCCTGCGCCGACTCCAGGACCGGCAGGCCGAGTTGCTGGAACATCAGCACCTGGGGCTCACCGAGATCCAACGGCTCTCCGGGACCCGCGGGGACCTCTTCGACACTCTCGTCGTGTTCGAGAACTACCCGATCGACAGCGCGGCGGTGGCGGAGGCGGAGGCTGCCTCGGGGCTGCGGATCACCGGCGTCCAGGGCTCCGGCGCCACCCACTACCCGCTGACCCTGGCCGTCCTCACCGGACAACGCCTCGCGGTGGTGTTCGAGTTCCGGCCCGACTGCTACGAGCGGACGCAGGTGGAGGAGCTGGCCGCACGCTTCGAACGTCTCGTCCGTGCGGCGCCGGCCGACCCCGACGCCCCACTGGCCTCCCTCGACGTCCTCGCGCCGAAGGAGCGGGACGCGCTGCTCGCGGCCGGGGCGGGGGAGCGGTCGCCGGTGCCGTACGCGACGCTGCCCGAGGTACTCGAGGAACGTGCGGCGGGTACCCCGGACGCCCTCGCCGTGGTCGGCGGGGGGCGACGGCTCACCTTCGCCGACCTCACCTCCCGGGCCAATCGGCTGGCGCGGCTGCTCGTCGAGTCGGGTGCGGGGCCGGAGCGGATCGTCGCCCTCTGCCTGCCCCCGACTCCGGACGCCGTCGTCGCGCTCCTCGCCGTGCAGAAGGCCGGTGCCGCCTATCTGCCGCTGGACCCCGCCTGGCCCAGGAAGCGGACCGCCGGGATGCTGGCGGACGCCCGCCCGGTCGCGCTGCTGACCGTCACCGGGAACGACCTGCCGACCGACGTGCCCGTCGTACTCCTCGACACCCCCGCCCTCCTCGACCGTTTCCCCGACACGGACCTCACCGACGCCGACCGCCTTGCCCCGCTGCTCCCCGAGCACCCCGCCTACGTCATCTACACCTCGGGTTCCACCGGGCGCCCCAAAGCGGTCGTCGTACCGCAGCGGGCGATCGTCAACCTCTTCGCCGCCCACAACGCCGCCCTGCACACCCCCGCCACGGCGGCCACCGGCGGACGGCCCCTGCGGATCGGGCACGCCTGGCCCACCGCCTTCGACGCCTCCTGGCAGCCCATGCTGTGGATGTTCGCCGGGCACGAACTGCACCTCGTCCCCGAGGACGTCCGCCGCGATCCCGACGCGCTGCGCGGCTTCCTCGCCGCGCACCGCATCGAGTTCATCGAGCTGTCGCCGTCCCTGGTGGGGGAGTTGGTCACCCGGGAGGGCTGGCGGGCCGACCTCAAGGTGCTGGGGGTCGGCGGCGAGGCCGTGCCGCCGGACCTGTGGCGCACCCTGAGGGAGACGGACGGACTCGCCGTCCACAACCTCTACGGACCCACCGAGTGCACCGTCGACTCGGCCGACTGCGACCTCGCGCTCAGCGAACGGCCAGCGATCGGCCGGCCGGTCGCGGGAGGCCGCCTGCTCATCCTCGACGGACACCTCAACCCGGTCCCCGTCGGCGTCGAAGGCGAGCTGTACGTCGCCGGCGCCGGCCTGGCCCGGGGCTACCTCGGGCGCCCGGGCGCCACCGCGAGCCGCTTCGTCGCCGACCCCTTCGCCGGGCAACCGGGCGCCCGTATGTACCGCACGGGGGACATCGCCCGCTGGACCGAGGACGGCCTGGTCGAGTGCCTCGGCCGGGTCGACGACCAGGTGAAGATCCGCGGCTACCGGATCGAACCCGGCGAGATCGAGGCCGTGCTCCTCGACCACGCACTCGTCGAACGCGCGGCGGTCGTGGTCCGCGAAGACGCTCCGGGCGTGCGCCGCCTGGTCGCCTACGTCGTCACGGTCCCCTCGGCGCCGCCCGCCGCCGACACCGCCGAGCTGCTGCGCCGGGCCGTCTCCGCCGTCCTGCCCGACTACATGGTGCCGTCCGCGTTCGTCCCGGTCGACGGCTTCCCGCTCACCCTGAACGGCAAGCTGGACACCGCCGCCCTCCCCGTCCCCGCCCGGCCGGACGGGCCCGCCGCCCAGCCGCCCACGACCCCCACCGAACGCCAGCTCGCCGACCTGTTCGCCCGGGTGCTCGGCCTGGAGGAGGTCGGGGTCCACGACAGCTTCTTCGCGCTCGGCGGCGACAGCATCGTGTCCATGCGGCTGGCCGGCCGGGCCCGCGCGGACGGGCTCGCGCTCTCCCCCCGCGATGTCTTCGAACAGCCGACCGTGGCCGGGCTGGCACGGCGCGCCACCGCGACCGCGCCTCGTGCGGCGGACCCGGCCGCGGGGACCGGTGACATCCCGCTCACCCCCGCCCTGAGCCGCCTGGTCCACCGGGGCGGACCCTTCCGTGCCCTCAGCCAGGCCCGGTTCCTCAGGACCCCGGCCGCGATGGATCTCGACGGGCTTCGCCGCATCGTCCAGACGCTCCTGGACCGGCACGACATGCTGCGCGCCACCCTCACCCACGAGGACGGCGAGTGGCGACTGCGCGCCGCCCCCGTCGGCACGGCCCGCGCCGCCGACCGCGTACGCCGGATCGACGCCGCCCAGCTCGACCACACAGCGATCGGCACCCTCGTACCCGAGGCGTTCGACGATCTCATGACCGAACTCGACCCCGCGTCGGGGGAGCCGGCCCGGTTCCTGTGGTTCGACGCGGGGCCGGGACGTGAGGGGCGGCTGCTGGTCGTCCTGCATCACCTGGTCACCGACGCGGTTTCCTGGGGCATCCTGGTCGCCGACCTGGCCGCCGCCTGGGAGGGCGGACCGCAGCCGCCGCCGGTGACCTCCTTCAAGGAGTGGGCGCGGGCCCTGCACACCGAGGCCCGCTCGCCGAAGCGGACCGCCGAACTCGCCCTGTGGCAGCGGATCGTGGACCACCCCGAGCCGCCACTGGGAGCCGCACCGCTGGACCCCGCGAAGGACACCGTCGCCACGGTCCGCGGCCACTGGAGCGTCCTCGGCCCGGAGGTGACGGCAGCTCTGCCCGGGGAGTCGGTGCAGGACGTGCTGCTCACCGCGCTGGCCCTCGCCGTCCCCGACTGGCGTCGCGAACTCCACGGCACGCGAGCCGGCGACGACACCCGCGTCCTGATCGCCCTGGAGAGCCACGGCCGCGAGGAGCACCTTCTCCCCGGCGCCGACCTGTCCGGCACCCTCGGCTGGTTCACCAGCCTCTTCCCGGTCCGGCTCGACGCGGGCGCGCCCCCCGCGGACGACGGGGTGGCCCGGATCCGCGCCCAGCTGGCCGCACTCCCCGACAAGGGGATCGGATACGGCCTGCTGCGCCACCTCAACCCCGACACCGCCGCCTACCTCGCCGGACTGCCGGAACCGCAGATCGGGTTCACTTATCTGGGCCGGCTGACGCTGAGCGAGCGACGGGCATCCGACGCCTTCACCGGTGCGCCCGAGACAGGCGCCATGGGAAGCGGCGCCGACCCCGGGATGCCCGCCGCCCACCCCCTCGCCGTCGACGCGGGCATCACCGACGGGGAGGACCCCGCCGGACCGGTCCTCAAGGTCTGCTGGCGCTGGCCGGAACGCCTCTTCGCGGAGCCGGAGATCGAACGGCTGGCCGCCCTGTGGACCACGTCCCTGGAACTCCTGCTGAAGGGCGGTACCCCGTGACGCGGACGAGCCCGGCCGCTGATCTCGCGGCCCGCAGGCGCGAACTGCTCCGCCGCCGACTGGAGTCGGCCGGCCTGGCCGACACCCCGGCCCGCTCCGAACGCATCCCGCCCCGTCCCCCGGAGCGGGGGCCGCTGCCGCTGTCGTACGCCCAGTCCCGGATGTGGTTGCTCCAGCGCCTCGACCCGGACAGCCCTGCGTACAACGTCTGTCTGGCCATCCGGTTGCGCGGTCCGCTCGACGCACGAGCCCTGCACAGGGCCCTGCAGGGCCTGCTCGACCGGCACGAGGTGCTGCGGACCCGTTACCCGGCCGGTGACGACGGCACTCCGGAGCAGGTGATCGACGCGAGGGCCGAGGTGGTCTTCGAGAGCGTCGACCTGGCGGGATTCCCGGAAGAGAAGAGCGCCGAGTCGGCGAGGGCCGCCTCGGCGACCCCCTTCGACCTGGCCGCCGCGCACCCCCTGCGGGCCCTGCTGCTCCGGCACGCTTCGGACGACCACACGCTGGTACTGACGGTCCATCACATCGCTTGGGACGGCGGAACGTTCGACGTCCTCTCCCGCGACCTCTCCGTCCTCTACCGCGCGGCCGCCGAGGGAACGCCGCCCGAGTCGGCCCCGCTGCCCGTCCAGTACGCCGACTACGCCGTCTGGCAGCGCGCCACCTGGACCGACGAGCGGCTCGCGGCGGACCTCGACCACTGGCGGACCGCGCTCACCCCGCCGCCCCGGCCGCTCACCCTGCCGGTCGACGCCCCGCGCGCCGACCGGCCCACCGCGCACGGCGGCCGCCGCTTCCGCACCTTCGCGCCGGAGGTGACCGACCGCCTCACCACCTGTGCGCGGAACGCGGGCGCCACTCCCTTCATGGCCCTCCTCGCGGGCCTGGCCGCCCTCCTGCACCGCACCACCGGCGCCACCGACATCCCCATCGGCTCGGCCGTGATGAACCGCGACCTCGCCGGACTCGACCAGCTCGTCGGCAACTTCGGCAACACCCTCGCCCTGCGCGCCGACCTCACCGGAGACCCGGGATTCGCCGAACTCCTCGAACGGGTCCGCCGGTCGTGCACCGACGGCTACGCCCACCAGGACATGCCGTTCGACCGGCTCGTCGAGCTGCTGCGCCCGGAACGCCACCCCGGCCGCTCGGTGTACTTCGACGTCATGCTGCTCTTCCTCACCCAGGGACTCCAGGGCCCCGAACTGCCCGGCGTGAGCGCCGCATGGGAGACCGTCCACAACGACACCACCCAGTTCGACCTCTCCCTGGAGGCGTTCCTCGTCGGCGGACAGCTGCGGATCGAGGCCACCTACCGCAGCGGCCTGTTCGCCGCCGCCACCGTCGACCGTCTGCTGGGCCAACTGGAGACGCTGCTCGCCGCCGCGCTGGCCGAGCCCGAACTACCGGTCTCCGCACTGCCGTTGATGGGGGAGGACGACAAGCGACGGGTCGTCGAGGAGTGGAACGCCACAGGCCGGCCCGTTCCCACGACCACCCTGGTCGACCTGCTCGCGCCCCGCAGCCCGAACGCCCTCGCCCTCGTCGCCGAGGACGCCCCGCACGGTCTCACCCACGCCGCACTCCACGCCCGCGCCAACCGCCTCGCCCGTCTCCTGATCGCCCGGGGGGTCGGCCCCGAACGCCTCGTGGGCGTCGCCCTCGACCGTGGCACCGACCTGGTGGTCGCCCTGCTCGCGGTCCTCAAGGCGGGCGCGGCCTACGTCCCGCTGGACACCGGATACCCCGCCGAACGCCTGGCGTTCGTCCTCGAGGACGCGGCACCGCAGGTGGTGCTGACCTCCGCCGAGGCCTCCGCGCGGCTCCCCGCCGACCGGGTACCGCTGCTGTTCCTCGACGACCCGAGCAGCGCGGCCGCCCCGGACGCCGAGCTCACCGACGCCGACCGTCTGATCCCCCTCCTCCCCGAGCATCCCGCCTACGTCATCCACACCTCCGGCTCCACCGGCCGCCCCAAGGGGGTCGTCGTCCCGCACGCCGCGATCGTCAACCGGCTGCTGTGGATGCAGGAGACCTACCGACTGGCCCCGGACGACAGGGTGTTGCAGAAGACGCCGACGAGCTTCGACGTCTCCGTCTGGGAGTTCTTCTGGCCCCTCGTCAGCGGTGCCACCCTGGTCCTCGCCCGCCCCGGCGGCCACCGCGACCCCCGCCACCTCGCCGATCTCATCCGCGAACAACGCGTCACCACGGCCCACTTCGTGCCCTCCATGCTCCGGGTCTTCCTGGACGACCCCGCCGCCGCCCAGGCCCGGGGCGTCCTGCGCCGGATCGTCTGCAGCGGCGAAGCCCTGCCCACGGAACTCGCCGACCGCTGCACGCACCTGCTGCCGGGCACCGCGCTGCACAACCTCTACGGCCCCACCGAGGCCGCCGTGGACGTCACCGCCTGGCCGGCCGCCGAGGGCACCCGCTCGGCCGCCGGATCGGTGCCGATCGGCCGCCCGGTGTGGAACACCCGCACCCTCGTCCTGGACGCCCGACTGCGCCCGGTACCGCCTGGCGTCCCGGGTGAGCTGTACCTGGGCGGGGCCCAACTGGCCCGTGGCTATCTCGGCCGCCCCGCCCTGACCGCCGACCGCTTCGTCGCCGACCCCTTCGGCCCGCCCGGCGCCCGTCTCTACCGCACCGGCGACCTCGTGCGCTGGAACAGCGACGGAGCACTGGAGTTCCTCGGCCGCTTGGACGACCAGGTGAAGATCCGAGGCTTCCGCGTCGAACCGGGCGAGACGCAGGCGGCGCTGGCCGCACTGCCCGGCGTGTCCCAGGCAGCGGTGACAGTACGTCAAGACAACTCGGACGAGCCGCAGTTGATCGCGTACGCCGTACCGCGACCCGGAGCCGGCCCGGAACCCCTCCGGATGCGCGAGGACCTCGCCCGGACGCTGCCGGACCACCTCCTGCCCGCCGCCGTGGTGCTCCTGGACGAGCTGCCGCTGACTCCCAACGGCAAACTCGACCGCCGCGCCCTGCCCGCCCCCGACCTCGCCGCCCTGACCACCACGACCGGCCCGCGCAGCGACTCGGAGGCGGTACTGTGCGCGCTCTTCGCCGACCTGCTCGGTCTGCCGGCCGTCGGCGTGCACGACGCGTTCTTCGCCCTCGGCGGCCACTCTGTCCTCGCGACCCGCCTCGTCGCCCGCGTGCGCGCCGAGCTGGGCGTGGAGCTCCCGCTGCGGGCCGTGTTCGACACGCCCACGCCGGCCGGCCTCGCCCCGCTCCTGGAGACACCGGCCGTACCGGCCCACGCCACCCTGCGCCGCTACGACCGCCCCGACCGCCTCCCCCTGTCCTCCGCCCAGGCCGGACTCTGGTTCCTGCACCGCATGGCGGGCCCCGACCCCAGCTACAACATCCCCACGGCCTACCACCTCACGGGCCCCCTCGACCCGGCCGCCCTGCGGACCGCCCTCGACGACGTGGTGGCCCGCCACGAGGCCCTGCGCACGGTGTACCCGGACGTGGACGGCACCCCTCACCAGCAGGTCCTGCCCGAGGCGTCCGTCCCCTTCGCGCAGGTGTCCACCCGCCCCGAGGATCTCGACGCCAGGATGCGTGAAGGGGCCGCCCACCGCTTCGCGCTGGACACCGAGATCCCCGTACGCGCCACGCTCCACGCCCTCGCCCCCGACGAGCACGTCCTCCTGCTGCTCGTCCACCACATCGCCACCGACGGCTGGTCGGCCGGCCCGCTGCTGGCCGACCTGGAGACCGCCTACAGCGCCCGGCTCCGGGGGACGCGACCCGAGTGGCCCGCACTCCCCGTGCAGTACGCCGACTACACCCTGTGGCAGCAACGGCGAGACGAAGAGGGGGACTTGGCGTACTGGACGCGGCAACTGGCCGATCTGCCGGAGGAACTCCAGCTCCCCATCGACCGGCAGCGTCCCGCCGTCCATGACCACCGTGCGGGCGCCGTGGACTTCACCGTCGACGCCGAGACCCACCGCGCCCTGCGGGAGCTCGCCGCCGACACCGGCGGCACCGTCTTCATGGCGCTCCAGGCCGCCGTGGCCGTGCTGCTCGCGCGGCTCGGCGCCGGGGACGACATCCCGCTGGGCGCCCCCGTCGCCGGGCGCGGCGCCCCCGCCCTCGACGACCTCGTCGGCCTCTTCGTCAACACGCTCGTCCTGCGGACCGACGTATCCGGCGACCCCACCTTCCGTGCGCTGCTCGGCAGGGTCCGCGAGACCGACCTGGAGGCCTACGCCCACCAGGACCTGCCGTTCGAACGGCTGGTGGACGCGCTCGCCCCGACCCGCTCGACGGGCCGCCACCCCCTGGTCCAGGTGATGCTCGCCCACCAGCAAGCTCCCGACGAGCAACGGGAGTTCGCCGGGCTCACGCTCAGCGATCGCCGCGTAGACTTCTACACCGCGAAGACCGACCTGGCCTTCCACCTGTTCGAGAAGGCCGACACGGGCGGGATCACCGGCTCCCTCGTCCACAGCGAAGATCTCTACGACCGCGAGAGCGCGCGGGACATGACGGAACGGCTCGTCCGGCTGATCGCCGATCTCGCCCGCCACCCGGACCGCCCGATCGGCGCCGCCGACGTCCTCACCCCCCACGAACGCACCCTGCTCCTGGGCGAGTGGAACGACACCGCCCGGCCCATGCCCGTCACCACCCTCACCGCCCTGGTCGAGGAACAGCTCGCCCGCACCCCGGACCTGATCGCCGTCGAGTACGGCACCCCGGACGGCCCGTCCCTGACCTACGCGGAACTCGACGCCCGCGCCAACGCCCTCGCCCACCGCCTGCGGGAGCTCGGCGTCGGGCCCGAGCGCTGTGTGGGCATCCATCTCGAACGGTCCGTGGAGATGGTCGTGGGCCTGCTCGCCGTGCTGAAGGCGGGCGGCGCGTTCGTGCCGCTCGAACCCTCCTGGCCGGCCCGCCGGATCGCCGAGGTGTGCCGCGGCGCGGACCTCACGGCGGTGCTGAGCCGTACGCCGGAGGACCTGGACGGCCCTCCCGTGGTCGAGGTCGATCTCAGCGGCCCGACACCCGTTGCCGAGGCGCCCGAGGTCACCGTCGACCCCGAGGGCCTCGCCTACGTCATCCACACCTCCGGCTCCACCGGCGTCCCCAAGGGCGCGATGATCCGGCACCGGGCCATCGCGCACCGGCTGCTGTGGCAGCGCGTCCTGCTCGGCTTCGGCCCCCGCGACGCCGCCCTGTTCAAGGCACCCCTCGGCTTCGACATCTCCATCAACGAGATCTTCCTGCCGCTGGTCCACGGCGGCCGCGTGGTCATCGCCGAACCCGGCGGCGAGCGGGACGTCGACTACCTCCTCGACACCCTCGAACGCCACCGGGTGACCTTCACCTATCTGGTCTCGTCGATGCTCGACCTGCTGCTGGAACTCGACGGCTTCGCCGCGCGGGCCCGCTCCCTCTCACACGTGTGGTGCGGCGGCGAGGTCCTCACCCCCGAGCTGTTCGCCCGCTTCCGCGCCGCGAGCGACGCCGTCATGTACCACGGCTACGGCCCCGCCGAGGCCACCATCGGCGTCAGCCACGTCGTCTACCGCACCGGAGCCATCCGCAGCGCCGTCTCCATCGGCCGCCCCAACTCCAACACCCGCCTCCACGTCCTCGACGACCGTCTCCGGCCCACCCCCGTCGGCGTTCCCGGCGAGCTGTACGCCGGCGGCGTCTACCTGGGGCGCGGCTATGTCAACGACCCCCGCCGCACCGCCGACCACTGGGTGGCCGACCCCTTCGGCCCGCCCGGCGAGCGCCTCTACCGCACCGGCGACCTGGTCCGGTGGCGCCGCGACGGCACCCTGGAGTTCCTGGGCCGGGCCGACAACCAGGTGAAGATCCGCGGCATGCGCGTCGAGCTGGAGGAGATCGAAGCGATCCTCGAACAGCACCCGGCCGTACGGCGCGGCGTGGTCGTCGTCCGCGAGGACACCCCGGGTGTCAAACGCCTCGCCGGCTACTGCCTGGCCGCCCCGGACGCCGTGGCCGACCTGCGCGACTGGCTGCGCGGACGGCTCCCCGAGCACATGGTCCCGGCCACCCTCACCGTGCTGGACGCCTTCCCGCTGCTGCCCTCGGGCAAGGTCGACCGGGCGGGCCTGCCCGCCCCCACGACCACCACGAGCGCGGGGAACCGGCCGCCCGCGAACGAGCGTGAGCGGCTGCTGTGCAGGCTCATCGCCGACGTCCTCGGCCTGTCCGACGTCGGCGTCGACGACAACTTCTTCACCCTCGGCGGCGACAGCGTCGTCTCGATCCGCCTGGTCACCCTGGCCCGCCGGGCCGGCCTGAACCTCAGCCCCCGGCAGGTATTCCAGTCACCCACTCCCGCAGGCCTGGCCGCGCTCGCGGCCGCGCCGGAGCCGGCCGCGGTCGCCCCCACCGACGACCCGGTGGGCGAACTGGAGCTCACGCCCGTCATGCACGGCTCCTACGACGGCCTCGCCCAGGCCGTGCTGCTGGTGACCCCGCCCGGTCTCACCCTCGAAGCGCTCACCGCGGTCCTCCAGGCGGTCCTGGACCGGCACGACATGCTGCGGGCCCGGCTCACCGGGGCGCCCGGCGCAGACCTGCGGCTCGTCGTCCCCGCCGAAGGCACCGTGCGGGCCGAGGCGTTGGTCAGCTGTTCGGGGGATCTCGCCGCCGCCCTCGCGCGACTCGATCCTCGGGCGGGCCGCATGCTCCACGCCGTATGGTCACCGGAGACCCGCCGACTCCTCCTCGTAGCCCACCACTTGGTCGTCGACGGGGTGTCCTGGCGGATCCTCGGCACCGATCTCGCGGAGGCCTGGCACGCGGTCTCCTCCGGCACACCACCGCGGCTGCGCCGCACGGGCACCTCCTTCCGCCGCTGGAGCGAACTCCTCGTCCAGAACGCGCGGACACCCAAGCGCCTCGGCGAACTTCCCTGGTGGAAAGAGGCTCTGACCCGAAGCGGCCCACTCCTCGACCGCGTCTTCGACCCGACGGCCGAGCTCCGGGAGCGGACCGTCGTCCTCCCCGACGACATCACCGCACCGCTGCTGACCTCCGTGCCCGCCGCCTACGGTGCCGCCGTGCCCGACGTACTGATCACCGCGCTCGCCTTGGCGGCGACCTTGTGGCGGGGAGCAGCCGGCCCGCTGCTCGTCGGCCTGGAGGGACACGGCCGTGAGGAGCAACTCGCCGACGGGGTCGACCTGTCCACCACCGTCGGCTGGTTCACCACCGTCCACCCCGTCGCCGTCGACCCCGGCCCGCTCGATCCCGATGAGGCCCTGACCGGCGGACCGGCCGCCGGGGCCGCCCTGAAGCGCGTCAAGGAACAACTGCGCGCCGTCCCCGACCACGGTCTCGGCCACGGTCTGCTGCGCCACCTCAACCCCGACACGGCGCCAGAGCTGGAGAAACTTCCGCAACCCCAGGTCGGATTCAACTACCTGGGCCGGTTCACCGCGTCGGCCGCCGGAGAGGAACCCTGGGCGCCGGCCCCCGAGGCACCCGTGGTGCGGGTGCCGCCGGCCCCCGGACGGGCCGCGCCCTTCGGGCTGGAGATCAACGCCGTCGCCGTCCAGGACGCGGACGGCGTCCGGCTGCACGTCTCCGCGGCCTGGCCCGAGGGCTTCCTGACGTCCGCCGAGGCGGACGGGCTGCTGGAGCTCTGGGAGCGCGCCCTGCGCGGCCTCGTCCGCCACGTCCGGGCCGCCCCGGACACGCTCAGGGGCCTCACCCCGTCGGACCTTCCTCTGGTGGACCTGACACAGGAGGACATCGACGACTTCGAGAACGACCTCGACGAGTTCTGAGTGATTCCGAGTGAGGGAGCGGAGGAACCGGTGACATCACACCCACCGACCGCGGACGCATTGCTCCGTGCGGTCACGGACACGTTCGACCCCGACGAGCGGCCGGGCGAGGACGACAGCCTCATCTCCTGGGGCCTGGACTCGATCACGCTCATGAGGATCGCCGGCGGCTGGCGGCGACAGGGCGTGCGGATCGGCTTCGCCGAACTGGCCAAGGAGCCGACCCTGCGCGCCTGGCGTGCCCTGCTGGCCGACCGCGCCGGCAGCGCGGAGCCGGCCCCGCCACCGCCCCCCGCGCCCACGCCGGACTCCGCGCCCTTCCCCCTCGCCGTCATGCAGCACGCGTACTGGATCGGCCGCGGCGAGGACACCCCCCTCGGCTCCGTCGCCGCGCACCTCTACGTCGAGTTCGACGGCGCCGGCGTCGGGCCCGGCCGCCTCGAGGAGGCCGTACGGGCCCTGGCGGCACGCCACGGCATGCTGCGCGCACGCTTCACCGACGACGGCCGCCAGGAGATCCTCCCCACGCTCGCGCACCCCGCCACGACCGTCCACGACCTGCGGGAAGCCGACGAGAAGACGGTGGCGGAACGCCTGGAGGAACTCCGTGACACGTCCTCGCACGCCCGGCTGGACGTGGCGGACGGCCAGGTCTTCTCCGTACAGCTGTCACTGCTGCCCGAGGGACGCACCCGGCTGCACGTCGACGTCGACATGCTCGCCGCCGACGCGCTCAGCTACCGCGTCCTCCTCTCCGACCTCGCCAAGCTCTACGCGGACCCGCGGGCGCCGCTGCCACCGATCCGCACCGGTTACCCCGACTACCTCGTGGAACGAGCCGATGTACGGCGGCTGAGCCGGGACCGGGCGCAGGAGTGGTGGCGCCGGCGCGTGCCCGAGCTGCCCAGCGCCCCCGACCTGCCGCTCGTCCCCGAGGCCGAACGCGCCGACCCCACCCGGGTGACCCGGCGCCACCACTGGCTGCCGCCCCAGGAGAAGCTGCGGCTCACCGCCCGCGCCCACCAGCACGGGCTGACCCCCGCCATGGCGGTCGCGACCGCGTTCTCGGAGGTGCTCGCCGCCCGGAGCGGACAGCCGCGCTTCCTGCTCAACGTCCCGATGTTCGACCGGCGCGGCTCGCACCCCGACGTCGATCTGCTCGTCGGCGACTTCACCAGCTCCGTGCTCCTCGACGTCGACCTAACCGGTGACGCCCCGTTCGCCGCACACGCCCGGCGACTCCAGGACCGTATGCACACCGACGCCGCCCACTGCGACTACTCGGGCGTGGAAGTCCTGCGCGACCTCTCCCGCGACCGGGGCGAACAGGTCCTGGCGCCGGTCGTGTTCACCAGCGCGCTCAACCTCGGCGAACTGTTCGACAGCGGGGTGCGCGGGACCTTCGGCGAGCCCGTGTGGATCATCTCGCAGGGGCCTCAGGTGCTGCTCGACGCCCAGGTCACCGAGGTCGACGGGGGCCTGCTGGTCAACTGGGACGTCCGCGAGGACGCCTTCCCGGCCGGGCTCGTCGACGCGATGTTCGCCGCCTTCCACGGCCTGATCACCCGCCTCGGCACCGACGACACCGTCTGGGACCGAGCGGTACCCGCCCTGCTCCCGGCCGACCAGACCCGGGTGCGCGCCGCCGCAAACGCCACCGCAGGCCCGCGCAGCCACCGCCTCCTGCACGAGGCGTTCTTCGCCCGAGCAGCCGAGCGACCCGACGCCCCCGCCCTGTTCTGGGGCGACGAAGGGGTCCTGACCTACGGTGAGTTGGCCGACCGTGCGCTGCGCTGTGCCGCCGCTCTCGTCGGGCGCGGCATCCGCCCCGGCGACACCGTCGCCGTCAGCCTCCCCAAGGGCCCGGACCAGATCACCGCCGTCCTCGGCGTCCTGGCCGCGGGTGCCGTCTACGTCCCCCTCGGCGTCGACCAGCCACCCGCCCGCCGCGACCGCATCCGGGCCACCGCCGGATTCCGCACGATCCTCACCGACGGCCGGCCGATCGACGGCCAGGACGCGCTGCCAGTGGCGGACGCCGTCCTCGGCGCACCCCTCGGGGCGCCGGTGCGGGTGGACGAGGAACAGCCCGCCTACGTCCTGTTCACCTCCGGCTCCACCGGAGAGCCCAAGGGCGTCGAGGTTCCGCACCGGGCGGCCGTCAACACCATCGACGACCTCAACGACCGTTATGCCGTGGGACGTTCGGACCGCTGTCTGGCTCTCTCCGCGCTGGAGTTCGACCTTTCCGTGTACGACGTCTTCGGGCTCCTCGGCGCCGGCGGTTCGATCGTGCTCGTGGACGACGACGACCGCCGCGAGGCGGGGGAGTGGGCGCACCTCATCCGCACCCATCACGTCACGCTGATCAACTGTGTGCCCCCGCTGCTCGACATGCTGCTCCTCGCCACCGGACCCGGCGAACTCACCGGACTGCGCGTGGTGTTGCTCGGTGGCGACCGGGTCGGCACCGACCTGCCCGGGCGTCTCGCCCGACGGGCGCCCGGCTGCCGCTTCACCGGACTCGGCGGCACCACCGAGACCGCCATCCACTCCACCGTATGCGAGGTGACCGACGGTCGGGTACCGGCCCACTGGCGGTCGGTGCCGTACGGCACCCCGCTGCGCAACGTGCGCTGCCGGGTCGTCGACGCGCGCGGACGGGACTGCCCGGACTGGGTGCCGGGCGAGCTGTGGATCGGCGGGGACGGGGTGGCGCTCGGTTACCGGAACGATCCGCAGCGGACGGCCGAGAGGTTCACCGAGGCGGACGGCGTGCGCTGGTACCGCACCGGTGACCTCGCCCGGTACTGGCCCGACGGCGGTCTGGAGTTCCTCGGCCGGCGCGACCACCAGGTGAAGGTGCGGGGCTTCCGGGTCGAGCTGGGCGAGGTGGAGGCGGCCCTCGCCGGGCACCCCGCCGTACGCCGGGCCGTCGCCGGGACCGGTCAGGGGCAGGGCGTCCAACTGACGGCCGCCGTCGCCGCCGTAGGGGTCACGGAGGACGAACTCCGGACGTGGGTACGGACGCTGCTGCCGCCCCACATGGTTCCGGCCCGGATCGCGGTCGCCGGGGAGCTGCCGCTGACGTCCAACGGCAAGCTCGACCGGCGTGCGGTGAGGGAGTTGTGGGAGGGGGAGGAGTCCCAGAGCGAGCATCGGGCGCCGGAGACCGCGCTCGAGACGGTGGTCGCGGGAATCTGGGCGGACGTCCTGGCGGTGGCACGGGTCGGGCTGGACGACGGGTTCTTCGCCCTCGGGGGCGACTCCGTGCTCGCCACCGTGATCGTGGCCCGGCTGCGGGAGGCGCTGGACACCTCCGAGGTGTCCGTCCGCTCCCTGTTCGCGAGCCTCACCGTCGGCGGCATGGCCGAGCGGCTCACCGCCGAGGAGTCGGCACCCGGCCGGCTCGAACAGGTCGCCGCCCTGCACCTGGAGATCGAGTCGATGTCGGCGGAGGCGATCGACGCGGCGCTGGGGGAGGGGTAGGGGACGAGGGGCCGCGGGACTGCACCCGCGGCCCCGGGGCTCACTCGTCGAGCTTGGCGAACCCGGGCTCCAGGTTGTCCAGCGCCCAGGGGATGCCCAGGGCCGACGGGCTGCGCAGCTGGCTGATCGTCTCGACGTCGGTGACGACGTAGTCGCCGTTCTTCACCGCGGACATGCTCTTCACCAGGGCGCTCGACTCGAACGCCTGCTGCAGGTCCTTCGAGGTGAACGCGATGACCGCCAGGTCGGCGTCGAGCTTGTCGAGCTGCTCGAAGGAGAGTTCGCCGGTGGGGGAACCGTTGACCGTCTTGATGTTCGTGATGGACGGGGTGAGCTTCAGTCCCAGTTCGCCCATCAGTTTGGCCGCGAAGTCGTCCTCGGAGGCGATCGTGTAGATCTTGGCCGGGGTGTTGCCGATGGAGAGGCTGTACGTCTTGCCGGCCAGGCCCGGGTGGGCGGTCCTGACCTTGTCGACGGCGGCCTCGGTGTCGGTGATGACCTTCCCGGCCTCCGCCGCCTTGCCGACGGCCTCCCCCACCACCTGGACGTGCTCCTGCCAGGACTGGCCGCCCCAGGCCCTCTCGTAGCCGATGGTCGGGGCCACCGCCGCCAGGTTCTTGTAGTCCTTGTCGAGCTGGAAGTCGGAGGTGGCCAGGATCAGGTCCGGCCGGAGCGCGGCGACCTTCTCGAAGTCGACGCCGTTCATGGTGTCGAGCAGCGTCGTCTTCTTGGTGTCGATCCTGTCCTTGAGCCACGGATAGACGCCGTCGGAGGCGAAGGCGTCTTTTGAGATGCCGACCGGGGTGATGCCCAGCGCGTAGAGCGCGTCGATGTCGTCGGTACCGCCGCCGCCGATCACCACGATCCGCTCGGGCGCCTTGGTGATCTCCGTTTCGCCGAACTTGTGCCGGACGGTGACCGGGAACGCGGCGGAGGAGGCGCTCGCCTTGTCCGAGGAGGCCTGCTCCTCGTCGTCCTTGACGGACCCGCAGGCCGTCAGTCCCGCGGCCAGGGGGAGAGTGAGAAGGGTCGTGAGGAGCTTTCTCGACATGCGGATCCTTTCCTTCACTTCCTTGCCTTGAAAGGGAGTGGGTCAAGCGGTCCTGGGCTCACGGCCGGTCCGTGAGGTAGCCCCCCATGGCGCGGAAGTAGTCGCCGGCCGCGTACTCCGTGCCGTCGTCCGTGCGCAGCCGGCGGACGAGCAGCCCCGGGTGCCGCCCGGTGTGCGCTTCGGGGCCGGCCACGATCGCCACGCCGTCGCCCTCACGGATGAAGATCCGCCCGGGGGTCCCCCCGTAACGCCCTTCGGAGACCGCGGCCGAGACGATCCGCAGACGTCGGCCTCGGTGGTAGGTGAACGCGTTCGGATACGGGTCGGACTGGGCCCGCACGAGCCGCTCCAGCCGGTCCGCCGGCCACCGCCAGTCGATGCGGCTGTCCTCAAGCGCCCTTTTGTGGAAGAAACTCGCCCGGCGGCGGTCCTGGGGCTGCCACCGGCCGCCGTCCCGGCCGGAGGCGATCAGGTCGAGGGACTCGCGCACGATCGGCCCGATCAGGTCGACCGTGCGGTGGAACAGGTCCGTCACCGTGTCGGCGGGCCCCACCGGAACCGCGCGCTGGACCAGGATGTCCCCGGCGTCGAGCTCGGCGTTCATGCGGTGCGCGGTCACACCGACCCGTTCCTCCCCGTTGATCAACGCCCAGATGAGCGGGGAGAAGCCGGCGTACGCGGGCAGCAGCGAGTCGTGGATGTTGAGCGTGCCGTGCGGGGGCAGGTCGAACAGCTCGGGCGGCAGCCAGGTGCGCCAGTTGTTGGCGACGATGATGTCCGGACGGGCCGCGCGGACCGCTTCGAGGAGTTCGGGGTCGTCGGGGCGGTTGCGCAGCAGGACGGGGATGTCGTTCTTCTCGGCCAGTTCGGCGACGTTGTCGTCCCAGATCTTCTCGTAGGCGTGGTCGCTCTTGGGGTGGGTGAGCACGAGGGCGACCTCGTGATCGGAGTCGATCAGGGCCTGGAGCGTGCGGTGCCCCCAGGTCTGGTAGCCGAGCATGACGACGCGCAAGGCGGTTCTCCCCTCCGACGGCTCCATTGCAAGGTTAGGCTTACCTTATCTAACATGTGGCTGCCTGAGGGAGGCGATGCCACGGTGAATGCACCGCATCTGGGATCGGACATCAGCCACGACGTCCTCGGAATAGGTTTCGGCCCGTCAAATCTCGCCCTGGCCATAGCGATCGAGGAACACAACGCCGGACTCCCGCCCGAGCGCCGGCTCAACGCCCTCTTCCTGGAACGCCAGCCGCGGTTCGGCTGGCACCGGGGCATGCTCATCGACGACGCGACCATGCAGGTCTCGTTCCTCAAGGACCTGGTGACGTTACGGAACCCGGCGAGCGACTTCAGCTTCCTGTGCTTCCTGCGCGAGCGCGGCCGGCTCGTCGACTTCCTGAACCAGAAGACGCTCTTCCCACTGCGTGTGGAGTTCCACGAATACCTCGAGTGGGCCGCCGAACGGGTGCGCCACCTCGTGGCCTACAGTCACCACGTCGTCTCCATCGACCCGGTGCGGGACGAGACCGGGACCGTGACCTGCTTCGACGTGGTCTGCCGGGACCCCGCGCGTCCCGGCCGCACCCTGACCCACCGGGCCCGCGACATCAGTGTGGCGGTCGGCCTGGAGCCGCACGTGCCGCCCGGTGCGGAACTCTCCGAACGTGTCTGGCACAACAGCGAGTTGCTGCCCCGGGTGGCCGAACTGACGACCGAGGGAGCGCCGGTGCGCCGCGCCGTCGTGCTGGGCGCCGGGCAGAGCGCCGCCGAGACCGTCGACTACCTCCACCGTTCCTTCCCCGAGGCCGAGATCTGCGCGGTCTTCGCCAAGTACGGCTACACCCCGGCCGACGACAGCCCCTTCGCCAACCGCATCTTCGACCCGGAGGCGGTGGACGTGTACTTCACCGCGCCCTCCGAGGTGAAGCAGTCCCTCTTCGACTACCACCGCTCCACCAACTACTCCGTGGTGGACATGGATTTGATCGAGGCCCTGTACGCGACGGCCTACCAGGAGAAGGTCACCGGCCGTGAGCGGCTGCGCTTCCTGAACGTCTCCCGCATCCGTGACGTACGGCCGAAGGGCGACGGCTCGCTCGGCATCGCCGTGGAGTTCCTGCCCACGGGCGAGGAGCAGACCCTGGAGGCCGACCTCCTGGTCCATGCGACCGGATACCGCCCCCGCGACCTCACCGCCCTGCTCGGCGAGGCCGCGAAGGTCTGTCTGCGCGACGACGGGGACGCGGTCCGCATGACCCGCGACCACCGCGTGGAAACCGCCCCCGACGTCACCGCCGGCATCTACGTCCAGGGCGGCACCGAGCACACCCACGGCCTCACCTCGACCCTGCTGTCCACCACGGCGGTCCGCGCCGCGGAGATCCACGGCTCCCTGCTCGAACGGCGGACGACCCCGGTCTGACCACGCGGATCACCCCACGCCGGCCGCGCGCGGCACCACCGCCCCGCCCGGCGCGGGCGGCTCCCGCTTCGCGCGACACCGGCCCTCTCCGCATGCTTGAAGTGGCTCGAACGCCGACTCTATGTTGCAGGAGCAATCACCGGCGGGGAGAGATGGGGCATGACCTACGTCGAGGACGAGTTGACCAGTCAACCCGAGTGCTGGATCCGGGCCGCGCACGAAGCCGAACGGTTCGCGGGGGTGCTGCCGGTGCCGGGGGAGCGGGTCGCGGTCGTCGGCTGCGGCACCTCGTACTTCATGGCCCAGGCGGCGGCCGCCCTGCGCGAGGACGCGGGCCGGGGCGAGACGGACGCCTTCGCCGCCTCCGAGTTCCCGTGCCACCGTCCCTACGACCGGGTCGTCGCCCTCACCCGCTCCGGCACCACCACCGAGGTGCTCGACCTGCTCACCAGCCTCAAGGGACGCACCCGCACCACCGCCGTCACCGCCGACCCGCACACCCCGGTCATGAAGGCCGCCGACCAGGTCGTCGTCCTCGACTACGCCGACGAACGCTCCGTCGTGCAGACCAGATTCGCGACCACCGCCCTCACCCTCCTCCGCGCCCACCTCGGCCTGCACACCGACGCCGTCGTCACCGACGCCCGCACGGCCCTCGCCGAACCTCTGCCCGAAGGGCTCGTGGAATGCGGCCAGTTCACCTTCCTGGGGCGCGGCTGGACCGTGGGTCTGGCCCACGAGGCGGCCCTCAAGATGCGCGAGGCCTCCCTCTCCTGGACCGAGGCGTACCCCGCGATGGAGTACCGGCACGGCCCCGTCAGCATCAGCACCGCCGGTACGGCCACCTGGATGTTCGGTGAGGCGCCCGACGGCCTGGCCCAACAGGTGGCGGACACCGGCGCGTTGTGGGTGCCCGGCGGGCTCGACCCCCTCGCCGAACTGGTCCGCGCCCAGCGCCTCGCCGTGGCCGTCGCCGCCGCCCGCGGCCTCGACCCGGACCGGCCCCGCCACCTCACCCGCTCGGTGATCCTCTGACCGGCCGACCCCGGAGTTGCCGTGCCCCTCACCACCACCGGCGAGCTGGTCACCCGTGCCCGCGCGGCCCGCACCGCCGTCCCCGCCTTCAACATCATCACGCTGGAGCACATCGAGGCCGTCGTCACCGGCGCCGAGACCGTCGGCGCGCCCGTCGTGCTCCAGGTCAGCGAGAACGCGGTCAGGTTCCGCAGCGGGCGGCTGCTCCCGCTCGCCCGCGCCGCCGCCACCGCCGCCGAACGGGCCGCCGTACCCGTCGCGTTGCACCTCGACCATGTCCGCAGCGACCCCCTGCTCCGCCAGGCCGCCGACGCCGGCTTCAGCTCGGTCATGTACGACGCCTCCCCGCTGCCGTACGACGAGAACCTCGCCACGACCCGGGCGGCCGCCGACTGGGCGCACTCCCAAGGGCTCTGGATCGAGGGGGAGTTGGGCGAGATCGGCGGCAAGGGGGCCCACGCGCCCGGCGCCCGGACCGACCCCGCCGAGGCGCAGGCCTTCGTCACCGGCTCCGGGGTCGACGCCCTCGCCGTGGCCATCGGCAGCGTCCACGCGATGACCACCCGCACCGCCGCCCTCGACCACGCCCTCCTCGCACGGCTCGCGGCAGCCGTCGACGTGCCGCTCGTCCTGCACGGCTCCTCCGGGGTCCCCGACGGCGAACTGACCGCCGCCGTCGCGGGCGGCATCGCCAAGGTCAACATCGGCACCGCCCTCAACCAGGCCATGACCGACGCGATCAGGGAGTACCTCGACGACCGTCCCACGGCGGTCGACTCACGCGGCTATCTCGGCGTGGCACGCCAGGCCATGGCGAGCACGGTGGAACGGACCGTCCGCCTGATCAGGTGCGTCTGACCGACCTCAGCACCACGAACTTCGGGTCACCGGCGACCAGTTCGCAGTTGCCGAACAGCCGCCTCAGCTTCACGTGGTAGCCCAGGTGCCGGTTGCCCACCACCCACAGTTCGCCGCCCGGCCGCAGCGTGCGCCGCGCACCCGTGAACATCCGCCACGCCGTCGCGTCCGTCGTCGCCTGGTGGGAGTGGAACGGCGGGTTGGTCAGCACGACGTCCACACTGCCGTCCGGCACCCCGGTCAGCCCGTCCCCGACCCGGAACTCGGCGTGTCCCGGCACCCCGTTCGCCTTGTACGTCGCCTGAGCCGAGGCCACCGCCTGGAACGACTCGTCCGTGAACAGCACCTCGGCCTCCGGGTTGGCCAGCGCCACCGCCGTACCGACGACGCCGTTGCCGCAGCCCAGGTCGACGACCCTGCGGGTGCCGTCCGTCGGCGGCAGGTGCTGGAGGAAGAACCGGGTGCCGATGTCCAGCCGGTCGGCGCAGAACACCCCCGCGTGGTTGACGACCGGGCGGCCGGACAGCCGGGCGCCGACGTCGCCGGGAAGGTCGTAGGCGTACGGCCAGGGGTTGGCCGGCCGGTGCAGCGACGGGTCCGGGGCGCAGAAGATCAGCCGCGCCTTCTGCCGGGCCAGGGAGGTGCGGGTCGGGCCCAGGATCCGCTCGAACAGCTGCAGGGTGGAGGTGTGGATCTCCTTCACCATGCCGGTGCCGACCACGACCGTGTCCGCGTGCACGGCGGGCGCCAGCCGCAGCAGTTGGTCCTCCAGGAGCGCCAGGCTCTTCGGTACTCGTACCAGGAGCACGTCGATGCGCTCGGGCACCGGATCCTGCGTGGTGAGCAGCCGTACCGAACCGGCCTCGACGTCGGCCCGCGCGAGGTTCGCCCGGGTCGCCTCCTGACCCAGCCAGGAGTCGGTGATCTGCACCGGGCCATGGGCCGCGAGCGCCGTGACCAGTGCGCCCCAGCGGTCGCCCAGCACCACGACCGTGCCGGACAGGGGGACGTCCTGCTCGGCGAGGTGGCGGAGCAGATAGGCGTCGGAGGCGTCCCAGGCACGCAGCCTGTCGCGCGGATCCTCGGGGTAGCGGGCCAGGGCGACCTCGCCCCACGGCGTCGTCATAGGGTCGTTCATCGTGCCCCAGGCTAGCCGAGCCGCAGCTCAGACCGGGTGTCAGCCGGGTGCGGGAGGATGGGCGCATGGACGGCGAGCTGTTTCCCCGCGAGCGCGCCCTGGTCGCGCCGGGCGCGGTGCACGTGCCCGACTGGCTGGACGCGGACCGGCAGCGCGAACTCCTCGACGCCTGCCGGGAATGGGCCCGGCCCCCCGCCGGCCTGCGCACGGTCCGCACCCCCGGCGGGGGCACCATGAGCGCGCGGCAGGTCTGTCTCGGCTGGCACTGGCATCCGTACGCGTACGCCCGCACGGTCGTCGACGGGGACGGGGCGCCGGTGAAGCCCTTCCCCGCGTGGCTGGGCGAGCTGGCGCGGCGCGCGGTGGCGGACGCGCTCGGCGCCGACGCCGGGCGGTGGACGGCCGCGTACGACATCGCACTGATCAACTTCTACGACGGCGACGCCCGCATGGGCATGCACCGGGACGCCGACGAGAAGTCCGACGCGCCGGTGGTCTCCCTGAGTCTCGGGGACGCCTGCGTCTTCCGCTTCGGCAACACCGAGACCCGTACCCGGCCCTGGACCGACGTGGAGCTGCGCAGCGGCGACCTGTTCGTGTTCGGGGGCCCGTCCCGGACGGCGTACCACGGGGTGCCGCGCGTTCTGCCGGGCACGGGACCGGCGACGCTGGGGCTGACGGGGCGGCTGAACGTCACCCTGCGGGTCAGCGGTTTCACCGACGCCACCTGAGGAAACCGAGGAGCGGATCATGGGAGACTCCCCCTCATGAGCGGCAAGGCGGACCCCCGGCCGGCGGGGGAAGGAACCACCTCGAGGGCGCGTTTGGACCGGGGGCGGGGTGCGCTCGGGCCCGCGTTGGAGCTCGTGCACACCGGGCGGGCGCCCACCCGTGCCGTGCTCACCGCGGAACTCGGCGTCACCCGTGCCACGGCCGGCGCGGTCGCCGCCGAACTGGAGGCGCTCGGCCTGATCCGGGTGGACGCGCGCCCCGGTGCCGCCGCGGGTTCGCAGGGCCGGCCCTCGCACCGGCTCGACGTCGCGGAGGAGGGCCCGGTCACCCTGGCCGCCCAGGTGCACGCCGACGGGTTCCGTGCCGCGCTGGTGGGTCTCGGCGGGCGGATCGTCGCCACCACGCCCAGCTGCGAGGCCGTCGACGCCGACCCCACGAAGGTGCTCGGTGCCGCCGTCGACGCCGGCGCGGAGCTGCTGCGGGAGACCGGCCGCCGGTGTGTGGGCGCCGGGCTCGCCGTACCGTCCGCCGTCGCCGAACCCGAGGGCCTCGCCCTCAACCCGCTCCACCTGGCGTGGCCGGTCGGCGCGCCGGTGCGGGAGATCTTCGCCGAGCGGGTCCGCGCCGCCGGGATCACCGGCCCCGCCTTCGCGGGCAACGACGTCAATCTCGCCGCCCTCGCCGAGCACCGGCACGGGGCCGGACGCGGCGCCCGTGACCTGCTGTGCGTGGCCACCGGGCACCGGGGTGTCGGCGGCGCGCTGGTCCTCGACGGCCGACTGCACACGGGCAGTTCGGGCCTCGCCCTCGAAGTCGGCCACCTCACCGTCAACCCCGAGGGCCGCCCCTGCCACTGCGGCAGCCGCGGCTGTCTCGACGTCGAGGCCGATCCGCTGGCCCTTCTCAACACCGCCGGCCGCGACCCCGGCCCCGAGGGCTCCCTTCTCCATCAGGCCGACGAACTCATCCGCGAGGAGTACGGCGATCCGGTCGTCCGCGCGGCCGCCGAGGCCCTCATCGACCGGCTCGGGCTGGGCCTGGCCGGTCTGGTGAACATCCTCAACCCCGACCGGATCATCCTCGGCGGTCTGCACCGCACCCTCCTGGACGCCGACCCCGACCGCCTGCGCGCCGTCGTCGCCGACCGCAGCCTCTGGGGCCGCAGCGGCGGAGTCCCCATCCTCGCCTGCACCCTCGACCACAACAGCCTGGTCGGAGCGGCCGAGCTGGCCTGGCAGCCGGTGCTCGACGACCCGCTTGCGGCGCTGAGCGCGGCCTGATCCCCCAGGGCCCGGCGGGGACCGACCCTCGCCCCTGCCCGGCCTCTCGCCAAGGGGCGGCGGCGACCCGCGGGCCGGTCGCGGACCCGGATCACACAGGGGGTCGGCGTCGGCCCCGGGCCGCTGGATCGGAAACAGGATGTCGGGCGGTTCCTCGGGGACATGGAGGTGCGAAGTAGGTTTGATGTCATGACCGACCAGATCACCGTGAGTGTCCTCGGAACCGGCATCATGGGCGCGGCGATGGCCCGCAACCTCGCGCGCGCCGGACACACCGTGCGCGCGTGGAACCGCACCCGCGCCAAGGCCGGGCCACTGACCGCCGACGGAATCACCGTCACCGACAGTCCCGCCGAGGCCGTCCAGGAGGCGGACGTCGTCCTGACCATGCTGTACGACGGTCCCGCCGCCCTCGACGTCATGCGCGAGGCCGCCCCCGCCCTGCGCTCCGGCGCCGTCTGGGCGCAGTGCACCACCGCCGGCATCGAGGCGATCGGTGACCTGGCCGCCTTCGCCCACGAGCACGGCCTGGTCTTCTACGACGCGCCGGTGCTGGGCACACGCCAGCCCGCCGAGGCCGGGCAGCTGACCGTCCTCGCGGCCGGCCCGGCCGACCACCGGGACGCGGTCGCGCCCGTCTTCGACGCGGTCGGCGCGCGCACGGTGTGGACCGGAGAGGACGGCGGCGCGGGCAGCGCGACCCGCCTGAAGCTGGTGGCCAACAGCTGGGTCATCGCGGCGACCGCCGCGGCCGGTGAGGTCGTCGCCCTCGCCCGGTCCCTGGACGTCGACCCGGAGGAGTTCTTCGGGCTCATCGAGGGCGGCCCGCTGGACATGGGCTACCTGCGCGCCAAGGCCGGCCTGGTCCTCGACGACCGGCTCACCCCGGCCCAGTTCGCGGTGGCGACGGCGGCGAAGGACGCCCGTCTGATCGTCGAGGCGGGCCGCAGGAACGGCGTCCGCCTGGACGTGGCGGCCGCGAGCGCGCAGCGCCTGGAGCGGGCGGCCGCACAGGGGCACGCCGACGAGGACATGGCCGCCGCCTACTTCGCCAGCTTCGACGAGAACGCCTGACAGGAACCACCTGAGGCCGGGTGCCCGGAACGCGGCCCGGGCCGTCACACCCCGACGGCTCGGCGCGGCCGGGGAACCCGGTGATCGACAGCGCGCTCCCGGGACACGGCCCGACACGATCGGGCCACCGCTCCCGCCAGGCCCTCAGCGCCACTCGACGCCGAAGGCCCGCGTGGAGGTGTACTCCCCAGGGGGTACACGCAATGCCGCTGGCGGTACGACGACCCGGACCCCCTCCCGGCGGGACTCTCGAGGCATCGCAGCACACGAGGACCCCTGAGGAGATGACCGAGATGAACACCCTGGCGAACTGGGACGGCGGCGGCCCCGGCCCCTGGATCCTGTTCTTCCCGCTGATCTGGGCGGCCGTCGTCGTCGGCGTGGTCACTCTCCTGCGCCGCACCGCGGGGCGCGGACGCCGCGGGCCCTGGCACCCCGTGGACCGCCCCACCGGCGACTCGCCCCTCGCCGTCCTCGGCCGGCGCTTCGCCTCCGGCGAGATCGACGAGGACGAGTACTGGCGCCGGCTGTCCGTCCTGGACGAGCAGTTCGGCCGCTTCGACCACAAGGGCGGTGCGGCATGACGACCGTGACCGGCACACGGACGGCCGCCCGGGTCACCGACGCCGTGAAGGTGTACGGCGTCGGCGACACCGCCGTACGGGCCCTGGACGGGGTGACCCTGGCCTTCCCGGCCGGACGGTTCACCGCGATCATGGGCCCGTCGGGCTCCGGCAAGTCCACCCTGATGCACTGCGCGGCCGGCCTGGACACCCTCACCTCGGGCACCGCCCACATCGGCGACACCGAACTGGGCGCCCTGGACGACCGCCGTCTCACGCTCCTGCGCCGCGACCGGGTCGGCTTCGTGTTCCAGGCGTTCAACCTGGTCCCCACCCTGACGGTGGAGGAGAACATCCGGCTGCCGCTGGACCTCGCGGGCACGCGCGGCGAGGCCGAGTGGATCGACGCCCTGGTCGATGTCGTCGGCCTGCGCGACCGGCTCCACCACCGGCCCTCGGAGCTCTCCGGCGGCCAGCAGCAACGCGTCGCCGTGGCCCGGGCGTTCGCCGGCCGCCCCGACGTCGTGTTCGCCGACGAGCCCACGGGCAATCTCGACTCCCGCTCCGGGGGAGAGGTGCTCGGGCTCCTCGCCCGTACGGTGCGCCAGACCGGCCGCACGGTCGTCATGGTCACCCACGATCCGGTGGCCGCCGCCCACGCCGACGAGGTCGTCTTCCTCGCGGACGGACGGTTCGTCGACCGCATGGAGACCCCTACCGCCGACCGTGTCCTGGACCGCATGAAAGCGTTCGAGGTGCCGTCATGACCGCGTCCCTGCGCCTCAGCCTGTCGTCACTGCGCGCCCACAGGCGCAGGTTCGCCGGAACCTTCCTCGCCGTCTTCCTCGGCGTGGCCTTCCTCGCCGGAACCCTCGTCATGGGCGACACCCTGCGCGCGAGCTTCGACTCGATGTTCGGCAGCGCCACCGCCGGCACCGACGCCGTCGTGCGCGGCGCCGACGCCATCACCACCCCCGGCGAGAGCCGGGGCGTGCGCCGACCGGTCGACACCTCCCTGGTCGAGGCCATCGAGGCGGTGCCGGGCGTGGCGGCCGCCGCCCCCGACATCCAGGGCGCCGGCCAGCTCGTCGGCGGCGACGGCAAGCCGATCGGCGGCCAGGGCCCGCCCACCCTGGCGGGCAACTGGATCACCGACCCGAAGCTCAACCCGTACCGGCTCGCCGAAGGCCGGGTCCCCGCCCGCACCGGCGAGGTCGTGGTCAACCGCGGCACCGCCGAGAAGGGCGGCCTGCGGATCGGTGACACCACCATCCTCCGTACGCCCGACCCGGTGCGCGTGACGATCGTCGGGCTCGCCACCTTCGGCGGCGAGGACGGCATGGCCCAGGTGACCTACACCGGCATGACCCGCGCCGACGCCGAGAAGTACCTCACCGCCCGCCCCGGGCAGGCCGCGAGCATCGTGGTCCGCGCCGACCCCGGGGTGAGCCAGACGCAGCTCGTCGACCGGCTGACTCCCACCCTGCCCAAGGGAGTCGAAGCGATCACGGGTCAGGAGTCGGCGCAGGAGAACAACGACATGATCGCCAGTCAGTTCCTGACGGTCTTCACCACGTTCCTGCTGGTGTTCTCCGGAGTCGCCCTGCTCGTCGCGACCTTCTCCATCCACAACACCTTCGCCATCGTCGTCGCCCAACGCACCCGGGAGAACGCCCTGTTGCGTGCCCTGGGCGCCTCTCGCCGCCAGGTCACCGTGGCCACCCTCGTCGAGGCGAGCGCAGTCGCCGTGACCGCCTCGGCGGCCGGACTCGCGGGCGGCATCGGCATCGCGGCCGGACTCCAGGCGCTGTTCCCGGCCATCGGTTTCCCCTTCCCCGAGGGCGACTTGGTGATCAGCGGCCTGTCGTGGGCCCTGCCCCTCGCGGTCGGCGTCCTGGTCTGCCTGGGCTCCGCGCTGGTCCCCGCCGTACGCGCCGGACGTACCGCTCCACTGGCAGCGCTGCGCGAGACGGCCCTCGACGCCTCCGGCGTCTCCCGGCCGCGCGCCGTCACCGGCACCGTTCTGATCGCCCTGGCGATCGCGGTCACCCTCACCGGCGTCCTGGTCTCCCCTTCCGTGTGGCTGGCGGGCTCCGGCGCCGTCCTCGCCCTGGTCGCGTTCGTCGTCCTCGGCCCGGTCGCCTCCCGTACG
Organism: Streptomyces sp. NPDC049687; assembly: GCF_044465285.1. Taxonomy (NCBI): domain Bacteria; kingdom Bacillati; phylum Actinomycetota; class Actinomycetes; order Kitasatosporales; family Streptomycetaceae; genus Streptomyces; species Streptomyces sp. NPDC049687. The sequence continues at coordinate 329,681 of NZ_JBITLN010000006.1, forward strand.
GCCGTACGCGTCCTCGGCAGCCCCCTCGACCGGCTCCGGGGCGTCACCGGCGGCCTCGCCCGGCGCAACGCACTGCGCAGCCCGAAGCGGACGGCCGCCACCGCGAGCGCCCTGATGATCGGCGTGGCCGTGGTGTCGCTGTTCACCGTGTTCGGGGCCTCACTGAAGGCCACCATGGACCAGACCGTCTCCCGGTCCTTCGCGGGCGACGTCGCCGTCAGCACGCCCTCCTTCGGCGCGGGCGGCAGCGGGCTGAGCCCGAAGCTCGCCCCCGCGATCGGCGCGCTCCCGGAGGTCGACACCGCCGTGGGCCTCGGCCGCGGGGTCGCCGAAGTGGACGGCAAGGGACGGGCGCTGACCGTCACCGACCCGGCAGCCCTGGCACGCACCTTCGACCTCGGCGCCGTGCGGGGAGATCTGCGCACCCTCGGCACCGACGGCCTCGCCCTGAGCGAGAAGGAGGCGGACCGGCAGGGCCTCCACATCGGCGACCGGGCCCGGCTCGCCTTCACCGACGGCGAGAAGAGGACCTTCACCGTCCGGGCGGTCTACGGCCAGTCGGAACTCGCCGGCGACTACGTCATCACCCGCGCCGCCTGGGCCCCGCACCGCACCCAGGACGCCGACACCCTGATCGCCGTCTCCTTCGAGGACGGCGTGAGCACCGACACCGGCAAGGCGGCCGTCGAGAAGGCCGCCGCCCCCTACGGCAACCCCGAGGTCCAGACCCGCGACGCGTACGCGCGGTCCTCGGCCGGCGGCATCGACATGATGCTGACCCTGGTCTACGCCCTGCTCGCCCTCGCGGTCCTCATCGCGCTCCTCGGCATCGCCAACACCCTGACGCTGGCGATCCACGAACGCACCCGCGAACTCGGCCTGCTGCGGGCCGTTGGGCAGACCCGGTCCCAACTGCGGGCCATGGTCCGCTGGGAGTCGGTCCTGGTCGCCGCCTTCGGCACGGCGGGCGGCCTGATCCTCGGCGCCTTCCTCGGCTGGGTGCTGGTCCGGGCCTCCGACGGGGCGAGCGACAGTGCGTTCGCCTTCGCGGCACCGCCCACGCAACTCGCCGTGGTGGCCCTCGTGGGCCTCGCCGCCGGAGCCCTCGCCGGCCTGCGTCCGGCCCGGCGTGCGGCCCGCCTGGACGTACTGCGGGCCGTCGCCACCGAGTGACGTGCCTCCGAAAGGCAGGTCACCGCCCGGTCAGCCGACGACGGCCGACCGGGCGGGAGCATGGGCGGCCCGGTGCGCGTCCACGGCGACGACCTCCGGGAACCGCGGCGCGATCTGCTCCCGGGGCGTACGGCGCGGCGGACGCGCCGACCGCTCCGGGGCGGAGACCGCGGCGGGCAGTGTGAACCAGACGACCTTGCCGGAGTCGCCGTCCGGCCGCGCGCCCCAGCTCTCGCTCATGGCGGCCACCATGGCGAGCCCGCGCCCGCCGGTGGCCAGGGGCGCGGCGTCCTCGACGTCTCCGAGCACCGGAAGTCGCGGATCGTGGTCGTGCACGGAGACGGTGAGCCGCTCCAGCAGCAGCTCCATCTCCACGACGCACATCTTGTCGGGCTGGGCGTGCAGGTGGACGTTGGTCAACAGCTCCGTCACGCCTAGCGCGGCCCGGTCGATGAGGGCATCCAGATGCCAGTAGCGCAACTGCGCCGATACGATTCTGCGGACCTGGCCGATCCGCGACGGCAGGGCTTGGAGCTCCACCGTGCAGTGCCTGCTTGGGTTGCTGATCACGGCTGCGACTCCCCGACTGAGGTCCGGAAGAACACGGAGTTCGGATCGATCGAGCAGAGCTGCTGCGCAAGGCGGCCGCCTGCTGCGGTGTCCGGCGGGCTGGTTCGCAGCGTTATCGCCGGTAAACCCAGAGTGACGTGAGAACAGCGTGACTCAGGGGGTGCGGTGGCGCAACTCGCGGTCGCTCAGCGGTTGCGTCCCGCGGCCTTCCGTACGGCCTCGATGAACCGGCTCGCCGCGGGCGGCCCGGGCTCGCCCGGCGCCGGGTCGTGGTCGCCGAGCGTCAGCAGGTACCGGTTGCCGTTGAGGTCGGCCAGCGCCCGGTCCTCCGGGGCGAACCAGGGCTTGGAGGCGCGGACCGCCTGTACCGGCGCGCTGTCGATCTCGCTGCCGTAGCTGGTGAGCAACTCCAGCCTGCCGCCGCTGATCCGGACCTGCCCGGCCCGGGTGAGCGAGCGCAGCCTCTTTCCGATCCGCACGCCCGACGCCGTGAACTCCGGCTCCGCCATGCCTCCCCGCCCCCTTGCGTTCGAACTCAGGTGAACGAACTCGTCGTCTCAGTGATCCAGTGTGCGCCCCGGTCCGGGGACCCGCGTCCCGTCCGGGGCCCTCAAGGCCGACGGGAAGGTGACGACAGGCCCTGGGCCCGTCCGGGAGCTCCGCCCCACCCGGTGCAGTCTGCACGCGCCCGGCCTCGAGCACCAGTACGCATGACACACCGAAGGGGCTCTTCAGGAGCACTCGCGCGAATGCGCCCCCCGTGTGCCCGCACCCGCTCCCCAGGACCGCCTTTGAGGCCCCCAAAGGAGTGTTTATGCAGGTGAGAAGCGGTGTCGAAGGTGCTTATGATCGGTGCGTCGGCCGCGCCGGGCGCCGTCGGCGCGCAGCATGTAAGGAGCTCCTGCCGTGACCACCCCTCAGCAGACCCGGACCGGCGCCACCCTCGACGTCGACCACAGCGACACCCTGTACCGCGACTGGCTGAAAGAAGCCGTCCGGAAAGTCCAGGCCGACGCCAACCGTTCGGCCGACACCCACCTCCTGCGTTTCCCGCTCCCGGACGGCTGGGGCATCGACCTCTACCTCAAGGACGAGTCGACGCACCCCACCGGCAGCCTCAAGCACCGCCTCGCCCGCTCGCTCTTCCTCTACGGCCTCTGCAACGGCTGGATCCGGCCGCAGCGCCCGGTGATCGAGGCGTCCAGCGGCTCCACGGCCGTGTCCGAGGCGTACTTCGCCAAGCTGATCGGCGTGCCCTTCATCGCCGTCATGCCGCGCACCACGAGCGCGGAGAAGATCCGCCTCATCGAGTTCCACGGCGGACAGTGCCACTTCGTCGACGACCCGCGCACGATGTACGAGGAGTCGGCCCGCCTCGCGGCGGACACCGGCGGCCACTACATGGACCAGTTCACCTACGCCGAGCGGGCCACGGACTGGCGCGGCAACAACAACATCGCCGAATCCATCTTCCGCCAGCTGGAGCGGGAGCGGTTCCCCGAGCCCGCCTGGATCGTCGCCACGGCCGGCACCGGCGGCACCTCCGCGACCCTCGCCCGCTACGTCCACTACACCCAGCGCGACACCCGTATCTGTGTCGCCGACCCCGAGAACTCCTGTTTCTTCGAGGGCTGGACCACCGGCGATCCGGACGTCACCTGCGACTGCGGCTCACGCATCGAGGGCATCGGCCGGCCGCGCATGGAGCCGAGCTTCGTCCCGGGTGCCGTCGACCGCATGATGAAGGTCCCGGACGCGGCCAGCGTCGCCGCCGTACGGGCCCTGGAGCAGGCGATCGGCCGCAAGGCGGGCGGCTCGACCGGCACCGGCCTGTGGAGCGCGCTCAAGATCGTCGCCGAGATGGTCGCCGCCGGCCACCGGGGCAGTGTGGTCACCCTGCTGTGCGACCCCGGCGACCGCTACCTCGACAAGTACTACTCCGACACCTGGCTGGCCGAACAGGGCCTGGACATCGCCCCGTACACCGCGGCGATCGAGTCCCTGCTGGTGACGGGCGTGTGGCCGGAGTGAGTCGTAGACCGTGCGGCTGAGCCACAAGCCCTACGACGGTGTCGTGAGCCGCCGTTCCAGCCGGCTCACCGCGTCCCGGAAGGACCGCCCCAGCCCCGGCCTCGCCAGCCGCAGCGCACCCCTGACCGGCCCCGGCCCGTCCGCGGCGAACGTCCACCGCACCTGCGTCCCCGCGCCGGCCGGCACAAGCCGCCACTCCTCGACCAGCGCCCGGACCAGCGGCGCGTTGGTGACGTCCACCCGGTAGGCGTACAGCTCCGGATCCTTCGCCGCGAGCACCGTCTCCCGGAACCGCGTACCGCCCAGCAGCCGGATGTCCCGCCCCGCCCCGCCGTCGAGCGGCTCGGCGGACCTGACGGCCGGAAACCACTCGGCCCAGCCGGAGACGTCCGCGGCGAGTGCCTGGAAGACCCGCTCCGGGGAGACGGAGACCTCCCGCGCGAAAACCATCCGCACCGGAGCGGTCCCGACGAAGTCGAGCCCTTCAGCGCGCAGACGACGGACCATGACGACAACCCCCCCAGGGCGTGTGTGACAGTAGCGTCGTCCGCCCGGAGGGCGGGCGGGACCTGCACCACACGCCCTGGGCCGACGGTCGCGTCACCCTAACGGGCACCCCGTCAGAAGTCTTCCCCCGCGACCGATTCACCGGCCACCACCAGCCGCCGCAGATGCTCCGAGATCTCCGCGCGGGCCGCGCCCGGCAGGCCCGCGTCCGTGACCAGGGTGTCGACCTGCTCCAGCGCCGCGAACGAACTCAGGCCCACCACGCCCCACTTGGTGTGGTCGGCGACCACCACCACCCGGCGCGCCGACTGCACCAGACGCCGGTTGGTCTCGGCCTCCGCCAGGTTCGGCGTCGACAGGCCGGCCTCCGCCGATATCCCGTGCACACCGAGGAACAGCAGATCGAAGTGGAGCGCCGCGATGGCCTGGTCGGCGACCGGGCCCACCAGCGAGTCCGACGGGGTGCGCACCCCTCCGGTCAGAACGACCGTGGCCGCGCCCTGGCGGGGGCCCGAGGTGCGCTGGGCCACGTGGAAGACGTCGGCCACCCGCACCGAGTTCGTCACCACGGTCAGGTCCGGCACGTCCACCAGCTGATGCGCCAGCGCGTACGTCGTCGTACCGCCCGACAGCGCGATCGCACTGCCCGGAGCGACCAGCTCCGCGGCGGCCCGCGCGATGTCCTCCTTGGCGGTCAGCTCCAGGCCCGACTTCGCCTCGAAACCCGGCTCGTGCGTGCTCGCCTCCACCACCGGTACGGCGCCGCCGTGCACCTTCTCCAGCACGCCCTGCCGGGCCAGCGCGTCGAGATCGCGCCGGACCGTCATGTCCGACACGCCGAGCTTCCGGGTCAGCTCGTTGACCCGGACACCGCCCCGGCGTCGTACCTCGTCGAGGATCAGGGCGCGGCGCTGCTCCGCGAGGAGGTTCTGATTCTCGCTCACGTACGCTCCGGTCCTTTCCTCGAACGGCTCGACAGGCCGGCTCACCTGCTGCGACGGGGATATTCTCCCCGGCCGCGGTGCGCGGGCGTCCCATCCTCGCACGACCGGCCCCGCCCTGTGCCACCACCCCGACGCGTGCATGCCAGCCGGGACGGATGATCTCCGCGCGTCGCGCGGATCGGGAAGATTCCCCGACCGGAGGTGTAGGAGACCCCCGAAGTGGAGATCCTTGTGCCCGCACGGGCACATCGAGGCGTGTCATGGGGGAAGTGCGAACAGTGGAACGTTCCTCTGCGGGCAGAGCGGCCCTGGAGCTCCTGGTCCATGGCGTGGGCGGGGCCACGCCCGAGAAGATGCTGAACGATCCGCGCACGGTGCGGATCACCGGCGACGACACGGCGGCGGTGTACCGGCGCGCCGAGGACGCCGACGCGGACGCTCCGGCGGCCGACGCGAACACCACGGCCGGCGACCACGGCGGCCGGCCGATCCCGGAGGCCTACGTCTGGTCCAACCTCACCTCCGGCAACGGCACCCGCGCCCTGTGGCTGTTGCTGCTGCCTTTCATGGTCGTGAACCTCGCCCACTGGATGCGCCCGGCCGCACGGGAAGGCACCCGCGCGGTCCGCCTGTACGGGCTGCTCGTACGGCTCGCGGGCCTGAGCCTGACGGTGCTGCTCGTCGCCGCGGCCTGCGAGGTCGCCCTCGACCTCACCGCCTGGCAGTGCGCGGGCACGCCCGCGTGCGCCGCCCGCCACTCCTGGCTGGGCTTTCTGTCCCCCACCGGCTCGAACGGCGGGTGGTGGAGCCTGCCGGGCCGTCGGCTCGCCCTCGCGGCCCTGGTCCCGACCGCCCTGACCGGCCTCCTCTGGTACCTCGCCCACCGCACCTGGCGGGCGTACGAGTCCCAGGAGCCCCTCGACCGCGGGCCCGGGCCCGAGAACGGCCCGGGCCACACCGCACTGAGCCGCCCCGGCTTCTGGTACGGCCGCCGACTGGTGGCCCGCCTGCGCGCGGCCCACACCGCGGCGGGCCTGCTCACGGTGGCCGCGGCGGTCGGCACGGCCGCGGCCCGTGAGGACCGCCGCCCCGGCGGTCCGGCCCTCCTGGACACGCTCGGCCGACTGCTGGAGGTGTCCCTGGCCGCCGGCGCGCTCGCCGTGGTCTGGGTGGTCTGCCGACGCGGCCGCAGCGAACGCCGTCTGGACCGCCGTATCGACGCCCACCTGGTGCACCGGCTCCCCCTCACCGCCCTCGTCCTCCTCACCCTCACCCTGGTGTACGCCGCCTGGGCCCGCCCCGGCTGGCGGTCGTCGGGCCGCCTCCCCGGCGACGCCGCCTTCGGCGGAATCGCGCTGGCCCAGGGAGCGCTGGTGATCGCCCTGGCCGTGGTCGCCCATGTCCTGCACCGGGGGCCGAAAGGGGCCTCCGCGCCGGGGGGACCCGAAGCGGCCGATGCGGGGCGCTCCGCGTTACGTGGTCTCGGCGGGCCCGCTGTCGCCATGCTGGCCTGTGCCCTGGGCGGAGTCATGTCCGGCGGCGTGTCGCAGCGCGTCTCGGACTGGCTGGACGGTACCGGGACCTTCCTCCACGGCCCGCCGGTGCTGCTGACCTGGCAGGCCTCCGTGATCCCCGTCCTGCTCGTCGTCCTGCTCGTGCTGATCGGGCTGCTCGGCCGGCGGGCCTGGCTGCTCACCCGGGCCGAGCGCCTCTCGGTCGCCCGCGACTACGACGCCGATCCGGGTGACCCGGCCCGTACCGGCCGTATCGCCCGCACCCGAGCGATGGCCACACTCACCGACCGCGGACCGCTCCTCGTCGCCGTCACCTCCACCACGACCCTGCTCCTCGGCGCGGGCGCCCTCGTCGGAGCCTTCGGCACCGGTAAGACGCCGGTCCGGGCCACAGAGGCGGCCGGGCCCTTCGTCCAGGGCGCCGCCCAGACCGCGCAGGCGCTCGGATCATGGCTGATCGGCCTCGGCTTCATCCTCTTCGTCACCTGGGGCAGGCGCGCCTACAAGGACGCCTCCGCACGGCGCACCATCGGCATCCTCTGGGACGTCGGCACCTTCTGGCCGCGCGCCGCCCACCCGTTCGCCCCGCCCTGCTACGCCGAGCGCGCGGTGCCCGACCTCACCTGGCGCGTGGCCACCTGGACCCGGGCCACCGGCGGCCGCCTGGTCATCTCCGGCCACTCCCAGGGCAGCGTCCTCGCAGCGGCCGCCGCCTGGCAGCTGAAGCCCTCCGACCGCAAACGCGTCGCCCTGCTCACCTACGGCTCCCCGATCGAACGCCTCTACGGCCGTTGGTTCCCTGCCCACTTCGGTCCGGCCGCGCTCGTCGCCCTCCACGAGGACATCGACTGCTGGCGCAACCTGTACCGGCTCACCGACCCCATCGGCGGCCCCGTGCGCCTGTCCGGCGACGACTGCGGCCCCGAGGTCGACCGCGAAGCCCTCGCGGACCCCCTGGCGTACGGCCGCACCGCACAGCACCCGCTGCCCGCCCCCATCCTGGGCCACTCCGACTACCAGGCCGACCCGGCCTTCGCCCAGGAACGCGAGCGACTGCTGGCCCGGCTGCGCCCGGAGGTGCCCGTCCAGCGGGGCTGACCCCGATCAGGGCAGCTCGGGCAGGTCGTCCGCGTACAGCAGCGTCAGATCGTCCGTGCTGGGCTCCGGCAGCTGCGCGACCCGGCTCGCGTGTCGCTCCACCATCGCCTCGAACGTCTGGCGTGCCGTACGCCCGTTGCCGAAAGCGGGTCCCTTGGGGATCTCCGCGAAGTACTTCAACAGTGCCTCCGTGGTGCCCGGCGCGAGCCGGTACTCGTGCTCCTCGGCCTGCTGCTCCACGATCCGCAGCAGCTCCTCGGGGCCGTAGTCACCGAAGGTGATGGTCCGGGAGAAACGGGACGCCACGCCGGGGTTGACCGTCAGGAAGCGCTCCATCTCGGCCGTGTAGCCCGCGACGATGACGACCACGGAGTCCCGGTGGTCCTCCATCAGCTTCACGAGCGTGTCGATGGCCTCCTTGCCGAAGTCACGCCCCGCGTCCTCCGGCGACAGCGCGTACGCCTCGTCGATGAACAGCACACCGCCGTGCGCCCGTTGGAACGCCTCCTGGGTGCGGATGGCCGTGGAGCCGATGTGTTCGCCGACCAGGTCGACCCGGGACACCTCGACGAGATGGCCCTTCTCCAGCACGTCGAGCGCGGCGAGGATCTCGCCGTACAGACGGGCGACGGTCGTCTTGCCGGTGCCGGGGGAGCCGGTGAAGACCAGATGGCGCTTGACCGAGGCCGCCTTCAGCCCCGCCCGCTGCCGGCGCCGGCCGACCTCGATCATGTCGGTCAGCGCCCGCACCTCGCGCTTCACACTCTCCAGGCCCACCAGCGCGTCGAGTTCACCGAGCACGTCCTTCGACGTCCGCGCCGAGGTCTCCGGCTCGCCCGAAGCGCCCGGCTCGGGCACGGTCGCCCGCTGCTCGGGGATCGGACCGAGCAGGCCGGAGGAGTGGGCCGCGGTCTGGACGGCCGTCTCCGACGCCGCCGGATTACGGGCGCCGCTCTCGTCGCTGGTGCAGTCCTCGACCAGGGGCCCCGAACCGGGCGTCGCCTCCGCCCCGCCGTCCGCGAACTCGTACCCCCCGCGCGCGCAGCGCTCCGTACGGCATCTGCGCAGGGTCGTACGGCAGCCGTCTATCACGTGGAAGCCGTAGCCGCCGCTGTTCGTCACCCGGCAGTGGAGGAAGCTGCCGCGGCCCCCGGCGGAGACGTAGAAGCCGGCCTCGGCGGGGGAGTCGACCGTGCAGCGCTCGACGGTGGGGTCGGCGCCCTTGGTGACGATCACACCGGTCTGGACGGTGTTCACCGTGCAGTTGTTGAGCGTGCCGCCGCTGCCGTGGTCGCGGAACCAGGCGCCGGTCGCCGCGTCCCGGATCCGGCAGTCGTCGAGCTGGGCGGTGGCGCCGTCGCTCACCGACACGGCCGTGTTGCGCACCTGCGACAGGTCGCTGTCGACGACGTCCGCGCGCGAGCCGCGGTCCAGGACGAACAGGGCGTCCGGCACGTCGTGCACCCGGCAGGCATCGAGTACGGCGGTGGCGCCGTCGCTCACCCAGACGGCCGGGTAGTCGCCGGTGCTGTCGAAGATCTCGCACTGGTTGGCGTCCACACGGGTGCCCGGATCCCACACCGACAGCCCGTTGCGGCCGAACTGACGCACCGTCGTGCGTGTCAGTGTCAGCACGGAGCGGGACCGCAGGTCGACCGCGTTCTCCGGGATGTCGTGGATACGGCAGTCGGCCAGGGTGAGCACCGCGTCCGTGTCGAGCGTGACGCCGTCGGCGGTGGTGCGGTGCACCTCGCAGTCGGTCAGGTGGGCGGTGGCCCGCGCGGTGATCTGCACCCCGCTGCCCCGGACCTCGTAGATCTCGCAACCCACCGCTTCCAGGCCGGTGTTGTCGCCGGTGACGCTCACGCCGGTGCCGGAGGCGTGGTGCACCCGGCAGCGCTCGAGGCGGGGGTGCGCGGCCCCGCGCACCGCGATGCCCGCCTGCCCGGCCGCGACGATCTCGCACTCCTCGAAGACACCGCCGCCGCCGTCGACCACGGCGATGCCGATGCCCGCCGGGTTGTCGACCGTGCACCGGCGGACCGTCGGACGGGCGCTGCCGCGCACCTCGATGCCCGAGGCGGACCGCGTGACGATCCGCATGTCCAGCAGTTCCGGCGTGCCCTCCTCGACGAGCACCGCCGGGGCGGCCATGTCCTGGCCCTCCACGTGCAGGTCCTGCACCACCGCCGAGGCACGCACCGTCAGCGGCACCCCGTCCACGGGCGCGATCCGCACGGATCCGGGGGAGCCCTCCGGGCCGCGCAGGGTCACCGACCGGTGCACGACGAGGTTCTCCCGGTAGGTGCCGGGAGCGATGGTGAGGACGTCGCCCTCGGCCGCGGCCTCCAGGGCGGCGGCGAGCGATGCGTACTCACCCGTGCGGCGGCGCCACCTCGATGTGCCGGTGTGCGTCACCTGGACCGTGCCCTGTGCCATGGCGTTGCTGTGCCCCCACCTCGTCGTACGCGGGTTTGATGCCGAATCATGCAACATTCGGCCGGACCACCGTAGCGTGCGCGCGGGTGGTGGGCTGACCAGAGACGCGAAGGCGTCAGCTGCCAGTACCGGTACGGCCCCAGTCGGGGCCCGCCCGGTCCCAGGCCTGGTCCCAACGTGCGTACCGGCGGCGGACCATACGCCAGACGATCATCCGCCGGCCGCCCTCGACCGCGCCGGCGGTGAGCAGGGCCGCGCCGAATCCGGCGAGCACCGCGTGTGTCGTGGCGGTGGCGGAGTCCAGTGGGCGGGCCACCAGCCGGCCGTGTTCGTCCGTCCATATCGCGAAGTGGTCGCCTCGGCGCGGGGTCTTGAGGCTCGCGAGGACCGTGCCGTGCCGGGTGGTGCCGTCCGGGGCGGTCCAGTCGGCGAGGACCCGGCTGCGGGCGTCCCGTCCGGAGGCGGTCTCGGGGTCGGCCTCCAGCGGCGAACCGGCCACCTTCCGCACCACGGTGGCCGTGACCTCGTGCCGGGCCTGTCGCTGCGCGCGGACCGCCTGCTGCAGGGAGTCCTGTGCCACGGCGCCGACCAGGGAGCCGGCCACGGGCGCGACGAGGAGGATCAGCAGCAGCGCCGACAGCGCCACCCACGCCTCGACCAGATCCGTCCTGCGGCGCAGCGGATTGTGCCGCCAGCGCCAGATTCCGCCGATCGCTCGCACCGTCCCGCACCCCCCTTCCCGCTCCGTGATAACCCCCACTGGAGCCGTTCACGCAGGAGCCCGGTCAAAGAGAGAGCGAAATCACCTGCGCCCGGGACCTCTCATGAACTTCTCATGAGAGCCCAACGCTCCAGGGCCCGGCGGAGGTTCCCGGACCGTACGGTCTCGCGGGACACGGCCGGATCTGCCCGGCGGGAGCTACTCGATCACCCGTACCGGATCGCCGGCCCGGATGGTGCCGCGCGTGAGGGGAACCAGGTTCTGCCCGAAGACCAGCTTGCCGCCGAGCCGGCGGTGCCGGCCCAGGGTGTGCAGCGGTTCCCTGCCGCGCGCCGTGGTGGCCTGGTCGGTGGTGGTCACGACACACCGCCCGCAGGCCTTGGCGACCCGGAAGGCCACCTCACCGATCTCGAGACGCCTCCAGCCGTCCTCGGCCCAGGGGGCGGTGCCCGCCACGACCACGTTCGGCCGGAAACGGTTCATCGGCAGGGGACCTTCGGCGGCATGCTCGCCCTCAGCCATCAGGGAGTTGAGGGCCTCGAGCGAGGCGACCGTCGTGACCAGCAGCGGATAACCGTCGGCGAAGGAGACGGTCTCACCGGGCAGCGCGTACTCGGGGTCGACGGGCCGGCGTGTCGCGGGGTCGTCCATGTGCACCAGCCGCACGTCCGCCCCCAGGTAGGCGCTGCACCAGGCGTGCGCGGTGCCGTCGGCGAGGACCCCCTCCACCTTGTCGCGGAAGATCTCCAACGAGACCGTGCTCACCGGGTCGGGAACCGCCACCGCCAGCGGCTCGAGCCCGGGTGCGGACAGACGCAGGCCGCCGCCGGGCAGAAGCTCGGCGGCGGCCTGCGCGAGGCGCGGCTGCTGGCGTTGTGTGACGACCTTTCCCCCGTCGTCGATCAGCGCCCAGCGTCGGTCTCCGGCCAGCCCCCAGGGCTCCACGACGGCCTCCCGGGGCGACTGGCCCCGGAACGCCTTGACCGGATGGATGTGAATCGACAGCAGCTCCGCGTTCCCCATGGGGTCATCCTGCCAGGTGGCACCGACGACCCCCGGGTCGGCTCAGTAGCCGCGGTACTGCTGGTTGTTGTACGGATCCTGGTACTGGGGCGCGGCCGGCCGGGGAGCGGCGGGACGCATCGCCTCGTAGCCCATGCCGGGCGCCGCCGGGCGCGGCTGCTGCGGCGCCTGCGGACCCGGGTAGCCACGGGGCGCCCCGGCCTGCTGCGGGATGTACGCGGCGGGCGCCTGCTGCAGCGGGGAGGGCTGCTGCGCCTGTGGGTAGCCGTACGACGGCTGGGACGGGGCCGCCGGGAGGGCGGGCAGTGCCGACGGCAGCGCGGGCAGGTGGCTGCTGCTCGGCGTGTCGTACGCGGCGGGGACCCGGATCGGGGCGATCTGCGGGGTTCCCCGCTCGGCCACGAGCGAGTCGTAGATCGGAGTGTCCGGGAAGGCGGAGTAGTAGCCGCCATAGGTGGAGCGGGGGGAGGTCATGGCACATAAGGTAAGCCCACGATGTGCTGGTTGGGGAGACCGATAAGAGGGTTGTTTTCCGTGTCGGCGGTGCCTTGGGATGCCCAATGCGAGCGAACTCGGCGAAAAGGGACGGCGAATACCGTTGTGATCGTGTAAAAGCCGAGTTCCGGGCGGGTTACCCGCGGGTCGGGAGGACTGTTCCCGCGCCTTTCGTGGGCCTGTGCTGTCCTGCGCAATAGGTTGGCCGGGTAGACAACCCGAGGGCGCGGGGGACGGCCCTGCGCGCGGACACGTGAGGGGGCGGACATGTCGATGCCGAAGGGCTCCAACACGCCGGTGCCGACGACGGCGCTGCGGGTCGAGCTGGGCTGGCGCTCGGGGCCCGGTGTGCCCGACGCGGACGCGTCGGCGCTGCTGCTCGTGGGGGGAAAGGTCCGTTCCGACGCCGACTTCGTCTTCTACAACCAGCCGGCGCACTCCTCCGGCGCGGTCCGCCACGAGGGCAAGCGGGACGCCGACGGCCGGGTGACGGACACCCTCCTCGTCGACCTCGCGCGCGTGGAGCCCGCGATCGAGACCGTCGTCCTGGCCGCCTCCACCGACGGCGGCACCTTCGCCCAGGTGCCCGACCTCTACATCGAGGTGCGGGACGACGCCGGGGGCACCGTCGCCGCCCGGTTCGACAGCACCGGCGCGACGGTCGAAACGGCCTTCGTGCTCGGGGAGTTCTACCGCCGCCAGGGCGCCTGGAAGTTCCGCGCCGTCGGACAGGGTTACGGCAGTGGCCTCGAAGGGCTGGCCACGGACTTCGGCATCACCGTGGACGAGCCGCAGCACGCGGCACCCTCGCCGGATCCCCGGACCGTGCCGGTACCCCCGACCGCCCCCGACCCTGCGCCGGCCCCGCCGGTCACCGTGCCCCCGTCCGTCCACCAGGCCCCGCCGCCTCCTCCGCCGGCCCCGCCCGCCACGCCGGTCCGGTTGACCAAGGTGACGCTCACCAAGGCCGCTCCCTCGGTGTCGCTCACCAAGCAGGGCGGCACGACGGGTGTCATGCGCGTGAACCTCAACTGGGAGGTGCGCAAGCAGTTCTCGGGGTGGGGCAGCAAACGCGGCCGCGCGGTCGCGCTCCACAACGACCTCGACCTCGACCTGTGCGCCCTGTTCGAACTCGCCGACGGCCGCAAGGGTGTGGTCCAGGCCCTCGGCAACGCCTTCGGCGCCCTGCACCAGCCGCCGTACATCCACCTCGACGGCGACGACCGCACCGGAGCCCTGTCGAGCGGCGAGAACCTCACCATCAACCTCGACCACCGCAACGACCTGAGGCGCGTCCTGGTCTTCGTGACCATCTACGAGGGCGCCCGCTCCTTCGCCGATCTGCACGCGACAGTCACCCTGCAGCCCCAGTACGGCGCCGCGATCGACTTCTCCCTGGACGAGTGCACCGTTCCCTCGACCGTGTGCGCCCTCGCGCTGATCACCAACAACGGCGGCGACCTCATCGTCCAGCGCGAGGCCCGCTACCTCGTGCCCGACCGCGGGGTGAGTCCGCAGCGGACCGTCGACCGCGCCTACGGGTGGGGCATGAACTGGACGCCGGGCCGCAAGTAGACCTCTCCGGCAAGGCGTCAGCCCTCGTCGGCCACCGTGTCCGGACGCGCGTAGGTGCGGCCCTTCCAGGCCGCCCCCCGCCCCCGGTAGTGCTGCACCGCGGAATCCACCGTCATCAGGAGGTAGAGGAACGCGGTGAACGGCAGCAGGGGAGCGAGCCACAGCGGCTGCCGGTAGTAACGGAGCATCGGGACGTACGTCCCCGTCATCACCGTCCACGCCAGGCCGCCGAACACCGCCGTGGCCGTACCGCCGACGGCGAGCCCGGTGAGCAGGGCGAGCGGCGGGACCAGGTACACCAGCGCCAGGCCGAGCACCGTACCGGCCAGCAGCAGGGGGTTGTGGCGCAGTTGGGCGTAGGCGCTGCGCGACACCATCCGCCACAGGTCGTGCAGCCGCGGATAGGGGCGCACGCTGTCCACCCGGTCGGCCAGCCCCAGCCAGACGTGACCGCCGGCGCCCTTCACCGCCCGCGCGAGCGCCACGTCGTCGATGACGGCGTGGCGGATGGCGTCCGGGATCCGCGCCCGCTCGGCCGCCTCGGCGCGCAGCAGGACACAGCCGCCCGCCGCTGCCGCCGTCCGCGCCCCGCGCCGTCCGATCCGGCGGAACGGGTACAACTGCGCGAAGAAGTACACGAAGGCCGGCACGACCAGCCGCTCCCACCGGCTCTCCACCCGCAACCGCGCCATCTGCGAGACGACGTCGAAGTCCCCGGTGCCGGCCGCCGCCACCAGCTCCCGCAGGCTGCCGGGTGCGTGCGCGATGTCGGCGTCCGTCAGGAGCAGGTACTCGGGCTCACGCGCGCGTGCCAGCGCGATCCCGTGGCGCACCGCCCACAGCTTGCCCGTCCAGCCGGCGGGCGGCTCTCCCGGCGAGTCGACGGTCAGCGTCGGCCCGCCGTGCCGCCGCGCGAGTTCGCGGGCCAGTTCCCCGGTGCCGTCCGAGCTGCCGTCGTCGACGAGGAAGACCTCCACCCGCCCCGGATAGTCCTGCGCGAGCAGCGACGGCAGACTCGCGGACAGCACCGCGGCCTCGTCACGGGCGGGGACGACCACACAGACCGAGGGCCACTCCTCGGGCTCCCCACGGTCCGGCAGCCTGACGTCCGTACGCCAGAAGAAGCCCTGACAGAGCAACAGCCACAGCCAGGCGGCCAGGGACACGGCGGCGATCCACACGACGGCGCTCACCCGCGCAGTCTGCCCCACCCGGCCGAGCGGCAAGAGCACATCGTCTATCGTGGCCGGGTGAAGATCGCGCTCATGGACTCCGGAATCGGGCTGTTGGCGGCCACCGTCGCGGTACGGCGCCTGCGACCCGATGCCGATCTCGTGCTCTCCCTCGACCCCGACGGCATGCCCTGGGGTCCGCGCACCCCGCAGGACCTCACGGCGCGCGCCGTGGCCGTCGCCGAGGCGGCCGCCGCCCATCGGCCCGACGCCCTCATCGTCGGCTGCAACACCGCGACCGTGCACGCGCTGCCCGCGCTGCGCACCCTCCTCGAGCCGGGCATCCCGGTGATCGGCACCGTCCCCGCCATCAAGCCGGCCGCGGCCGGCGGCGGTCCCGTCGCGATCTGGGCCACCCCGGCCACCACCGGCAGCCCCTACCAGCGCGGCCTCATCGAGGACTTCGCCGACGGTGTCACGGTCGCCGAGGTGCCGTGCTGGGGCCTGGCCGAGGCCGTGGAGCGCGCGGACGAGGCGGCGATCGACGCCGCCGTCGCCGCGGCCGCCGCCCTGACCCCCGAGGACGTCACCACCGTCGTCCTGGGCTGCACCCATTACGAACTGGTCGCCGACCGCATCCGCGCCGCCGTGCAACGCCCCGGGCTGCCGCCCCTCGTCCTGCACGGCTCGGCCGGTGCCGTCGCCGCTCAGGCCCTGCGCCGCATCGGTGCCCGTCCCGCGCCCGAGACGGCCGCCCTCGGCTCCGTGACCGTCCTGCTCAGCGGACGCGAGGGCGGTCTCCCACAGCCCGCGCTCGCCTACGCGGAAGGCCGACTGCTCCAGGCCGTCAGCCCCGCCCGGTAACGACGGCCACCGGGCCTACGGGCTCACGTCGCCCCCGCCCGCTCGGCGCAGTCACCCTGCGCTACGCCCTACCCGCGCAGCGAAACCTGAGTAACCTCATGCCTATGAGGGACCACTCCCACGACCACCCCCCGGGCGAGGACACCCCGTTTCCCGAGGTCTGGACCGGACGGGCCACCAACCGGTTCCAGTGGCTGCTCGCGCTGGTCGGCGCCGCCTGTATGGCGCTCGGCATCGAGCTCGCCGTCGACTCCGCCTGGACGTCCGGTACCGCTCCCCTCGTCATGTCCGTCGTCGGCTGCATCGCCGCCGGACTGTTGGTCCTCTTCGGTACCCTCGCCTTCGTCCACGTCGACCTGAAGCTCGACAAGGAGTCGGTGGAGGTGCGCTGCGGCCACATCGGGGTGCCACGCCGCCGCATTCCGCTGGCCCACGTCGCCGGTGCCGAGTTCGAACCGCATGTCACCCCGCGCCACTGGGGCGGCTGGGGTTACCGCTGGCGTCCGGAGAAGGGCACCGCCGTCGTCGTACGCCGTGGTGAGGGCGTGGTGCTGCGGCTGTGGGACGGGCACACGTTCACGATCACCGTGGACGACGCCGAGTCCGCCGTGGCGGCGATCAAGGCCCGGCTGCGGGCGCGGACGCCGGGTCCGGCGCACTGACGTCAGACCGCCGGGCGGTCGCGGCGGCGCTCCCTCCCCGCCTCCGCCGGTACCTCCGCCACGGGCTCCTCGATGAGCGGCCGGGCCGTCGCCAGGCCGGCCAGCAGTCCCGCGCCGACCGACACCGTGGTGAAGCTCAGCGCGTTGCCGACGGCGGCGAGCGCCGCGACAGCGGTGAGCGCGGCACCCGCCGAGAGAACGACCGGCGTGGGGCGGGGCGCTCGCCACAGGGCGAACAGCACCCAGCAGAAGGCCGCCGCGAGCAGCAGCACCCCTACGACACCCTGCTCCGCCGCCAGCTGCAGCGGCGCCGAGTGCGGCTTGCCGTCGGAGAGCGTCGACTGCGCCGCCGTGGGGCTCAGCTCCCCGAAGCGGCCGGGTCCCACCCCGAGAGCGGCGTCGCCGTGCGCCAGGTGCAGGGCGTCGCGCCACAGGTCGACCCGGCGGGGCGTGAGCCGGTCCTCCAAGGACGCGGTGAGCCCCGCGGGCAGCGTGTTCCCGGCGATCGCCCAGGTCAGACCGGTCAGCACGATCGTCGTCAGAGCCAGCCCGGCGAGGCCCGGCCCCCGGTGGCGCAGCCGGCCGGCGGCCAGGGAGCACAGCAGTACGGCACAGCACGTCACGACCGCCGTGATCGAGCCCAGCAGCGCCCCGGCGACCACGACCGTGCCGGCCAGCAGCCGCAGCGCGAGCCGCAGCACGGGCAGGGGCGTCGCCCAGGCGGCACAGCACGCGGCACCGGTCGACAGCGTCAGCACCGCCGCCGTGGCACCCGCATGGCCCAGCGGCGAGGCGATCTCCGGTCCCGGCGCGAGCCGCGGCAGCGTCACCGTCAGGGTGAGCCCGGCCAGCGCCGCCGCACAGGGAGCGGCCACGGGCAGCAGCACCCCGCAGATCCGGCCCGCCGCGTACCCGGCGGCCACGGCCAGCACCGCGAGCAGCACGCCCTCGGGCCGACCGTCGTGCACGGCCGCGGTGACCAGGGACCAGCCGGCACAGGCCCCGAGCACCGCCACCCCGGTGGCGTCGGAAACGACTCGTCTTTCTCCGTCGGCGTCCGTACCGGCCGCCGACGTCACCCCTGTGGAACCCGTGGACCCCACCCGTCCCCCCGAACCCGGTCGCCCCCCGGCGTCTGCCACCCCGGACGCGTGTGCGAACGGAGCTCTGGCACACCGTAACGGCTGATGGGCGGTTTGTGGATGCGTTGCGCGCAACGGTCGATCCCTCGGGGCGGACCGCCTCGCGGACCGTCCTGTCGGCCGAAAGGTCACCCGCCGTACACTCCCGGAGTGACCGTCACCGCAACTTCCGTGGGCCAGCCCGACCGGCTGGAGCCCCAGGCCACGCCGGTTTCCCGCCGTGCGCGGCTCCTGCGTCCGCTCCCCGCCGCCGCGGCGGCGCTCTCCGGAGTGCTGCTCTACGTCAGTTTCCCGCCGCGCACGCTGTGGTGGCTGGCCCTGCCGGCCTTCGCCGTCTTCGGCTGGGTGCTGCGCGGACGCAGCTGGAAGGCGGCCCTCGGCCTCGGGTACCTCTTCGGTCTGGGATTCCTGCTGCCGCTCCTGGTGTGGACCGGCGTCGAGGTCGGCCCCGGACCCTGGCTCGCCCTGGTGGCCATCGAGGCGGTCTTCGTCGCCGTCGTCGGAGTCGGCGTCGCCAAGGTCTCGAAGCTGCCGGCCTGGCCGGTGTGGGCGGCCGCCCTCTGGATCGCGGGCGAGGCCGCACGCGCGCGTGCGCCGTTCCGCGGCTTCCCGTGGGGCAAGATCGCCTTCGGCCAGGCGGACGGGGTCTTCCTGCCGCTCGCCGCACTCGGCGGCACCCCCGTCCTCGGCTTCGCGGTCGTCCTCAGCGGGTTCGGCCTCTACGAAGTCGTGCGTCTCGTCCTGGAGCGGCGACGCACGGGCGAGGTGCGACGGTCCGCCGCCACCGTGGCCCTGCTCAGCCTGGCCGTCCCGTTCGGGGCCGCCCTCGCATCGCGCACTCTGGTGAGCGACACGGCGGAGGACGGCACCGTGACGGTCGCCGCCATCCAGGGGAACGTCCCCCGCCTCGGCCTCGAGTTCAACGCCCAGCGCCGCGCCGTCCTCGACTACCACGCGCGCGAGACGGAGCGCCTGGCCGCCGAGGTCGAAGCCGGCAAGGTGGCCAGGCCCGACATCGTGCTGTGGCCCGAGAACTCCGCCGACGTCGACCCCTTCGCCAACGCCGACGCCGCCGCCGTCATCGACAAGGCGGCCAAGGCGATCGGTGCCCCCATCTCGGTCGGCGGGGTCGTCGAGCGGGACGGCAGGCTCTACAACGAGCAGATCCTCTGGGACCCGGAGAAGGGCCCCACCCAGACGTACGACAAGCGGCAGATCCAGCCGTTCGGCGAGTACCTTCCGCTGCGCTCGCTCATCGGGGCGATCAACAGCGACTGGACGGCGATGGTCCGGCAGGACTTCAGCCGGGGCACCAAGCCGGGCGTGTTCGACATGGACAACGCCAGGGTGGGCCTGGTCACCTGCTACGAGGCCGCCTTCGACTGGGCCGTGCGCTCCGAGGTCATCGACGGCGCCCAGCTCATCTCCGTGCCCAGCAACAACGCCACCTTCGACCGCAGCGAGATGACCTACCAGCAGCTCGCCATGTCGCGCGTGCGCGCCGTCGAGCACAGCCGCACCGTGACCGTGCCCGTCACCAGCGGCGTCAGCGCGATCATCATGCCGGACGGGAAGATCACCCAGAAGACCGGAATGTTCGTCGCGGACTCCCTGGTGCAGAAGGTGCCGCTGCGCTCCTCGGAGACGCCCGCGACCCGGCTCGGCATCCTCCCGGAGATCGCCCTGGTGCTCGTCGCCGCGGGCGGTCTGGGCTGGGCGATCGGCGCGGGCGTACGCGCCGGGCGGGGCGCGACCGCGCAGTCGTAGGCTGCCGGTACGACGTCGTACGCCTGCCCTTGTGACGTCGTGCGCCCTGTGCGCGTCCCCGTGGCACAGGACCGGCCCGCGTTAGGGTCGGTCCATGCCGACCCCCGAGTTCATCACCGAGATCCGGGCCTCCGCGGGCCACCAACTGCTCTGGCTTCCCGGCGTCAGCGCCGTCGTCTTCGACGACCAGGGCCGGGTGCTGCTGGGGCAGCGCGCGGACAACCGTCAGTGGACCGTGATCACGGGCATCCCGGAGCCCGGCGAGCAGCCCGCCGACTGCGCCGTGCGCGAGGTGGAGGAGGAGACGGGCGTGCGCTGCGTTCCCGAGCGCGTCGTCATGGTCCGCTCCGGGCGGGAGGTGGAGTACCCCAATGGCGACCGGTGCGTGTTCATGGACGTCACCTTCCGCTGCCGGGCGCTCGGCGGCGAGGCGCGGGTCAACGACGACGAGTCCGTCGAGGTCGGCTGGTTCGCTGTGGACGCCCTGCCGCCGATGCGTGCGGGACAGCTGTTCCGCATCAAGCAGGCGCTCTCCGACGCACCCACGTGGTTCGAGTCCACGCTGTCCGACTGAAGAGCCGGGTCCGGTCACGTGCGGTGAGGACGGTACGCTCACCGCGCCGACGGCGGCGGCCGGGCCGCGCGCCGCGGCCGGCGGCGCCGGGCCCACGGTCCGGGGCAACGACCGGGACACCGACCGTGGGCGACATGAACGATCACCGCGAGGCACCTCTCGACCCCGCCGGTTCAGCGGAACCCGCCCCCCGCACCGGGGAGAGCGGGACATCAGCCTGAATCTTCTTCCGCCGCTGCCCGGACACGGCCGGGAGCGGACGTGCTCAGCTCCGCTCCCACACGGGCGGCGGTCTCGCGCAGCCAGATGTGGGCCGCGTCGTGGGTGTGGACGGGGTGCCACCACAGCGCCTCCTGGAGCGGGACGACGTTGTGGGGCGGTTCCATCATGCGTACGGCGGCGACCCCGTTCAGCCGCTCGGCCAGGCGCTGCTGCACCAGGGCGATCCGGCGGGTGCCGGCGACCAGGAAGGGCAGCACCTGGAAGCTGTCGGCGGAGACCTCGACGCGAGGCTCGATGCCGAGCATGCTCAGCTGCCGGGCGGCCGGGGCGTCGTAGGTGCGCTGGTAGGTGACCCACGGCAGCCTTGCCAGGTCGTCCATGGTCAGCCGGTCTCCGACCTCGTCGCTGGACTCGGCGACGAGGAAGACCCAGCGGTCGGTGAACAGCTCGACGGTGGGAAAGCCGCCGATCACACCGTGCGGCATCAGGAGACCGTCCGCCGTGCTGAGCAGCGTCGTGGGGTCCTCCGTGACGTCGGGCGGGATCCGCTGGAAGCGCAGCCGCACCCCGGGGGCCTCGGCGTGCACGGTCCGGGCCAGTTCGGTACCGAACACGGTGACGGCGTAGTCGGACGCGAGCAGGGTGAACTCGTGCTCCTCGCTGTCCGCGGCGAAGTCGGCCCTGCTGCTGAAGACCCTTTCCAGCAGGTCGCAGGCGGCGGCGGTGCGATCCAGGAGGGCGCGGCCGAGGGCCGTCAGCTCGTACTGGCCGCCGACGCGGGAGAGCAGCTCGTCGTCGAAGTGGCGGCGCAGCCGGGCCAGGGCCGCGCTCATCGCGGGCTGGCTGAGCCCGATGCGCTGTCCGGCGCGGGTGACATTGCGTTCCTCCAGCAGGGCCCGCAGGGACAGGACGAGATTGAGATCGAGGCCGGACAGGTACACAACGCCTCCAGAACGAGGCCGCCCCGGACAGCGGCATCTACGCGGTGGATGATCAACATCTGAAGAATCGATTTCCCAGATCGGCGGGGTGGAGCCAGATTAGTCGCACCGCAATCTGGAGGACATTCCCGTGAAACCCGCAGCCCTTTCCGCGTCCTTCTCCGGACCCTTCGCCCTCGGCACCCTCTCCGCTCCCGACCAGGTCCCCTTTCCCGCTCTCGTGATCCCCGAGGGGCGTGTCCTGGATCTTCGTACGGCACTCGGCGACCCCGCCACGACGACTCGGGGGATCTTCGAGCGATGGGACGCGGTCCTGCCCCGGCTGCACGCACTCGCCGAGGACGCGGACGCCGGCTGGCAGCCGCTCGACGGACTGCGCGCGCACGCCCCCGTCGAGCCCCGCCAGATCTTCCAGTCCGGCGCCAACTACCGGCAGCACGTGATCGACCTCGAGGTGGCCCACCGCTCTCCCGACGATCCGCGCACGGTCGAGCAGGCGCGGGCCGAGATCGCGGCGATCATGGACCGCCGGGCGGCCGAGGACCTGCCGTACGTCTTCATCGGCCTGCCGAGCGCCGTCACGGGCCCGTACGACGATGTCGTC
Source organism: Streptomyces sp. NPDC049687 (assembly GCF_044465285.1). Taxonomy (NCBI): domain Bacteria; kingdom Bacillati; phylum Actinomycetota; class Actinomycetes; order Kitasatosporales; family Streptomycetaceae; genus Streptomyces; species Streptomyces sp. NPDC049687. The sequence goes on from NZ_JBITLN010000006.1 coordinate 351,719, forward strand.
CTCCCCGGCTGGGCCGAACAACCCGACTGGGAGCTGGAGCTGGCCGCCGTCATCGCCGAGCCGGCGCACCGGGTGTCCGTCGAGGACGCCCTGGACCATGTCGCCGGCTACACCATCGCCAACGACCTCACCGACCGTGCCACCGTCTTCCGCCGGGACATGAAGGCCATCGGCACCGACTGGCTGCGCAGCAAGAACGCGCCCGGCTTCACCCCGCTCGGCCCGTGGATCGTGCCGGCCGGTTCGGTCGCCGACCCCGGCGACCTGCGGGTCACGCTGAAGCTGAACGGCGAGACCATGCAGGACGAGTCGACCAAGGACATGCTCTTCGGTATCGCCCGGCTGGTGTCGTACGCCTCGCAGACCGCCCGACTCCTCCCCGGCGACCTCGTACTGACGGGTTCCCCGGCCGGCAACGGCATGCACTGGGGGCGGCTGCTGCGGGACGGCGACGTCATGGAGGGGACCATCACCGGGCTGGGCGTCCAGCGCACCCGCTGCGTCGGGGAGGCCTCGTGAACCGCCACGACCCCGAGGGTGCGATCGCCGAGGCGGCGAAGAAGTACGCGAACTGGGGGCGTTGGGGCGAGGACGACGTGCTCGGGACCCTGAACCACCTCGACGCGGCCAAGCGGCGCGAAGGGGCCGCACTGGTCCGCCGGGGCGTCAGCTTCTCCCTCGCCCAGTCCTTCGACATGAACGGCCCGCAGAAGGGCTGGCGCCGGCGCACCAACCCCGTGCACACCATGCTCGACACCGGCACCGACGCCGCCCTCGGCAACCAGGGCTTCCCGCACGGCATCGGCGGCGCCGACGACGTGATCGCGATGCCGTTGCAGTGCTCCACCCAGTGGGACGGGCTCGGGCACATCTTCGACCACGGCAAGGCGTGGAACGGGCGGCAGGCCGAGAAGGTCGTCACCTCCGACGGTGACCTCGTCACCGGCATCGAGCACATGGCGCCGTACGTCGCCGGCCGTGGAGTCCTCCTCGACGTCGGTCGCGTGATCGGTGACGGAGGCGAACTCCCCGACGGCTTCGCCATCACCGAGGAGCACCTGACCGCGACCGCCGAGGCGCACGGCGTGACCGTCGGCCGCGGCGACATCGTCGTCGTACGCACCGGACGGCTGGCCCGCGCCCGCCGCGAGGGCTGGGGCGACTACGCGGGCGGCGACTCGCCCGGCCTGTCCTTCACCACGGCCGGCTGGCTGCACCGCACCGAGATCGCCGCGATCGCCACCGACACCTGGGGCTTCGAGGTGCGGCCGAACGAGTTCGACGGTGCCTTCCAGCCACTGCACCAGGTGGCCATTCCCAACATGGGCCTGCTCATCGGCGAGATGTGGGACCCCGACGCACTCGCCGCCGACTGCTCGGCGGACGGCGTGTACGCGTTCTGGCTCACCGCCGCGCCCCTGCCCATCACCGGGGCCGTCGGCTCCCCGGTCAACCCGATCGCCGTCAAGTGACCGGCGGAACGAAGGAGTTCCCCATGACCACAGCACCGCGAAGAGTCCTCGTCGTCGGCGGCGGCGCCTCCGGCAACGCCGTGACGATCCTCCTGCGCCGGGCCGGTATCGACGTGGACCTGATCGAGGCCAGGCCCGACTGGAACGCCACCACGGGCTCGGGCATCACCCTCCAGGGCAACGCCCTGCGCGTCCTGCGCGAACTCGGCGTCCGGGAGCAGGTGGAGGCGTCCGGGTTCGCCTTCGGGGAACTGGGTGTGACGACCCCCGACGGGACCGTCCTGCACGTCCAGCACGACATCCGCACCGGCGGCGACGACCTGCCGGCCACGGTCGGCGTGCAGCGCCCCCGGCTCCAGCAGATCCTCATCGACGCGGTGCGCGCCTCGGGGGCCGCGGTCCGCCTGGGCATCACCGCCGAGACCCTGGAGCAGGACGCCGACGGCGTCTCGGTGCGCCTCAGTGACGGCACCACCGGCCGCTACGACCTGGTGATCGGCGCCGACGGCCTCAACTCCGCCACCCGCGCGGCGATCGGCATCACCGACAAACCCGAGCCCACCGGCATGGCCATCTGGCGCACCCCCGCGCCCCGCCCCGCGGCCGTCACGCGCACGGACCTCGCCTACGGCGGCCCGGCGTACATCGCCGGATACTGTCCGACCAGCGAGAACACCATCTACGCCTATGTCGTCGAGGCCTGCCGCGACCGGGCTTCGATCCCCGTGGAGTCGTACGCGGACGAAATGCGCCGGCTGGCCCAGCCGTACGGCGGTGTCTGGCCCGAGATCGTCGAGCACATCACGGATCCGGCGAAGGTCAACTACACCTGGTTCGACCGGCTGTTGGTCGAGGGGTCCTGGCACCGCGGCCGGGTCGTGCTGATCGGCGACGCCGCGCACTGCTGCCCGCCCACCCTGGCGCAGGGTGCGGCCATGTCCCTGGAGGACGCCTCCGTGCTGGCCGAGATGCTCACCGGCACCCGGCACTGGGACGACGAACTGCTCCAGGCGTTCTACGAGCGCCGCATCCCACGCGTGCGATCCGTCGTCGAGGCCTCCGTACAGCTGGGGCAGTGGCAGTTGGACGGGGTGCGTGACGCGGACGTCCCGGGGCTGATGGCCCGCACCATGAATCCCCTCAAGGATCTCCCGTGACCTCGCCGACCGTCGATGTGCACGCGCACGTCCTGCTGCCCGAGGTCGAGGCCCTGGTGGCCGGCCATCCCCGGCTCGCCGAGGCCCGGGCGCTGGACGCCCGCCGCAACGGTCCCGCGGCGCTGGCCGTCAACGGCCCCATGGTGAGCGAGCGCATCCCGAGACTGACCGATGTCGCCGTGCGGCTGGCCGCCATGGACGCGCAGGGCGTGGACGTCCAGCTGGTCAGCCCGTCGCCGTCGCACTACCACTACTGGGCGGACGAGGAGACGGCCGAGAAGCTGTCCTCACTGGCCAACGAGGCGACGGCCGCGCACTGCGGCGGGGCGCCCGGCCGACTCCACGGCCTCGGTCTGGTTCCCCTGCAGCACCCGCGGTCGGCGGTGCGTGCCCTCGAACACGCCATGGGCCTGGGCCTGTCGGGTGTCGAGATCTCCTCGCACGCTCCGGGCCGCGACCTGTCGGATCCGGCGTACGAACCCCTCTGGACGCGGGCCGAGGAGACGGGCGCGATCCTCTTCCTGCATCCCTTCGGCTGCACCCTCGACGAGCGCCTGGACCGGTGGTACCTGTCCAACACCGTCGGCCAGCCGACCGAGAACGCGGTCGCGCTGTCCCATCTGATCTTCTCCGGGGTGCTGGACCGGCACCCGGAGCTGAAGATCGTCGCCGCGCACGGCGGCGGTTATCTGCCCACCCACATCGGCCGCTCCGACCACGCCTGGCAGACCCGTTCCGACGCGGGCGCCGGCTGCTCCCGTCCGCCCAGCAGCTACCTGAAGCGCCTGTACTTCGACTCCCTCGTCCACGACCCCCACACCCTGCGGGAGCTGATCCGGGTCGCGGGTCCCGACCGGGTCCTGCTCGGCTCCGACTACCCCTTCGACATGGGCACCGAGGACCCCGTCGGCGCGCTGCGCGCGGCCCGGCTGTCCGATGCCGACTTCCACGCCGTACGGGGTGGCAACGCCGCCGCCCTCCTCCGGAAGGACTGACCTCATGCGTCTGCTCACCCATCTGCGGCACGTCGACCTCGCCGTGCCCGACTACGACAAGCAACTCGACTTCTACGCGGGCGTCTGGGGCCTGACCCAGGTCGCCGAGGACTCCGGGATCTCCTTCCTGGCCGCCGAAGGCAGCCCCGAGCAGTACGTCGTGCGGCTGCGCAAGGCCGAGGAGAAGCGCCTCGACCTGGTCTCCTACGGTGCGGCCTCCGTGGCCGACGTGGACACGCTCGCCGAGCGACTCCTCGCCGCCGAGGTGCGGCTGATCTCTCAGCCGGGCAAGGTCGGCACCCCCGGCGGCGGTTACGGCTTCCGCTTCTTCGACGTCGACGGGCGCACCATCGAGGTCTCGGCGGACGTAGAGGTCCGACAGCACCGCAGGATCGAGGAGAAGGAGGCGATCCCGGTCAAGCTGTCTCACGTCGTCCTCAACTCACCCGATCTGAACCGTACACGGGAGTGGTACGAGCGCCACCTCGGCTTCCGCCTCTCCGACACCCTCATGCACCCTCGAATGGGCGAGGCGATGCACTTCATGCGCATCAGCAACCAGCACCACTCCATGGCCATCGCCCAGGGCCCGCACACCGCCCTGCACCACATCTCCTTCGAGATGCGCGGCCTCGACGAGTACATGCGCGGCTCGGGGCGGGTCATCCGCTCCGGTGCCCGCAAGCTCTGGGGCCCGGGCCGGCACATGGCGGGCGACAACACCTTCACCTACTTCCTGGACCCGCAGGGCAACACGGTCGAGTACACGACCGAGCTGGAGCTGCTGGACGAGGACACCTGGCACCCGCACGTCTACGACTTCTCAAAGCCCGAGGTCACCGACCAGTGGGGCACGGCCAACCCGATGAACGAGCTGATCGCCAAGGAGTCGTTCAACGACGTCGACCGCGGCGTGTTCGTCGCTCCGCCGGTCTGATCGGGCGTTTCGCGCCCCGGGAAGACCAGCGGGGAGGTTCAGCCCCTGACGGCGCGGACGACGTCGACCAGGGGTGTGGCGGGGTGGCCGGTGAGGCGGGGCACGGCGTCGCTGACACCGTCGAGCCCGCCGGCCGCGATGGCCGTGTAGGTGGACACCCAGGCGTCGAGCTGCCACGGCGGCGCGCCGTAGGAGGCGCGGGAGGCATACGCCTCCTCGACCGTCTCGGGGCGGTAGGTGATCGCGCGGCCGAGTACCTCGGACAGGATGCCGGCGGCGTCGTCCAGCGTCAGGGACTCGGGCCCGGTCAGGTCGTGAACGGCACCGGCGTGCTCGGCCGGACGGGTCAGGACCGCGGCGGCGGCGTCGGCGATGTCGTCCTGGGAGACGAAGGCGGCCCGCCCCTGCCCGGCCGGACCGCGGATGACGCCGTCCTCTCCGACCAGATCGGGAACGAACTCCGCGTACAGGTTGTCGCGCAGGAATGTGTACGCCATCCCGCGGGCCCGGATGTGCTCCTCGGTGTGGAAGTGATCGCGGGCCAGCGTGAACGTCGCATCGGGTGCGGCGCCGAAGAAGGACACGTACACCAGGTGCCCGACACCCGCCTCCGCCGCGGCGTCCACGAAGGCCTTGTGCTGGTCGAGCCGGTCGGAACTCTCGGAGGCGGACACCATGAACACGGTCTCCGCGCCGCTCAGTCCGCGCACGACGGCGTCGTGGTCGCCGTAACCGCCGAGGACCGCCGCGGCACCGGGCAGCGCGGGCGCCCGATCGAGGCTGCGCACCAGCAGTCGCTGCGCCACGCCCCGCTCGGCCAAACGACGGGCCACACGCCCGCCGAGGCGTCCCGTGGCCCCCGTGACCACCACCGTTGCTTCGGACGATTCGGTCATGACTGGCATCGCTTCCGGTCGTGTCGGTCTGTGAGCGGCTCATGGGGAGACTACGCCGCGTCCGTGGCAACCGGCCGCCGAAGGGCGAGCATGGCGTGGTGCCCGACCAGTGCGCCGAGCTCGAACAGGCCGCGCTTCCCGTCGGCGGAGTCAGCTCGACTCGCGCACCACCAGGCGGCACGGCACGGTGTGCACGCCGGGCCGCGGCTCGGCGTCGATGGCCCGGAGCAGCTCCAGGGCGGCGATCCGGCCGATCTCGGTCAGGTTCGTGTCGACGGTGGTGAGAGGCGGGCGGCTGGCCAGGGCCATGGTGTCCCAGTTGTCGTAGCCCACCACGGCGATGTCTCCCGGAACCGCCACCCCGCGCTCGCGCAGCGCGTCCGCCACCCCCCGGGCGATCTGGTCGTTGCCGCAGAAGAAGGCGTCCGTCCCGGGCGCCGTGCGCAGCACGGCCTCGGCGGCCCGGCGGCCCCACGCCTCACTCCACTCGCCGTAGTGGATCCGCCCGGTCGACGGCTCCAGTGAGGCGCTCGCCAGGTGCTCGACCGCGTACTGGGCCCGCTCACGGGCGGCGGCGTGGTGCTCCGGTCCGGTGACGTGAGCGATCCGGGTCCGTCCGGTGCCCACCAGATGCTCGACGGCCAGGCGCGCGCCCCCGTGGTCGTCGGTGACGACGGAGGTGTCGGCGGGGTCGGTCGAGGGGGACAGCGCGTAGACGACTGGGACGGAGTCGACCCCCGGCAGCGGCGGCCGGGGATCGGTGCGGCGGCCGGTGACGATGATGCCGTCCACCCGGCGGTCCATGAGGTTGCGCAGGTGGTGCTGCTCCCGGATCGCGTCGCCCCGGGTGTCGCACAGCAGCACGGAGATCTTCCCGGCGCCCAGCGCGTCCTCGGCGCCCAGCAGCACGGGCGTGCTGAAGCGGCCGATCCCGTCCGTCGTCATCAGGCCGACCGTCCAGCTGCGGCCGCTGTGCAGACTCTGCGCGTGCTGGTTGGGCCGGAAGCCCAGCTCCTCCACCGCGGCCAGGACCCGTTGGCGTGTCTCGGGACGCATGCGCCCGCCGCCGCTGAGGGCCTTGGAGGCCGTACCGACGCTGACACCGGCGAGCGCGGCGACATCGGTCAGCCGGGCCCGGCCGGCCGGGGGAGAGTCTGGAGCAGAGGTCACGGGCAAACCTTTTCCTCGACTGGGCGGACGCCCGACATGGTGACAGGCGGCGAAGGGATGCGCCAGTCCGTGGGAAAGAAGAAAAAAGCCTTGCTGCGTCTCTTGACCGATTAGGTCCGCTGCCCTCTACTTCACGTCGAGAAAACGGTTGCGCAAGAGCAGGCTCCGGTGAGCCCGTCATCCACCCTCTGCGCCCTCACCCCCGGAGAGTCATGCCCCGCACACGCTCCACTCCGTCCGCCCCGGGACCGGTCCGCCTCGGCCCGGACGCCCGTGCCGCGTTGAGGCCCGCAGCCGTCGGCATCGACCCGGGTTTCTGGCACGCCCGCCGCGCGACCAACGCGCACGCCTCCATCCCCCAGGGGCCCGGGCTGCTGGAGTCCGCCGGAAACCTGCACAACCTGCGGCTGGCGGCCGGCAAGGACACGGGCGAGTTCCGGGGCGCCTACCCCTTCGTGGACACGGACGTGTACAAGTGGCTGGAGGCGGCCGCCTGGCAGCTCGCCCAGACCCCGGACGACGACCTCGCGGGCGAGGTCGACCGGATCGTCGCCCTGGTCGCCGCCGCCCAGCAGCCCGACGGCTATCTCAACACCTGGTTCCAGCTCGTCAAGGGCGGCGAGCGCTACCAGGATCTGCGCTGGGGCCACGAGCTGTACTGCGCGGGACACCTCATCCAGGCCGCGGTCGCCCACCACCGTGCCACCGGCAGCTCCGAACTCCTCGACGTGGCCGTCAGGTTCGCCGACCACATCGACTCCGTCTTCGGCCCGCCCGGCAGCGGCAGACCCATCGACGGCATCGACGGCCACCCGGAAGTGGAGACCGCCCTGGTCGAGCTCTACCGGGAGACGGGGGAACGCCGCTACCTCGACCTGGCCGCCTACTTCGTCGACCGGTACGGCCACGGCCTGCTCGGCGGCGAGGCCTACTGCCAGGACCGCGTCCCGCTGCGCGAGGCCACCAACGTCGAGGGGCACGCCGTACGGCAGTTGTACCTGCTGGCCGGGGCGACCGATCTGGCGACCGAGACCGGCGACGCCGAACTCCGCGCGGTCGGCGAGCGGTTGTGGCGGGCGATGACCGCCACCAAGACCCACCTCACCGGCGGGCTGGGCGCCCACCACGACGAGGAGGACTTCGGCGACCCCTACGAACTGCCCACCGAGCGCGCCTACTGCGAGACCTGCGCCGCCATCGCGTCGATCCAGTGGAGCTGGCGCATGGCCCTGCTCACCGGCGAGGCCCGCTACTCCGACCTGATCGAACGCACCCTCTACAACGGCTTCCTCGCCGGCGTCTCCCTCGACGGCGAGCGCTGGCTGTACGTCAACCCGCTCCAGGTCCGCGACGGCCACACCGACACCGGCGGCGACCAGTCGGCCCGCCGCACCCGCTGGTTCCGCTGCGCCTGCTGCCCGCCCAACGCGATGCGGCTGCTGGCGAGCCTGGAACACTACCTGGCCAGCGGCGACGACACGGGCCTGCAGATCCACCAGTACGTGAGCGGGCTCTACACCGCCGAGGGCATCGCCGTACGCGCCGAGACCGACTACCCCTGGCACGGCACGATCCGCCTCACCGTGGAGGAGACCCCCGCCGACCGGCCCTGGACGCTCTCCCTGCGTGTCCCGCAGTGGTGCCGCGACATCCGCGTCCGCTGCGCCGGACAGCCGTACGACTCTTCGGCGTCCGAGGGCTGGCTGCGCCTGGAGCGCACCTGGTCGCCCGGCGACGAGGTGGTGGTGGAGCTGACTCTCGAACCCCGGCTCACCGCCGCCGACCCCCGGGTGGACGCCGTACGCGGCTGTGCGGCGATCGAGCGCGGGCCGCTCGTGTACTGCCTGGAACAGGTCGACCACCCCGGTGGCGGCCTGGACGACATCGTCCTCGACCCCACCCGCCCACTGGCCGTGAAGCACCGTCCCGACCTCCTCGGCGGGGTCACGACGGTCGTGGCGGCCGGCCGTCGGCGTGACATCCCCGACCACGGCTGGTGGCCGTACACCGCCACGGACACCACGACCGACGCACCGGACGACGGCGATCCCGTCGAACTGACCGCCATCCCCTACTACGCCTGGGCCAACCGCGAGGACGGCGGCATGCGCGTCTGGCTGCCCCTCTCCTGACCCCCCTGCCGCGCCACTTCTACGACAACGAGGTCCCCCCGTGATACCGACCCGCCGCACGCCCCTTGTCCCCACCCGCCGCGCCCCCCTTGTCCCCGCCCGCCGCGCCCCCCTTGTCCCCGCCCGCCGCGCCCTGCTCGCCGCGCTCGCAGCCGTCGGCACCCTCGCCTCCCTCACCGCCTGCGCAGGCGGCTCCGACAGCTCGGGCTCCTCCGACGCCGCCGGGGGGACGTACACCTTCTGGGACCCGTACCCGCAGTTCGACGCCTCCTCCCCGTGGGGCAAGCGCGTCGCCCAGTGCGGTACCAAGGCGGGTGTCACCGTCAAGAGAACCGCGTACGACACCACCGACCTCGGCAACAAGGCGCTGCTCGCCGCCCAGCAGGGCAACGCGCCCGATGTGATGCTGGTGGACAACCCGGTCGTCTCCACGCTGGTCGAGGCGGGCATCCTCAACAAGACGAGCGATCTGGCCCTCGACACCAAGTCGATCCAGCAGAACATCATCGGCGCGGGCACCATCGACAACGCCGCCTACGGCATCCCGATCGGCGCCAACACCCTCGCCCTCTACTACAACAAGAAGGTCCTGTCCGCCGCCGGCGTCGACCCGGCCTCCGTCAAGGACTGGACCTCCCTCACCGCCGCCCTGCAGAAGGTCAAGTCGGCCGGGAAGAAGGGCATCACCTTCTCCGCCATCAACACGGAGGAGGGCAGCTTCCAGTTCCTGCCCTGGTTCTGGGGCGCCGGCGGCGACCTCACCGAGCTGAACTCGGCGAAGGGCGTGGCCGCCCTGTCGCTGTGGAAGGGCTGGGTGGACGACGGCCTGGCGCCCAAGGACGTCCTGCAGAACACCCAGACCACCAGTTGGCAGGAGTTCGCCACCGGCGACTACGCCTTCGGCGAGAACGGCACCTGGCAGCTCGGCAACGCCGACAAGGCCGGCTTCGACTACGGCATCATCAACATCCCCGCCCGCAACGGCGGTTCGGCACCGGTGCCGACGGGCGGCGAGTTCGTCACCGTGCCCGTGCAGAAGGACACCGCGCGCTACGACGTCAGCAAGAAGATCGTCACCTGTCTGACCAGCGACGCCAATCTCCTCGCCAGCGACACGACCCTGACGTATGTGGCGCCCACCGCCGCCGTCCAGGCGGAGCAGGTGAAGCAGAACCCGAAGCTCAAGCCCTGGGTGGAGGCCGTGGCCTCGGCCCGCGGCCGCACCAGCGGCGGTCTGGGCACCAAGTACCCGACCATCTCCGAGCCGATGTGGACCGCCGTCCAGGCGACCCTCTCCGGCAGCAAGAGCCCGCAGGCCGCGATGGACACGGCGCAGGCGAGCGCGCGGAAGAACTGAGGCCGACACCATGACCATCGCCCGCGTCGACCGGCCGCGGCGGGCGCCGGCGGTGACGAAGGCGAGCTCCGCGCCCGCACCGCCGCACCGCGGGCAGCGGCGCCGGAGCCGGCTCACCGCACTCGCCTTCGTCGCCCCGCTGATCGCCTACCTCGCCGCCTTCTACCTCTATCCCCTCTACCGCAACCTCGACCTGAGCCTGCGCGACTACACCGTGCGGTCGTTCGTGGCGGGAGACGCGCCCTTCTCCGGCTGGGACAACTTCCAGAAGATCCTGGACGACCCGACGTTCGGCCCGGCCCTGCGTCACACCATGGTCTTCACCTTCGTGTCGATCGCCGTCCAGTACGCCGCCGGTCTCGCCCTCGCGGTCTTCTTCAACCGGCACTTCCGGCTCTCCACGGTGCTGCGGGCCCTGTTCCTCATCCCGTGGCTGCTGCCGCTGATCGTGTCGGCGTCCACGTGGTCGTGGATGTTCAACAGCGAGTCGGGGGTGGTGAACTACTTCCTGCACTTCCTCGGGATCGATCCCGTCGGCTGGCTCACCTCGCCCGACTGGGCCCTGACCTCGGTGATCATCGCCAACATCTGGATCGGTATCCCCTTCAACCTGGTGATCCTCCACAGCGGCCTGCAGAACATCCCGGCGGAGCTCTACGAGGCGGCCGCGCTGGACGGCGCGAGTGCCTGGCAGGTGTTCCGCAGGATCACCTTCCCGCTGCTGCGGCCGGTGTCGGCGATCACGCTGCTCCTCGGGCTCGTCTACACCCTCAAGGTGTTCGACCTGATCTGGATCATGACCAAGGGCGGCCCCGGCGACGCCTCCTCCACCCTGGCGACCTGGTCGTACCAGCTCGGCTTCGGCACGCTGCTGCCCAAGTTCGGGCCGGGCGCCGCCGTCGGCAACCTCCTCATCCTCATCGCCCTCGTCTTCGGGCTGCTGTACATCCGCGTCCAGAGGAGGCAGGAAGCGTGAAGTCCCGTAGCGGCTCCCGTCGGTACACCGTCATCGGGCTCGTCCTCACCGCGCTGATGCTGTTCCCGGTGTACTGGATGATCAATGTGTCCCTCACCCCGCAGCAGGACATGCGCAAGTCCCCGCCCGACCTGCTCCCGCTGCACCCCACCTTCGAGGGCTATCGGGCCGTCCTCGACGACCAGCTGCCCTACCTGGGCACCAGCCTCCTCATCGGCCTCGGCACGGTCGTCCTCACCCTCCTCCTCGCCGCCCCGGCCGGCTACTCCCTGGCGAAACTGCGTCCACGCGGCGGCGCCCTCGGTCTGGTCCTGCTGATCGCCCAGATGGTTCCCGGCATCGTCATGGCGATGGGCTTCTACGGCATCTTCCTCGACCTCGGCCTGCTGAACTCCTGGTGGGGGCTGATCGTCGCCGACTCCACCATCGCCGTGCCCTTCGGTGTCATGATCTTCACGGCGTTCATGTCGGGCATTCCCGGCGAACTGATCGCCGCCTCCCGGATCGACGGCGCGGGCACCTTCCGCACCTTCTGGTCGGTCGTCCTGCCGGTGAGCCGCAACGCGCTCGTCACCGTCTCGCTCTTCTCCTTCCTGTGGGCCTGGTCCGACTTCGTCTTCGCCAACACCCTCGACGGCGGCGGCGATCTGAGGCCGATCACCCTCGGCATCTACAAGTACATCGGCAACAACAACCAGGAGTGGAACGCGATCATGGCCACCGCCGTGGTCGCCTCCGTCCCCGCGGCAGTCCTGCTGGTCCTCGCCCAGCGCTACGTGGCCGCGGGTGTCACCGCGGGCGCGGTGAAGGACTGAAGACCCCCTCCCCCTCCCTCCCTTAGAGGAGAACCCCCTGTCATGAGCCGCACAAGACCACTGGCCGCCGTCCTGGGCGTAGCCGCCCTGACCGCCACCGCCGCCCTCGCCACGGGAGCCCCGGCCGGGGCAGTGCCCACCTCCGCCACCACCCTGGTGGTCAATGCCAACCAGACCCTGCGCCCGGTGACCCATGTCGCGACCGGCAGCCTCTACGGCCTCGCCGCCGACGGCACGCCCGCCGACAGCCTGGTCACCCCGCTGAAGCCGAACACCTTCGTACAGATGGCCCCGGGCGGCTCCCAACTGCCCAACGGCGAGCCCGCGCCCGCCGGTGACGCCCTCGTCGTGGCGCCGAAGGCGGCCCGCGCCGGCGCCAAGGTCGTCGTACGCATGCCGGACTGGTACCCCGACTTCCCCTACAAGTGGGTGAGCTGGACCGACTGGCTCTCCGCCGTCGACAAGCAGGTCGCCTCGGTCCAGTCCTCCGGCGCGACGAACATCGCCGCGTACGAGCTGTGGAACGAGCCCGACTGGACCTGGGACACCACCGACGCGGGCGCCTTCGACGCCGGTTGGGCACGCACCTACAAGGAGGTCCGTGCCAAGGACACCAGGACGCCGATCCAGGGACCGAGTCACTCGGCGTGGAACCAGTCCTGGATGAGCTCGTTCCTGACCGACGCCAAGGCGAGCGGCACCGTCCCGGACGTCGTCGCCTGGCACGAACTCCAGGGCAGCAAGGACATCGCCGCCCACGTCTCCGCCTACCGCTCCCTGGAGTCGAGCCTCGGCATCAGCCCCCGCCCGATCGCCATCGAGGAGTACGGCACCCCCGACGAGATGGGCAACTCCGGCGCCCTCATCGGCTACGCCGCCAAGTTCGAACGGGCGGGCGTGCGCGACGCCGAGCTCGCCTTCTGGAACCACTACGGCACCCTCGGCGACACCCTGACCGACACCGGCGGTTCGCCCAACGGCTCCTACTGGACGTACAAGTGGTACGGCGACATGTCCGGCAACATGCTCGTCACCACGCCTCCCGCCCAGACCGGCATCGACGGTCTCGCCTCCCTCAACGGCGCCGGCAACCAGATCGGCGTCGTCGCGGGCGGCTGCGCCGGCTCCTGCGCCGTGACCGTGAACGGCCTGTCGTCCCTGTCGGCCTTCGGCAGCACGGTGCACGTCAAGCTGGAGTACAGCCCGCACACGGGCCGTACGACCGCTTCCCCCGGCCCGATCACGATCTCCGAGGCGGACTACACGGTCTCGGGCGGTTCCGTCACCGTGCCGGTGACGATGAACGCCTCCGACGGCTACCACCTGGTCATCACCCCCAGTGGCACCAACACCTCGCTGGCCGGGCGCTACCAGATCACCAACAAGAACAGCGGCCTCGCCCTCGACACCCTGAACGCGGGCACCGCTCAGGGCACCTCCGTCGTCCAGGCGACGTCCACCACGGGCACCGACCAGAACTGGACCCTGGTGGCGGCCGGATCGGGCCTGTACAAGATCGTCAACCAGAAGAGCGGACTGGTGCTCGGCATCAACGGCATGAGCACCTCGGACGGCGGCACCGCCCTGATCTGGGGTGACAACGGCACCGCCGACCACCTGTGGCAGGTCGTCCCCGCCCGCGACGGCTACTACAAGATCGCCAACTACAACAGCGGGCGCCTGCTCGGCGTGGACCAGATGAGCACCTCGTCCGGCGCCCAGGTCCTCCAGTGGTCCGACAACGGCACCGCCGACCACCTGTGGAGACTGACCGCGCGCTGACCCCCCGAGGCAGCTGTGCCCCTGGCCGATGTCGGCGGCCGGGGGCACAGCACGCTCCCATGCCCGCGTCAGCGCCGGAGGGGAGTGTCACCCCATCCCGTCGAGGACGACGCTCGGCCCGCCCTGAGAACCATGTGTGCGAGCCGGCTGCGCGCGATGGGGTCCGAGCAGGCCGACACGAGGCTTGGTGAATCATTCATCCATCGGCATGTTGACTTCAGGCTTGGTGAACCAGAGGATCGTGGGGTGACGAACTCCGCCCCCCGGCCCGCCGGACCGGCTCTGCCCGCCGCCCTCGACGAGGCGGCCCACCGCTGTCTCGTCGCGGGGTTCGACGGCACGACGACCGTCCCCGACACCCTGAAACAGCTCATCGACCGCGGACTGGGCGGGGTCATCCTCTTCACCCGCAACGTCCGCGACGCCGACCAGGTTCGCGAGCTCACCGGCTCACTGCGGGCGTTGCGCGCGGACCTGCTGGTCGCCATCGACAACGAGGGCGGCGGCATAGGCCATCTGGTGGCCGCGGGCGCGCCCGAGGTGCCGGGCTCCTGGGCGCTCGGCGTCGCCGACGACCCACGGCTCACCGCCGCGTGCGCGGACGCCCTGGCCGGACATCTGCTCTCGCTCGGCATCACCACCTCCTACGCCCCCGTCGCCGACGTCCAGAGCCGGATCGAGAACCCGATCGTGCGCACCCGTGCCTTCGGCGCCGACCCCGAGCTGGTCTCCCGGCATCTGCGGGCCTGGATCACGGCCACCGAGGCGCGCGGCGTGGCCTCGTGCGCCAAGCACTTCCCCGGCCACGGCGGGACCGTGACCGACAGCCACCACGAGCTCGCCCTCGATCCACGACCGTACGACCGGCTCGACCTCGCGCCCTTCCGGTCGGCGGTCGACGCGGGGGTGCCCATGCTGATGAGCGCCCATGTCGTCTTCCCGGCTCTCGACCCCGACCGGCCCGCCACCCTCAGTCCACGCATCCTCTCCGGGCTGCTGCGCGGCGAGCTGGGCTTCGACGGCGTCCTGGTGAGCGACGCGCTGGAGATGAAGGCCATCGCCGACCGTTACGGCGAGGCGGCCGGCGCGCGTCTCGCGCTCGCCGCCGGAGCGGACCAGGTCATCGTCGCCGTACCGGATCTGGAGGTCACCCTCGCCTGCCGGGACGCCGTTCTCGACGCCCTGCGGGCGGGTGAACTGACCGAGGACCGTGTGACCGAGGCCGCGGAGCGGGTGCGGCGGCTCGCGCTGCGGTACGCGGTGCCGTACCGGCCGGGCGAGGTGGCCGCGTGGGACGCGGGGGCCGGGCTCTCGGCGGCGCGACGGGCCGTACGGAGCGGGGAGACGTTGCCGGAACCGGTGCCGGGCGCCCACGTCGTCGACCTGTTCCCGCCCCCGCACCCCGCCCTCAACTGGGGCGGCGAGGACCTCCTGACCGAGCTGCGCGCCCTCGACCCGACGGCCACGGGGACGGCGGTGGCCGGGGAGCCGGGGGACCCGGGGGCTGTCGTGGGGGAGGTGCTGCGTGCCGCGGAGGGGCGGCCGCTGGTGGTCGCCGTGTGCGATGCCGTGCTCCATCCCTGGCAGGGGAGTCTGCGGGACGCGCTGGTCGCGGCGCGACCGGACGCGCTGCTGGTCTCCACCGGGTTGCCGGAGTGGGACAGCGCGGTGTGCGCGCACGGCAGGGGGCGGGTCAATCTGCGCGCGGTGGCGGAGGTCCTGACCGGGCGGACGTCCTGACCGGGCGGACGTCCTGACCGGGGGCGGGGGGATCCGGGGCCGGAGTCCCGGCCGGTCCCGGATCCCCCCGCCCCCGCCCGCCTCATTTCGCGTCGACCAGCTCCGTGATCCCCCTCGCCCCCAGGTGCCCCGAGTCCTCCGTCCGCTCCGCCAGGACCACCGCCGGGCGGGTGCCCTCCTGGCGCAGCCGCATCCAGGCCTCGAAGAACACGCCGCCCGGACCGGAGACCGAACGCGTGGACGGGGTGCAGTCCAGGACCAGGGCTGTGGCGCGGGGCGGAGGCGGGGCCGCGGCGGCGCGGAGTTCGGCCACCGTGGCGGAGAGGGCGTCGGCGATGGGCTTGGGGTGGCCGGTGGGGTCGAACAGGCCCAGGGTGTACTCCAGTTCGGGGAAGTCGGCCAGGGAGCGGTCGACATCGTGGGAGCACCACCAGGTGACGCCCCACAGCCGTGCGCAGCCGGCCGCGTTGAGGAGCGTCGCGCGGGCGAAGCCGGGGGCGTCGGCCGCCGGGATGTGGGGCTCGGGCGCACCGGTCTCCTGGACCCAGACCGGGCGGGCCGGGTCGGTGGCGTACGCCTTCGCCAGCTCCGTCCCGTACTCGGCGAGATGGTGCACCTGCGGCGAGCGCGGGCCGTAGCGGCGCGCGCAGTCGGCGGAGAACACCCAGGGGTGGACGGTGGTCACATCGCCCTTGCGGGCCGAGGCCTCGGGGGTGAACGGGTGGTCGTCGCCGTACCAGGCGGCGTCGTACGCCGAGTGCGTGACCAGACCGCCGTCGGCGCCCAGCCCGTCGCGCGCGGCGGCCAGCAGGGTGTCCAGGTAGTGGTCCACCTCGGCCACCGACACCGGGTTGTGCTCGACCAGGTTGTTGAGTTCGTTGCCGAGCTGGAGGCCGATGAGGCGGGGGTGGCCGGACAGGGCCCGGCCCAGTGTGCGTAGCAGCACCGCCTGGGCCTCGATCGCCTCCGGGTCGGTGAACACGTTGCGGTGGTGCCAGCTGCGCGTCCACTCCGGGTAGAAGTCGAAGCTCGACAGATGGCCCTGCACGCCGTCCACGAGGACGTCCAGGCCGCACTCGGCCGCCAGGTCCACCAGCTGCACGAGCTGGTCCACGGCGGAGGCGCGGACCAGGGTGCGGTTGGGCTGGAGCAGGGGCCACAGGTGGAAGACCCGGACGTGGTCCAGGCCCAGCCCGGCGATCTGGGCCAGATCCTCGCGCGCGAGCCCGGGATCGAAGTCGTGCCAGGCGTGGAACCAGCCCCGGCGGGGGGTGTAGTTGACACCGAACCGGGGTGCCGGCGCGGGCGCGGGCGTGTCGATGGCGTCCTCCTCGGGAGACCGACCTTGTCAGCGGAGAATGTATCAACCACCATGGGGAGCAATGCATAGTGATTTGAACCAAGGTCGTCTCGACCTCGTGGTCGGCCTCGACGCCGGCGGCACCCGTACCCGGGCCGTTCTGGCGGACCTCGGCGACGGCCGCCCCCGGGGCGAGGGCACGGCCGGACCGGGCAACGCGCTCACCGTGCCCGGTCCGCAGCTCGCCGACCACCTCACCGAGGCCCTCGCACAGGCCGTGCCCGCACCGCTGCGCGGCCGGGTGGCCGCGGTGGCGGGCGGGTTCGCCGGCGCCGGCCACCAGGGGCAGGGGACCGACGAGCCCGGCCGGGTGCGCGCCCGCACGGCCCTGGCCACCGCGCTCGCCCGGCTGGGCATCGCCGCCGCCACGGTCGACGTCCACAGCGACATCGAGACCACGTTCGCCGCCGCCCCCGGCCACCCCGCCGACGGCCTCGTCCTGGTGGCCGGCACCGGTGCGGTCGCCGCCCGGATCACCGCACGGATGCCCACCGCGACCTCCGGCGGCGACGGCTGGCTCCTCGGCGACGACGGCAGCGGCTTCTGGATCGGCCGCGCGGCCGTACGGGCGGCCCTGCGGGCGGCCGACGGCCGGGGCGCGCCCACCGTCCTCGTCCGCGCGGTCGGCCGCGAGCTCGGCCTGCCCCCGGGGGTCCTGCCTCCGGAGCCCTACGGCGTCACGGACGCCGTGCCGTGGAGCGCCGCCCTGCGCACCGCCTACCGCGCCCACCTGCTGCCCGCCCTCATGGACCGGCCGCCGGTCCGGCTCGCCGACCACGCGCCGCTGGTCGTCGGGGCCGCCGAGGAGAAGGACGCCGTCGCCGCGGAGATCCTGCGGGAGGCCGCCCGCCGCCTCACCGAGAGCGTGACGGCACTCGCGCCACGCCCGGGCGAACCCCTCGTCGTCACCGGCGGCCTGCTGGCCCCGCACGGCCCCCTGCTGACCCCCCTGACCGAACGCCTCGCCGACCTCGCTCTCACCGTCACCCCGGTGTCGGACGGCTCCCCGGGCGCCGTGGCCCTGGCCCGGCTCGCCCACGGCACCAGACGCTGACGCCCGCTCCCAAGGACCTCCCCATGCCCCTTCAGGACCCCGCGGTCGCCCCGCCCCCGTACCTCGACCCGGCCGTCCCTCTCGACAGCCGCGTCGCCGACCTCCTCTCCCGGATGACCCTGCGCGAGAAGGCCGGTCAGCTCAACCAGCGGATGTACGGCTGGCACGCCTACCGCCGCACCCCGGACGGGAATTTCCGGCTCACCGAGGCCCTGCGTGCCGAGACCGAGCGCTTCGAGGGGCTCGGCGCGCTCTACGGGCTGATGCGCGCCGACGCCTGGTCCGGCGTCGGACACGGCGAAGGGCCGGGCGTCGAGGACGGCGCCGACCTCGCCGACCTGGTCCAGCGGCATGTCCTGGAACACAGCCGGCTGCGCATCCCCGCCCTGTTCGTCGAGGAGGTGCCGCACGGCCACATGGCCCTCGACGGCACGGTCCTCCCCGTCAACCTGGCCGTCGGCGCGACCTGGGACCCCGACCTGTACGAGACGGCCGCCGCCCACGCCGCCGCCGAGCTGCGCGCCCGGGGCGGCCATGTGGCGCTCGTCTCCGCGCTGGACATCGCCCGGGACCCGCGCTGGGGCCGTACCGAGGAGTGCTTCGGCGAGGACCCCTACCTCGCGGCCCGGCTGACGGAGGCGCTGGTCCGCGGGATGCAGGGCACGGGGGAGCTCTTCGCCGCCGACAAGGCCCCCGTCGTCCTCAAGCACTTCGCCGGCCAGGGCGCCACGGTCGGCGGCCGCAACTCCGCGGAGTCCGAGCTCGGCCCGCGCGAACTGCACGAGATCCATCTCCCGGCCGCCCGCGCCGGCGTCCGCGCCGGTGCCGCCGCGGTGATGGCCGCCTACAACGAGGTGGACGGCCTGCCCTGCTCCGGCAACCGTGCCCTCCTCACCGGACTCCTCCGCGACCGCTGGGGTTTCGAGGGCCTGGTCATGGCCGACGGCCTCGCCGTGGACCGGCTGGCCCGCATCACCGGCGACAAGGTCTCCGCAGGTGCCCTCGCCCTCGACGCCGGGGTCGACCTCAGCCTCTGGGACGAGGGCTTCACGCATCTGGCGCAGGCCGTCGAGCGGGGCCTGGTGAGCGAGGCGGCACTGGACGCCGCCGTCGCCCGCGTCCTGCGCCTGAAGTTCCGCCTCGGCCTGTTCGAGCAGCCGTACGCACGCCGCGTGTCGCTGCCCGCGCACGCCGGGCGCGCCCTCAGCACCGATCTCGCCCGCGCCTGCGTCACCCTGCTGCGCAACCCGGCCGGCGTCCTGCCGATCGCGCCCTCCGTGCGGCGCATCGCCGTGCTCGGCCCGCACGCCGCCACCACCGCCCACCAACTCGGCGACTACGCCGCCCCGCAGCGCCCCGGCACGGGCGCGAGCGTCCTCGACGCCCTGCGCCGGCTCGCCCCGCCCGGCACGGACATCCGCCACGCCCGGGGCGCCGCCCTCACCGGCGCCGACCGCACCGGCATCCCCCGCGCGGTCGCGACGGCCGCCGCCTGCGACCTGGCCGTGCTGGTGCTGGGCGGCAGCAGCGCCCGCACTCCCGACACGGAGTTCGACGCCAACGGCGCCGCACGGACGGTCGTGTCCGAGATGACCTGCGGCGAGGGCGCCGACCTCGCGGGGCTGCGGCTGGGGGAGGCCCAGCACGCGCTTGTGGACGCCGTCGTCGCGACGGGCACGCCGACGGCGGTCGTGCTGATCCAGGGCCGCCCGCATGTCGTACCGGACACCGCGGCCGCCGTTCTCACGGCCTGGTATCCGGGCCCTTGGGGCGGCGAGGCGATCGCCGAGGTGCTGCTCGGACGGGCGGAGCCCGCCGGACGGCTGCCGGTCTCCGTCCCGCGCTCCGTGGCCCAACTCCCCGTGCACTACAACCACAAGGACACGGAGTACGGCGGGTACCTGGACGAGAGCGCCGAGCCGCTCCACTCCTTCGGGCACGGGCTGTCGTACACGAGCTTCTCCTACGGCCCGCCCCGGCTGACCGGAGACCTCGTCGAGGTCGAGGTCACCAACACCGGCACCCGGCCCGGCCGCAGCGTCGTCCAGCTCTACGTCCGCCGGCTGCGCACGCCCGTCTGGCCGCGCGCGCTGGAGCTGCGAGGGTTCGAGGGTGTGCGGCTCGCGCCTGGGGAGTGCCGTACGGTCGCCCTGCGCCTCGGCGCGGACCAACTGGAGCTGGTCGGCGCCGACCTGGAGACGATCGTACCGACCGGGCCGGTCGAGATCCGGGTCGCGGCGTCCGCGCGCGAGGCGCTCACCGCCGTACCGCTCGTGTTCGATCAGAGTTTGACGGCCCCGGCCGAGACTCCCCGGTAGAACCACCGCTGTGTGATCACGAACAGCACCAGCACGGGGATCACGGAGATCACCGAACCCGCCATCACCACCCGCTGGTCGTAGCCGAACGACGAGCTCTGCAGCCGGGACAGCCCCAGCGTCAGCGTCATGTGGTCCTCGGAGCGCAGCACGATCAGCGGCCAGAGGAAGTCGTCCCAGGCGCTGATGAAGGTGTTGACGGTGACCACCAGGACCGCGCCCCACGCGGACGGCAGGTACAGATACCGGAAGCGCTGCCACTCGTTCGCGCCGTCGAGCATCGCCGAGTCCTCGAGCTCGCGCGGTACCGCGAGGAACGCGCCGCGCATGAGGAGGACGTTGATGGCGCCGACGAACCCGGGCAGCCACACGCCCACCACGCTGTCCACCAGACCCAGGTCGCGGATGCTGAGGAACAACGAGACCATGATCGACTCGAAGGGGAACATCATGGACGCGACCAGCACGACCCAGACCGCCTTGCGGCCCTTCCAGCCGGGCTTGGAGAGCATGTAGCCGGCCGTCGTGGAGAACACCAGCTGGCTGGCGATCGACAGCACGACCACGATCATGCTGTTCCTGATGTACGTGGCGACCGGCACCTGCTCGAAGACCTGGCGGTAGGCCCGCAGGGTCGGGTGGTGCGGCAGCAGCGAGGCGTTCGAGCCGAAGACGTCCTCGCCCGTGCTCTTCAGGGAGGCGAGGAGCTGCCAGACCAGCGGGCCGACGGTGATGCCGAGCACGATGAACAACAGCAGGTAGCGCACGGCCAGTTCGCGCGGACGGCCGTACTCCCGCCAGCGTGGCATCGGCCGCCGGGCCTTGTGCACCGCCGTCGTCATGACTCGTCCTCCTTCGTCAGGCGCTGCGCCAGCAGGGTCAGCCCCAGCGTCAGCAGGAACAGCGCCACACTGACCGCCGAGCCGTACCCGGCGTTGCCGGTGATCGGGTCGAGGCCGACGTCCTTGATGTAGAAGGGCAGGGTGCGGTCGGCGCCGCCGGGACCGCCCGTGGAGCTGCCCAGCATGTAGATCTCCGTGAACACCCGCAGCGAGCCGATGCCGGTGAGCGTGCCGACCAGCATCATGGCCTGGCGTACGCCGGGCACGGTGATGTGCCAGAAGCGGCGCGCGGCACCGGCGCCGTCCATGGACGCCGCCTCGTGCAGCTCCCTGGGCACGTTCCCCAGCGCGGCCAGGTAGAAGATCATGTACCAGCCGAGGCCCTTCCACAGCGTCAGGCCCATCGCCGACAGCAGGATCAGCCACGAGTCGGACAGGAACGGGATGGCGCTCCGGATCAGATGGGCCTTCTGCAGCCAGGTGTTGACCAGCCCGTCGTCGGCCAGCAGCCACTGCCAGCTCAGGCCCACGACCACGCTGGAGGCGAGGACAGGGGTGTAGAAGGCCGAGCGGAAGAAGCCGATGCCGGGGAGGTTCTTCTCCACCAGGACGGCCAGCAGCAGCGGCAGCAGCACCATCAGGGGGACGACGACCAGCGCGTACAGGAGGCTGTTGCGGGTCGCCAGCCAGAAGTCCGAGTCGTCCAGCATCCGGGTGTAGTTGTCCAGCCCGACGAAGCTCGCGGCGCCGCCGAGCGGCTTGGCGTCGG
Source organism: Streptomyces sp. NPDC049687 (assembly GCF_044465285.1). Classification (NCBI taxonomy): domain Bacteria; kingdom Bacillati; phylum Actinomycetota; class Actinomycetes; order Kitasatosporales; family Streptomycetaceae; genus Streptomyces; species Streptomyces sp. NPDC049687. The sequence goes on from NZ_JBITLN010000006.1 coordinate 373,491, forward strand.
TGAACGACAGCAGGACGGTGTTGAGGAAGGGGAACACCCCGAACACCACGGCGCAGACGATCGCGGGCGCGGTCCACAGCCATGGCAGCCACCAACGGCGGTACATCGCCGCTCCGTTGGCGCCGGGCACGGGACCGGGCAGGACGGCCCGGGCGAGGCGGCGGATACGGGAGGGGGCCCGGCGGCCCGGCACGGAGAAGGTGTGCTCCGTACCGGGCACGGACACCGGCTCAGCGGTCTGAGTCGCCACGATCAGCCCGCCTGCTTCAGCAGGTCGTCGACCTTCTCCTGGGCGTCCTTCACGGCCTGTGCCGGACTCTTCTTGCCCTGCATGGCCAGCTGCACCTGGGACACGATCGCGTTCTGCGCCGCCGGGGAGAGGTTGGTCTGGTAGGCGGTGGCGGTCTTCAGCTGCTCGGCGACGAGTTTGCGGGCCTCCGAGAACGGGTCGTCACCGGTGACCTTCTGGAAGAACGGGTCGTCCAGCGAGGCCGTGGTCGTCGGGAAGATCACCACGTTCGGGTCCTTGCACCAGGCCGTCTGGTTCTCGGCGTTGGTCAGGAACTTCGCGAAGGCGAGGGCCGCGGGCGCCTGCTTGCTGGTCGCGGCGACCGCTATGTACTGCGGAGCCCCGGTGGTGTGGCCGAGCGCGTCGAAGGGCTGCTGGCCGACGCCGGTCTTGGCGTAGACCGAGGGGCTGTTCTGCTTCACGAAGCGGACGAAGCTCGGGTTCGTCGAGCCGTAGGCGACCTTGCCCTGGCTGTACAGCGTCGAGGGATCGTTGCTGGAGGACAGCGAGTCCTTCGGCATCGCGCCTTCCTTGTAGAGCTTCGCCATCCAGGCGACCCACTGCGTGGTCCTCGGATCGTCGCCGAAGACCGCGGTCTTGCCGTTGTCGGACAGCACCTTGATGTTCATCTGGTCGAAGTCGGCCGGGATCCGCCAGACCGGGTTGGCCATCGTCGCGTAGAACTTGCCGTCGCTCGCCTTGGCGATCTTCTCGTAGTCGGCGAACAGCCCGAACATGGTCGTCGGCGGCTTGTCCGGGTCGATCCCGGCCTTCTCCAGCAGGTCGGTGTTGTACGTGAGGACGATGCCGCCGGTGTACCAGGGGAACACGGTGTGCTCGGGCATGCCCGAGGAGTCCTTCATGGTGCTGGAGTTCCAGAACGCCGGCACGAACGGCTTGGCCGAGGACGGGTCCTTGACGCCGAGGTTGAGCAGGTAGCCGGCCTTGGTGAGGGCGGTCCCGGTCTCGGAGTTGAGGTTGAGGACGTCCGGCAGGGTGCAGGCCTGGGCGTCGGCGACGGTGCGCTGGGTGAAGGTGTTGTCGCCGGGGTCGTCGATCCACTTGACCGAGGTGCCGGGGTTGGCCTTCTCGAACGCTTTGATGACTCCGTTGAAGAACTTCCCGAAGTCCTTCTTCAGATTGGTCGTCTGGAAGGTGATCTTCCCCTTGACGTCCCCGGTGAGCTTCCCGGAACCGACGTTGCCCTGGTCGACCTTGCAGCCCCCGGCCGTGGCCTCCCCGCTGTCGGAGCCGCCCGACAGGCCGCAGCCGGCCGCCGTCAGGGTGAGGGCGATGACGCCCGCGACGGTTCCGGTCAGTCTTCCCGCACGCATGTTGCCTCCTGCGCTTGCTGGTTCAAATCACCAACTTGGACTCCGATTGATGAAAAGGTGGACCAGAATTCATCGGAGGTCAATGGCTTGCCGTGTTGCGTTTAGGTTCCGGCTGTTACCGGAGCGTTCAGTGCCGGTGCTCGTGGTCGGGGTGCGAGGGGTCGCCCGGGTGTTCGTGCCCGGGCGCGAACTCCACGCCGGCCCGGGCCCGGTCCAGCCAGTCGAAGAAGGCGAGCCGCCCCAGCGCCCGCCGCAGTTCCCGCACCACCTCGTCCCGGACCTCCCGGAACGGCAGGAAGTCCCCCGGACCCGCCCCGCCGTAGGGGTCGACGCCGCGCCGGAGCGCCTCCCGGGTGAGATAGCGGTCCGGATTGCGGTCGTAGTAGGCCCGCGCGGCCTCCTCCGGCACTGTCTGCTCGGCCTCCAGCGCCGCCAGCAGGGCGCGTGCGGCGGGGGAGTGGGCGAGCGCCACCGCGACGATGCTCCCCAGGTCGGCGACCTCGGTCCCGGACACCGCGAGCACCCGTGCCGGGCATACGTCGGGAGGCGGTGCGAGACCGCGCTCGGCGCAGGAGCGGCGGGCGAGTTCGTCGACGACCACGACCTGCGTGGCCCACCGCCGGCGCTGCCGTTGCGCCCGTGCGAGGGCCTCCGACCGGGTCTCCCGGTCCCGGGCCGGGACGGCCGCCAGCAGCGCGTCCACCCGGGCGACCGGAACCTCCTCGCCACCGACCACCGCGGCGGGCCCACCCGCACGGTGGTGCGGGTGTCCGTGCCGCCGTCCGTCCGGTACGGCCTCCTCATGGCCCTCGGACGCGGCCTCGTCGCCCACGGTCACCGGGGGGCCGCTCACGCCGTCACCTCCAGCACGATCGCCTCCGTGTACGCCACGCAGCCGTGCCAGCCGGCCTTCGCCATCAGCCAGTACGAGCCCGGAGGCATGGCCGAACCGTCCACCTCCACCTCGCACACCGCGCTCGCCCCGGCGGCCACGGCGAACCCCTGGAGGCCCGGCCCGACACCGGCCCACGTCCCCCAGGACGACACCGCCCACAGTGCCCCGCTCACCGGTCCCCGCGTCGTGTTGCGCACGCTCACCGGCACCCGCACCCGCTCGCCCCGCCGCACCTCGACCCGGTCGACGCCCAGCTCCAGCACCAGACCGACTCCGGTGCGCCCGTCCGGCTCGCCCGCCGGCACCTCGCCCGGCACATCCAGGGCGACCACGTCCTCGTACGTCTGCCCGCCGTACGCCAGCCGCGCGGCGAGCCGGTGCCGGCCGGGGGCGGGGTCCGGCGGGGGCGTGACGGTGACCTCGGTGAGCGTGAAGCCGCCCGGGCCCAGCGTGTACGGCAGCGCGGCGGGCTCGGCGGTCCAGCCCGGCGGCACGTCCAGGGCCACCACCCCCGACACCGGAGCGTCCGTCAGCTCGGAGGAGACCCGGACCGTCGCGGTGACCGGGCCGTCGGCGGTGAGCGCGGCCGGCGAGAGATAGACGGCGACGGGCAGGTTGCCCCGGGGCGCGGGGCCGGAGTTGTGCAGCCAGTAGCGGGTGTGCACCGGCTGTGCGGGCTCGTGAGCGGCGATGCCCGGCCCCCCGGCCCCCGCGCCGGCCGACGGCGAGGCCAGCACGGTCGTCACCTCGAAGCCCGTCAGGTCCAGCTCCACCGCGCCGTCCGCGCCGAGGGCCAGGGGCTCGCCGGGCCGTTCGAGCACGTCCGCCCGCGTTCCCCCGGTCCACGCCGAGGGACCCGTCAGCCGGGCCCGCACCGGCCGTCCGTCCACCTCGTGCGCCCGCACGACGACCCCGGCCGCAGGGTCCGCGGGCGCCGTGCCGCCCCGGGCCAGCGGGGAGCCGGCCGGCTTCAGTGCGTCCAGCAGCACCCGTCCCTCGGGCTGGAGCGTCAGCAGGGCCGCCGTCCTGGGCAGGTCGGCCGGTGTTTCGCAGGGCCGCCGCAGCCGGGCGGTGAGCGGATGGTTGAAGGCGTGTCCGGCGCGCGGCCAGCCCAGGTCGCGCCAGTCGCCCTCGCCCGCGACGACGGCGTACTCGAAGGTGTGCGACCAGCGCTGCAGCTGGAAGGCGGAGCCGTCGGGAGCGGTGCGCCGGGGCGGGTCGACCCAGATGCCGGAGGGCCAGCCGGTGCAGGAGCGCATGAGGGACATGTGGAGATCGCCGGAGGAGGTGACGACACAGCCCGGCGTGCCCCGGTTGAGGAGCGCGAAGCTCCGGCCGTCCCAGGCGTCACCCGGCGGCAGCGCCTCGCCGCCGCCGGCCGCCGTGACCCGTACGGTCGCGTCGTCGAGGTCGGCGATCAGCGCGTCGACGGCCTTCGCGTCGTCCTCCGGGCGGGCGCCCGCCACCACGAGCAGCGGCAGCCGTTCCAGGTCGCGCAGGTCGGCGCCGGGCACCCACTCCTCGCGCAGCGAGGCGCGCGGCGCCACCCACACGGCGGCCAGGCCGTCCGTCGCCAGCTGACGGCGGAGCTCGCGGGCGGCCCCCGGGTCCCAGCCGAGAACCTCGGCGACCACCGGGTTGCGCTCCGGGCCGCCGACGGCGATCCGGATGTCGGGCAGATTGGAGTCGACCTCCAGGTCGCCGTAGCGCGGACCGCCCGCGATCGTCGAGGTGGCCGTGACGCCGGCGCGCACCAGGGCGGCGGCGAGCGGGGTGCCCAGCTCGCCCGCGCCGTCCCAGTCGGCGAAGACCAGTTCGGCGACGCCGAACGACCGGTGTCCGAGCAGCGCGCCGGTGTCGTCGTGGACGGCCGTGCGGGCCGTGGAGCCCAGGCCGAACCAGGTGTTGGCCGGGTTGTCCAGCGTCCAGGGGAACCGCTCGCTGTCCACCTCCACGAACCCGAAGCCGCGCCCGATCACCGCGTCCGCCACCTCGTGCACCGGCAGCCCGCCGCGCACGTCCGAGGGCCAGCGCACCCGGATCAGCCGGTCGGCGCCTTCGTAGCCGTCGACGGTGGTCGTCACGTCCAGGCGGTCCACGCCCGCCCACAGCGTCAGCCGCTGGGTGTACCGGAAGAGGCCCAGGTCGGCGCGGACGGTGATGCGGGAGCCGGCCGGGGAGTGCTCGACATCGATGTCAGCGGTCACGTCCCGGCTACGGGCGGCGGTCGTGCCGGTCGGGGTGAGGTGCCAGGGGCCCTCGCCGAAGCGGGGGTGCCTCGGGTACTCCTCCTGCACGACCAGCTCGTTGCCGATGTCCCCGGGGCGCAGCAGCTCCCGGCCGCCTTCGGTGAGCGCGCGCAGGCTGCTGACGCCGCCGCCGCGCGCGGGGTCGACCGTCACCTCGTAGAACTCGTTGCGGATGGTCGGCCCCTCGCCCGCCGTCCAGCCGGGCACCCGGCCCTCGGCGAGGGAGAGCGCCTTGAGGCCCATGCCGGGCACCTCGGGTACGACGACCCGCAGGGTGCCGTCCTCGCGCACCGCGGGCAGCGGCAGGCCGGTGATGTCCAGCGGGACCAGGCCCGGGTCGGCGACGGTCAGCACGTCCCGCCGCCGCCAGGTCGCGGAGTTGAAGACGACCAGGTCGGGGGCGCCGCCGGGCAGCGGGACCACCCTGCGGGCCAGCGCCTCGGTGGCGTCGGCGTGCACGGCCTCGGCGAGGTCGTGCAGCTCCCGCCAGCCGGTCAGCAGGTCGACGTACACCTGATCCGACTCGGAGCCGGTGATGGCGTCGTGGTGGGCGCCGTAGACCAGCTGCCGCCAGGCCTTGTCCAGGGCCGCGTCCGGGTAGGGGTGTCCGGCGACGAGGGAGGCGAGGGTGGCCCAGGCCTCGGCGTCGGCGAGCAGTGTCTCGCCGTACCGCTGGGCCTGCTTGGTGTCGATGTAGGAGACGTCCTTGCCGGTGTAGACGGGGTTCATGTCCCGGGTCTGCGGGCTGGCCGTACGTCCTTCGGCCGCCAGTTCGGCGCGTACGGCGGCGAAGAAGTCCCGGGGGATGCCGCTGATGAACCGGGGCCAGACGTACCGGGCGTTCCAGTCGCGGTGGATGCCCATCACCCAGCGGCACGGCGGGGCGTAGTCGCCGCCGACGGGCAGCAGGACGTTACGGGTGAGCGCGACCTTCTTCAGCCCCTTGAAGAGCTTGAGCGCCGCCGCCTCCGCCTCGGGGAGCGTGGGCGCGTTGTCGATGGCCCAGCCGGCGCCGTAGTGGTTGACCATGTAGGCCGTGAGCAGTCCGCGTCCGGAGGGGGCGATCCAGCTGAACTCGGCGGGGAACTGCATCCGTCGCGGGTCGCGCGGCTCCTCGCCGAACACCGACAGGGTGGGCCCCCACTGGTGGAAGGGGCCGCGCGCCCAGGAACTGGAGGTGACCCCCGCGTCCGCCATCAGCCCGGGGAACTGCGGGTCGTGCCCGAACGCGTCCAGCTGCCAGGCGGTCTCCGGTGCCGCCCCGATGATCCCGCGCTGGAAGCCGTCGCCGTACAGCGCGTTGCGTACGGTCGCCTCGGCGCCGGTGAGATTGGTGTTGGGCTCGTTGTAGGTGCCGCCCATGATCTCGACGCGGCCGGTGCGGATCAGCTGGCGCAGGAAGGCCCGCTCCTCCGGAAAGGCGTCCCAGTAGGGCTTGAGGTAGTCCACCTCGGCGAGCACGAAGGTGTACGCGGGGTCGCGCCGGGCCAGGTCGCAGTGGGCCCGGACCAGGCTCATGCCGGACTGGCCGCGTGAGTCGAAGGTCCGGGCGGGCAGGCCCGTGACGGCGGGGTCGTCGGCGACGTCCCAGGTCTCGGTGTAGGCGGCCTGGGTGTTCCACCAGACGGGGTCGTAGTGGAAGTGGCTGACCATGAACATGGTCCAGCCGGGCTCGGCGGCCGTGAACTCGGCGCTCCGGCCGGCCAGTCGGTCTCCGTCGGCGGCGGTGACGGTGATCTCGCGGCGGTCGCCGGGGAGGAGGCCTTCGGTGGCGACGGATATCTCGGCGCGCGCGGTCCCGTCCTCGCCGACGGTGACGACGGTCTCCCCGACGCCGCGGACGCCGGGTCCTTCCACGCCGACGCGGACCGGCCGGCCGGGGTCGTGCTCGACGCAGACGGCGATCACCTGGTGCGGCTGGGCCTCGGTGCCGGTGAAGAGCTCGGTCGACGCGACGGAGATGACACGCATGGGGCTCCTAGGAGTGCGCGGGGGAGCCCCATCCTGGCATCGAGGGATGGTTCAATCAATCATCTGTGGGGAGTTTGGTTGGTTCATCCATGCATTGCCGGTCGGTTCAGCGGGCCCGCCGGGACTTCACCGCGTGCGCCCCGGCGATGTGGTCGGTCAGCGCCAGGGAGGCGCTCGCCCGCTGGTAGGAGAGCTGGCCGACCCGGACGTAGAGGCAGTCGATGAGCATGAGCACCGAGTGACGCGCGCCGATGCTGCCGGTGCGGAAGCTGGTCTCCGAGGAGGAGGAGATCAGCCGCACGTCGGCGGCGCGGGCGAGCGGGGAGCGCGGGTCGGCGGTCAGGGCGATGGTGGTGGCGCCGCGCTCCTTGGCCAGCTCGAATGGCTCGATGGTCTCCCGGGTGGCGCCCGAGTGGGAGATGCCGATCGCCACGTCCGCCGGGGTGAGCAGGGCGGCGGAGGTGGTGGCCGCGTGCACCTCGGTCCAGCCGCGCACCGCGCAGCCGATGCGGAACAGCCGGGTCTCCGTCTCCTGGGCGACCGCGCCGCTGCCGCCGACGCCGTAGACGTCTATGCGCCGGGCGCGCGCCACGGCCTGGGCCGCGCGCTCGATCGCGTCCAGGTCGATCCGGTCGATGGTCTGCTGGATCGCCCGCAGATCGGCGGTGCCGACGACCTGGACGACCCGCTCCAGACTGTCGTCGGGGGAGATGTCCGGGCCGATCTCCGCGCTCCCCCAGTCCGAGGACTCGCCACGACCGCGCTCCTGGGCCAGCTCGATCAGCAGGTGCTGGTAGGAGTCGAGACCGATGGCCCGGCAGAACCGGGTGACGGTGGCCTGTGAGGTGCCGGTGCGCCGTCCCAGCTCCGCGGCCGAGCAGTGGGTGACGGCGGCCGGATCCTCGAGGATCAGCTCGCCGACCTTCCGCAAGGAGCCGGGCAGTCGCGGCAACTCGGTGCGGATGAGGGTGGTGACATCGGTCGAGGGCATGGGAAGAAGGTATCAGCCACCGATTGGGGCAGTCTCTGAATACCAGGACCGGTACTTCCGGTCGGACCCCCGGGCGAGCTGGGGTCATTGCCCGCGGGGCTGAGCGTATGATTTATTGATTCATAGATAGCTGCGTATGAGGTGGTTCAATCCACCACTGGGAGGTTTTCAGGGTGTCCGTCGAGTCCGCCAACGAGTCCGTGACCCAGCCGGTGAGCGCCGACCGCTTCGCGCGCGAGAGCCTGGCCGTCCTGAACCGCCTCACCGATTCCGCGCGCGCCGACGTGAGTGCCGCCGCCGCGCTGATCGCCGACTGCGTGCGCGCGGACGGTGTCGTGCAGGCCTTCGGTACCGGCCACTCGCAGGCACTCGTGCTGGAACTCGCGGGCCGCGCGGGCGGCCTGGTGCCCACCAACCGTCTCAGCATGGCCGACCTCGTCCTCTTCGGCGGCGGCCACCCCGGAGTCCTGGACGACCCGCTCCTGGAACGGGAGCCCGGCATCGCGGTCCGCCTCTACGAGCTGGCCGCCCCCCGCCCCCAGGACGTCTTCGTCGTCATCTCCAATTCCGGTGTGAACAACGTTGTCGTCGAGATGGCCCTGCACGCCAAGGAGCAGGGCCACCGCCTCCTGGCCATCACCTCCCTCAGCCACACGCGGCAGGTGCCGGCCGTCCACCCCAGCGGCAAGAAGCTCGCCGACCTCGCCGACGTCGTCCTCGACAACGCGGCCCCGCGCGGCGACGCCCTCCTCGAACTCCCCGGCGGCGGCGCGGTCTGCGCCCTGTCCACGCTGACCGGCGTACTCCTGGTCCAGATGACGGTCGCCGAGACGACCGCCCAACTCCTCGCCTCCGGCGACCGCCCGCCGGTCTACGTCTCCGCCAACGTGCCCGGCGGCTTCGAGAGCAACCTGGAACTGGAGAAGCGGTACGCCGGACGGATCCGGCGCACCGCCAGTTGAGACAGGGCTACGGCACCGGTACCGGGGTCAGCGCGACCGCCAGGGGATAGGCGCCGGTCGGCAGCGGGGTCCCGGGGGTGCCGGAGGCCGGGTCGACCGGCACCAGCTCGTTGCCGTCGGCCGTGGTGACGTACACCGTGGAGCCGTTCCAGTCGGGCGCCACGTCGAAGGCCGACCTGCCGACGGTGACCGGTGTTCCCGGGGCGCCGGTCACGGTGTCGACCGGCGTGACCGTGTCGCCGTTGCTGGGACTGACCCACAGGGTGCGGCCGTCCGGGGAGAGCGCCAGGCCGTAGGCCTGGCCGGTCACCAGGATGGTCGGCTCGGTGTCGTTGGTCGCGGTGTCGATCGGGGTCACCGTGGAACCCCCCGAGTCGGAGACGTACACGGTCTTCCCGTCGGGCGCCGCGACCACGTTGAACGGGGACGGCCCCACCCGTATCGCGGGCTCGGCCGTACGGGTCGCGAGGTCCACCGGTGTGACCGTGTCGTCGTGGATGTTCGCCACGTACAGGGTGGCTCCGTCGGGCGTGACCGCCATGTTCTCCGGACCCGAGCCGACGGGGATCGCGGTGCCTGCCGTCAGGGTGCCGGTGTCGACGGGCTGCACGGTGCCGTCCGTGTAGTCGGCGACCCAGAGCGTGCCGCCGTCCGGCGTGAGGGCGAGCCCGGCGGGGACCCTGCCCACCGCGACCGTGCCGGTGACCGTGCCGCTCGCCACGTCGATCACACTCACCGTGTCCGACCCCTGGTTGGCCGCGTAAGCGGTACGGCCGTCCGCGCTCACGACGACCTCGCCGGGGTTGGCGCCCACCTTGATCTCGGTACTCGTGCCGGCGGCGAGATTCAGGGAACTCACCGACGCCCCGCTGAAGTTGGCGGTCAGGGCCCGTGGTGTTCCCCGGCCGTCGGTCACCTGGACGGGTATCGCCCGGGTGAGACCGTCGGAGCCCCCTGACACCACGACCGGGCGGACGCCCGCCGAGGCGTTCTCGGCGGCCGTGAAGGTGACGGTGGCGGAGGCGCTGCCGCCCGCCGGGACCGTGACCGTGCCGCTGTCCGGGGAGGCGGCGACGCCGGCGGGCACGGAGAGCTTCCAGTCGACGGACCGGCCGGTGGTGGACCGTCGGTCGGCGAGGGTGAGGGTGACCGTGGCGCTCGCGCCGGGCTTCAGGGAGAGGGAGCCGGGCGAGAAGGACGGGTCCACGCCGGGATCGGGGGCGTGCTGGAGCATCGCCGTGTAGAGGAACTCGTCCATCACCCCCGGCGACACCTGCTGCGGGATCACGTCCAGCGCCTTGCGCTCGCCGCGCAGCCGGTTCCAGTACGTCGAGACGGCCTCGGTGTCACCCCGCTTGCCGGCCAGCAGCAGGTCCACTGCCGTCAGCCCGGCGGTGCCGTAGGAGCCCAGCTTGTCCAGCCAGGGCGAAGTCTCCGTGAGGAAGCCCGGGTCGGTGAGGTGGGCGCGCAACTGGGCGGGGGTGGCGGTCATGTCGGTGAAGTAGGACCGCAGGGCGGCCGCCGCCCGGTCGAGACCGCTGTCGGTCTCGTACGCAGCGCGGAACGCGGCGATGAGCGGGGTGAGGGTCGGGGACTCGGTGGTGTTCAGCTGGGAGGAGTAGTTGTTCTCGGCGAAGATCCGCAGCCACTTCGTGGCTGTTCCGGTGGGGTCGGCGAGGTCGCGGACTGAGGCGAGGAACGCGGCCCGGGGGTCGTAGCCGTCCGGGTTCCACAGGTAGGCCGCCGAGGTGAACAGCGCGAGCCTGCTCGCCTCACCCTGGATCATCGGGTTGGCGGTGACGCCGACGGCCTCACGCGCCACGTCCGCCTCCCTGCCGGTGTAGGGGCCGAGGAGCAGACGGCTGGTGACGTAGTCGTTGACCGGGTAGTTGTCCCACACCAGGATCGGGTGCCCGTAGACCGCGCGGGCCTGCCGCACCTGCGCGGCGGTGATCGTCGGCGCGATCACGCCGACGCCCGTCCACTCGACGACGACGCCCGGGTCCAGCCGCTCGCGCAGCCCCTTCTTGTACGGGGTGTCGGCGAGGTCGGAGTACTCGGTGGGGACCATCTCCAGCGGCTCGAGCCCGGTACGGCCGGCGGAGAACTCCTCCCACACCCGGTTCAGGAGGTGGGCCTGGGCGGCTCCGGCGGCCCCGCCCCCGCTGCCGAACTCCTGCTCGTCGGCGGGACAGTTCCACTTCGTGTAGCTGATGTCGTCCAGCGGGATCGCGAAGGAGCGCACGCCGATGGCGTACAGCGAGGCGAACTTGCGGACCAGCGCGGTGATGTCGGCGTCCGAGGAGTAGCAGACCGACAGGCCGGGGGAGAGGGCGTAGGTGAAGCGGACGTGGTCGGCGGCGGCCCGGTCGACGAGTTCCCGCAACTGTCCCAGCTCGGCGGCCGGGTACTCGTCGCGCCAGCGCTCCCGCAAGTAGGCGTCGTCCTTGGGCGAGTAGACGTACACGTTCTGCTTGGTGCGGCCGTAGAAGTCGAGTTGGCTCAGCCGTTCGGCGTGTGTCCACGGGGTGCCGTAGAACCCCTCGACGACGCCGCGCAGTCGGGCCGTGGGCCAGTCGCGGACCGTCACCTCGGGCAGGCGCGGGCCGGTGAGGAGCTGGCGGAGCGACTGGGCCGCGTAGAAGGTGCCGGTGGTGTCGGTGCCGGAGAGGGCGAGCAGGGCGCGGCCGGCGTGACGGCCCGAGGCCAGGACGTACCCCTCCGGGGGCAGCCCGGCAGGCGACTTGACGCCCAGTTGCTTCAACACGCCCGCCGTGGCGGGGTTTTCGCCGGGGCCGCCGACGAAGACGGTCAGGCCGGCGGCGGGCGTCCGGCGGTCGCCGGAGGGGACGGTGACGATCCGGTCGGCCCCGGCGGCGCGCAGGGCGGCCTCGACGACGCGCCGGGCGGAGGAGTCGGTGTGCGGGCCGACGACCTCCACCACACGGTCGGGCACGGCCAGTTGACGCCCTGTGGCCTCGATGTGCCGGGGCGTCGGCCAGAGCGCGGGTGCTGCGGGTACGGCCGGCGCGGCGGCGGCCGGGGGGAGCGAGGGCAGGGTCAGGCCCAGAACCAGGAGCAGGGCCCGCAGCAGGCGCCGGGGTCTGCGGGAACGAGGGGGGCGTGGGGGAGGAGAGGTGATTGAAGTCACCAGCAAATGCTAGAGATATTGAATCAATCATTCAATGGGCGGCCCGGGGCGCCATCGCGGAGCGGAGCGCGCGCCAGGGTTGCGGTCGGCGGCGTGGACGGTGATGGGCGAGGGTGGCGTCAGCGTCCTGGTGTCGACGGCGACCACCCATCTGCTGCGGCGACCGGTACCGGCGAGGACCTGAGCGCGCGTGCTGCCGGACGGCGTGGCTTGCGACTCGGCGGCGACTGTCTCATAGTCCCTGGTATGGACGCGCGCGAGACGGCGCTCCGACAGGCATACGACCACGCCGTCCGCTGGCTGGCGAGCCTCTCCGACCGCCGGGTCCCCGCCAGTGCCTCGGTCGACGGGATCGTGCGCGCGCTCGGTGCCGACCTGCCCGAGGGGCCCAGCGCGCCCGCCGACGTGGTCGACCTGATGGCCACGGCCTGTGAGCCGGGGCTCACCGCCTTTCCCGGCGGCCGCTTCTACGGCTTCGTGGTCGGCGGTGCCGAACCGGCCGCGCTGGCCGCGGACTGGCTGGTCAGCGCCTGGGACCAGAACTGCGTGATGCGTGCCGTCTCACCCGCGTACGCCGCGGCGGAGGAGATCGCCGGCGCGTGGCTGCTCGATCTGCTCGGGCTGCCGGGCGACAGCGCGGTCGGCTTCACCACCGGGGCCACGATGGCGAACTTCACCTGCCTCGCCGCCGGGCGCGACGCGGTGCTGCGGCGCACCGGTTGGAACGTCGCCCGCGACGGACTCACGGGCGGCCCGGCGGTGCACGTCGTCGCCGGCGAGCACCGCCACATGGCCATCGACCTGGCGCTGCGCTACCTGGGGCTCGGCCGGCCCGAGCTGGTGCGGGCGGACGACCAGGGACGCATGGAGCCCGAAGCGCTGCGGCGCACCCTGGCGGCCGGCGGACGGCGGCCCACGATCGTGATCCTCCAGGCCGGAGACATCCACTCCGGTGCCTTCGACCCCTTCGAGGAGACGATCCGCGCCGCCCGCGAGGCGGACGCATGGGTGCACGTCGACGGCGCCTTCGGACTGTGGGCCGCCGCCTCCCCCGCCCACGCGCACCTGACGGCGGGCTGCGCACACGCCGACTCCTGGGCGACGGACGCGCACAAGACCCTCAACGTCCCCTACGACTGCGGCCTCGCGCTCGTGCGCGACCCGTCCGCTCTCCGGGCGGCGATGGGCCTGCACGGCGACTACCTCATCCAGGACGAGCGGGGCGACCCCGTCGACAAGGTCCCCGAGCTCTCCCGGCGCGGCCGGGCGTTCACCGTGTGGGCCGCACTCAGGTCCCTCGGCCGGTCGGGCGTGGCCGACCTCGTCGACCGGCTGTGCCGGCACGCCTCCGCGTTCGCCACCGGCATCGCGGCGATCGACGGCGCGACCGTCCTCAACGACGTCGTCTTCACCCAGGTGTGCGCGGACTTCGGCGACGACGCACGCACGGAACGGGTCCTCACCCGGCTGCTCGACGACGGCACGGCATGGATCAGCGGCTCCACCTGGCGCGGCCGGCGCGTCATGCGGATCTCGGTGAGTAACTGGTCGACGACCGAGGACGACGTGACGCGCGCACTCGACGCGATCCGGCGCGCCTCCCTGAGCGCCTGAGATCCGAGCGGCCCCCCGGCTCTGGCAGGACGGCCTCGACGCGTGAGCACGCGCCGCGGCCCGGCCTGGCGCAGGTGAACCACGTCCTGTGTACACACGGCGCATGAACGGGCACAGTGGGTGGGGAACACAGCCGAGGACGAGGGGGACGTCATGGGCGGTGAGCCGGACGGCGGCTCCGGGATTCTGTCGGATCAGAACGCCGAGGCGGCGCTGCACCGGCTGCGCGCCATGACGGTCTCTCACAACCGGGCTCAGCGACTGGCCCATGCCCGTACCGGGGTCTCCCTGCTCCTGGCCGTCGTCGGTCTCGCCACCGCCTTCGTCTCCGAACTCACCGTCCCGGTGACCGTGCTCGGCGGGCTCTGGGCCGTGGCCCACTCCGTCGGCCTCACCTCGTGGGAGAGCAGTGAGGCCCGCCGGGCGGCGCTGCTGCAGGAGCTGTTCGACGTACGGCTGTTCCGGCTGGAGTGGAACAGCGTGCTGGCCGGCGCCCAGCCCGCGCCGCACCACGTCAACAGCCTCAGCCGGCGCTTCCGCGGCGACGAGGCCGAGCTGCGGGACTACTACGAGATTCCCGAACTGCCGCACCCCTACGACGTGCTCGCCTGTCAGCAGCAGAACCTCGGATGGGGTGCCCGGGTGCGCCGTCGCTATGCCCGGACCGTCCTCACGGCGATGCTGGTCTGGCTGAGCGCGGGCCTCGTGGTCGGCCTCGCGGCCCGGATGAACGTGCTCGACCTGGCCCTGCTGTGGTACGTCCCCTCGCTGGGCGCCGTGATGATGGGCCTGGACGTCTGCCGGACGCAGTGGGAGGTGGCCGGGGAGCGGGAGCGGGTGATGGAACTGCTGGAGGCCCGGATCGCCGCGAGCGGTGATCCGGCCGCGCTGCTGGGGTTCGCCCGGCAGGTCCAGGACGTGATCTTCCAGTCCCGGCAGCGGCACACCCGCGTACCGGAGTGGTTCTTCCGGCGCTTCAAGACCACGGACCGCGCCGACTTCCAGGCCGCCATGGCCGATCTGCAGCGGGTGGTGGGGCGTACGTCACCCCAACCGGGCTGACGGGGCGGCGCCCTGCGGTATCCGCGACGGGATCCCGGTGCCCGGCCGACGCCCGTCTGACAGACTGATGTGCCGTCAGCAACAGCCTGGGCCAGGGGGAAGGCGCGGTGGACAACGAGGACGGCATCGGGCGGCTGTTCGACGACGAAGCGGCTTCCCGGGCGCTGCGGCAGTGGGCCGAACGCGGACGACACGGCGGCACCGTCCAGCCGCACGTCCCGCCGTGGCGGCCCTCCGGGACGAGTGCCAGTGGCGCCCTGCTGACCGCGGTCCTGGTCACCCCCGACTGGGGCGCCGTGGTGGTCAAGGTGTCCGCCTTCCACGGTCAGGACGAGGGACGGGCCCACGCCCAGGCCGAGCGGACGGCGGGCGGCCGGATCGCTCCGCTCCTCGACACCTGGCCGGTGGACGACGGACGGATCCTGACCTTCCAGTCCCCGGCGGGCAACAGCCTGAACGAGGTGAGGACGGCGGCCGGCCTGAAGGCGGACGAACTCCCGCAGCTCTGCGCGTATGTGACACGGTGGCTCCTGACGGAGTGGAACGACGGCCTGGGTGGCGTGCGGCCCGAGATGGATTCCGCCACCGAGCTCCTGCGCGGCGAACTCGGCGCACTCGTCTCCGGGGGCGGCTCGGCCCTCGCCTACGGCTCACGCGTCGAAGGCCTGGCGCCGAACACCGCCTGGATCGACATCGACGGAGCGGATCTGCCGAACCCGCTGGCACTGGCCACCGGCGGCACGGGACTGCCCGACCCGGCCCTGCCCGTCATACGCGGGCGGGCACACGGCGACCTCCACCTGAACAACATCATGGTGCCGCACCGGGGCGGCCGGCCCCGCCACCAGGACTTCCAGCTCATCGACCCCGCCACGTACTCGGAGACCGCCCCGCTCGCGCGGGACGTGGTCATGCTGCTCCTGTCCGCGCTGGCCCCGCAGATCACGGCCCGCTCGGCCGGGGACGGCGACGCCCTGCTGCGGTATCTGGTGAACGAGCGGGACGAACTGCTGGATCACATCGCGCCCGCGACGAGCCGCCTGGTGACAGCGGTGCGCGAGGTGTGCCGGGACGCCGCCGGGGCAGGCTGGTACGACATCTGGACCCACCACTACCTGCTCTCCCTGATCGCCACGGGGCTGCGGTTCACCACGTACGACGACGTGGGAGACGACGGACGATGGTGGTTCTTCCGGCTGGCCGCGCACGCCGCGGACGCCCTCCTCGCCCCGCACCGAACCGGTCCCTGCCCGGCCGGACGCGCCGTCACCGCACCCGCTCCCGGTGGCCGCGGCCGAACGAGCCACGCCGCACCCGTCCCCGACGCCACCGGGCAGCCCGCCGAACTCCGCCGGCTCGAGGCCTACAGCCGTACGGCCGTCGCGGCCGCGGGACACCAGGGCGGCTCCGGTGCCGACGCGCAGCCGCTGGACCTGGCCGCGCTCGCCGTGCCCAGGGATGTGGAATGGTCGCTCCTCGGCCTGCTGGACAAGGGCGGGTCGGCATGTGTGACCGGCCCGCCCGGTACCGGCAAGACCACGCTGCTGTGGCGGCTCCACCGCCGGCTAGCCGCCCACCCCGAGGGTCCGCGGCCGTACTTCCTGCGGGCCGGCGACCTCTGGAACACCACGTCCGGCGCCGGGCTCACCCTGGAGACGGTACGCGCCGCCTGCCGCCTCCTGCCCGGCCCGGCGGTCCTCCTCTTCGACACCGCCGACCTGCTGGTCTCCGACACCTCCGGCCTGATCCTGGTGCAGGAACTCCTCAGCACCGCCGCCGAGTACTCCGTACGGGTCCTGATGACCTGCCGCGAAGGGGAGGCGCGCGTCCTGCGGCCGTACGTACGGGACTTCGAGCTCGAATGGAAGCAGCTCGGCCCGTACAGCCCGCGGGAACAGGAAGCTGCGATCCGCTCGCACGCCCGGTACTTCTACGCCGGACAGCCCGAGGTCTCCGTGCCCGAGGTCTGCCGCACGGTCGCGAACGCGGCGGTGCGAGGCCTGCCGATGCGCGAGGTGTGCCGGGCTCCCCTCACCCTGCGCATGCTGTTCGAGACCTTCGCGCCCCAGCCGCCCCTGGTCGAGGAGATCGACGCCACGCGGCTGTACGACCTGTACTGGGCCCACCGCGTGGGCCGCGACCAGCGCGCCGGAGAGGGCCCGCTGCCCGGCGCGGCGCGTCCGTCCGACCTGTCCGAGGCCGGCGAGGCCGTGGCCCGGGTGATGCTCGAAGAAGGCCGGCTCGACCTCTCGGCGACGGAGGTGGGCGCCGGTCTGCACGGTGCGTCCCGGCCGGCGGACGGCCTCGAGGGGCTCGTGGCGCGCGGCGTGGTCGAGCGGCTCGGGTCCGGTGCCGCGGAGCGCTACGCCTACTTCCACCAGACCCTGTTCGAGTACGCGGCCGGCCGCAGGCTCGCCCGTGCCGCCACGCCCGAGGGCTCGTCCCACCTCGGTCAGCTGCTCGACTGGCTGAAGCGCCACCCCGACGACCAGTTCCGGCTCGCGGTGGCGGAACAGGCCCTCGTCCAGGCGGGCCGCGCGAGCGGCCGGCCCGCCCAGGCATGCACCGCGCTGCTCACCCGGCTGCTCGCCGAGACCTGGGACGGCCGGCCCGAACTGCACGGGCTGCGGGCCATGGTGATGCGCGTCTACGCCCGGTTGCCCCGCCCCGACCACGAACTGAGAGAGCAGTTCAGGCCGGCGATCGAGGAACTGTCTCCCGTCCTGGGCAGGATCTATCTGGAGGCACTGCCCACGAGCTGCCGCCATGACCCGGCCCGGATCGTCGAAGAGCTGCTGCGCATCTGGCGCGGCGGACACGACGAACTGAAGAAGCCGCTGCTCGGCGCCCTGAGCTGGCTCGCGGAGAGCATGCCCGACAGCGTGATCTCCGTCATCGACCAGACCTGCTCCTCCCCTGCGCGGGGCACCGGTGCCTGCCGCGGCGAGCACTGCGCTCCCCGGGAGTGCCTGTGGGCCTGGCTGCTGACCCTCCACCCGTCGGAGATCCACAACTTCCTGACGGTGCTGGAGGCGCTCGCGCCGAAGCGGCCCGACTGGGTGTGGCCGCGGCTGCGCGCGCTCATGACGGACCCGCGCCGCGACCTGAAACCGATGGCCCGCTGTCTGCGGCTGGCGTCCCGCCGGCTGGACTGGCCGGAGCGGCCCTACTCCGCCGTACGGCCCGTCGTCCGCCACCGTTGGAGCCGTACCCGCCCGGCCAACAAGAACGGCATCGAACTCCAGGCGGCCCTCGGGACGTTGATGGCGAGCAACTGGCTGACCCACCCTCAGCCGCCCTCACCGGCGGCCGTTCTCACCGCTGCCGCCCGGCGCCCCGAAGAGCCGATGTCGTACCCGCAGGTGCGCGCCGTGGGGGAGCTGGCGCTCCAGGCGTCCTCCGAAGAGGTCCGGCATCTGCTCGACGTGGTGGCGGACGTGGCCCGTCCCGCGTCCATGCCCTTGCTCAGCGACGGTCTGCTGGTACCCCTCCTCACCGCCGCCCGGGCAGCCGCGGACACGATCGGCGGTGACACGGGGCCGAGCCGTCCCGCCGGGGCGGAGCCCGCCGCCACGGTCGCGGTCCGCGACTGGCTGGCCCGGCATCTGCGGGCCCTCGACCGCCCCGCCCCCCACGACTGCGCCCACCGGCTCGCGGTGCACACCTGGAGCCGCGGTCTCGACACGGCCACCACGGCCGAGCTCGTCGCCGCGGCCTGGCCGCAGGACGCCCCCGGTTCGGGCCCCAGCGGTGACGAGCCGGGAGCGGAGGAGAGACTGCGCCGGATCTGGCTGGGCGCCGCGGCCGGCGACGATGCCGCCGAGCGGCTCGGCCGCCGCCCACAGGCCGTCGACCTGCTGGTCGCCGCCGCGGCGTCCGGGCACCCCGACGCACGCCGAGCCCTGCGGCTGTGGCGGGCCGACCGGGCGAGTGCGGGCGACGTCAAGGGCCTCCGCCGCGGGCAGGGCGTGACGGACGCGGACGCGGACATCTCGCGCTCCCTGCAACGGCTGGTGCCCGAACACCCCGAACTGCTCGACGAGTTGTTCGCGGGGGGAGTCATCGACCCCCGGCTGGACCCCGGCTGGCTGAACGAGGCCCTCGGGCGAACCGGAGCGGACGTCGACCGGCGGCTCACCGCCGCGCTGCGCCGCCACGCCGGCACGCTGGAGCGGCTGTGCGACCTGACCTGGACCCGCGACTACGGTTCGACGGTCGCCCAGAAGTCCTTCCACCTGCGCGGCAAACTCGTCGCCCGCGACGTCCTTGGGCCCCCGACCGCCGCCCGGCTCGGCGAACTCCTCGCCGTGTTGGGTCATCCGCGTGACCTCACCGCCGCGCTGCTGCTGGTCGAAACCGTCATCGACCACAGCCCCAACGGCTCGCTCGGAACACCGGAATGGCACCGACTGGAGGCCGCACTGGGTGCCTTCACCCGGAGCGCGGACCCGGCGGGCCGTGCCGGGCCGGGCAGGCAGCGGCACGACGACGTCCAGGCGGTGGCCCGCCGGTGCCTGATGGGTCTGGTGTGCCGGCACCACGCACTGGACACCCCGGCGCGCGTCGCCCGGGCCCGCGCGAGCGCGCTGCGCCACCTCGCGGAGGTCCGGCAGGTTGACGACGTGACCGTGCTCGGGCGGTTCGTCGAACGCCTCACCGACACCGCGCCGCAGGTCGCCGTCGAGGTGGTCAACGCGGCCGCCGCCACCCTGCGCGTCCTGCCCACGGGCCAGGTGATGTCCCTGACCCGCCGCTGGTACCGCCCGGTCTCCCGGCTCGTCGAACGGGCCACGACCGACCAGTGGAAGGCGCTCGTCGAGGGTTCCTGGGAAGGCCCCCAGGAACTCCTGCGCCTGCTGATCCGGGCCGGCATCCGCAAACGCACCGACGATCCGGCGGCGTACCCGCTCTCGATCGCCGACACCAGCGCATGGCCCGACATGGTCCGGGAGACCGTACGCATCGGCAGCCTCCTCCGTACCGAGGGCAGCCGCAGGCGCTGGCTGCCGGACCGGCCGGATCCGGCCGGTCACGAGGTGCGGTAGGTGAGGCCCGGGTCGAAGGGTTCGAACGTGCCCTCGGTGAAGGACAGCATGTAGTGGCCCGGTTCCCGGGTCAGTGCCCTGCGGCGGTCGAGGATCAGCAGCTGGCGGACGATCGACACCTCCGCCTCCAGCGCCACCTCCACCTCCCGGATCCCGGGCGGCCGCCGCACCAGGACGTGGAGCACACGGCCGTGCGGCACGAGTTCCTCCTCGCCGTCGGCAGGGGTGAAGTCCCAGAGAACCCGGTTGCGACCCAGCCCCTGGGTGAACACGGTGTCCGTGCTCGTGGCGTCGGAGTTGTCGTGGGACGGCGCCAGATACACGGCGAGAACGTCGGGGTGCCGGAAGGCGGCGGCAACCCGCAGGCTGGTGTAGCGGCTGCCCCCGCCCAGCCGGTCCAGGTCGCAGGGGAAGGTGACGAACGAGTAGGCCCACCGGTCCCGGTCGACCTGGTGGGGAAGACGGGCCAGTGTCTCCCGGTCGGCGTCCATGACCGTGGCGCGGCCGAACGCGATCGCCGTCTCCAGCCGCCAACGGCGGTCGGCGGCACCCATGACGGCGTCCTCGGAGTACAGCTCGATGCGGCCGGCCGTTTCCCGGGACGTCCCTGACTCCTCGCCCATGCCCCGACTCCCTTCCCCACCGGCAGATCACGACCGGGCGAGCGGCAGCCTAGCGCGGCCCCGCGCTCCCGTCGCGACCGTGATGTCCCGCCGGTACCGATCTGCCACACTGAGGGACCTGGGCACCGGTTCGTGCGGAGGTGGCGTGGACGGAGGGCGGGCCGACGGCGCGGCCGACCGGCGCCTGGCCGGCTTTCTGGGAGCGGACGCCGCCCGGGGCCTGGCCCGGTGGGAGCGCTCGGAGGGCTGGGGGGCGTTCCTGCCGGCCGATCCGTGGACGTCCCGCGGTTTCACCGACGCCTTCGTCGCCTCCCTCCTCCTGCGTCCGCCGGACGGCGGGGACGACCTGAACGTGGTGGCCAAGGTCGTCCCGCCGGACAACCGGCGTGAACAAGAGGCCCACCGGCGGGCTTTGACCGACGCGGCCGACCAAGGCAGGCCCGCCGCCGCGGAGTTCGCCCGCAGCCACCTGGTGGGGCTGGTCGACGTCGATGCCGTCCCCACGCCCGCGGGCCGGTCGGTCTACTTCCAGCATCTCGCCGGGGGAACCGCGCTCTGCCGGCCTCTGGCCGACCTCGACCCCTCCCTGCAGGCCGACGACCTGGTCGACACCTGCCTCGCGGTGGCCCGCGCGGTGGCGGCCGACTGGAACGGACCCGTGCGCCACACGAAAACCCGCGTCGCGGCCTTCCTGGACGGGGAGTTACGCGAACCGCTCAGCGGGACCGGCTCGGTGGACCACTGGACGGCGCTCGCCGGGCTCTCCGACCCCGGCACCCGCCGGATCGTCACCTCGCAGGACCCCGAACCGCTGCCCAACCCGCTGCCCGCCGCCTTCCGGCACCCCTCCCTGAGCGGCCGGACCCTCGACGTCCTGACCGGCTTCGTCCACGGGGACCTGCACCTGGGCAACGTCCTGGTGGTGCGGGACGGGCGGGGCGTGCGCCCCGAGACCTTCCGGCTCATCGACCTGTCGACCTATCGCTCCACCGGACCCCGCGTCCGTGACCAGGTCCAGCTGCTGCTGTCCGCCCTGGCCCTGCTCTGGCCCGATCTCTCCGACCTGCACCGGGACTTCCTGCTGACGGACCTGCTCCGTCCGGAGGCCTCCCTCCACCCACGGCAGGATCCCCTGGTCGCCCGGCTGATCGCGGGGATGCACAGCGCCACCTGGGACCTCGTGCAGCCCAAGGGCTTCGGCGACACCTGGCTGCGCCAGTACGCGCTGGCGCTCCAGGCCGCGGCCCTGCGCTTCACCACCTTCACCAGCCTCTCCCCGGCACTGCGGTGGTGGCTCCTGCGCCTGGCCTGCCGGGCCGCCGGGCGCTGGTACGAGCTCGCCGGGGCGGACTGCGGCGACGAGCGGCCGAGGACCCTCGTGAACCCGTTCCCGCCACAGCCACCTTCCGGCGCCACGGCCGCGCCACCCGACGACCCGAAACCGGTACGCCCCGTCGCGCTCGGCGGGCGCCTCCTCGGCGAAGTACCCCTCCTGAGGCGCCCCGACGGGGAAGGGAGCCGCTGAGTGGCCCGCTCCGACTCCTACGACGGCGACATCACGCGCCACCGCCTGGCCGGGCTCCTCCACGACGCCTGGAACTCCGGCTCCGCCGACGCCGCCCGCCACCTCGCCGAACTGCCACCCCCGGGTCCGATCGCCCTGCGCTGCCGGTACCGGCACCTGCTGGACGCGACGGCCGGCGGCGCCGTCCTGGAGCCGGTGGACCAAGAGGAGTGGAACCGCTCCCTGACGGTGGAGACCGAGGGCGACACCGCGCTCCGCGAAGGGGACTACGCCCGTGCGCTCGCCCTCTTCGGAGACCTCACCGGCTCCCCGTCCACCGTCACCCGGGTGAACGCCTGGATCGGCGTGGGCGACGCCCACGCCCACCGCGAGGAACCGGAACAGGCCGTCGAGGCGTACGAACGGGCGGTGCGGGCGGCCACGGCGCCCCGGTACCGCTTCGGTGAACTGCGCGCCCGCGTCGGACTCGGACACCTGGCCAGGATCCACCACAGCGCCGGCAAGGCCGTCGAGCAGTTCGAGCGGGCCCTCACCCTGGCCGAGGAACTGAACGACCCCACCTACGCCGGCAACGCGCTGCTGGGGCTCGGCGAGTGCGAGGAGCGCCGGGGGAGACCCGAGTCCGCCCCGGAGCCGTACCGGAAGGCCCACCGTCTGTTCGAGTCCGTCCACGGCGTGACCGGTCAGGCCCACGCGGCGCAGCGGCTCGGCGCCGTCCTGCACCGCCTGGACCGCTTCGACGAGGCGATCACCTGGCTGGTACGGGCGGCACAGCTGTTCGACGAGGGCGACGACCCGGTCGGTGTCACGAACGTCCTCGGTGATCTGGGCGATCTCCTGCTGCGTCTGGGGGATCCCGACAACGCCGAGATCCAGTACCGGGCAGCGCTGACCATCGCCACCGAACACGGGCTGAAGCGGTCCCGGGCGCATGCCCTGCAGGACCTGGCCAGGGTCGCCCGGGCACGGAAGGACTGGGGAGGCGCGGCCGAGGGTTTCGAGCGGGCCTTCACGGCCTACCGCGACCTGGACGACCTGCTCGGCGTGTGCACGGCGTTGGGCCGGCTGGCGGAGGCCCGGGAGGCGCTGGGCGAGGCCGGCCGTGCGCTCGCCGACCGGACCGCCGCCGTCTTCGCCATCGAGGAGTACCGGGCGACGCACCGCGAGGCGGCCGCTCAGCGGGAGTACCGGGCCCGATTCGCCCAGGTGTACTCGGCCGCCCTGCGGGCCGCGGTCGCGGCGGGCGACAGGGCCGCCTTCGCCGTCGTGGCGGAGGCACTGGCCGGCCGCCGGCTGGCCGGGCTCGCCGAGTCCCCGCCGGACGCCGCCGCGCCCGCGCAGGCGGAGTCCACACGTCAGGCCATGGCGCACGCCGACCGCCGCTGGGCCGCCGCCCGGCGGGGCGAGGCCGGCAGGGCCCTGCGTGAGCGGCTCCTGCGCAGGATGAGCGATCTGGGGACCCCTGACGGCCCGCTGGACTCCGCCGAGGCGGCGATCGAGGACGTCCTGGCCGGTGTGTACCTGCCGCCCGACGAGGACGGCGCGGATCTGATCCGCAGCCTGCCGCCGGGCTCCCACACGCTCCAACTCGTCGTGGATCCCGCCGCCCCCGAGGTGGCGCACTGGCTCTGGCTCACCGCCGACGGGCACACGGTGCTGGGCAGCGCCGCGCTTTCCGGGGAGTGCCGGGGCCTGCTGACGGTGCTGCAGGAGGACAGCGACGAACGCAGTGCCCTGCTCCCCCGTCACCTCGCGCCCCTCGCCCGACTCCTTCCCGAAGAGCTGCGTGACCGTCTGGCCGGGCCGGGGGACCACCGGCTCCTCCTCCTGCCCGTCGGCGAACTGTGGCTCGTGCCCTGGGGCGCCGTACCCTTGCGGGACGGACTGGTCCTCGGACAGGCGGCCAGCTTCGCCGTGTGCCCCTCGCTCTTCCTGCAGCGGGCGCTGCGCCGCCGCGGCCCGGCGGGACCCGCGCCCACGCCCGCCCTCTTCTGGCGCAGCCCGGACATCACCCACCACGCACCCGGTCCCGCCCCGGGCGCCGGGCGGGAGCCGGAGTCGGTCCGGGACGCGGGCACGCTCAGGGAGAGCCTGGGGGCGGGCCGCCACACCGTGATCGTGGTCTGCCACGGACGCTTGGTGCCCGGTGTCGGTCACCACCTCGAACTGGACGGGGACAACCGGCTGCTTCCCGAGGACCTCCTGCGGGGCGTCCCCCCGCGCAGGCTCTACCTGATCACCTGCTGGGGAGCCGGGATCCCGGGGTCGGCCATGACCGATCCGATCAGCGTCGCCACCCTCGCCCTGGCCCGTGGCACCGTCGAACTGCTCGCCACCGTCGGGGAGTTCAACGACACCGCGATGGCAGAGGCGTTCGTACGGCAGGTGCTCGACGCATCGGCCGGCGCGGACGTTCCCGTGGCCGACGCCGTCCACCGCGCCGTCGTGGCGGCCTTCGCCCATCCGGACATGTGGAACTGCCCCGTCCGGGAGTGGGGCGCCCTGCTCCCCATCGGCACCTTCCTCGACCCACCCGCCCCGGACCCCGTGGAGGTGACCGCATGACGACCACGGCCCGCGGAAACGGTCCGCACCCTCCCGGGAACGAAGGTGCGGAGCCCCTCGACGACCAGGCGGCGGAGCTCATGGACCTGCTCGACGACGAAGCGGCCGGACGGGCCCTGGTCGACTGGGCCCTTCACGGTGAACACGGCGGGACGGTCCTGCCGACCGCGCCCCGCTGGCGTCCCTCCGGCGAGAGCGCCACCGGGGCACTGCTGACCGCCGTCACCGTCACCCCGGGCGTGGGCGACGTCGTGGTCAAGGTGTGCGCCGCCGACCAGCGGGGCGAGTCCCAGGCCCACGCCCGCGCCGAACGGACCGGCGGCGACCGGATCGCCCGGCAGATGTTCCGGCCCTGGCGGATGGGCGACGGACGGATGCTGACGTTCCAGGCCCCCGCCGCCGGCAGCCTGCGCGACGTCGACACGCTGGCGGCGCTGGCGGTGCCGGACCTCGCGGACGCCTGCGCCCACATCATCCAGTGGCTGCTGACCGGCTGGAACCCCGGACTCGAGAACATCCGCGCCCACCGCAGGACCGCGTCAGCCGTACTCCGGCAAGAGCTCGACGCACTGCTCTCCGACGCGGGTTCGGCACGGGCGTACGGCGCACGGGTCACCGGACTGGACACCACCACCTGCTGGATCGAGGCCGACGGCCTGGTCCTGCCCAACCCCCTGGCCATGGCCCTCGGCGTCCCGGGGATCCCCGACCCGGAGGTGAGCGTCCTGCCCGGACGGGCGCACGGCGACCTGCACCTGCAGAACATCATGGTGCCGCACCGGGACGGACGGGCCCGGCTCGAGGAGTTCCGGCTCATCGACCTGGCGACCTACGCCGAGGACGCCCCGCTCTCCCGCGACGTGGCCACACTGCTGCTCTCCGCCCTGGTTCCCCGGGTGCGCGAGCGACTGCCCGCCGAACAGGAACGCGCCCTGCTCCGCCATCTGGTGGACGCGAACCTGATGGATCCCAAGGCGGACAACCACCTGGCGCGGATCGTGCCGGAGTCGGCGCGCCTGGTGGAGGCGGTCCGGCGGACCTGCGCGGAGATCGTCCCGGAGGGCTGGCGGGACGGCTGGACCGACCAGTTCCTGCTGAGCCTCCAGGCCACCGCCCTGCGCTTCACCACCTACGACAACCTGCTGCCCGCCGGGCGGTGGTGGTTCTTCCGGCTGGCGGCCCACGCCGGCGGCGAACTCCTGCGGCAGCACCGCCTGCCGGTGCCCGACTCAGGTACACCGGTCTCGCCGCCCGGACAGGACTCCCGGGCACGGATGGACACCGCAGCCGGTGGACGGGACACGCGGACCGCGCCGCGCCGAGCACTCGACGCCCTGCTCGCCGTCGACCGGCGTACCGTGCGCGCCCTGGAGGCGGTACTGCCCAGCCTGGAGTCCCCGGAAACCGCGGCCGTACGTCTGTCCGACCTGTACGTGGTCCGCGACGAGCAGCAGGGACTGGTCACCCATCTGCACACCCAGTGGGCGGGGGACGACCGGCGGGCCGTCGCCGTACTGGGCGACCCCGGCAGCGGGAAGAGCTGTGTGCTGTGGGGACTGCGCCAAGCCCTGCTGGCCGAGGGCCGTGCCGTCGTGACGCTCTCGGCGGCGGCCCTGCTCGGCGGCCCCGACCAGCCCCCCGACCTGAGCGTGCCCGAACTGCTGGACGGACTGGAGGCCTACCGGGAGCAGGGGGGCCGGCCCGACTCCCGCCGTCCGCCGGCCCTGCTGCTGGACACCGCCGACCTGCTCCTGCACAACCCCCGCGACCCCGACCTGCTCGTCACCGTCGTCAGGGAGGTCCGCGCCACCGGCGTGGCGGTCGCCCTGGCCTGCCGGTCGGCGGAGGCCCGCATGCTGGAGGAACGGTACGACGACGGTGGCAGGCACCGGATCGCCGAACTGCTGCACAAGCGGCACCTGGGCAGTTACGGGGACGGCCGCCAGGAAGGCGATCGGGGCGTGGGCGACTCCTGGGTGCCCGGCTCGGAACTGGACCGGGCCGTCGACACCCATCTGCGGGTCTTCTGCCGTCCCGCAGACGCACCCGGCCCCCGCCAGAGCGGCGGCGAGCACCCCGTCGCCGAGCTCGATCCGGCCCGCGCCGGACGGATGCGTCACATCCTGGCCTCCGCGGTCGCCCGCGGCCTGCCCCTGGGCGAACTGGTCCGGCATCCGCTCTCCCTGCGCATGATCTTCGACCTGTACGCGCCGACCGGCCCGGGCGACCCCGACCTGGACGCCACCGGGCTGTTCGACGACTACTGGGAGAACCGGATCGTCACCGACACCCGGCACGCGATCGCGGTCACCGGGCCCGACGGACCCGAGGCGGGCCGGGATCTCTCCGACGCCACCCGCGTCCTCGGACTGGCCATGCTCCGCGCGGGCAAACCCGAACTGCCGCGCCCCGACGCCCGCAGAGCCCTGTCCGTCCGCCTCCGGTGCAGGCCCCAGGAGTGCGACACCCTCCTGGCCGTCCTCCTGCGGCGCGGCGTGCTGCGCCGGCTCCACGGCGACAGCATCGCCTTCCACCACCAGGCGTTCGCCGAGTACGCCGCCGGACGGGCCCTGAGCGCCGCCGGACCCGAGGCCCTGGCCCTGGCCGCCGAGAGGGTCGCCCGGCGCCCCGAGGACCTGCTCCTCGCCGAGGCCGTCCGGCACGCCTTCCACACCGCGGACCGTGACGGCGCGTACGACTGGTACCCGGCGCTCGGCGGGCTGCTCGACACCGAGGAGGCGGTGGCCCGGCTGACCGCCCTGCGGATCCACGCCGGTCTGCGCCAACCTCCCGAGGAGGCCGTCGTACAGGGGGCACGGGCCCTCCGCGCCGCCGACCCCGTGGAGACGGTGGCCTATCTGACGGTCCTCAACGGCACCAGCCACCCGGCGGCGTACGCCTGGCCGACGATGCTGCGGACCCTGTGGGACAACGGCGGGGAGGAGATCCGCCGCAGGGTGCTGACCGCCCTCATCCACCTCGCGCGCCAACAGCCGTCGGCCGCGGCCGCGTTCGTCGCGGACATCGGGCTGCTGCGGTTCCCCGACGCCGCGTCCCTCAAGTGCCTGCCGCCCGGTGGAGCCCTGATGCAACTGCTGCTCGCCCTGGACGCGGCCGACCGTGACGCGGTCGCGCGGGGCTGCGACCGTCTCATCCGGGCGGCCGCCCGGTTCCGCGACCGCACGGCCTACGAACGGGCCCTGTACGCCCTGGCGAGGCTCGCCGCCGAGCAGCCCGCCACCTATGCGGGCAGCGCCGCCGGACGCCCCGAGGACCTGGCCCTGCTGCCGCAGCAGAAGCCGTGGGACAGCAGCTTCGACGAACTCGCCGTCGCCGCCGCCGTCGCATGGGCGACCGCCCACGGCGACGGCGGGATTCCGCAGGACGTCCTGACCCGTTGTGCCGGCGCCCTCGTGCGCGGCACCACCACCGTCTCCGACCGGGCCCTGTTGCGCGGCCTCGCCGAACTGCTGCGCACCGCCGACGAGGAGACCGTCCACCAGGTCCTCGACACCGTCGCCGCGGCCGCCGGCACGCCCGCGTCCGCCGCCGACGGCGCCAAGTACCTGCTCGCACCGCTGTTGGCCGCCCCCGGCGACGTCCCCGGCAAGCGCGCGGCCCGCTCATGGTGCCGCACGGGACTGCGTGCCGTCCCCGGCACCGATCTGAAGACCGGGGTGACCGGCATGATCGCCAAAGCGCTCGACACCGACAAGGTGCCGCTGCCCGCCGCCACGGTCGCCGACTGCGTCCACCCCGGTCTCGACCCGGCCGTCCCGCCCCGCCCCGGTGAACTGGCGCACTGGCTGGCCCCGTCCTGGTCCCCGCCCGTGACCGCGGCCGCCGCCGGAGGCGGACATCCGCACGCCCGCCTCGCCCTGGAGCTCACCCTCACCGACGCCGACACCTCCCGCCGTGTCACGACCCGGCTGCGGGAGGCCGTCGCCCGCAGGGCCGCCGACGGATCCGGCCACCTGCTGGCCTGGCTGCGCGCGGACGCCGAGGTCTCCGGACGGTCCGAAGGGCTCAGACGGCTGGCGGAGATGGACCGGGACCTGCTCCGAAGCCGGCTGGACGACCCCGCGTACCTGGACGAACTGCACGCCATCGCGCTGCGTCTGCAGCGGAATCCGGGCCCCGACTGGCTGGCCGGCATGCGGCTGCGCCTCCAGCTCGTCTCCTGGGGCAGGCTCGAGCCGCCGACCGCGCGGGACACCGCCGATCAACTGCGCTTCACCCGGCAGGCCGCGTACCGGCGGCAGATCATGGACTTCACGACGGCGAACCTGCCTCGGGTGGGTGACCTGTGGCGAGCGGAGGATCCGCTGCCCGTCCTCACGCCGGTCCTCGAGGAGATCATGGCGCTGGGCCAGGAGCAGCTGGGCGCGTACGACCCGGGCGACCACCACGCCCGGCAGATCGTTCTCGCGGGCCATGAGGCGTACCTGTTCCTGGTGGCCCTCAACGCCCACTTCGCCGACCTGTCCCCGGCCGGGCTGGGCACCTCACTCGAACGCGCCAGGGGCCTCGCCTTCGCCCCGCTGGAACTGTGTCTGCCGCCCGACGACAAGGAGGCCCTGCCGCACTGCTGGCGACGCCGGCTGCGGCATCTGCCCGCCCTGGCCGTGCGGCTGGCCAAGGCAGGTCACCTCACCGAGGCGCGGGACCTGCTGGACACGGCCGTCCTGACCATGAACCGGGCCGACCCCCGGCCGCAGCAGAAGTGGCGCAACCCCGCCGCCAACACCTGGCGCCCCTATCTGCGCATCCTCAGCCGGACCGAGCGAACCGCCCTGCGGGAAGTCATCCTCGACTACGCCGAGAGGGACGTGTGGATGGGCCGTCACCTGGTCGAGGTGGCCGCTCAGACACTCGGCGACATCTCGCCCGAGCTGTACGCCCTCATGCGCCACCCGCGCACCCCGCCCGTCCTGCTGGAACCCCTGCGCCGTACGGCCTCATGGGCCGGCCGGGGCGACTTCGGGACGCCGTGGCCCGACATCTTCCCCCGGCTGGACGCGCTCGAGCACCGCTGACCACCTGTGAAACGCCGTCGGGCCGGCACCGGCCCTCGTCCAGTGGAACCCACGGCCCCGTGCACATGTGGCGGGGATCACATCGGGGAAAACCCGCGGCCCGGCCCTGGCGTCTAGCCGGTGTGAGATCAGTGAGGGCAACGCTGAGCGAGTTGGACGAGGAGCGTCTCGTCCGGCTGGTGGCGAAAGGCGACCGTGCCGCGTTCGAGGAGTTGTACCGCTCCGTGCTGGGAGCCCATCGATGACCATCGGAAAGGAACACTCCATGACGTCCGCGGTGAGCGCGGCCGACATCGCACCGACGGCCTACGCCTGGGAGATCCAGGCCACCGGGCTGAAGGTCGGGGTCGGCAGGAAACGGATGGCCGTCGACGGCCTCGACCTGTCGCTGGGCACCGGCGTCCACGGACTCCTCGGACCCAACGGGGCGGGCAGGACCACCCTCATCCGGGCTCTGGCCACCGTGCTGCGCCCCACCTAGGGCACCCTGGAACTGCTCGGCGAGTCCGTGGGCAGCAGGGGCGAGCACCGTGCGCTGCGCCGTCGGATCGGCTACCTGCCACAGGAGTTCGGCTACTACAAACGCTTCACAGTGCGTCGCGGGGACCGAGACGGTGACCGGGCCGCGCCACCGGATCGCGCCACGGCCGTGACGCACCTCGCCCTCGGTCAGGACTCCACGCCGGTCGTCCACCCCGGGTGACCGGCCCCGGGCCCGGGCGCCCGCGCGAGCAGCGAGTACAGGATCGGCAGGTGGGAGTCGCCGAAGGGGAGCCGGTAGCGGCCGTCCTCGCCCTGGTGGAGGATGCCGCGGGGGTCGAATTCGGCGGCGACGTGTTCGCCCAGGTGCTTGGTCGTGAGGCCGGCGTCCGCGGCCGCGGTGACGATCTCGCCGAGCGAGTACGGGTACTGGACGGTCTCCTGGGCCGGCGTCGTCAGGTCGCGATCGGCGTAGGTGCCGGTGACCGTCTCGCGCTGCGGCTCGCCCCCGCCGTAGGGCCAGTCGACCACCAGCGGATCGAGGGCGGCGACCGACTGGAACGCCGGATGAATGTCCACGAGCAGCAGGCTCCCGCCCGGCCTCAGGGCCATCGCCGCACCGCGCATCCACGCCTTGACGTCGGCGATCCAGCACAGGACCCCGTACGTGGCGACGACCAGGTCGAAGCCGCCCTCGAGGTGCGCGGGCAGCCGCTGGGTGTCGGCCTCGACGAAGGTGGCCGCGAGACCGGCCCGTGCGGCCAGCAGCCGGGCCCGCTCGACGGCCGCCGGTGAGAAGTCGACTCCGGTGACCCGGGCGCCCAGACGCGCCCAGTTCAGCGTGTCCATGCCGAAGTGGCACTGCAGGTGGAGGAGGTCCTTGCCGGCCACGTCGCCCGCGAGTTCGCGTTCGAGCGAATAGAGCGTCTGTCGGCCGGCGAGGAACGACTCGACGTCGTAGAAGCGGTCGGCGGGGGTCGTACCGTGGACGCGGGCCCGCAGGTCCCACAGGGCACGGTTCAGCGAGAGGCCGTCCTCGGCGCTCGGCATGGTGTCGGACATGCGCCGAGAATGGCACACGGTCCTGTCGCCCGGGGGCTTCGGACGTCAGCCGCCCAGATAGGCGAGTTCGGGGAAGTGCCGCTGGTACGCGTCGAGCAGGCGCTTGGCGACGGCGTACGAGTCGATCAGCGGGTGGATGGTCAGGGCTCTGACCGCTTGGGCGCGTTCGCCGGTCGTGGCGGCCCGGATCACCGCGCGTTCGACGGCCTTGACCGAGCACACCAGGCCCGTGCCGTGGTCGGGCAGCGGGGCTCCGGCGATGGGATGGGCGCCGTTGGCGTCCACGTGGCAGGGGACCTCGACGACGGCGGCGTCGTCGAGGACGGGGATCCGGCCGCGGCCCCGGACATTGAGGATGAGCGTGGCGCGCTCGTCCAGGGCGATGGCCCGCATGAGGGCGAGGGCCACCTGCTCGTAGCCGCCGGACTCCAGATCGCAGGAGTCGCGGTCCCCCATGCCGACGGCGTCGCGGTTCTCGGCCATGTAGGTGACCTCGCGCTCCAGTCGGGTGGCGTCCCAGGCGTCCCAGGCGGCGCGGGGCGCCGGCGCGGAGCCGCCGACGGCGCTCAGGGAGTCGTAGAAGCGCTGCTGCTGGGAATGGAGGAAGGCGCCCCGGGTCTGCTCGGCGGCCCCCGCCGAGCGCACCGACTCGCGGCCGAAGTAGTAGTAGTGCAGGTACTCGTTGGGCAGCGCCCCGAGGGTGCGCAGCAGGTCGGCACCGAAGAGCTTGCCCTCTTCGAACGAGGTCAGCGTGGTCTCGTCGGCGAGCAGGGACGGCAGCAGGTCACGGCCCTCGGCGTACAGGCCGCGCAGCCAGCCCAGGTGGTTGAGGCCGACGTAGTCCAGGCGGACGTGCGCCGGGTCGACGCCGAGCGCCCCGGCCACCCGGCGGCCCAGGCCCACCGGGGAGTCGCAGATCCCGATCACCCGGTCACCGAGGTGCGCGGTCATCGCCTCGGTCACCATGCCGGCGGGATTGGTGAAGTTGATGACCCAGGCGTCGGGCGCCAGGGCGGCGATGCGGCGGGCGATCGCGACCGCCACCGGGATGGTGCGCAGTCCGAAGGAGATGCCGCCCGCGCCGACGGTCTCCTGGCCCAGTACGCCTTCCTCGAGGGCGATGCGTTCGTCCGCCGCCCGGCCGGCGAGCCCGCCGACGCGGATCGCGGAGAACACGAAGTCCGCTCCGGTGACCGCCTCGTCCAGATCGGTGGTGGCGGTGACCTTCGGCGGGTCGGGATACCCGGCCGCCTGGTCGGCGAGGACCTTGCGAATGGTCGCCAGCCGGGAGGCGTCCAGGTCGTACAGGGTCACCTCGGTGACGCGTCCCTCGCCGCGGTCGCCGAGCAGCGCCCGGTAGACCAGCGGGACGCGGAAGCCCCCGCCGCCCAGGATCGTCAGTCTCATCCTTCGACCACCTCGCTCATACCTCGACCACCTCGACTCCCGCCTCACGCAGCCGGTTGCAGGTCTTCTCGTCGCCCGGTGCGTTGGTCACCACGACGTCGAGGTCCTCGGGGCCGCACACCCGGGCCATTCCGGTGCCCGGGAACTTGCCCGCGTCCGCCAGCAGGACCACCTGGGCGCTCGCGGCGATCATCGCCCTTTTTACGGGGACCTCGACGGCGGTGGTGTCCAGCACCTGTCCGTCGGGGCGGACCCCGCTGGTGCCGAGGAACAGCCGGTCGGCGTGGACCTGGCGCAGGTTGTCCTCGGTGAGGAAGCCGACCAGCGAACGGTAGTCGCGCCGCACCACGCCGCCCAGCAGGATCAGCTGGACGTCCTTGTCGTCCTGGAGTTCCTCGTAGACGGCCAGATTGCTGGTGATCACGGTCAGGGAACGGCCGTGGAGATGGCGGGCGACCCGGTGAGCGGTGGTGCCGATGTCGAGCAGCACGGTCTCGCCGTCCCTGACGAGGTTTGCGCACCAGGCGGCCAGGGAGTCCTTCGCCTCGACGCGGACGGCCGCCACATCGGCGAACGGGTCGTCCTCGCCCACGACGGGGGCGGCACCGCCGTAGACCCGCTTGAGCAGTCCCTCTTCCTCGAGTTGCACGAGGTCGCGCCGGATCGTGGCCTGGCTCGCCCCGACCTGCTCGGCCAGGGCGACCACGGTGGTGGGCCCGTCCGCGCGCAGGGCGCGCAGGATCAGCTGATGTCTTCGGTCAGGGAGCATGCCGCTGACCATACTCGCGATCTCGCCAAACTCAAGCAAAGTCGCGCATGAATGTCTCGATACCTGCTTGACCCTTGTCAAACCCGCGCACCGGGTGCACTCTCTTGCGTAATTCGGAGCCAGGTCCGGACCCCACTCCGGTCGGCCGAAGCGGATGAACGGCAAGTTCCGCCGTCACGGACGCGTCGGCACCGTCTGAGAGGACCAGGTCACAAGCCCCGGGTGGCTGAAGGGTTACCACCCACGCCGATGCTCTTCAGCCACCCGGTCCCGCCGCGCCCCCGCCGCGGCCCACCACGCACAGGTCCTGCCGGACATGCCGGACACGCCCGACCCCGCCGAAATCTAGGAGAAGATCGTGGACCTTTCCCGCAGACGATTCCTTCAGGCCGCCGTACTGACGGCCGCCGCGGCCGGCGCCACCGCTGCGTGCGGCGGCGGCTCCGGATCGAGCGGCAGCAAGGACAGCAAGAACCTGACCCTCTGGTACTGGTCCGGCGGACTGAGCGACAAGGTCGTGGCGGACGCCAAGAAGCACTTCTCCGACATCACCCTCAAGACCTCCGTGGTCGGCGGCGACTTCAAGACCAAGCTGCTCACCGGCCTGCGGGCCGCCCAGTCCGCCCCGGACATCACCGGCATCAAGGGCGAGGACATCGCCTCCTTCCTGCCCAACGCCAACCGCTTCGTCGACTTGAACACCGTGGGCGCGGACAAGCTGGCCCCGGAGTACCTGTCGTGGAAGCTGAAGCAGGCCACCACCCAGGACGGCAAGCTCATCGGCTTCCCGATCGACATCGGCCCCTGCGCCACGTTCTACCGCGAGGACCTCTTCGAGAAGGCGGGGCTGCCCACCGACCCGGCCAAGGTCTCCGCCCAGCTCTCGACCTGGGAGGACTACTTCAAGGCGGGCGTCGAGCTGCACAAGGCCCTGCCCAAGACCTATCTGATCAACAACATCGGCTCGGTGTTCTCGATGATCATCGGCCAGGGCACCCAGCGGTTCATCGACGAGGACAACAAGTTCATCGGCGACCAGGACCACATCCGTACCGCCTGGACCACCGCCGTGAAGCCCTACACCCTCGGCATCGACGCCAAGATCAACGACAACACCTGGAACGCGGCCATCAGCGGCGGCACCCTGGGCACCGAGATCGGCGCCGCCTGGCACGCGCTGGACATCAGCAACGCCGCCCCGGGCACCAAGGGCAAGTGGCGGGTGGCGAGCCTGCCCGGCGGGCCGTCCAACCTCGGTGGGTCCTTCCTGGCCATCCCCGCGACCAGCGGCAACCCCGAAGAGGCCTTCAAGATCATCAGCTGGATCCTCAGCCCGGACAACCAGGCCCGCGGCTTCACCGACGCGGCCCTGTTCCCGACCGCCCCGGCCGCGTACAAGCTGCCGGCCCTGACCGGCGGCGACGCCTTCTTCGGCGGCCAGAAGACCATCGAGATCTTCGGTCCGGCGGCGGAGAAGATCCCCACCGCCTACGAGGCCCCGGCCGACGCCGCGGTCTCCGCGCCCTACTTCAGCGAGCTGACCAGCATCGAGGCCAAGGGCAAGGACCCCGACGAGGCCTGGAAGGACGCGGTCAGCCAGGCCAAGCAGATCGCCCAGCGGCAGGGAGTGAAGTGACATGTCGTCAACCCCGGTAGCCGGCCCGGCCCCCACCGGACCGACCTCCGGATCCGACGCCGGGTCCACCGGCCGGCCGGCCCCGGACCGCCGACGCGGTCCGGGCCGGCCCGGACGCCGGATCCGGCCGGTGTCGGCCGGGGCCGGGCGAGGGCCACGCCGACGGGTCGCCAAGTACTGGCCGCAGTACCTGGCCGTCTCGCCGTACTACCTGATCTTCTCGGTCTTCATGCTCTTCCCGGTGCTCTACACCGTGTACCTGGCGTTCCAGAAGTGGGACGGCATCGGGGACATGCAGTTCGTCGGCTTCCAGCAGTTCCGCTTCCTGTGGGACGACCCGGTGTTCTGGCAGTCCCTGCGCAACACCCTCGTCATCTGGGTGCTGTCCACCGTGCCGATGCTCTTCATGGCGCTGGTGCTCGCGGTGCTGGTGAACTCCACCAAGCGGTTCACGGCCTTCTACCGGGTCGCCCTGTTCATCCCCAGCATCACCTCGCTGGTGGCCATCGCGATCTTCTTCGGCGCGATCTTCAGCAACAACTTCGGCCTGATCAACGCCGTTCTGAGGGCGCTGCACGTGTCGGCCGTGCCCTGGATGAGCAACGAGTGGACGATCAAGCTGGTGATCGCTGCCCTGATGACCTGGCAGTGGACGGGCTACAACGCCATCATCTACCTGGCCGGCCTCCAGGCGATCCCCTCCGAGCTCTACGAGGCCGCCCGGATGGACGGGGCGGGCCCGGTGCGGATCTTCTTCTCCCTCACCATCCCGCTGCTGCGGCCCATCATCCTGTTCACCGTGATCGTCTCCACCGTCACGGGCCTGCAGAGCTTCACCGAACCCCAGGTGCTGTTCGGCAGCGAGGCGGCCACCAACCCCAACTCCGGCGGACCGGGCCAGGCCGGTCTGACCACCTTGCTGTACTTCTACCACCAGGCCTTCGACAACAACGACTTCGGCTACGGCGCCGCGATCGTCTGGGCCTTCTTCCTGCTGATCCTGCTCATCGTCGTCATCAACTGGAGCCTGGTGCAGCGTAAGGAGCGACGGACATGAACAGCTTGAACCGCAAGCGCCTCAGGGGTCTGAGCGTCCATGTGCTGCTGATGCTGGGCGTGGTCATCTCGGTGTTCCCGTTCTACTGGATCGTCGTCATGGCGACGAACACCTCGCAGGACATCTACCGCTATCCGCCCAAGCTGTGGTTCGGCGACAACCTGCTGACCAACCTTCAGCACCTGTTCCACAGGATGGACTTCTTCGGGTCGCTGCTCAACACGGTGATCGTCGCGTTCTGCACGACCGCGCTGGTGCTGTTCTTCGACTCGCTGGCGGCCTTCGCCTTCGCCAAGTACGAGTTCCCCGGCAAGAAGTTCCTCTTCGCCCTGCTGGTGTCGATGTACATCCTGCCGACCCAGCTGGCGATCATCCCGCAGTACGAGATCATGGTGCAGCTGGGCTGGCTGGGCACCCTCAAGGCGCTCATCGTGCCCGCCGCCGCCAACGCCTTCGGCATCTTCTGGATGCGGCAGTACACCACCACCAGCGTCCCCGACGAACTGCTGGACGCCGCCCGCATCGAGGGCGCCGGGTTCTTCCGGCTGTACTGGCACGTGGTGCTGCCGTGCGTCCGGCCGGCCCTGGCGTTCCTCGGCATCTACACCTTCATCGCGGCCTGGAACGACTACATCCTGCCGTTGGTGATGCTGGTCAACCCCGACCGCCTCACCCTCCAGGTGGCGCTGGCCCAGCTGTACGCCGGCCACTCCACCGACTACAGCATGGTGATGTCCGGAGTGCTCCTGTCCGTCATCCCGCTGGTGCTGGTGTTCACCTTCTTCGCCCGCGGCTTCATCGCCGACGCCACCAAGGGGGCCCTGCGCTGACGGGGGACGAGCACGAGGAGACGGGCCCGCCTACAGGGCCCGGGCGACGAGCAGCGCGACGTCGTCGTGGTCGTCGGGGTGGCGCAGACCGTACAGCAGGAGGTCGCAGATCTCTTCCAGGGGGCGGGCGGGTTCGTCCAGGAAATTGAGGAGAACGGCCAGGCGGTCGTCGATGGCATGGTGCCGGGTCTCGACCAGGCCGTCCGTGTAGAGGACCAGGAGATCACCGGGAACGAGATCGGTCGTCACGGTCTCGAACGGGACGCCGCCCACGCCGAGCGGGGCCCCGGAGGGCAGGTCCAGCAGCACCGGGGGATGACCGGGGCCGGCCAGCGCGGGCGGCATGTGTCCGGCGTTGGCGATCCGGCACCGTCGGCTGTGGGGGTCGTAGACGGCGTAGAGGCAGGTGACGATGTAGTGCTCCAGATCGCAGGTGATCTTGTCCAGGTGCTGGAGCACGGCGCCGGGATCGAGGTCGAGGTCCGCGTAGGCGCAGGTGGCGGTGCGCAGCCGGCCCATGGTGGCGGCCGCGTCGATGCCGTTGCCCATGACGTCCCCGACGACCAGCGCGGTCTTGTCGTCGGTCAGCGGGATGACGTCGTACCAGTCGCCGCCGACCTCGCTGGTGGCCTGGGCGGGCTGGTAGCGGGAGGCGAGGTCGAGGCCCGCGTGATGGGGAGGGTGGTCGGGCAGCAGGCTGCGCTGCAGGGTGAGGGCGGTGTTGCGCACGCTTTCGAACCAGCGTGCGTTGTCGATGGCCACGGCCGCCCGGCCGGCCAGCTCGCCGGCGAGGACCACGTCGTCCTCGTCGAACGGGAGCGGGTTGCGGGTCCGCTTGAGGTCGAGGGCGCCGAGCACCTCACCGTGGGCGATCAACGGCACGGCGAGGTACGAGTGGACGCCGGCCCGGGCCAGCAGTGAGCCGGCCTCGGCGTCCCGGGCGATGCGGGGGATGTCGCGGTCGCCGACGTGGCGCACCAGGACCGGCCGGCCGGTGTGTACGCAGAGGGTGACCAGGCGGTCCCCGTCGTAGGCCGCGACGTCACCGGGAGGGTCGGCGGCGCGCAGGGCCACGGTGGGGTGGGCCGCCTTGAGCGCGAGGGCGCGGAAGAGCTCCGGGCCGTCGTCGGGCCGGCGCGAGCGGCGGCAGGCCAGAGCGGAGTCCAGGACGTCCACGGCGACCACGTCGGCGAGCTGGGGGACGGCGATGTCGGCCAGTTCACGGGCGGTCTGGTCCACCTCCAGCGTGGTGCCGACCCGGGTGGAGGCCTCGGCGATGAGCGCGAGGCGGCGCCGGGCCCGGTCCGCCTCCGCCGCCGCGCGGTGCCGTTCGCTGACGTCGACGAGCGAGGTGGCCGCGCCCAGGACCCGCCCGCCCGGATCCTCCAGCCGGTAGAAGGACAGGGACCAGGCGTGCTCGTGGTCGGGGTCGCCCGGCGGGCGGCCCACGTGGTACTGGTCGAGCAGCGGGGTGCCGGTGGTCAGCACCTGGCGCAGCAGGGACTCGATGGTGTCGACGTCGGGCAGGGGCAGGGTCTCCCTGAGCCGACGGCCCACATGGTCCTCGGCGGGGATTCCGTCGATGCGCGCCAGCGCCGGATTGACCAGGAGGTAGCGCAGGTCGGGATCGAGCAGGGCCAGGCCGATGGGTGACTGGCTGATCAGCCGCTCGCACAGGGCCAGATCGGTCTCGACGCGCTGCAGCAGGGTGTGGTCGGCCACGATGCCCAGGGCGTAGACGTCCCCGAGGTCGTCCTGCAGCCGCATGTTGCGGAACTCCATCAGCCGGCTGCTGCCGTCCTTGTGCCGGATGGGGAAGGTACCGGCCCAGCTCCGGCCGGTCTCCAGCACCTCCGTGAACAGCCGCACCACGGCCTTGAGGTGTTTGGAGTGGATGAACAGCCGCGCCGCGTACTTGCCGAGGGCTTCCTCGGCGGTGTACCCGAAGAGCCCCTCGGCCTGCGGGGTCCAGAACACGATGCGCCCCTCGGAGTCGAGGACCATGGCGGACACGTTCAGGACGTCCAGCAGACCGGTGGGCGGGGGCGCCGCGGACGCCTCGGTGCCGTACGCGTTCCCGTCGGACCGGAAGGGTTCGGCTGTCATCCCAGATCCTCCTCCCTCCATGCTGCCCCCGGCGCGGGATCTCCGGAAGCGCGGCGGCCCGGGGGGCATCCCGCCGAAGCCGTGCGCATCGGCCGCCGCTGCACAGCGGGCCCTCCGACCTGCTGTGACTTCCCCCACCTGCTCTTGCCGGAGCGAAGAAGGCTTACCTACGTTCGGTCGCATGTCCCCCCAAGGCTCCACTCCTCCCGGCGAACCGCTCGACTGGTCCCTCGATCTGAGCGCGCACGAAATGCTCCGGCGCGCCCACGTCCTGGACGCCCTCGGCCCCGACTGGGACCCCGTCGAGGCACTGCACGGCGAGGATGCGGCGTACGGCCTGCTCTACTCCGGCCTGAGCGCCGAGCAGCAGCGCCTGTACGACGAGCTGGTCGCGGCCGGTGTGCTTCCGCGCAGGGGAGAGGGCCATGCTGCCGCTTGACCCGCAGGCCGACCTCGGCCGCCGCGCCTGGGTGGCGTGCCCCAACTGCAACGACCACCGTGGGTGTGCCACCTGCGAGGAACGCCGTACCTGTTCCACGCACTGGCGCTACCTGCTCTCCAACGTCGGCAGCCTGCTCCATCTGCAGTGCCCGTCGTGCACGCACATCTGGACCCACGAGACCCGCTTCGGCGCCACCCGCTCCCGCTGACACCGGCGCCCTCGGGGTGAGCCCGGACGGCGGATCCGCGCCCGCTTTCGGATGACCCCGCCGTCTGTCGCCGGGGACGGCGGGCGGACGGGGCGGAGGATCGCCGACGGCGGTCATCCCTGCCTGCCGTTCGTCGCCCGGAGGCAGCCGTGCACATCCTGCTCCTAGCCAGCGCGTTCAACAGCCTGACCCAGCGTGTCCACGCCGAACTGCGCGACCGAGGTCACCGCGTGGCGGTGGAACTCGCCCTGCCCGGCGGTTCGTTGCCGGACGCCGTACGGCGGCACGCACCGCAGCTCGTCGTGGCGCCGATGTTGAGGACGGCGATCCCCGAGGAGGTGTGGACGGCGTACACCTGCCTCGTCGTCCACCCCGGGCCCGTCGGGGACCGCGGGCCGTCCTCCCTGGACTGGGCGATCCACGAGGGATTCGACCGGTGGGGCGTCACCGTGCTGCAGGCCGACGGCGAGATGGACGCCGGTGACGTGTGGGCGTCCGTACCGTGCCGGCTCCCTCCGGTGGCCAAGAGCGGGCTGTACCGGGGTGAGGTCGCCGACGCCGCGCTCGAGGCCGTCCTGCTCGCCGTGGAGCGCTTCGCCGGGGGGACGTACGTCCCGAGCAGGCAGGACGCGGCGAGCCCGGCCGACACCCGGCTGCGCACGCGTCCGTACCTCGACCAGAGCGTCCGGCGGATCGACTGGGCGGAGGACCCCACCCGGACCGTCCTGCGCAAGCTGCGGGCGGCGGACTCCCAGCCCGGGGTGCTGGACGTGCTGTTCGGCGACGAGTGGTATCTGCACGGTGGTCACCCCGAGCGCGTGCTGCGCGGCCGTCCCGGCGAGCTGCTGGCCACCCGGGCGGGCGCGATCTGCCGGGCCACCACCGACGGCGCCGTGTGGATCCCCGAGCTGAGGCCCCGACGGCTGCCCGGACGGCCGCCCACCTTCAAACTGCCCGCCGTCCAGGCCCTGGGCGACCGGCTGCCGCCGCTGCCCGAGGACGAACCACCCCGGCTGCCCGACGCGCGGGACGACACCACCTGGACGGACATCCGCTACCGGGAGGAGGGGAACGCGGGCTTCCTGTCCTTCTCCTTCCCCGGCGGCGCCATGAGCACCGAGCAGTGCCGGCGCCTGCTGGACGCCTACCGGGAAGCGTGCGAGCGGCCCACGTCGGTGCTGGTGCTGGGCGGTGAACGGGACTTCTTCTCCAACGGGATCCACCTCAACCTCATCGAGGCCGCCGCCGACCCCGCAGCCGAGTCCTGGGCCAACATCAACGCCATCGACGATCTGGTGGAGGCCGTCCTGACGACGACGGACCGGCTGGTCGTCGCGGCCGTCGCGGGCAACGCCGCGGCGGGCGGGGTGATGCTCGCCCTGGCGGCCGACGAGGTCTGGTGCCGCTCCGGCGCCGTACTGAACCCGCACTACCGGCTGATGGGCCTGTACGGCTCGGAGTACTGGACGTACAGCCTCCCGCGCCGAGTGGGCCCCGCGGCGGCCGAACGGCTCCTGCGGGAGGCCCTGCCGGTGAGCGCGGCGGGCGCCCTGCGGCTCGGACTCGCCGACCGGGTGGTCGAGTGCGGTCCCGAGGCCTTCGCGGGGGAGGTCGGCGCTCTGGCGGCGCGGCTGGCGTCCCTGCCGGGCACGGCGGCCCGGATCACCGCGAAGAAGACGGAGCTGGACCGTCTGCAGAGCACGACCCCGCTGAGCGGCTTCCGGGAGCGGGAGCTGGCCCGGATGCGCAGGACCTTCGACGACCCGCAGGCGCCGTACCACGCACTGCGGCGGGCGTTCGTCCACAAGACGCGTCCCGCGTGCACCCCTGCGCACCTGGGTCCGGCCCCGGTTGCGGACACCGGGTCGACCCCCTTCGCCGCCGAGGTCACCGCAATGGCCCCCCATGACGTCTCATCCCGGCCGATCCGCTGATACCAAGAGACTCGATGGTCGAAATGCAGGCCTTCATCCCTTACCTCCCCAGGAGGCGGTCCCATGACTGAGGCGACGCCGGACACGGTCGGCGCTGCGGACGCCACAGGCGCGCCCGCCGAAGAGACACCCACGATCCACATCCTCTGGATCAACGCGGGGCTGAGCTGCGACGGCGACTCGGTCGCGCTGACGGCGGCCCAGCAGCCGAGCATCGAGGACATCGCGCTCGGCGTGCTCCCGGGGCTGCCGAAGATCGCCGTGCACTGGCCGCTGATCGACTTCGAGTGCGGTCCGGTCGGCGGCGCCGACACGTTCATCGAGTGGTTCTTCAAGGGGGAGCGGGGCGAGATCGACCCGTTCGTCCTGGTCGTCGAGGGATCCATCCCCAACGAGGCGATCAAGCCGGAGGGCTACTGGTGCGGCTTCGGGGACAACCCGGAGACGGGCCAGCCGATCACGACCAGCGAGTGGATCGACCGGCTCGCGCCCAAGGCGCTGGCGGTGGTCGCCATCGGCACCTGCGCCACCTACGGCGGTATCCACGCCATGGCCGGCAACCCGACCGGCGCGATGGGCGTACCGGACTACCTCGGCTGGGACTGGAAGTCCCAGGCAGGCATCCCCATCGTGTGTGTCCCCGGCTGCCCGATCAAGCCCGACAACTTCGCCGAGACGCTCACCTATCTGCTCTACCAGGCGACCGGCGCCGCCCCGATGATCCCCCTGGACGACAAACTGCGTCCGACCTGGCTGTTCGGGGCCACCGTGCACGAGGGCTGTGACCGGGCGGGCTACTACGAGCAGGGTGAGTTCGCTCTGTCGTACGACTCGCCGAAGTGCCAGGTCAAGATCGGCTGCTGGGGCCCGGTCGTCAAGTGCAACGTGCCCAAACGCGGCTGGATGAACGGGATCGGCGGCTGCCCGAACGTCGGCGGCATCTGCATCGCCTGCACCATGCCCGGATTCCCCGACAAGTTCATGCCGTTCATGGACGAACCCCCCGGCGCCAAGGTGTCGAGCACCACGAGCACCGCCTACGGAGCCGTGGTCCGCAGGCTGCGGACGATCACCGCCAGGACGGTGGACAAGGAGCCCAAGTGGCGCCGCACCGGAGAAAAGATCACCACCGGATACCGACCCCCGTGGTGACGACCCCGCACACCTGATCCGCTTCTGCTTCGCGCACCCCCACACGAACCGACCGCGCAACGAAGGGCACGGCAAAGACGATGGCAAGGACGACGGCGGCCGGAGACGGCAGCGGCCTGGTGGAGATGGCCTGGGACCCGATCACCCGGATCGTGGGCAGCCTGGGCATCCACGCGAAGATCGACTTCAAGCAGAAGCGGATCGCGGAGTGCTACAGCACCTCCTCGGTCTTCCGCGGCTACAGCGTCTTCATGCGCGGCAAGGACCCCCGCGACGCCCACTTCATCACCAGCCGCATCTGCGGGATCTGCGGCGACAACCACGCCACCTGCTCGGTGTACGCGCAGAACATGGCGTACGGCGTGAAGCCCCCGCACCTCGCCGAGTGGATCATCAACCTCGGCGAATCCGCGGAGTACATGTTCGACCACAACATCTTCCAGGAGAACCTGGTCGGGGTCGACTACTGCGAGAAGATGGTCAAGGAGACCAACCCCGGCGTCCTCGAACTCGCCGAGCGCACCGAGGCCCCGCACGCGGCCGAGCACGGCTACCGCACGATCGCCGACATCATGCGCTCGCTGAACCCCCTGGAGGGCGAGTTCTACCGCGAGGCCCTCCACGTCAGCCGCTACACCCGGGAGATGTTCTGCCTGATGGAGGGCCGCCATGTGCACCCCTCCACGCTCTACCCGGGCGGCGTGGGCACCATCGGCTCCGTGCAGCTCTTCACGGACTACCTCAGCCGGCTGATGAAGTACGTGGAGTTCATGAAGCGGGTCGTGCCCCTCCACGACGACCTGTTCGACTTCTTCTACGAGGCGCTGCCCGGCTACGAGGAAGTGGGCCGCCGAAGGGTGCTCCTCGGCTGCTGGGGCGCGCTCAACGACCCCGAGTACTGCGACTTCACCTACGCCAACATGACGGACTGGGGCCGGCGCATGTTCGTCACGCCCGGCATCATCGTGGACGGCAAGCTCGTCACCAGCGACCTCACCGAGATCAACCTCGGCATCCGCATCCTGCTGGGCAGCTCCTACTACGAGGACTGGCTGGGCCAGGAGCAGTTCGTCACCCACGACCCGCTGGGCAACCCGGTGGACCCGCGCCACCCGTGGAACCAGCACACCATCCCCGCCCCGCAGAAGCGGAACTTCGACGACAAGTACAGCTGGGTCATGTCCCCGCGCTGGTTCGACGGCAAGGACCACCTCGCCCTGGACACCGGCGGCGGCCCCATCGCCCGGCTGTGGTCCACCGCCCTGTCCGGGCTCGTCGACACCGGCTATGTGAAGGCCACCGGCCACAGCGTGATCATCAACCTGCCCCGCACGCTGACCAAGCCGGAAACCACCTTCGAGTGGAAGATCCCGAAGTGGAGCAACGCGCTGGAACGCAACCGCGCGCGCACCTACTTCCAGGCCTACACCGCCGCCGTCGCCCTGCACTTCGCGGAGAAGGGCCTGGAGGAGGTCCGGGCCGGACGCACCCAGACCTGGGAGAAGTTCGAGGTCCCCGACGAGGGCATCGGCGTCGGCTTCACCGAGGCCGTCCGCGGCGTCCTCTCCCACCACCTGGTGATCCGCGACGGCAAGATCGCCAACTACCACCCGTACCCGCCGACCCCCTGGAACGCCAGCACCAGGGACAGCCTCGGCACACCCGGCCCGTACGAGGACGCCGTGCAGAACACCCCGATCTTCGAGGAGAACC
Source organism: Streptomyces sp. NPDC049687 (assembly GCF_044465285.1). Lineage (NCBI taxonomy): Bacteria > Bacillati > Actinomycetota > Actinomycetes > Kitasatosporales > Streptomycetaceae > Streptomyces > Streptomyces sp. NPDC049687. The sequence goes on from NZ_JBITLN010000006.1 coordinate 417,599, forward strand.
CCCCGGAGAACTTCAAGGGCATCGACATCATGCGCACCGTGCGCAGCTTCGACCCCTGTCTGCCCTGCGGCGTCCACATGTACGTCGGCGGCGGCAAGACGGTGAAGTCGATGCACGTGCCCACCGGCCTGAGCGGACTGGGCGGATGAGCGCGACGACCGTGACCCGACCCGTGAACGCGGAGCAGACCGGGCGCCGTATCGAGGAGGTCCTCGACCGGCTGGCCGCGAGCGGCGACCCCGACGCCGCGGCGGCGGCCGAGGAACTCGTCCGCTCCCTCATGGACTTCTACGGCTCCGGCCTCGCCCGCATCCTCCACCTGCTGTCCTCCACTCCCGGCGCACCACTCGACGGGCTGCTCGGCGACGAACTCGTCGCCGGCCTGCTCGTCCTGCACGATCTGCACCCCGAGGACCGCGACACCCGTATCGCCCGCGCCCTCGACAGCGTCCGGGACCACACGCTGGAGGTGGTGGACTTCGACGAGGCCGGCGGCACGCTCAGGCTGCGCGCCCGGGCGGGCGGCGGGTGCGGCTGCGGCTCCGGCTCCGGCGCGGACGCCCGGCAGGCCGCGGAGGCGGCGCTCGCCTGCTTCGCACCCGAGGTCACCGCCGTCGACGTACAGACCCCGCCCGCCGGGCCCCCGCTCCTGCAGATCGGCACGGCACCGTCGGGGACCCGATGAGCGCGACCACCGTCGGCCTGCGGAGGTTTCTCACCGAGCGTCCGTCGCAGCCGGAGCGGTGCGAACTGTGCGCCGCAGCGGTGCCCGAGGACCACCGCCATCTGGTCGACACGGAGCAACGCGCCCTCGTCTGCGCCTGCATCGCCTGCGCGCTGCTGATGGAACAGCCGGGCGCCGCCGCGGGCCGCTTCCGCGCGGTCCCGGCCCGCTACCTCACCGACCCCGGCCACCACCTCGACGAGCAGGCGTGGGAGGCGCTGCGGATTCCGGTCGGCGTCGCCTTCTTCTTCCGCAACGCGGCGCTCGACCGACTCGTCGCCCTCTACCCGAGCCCGGCCGGAGCCACCGAGAGCGAACTCGAACCGGCCACCTGGACCGAGGTCCTCGGCGGCAGCCGCCTCGCGGAACTCCTCGAACCCGACGTGGAGGCGCTGCTGCTGCGCCGCCACGACGGCCGCTGCGAGTGCCATCTCGTACCGATCGACGTCTGCTACGCACTCGTCGGCCGGATGCGCCTGCTGTGGCAGGGTTTCGACGGCGGAGCCGAGGCCCGCGCCGCGCTGGACGCGTTCTTCGCGGACGTCGCGCGCCGCGTCCGGCCCCTGGACGAGGCGGGGCGCCCGTGACGGAGTTCTCCTTCGCCTGCGTGGACGTGCGCGCCGACCGGTTCGCCGCCGGACCGACCCTCGTCTTCCGGCTGCGCGTCACCGCCGCCGGCGGCGAGCGCGTGCACGCCGTCGCGCTGCGCTGCCAGATCCGCATCGAACCCGCCCGCCGCGGCTACGCGTCCGCCGAGGCGGACGGCCTCTCGGACCTGTTCGGCGAGCGCTCCCGCTGGGGCAGCACCCTCCAGCCGGTGCAGTTCGCCGAGGTCGCGCTGATGGTGCCCGGCTTCACCGGCGAGACCGAGACCGACCTCGTCGTGCCCTGCACCTACGACATGGACATCGCCGCCACCCGCTACCTCGCCGCCCTCACCGACGGCGAGGTCCCCTTGCTGATGCTCTTCTCCGGTACGGCCTTCACCGGTGCCGGCGGCTTCCGGGTCGAACCCGTCCCCTGGGACCGCGAGGCGGTCTTCCGGATGCCGGTCGCCACCTGGCGGGAGATGGTCGAACAGCACTTCCCCGGCTGCGGCTGGATCCGGCTGTCCCGCGCCACCATGGACGGCCTGCTCGCCTACCGCTCCCGGCACGCCCTGCCCTCCTGGGAGGCGACCCTCGAGGCCCTGCTCGGCGACGGCGACCGGCCCGCGAGCGACCCGTTCCGCGCCCTCACCCGCACCACCGGAAGGACCGATCCGTGACCGTGACCGCGTTCGCCCCCGAGACCGAGGAGCGGTTCGCCCTCGCCCGGCAGGTGGCCGACGCCGTCCTCTTCGAGGGCTATGTCCTCTACCCGTACCGCGCCTCCGCCGCCAAGAACCGGCTGCGCTGGCAGTTCGGGGTGCTCGTGCCGCCCGCCTGGGGCGCGGACTGCGAGGAGCACGACTTCCAGCACACCGAGTGCCTGATGGAGCCGAGGAGGGGCGCGACCCTGTCGGTCGAGGTGCGCTTCCTGCGCGCACGCCGGCGCGCGGTGCAGCGGTCCTGCCTCGACGGCGGCTTCGAGACCGTCGCCGAACTCCGCCTGGAGGACCGGGTGCTGGTGCCCTGGGACGAGGGCGTCGAGGAGCGCGTCGAGGTCGTCGTACCGGTGGAGGAGCTGCTGGGCGACGGCCTCACCCGTCCCTTCCGGCTGCCCGCGGGGGAGGACACCGAGCCGGTCCTGGACGCTTCCGGCCGCCCCGTCGGGCGACTCGTCCGGCGGTGGGAGAGGAGCGACGGCACGGTCCGGCTGTCCGCCCGCGAACTCGACGGCCCCTACCGGGCCATGCGGCTGACCGCCGTCGTCGAGAACACCAGCGACTGGACGCCGCCCGAGGGCCGCGCCGCCGACCGGGACGCGGCACTGCCGCACTCCCTCGTGGCCACCCATCTCCTCATGGCCCTCAGCGCCGGGTCGTTCCTGTCGATGACCGATCCCCCCGAGTGGGCGAGGGGCGCGGCCGCCGCCTGCCGCAACCTGCACACCTGGCCCGTCCTCGCCGGCGAACCCGGCCGCGCCGACCTGGTGCTGTCCTCCCCGATCATCCTGGAGGACCACCCGGCCATCGCGCCGGAGAGCCCCGGCGCGCTCTACGACGCCACGGAGATCGACGAGATCCTCGCCCTGCGCACCGCGGCCCTCACCGACGAGGAGAAACGCGAGGCCCGGGGCACCGACGAGCGCGCGGCCGCCGTGATCGACCTCGCGGACTCGATGCCGGCCGAGGTGCTGGAACGCCTGCACGGAGCGGTGCGCGGGCTCCGGGAGATCACCGGTGACAACGGCGCCGGCTTCCCCGACGAGCACGGCGTGCCGCGCCCGGACACCCCCTGGTGGGACCCGGCCGGCGACGCCGGCTTCGACCCGGCGCGGGACCGGGTGGTCGTGGACGGCCGGCCGGTGGGCCGGGGCAGCCGCGTCGCACTGCGTCCGGGCCTGCGGCACACGGACGCCCAGGACCTGTTCCTCCAGGGCCGCACGGCGATCGTCGAGGCGGTGCTGCACGACGTCGACGGCGTGGTGCACCTGGCGGTCACGGTCGAGGGCGACCCGGGCGCCGACATCCGCCGGGAGCAGGGACGGTTCCTGTACTTCCAGCCCGACGAGATCAGCCCGCTGGAGGACGCCGTATGAACTTCCCCGCACCGTCCGGCCCCAGGACCCTCGTCGCCGGTATCGGCAACATCTTCCTCGGCGACGACGGCTTCGGCGTGGAGACCGCGCGCCGCCTCGCCGAACGCGACCTCCCCGGACACGTCGAGGTCGTCGACATCGGAGTGCGCGGCGTCCACCTCGCCTACCAGCTCCTCGACGGCTACGACACCCTCGTGCTCGTCGACGCCACGGCCCGCGGCGAACCGCCCGGCACGCTGTACGTCATCGAGTACGACGGCCCCGGCGACACCGGCGCGGTTCCCGCGATCGACGGTCACCGGATGACGCCCGACACCGTCCTGGCGCTGCTCGGCACCCTCTGCGCCGGCACCGGCGGCGAGCCACCTCGCCGCGTCCTGATCGTCGGTTGCGAACCGGCCTCGGTCGAGGAGGGCATCGGCCTCAGCCCGCCGGTGTCCGACGCCGTACCGGAGGCCGTCCGGCTGATCGAAGAGCTGCTGCGAGGCGGTGAGCCGTCCGTGGCGCAGGCCTCAACCGCTGAGGCTCCGACATGAGGAGAGACGGGATGAAGAAGATCGTCATCGGTGGAGCGGCCCTCGCCGCCCTGACCGCCGTCGTGGTCGAGGTGTTTCCCGACCTCAGGCGCTACCTGCGGATCCGACGGATGTGACAGGGGGCGACCCCGGCGCCGTGCGGTTGCGTCGAACGGCGTACCCGCACGGCCGGCGACGGCGTGCCGGGCGGTACGACCCGGGTGCCCCGCCTCTAATGAAGGCCCGCCCCTCACGAAGGCCGGCGGGAGGCACGCCCCGGGAGGTCGCAGACCGATGCACGAGATGTCCGTCGCGCTGGCCGTCGTCGACCAGGTGGCAGAGGCCGCCGCACAGGCCGGCGGTGTCACGGCGGTGCGCACGGTCCGGCTCCAGGTGGGCGAACTGGCCGGAGTCGTCCCCGACTCGCTCGCCTTCTGCTTCGAACTGGCCTGCGCCGGGACCCTGCTGGAAGGCGCCGAACTCGTCACCGAGGCCGTGCCGGGCCGGGCCCGCTGCACGGCCTGCGCGCATGAATGGGCCGTCGGCATGCCGCCCCGGCTGACCTGCCCCGACTGCGGCGGCACGCGGACCGACCTCTTCGCGGGCCGGGAACTGCGAATCACCGGCGTGCGGTGGGAGGACGGCGGGCCCACCCCCACCCGCGAACCGATCTCCGAGGAGTGCTGAACCATGTGTCGTGTCGTCGACCTGCGGCAGGCGGTACTCGCGAAGAACGACGCGAGCGCCGACACGCTCCGCGCCCACCTCGCCGCTCGCGGCACCACGGTCGTCAACCTGCTGTCCAGCCCCGGCAGCGGCAAGACCGCGCTGCTGGAACAGGAACTGCTGCGGGCCCGTGAGCGGTCCGTGCCCGTCGCCGCGCTGACCGCCGATCTCGCCACCGAGAACGACGCGGAGCGCCTGGCCCGGGCGGGCGTCCCCGTCAAGCAGGTGCTCACCGACGGACTGTGCCACCTGGAGGCGGGGATGCTCGCCGGGCACCTCGACGGGTGGCTGCCCGACCCGACCCGGCTGCTGTTCGTGGAGAACGTCGGCAACCTGGTCTGCCCCGCCTCCTACGACCTGGGGGAGACCCTCAGGGTCGTCCTGGCCTCCGTCACGGAGGGCGAGGACAAGCCGCTCAAGTACCCCACCGCCTTCGGTCTCGCCCACCTCGTCGTGGTCACCAAGACCGACATCGCCGAAGCCGTCGAGTTCGACGAGCTCGCCTTCCGAGCGAACGTGGAGCAGGTCAACCCCGGTGTCGAGGTGCTCCTGACCTCGGCCCGCCGCGGGAAGGGCGTCGGCGCGCTGCTCGACAGGGCGATGGCCGCGGCGGAGGGCGCGCCGGTCCACACACCGGTCATGGCCGGTCGGCCGGACACCCCGCACGGCCCTACGCACACGGGCGAGGCCGAGGCCGGCGCCCTCGCCCCCACGCCCTCGTGAGCGCTCCACCGCCGTCGGCCGTCCTCGCCGGCGACCCGCCGCTGCGCCGTCGGGTCGTCGTGCGGGGCGTGGTGCAGGGCGTGGGCTTCCGGCCGTACGTGTACGGCCTCGCCACCGAACTCGCCCTGGTCGGACACGTGACCAACACCCCGGAGGGCGTCGTCGCCGAGGTCGAGGGCAGTGCCTCGGCCGTGGCCCGGTTCTGCGACCGGATCGCCGCCCAGGCACCCCCGTTGGCCCGGGTCGAGTCCGTCCACCACCAGGAGCTGCCCGCCAAGGGGGGCGAGGCGTTCACGATCCTCGCCTCCCGCACCGACGGGCCGGCCCGCACCCTGGTCTCCCCGGACACGGCCACCTGCGCCGACTGTCTGGCCGAGCTGACCGACCCCGCCGACCGGCGCCACCGCCACCCCTTCGTCAACTGCACCCATTGCGGCCCGCGCTTCACGATCGTCACCGGCGTCCCGTACGACCGGGCCAACACCACGATGGCCGGCTTCCCGATGTGCGGAGACTGCGCCCGCGAATACGGCGATCCGGCCGACCGGCGCTTCCACGCCCAGCCGGTCGCCTGCCCGGCCTGCGGGCCGCGACCGCGGCTGACCGTCGCGGGCTCCGGGAGTCCCGCCGGGGCGGATCCCGTCGCAGCGGCCCGCGCGTTGCTCACGCGCGGCGCGGTCGTCGCCGTGAAGGGCCTGGGCGGTTACCACCTGGCCTGCGACGCCACCAACGACACGGCCGTCGCCCTCCTCCGGCACCGGAAGGCACGGGGCGACAAGCCGTTCGCCGTCATGGCCCGCGGCACGGCCGACCTCGAGCACCTCGTCCTGCTGAGCGCCGAGGAACGGCGCCTGCTCGAAGGCGGTGCCAGGCCCGTCGTACTGCTGCGGCGGCGCCCGGACCCGTCGCCGCGCGCGGCAGGGGTCCCGTGTCCCGCGGAGGCCGTCGCACCCGGCAGCCCCGACCTCGGTGTGATGCTGCCGTACACGCCCCTGCACCATCTGCTGTTCGGCCTGCCCGGCGACCCGGACGGCCCCCGGCTGCTCGTCATGACCAGCGGCAACGTGTCCGGCGAGCCGATCGTCACCGACGACGCCGAGGCTCGGGAGCGGCTGGCGCATCTGGCCGACGCCTGGCTCACCCACGACCGGCCGATCCACGTCCCCTGCGACGACTCCGTGGTCCGCCTCTGCGACGGAGAGCCGCTGCTGATCCGCCGCTCCCGCGGCTACGCCCCTCTCCCGGTCCCCCTCCCGCTGCCCGTCCGCCCCACCCTGGCCGTCGGCGGGGACCTCAAGAACGCCTTCTGCCTCGGGGCCGGGCGTCGGGCATGGCTGTCGGCGCACATCGGCGACATGGACGATCTCGGTACCCAACGGGCCTTCGAGCGTGCGGAGGCCCACCTGGAGTCGATCACGGGTGTGCGGCCCGGGACCCTGGCCGCCGACCGGCATCCCGGCTACCGCTCCGGCCGGTGGGCCGACCGGAACGCGGGCGCAAGGCCCGTCGTGCGGGTCCAGCACCATCACGCCCATGTCGCCGCCGCGATGGCCGAGCACGGGCTGGACGGCACCCGGTCGGTGATCGGAGTCGCCTTCGACGGTACGGGCCACGGCGACGACGGCGCGGTGTGGGGCGGGGAGTTCCTGCTCGCGGACTACGACGGCTTCACCCGGTTCGGGCACCTGGCGTACGTCCCGCTGCCCGGCGGCGACGCGGCGGTGCGCAGGCCGTACCGCATGGCGCTGTCTCATCTGCGGGCTGCCGGGATCCGCTGGTCGGCCGACCTGCCCTGTACGGCCGCCTGCCCACCCGACGAACTGGCCCTTCTGGAGCGGCAGTTGGAGCGCGGCCTGCACTGCGTCCCCACGTCCAGCATGGGTCGGCTCTTCGACGCGGTGTCCTCGCTCGCCGGTGTGTGCCACCGGGCCGGATACGAGGCCCAGGCCGCCGTCGAGCTGGAGGGGGCCGCCCTGCACGCGCCCGCCGAGGACACCACCGCGTACTCCTTCGGGCTGCGGGCGCCGCGGGAGCGCGGCGACGCGGTACGGGCCGACCCGGCACCCGTCCTCGCGGCGATCGCCCGCGACCTGCGCGCGGGCCACCGGCCGGACCTGGTCGCGGCCCGCTTCCACCGGGGCGTGACCGGACTGGTGCACCGGATGTGCGCGCGGGCCCGGGAGCGGCACGGACTCGACACGGTCGCCCTGACGGGAGGCGTGTTCGCCAACACGCTGCTCTCCTCGGCCTGCGCCGCCGTTCTGCGCGAGGACGGCTTCACGGTCCTGCGGCACCGCCTGGTGCCGCCCAACGACGGCGGTCTGGCACTGGGCCAGTTGATGGTGGCCGCCCGGGCCACCTCCGCCGACTGAGCAATCCGCGACCCACAGCGAGGAGGGCCCATGTGCCTGGCGGTACCCGGCAGAGTGCTGGACATCGAGGAACGCGACGGCACCCGGATGGCCACCGTCGACTTCGGCGGAGTGGTCAAGGAGGTGTGTCTGGAGTACCTGCCCGACCTCCAGGTCGGCGAGTACGCCATCGTCCACGTCGGGTTCGCCCTGCAACGGCTGGACGAGGAGTCGGCGAAACAGACGCTCGAACTCTTCGCCGAACTCGGCATGCTGCAGGAGGAGTTCGGCGACGCCTGGGAGATGGCGGCGGCGGAGGCGGGCGCGGACACGGTGGAAGAGGTGCGCAAGTAGTGAGGTACATCGACGAGTTCCAGAACCCGGAGCTGGCCCGTCGGCTCCTCGACGACATCCACGCCACGGTGACCAGGCCCTGGGCCCTGATGGAGGTCTGCGGCGGACAGACGCACAGCATCATCCGGCACGGCATCGACCAACTCCTGCCTGACAAGATCGAGTTGATCCACGGGCCGGGGTGTCCGGTGTGCGTGACCCCGCTGGAGGTCATCGACAAGGCCCTGGAGATCGCCTCCCGGCCCGAGGTGATCTTCTGCTCCTTCGGCGACATGCTGCGCGTGCCGGGCACCGGACGGGACCTGTTCCAGGTCCGCGGCGAGGGCGGTGACGTACGCGTCGTCTACTCGCCGCTCGACGCCCTGCGGATCGCGCGGCAGAACCCCGACCGCGAGGTGGTGTTCTTCGGTATCGGCTTCGAGACGACGGCCCCGCCCAACGCCATGACGGTCCATCAGGCCCATGAGCAGGGCATCCGGAACTTCAGCATGCTGGTCTCCCATGTCCGCGTACCGCCCGCCATCGAGGCGGTCATGTCCTCGCCGAGCTGCCGGGTGCAGGGCTTCCTCGCCGCCGGGCACGTGTGCAGTGTGATGGGCGTGGGGGAGTACCCCGAACTGGCGGAGCGGTTCCGGGTGCCGATCGTCGTGACGGGCTTCGAGCCGCTGGACATCCTCGAAGGCGTCCGCAGGACAGTCCGGCAGCTGGAACGCGGCGAACACACCGTGGACAACGCCTACGCCCGTGCGGTGCGCCCGGAGGGCAACCCGGCCGCCCGGGCCATGCTGGAAGACGTCTTCGAGGTCACCGACCGTGCCTGGCGCGGCATCGGGGTGATCGCGCGGAGCGGCTGGCGGCTGTCGTCGAAGTACCGCGCGTACGACGCCGAGCACCGCTTCTCCGTGGACGGCATCCGTACGCGGGAACCGGCCGAGTGCCGCAGCGGCGAGGTCCTGCAGGGGCTGCTCAAGCCCCACGAGTGCGCGGCCTTCGGCACCCTGTGCACCCCGCGTACGCCGCTGGGCGCCACCATGGTCTCCAGCGAGGGCGCCTGCGCGGCGTACTACCTCTACCGGCGGCTGGACGTGTCCACCACCACGACGTCCCGGGAGGCGACCCCCGTTGTCTGACACCACCGATCTCCCCGCCCTCGACCTCGAAGGGTGGACCTGCCCTTCCCCGGTGCGCGACCGGCCCCGGGTCGTCATGGGCCACGGCGGCGGGGGAGTCCTCTCCGCCGAACTGGTCCAGCGGATCTTCGCCCCGGCCTTCGGCGGCGAGGTGCTCGCCCAGATGGGCGACGCCGCCGTCGTCTCCCTGGGCGGGGCCCGGCTGGCGTTCTCCACCGACTCCTACGTCGTACGGCCGCTGTTCTTCCCCGGCGGCAGCATCGGGGACCTGGCGGTCAACGGCACCGTCAACGACCTGGCGATGAGCGGCGCCCGGGCCGCCTATCTCTCCTGCGGATTCATCCTCGAGGAGGGCGTCGAACTGGACACGGTCGCGCGGGTGGCCGAGGCACTGGGCGCGGCCGCGCGCACCGCCGGTGTGGAGGTGGCCACCGGGGACACCAAGGTGGTGGAGGCCGGCCACGGCGACGGGATCTACCTCAACACGGCGGGCATCGGTGTCGTCCCGGCGGGCGTCGACCTGCGCCCCCAGCGGGTCGTCCCCGGCGACGTCGTGATCGTCAGCGGTTCCGTCGGCGTCCACGGCGTGGCGGTCATGAGCGTCCGCGAGGGCCTGGAGTTCGGGGTGGAGATCGAGAGCGACTGCGCCGCGCTCGGCGGCCTGGTCGAGGCCATGCTCGCTGTCACTCGGGATCTGCACGTGCTGCGCGATCCCACCCGGGGCGGCCTGGCGGCCGCGCTGAACGAGATCGCCGCCGCCTCCGGCACCGGGGTGGTCCTCCGGGAACGCGACATCCCCGTCCCCGAGGCCGTGGCCAACGCCTGCGCCATCCTCGGCCTGGACCCGATGTACATCGCCAACGAGGGCAAGCTGGTCGCCTTCGTCCCGCGTGAGCACGCCGAGGCCGTCCTGGAGGCGATGCGGGCACATCCGCTGGGCGCGGACTCCGTGATCATCGGGGAGACCGTCGAGGCGCATCCCGGCATGGTGGTGGCGCGCACCGGGCTGGGCGGCACACGCGTGGTCGATCTGCCGATCGGGGAGCAGCTGCCACGGATCTGCTGAGGCGGATCCGTCGAGGCCGGATCGCTCGTCGAGAGCCGGCCGGGGGTGAGCCCGGCCGGGAGTGAAGGCGTGCGCTACCTCGGTCGGCGCCCGGTCTTGGGGTCCTGCGGGTCCACGCCGGTCGTGGCGGACGCGTCCTTGGTGCCGCTGGCACGCTGGGAGCGGCCCTTGCGTCCGGTGTCCCGGCGGCCCTTCTCGTCCTCGCCGGCGTACTCCTCACCGCGGGCGCCGGCACTGCTGACCTTGTCACCCGGGACGGACTTCGTCTCCTCCTTGGACTTCGTCCGGCCCGGGCCTCGTGCGCCGGCCTGCTCCGCGTCGAAGGAGCGGCGGGCGCTGGGGTTGTCCTGCTGGTGTGTCTCGTCGACGTCGGGCGCCCAGCCGTGCTGTCCGGTGCCCTTGTGCCGGCTCGGGCCCTGTCCGTGCGGTGGCTCGGACCCGTGTGGTTTCTTCGGCATGGCCGACCTGCCTGTTCAGTGGGGGGACGCCGGTCGCGCGTCGCCGCGATGCTTGAATTATCCCCTCTCGTGATATTCGGGGCATGTCGGCAGAGGGGGCGGCCGGTCTCGGCACCTCTTGATCGTGCCGCTGATGATCATCTCGAGCTGCTCGGCTGTGCGGCCACCGCCGCGACGGGTGGGATTCCGTCGGCCGGTGGCTGCTCCTGGATCCAGTGGCGTCCGGGCCGCGCCGGCTGATCATGTCTGCGGCGCCGGCCACGATCCGCTGGCCGATGTCATAAGACCGTGTTAAAAACCGGCATTCCCGGATGATTACCCTAGGGTGATGGCGTGCGCGGAATCCTGTTGGCCGGAGGTACCGGCTCGCGACTTTGGCCCCTGACCCGCTCGGTGTCGAAACAGCTGCTGCCGGTCTTCGACAAACCGATGGTCTATTACCCGCTGTCCACTCTTGTGATGGCCGGAGTCCGCGAGATCCTCGTCATCACCACCCCGGAAGACCGGGCCCAGTTCCGCCGCTTGCTCGGTGACGGCAGTCACCTGGGACTGAGGCTGGAATACGTGGCACAGGAACGCCCGGAGGGCATCGCCCACGCATTCTTACTGGGTTCCGGATTCATCGGGCGGGAGTCCGTCGCCCTGATTCTCGGCGACAACATCTTCCACGGCAGCGGCCTCGGCACCCGGCTGGCCCGGCACGACGATCCGGTGGGCGGCAGGGTGTTCGCCTATCAGGTCGCCAACCCCTCGGCCTACGGAGTGGTGGAATTCGACGAACGGGGCCGGGCGGTCTCGATCGAGGAGAAACCGGACCGCCCCAGATCCCGCTACGCCGTGCCCGGACTGTATTTCTACGACAACCGTGCCGTGGACATCGCCCGCGGCCTACGGCCCAGCGCCAGGGGCGAGTTGGAGATCACCGACCTCAACCGCGTCTATCTGGAAGCGGGGGCGCTGCATGTCACGCGGCTCGACCGGGGCACCGCGTGGCTCGACACCGGCACCTTCACCTCCCTGGTACAGGCCTCGGAATTCGTCCGGGTCGTCGAGGAACGCCAGGGCTGCAAGGTCGGCTGTGTCGAGGAGGCGGTCTGGCGGGCCGGCCTGATCGACGACGACCGGCTCCGGGAACTGGCCCGGCCGCTGCTCAAGAGCGGATACGGGCACTATCTGCTGGGGCTGCTCGAGGACTCGCCGCAGCTCGTCACGGCCCACGGAAGGAAGTGATCGGGTGAGACCGCTCGGTATCGAAGGGGCGTGGGTGGACACGCCCAGGGTGTTCACGGACGACAGGGGCCGATTCCACGAGTGGTTCAAGAGCGACGCTTTCCGCGAGGCCGTCGGTCACGCTTTCCGGTTCGAGCAGGCCAATTGCTCCCGCTCCGTTCGCGGCACGCTCCGCGGCATTCACTACGCGGCGGTCCCGCCGGGTCAGGCGAAATACGTCACCTGTGTCAGCGGTGCCGTCCTCGACGTCGTGGTCGACATCCGTGTCGGGTCCCCGGGTTTCGGGAGATGGGAGGCGGTCCGCCTCGACGACACGACACATCGCTGCGTCTATCTCTCGGAGGGCCTCGGCCACGCCTTCATGGCGCTGGAGGACGACGCCACCGTCGTCTATCTGTGTTCGCAGGGATACGCGCCGCAGCGCGAGCACGGGATCAACCCGCTCGACCCTGCGCTGGCCATCGAATGGCCCGGTGACCTCACCCCGCTCCTCTCGGACAAGGACGCCGCCGCGCCCACGCTGGAGGAGGCCGGGCGGCGGGGTCTGCTGCCCTCGTTCGAGGAGTGCGCCGTCTATCGCGGAAGTCTGGTCGGCGGCGCCTGAAAGAACCACCTTGAATCGGGCGCCGAAGGCAACCATGAGAAGCCGCGGAGAATATGACGCCGCCCGGGTGATCCTCCTACGCGAGGCGGGTTGTTCCTTTAATCATTTTGTCATTGTGGGGGAAGGGATGACGTCGTTCATGGCCGAAGGAGATATGGCGGCCAAGCAGAAGGAAGCACAGCGAGTGCGGGCTTGCCGTCTGATCCCTCCCCAACGTGAGGAAGGTTCTCTTGAACCGTAGAACGATCCGAATCTCGCGCCTCAAGTACGTCACGCTGGTGACGTCGAGCGCGGCGGCGGTGGCGCTCGGCGTCGTGCCGAACACGGTGGCCGCCGCCGAGGCGATGCACAGTTCCGGCGGCGGCCGCGCCACGGCTCAGGTGCGCCCGACCGAGCCGGTCTCGGCGGCCATCGCCGACGCGATCCGCAGGGCGGGCCCCGGCGGGACGGCGACGGTGAACGGCCTCGTGAGTACCCCCGAAGACCGGGACCACGACTCCCACCACCGCGGCGAGCGGGGCCCCCGCGGGCCGCAGGGGCCGAGGGGTCACGAGGGCAAGCCGGGCAAGCCGGGACCGCAGGGGCCAAAGGGTCCTCAGGGCGCGCAGGGTGCCCAGGGAGCCCAGGGAGCCCAGGGAGCCCAGGGCGCACAGGGTGCCCAGGGCGCTGGGGGCACGAACGGCGTTCAGGGAGCCCAGGGAGCGCAAGGTGCCCAGGGAGCGCAGGGAGCGCAGGGGGCTCAAGGCGCCCAAGGCGCCCAGGGAGCGCAAGGTGCTCAGGGCGCTCAGGGAGCTACGGGTGTCACTGGGGTCGTCAGGCTCTACGTCAACACGTTCACCGCGACGACCGGGAACACTTCGACCGTGTTCTGCGACACCGGCGACTTCGCCACCGGCGGCGGCGGCGCCATCGGGAACGGCAACCTGCAGAGCAGCTTCCCCATCGGCGGCACGCCTCCCGCGCCTCCCAGCGGTGGCGGCAACCCGCCCACCGGGTGGCAGGTCGTGAACACCGCCACCGACGAGGCCCCCATCGCCTACGTCGTCTGCGCCGACGTGACGCCGTAACTCCCCTGTGAGCGGCGGTCAGGTCCTGGCCGTCCCGCACGACGGGTGCCCCCGAGGCTCAGGCCTCCGGGGGCACGCTCGCATGTCCCCGGCCTCCAAAGGGTGGCTGCCGCCTTTTACACCAGCAGCGGCCCCCCGCACCGTTCGGCGCCGTCCTTCATCGCGATGAGGTTGGCGATCACGTACGAGATGTTCTTCTCGGAGTGCCACTCGGACGGGAAGTGTGTGGCCAGCCGCGAGCTCTGGAACCTGGCCTCGAGCTCGGGCACGAAGGCGCGGTACCGGTCGTCCGTGTAGTACCAGAACGAGTTCTCGTTGTAGTACGCGACGTGACTCGGGTCCTGGTACGCGCCACGGCCGTCGGAGCTGGGTGTCGAGATGAGCAGCATGCCACCGGGGGCCAGGAGCCGGTACAGCTCGTTGATCAGCGGCACCTTCGCCGGCACGTGCTCGAGGAAGTCCACGGCCCGCACCAGGCCTACCGAGTCGTCGGGCAGGTCCAGCCGGCCGGGCAGGGTCGCCACGATGTCGACGCCCTCGGCCGGGAACTTGTCCACGCCCACGTAACCCGGCGGCTTGCGTCGGGCCGCGCCGAGGTCCAGCGCGGTCAGTCCCCTCCGGTAGGTCCAGGCGAGGGCGTTCGCCTCGATGTACTTGTCGTACAGGGCGACCGTCTCCCGCTGGATGTGCGCGTTGATCTCCGGGTCGCGCTGGGTGTTCGCGGGGTGCATCCGCTGGAGGTACAGACAACGGGGGATGTGGTGGAAGTCGCCGACATGGAACAGACGGCACATCAGGTCCTGATCGTCCAGGACGGTACGGGCTGCGTCGTACCCGCCCGCCTCGAGGTAGGCGTTCCTGCGGAAGGCCCGTACGTGGTTGGGCGCGTACCAGATGTACGAGACGTTGTGCGGCGTCGGCGCCATCGACCTGACCTGGAGCAGCTGGCGGCCGTCGACGCGCACCTCCTCGTAGTGCCAGCCGTGAGCCTCGTTGAACCGATCGTCGTCCCGTTTCCCGTCCTCGGTGATCTGCGCGGTGTTGCTGTAGACGAAGACGGCCTCGGGATGGTCGTCGAACGCCTTGCCCAGCTCCGCCAGACACGCCTTCGCCAGCAGGTCGTCGTGGTCGAGCTCCACGAGGATGTCTCCGCGTGCCAGCTCACAGGCCCTGCGCTTGGCCGCCCCCACACCGGTGACGTCGTCCGCGATCTCCACCCGGATCCGCTCGTCGGGATGCTCGGGGCGCCACCGGGCGCCGTTGTTGAGCAGGACGATCCACTCCCAGTCCGGACACGTCTGCGCCTGCAGGGTCGCCAGGCACTCATCGAGGAAACGGGGCCGGTGACTGGGGGTGAAGACGGAGAACCTCGGGGTGGCGGTCGACGTCAAGGGGTACTCCCTGCAGGGCTCGATGTCGGTGAGGGCGGTTCACGTTACGAGCCCGCCCCCACGACGCCGCAGTTCGGCAGGCGGTTGGGTGCACGGACCACCCGAATGCAGCCGCGCAGCCGGGCTCACTTCGCGGGAGCCGTGATCTCCCTTTTGAGGATCTTGCCGCTGGGGCCGGTCGGGAGAGTGTCCATGAGCCAGATCTCTCGGGGGTACTTGTACGCGGCGACCCGGTCCTTGACGAATGCGCCCAGTTCGTCGGGGGTGGCCCGGGCGCCGGGGCGCAGGACGACCGCGGCCGCGATCTCCTCGCCCAGGTGGGCGTGCGCCACGCCCACCACGGCGGCCAGGGCGACGGCCGGGTGCTCGTGCAGGACCTCCTCGATCTCGCGCGGATAGACGTTGTAGCCACCGCGGATGATCATGTCCTTCTTGCGGTCGACGATGTAGAGATAGCCGTCCTCGTCCCACCGAGCGAGGTCGCCGGAGCGCAGCCAGCCGTCCGGGATGGCGGCGGCCGTCTCCTCCGGGCGGTTCCAGTACCCCTTCATCACGTTCGGCCCGCGGACCGCGAGTTCGCCGACCCGGCCGGGCGGGACGTCCTGCCCCTTGTCGTCCAGGAGCCGCACCTCCACGTCCCGGATCGGAGTGCCTACGGACCCGGCCTTGCGCGGCCGGTCGGGGTGGTTGAACGTGACCACCGGACTGGTCTCGGACATGCCGAAGCCCTCGAGGACCACGCAGCCGAAGCGCCGCTCGAAGCCGTGCAGGACCTCCACCGGCAGCGAGGCGCCGCCCGAGACGCACATCCGCAGCGTCGACACGTCCGACTCCTGCGGGTGTTGCAGCAGCGCCGCGTACATGGTGGGTACGCCTTCGAAGACCGTGGCCCGGTCGCGCGCGATGGCGTCCAGGACCGCCTGCGGCTCGAACCGGGGGACCAGCGTGAGGGAGGCCCCTGCCCGGACGGCCACGCTCATCGTGCAGATCTGGCCGAAGATGTGGAACAGCGGCAGACAGCCCACCACCACGTCGTCCGGCGTCATCCGCTGCACATGGACCGTGTTGACCTCGGTGTTGTGCCGCAGCCCTCCGTGGGTGAGGGCGGCACCCTTGGGACGCCCGGTAGTGCCGGAGGTGTACAGCAGCACGGCCACGTCGTCGTCGTTCGTCTCCGTCACGCCCGGCAGCGGCTCGTGCCCGGCCAGCAGACCGGCGAAGGCGGCGGGTTCCACGGCCAGATGCCGCACCCCGGCGGCGGCCGCGCCCTGCGTGCCCTCACCCGGCGCCCGGTACCACTCGAACAGCAGACGCGCCCCGGAGTCGGTGAGGTGGTACTCGGTCTCCCGCGACTTCAGCAGCGGGTTCATCGGGACGACGACCGCCCCGGCGCGCAACACGCCGTAGTACAGGACGACGAACTCGGGAACGTTGGGCAGCATCAGCGCCACCCGGTCGCCCGGCCGTACGCCCTCGGCCCGCAGCAGCGCGGCGGCCCGGGCGCTGCGCTCCTCCAGCTCCGCGTAGGCGGTGACCTGCCCGCCCAGGCGCAAGGCGGGACGGTCCGGCTGCCGCACCGCCGTCTCCACCAGAAAATCCGCCAGATTGGCCATGCCCCGCCTCCACGAATGTCACCGTCGAAATCCGTCGTTCACGTGGAGGACATGGTGCTGGCGTATCGGGCGGCGGCCTATGGGCGGCGGGACAGCGTCTCCGTCGCCTTCTTGTTCCCAGGAACAAGAAGGGATGCTTAAGCTGCGGCAATGGACCTCTCGGGTGTGACCTCCGCGCTCCACGCGCGGCTGCCTGAACTGGGCGAGCGGATGGCGCAGCGCATCCGCGCCGACGTCGCCGCCTACCAGAACGAGTCACTGATCCCCTACGACTCCTTGCGCCGCTCGTGCACCGCCAACGCCGACCTCGTCCTGAGCCACTTCCACCGGGCGGACGCCCCGGATCCCAGCCCGGCCCGTGACACCGGCCGGCTCCGCGCCGAGCAGGGCATGCCGCTGGCCGACACCCTGCACGCCTACCGGATCGGCTTCGAACTGCTCTGGTCGGAGATCATCGAGGAGTCCCGCACCCATCCCGAGGTCTCCGACGCCCAGCTGGTGTCCCAGTCCGCGGAGATCTGGGCGCTGTTCGGCCGCTACGCGGAGGCCGTGGCGGCGGCCCACCGGGAGACCGCCGCCGAGTTGACCTTGCAGCGCGAGGCGCGGCGCTCGGCACTGGTGGAGGCGCTGTTCACCGGTGTCATCTCGGAGCGCACCACGCTGTGGGAGGCCGCCCGTGAACTGGGCCTGCCGGAACAAGGGCCGTACGCGGTCGTCGCGGCGGTGGCGGGCGCGCCCGGCCAGGAGCCCCTCGCGGGTATCGAAACGGCCCTGCGTCAGTCCCAACTCCCCTCTGCCTGGCGGCTGTTGCCCGACCAGCAGATCGGTGTGGTCGCCCTGGCCACGCCGACGGCCGAGCAGACCTGCCTGCGCACCCTGCGCCGCGCTCACGCCCGGGTGGGTGTCAGCCCCGGCTTCCCCTCCTTGCGGGACGCACCGCAGGCCCTGCGCTTCGCGCGGCTGGCCCTGGCCGGTCTGCCGGGCACCGGTCCCGGGGTCGCACGCTTCGACGACAACCCCCTCGCCATGCTCGTCGCCGCCGCTCCGGCCGAGGCGGCGCACCTGACGGAGGTGGTCCTCGCACCGCTGCTCGGCCTCCCCGCCGCCGAACGCGCCCGCCTTCTGGCCACCCTGGAACACTGGTTCGCCGCCGCCGGGTCGGCCGCTGACACCGCCCGGACCCTCTTCGTCCACCCCAACACGGTCCGCTACCGGCTCCGCCGGATCGAGGAACTGACCGGCCGCTCCCTCTCGGACCCCCGCACGGCCGCGGATTTCGGCGCCGCCCTGCTCGCCGTCCGCACCTCGTGACGAGCCGGCGATCGGGGCGCCGGACTCGACGGGCCTGCCGTGGATCTCTCAGGGGATGAAGCCCGCCGTGCGAAGCTCAGTCGTCGGCGCGCAGCGCGGTCCAGGTGCTGCGTGCCACGACACCGTCGGAGGAGAGGCCCCTGTCGGTCTGGAAGGCGCGCACCGCGCTCTCCGTGTCGGGGCCGAACTCACCGTTCACGCCGGCGCTTCCCACGGTGTACCCGCGCTTGGTGAGCATGCACTGCACCTGCAGCACCTTGGTGCCGCTGTCCCCTTGGCGGGTGCGCCCGTTGCCGTCGTAGTACGTGCAGTCGGTGTTCCAGGGCTGGGCGGCCGGTTCCGCCGACGGGCTGTCGGGGGCCGAGCTCGGGCCGGCGGAGGAGCCGGCGCCGGGAGTGGGCGCACTGCTGCCGGCGGCCGTGGAAGCGGATGCCCCGGGCTGCGAGGCGCCACTGTCACCGGCGTCGTCGACGTCGGCGCGTTCGCTGGACGCGCCCGCGGCGGAGGCTCTGTCTCCCACGGTGGGCGTGCCCGGCAGAGCGGCGTTGCTGGGCAGATCACCGGGCACGACTTCGGTCGCCGTGTCAACTCCCCTCGGTGGCAGGGCTGTTGCCGATCCATCCGGACGGGCGAGGACGAGGACGCCCGCGACGGCGGCGCACATGCCGGCGCCCGCCGCGACGGCCAGCACCCGTTTCCGACGCGTCCATGGCCGGGCTCCGCCAAGCCGTAAACGCCCTGACGCCGCCTCGGCGGACACGGCCTCGGCCGACCCGGGCGTGAGCCCGGGGACGTCCTCCGACGGCGCCGCGGCGATGCCGGGCGCGGCGGGCGGGCTCGTGCGGGAGGCGGCGATACCGGACGGAGCGGGGCGGCTCACCGGCCCGGGCGGGGGAGTCGGCGTGGCCGCGGCACGGCGGCCCGAGGGGAGCAGCCGAGCCGCCTGCTCGGCCGGGAGCCGGTGCAGCGTCTCGTACGCCCGCTGTCGGGCCAGCACCTCGCCCAGGAGCGGTTCGGGCCAGTCGGACTCCACGGCGCGCGCTCCGGCGATCTCGATCAGCTCCGGTGCGGTGGGGCGCCGGTCGGGCTCCTTGGCCAGACATCCGGACAGCAGCGCGGCGAGTTCCGGGTCGGCCGCCGAGAGCGCGGCGGTGACCTCCGGATTCGGCTCCTCGAACGCCACGCGGTGCATCACGTCGACCCCGGTGCCGTCACCGAACGGGGCCCGCCCGGTCGCCGCGTAGACCAGCGTCCCCGCCAGCGAGAACACGTCCGACGCGCTGTCGCAGTGGCCCGTCCTGAGGTACTCCGGCGACATGTAGGCCGGGGTGCCCACCCTGTTTCCCGTGCCGGTCAGCGCACTGGCGTCCGCGGCCTTGGAGATCCCGAAGTCGATCAGATGCGTCCCCTGGACCGAGAGCAGGACGTTGGACGGCTTCAGATCCCGGTGGACGACACCGACGTCCGACAGGGCGGCGAGCGCCCGCCCCAGTTCCGCCACCAGCCGCCACACGGTCACCGTCGGCAGGGCGCCGTCCCCCTGTACGACATCCGTCAGATCGAGCCCCGGGACGTAGTCGGTGGCCATCCACAGCAACTCGTCCTCGAACCCCGTACCGCACAGACGGGGCGCGTACGGCGGGCCGAGCCGGGCGTGCACCGCCGCCTCGCGCTCGAAACGGCGCTGGAAGCGGACGTCCTCGGCGTACTCGGGCCGGATCACCTTCACGGCGAAGAGCCCCGGGGAGTCGTCCGCGGCCCGGGCCAGATAGACCCGTCCCATTCCGCCGCTGCCGAGCAGTGCCAGCGGCACATAGGGTCCGACCCGGCCCGGGTCGCCGACCCGCAGGGGGGAGGCACCCGTCTGCCGAAGCGCGGCGGCTTCGTGG
This sequence comes from Streptomyces sp. NPDC049687, assembly GCF_044465285.1. Classification (NCBI taxonomy): domain Bacteria; kingdom Bacillati; phylum Actinomycetota; class Actinomycetes; order Kitasatosporales; family Streptomycetaceae; genus Streptomyces; species Streptomyces sp. NPDC049687. The sequence goes on from NZ_JBITLN010000006.1 coordinate 437,433, forward strand.
GCCGTGGATCTCGGTGGCGTCGGCCGCTGGTCAGTCACGAAACTCCCGAAGTGATGTTCGCCGTACGTCAGTTCGCACCAGGGGTGGGAGAACGAGGCTAGCCCAGTCGCAGCGTGTGCTCAGGCTTTCAATTACTTCCGTCGTCCGCATGATCAGCGAAGCGTTCGCCACCTGCCCTCCGGGCGCGTCGGAGCAGGGCCCCGCCGACGTTCAGGCGGAGGCGCGCGGGGCACCCGTGGCCTGGCGGGTCTTTCCCGATCCGCCACGTCCTGCTGGAGGTGGACGACATGGCTCATGGTGGAAACGTCATCGACGAGCTGGTGACCGATCATCGCGAGGTCGAGGAGCTCTTCGGGAAGATGGAGGCGCTGCCGTCCGGGCACAAGAACCGCAAGACGTACGCGGATCAGGTCACGATGGAGCTGGTCCGGCACTCGGTGGCCGAGGAGGCCTATCTCTACCCGGCGGTGCGCGAGCACATCCCCGGGGGTGACGCGCTGGCCGACAAGGAGCTGCGGGACCACGCCGAGGCGGAGCAGATCATGAAGGACCTGGAGGGCTGCTCGGCGGATGACGCGGACTTCGACCGGCTCGTCGGGAAGCTGATGCGGGAGATCCGCGAGCACGTGGCCGACGAGGAGCAGAACCTCTTCCCCCGGCTGCGTGCCGCGTGTCCGGCGGACGCCCTGGACAGCCTGGGGGACAAGGTGCGCATGGCGAAGAAGACGGCGCCGACCCGGCCGCACCCGACGGCGCCGGACAAGCCCCCGGCGAACAAGCTGCTGGCCCCGGGCGTCGGCATGGTCGACCGCCTGCGGGACGCGCTGTCCGGCCGAGGCAAGATGGACTGACGCCCGAGGCAGGCAGGACCGAAACCCACGGCCGGCACGGCTGCCCGAGGCGATCAACCGTGGCGAAGGTCGCCCCGAGCCAGCAGCACGGACGCCCGCCCCGCCTCTCAGGCGATCAGAGCCTGCTCCGGCCCGAGGAGGTCCAGGAGCCGCTCCTGGTGGAGGGCGGCCACGGGTGCGACCAGGTCGGGGTGGCGCAGCAGGGCCGCCGCGCGCCGGTCGTGGTCGTCGGGGGTGATCAGACGACGGAACTCCACCGGCGTACAGCTCGTGTGATCGCCCCCGGTGAGGCCGGCCACAGCGCGTGCGGCCAGCTCCGGATCGGCGAGCAGACTGGCCGCCCAGCTGGCCACGACCTCGTCGACCCAACTGCGCCACGGCGCCTCGTCACGGGAAGGGTCGCCCTCGGCGCCGCTCATCCAGTCCAGCCCGGCCGAGCCGCCGGGACCCGCCATCCCGACGAGTGCCGCGTCCGTCGCCGTCGGATAGCGCAGCCACGCCGCGACCGTGACGGCCTGGCGCGCCTGCGCCTCGCAGAGGGCGGCGGCGAGTGCGCCGCCGGACGCCGGATAGGCGCGCGTCAGCCACTGGGTCGTCGCGGCTATGAGGGGAGCGAGGTCAGCGAGCACTGGGGGACCGTCCGAGCTGTGTGCGGGGGACGCGGGGATCCGGGGGGTTCTCCCGAAACGGTAGCGGAGCCCTGCGCGATCTCTTGACGTGTACTTGGCATAGTGGCTTTCATGGGAGCGCTCCCACGTGCGCGTCCACCTCCCCCTGCCTTCTTGGCCTCACTCCTGGAGTCGCAGTGAGAACGACAAGAAGCACGACCGGCAGTCCGCCGCGAACAATCTGCTTAACCACCCTCCTGACCAGGCTGACAGTCCTCCTCGGGCTCATCGCCCTCGGCGCCCTCTCCCCGGCCGCCGCCCACGCCCGGCCCTCGGGTGACCTCGCCGCCACCGGCCTCCACATCAGCGGCGGCCGGCTGGTCGAAGCCAATGGGAACGACTTCGTGATGCGTGGCGTGAATCACGCCCACACCTGGTATCCCGGCGAGACCCAGTCGCTCGCCGACATCAAGTCGTTCGGCGCCAACACCGTCCGCGTCGTCCTGGCCGACGGTCACCGCTGGAGCGCGAACAGCGCCGCCGACGTGGCGAACGTCGTCGCCCAGTGCAAGGCCAACCGTCTCATCTGCGTCCTGGAGGTGCACGACACCACCGGATACGGCGAGGACAGCGCGGCCGGCACCCTCGACCAGGCCGCCGACTACTGGATCGGTCTGAAGGACGTGCTGGCCGGCCAGGAGAACTACGTCATCATCAACATCGGCAACGAGCCCTGGGGCAACACCGCCCCCGAAGGCTGGACCGACCCCACGATCGCCGCGATCAAGAAGCTGCGCGACGCCGGCTTCCAGCACACGCTCATGGTGGATGCGCCCAACTGGGGCCAGGACTGGCAGGGCGTGATGCGTGCCAACGCCCGGTCCGTGTACGCCGCCGACACCACCGGCAACCTGATCTTCTCGATCCACATGTACAGCGTCTTCGACACCGCCGCCGAGGTCACCGACTACCTCAATGCCTTCGTGGACGCCGAACTCCCCATCCTCATCGGTGAGTTCGGCGGCCCCGCCGACCAGTGGGGCGACCCGGACGAGGACACCATGATGGCCGCCGCCCAGCAGTTGAAGCTGGGCTATCTGGCCTGGTCCTGGAGCGGCAACACCGACCCGATCCTCGACCTGGCGATCGACTTCGACCCCACGCGCCTCAGCGCCTGGGGCCAGCGCGTCTTCAACGGCGCCAACGGCATCGCCCAGACCGCCGAGGAGGCCACGGTCTACGGCGGTGGCACCCCCGGCGACACCCAGGCCCCGACCGCCCCCGGCACCCCGACGGCCTCCGCGGTGACGGCCACCTCCGCGACCCTCGCCTGGCCCGCCGCGACCGACAACGTCGGCGTCGTCGGCTACGACGTCGTCCGCGTCGCCGGCGGCACCGAGACCGCCCTCGCCGCCTCCACCACCAACAGCGTCACCGTGACCGGGCTCAGCGCGAGCACCGCGTACACCTTCGCCGTCTACGCCCGGGACGCCGCCGGCAACCGCTCGGCCCGCTCGGGCACGGTCGCCGTCACCACGACCGGCGCCCCCAGCACCCCCTGCTCCGTCGGCTACCGCGTGGTGGGCGAGTGGCCCGGCGGCTTCCAGGCCGAGATCGCCCTCCGCAACCCCGGCACCGCCGCGATCACCGGCTGGAAGCTCGTCTTCACCTTCGCCGACGGCCAGACCGTGACCAACATGTGGGGCGGGACCCCCACCCAGAGCGGCGGCACGGTGAGCGTCGCCCCCGCCTCCTACACCTCCACCATCCCCGCCGGCGGCTCGGTCACCGTCGGCTTCCTCGGCAGCAAGGGCGCCACCAACACCGCACCGACCACCTTCACCCTCAACGGCACGACCTGCACCACCACTTGACGTGCCCTGCCCCCGGCCGGCGAAGTCCCGTCGGCCGGCCGGGGGCACCGCACGGGCACCACAAAACGGTTTGCGCGGGGTACACCCGGCGTCTTACGGTCACGGCACTCTTACGCACCACGCTCTCTCGAACCATCGCCGCAGAACGGGAGCAAGCCCGCGCACAGCGCGCGGAGCCAGGAGGGGCGGCCACCGTGTTTCCGCATGCCCTCCGGAGGAGTGCTCCATGAAGATCGGCCTCGGCCTGCCCATCGACGACCCCGCCCTGCTGCTGAACTGGGCACACCGCGCCGACGCGGGCCCGTTCAGCACGCTCGGCCTGCTCGACCGGCTCGTGTTCGACAACCCCGAGCCCCTGATCACCCTCGCGACCCTCGCCGGTGCCACCTCCCGCATCCGTCTCCAGACCGAGGTGCTCATCGCGCCCCTTCACAACACCGCCCTGCTCGCCAAACAGACCGCCACCCTCGACCGCATGTCCGGCGGCCGCTTCACCCTCGGCATCGGCGTCGGCGGCCGCGCCGACGACTGCCTCGCCGCCGGCATCGACATCCGCAGCCGGGGCCGCCGTCTCGACGAGCAGATGACCCGGCTGCGCCACACCTGGGCCGGCGCACCGTACGGCGACGGCGCGGGCCCCATCGGACCCGCGCCCGTCACCCCCGGCGGCCCGGAGGTGCTCTTCGGCGGGTTCGCCCCGGCCGCCGTCGAACGCGTGGGACGCTTCGGCGACGGCTTCCTCGGCGCCGCACTGCCCCCGAAACACCTGAGCGGCCTGTTCCGCGAGGTGGAGAGGGTATGGGAGAAGTACGACCGCTCCGGCAGGCCGCGCCTGGTCGCCCAGATCAGCGTCGCGCTCGGCCCGGGGGACACCGTGGACCGGGCCCGCCGCAACCTGCTCGACTACTACGAGTTCAGCGGCCGCGCCGGCTACATGGCCGAGGGCCTGCTCACCACTCCCGGGCGGATCCGATCGGCCGTCGCCGCCCTCTCCGGCATCGGCGCCGACGAGGTCGTCCTCTACTGCTGGTCCTCGGACCCCGACCAGGTGGACCGCGTGGCCGGCGCCGTGTTCTGACCGCCTGACAGAAGCCTCGCGAACCCGAAGCGGCCAGGGAATGTGTTTGATCCTTCAAGCCTCCGCCTGCGAGCGCGAACTGTGAGTTTGATGATTCACACAAAAGCTCCGTGAGTAGGGTGGGACCATGCCCCCGACGCCGCGCTGGCTCAACCCGGACGAACGACGGGCCTGGCTGGCCTACGTCGACTTCTCCACCCTGCTCGCCGACTACCTCAACCGGCAGCTGCGGCGCGAAGCGGGCATGACGCACGCCGACTACAGCCTGCTCGCCCACCTCTCACTGGAGCCCGACGGAGCCCTCGGCATGTCCGAGCTGGCCCGGAGACTGAAGATCACCCGCAGCCGGCTCACCCACGCGGTCGACCGGCTGCGGGAGGTCGGTCTCGTCGACCGCCGCGAGGACCCCGCCGACGGCCGCGGCCAGCGCGCCTTCCTCACCGACGCGGGCAAGGCCCTGCTCGTGGAGATCGCCCCCGGTCACGTCGAGGCCGTCCGCCGGGCGGTGTTCGACGTGCTCACCCCCGAGCAGGTACGCCAGTTCGCGGAGATCGGCGAGGCCATCAGCGACGCCCTGCACAGGGCCGAGAGCACCGAGGCCGACCCGGCGGTGCTGCCCTGGCGACGCCGCTGAGGTCACCCGGGCGGGTGTTCACGCAGATCGATCGGCGCGGCATCGAGAAGAACCGGCCCACGGCGCGTACCTGGGGGTACGGGGCTGCCCGCCCCCCTCCGCAACACGCCACCGATCAAAGGGACGTACCTCGTGAACGCAACCGCCGCCATCGGCGTCACCGGCCTCGGCGTGATGGGTCGCAACCTCGCGCGCAACTTCGCCCGCAACGGCTACACCGTCGCCGTCCACAACCGCTCCGCCGGCCGTACCCGCGCGCTCGTCGAGGAGTTCGGCCACGAGGGCGCCTTCGTCCCCGCCGAGTCGGCCGAGGACTTCGTGGCCGCGCTCGAACGTCCCCGCCGCCTGATGATCATGGTGCAGGCGGGCGCGGTCACCGACGCCGTCATCGACGAGTTCGCCCCGCTCCTGGAACCGGGCGACATGATCATCGATGGCGGCAACGCCCACTTCGCCGACACCCGCCGCCGCGAGGCCGCCCTGCGCGAGAAGGGCATCCACTTCGTCGGCACCGGCGTCTCGGGCGGCGAGGAGGGCGCCCTCAACGGCCCGTCGATCATGGTCGGCGGTTCGAGCGAGTCGTACGACGTCCTCGGTCCGATGTTCGACTCCATCAGTGCGAAGGTGGACGGCGACTCCTGTGCCGCCCACGTCGGCACCGACGGCGCCGGCCACTTCGTGAAGATGGTCCACAACGGCATCGAATACGCCGACATGCAGCTCATCGCCGAGGCGTACGACCTGCTGCGCCAGGTCGCCGGCTACACCCCCGCCGAGATCGCCGACATCTTCCGCACCTGGAACGAGGGCCGCCTCGGCTCCTATCTGATCGAGATCACCGCAGAGGTCCTCGCCCACACCGACGCCACCACGGGCCTGGCGTTCGTCGACATCGTCACCGACGCCGCCGGTCAGAAGGGCACCGGCCGCTGGACCGTGCAGACCGCCCTGGACCTGGGCTCCCCGGTCACCGCCATCGCCCAGGCCACCTTCGCCCGCGCCGCCTCCGGCCAGAGCGAACTGCGCGCCGCCTACGCCGGACTGCCCGGCGGCACCACACCCCCGCTCAGCCGCACCGAGGCCGCCCGCTTCACCTCCCAGGTCGAACACGCCCTCTACGCCTCGAAGGTCATCGCCTACGACCAGGGCTGGAAGATGATCCAGGACGCGGCCGCCGAGTTCGGCTGGAAGATCGACCTCGGCGCGGTCGCCAGGATCTGGCGCGGCGGCTGCATCATCCGCGCCTCGTTCCTCGACCGCATCCGCGCCGCGTACGCCGCCGACCCGGAACTGGTCAGCCTCCTCGGCGAGATGGAGTTCGCCATGGAGATCACCGACGCGCAGGTGCCGTGGCGGGAAACGGTCGCCTCCGCCGCCCGCCGGGGCATCCCCGTCCCCGCCTTCTCCGCCGCCCTGTCGCACTACGACACCCTGCGCGCCGGCCGGCTGCCCGCCGCCCTCCTGCAGGGGCAGCGCGACTACTTCGGCGCCCACACCTACGGCCGCACCGACCGCCCCGGCGCCTATCACACCCACTGGGCCGTCCCGGGCCGCCCGGAGACCTCGGCCTGACCGTTCGCTCCGACGCGACGGTCGCGAGGCCGCCGGGCTCCTCGCCGGTCCGTACGGCCACCTGCCGTACGGACCGGGACGTCCCCTCTCCCGCCCGCCCGTCGGCTAGACGCTCGTGGCCGGGTACGTCGGGTACTCCACCCCCGAGACGTGCTGGACGACGCGGACGACCTGGCAGGAGTACCCGAACTCGTTGTCGTACCAGAGGTAGAGGATGGCGTTGTCGCCGTCGACCTTGGTGGCGCCGGCGTCGATGATCGAGGCGTGGCGCGAGCCGATGAAGTCCATCGAGACCGCGTCGGGGGCCGTGGTGAAGTCGATCTGACGCTTGAGCGGCGAGGTCAGCGAGACCTCGCGGAGATGGTCGAGGACCTCCTCGCGGGAGGTCTCGCGGCCGAGCCGCAGGCTGAGGATCGCGATCGAGACGTCCGGCACCGGCACCCGGATCGAGCTGCCGGTGATCGGCGCCTTGAGGTCGGGCAGCGCCTTGGCGACGGCGGACGCGGCACCGGTCTCGGTGATCACCATGTTCAGCGGCGCTGAGCGGCCACGACGGTCGGCCTTGTGGTAGTTGTCCAGCAGGTTCTGGTCGTTGGTGAACGAGTGGACGGTCTCCACGTGGCCGCGCAGCACGCCGTACTCGTCGTTCATCGCCTTCAGCGGCGGGACGATCGCGTTGGTGGTGCAGGAGGCGCAGGACAGGATCTGCTCGTCCGGCTTGATGGTGTCGTGGTTGACGCCGTGGACGATGTTGGGGACGTCGCCCTTGCCCGGAGCGGTGAGGACGACCTTGTCGATACCGGGCCGCAGGTGCTTCGACAGGCCCTCGCGGTCGCGCCACTTGCCGGTGTTGTCGATCAGGATGGCGTTGTCGATGCCGTAGGCCGTGTAGTCGACCTCGGTGGGGTCGTCGGCGTAGATCACCGTGATCTCGTTGCCGTTGGCGATGATCCTGTTGTTGGCCTCGTCGACCGTGATCGTGCCCTGGAACTGCCCGTGCACGGAGTCGCGGCGCAGCAGCGAAGCCCGCTTGACCAGGTCCTGGTCGCCACCCCCGCGCACGACGACGGCGCGCAGCCGCAGGCCGTTGCCCGATCCGGACTTCTCGATCAGCAGACGGGCCACGAGCCGGCCGATGCGGCCGAAGCCGTACAGGACGACATCGCGCGGCTCCCGGCGGTCGATCTTGTTCGCACCCGTCGCGCCGGCGACGGCCTCGGCGGTGAAGTCCCGCACCGACAGGCCGCGGTCGTCGGCCCGGTAGGTGGCGGCGAGCATGCCGATGTCGATCTGGGAGGGGCCGAGGTCGAGGGTGGTGAGGGCCTCGAGGAACGGCAGCGTCTCGGTGACCGAGAGCTCCTCGCCGGCGATCTGCCGGGCGAACCGGTGGGTCTTGAGGATGCTGACCACCGACTTGTTCACCAGGGAGCGGCTGTGCAGCAGGACCGTCACGTCCCGCTCACGGTGCAGCTTCCCGATCATCGGGATCATCGACTCCGCGATCTCCTCGCGGTTCTTCCAGTTGGTGAACGAGTCGTCGTTGAGAGTCACAGCGCCTATCTTTCGAGCTAGGTGGCGCTCAGATGCTAACCCGACGGCCATCTGATCATTGAAGCGGGGGCCTGCTCAGGTGTGCAGGACGGCCGGGGGGCGGACACCACGGCAGGGGAGTGGAAGGTGTCCGCCCCGACCGCCCGTCGGGGCGGGGATATGGGTGGTGCGGGGCGGTTCAGGCCTCGTCGGACGGTCGAGGCCGGCGCGGGATCCCCAGGGCGCACAGCGCACCCGCGAACACCACCGCGACGCCCGCCCACACCGCGGGGTGCAGACCGTCGACGAACTGCTGCGGTCCCCGTGTGCTGCCGTGCGCCACGAACACCGTGCTGAGTACGGCGATCCCGAGTGCGCCGCCGATCTCGCGGACGGTGGTGTTGGCGCCGGACGCCTTGCCCGCGTGCTCCTTGGCGACCGAGCCGAGCACGACCGCCGCCGTCGGTGCGAACACGAAGCCCATGCCGATACCGGCCACGATCATCGGGCCGACCAACGACGCGTACTCCGTGTCGACGTCGGCGACCAGATTGATCCAGCCCAGGCCGACGCCCTGGAGGAAGAGGCCGAGGGCCATCAGCCGGCCGCCGCCCACCTTGTCGGTGAGCAGTCCCGCGACGGGGGCGACGAACATCGGCATCAGCGTCCATGCGAGGGTGCGCACACCGGCCTCCAGCGGGGTGCGCGGCGGCACGATCTGGAGGTACTGGGCCAGCAGGAACAACGAGCCGAAGACGCCGAAGTACATGGTCGCGGACACGATGTTGGTGAGGGTGAAGGCCCTTACCCTGTAGAACGACAGCGGCAGCATCGGCTCGGGCACTCGCGACTCCCAGGCCACGAACCCGGCCAGCAGCACCAGGCCCGCCGCGAACGCGCCCAGCACCTTGCCCGAGGCCCAGCCGTCCGGCTCGCCGTGCACGATCGCCCACACCACCGCGCACAGCCCGGCCGCCGCCAGCACCATGCCGACCAGGTCTAGCCGCACGCCGGGCAGCGCGCTCTCCCGCAGCGCGAACAGCACCAGCGGGACCGCGATCGCACACACCGGCACGTTGATCCAGAAGATCCACCGCCAGTCCAGACCGTCCACGACCGCACCGCCGACGACCGGGCCCATCGCCACGGCCAGACCGCTCACCCCGGACCACACCCCGAGCGCCATGCCGCGCAGCCGCTCGGGCACTGCCTGCGACAGCAGCGTCAGCGACAGCGGCATCACGGCGGCCGCGCCGAAGCCCTGGATCGTACGGAAGGTGATCAGCTGGGAGCTGGTGTCGGACAGGCCGCAGCCGATGGAGGCCAGCGTGAACACGACGATGCCGATGACGAAGACGAGCCGTCGTCCGAAACGGTCGCCGAGCGCGGCACCGGTCATGAGCAGGCAGGCGAAGCTCAGCACATAGGCGTTGACGAACCACTGCAGTTCCTGCGTGTCCGCCTTCAGATCGACGGCCAGGGTGTGCAGGGCCGTGGAGACGACGAGGTTGTCGAGCGCGACCATGAACATGGGCACGCTCGCTGCGACGATCGCGAGCCAGAGGGGTGTACGGCGGCCCTCGGGCGAGGGAGCTGGAACAGTCGGCCGGTCAAGGGCCGGGCTCTCTTCGGACAGCGTCATGGTGGGGATCTCTCCTGGGTGAGGGGTTTCAGAAGCCGGTGCGGGCCTGCTCGGCGAGGCGGCGCCGGGCGTCCGTCCAGTCGATGGGCAGGTCGGCAGCCGGGACCTGCCAGAACGTGAAGACCGAGTCCTTCATCGTGGGCCGCAGCCCGTGCATGACCGACCGGTGCGGCTCGGTCCGTGCGTACCTGTAGAGCGCGTCCTTGTCCTCCCAGGCCGACAGGGTCCAGAAGGTGCGCTTCAGGGGTTCCGCGATCAGGGAGGCGCCGTACGCGCCGGGCGCCCCGGAGACCTGCTTCCACGCGGCCAGCGACTTCAGGAAGAAGCGCGGTACGTCCTTGAGCGAGCGGACCTCGAACCGGGACGCCATGACGAACGCCTCGGCGTCGGGTGCGGGGGTACTGACAGTCGTCCAGGGCAGGGTGGGCATGGCTGAGGCCTTCTCTTCGGCGGCGCGGGGGCATATTGGATACCTCTACTATCTATGTTAGACAGTAGAGGTATCCAATTTTCAAGGGCTGGGTCCGACCGGAAACCGAAACCGCAAGAACCGGAGCCGAACCGAATGCGCATCTCCGAACTGAGCCGCCGCAGCGGCGTCTCCGTGACGACGATCAAGTACTACCTCCGCGAGGGCCTGCTCCCGCCAGGCCGCCAGACGTCCGCCACTCAGGCCGAATACGACGACCAGCATCTGCGCCGGCTCCGCCTCATCCGCGTCCTGACCGGCGTACGCGGCCTGTCGGTCAGCACCACCCGTCAGGTGCTGGACGCCCTGGCGGGGCCCGAGCACACCGGCGACACCCATCGCCTGCTGGGTCTCGCCCTGGGTTCCGTCCGGGTCGGTGAGGGGCCCGCGCCGGACGCCCCGGAGGCGGCCGAAGTCGAGGCCCTCGTCAGGGAGCTGGGCTGGAACGTGCACGAGTCGGCACCCGCCCGCGCCACCCTCGCCGAGACCCTGAACTCCCTGCACGCCCTCGGTGTCCCGCTCGACTGGCGGACCCTGCTGCCGTACGCCCACCTCGCCGAGCGCACCGCGGTCCTCGACCTCGACCAGATCGAGGGGATCGAGAACTCGTTGGAGGCCGCCGAGCGCGCCCTGTTGCTGACCGTCCTCCTGGAGCCCGCCCTGATGGCGCTCAGGCGCATGGCCCAGGAGAACGAGTCGTCCCGCCGCCACGCGCCCTAGGGACGTCCTGGCCATGGCGCCCGACTCGCACCGCTTCATGTCCGCGCCGTGGATCGGCCGATCCCGCAGGGTAGGAGTGTCTCGGACAAGCGCCCGCCCCCCACCCGAACAGGCAGGTCGACGATGACGGACACCCAGAGCCGCCCGGGCGGCACGGCGGCGGACAGACCGCTCCAGGTGGAGACGCACGGCCTCGACGTCATCCGCGACACCGAACGCAAGGGCACGCCACGCACCCTCTTCTGGCCCTGGTTCGGTGCGAATGTCTCCATTCTCGGACTGAGCTACGGCGCCTTCGCACTCGGCTTCGGCATCTCCTTCCGGCAGGCCCTGGCCGCCGGTGTCATCGGCATCGTCTTCTCCTTCCTGCTCTGCGGGTTCGTCGCCGTCGCCGGGAAACGCGGCTCCGCGCCGACGATGGTCCTCAGCCGCGCCGCCTACGGTGTACGCGGCAACCGCCTGCCGTCCGCGCTCTCCTGGATACTCACGGTCGGCTGGGAGACGGTCCTCGTCGCCCTCGCCGCCATGGCCACGGCCACCGTCTTCGACCGCCTCGGCTGGGGCGGCGGCACCGGGACCAAGGTCGTCGCACTGGTCCTGGTCGGCGCCCTGACCGTCATGGGCGGCGTCATGGGCTTCGACCTGATCATGCGCCTGCAGACCGTGATCACCGCGGTCACGGGGGTCCTCACCCTTGTCTACGTCGGACTCGTCGCCGACCACGTCCACTGGAGCGCCGTCAGCGCGATCCCGGCAGGCTCCGCCCAGGAGTTCGTCGGCGCCCTGGTGTTCATGATGACCGGCTTCGGCCTCGGCTGGGTCAACGCCGCCGCCGACTACTCCCGCTACCTGCCCCGCTCCTCCGCCGGCGCGGGCGTGATCGGCTGGACCGCCTTCGGCGCCTCCGTCGCCCCGCTGCTCCTGCTCGTCTTCGGCCTGCTGCTCGCCGGCTCCTCCGAGGACCTCTCCACCGCCGTCGCCGCCGACCCGATCGGCGCGCTGACGACACTCCTGCCGACCTGGTTCCTCGTGCCGTTCGCCGTGGTCGCCGTGCTCGGCCTGGTCGGCGGCGCCGTCCTCGACATCTACTCCTCGGGCCTGGCGCTGCTCTCGGCGGGCCTGCGCGTTCCGCGTCCGCTCGCCGCGCTCGTCGACGGGATCCTGATGATCGCGGGCTCCGTCTACATCGTCTTCTTCGCCGACGACTTCCTCGGCCCGTTCATGGGCTTCCTCACCACGCTCGGTGTCCCCATCGCCGCCTGGTGCGGCATCATGCTCGCCGACCTCGCCCTGCGCCGCCGCGACTACGCCGAGGCCGACCTCTACCGGCCCGACGGCCGCTACGGCGACGTACCGGCGCTCCCGCTCCTGCTCACCCTCGCCGCCACCGCCCTCGGCTGGGGCCTGGTCACCAACGCCTCCGCCGACTGGCTGACCTGGCAGGGCTACCTCCTCGGCCCCTTCGGACTCGGCGGCAAGTCCGGCTCCTGGGCCTACGCCAACCTCGGCGTCCTCGCCGCCCTCGCCCTCGGCTTCCTCGGCACCCTCACCCTGGGCCGCAACCGCGTCCGTGCCCAGGAACACACGGCATGATCGGCCACCTCGCCGTCATCGACATGCAGCACGTGTTCGCTGACCCCGACAGCCCCTGGGCGGCCCCCCGCTACACCGAGGCGGCGGCAGGAGTACGACGCCTGCTGCCGGCCTTCGCCGGACACGTCACCTTCACCCGCTTTCTGGCCCCCGAGCGGCCGACCGGAGCCTGGCGTGCCTACTACGACCGGTGGCCGTTCGCCGTGCGGCCGCCCGAAGACCCCCTCTGGCGGCTCACAGACCAGTTCGCCCCGCTCGCCGGCGACATCCTGGACGCGACCACCTTCGGCAAGTGGACCCCCGAGCTCGCCGCCCGCGCCGCCCCCTCGGGCCGGCTGGTGCTGGCCGGCGTCAGTACCGACTGCTGCGTGCTGTCGACGGCTCTTGCGGCCGCCGACGCGGGCACCGAGGTCCTGGTCGTCGCCGACGCCTGCGCGGGATCGGACGACGCCTCCCACACCAGGGCCCTGCAGGTGATGGACCTGTACCGGCCCCTGGTGACCGTCACCACCGTCGACGAAGTGCTCGGCGGAGGGGATTGATCCGTGCCCGGCCGGGGTACGCGAGGCCGGACCGCGCCCGGACGGATCTCGTTCGGGGCGGACCGTACGACCGCACCCACGAGGGGACCTGCCATGGAGACTCCCGCCCACGACCGCAAGGCCAACCCCGCCCAGTGGGCGCTGGACGCGCTGGCCCGGGACACCGAGGACACGGCGGCACTGGACACGCTCGCGCACTGCGACGTGCTCGTGCCGGTGCCCGACGACGCCACCGACGAGGATGTGACCAACCCCGCCACGGTGGCCCTGCCGGTACTGGACAACCCCGGCGGCGCACCCGTCGTACCGGTGTTCACGTCCGAACCCGAGATGGCCGGGCTGCTGCCCGGGATCGACCGTTACCGGCTGGTGCCCCTCGGCGCGCTCGCCGCCCAGTGGCCGACCGACGAGCTGTCGCTCTCCATCGACGCGGCCGGCGACCACCCGCTCACCCTCACTTCGGAAGGGGTACGCACCCTGCTGGCCCGCTGAACAGACGCATCGGAGGCTCTTGCCGGGATTTGAGGATCCCGCGCGGATCGAACGCCGCCTTCAGACGCCGCCGGGGAGCGTGGGCCGCGGGGAGCGTGGGCCCTGGGCCCAGCTCCTCGGCCACCCACGGCCGCTCCGGCACGGCCACCTCGTGCTCACCGGTGAGCGTGCCGCCGTGATGCGAGCGGGTCGGCGGTCGCGGGCCCCCGACGGTGTCACCCCGTGCCCCGACCTGCCCGCCGTCACCCCGCGGGCGGTGTTCGGGTCGGTGCGCGAACTGCTGCGCTGAGAGCACACCCCGCCCGGAGCGTGTGATCCAGAATGACCGCATGATCTGGCTCTCCGGCGTGGCCGGCGGACTCGTGCTCGCGCTGGTCCTCGGCAGTATCCTGCGCACCCTTGTCGTGCCGCGCGGCCTGTACTCCGTGGTCGTGTACCGGCTGTGGGCGACCCTGCGCCGCCTGCTGCACCTCGCGGCCCTCCGACGGGGCTACGAGGCCATCGACCGCCTGCAGACCTGGCTCGCCCCGCTGACGCTCGTCGGCATGCTGGCGACCTGGCTCGGCGGCGCCCTGATCGGCTACGGCCTCCTGCTGTACGCGCTGTCCCCGCTCGACTGGACCACCTCGTTCCGGGAGGCCGGCTCCAGCCTCTTCACCCTCGGCTTCGCCAGTGGCGCCCGCCTCAGACTGACCGGCCTCGACTTCGCCGCCGCGGTCACCGGACCGGTCGTCATCGCCCTGCAGATCGCCTACCTCCCCACGCTCTACGCCGCCTACAACCGCCGTGAGCTGGAGGTCACTCTGCTGCAGTCGCGGGCCGGCGAGCCCGCCTGGGGCCCGGAGATCCTCGCCAGGCAGTGGCTCGTCGACACCGAGACCGCGCTGCCCGAGCTGTACCGGGGCTGGGAGCGGCTGGCCTCGGACATGGGGGAGAGCCACGCGACGTACCCCGTGCTGCTGGCGTTCCGCTCCCCGCGCCCCTACCGCAGCTGGCTGGTCGGACTCATCGCGGTGATGGACGCGGCGGCCATGCAGCTCGCGCTCTCACCGCACTCCGCCCCGCCGGAGGCCCGGCTCGTGCTGCGCGCCGGGTTCACCGCCCTGCGCGACATCGCCCGCTCGATCCGCTTTCCCTTCGACCCCGACCCCTCACCGGACACCGCCATCCGTCTCACCTACGTCGAGTTCGACGCGGCGGTGTCGATGCTGGAGTCCGCCGGCTTCCAGGCCGAACGCGGCACCGAGGAGGCCTGGCCGCACTTCCGTGGCTGGCGGGTCAACTACGAGGCCGTCGGGTACGAACTCTGCCGCCGCTGCGACGCGGTCCCCGCCCTCTGGACGGGCCCCCGCGACTTCCCCTCCACCCCGATCCCGCCCCGGCGCCCGGCCGACCGCAGACCGGGGGAGAGGGAGGAGTGAGGGGCACCAGGGCTGAAGGTCAGCTGGCCTGAGGAGCCGCAGGAACGAGGAGCCCAGGGAGCGGGCCCCCCAGCCGCAGCACCGGGAGCCGCACCGCATCCGTTCAAGGCCTGGGTCCGCCCAGCATCCGCTCCAGCACCCCCCGCTGCAGCGGCAGTACCTCGGAGTGCAGGTCGCGGCCCTTGCGGGTGAGGGTGACGTACACCCCGCGCCGGTCCTCCATGCAGAGGGCGCGCTCCACCAGGCCGTCCTTCTCCAGCCGGCCGATGAGGCGGGACAGGGCGCTCTGGCTGAGGTGCACCCGTCCCACGAGGTCCTGCACCCGGCACTGGTCGCCCTGCCGGGGCGTCTCGGCGGCGAGGAGGTCGAGCACTTCGAAGTCACTGGCGCCGAGGCCGTGCGGATGCAGCGCACGGTCGATCTCGCACATGGTGCGCGCGTGCACCGACAGGATGTCCCGCCACCGTTCCTCGAGGCGCGCCCCGGCTGTCTTCGCTGCCATACCCGCACGGTAACACCGTCACCGCATTTTATTGAGGGTGCAATTAGTGCGGGTGCAAGCAGTCGCTCAGGAAGGGTCCTGGAGCAGCCCCACCAGGTTGCCGTCCGTGTCCTTCACGAAGGCGATCAGCCGGCCCCCGCCGACGTCCTGTGCGTCCTGGAGCAGTTCCGCGCCCGCCGCCAGCAGCGCCGCGAGCCGCTCGCGCAGATCCGTGACGTGCCAGTACGGAACCGGGCCGGTCATGCCCTTGGCGTGCCCGTTCGGGTCGAGGCCGACGTCCTGGCCGGCGGCCTTGAAGCCGACGTAGTAGGGCTCGTCCGCGTACGGCTCGACCTCCAGCAGCGCTCTGAACACGGCCTTCGCCCGGTCGAGGTCCTTGACGGGGTAGATGATCGTCTGCAGTCCGGCAGTCATGGCTGGTCACTCCTCGCTGGTGCGTGCCGCCGACGGGATCGTCGGCGTCGGTGGTTTCACGCTAGGCCGAGGACCAGTCAGGACGCTTCTCGAATCCTGACCGAATCGTGGTGCGGGCACGGAAACGGGGCCGGTCGTCGTGACCGGCCCCGCTCGCGATCCGTCAGGTCGACTCCCGCTTCACCAGCTCCGTCGGCAGGATCACCGCCGCGGGATCCTCACCGCCTATCTGGGCGAGCAGCACGCGTACCATCTCGGCGCTGATGCGGTCGTAGGGCTGACGGATCGTGGTGAGGGCGGGGGTGGCCTCCGTCGCCGCGACGGAGTCGTCGAAGCCGCCCACGGACACGTCCTCCGGAACCCGCCGGCCCGCCTGGTGCAGCGCGGTCAGGGCGCCCTGGGCCATGAGGTCGGACGCCACGAACACGGCGTCCATGTCCGGAGCCTGCGCCAGCAGCCGTTCGGCGCCCGCCTTGCCGCTGGCCCGGCTGTAGTCGCCGGAGACGATGAGCCGCTCGTCGACCTCGATGCCCGCTTCCGTGAGCACCTCCTTGTATCCGGCGAGGCGATCGACCCCGCCCGGGGTGTCCAGCGGGCCGCTCACGACGCCGATACGGCGGCGGCCCAGCGACAACAGGTGGCGCACCATGTCACGGGCGCCGTCCCGGTCGTCCGCGGCCACGTAGCTCACCTTGGAGCGGAGCCCCATCGGCTTGCCGCACTGGACGAGAGGCACCCCCGCCTCGCGCAGTTCCTCCGCCACCGGGTCCCCGGAGTGGCTGGAGACCAGCAGTACCCCGTCGACGTGCCCGGCCGTGATGTACCGCGCGATGCGCCGCCTCTCGTCCTTCGTACCCGCCAGCATCAGCAGCAGCGGGATGTCGTGCGCCGCAAGGGCCTGGGTGCAACCGCTCAGCAGGACATTGAAGTTGGGGTCCTCGAAGAACCGCTCCTGGGGCTCTGTCAGCAGGAAGCCCACGGAGTCCGAACGGCCGGTGATCAGGGAGCGGGCGTGCCGGTTCACGACGTAACCCGTCCTGCGGATGGCGGCGTTGACCGCCTCCGCCGCGGCCGGGCTGACGTAGTGCCCGCCGTTGAGCACACGAGAGACGGTGCCTCGTGAGACCCCTGCCTCCCGTGCCACGTCGTGGATCGTCGGCGGTTTGCGCCGGCCCCCCGCACCATTGCTCATGGTCATGACTTTACGGCCCCGGACAGGAGATCCAGACTCCAGAACCGCTGAATGACCAGGAACAGCGCCACCAGCGGGATCACCGCCAGGAACGCGCCCGTGATCACCAGCGTGTACAGCGCCGGCTGGTTCGAGCCCTGCTCGAGGAGGGTGAACAGACCCAGCGTGATCGGGAACTTCTCGTCGTCGCTGAGCATGATGTACGGCAGCAGGAAGTTGTTCCACACCGCCACGAACTGGAACAGGAACACCGTCACCAGTCCCGGCACCATCATCGGCAGCGCGATCCGGATGAAGATTCGCCACTCGCTCGCCCCGTCCATCCGGCCCGCCTCCACCACGTCACCGGGCACGGCCGCGGCCGCGTAGATGCGCGAGAGGTAGACGCCGTAGGGGGAGAGGATCTGCGGCAGCAGCACGGACCAGTAGGAGTCCGTGAGATCGGCCTTCGCCAGCAGCAGGTACTGCGGGATGGCCAGGATGATCGGCGGCATCAGCACGCCCGCGAGCAGGATGTTGAAGATCGACTCACGGCCGCGGAAGCGGTAGGTCGCCAGCGCGTAGCCGCTGAACGCCGACACGCACGTCGACAGCAGTGCGCCGAGACCGGCGTACAGGGCGGAGTTGCCCATCCACTTCCAGTAGACGCCGTCACGGTAGGAATTGAGGTCCTTGATGTTGTCGGCGAAGCCCGTGCCCGGCAGGAAGGTGAACGTGGAGAACAGCTCATGCCCGGACTTGGTGGACGCGATCACCACCCACGCCACGGGGAGGAGGCAGTAGAGCGCGCCCAGCAGCAGCGTGATCGTCGGGACCAGCGCGATCCGGTTGCGCAGCGGCGGACGGCCCTGCGCGGCGCCGGTCGCGCCGGCCGCCGACGGCACCTTCTGTACGGCAAGAGAACTCATCCCGCTGCCTCCTGCCTGTTGCGACGGTTCGCGGCCCGCAGGAAGCCGAAGGACAGCACCAGCGTGGCGAGGGCGATGATCACGGCCTCGGCGGCCGCCTGGTAGATGTCGCCGGTGCCGAAGGCGTCCCGGTACACCTTCATCAGCGGACTCCAGGTGGTGGACACGGAGTTGGTGAGCGGCTTCAGCGTGGTCGGCTCGTTGAACACCTGCAGCGTCGCGATGATCGAGAAGAAGAAGGTCAGCACCAGCGAGGGGGCCACCATCGGAATCTTGATCCGCAGCGCGATCTGCAGCGGGGTGGCGCCGTCCAGCTTCGCCGCCTCGTACACCTCGGCCGGGATAGCCTGCAGCGAGGTGTAGATGACGATCATGTTGAAGCCGGTGCCGCCCCAGACCGCGATGTTGGAGAGGGCGAGATACAGCGGACCGCCGTCCAGCAGATCCGGCTGCGGCAGGCCCAGCTTCCCCAGCACGAAGTAGAAGGGGCTGACGTCCGGCAGGTACAGGAAGCCCCACAGCAGCGCCGCCACCACGCCGGGGATGGCGTACGGCAGGAAGATCGCGAGCCGGGTGAACGGAGCGAGCCGCACCTTCTCGGAGTCCAGCATCAGCGCGAACAGCAGGGCCAGCCCCAGCATCAACGGGACGACGATGCAGCCGTAGCCGAGGACGCGCAGGGCGCCGTCGAGCAACTCGTTGTCCGTGAAGGCGTCGGTGTAGTTCTCGATGCCGGCCCAGACTTCCTTCCGGGCCCCCGCGCCCAGGCCGAGCCCGGACACGCGCACCTTGTGGAAGCTGAGCCAGACCGCGTACCCGATGGGCAGCGCGAAGAACAGGGCGAAGAGGATCGTCGCGGGAAGGAGGAAGGCGTACGGGGCCCCCTTGACCCCGTACGGCCTCCGGCGTGCGCTGGTCACTCGGAGACCTCGAAGCCCTGCTTCTTGAGGTCGGCGACGGTGTCCGCCTGCATCTTGTCCAGGGCGGCGGAGAAGTCGGACTTGTCCTTCGCGGCGGCGCCGAACGCGTCCTTGAAGGTCGTGTAGGCGACGTTCACGTTCGGGCCCCAGGCCGAGGGCGCCGTCGTTTTCGCGATCTTGGCGGCCAGGGTGTAGAACTCCGGCTGCGTGGAGAAGTAGTCCGGCGGGTTGGTGAAGGCGCCGCTGGTCTGGGCGTTCGTGGCCGCCGGGTAGATGCCGCTCTCCTTGGCCAGCGCCTGCAGGGCCTCGCCGTCGGTGTTCAGCCAGGCGGCGAACTTGGCGGCGGCCTCCTTGTGCCGGGAATCCGTCGTCACAGCGGTGGAGGAGCCGCCCCAGCTCCCGGTGACGTCCTCGCCGGCCGACCACTGGGGGAGCGGGGCCATGGCCCACTTGCCCTTGGTGTCGGGCGCGGCCGTGGTCAGCGTGCCCGGCGCCCACACGGCCGAGACCCACGCGATCTGCTTGCCGGTGTTCAGCGCCTTGTTCCAGGCGGGGGTGTACATCGGCTGGTTGTCGATGGCGCCCTCCTTGACGAGGCCGCCCCAGAAGTCGGCGACCTTCTTGGTGGCCGTGTCGTCGATGCCGACCTTCCACTTGTCGCCGGAGGTGGTCCACCACCGGGCGCCGGCCTGCTGGGCCAGGCCCGCGAAGAGACCGGAGTCGTTGGCGGAGAACGTCGTGAGGTCGGTGTCCGGCGCCTTCTTCTTCAGCGCGCGGGCGGTCTCGGCGAACTCGTCCCAGGTGGTGGGGACCGTCAGGTCGTACTTCTTGAAGAGGTCGGCGCGGTAGTAGAACATCATCGGGCCGATGTCCTGCGGCACCGCGTACACCGCGTCCGTGCCGAGCGTCGTCTGCTGCCAGACGCCGTCGGCGAACTTGCCCTTCGCGTCCCCGACGTTCTTCGCTATGTCCGCCAGCGCGTCATTGCTGACCAGCGTCGGCAGCGCCTGGTACTCGGCCTGGACCAGGTCCGGCGCCTTGCCCGCCTTGTGCGCGGTGAGGATCTTCGTGACCAGCGTGTCGCCGGACGCCTGCTTCTTCACCGTGACCGTGATCCGGTCCTTCTCGCCCTGGCCCTTGTTCCAGAGGTCGACGACCTTGTCCATGCCGGGCGTCCAGGTCCAGTACGTCAGCGAGACCGGACCGGACTCGGTACCGCTGTCCTTGTCGGACGAGCCGCAGGCGGCGAGTGCGGTGGCGCCGAGCGTGACGGCGATGGCGGAAGCCACGAGGCGACGGTGCTTCGTGATGGGCATGGATCTCTCCCCTGACCTGGGTCCCCGCCGGATGCGGGAACCTGCCATGCGAATGGCACGACCTGGGTCCCCACCCGTCGCGAGGCCCTGTCATGCTCTCTGTGAGCGTTCACAGTAGAGAAACATCCCGGACACTTGTCAATGGTTGTTGCTGTGCGGTTATGTTGGGCCTCGAACGCCGCCGCTGTGTGTGCACGTTCCCAAATGATCGACAAAACGGGAGACATCCATGCCGGAGACCACCCCCAGGGGCCTGGCCAGGCTCGCCTTCGGTGGGGACTACAACCCCGAGCAGTGGCCGGAAAGCGTCTGGCAGGACGACGTCCGGCTGATGCGGGAGGCCGGCGTCACCATGGTGAGCGTCGGGATCTTCTCCTGGGCCCTCCTCGAGCCCTCACCCGGGGACTACGACTTCGGCTGGCTGGACCGGATCATCGACCTGCTGCACGACAACGGCATCCGCGTCGACCTGGGCACCCCCACCGTCGTCCCGCCGGTCTGGTTCTACCGTGCCCACCCCGACGCCCTGCCCATGACGCCCGAGGGCGTGCGCTACGAGTTCGGCTCCCGCGGCGCCATCTGTCACAGCAACGCGGACTACCGCGCGGCGGCGGCCACCATCACCACCAGGCTCGCAGAGCGCTACGGCGACCACCCGGCGCTCGCGATGTGGCACGTGCACAACGAGTACGGCGTCCCCGTCTCGGCCTGCTACTGCGACTCCTGCGCCGCCCACTTCCGCCGCTGGCTGGAGACCACGTACGGCACGGTCGACGCGGTGAACGAGGCCTGGGGCACCGCCTTCTGGGGCCAGCGCTACGCGAGCTTCGAGGACGTCAACCCGCCGCGCGCCACCCCGACCGTCGGCAACCCGGGCCAGGCCCTGGACTACAAGCGGTTCGCCGACGCCACCATGCGCGAGAACTTCCGCATGGAGCGGGACATCCTGCACCGCCTCGCGCCGGGCGTCCCGGTGACGACCAACTTCATGACGGCGCTCAGCCAGTGCGACTCCGTCGACTACTGGGCATGGGGCCGCGAGGTCGACATCGTCACCAACGACCACTACCTGATCACCGACGGCCGCCGCACCCACGTCAACCTGGCGATGGCCGCCGATCTGACCCGCTCGGTGGCGGGCGGCGCCCCCTGGATCCTCCTCGAACACTCCACCTCGGGCATCAACTGGCAGCAGCGCAACCCCGCCAAGGCACCCGGCCAGATGGCCCGCAACTCCCTCGGCCATGTGGCCCGCGGCTCCGAGGGCGCGATGTTCTTCCAGTGGCGGCAGTCCCGGCGCGGCGCCGAGAAGTTCCACTCGGCGATGGTCCCGCACGGCGGTACCGAGACGCGCGTGTGGCGCGAGGTGGTGGAGCTGGGCGCCTCCCTCGAATCCCTCGCCACCGTCCGCGGCACCCGCACCCAGGCCGACGCGGCCGTGCTGTGGGACTGGCACTCCTGGTGGGCGCAGAACCTCGCCTGGCGCCCCAGCGAGGACCACGACCCGCGCGAGCGCGCCGACGCCTTCTACGAGGCCCTCTACGACCGCCACCTCACCGTCGACTTCGCACACCCCGAGTCCGACCTGTCGCAGTACCCGCTGGTCGTGGTCCCCGCCCTGTACCTGATGACGGAGGCGGCCGGGAACAACGTCAAGGAGTACGTGGAGAACGGCGGCACTCTCGTGGTCTCGTTCTTCTCCGGGATCGTGGACGAGCACGACTCCGTCCACGAGGGCGCCTACCCGGGCGCGCTGCGGGACGTCCTCGGCCTGACCGTGGAGGAGTTCTCGCCCCTGCTCCAGGGCGAGAGCGTGCGCCTGACCGGGCCCGACGGCTCCGAGCTCGGCGGCGACGTGTGGACCGAGTTCGTGGTCCCGCGCGGCGCCGACACCGTCTGGACCTACGCCGACGGCCTCACCGCGGGACACCCCGCCGTCACCCGGCACCGTCTCGGCGAGGGCACCGCCTGGTACGTCTCCACCCGCCTCGGCCACCAGGGCCTGGACGCCCTGCTCGGCTGGGCCGCCGACGACGCGAACCTCGCCCCGCGCGCGGACCTGCCCCGCGACGTCGAGGTCGTACGCCGCTCCGGCGAGACGGGCAGCTACCTCTTCGCCATCAACCACACCGCCACCGACGCCAAGGTGCCGCTGGACACGTCCGGCACCGAGCTGCTGACGGGCGAACGCGCCGCCGGCCGCCTCGCGGTCCCGGCGGGAGCCGTCCGGGTCGTCCGACTCGACGGCTGAGCCGACTCCCTCTCCGCCCGTGGAGCCGCGAGCCGCGGGCGGAGGGGGTCTTCCCTCGCGAGGGAACCTCACCCCATCCATGTCGAAGGGACGACGGACGACGATGTTCCATCCCAGACGCACCCTCAGGGCCCTGCTGCTGCCGCTCCTGGCCGGGCTCGCCCTCACCGCCCTGCCCGCGGGGACCGCCCAGGCGGCCTCCACGCTCACCAACGGCGGCTTCGAGTCCGACGGCACCGGCACCGCCACCCCCACCGGCTGGTCGACGTACTCGGCGGCCGGGCAGAACTCAGCCTCCTTCACCGAGTCCGGCGGCCACGGCGGCAGTTACCGCCTCACCCACTGGGCGTCCACGGCCTACAAGGTGGAGACGTACCAGTATCTGTCCGGTCTGACCAACGGGAACCACACGCTCACCGCCTGGGTCCGTTCCGGCGGCGGCCAGAACTCCGCCTACATAGCCCTGAAGAACTGCGGCAGTTCGGAACAGCGCACCGACCTGCCGGTGTCCACCAGCAGCTGGGTCCGCATCGTCACGTCGATCAATGTGACGAACAACCAGTGCACGATCAGCGTCAACAGTGACGCGAAGGCCGGCAACTGGATCAATGTCGACGACCTGACCTTCACATCGGGCTCGACCGGCCTGGCCGTCAAGGGTGCCGACATCTCGTCCCTCGCCAAGAGCGAGGCCCTCGGTGGCGTCTACAGGACCAGCTCCGGCTCCACCGGAGACGCGGTCACCATCCTGAAGAACGCCGGCATGAACTACGCGCGCCTGAAGGTCTGGGTCAACCCCGCCGACGGCTACAACAACAAGACGCGCGTGCTGGCCATGGCCAAGCGGATCAAGGCCGCCGGCATGAAGCTGCTGGTCGACTTCCACTACTCGGACACCTGGGCCGACCCTGGCAAACAGACCAAGCCCGCCGCCTGGTCCGGCCACTCCTACAGCCAGCTGAAGACGGACGTCTACAACCACACGTACGACGTCCTCAACGCCCTGAAGTCCCAGGGCACCACGGCCGACATGGTCCAGGTCGGCAACGAGATCAACGGCGGCATGCTGTGGTCCGAGGGCTCGACCGACAACTGGTCGCAGCTCGCCGGTCTCATCAACGCCGGCTACAGCGCGGTGAAGGCGGTCTCCACCGGCACGCAGGTCGCGCTGCACCTGGCCAACGCCGGTGACGACTCCACGGTCCGCTGGTGGTTCGACAGCGCCAAGACGTACGGCATCAACTACGACGTGATCGGCCTGTCGTACTACGGCTACTGGCACGGCTCACTGGCCGCCGCCCAGACCACCCTCGACGACGTGGCCTCGCGGTACGGCAAACCGGTCTTCATCGCCGAGACGGCCTACCCCTTCCGTCTCGACAGCGACGACTCGCTCGTCAACCAGATCGACACCACCGGTGAGCTGGTCTCCGGCTACCCGGCCAGTGCGGCCGGCCAGCTGGCCTGGATGAACGCCGTCGCGAACATCGTGGAGGCGGTTCCGAACGGCCGCGGACTCGGCGTCTTCTACTGGGAGGCGACCTGGACGGCCGTCAGCGGCAACGGCTGGGACCCGACCGACGCCACCTCCGGCAACGGCTGGGAGAACCAGGCCCTGTTCGGCTACGACGACAAGGCCCTGTCCTCGATGGCGTGGTTCAGCCACCGCTGATCCACCGGACGCGTCACAGCGGGGCCCGACCGCACACGCGACCGGGCCCCGTCGCACGCGGGCACCCTCCGACGGCAGCTCCCCTCGGTTCGATCCCGGCCAAGGCTCCCGGAGTGCGGGACACGGCACCCCCGACTGCGGAACAGTGGAGGACGCGGTACGAGGAGGCCGGACGGAGGGGTGACGATGCCGACGATTCCCGTTGGTGAGAGGCGACTGGACATCCTGGAGTGGCTCAAGGAACCGGCCCGGCACTTCCCGCCCCAGCGACACGGCGACCTCGTCGAGGACGGCGTCGACGCGGACGCGATCGCGGCGAAACTCGGCGTGCCCCGCCAGGTCGCCGACACCCACCTCAGCCTGCTCGCCGGCATCGGTCTGCTGCGCGCCAAGCGCATCCGGCGGCGCGTCCACTACCGGCGCGACGAGATCCGGATCGCCGAGGTGGCACGCATGTTCGAGAAGGGCTGGTGAGGGGCGGCGCAAGGGGCGCCTGAGCACGGCGCGCAGCGGGGTGGAAGCGAGGAGAACCGTTTCCGGAAAGCCCCGGCAAAAGACCACGGCCACGACCCACCGGCGATACCCCTGCCTGCGAGGATGGCTGCCTCCTTCAGGAAGGGCGGACCCCCATGGACCGTCGGACGGCCCTCGTCCCGATCAGGTACCTCACTCTCCCCGGAAACGGCCCCGAAGACGTCGTGGCCGACCCCAGAGGACGTGTGCTGACCGGGGTGGCCGACGGACGGATCCTGCGGATCGACGGTCTCGACGACCCCTCCTCGGCCCGCGTCGAGCACATCGGCGAGATCGGCGGCCGCCCCCTCGGACTCGAACTCCTCCCGGACGGCGACCTGCTGGTGTGCGACGCCGAGGGCGCCCTGCTGCGCCTCGACCCGGAGGGCGGCCCCGGGAACGTCCGCGTCCTGACCGAGTCGGCGGCGGGGGAGCGGCTGCGTTTCTGCAGCAACGTCGTCGCCCTGCCGGACGGCACGGTCTACTTCACCGTCTCCAGTCGGGTCCACCCGCTACGGGACTGGATGGGCGACATCGTCGAACACACCGGCACGGGACGGCTGTTGCGCCTCGCGCCGGGCGACCGCGAGGCCGAGGTCGTGCTGGAGGGCCTGCAGTTCGCCAACGGTCTGGTCCGCGGCGCCGACGACGCGTTCCTGGTCGTCGCCGAGACCGGCGCACGCCGCCTCACCCGCTTCCACCTCACGGGCCCCCGGGCCGGTGAGGCCGAACCCTTCGTCGAGAACCTGCCGGGCTTCCCGGACAACATGTGGCGCGGCGCCCCCGACGGGCCCGTCTGGATCGCCCTGGCCGGCCCGCGCGTCCCCCCGCTCGACCTCCTGCACCGCGCGGGCCCCGCCGTGCGCCGCCGCGCCGCCCGCCTGGCCCTGCGCGCCCCTTACCGCCCCTCGGGTACGACCGGGGTCCTCGCGGTCGACGACGACGGCCGGATCGTCGAACACCTCGCCCGCCACCGCTCCGGCTTCCGCATGGTGACCAGCGTCTGCGAGACCGGCGGCCGCCTGATCCTGGGCAGCCTGTGGGAGCGCGGCATCGCGGTCTGCGAGGCGCCCGTGACCAAGTGAGACGGCGTTACGCTGGTGCGCCATGACAGCTCCCGAGGCCCAGAGCCTCCGCACCAGCGCTCCACGGAGGGCCACCGGGACCGGACGGCTCCCGGTGGTCGCCGTGGTCGCCGTCGGCGGCGGGATCGGCGCCGCGGCCCGGTACGGGGCCTCGTTGGGGTGGCCCACACACAGCGGCGGCTTCCCCTGGACCGTCTTCTGGGTGAACGTCGTCGGCTGTGCCGTGATCGGTGTCTTTCTGGTGCTCGTCACCGAGGCCCTGACCGTCCACCGGCTGGTGCGGCCCTTCTTCGGCACCGGCGTCCTCGGCGGTTTCACCACCTTCTCGACGTACGCCGTCGACATCCAGCGACTGGTCGACGAGGGCCGCCCGGGCACCGCCCTGGCCTACCTGGCCGCGACGCTGTTCGCCGCCCTGGCGGCGGTGTGGCTCGCGGCGACGGCGACACGCCGGCTTCTCACGTGGAGGCAGCCATGACGAGACTGACCGGGAACGCCCTGCGCCTGACCGTCTTCGTCGGCGAGAACGACACCTGGCACCGCAAGCCGCTCTACACCGAGATCGTCCACCGCGCCCACGCGGCCGGTCTCGCCGGAGCCAGCGTCTTCCACGGCGTCGAGGGCTTCGGCGCCTCCTCCCTGATCCACACCTCGCGACTGCTCTCCCTCAGCGAGGACCTGCCCGTCGCCGTCGTCATCGTCGACACGGAGGAGCGGGTGCGCGACTTCCTGCCACACCTCGACGAACTGGTCACGGAGGGGCTGGTCGTGCTCGACGAGTGCCAGGTCATCCGGTACGTCGGCCGTGGCCAGAACCAGGGCGAACCGGACGCGAAGGGTAAGAAGTCGTTGTGAACTGGCTGGTGGTCGTCGCGGGCGGGATGATCGGCGCCCCCCTTCGCTATCTGACCGACCTCGCTGTGCAGTCCCGGCACGACTCGGTCTTCCCCTGGGGCACCTTCCTCGTCAACATCACCGGCAGCCTGATCCTGGGCACCCTCACCGGGGCCGCCGACGTCGGCCCCGACCTGCGGTTGTTCCTGGGCACGGGCCTGTGCGGGGCGCTGACGACGTACTCGACCTTCTCGTACGAGACGCTGCGGCTGACCGAGACCGGCGCCGGCCTCTACGCCCTCTTCAACGCCGTCGGGAGCGTGGTGGCCGGTGTCGGCGCCGCGTTCGCCGGTGTGGCCATAGGCCAGGCGGTGTGGCCCTAGCCGGTCCGCCGCGCCCCCGATTTCCAGGCCTCGCCTGGTAGGACTGTCCACCGCAGTTGTCGACTCACCCAGAACTGGATTCCATGAGCGCCATCTCCGTCGGCCAAGCCGTCGTCCTCGGAGCCGTAGAGGGAGTGACCGAGTTCCTCCCCGTCTCCTCCACCGGCCATCTCAAGATCACCGAGGGCCTGATGAGTATCCCGGTGGACGACGACGCCGTCGTCGGATTCTCGGCCGTGATCCAGGTCGGGGCGATCGCCGCCGTGCTGGTGTACTTCCGCAAGGACATCGCGCGGATCGTCTCGGCCTGGTTCCGGGGGCTGCGCAGGCGCGAGGAGCGCGTGCACCACGACTACAAGTTCGCCTGGTGGGTGATCTACGCGACGATCCCGATCGTGGCCGTCGGCCTCGCCGCCAAGAAGCTCATCGAGGGCCCGCTGGCCTCCCTCTGGGTGGTCGCCGGCTCGCTGATCGTCGGCAGCGGCGTGATGTGGGCGGCCGACCAGATGGGCCGGCACAAGCGCGGCGAGGACGACACCTCCTTCAAGGACGCGATGCTGGTCGGCAGCTCCCAGATCCTCGCGCTGCTCTTCCCCGGCTTCTCCCGCTCCGGCGCCACCATGTCCACCGCGCTCATCCTCGACCTGGACCGTGTCGCGGCCACCCGCCTCTCCTTCTTCCTCGGCATCCCGGCGCTGACCGGAGCCGGCCTGTACGAGCTCAAGGACGCCCTCGGCACGGGGGCGGGGGCGGCCCCGCTGGCGGTCGGGACCGTCGTCTCGTTCGTCGTGGCGTACGCCTCCATCGCCTGGCTGCTGAAGTTCGTCGCCAAGCACTCCTTCAATGCCTTCGTGATCTACCGGATCGCCGTCGGCGTGCTGCTGTTCGGGCTGCTCGGCAGCGGTGTACTGAGCGGCTGAGCGTCTTTCTCCCCCTGCCCACGGGCGGGAAGTCCGATTTCAGGCTTCCCGTCCGTTGAATTTTTTCTTTCACGCGGCTTGACACCACCCGCGCGTCACCCGGAACATCTCTCCCGTGAACCTGTCAGACAGCCAGACAGGTGGAAGGGTGCCGCGGCGCGTCAGCGCGATGGAAGCGGTTCTCGGTCACCTCCGTGGCGCCATCGAGCGCGGCGACTACGCCATCGGCGACAAGCTGCCTTCCGAGGCCGAGCTCTGCCGCACCCTCGAGGTGTCCCGGCCCGTGCTGCGGGAGGCCCTGCGCGCCCTGCAGACCATGGGCCTGACGGTCGCCAAGACCGGCAAGGGCACCTTCGTGATCGCGAACACCGTCGAGGACCCCACCTTCGGCGACTACGCGGCCAGCGACCTGCTGGAGGTGCGCCGCCACGTCGAGATCCCGGTCGCCGGGTACGCGGCCCGGCGCCGCACCCCGGAGAACCTGGACCACCTGGCCCATCTGCTCGACCGCATGGAGCGGGAGACGGACACCACCGCGTGGGTCGCGATGGACACCCTCTTCCACCTGGCCGTCGCCGAGGCAGCCCAGAACCCGGTCTTCCGCCGGGTCATCGAGGAGATCCGGGACGCACTGGCGCGTCAGTCGGCCTTCCTCAACGAGCTGGGCGGCCGCCGCGAGCAGTCCAACCGCGAGCACCGGGCCATCGTCGAGGCGCTGATCGACGGTTCCGAGCACGACGCGGTGGAGGCGATGAGCCACCACCTCGACCGCGTCGAGACGACCCTCACCGACATCGTGCGTTCCCCCGGCACGAACACCCCACTGGAAGGCGGACCCGAGGCGTGAGCGAACAGCACCTCAAAGACGAGACGCGCCCCTCGACCCGTCACGTCGACGCCGGCGACCACGGCTACAGCAAGTCGCTGAAGCACCGGCACGTCAACATGATCGCCATCGGCGGCGCCATAGGCACCGGCCTCTTCCTCGGCGCGGGCGGCCGGCTGGCCGACGCCGGGCCCTCCCTCTTCGTCGCGTACGCCGTCTGCGGCGTCTTCGCCTTCCTGGTCGTGCGCGCCCTCGGCGAGCTCGTCCTGTACCGCCCGTCCTCCGGCGCCTTCGTGTCGTACGCCCGCGAGTTCCTCGGCGAGAAGGGAGCGTACACGGCCGGCTGGATGTACTTCCTGAACTGGGCCACCACCGGCATCGCCGACATCACCGCGGTGGCCACCTACACCCACTACTGGGGCATGTTCTCCGACATCCCCCAGTGGGTGATCGCGCTCATCGCCCTGGCCGTGGTCCTCGCCGTGAACCTGATCTCCGTGAAGATCTTCGGCGAACTGGAGTTCTGGTTCGCCATCGTCAAGGTCAGCGCGCTCGTGATCTTCATGTGCATCGGCATCTTCCTCCTGGTCACCCAGCACCCGGTGGACGGCGCCACCCCCGGCCCGTCCCTGATCACCGACAACGGCGGCGTCTTCCCCAACGGCCTGCTGCCCATGCTGCTGATCATCCAGGGCGTCGTCTTCGCCTACGCCTCGGTCGAACTGGTCGGCGTCGCCGCCGGCGAGACCGAGAACCCCGAGAAGATCATGCCCAAGGCGATCAACTCGATCATGTGGCGCGTGGGCCTCTTCTACGTCGGCTCGGTCGTCCTGCTGTCGATGCTGCTCCCGTGGAACAAGTACACGTCCGGCGAGAGCCCCTTCGTGACGGTCCTGTCCAACATCGGCATCCCCGCGGCGGGCGGAGTGATGAACCTGGTCGTCCTGACCGCGGCGATGTCGTCCTTGAACTCCGGCCTGTACTCGACGGGCCGCATCCTGCGCTCCATGGCCGTCAGCGGCTCCGCCCCGAAGTTCACCGCGAAGATGAGCCGCACCCAGGTCCCCTACGGCGGCATCCTGCTCACCAGCGGCATCTGCGTCCTCGGCGTCGGCCTCAACTTCGTCGTCCCGGCGGACGCCTTCGAGATCGTCCTGAACTTCGCGGCGCTCGGGATCCTCTCCACCTGGGGCATGATCATGATCTGTCACCTCCTCTTCTGGCAGAAGACCCAGAAGGGCGAGCTGACCCGCCCGGCCTACCGGCTCCCGGGCTCCCCCTGGACCGAACTGGTGACGCTGTTCTTCCTCGCCTCGGTCCTGGTCCTCATGTACGCCGACGGCGGCGCCGGACGCACCACCGTGCTGTGCCTGCCGCTGATCGTCGGAGCGCTCGTCGCCGGCTGGTACGCCGTCCGCCGCAACCTCGCGCGCACCTCAGCCAAGGCCGACGCGTGAACCCGGCGCCGGCCCACGACAACCCACCAGTGATCCAGGCAGTGATGTACAGCAGTTCCAGTTCCCTCGCCGACGCCCCCGCGATACGCGAACCCCTCCACGCCCCCGTCGCCCACCTCGTGCGCGGCGGGGTGACCGAGGGCATCCACTACGGCTCCGTCGTCGTCCTCGGCACGGGTGGTGAGGTCGAGTTCCAGCTCGGCGACATCGAGGCCGCCTTCTACCCGCGCTCGGCGCTCAAGCCCGTCCAGGCCGTGGCCATGCTGCGGGCCGGTCTGCCGCTCGACGGCGAGCTGCTCTCGCTCGCCGCCGCCAGTCACTCCGGCGAGGAACGCCACCTCGCCGGAACCCGCCGGATCCTCGAGCTGGCGGGCGTCACGGAGGACGACCTGCGCAACGTCGTGGACCTGCCGTACGACCCAGTGGTACGCGACGCGTGGACACGCGAGGGCCGCCTGCCCTCCCGCCTGGCCCAGAACTGCTCCGGCAAGCACGCGGCCATGCTGTACACCTGCAAGCTCAACGGCTGGTCCCTCGACGGCTACCTCGACCCGGAGCACCCGCTCCAGCAGGCGATCGCCGAGATCGTCGAGGACCTCACCGGGCAGCGGATCGCACGGGTCACCGTCGACGGGTGCGGCGCCCCCCTCTTCTCCGTCTCCCTGCACGGCCTCGCCCGGGCCGCCGCGCGCATCACCACC
Organism: Streptomyces sp. NPDC049687; assembly: GCF_044465285.1. NCBI lineage: Bacteria > Bacillati > Actinomycetota > Actinomycetes > Kitasatosporales > Streptomycetaceae > Streptomyces > Streptomyces sp. NPDC049687. The sequence goes on from NZ_JBITLN010000006.1 coordinate 468,353, forward strand.
GCGGCCCCGGGCACCCCGGAGGCCCGGGTCGCGGACGCCATGCGCGACCACGCCGAGATGGCCTCCGGCTCCGGCAGGGACGTGGCCGCCCTGATGCGGGCCGTCCCCGGCCTGCTCGCCAAGGACGGCTTCGAGGGCGTCGAGGTCGCCGCCCTCCCGGACGGCCGCGCGGTGGCCGTCAAGATCTCCGACGGCGCCAACCGCGCCCGTGTCCCGGTGGCAGCGGCCGCCCTCGCCCGAGCCGGCGTGGACCCCGCCCTGCTCAGGGAGTTCGCGGGCGAACCCCTCCTCGGGGGCGGCGAACCGGTGGGCAGCGTCCGGCCGGTCCGCGCACTGGACCCGATCACCGTACGGGCCTGCGCCTGACGACTCCGGTGGCCACCGAGTGTGCGCGGTGGTCACCGGCGGACCACGACCCGGTCGCGCGCCGACCGGATCCCCGCGGCCGGCGCTCGAACCGCCGGCCCCCGAACCGCCGGTCCGGTCACCACCGGACCGGTGCCTGACCGGCTCGGGCGGGCGTCACCCCGTACCGCCCGAGCCGGCCACCGCCCCACCCGACGTCGCCCGCTCCCCTCACCCTCACCTCAGAAAGAGGCCGCACCCTCATGACCGCCGCCGCAGTCACCCGCAGCGAACACGACCTGCTCGGAGACCGGGACGTCCCCGCCGACGCCTACTGGGGCATCCACACCCTGCGCGCCACGGAGAACTTCCCGATCACGGGTGCCACGATCTCCGCCTACCCGCACCTCGTCGAGGCCCTGGCCGCCGTCAAGGAGGCCGCCGCCCTCGCCAACGAGGAGCTCGGACTGCTGGCGCCGGAGAAGGCCGCCGCGATCGTCGCCGCCTGCCGCGAGATCCGCGCGGGGAAGCTGCACGACCAGTTCGTCGTCGACGTCATCCAGGGCGGCGCCGGCACCTCGACCAACATGAACGCCAACGAGGTCGTCGCGAACCGGGCGCTGGAACTGCTCGGGCACCGAAAAGGGCAGTATCGGCACCTGCACCCCAACGAGGACGTCAACCTCGGACAGTCCACCAACGACGTCTACCCGACCGCCGTCAAGATAGCGACGGTCTTCGCGGTCCGTGGACTGCTCAAGGCGATGTCCGTACTGCAGGACTCGTTCGCCCGGAAGGCCGTCGAGTTCCGCGATGTGCTCAAAATGGGGCGTACCCAGTTGCAGGACGCGGTGCCCATGACGCTCGGTCAGGAGTTCTCGGCCTATGCCGTCATGATCGACGAGGACCGCAACCGTCTTGACGAGGCCGTCCAGTTGATCCATGAGATCAACCTGGGTGCCACGGCGATCGGCACCGGCCTGAACGCGCCCGCCGGATACGCCGAGTCCGCCCGCCGCCACCTCGCCGAGATCACCGGACTGCCGCTGGTCACCGCCGCCAACCTCGTCGAGGCCACCCAGGACTGCGGCGCCTTCGTCCAGATGTCCGGCGTCCTCAAGCGGATCGCCGTCAAGCTCTCCAAGAGCTGCAACGACCTGCGCCTGCTGTCCTCCGGCCCGCGCGCAGGCCTCGGCGAGATCAACCTGCCGCCCGTTCAGGCCGGTTCGTCGATCATGCCCGGCAAGGTCAATCCCGTGATCCCCGAGGTCGTCAACCAGGTCGCCTTCGAGGTCATCGGCAACGACGTCACCATCACCATGGCGGCGGAGGCCGGACAGCTCCAGCTCAACGCCTTCGAGCCGATCATCCTGCACTCCCTCTCGGAGTCCATCACCCACCTGCGCGCCGCCTGCCTCACCCTGGCCGAACGCTGCGTCGACGGCATCACCGCCAACACCGAGCGGCTGCGCGCGAGCGTGGAGAACTCCATCGGCCTGGTCACCGCCCTGAACCCGCACATCGGGTACACGGCGGCCACCGACATCGCCAAGGAGGCCCTCGTCACCGGCCGCGGTGTCGCCGAACTCGTCCTGGAGAAGGGCCTGTTGCCCGCCGAGCGGCTCGCCGACCTGCTGCGCCCCGAGGTCGTGGCGGGCAGCGGCTCCCCTCTCGTCTGAGACGCCCCTCACCTGCGACGACGCGCCAGGACCGGCGCGGAGGCACAATAGTGATCATGACAACGACGTCGTCCCTCACCTTCCAGCCGGTCCTGGAGCGCATCGCCGAGGAGATGGAGCGCACCCCCGGACGCGGCCGCCCCGCCGACTACATCCCGGCGCTCGCGGCCCGCGACCCGCGCCGTTTCGGCATGGCCGTCGCCGAACTGGACGGCACGGTGTACGGCGTGGGGGACTGGCACGAGCCGTTCTCCACACAGTCCATCACCAAGGTGTTCACCCTCGCCCTCGACCTGGCCCGCGAGGGCGACGAACTCTGGGAGCACGTGGGCCGCGAACCCTCGGGCAATCCCTTCAACTCCCTGGTCCAGCTGGAGTACGAGGAGGGCATCCCGCGGAATCCCTTCATCAACGCGGGCGCCCTGGTCGTCACCGACCGCCTCCACACCCGTACCGGAGACGCGGCCGGGGAACTCCTGGCCTTCCTGCGCACCGAGAGCGGCAACCCCACCCTGGACTTCGACGAGGAAGTCGCCGCGTCCGAGGCCGCGCACGGCGACCGCAACGCCGCCCTTGCCCATTTCATGGCGTCCTACGGCAACATCGACAACCCGGTGCCGGACCTCCTCGCCCAGTACTTCCGCCAGTGCTCGCTCACCGCGTCCTGCGCCGACCTCGCCCTGGCCACCTCCTTCCTCGCCCGCCACGGCATCCGCGCCGACGGCACCCGCCTGCTCAGCCGCAGCCAGGCCAAGCAGGTCAACGCGGTGATGCTGACCTGCGGCACGTACGACGCGGCCGGCGACTTCGCCTACCGGGTCGGGCTGCCCGGCAAGAGCGGTGTCGGCGGCGGCATCATCGCCGTCGTACCGGGCCGCTGCACACTGTGCGTATGGAGCCCGGGCCTCGACGAACGCGGCAACTCGGTGGCGGGCGTGGCGGCCCTGGACCGATTCACGACGCTGACGGGGCTGTCGGTGTTCTGAGCGGTCGGCCTGCCGGGCACAAGGCGGACCGGCCGGACCCGGGGAACGCATCGGTACGCTCCCACGATCACCCGCCGGTCACGCGCAGGCCCCCGCCCCGAGGGCGGCACGTCAGGTTCCGGCCACTCGGCGTTGACACGCTGGCGGAGTGTTGGCCATGGCTTTCCCCCTCGATCTCCGCCGCTGCCAGGTACTGGGTCTGGCCGGTACGGCCTGTCTCGCGCTGGGCGGCGAGAGCGCCGGCGCGCTGCCCGCACGGGAACTCCTGGCCCCGACCTCGGTCCACGCCGTACTGGGCCTGGTCGGCGTGTACTTCGGGCTGGTGCTGCTGACCGCGGCCTGGATCCTTCTCGGCCGCCTCGTCCGCAGCGCGGACCCGCCGACCCCGCGCGCCCTCCTCCTGGTCCTCGCGGTCTGGGCGGCGCCGCTGCTGATCGGACCGCCGCTGTTCAGCCGCGACGTCTACAGCTACCTCGCACAGGGCGCCATGGTGGACGCGCACATGGATGTGTACACGCACGGCCCGGCCCGGCTCGGCGGCCCGCTCGCGGCCGAGGTCGCCCCGCTGTGGCGGCACACCGGAGCCCCGTACGGTCCGGTCTTCATGGCCGTCGCGGCCGCGCTGTACGGACTGACCCACGGCGAGCTGCCCGCCGGGCTCCTCGGGATGCGGCTGGTCGCCCTGTGCGGGGTGGCGCTGATGGCGTTCGCGTTGCCCCGGCTGGCCCGGCACAGCGGCGCCGATCCGGCGGCCGCGCTGTGGCTCGGCGTCCTCAACCCGCTGGTCCTGCTGCACCTGGTGGCGGGTGCCCACAATGACGCGATCATGCTGGGCCTGCTCGGCGCCGGACTGGTCGCCGCGCTCGCCCGCCACCCCGTCCCGGCGGCCGTCCTCGTCACGCTCGCCGCCCTGGTCAAGGCACCCGCGATCCTGGGCCTGGCCGCCGTCGCGGTCCTGGCCGTGCGGGCGGGCCGCCACCCCGCGCGCGCCGTCCTGACCACGGCGGCCGCCTGCGCGGCCACCACGGTCGCCGCGACCGCCCTCGCGGGCACCGGATACGGCTGGATAGCCGCCCTGAACACCCCCGTCTCCCCTCAGAACTGGGCCCTCACCAGTCTCCTCGGCCGCGCCACCGGAGCCCTTCTGGAGCACCTCGGCAGCGACCTCGCCCCGCTGGCGGTCCCCGCCTGGCACGTGGTCGGCCTCGCGGTCACAGCCGCTGTCCTGGTCGCCATCTGGTGGCGGCTGCGGCCGCGCCCGGTGTACGCCCTCGGTCTGAGCCTCGCCACGGTGGCCGCCTTCGGCCCGGCGATCCGCCCCTGGTACGCGCTGTGGGGGTTGTTCCTGATCGCCGCGGCGGCCCCCAGCACCTCCGTACGGCACCGTATGGCGGCCGTGGCCGGCGTCCTCGCCCTCGCGGTGCTGCCCGACGGCGGCCCCGCCGACACCGGCCGACTGGTCCTGGCGGTCTCCGGCGGCGCGCTCGCCGTGGTCGTCCTGTGGCAGGCCCGCCTCGCGGCACAGGCCCCGGACGCGGTGGGACGTACGGCATGAGGGCACCCGCCACGGACCGTGGCCGCCTGCTGCTGCTCGGCTGCCTGGTCGCGGCCGTCACCCTTTTCACCGCGACGGTTCCCCTGCTGCGGGACTGGTTCGACCTGCGCGTCTACTACGGCACCGTCAACAGCTGGATCCACCACGGCGGCCGCCTCTACGACTACCGGGTGCCGGGCACACCGTACGGCTTCACCTACCCGCCGTTCGCGGCCGTCGCCATGCTGCCCATGGCGCTGGTCGGCCTGGGTACGGCGATCGTGGCCGCCCTGCTGCTCAATCTGGCGGCCCTCGCCGTCGTCGTACGGATACTGGCAGGTCCCCGCCGGTGGCGGCACGGCTGGTACGGCGCCGTCCTCGCCGCCTGCGTCCTCGCGCTGTTCGAACCGCTGCGGGACACCTTCAGCTTCGGCCAGGTCAACCTGCTTCTGCTGGCCCTGGTGCTGGCCGACGGTCGGCTGCTGGCGAGCGGACGGGGCCGCTGGGCGGGCGTCGGCATCGGCCTGGCGGCGGCGGTCAAGCTCACGCCCGCGGTCTTCATCGGCTTGCTGCTGCTCGCCCGGCGGTGGCGGGCGGCCGCCGTCGCCATGGCCGTCGCGCTCGCCGCCACCGCCCTCGCGGCCCTCGTCGCCCCGGACGCCTCACGCTTCTACTGGACGAAGGCCCTGTGGGACACCACCCGCGTGGGCCGGCTCGACTATGTCTCGAACCAGTCGCTGCAGGGCGTTCTGGCCCGGCTCGGCGTGGAGAGCAGGGCCGTGTGGGCGGTGCTGGTCGTGGCCGTGCTGTGCGTGTGGGCGCGGCGGGCCCGGCGGGCGGTGGGCGCGGGGGACTGGCAGGCGGCCTTCGCCCTCACCGGCGCGACCGCCTGTCTGGTCAGCCCCGTCACCTGGGTGCACCACCTGGTGTGGCTGCTGCCGTCCTTCGCCGTGCTGGTCCGCGCCGGGCACCCGCGCGCCGCGGGCGCCCTGTACGCGGTGCTGTCCACCAGTGTGGTGTGGCTCTGGTTCGACGACGCGTCCGGCATCGGCGGATTCCTCGGCGGCAACACGTACACCTGGGTCACGCTCGGGCTGGTGCTGTTCCTTCCGGTCGGTCACCTCCGCGCCGAACGGCGGCCGGAGACCCACAGCGCCAGCGCGACGACGGACCCGCCCAGCCCGGCCGCACCCGCGATCGCCGACGCCTTCGACGCGACGGAACGGCGGTCGGCGGAGGGGGCGGCGACGGCCGCGGCGGCCACCGGCTCCGCCGACGGTCCGGGCGCGGGCTGGGGCCGGGCCCGCAGCGCGTCCAGCGAACCCACCGGCTCGACCCGCCCGGCGGCCGCGAACCCCCAGTCCAGGAGCGCGCGTGCCTCCTCGTAGACGGCGTATGTGCCGCCCCTCTGAGGGTTCATCACCGTCACCACGAGGGTGCGACCACTCCGGCGGGCGGCGGCGACCAGGGTGTTTCCCGCGTTGCTGGTGTAGCCGTTCTTGACCCCGATCAGCCCCCGGTACGGCTCGACGCCGTCGTGCCCGGTCAGCAGCCGGTTGGTGTTCGTGATGTCGTACGGCCGTCCCCCGCCCCCGGGGAACGTCGCCTCCGCCATCCCGCAGTACCCCGAGAAGTCCGTCCTGCGCAGCCCCGCCCGGCCGAACACCGCGAGGTCGTACGCCGACGACACCTGGCCCGGCGTGTCGTAGCCGTCGGGCGAGCGGACGTGGGTGTCCAGGGCGCCCAGCGCTCGCGCCTTCTCCTGCATTCGCGCGGCGGTGGCGCGCCAGCCGCCGGTGAGGGCGGCCAGGACGTGCACGGCGTCGTTGCCGGAGTTGAGGAACACCCCGCGCCACAGCTCGGCGACCGAGTACCTCCGCCCCTCCGCGACCCCGACGAGACTGCTGCCGGGCCCGACGTCCGCGAGCTCCTCCTCGCCCACCTGGTGGCGGATGCCACCGGGCAGGACCGGCAGCACCGTGAGGGCGAACAGGGTCTTCAGGGTGCTGGCGGGCGGCAGCTTGCGGTGCGCGTTCGACGCGGCGAGCACCGCGCCGCTCCTCGCATCGGACACCAGCCACGACAGCGCCGAGACGTCCGGGACCTCGGGTGCTCCATGACGGGGTCCGACCTGCGTACCGGGACGATACAGAAGTGACGGTCCCGGCGCCCGCGCCTGTCCCGCACGGGGGCCGCCGGGCGGTGCCGGGTCCGCTCCGGCCGGGGCGGCGGCCGCGGCGGGCCCGAGCGCCAGGACGCCCACCGCACAGAACGCGCAGGCCGCCACGACGGCCCGAGAGGAGAATCCGATAGTCATATGATCAACGTAGGAATCGAGTGCGCCATCCCCGCGCTGCCCGTGCCGTACGCCGGCCACCGAGCACCCGGATGCCGCACGCTCACCGGTCCGCGGGCAGCGTCGGCTGGATCCGCCGCAGGAACGTGGTGTTGTCCGGGGTCTGTCGCATCCGCTCCAGCAGGGTCTCCAGGTTCCCCTGGCCGTCGCGGCTCTGCAGTGCCCGGCGCAGCCCGCGTACGGCGGTCAACTCGCCCGGCGAGAGGAGGAGTTCCTCGCGTCGGGTGCCGGATCCGTTGATGTCGACGGCCGGGAAGACGCGGCGGGAGGCCCGCTCGCGGTCGAGGCGGAGCTCCATGTTGCCGGTGCTCTTCAGCTCCTCGAAGAAGAAGTCGTCCGCGCGGGAGCCCGTTTCGACGAGGACGGTGGCCAGGATGGTGAGCGAGCCACCCTCCTCGGCCGTCCGAGCGGCACCGAAGAACCGCTTCGGGCCGATGAGAGCGGTCGCGTCGACCCCGCCGCTGAGGGTGCGGCCCCCGGCGGCGGCCGCGTTGTTGTGCGCCCGGCACAGCCGGGTCAGCGAGTCGAGCAGGATCACGACGTCCTCGCCCGCCTCCACGAGGCGCTTGGCCCGCTCGACGACGAGTTCGGCGAGCGCGATGTGCTGCCTGGGTGTCCGGTCGAAGGTCGAGGCGTAGACCTCGCCCCGCACCGAACGCCGCATGTCGGTGACTTCCTCGGGGCGTTCGTCGAGCAGCACCACCATCAGCCGGGCCTCGGGGTGGTTGCCGCTGACGGCGGCGGCGAGCTGCTGGAGCAGCACGGTCTTGCCCGTCTTCGGCGGCGCGACGATCAGGCCGCGCTGGCCCTTGCCGACGGGCGCGATCAGATCGGTGACACGTCCCGCGAGCGCGGCCGCCGGGTGTTCGAGGCGCAGCCGCTGGTGCGGGTGCAGGGGCGTGAGGTCACGGAAGTGACGGCGGCGGCCGAGGGCCTCGGGCGTGCGGCCGTTGACGCGCGCCACCTCCGTCAGGGCGCGCTGGGTGCCGCGCACCCCTTCGACCAGGTCGCCCTTGCGCAGTCCGTGACGGCGGATCAGCGCGGCCGGGACCAGGAGGTCGGCGGGCGTGGGCAGGCAGTCGGCGCCCCGCAGGTGCCCCTGCCCGCTCGCGTCGACGTCGAGGACGCCGGCGGCGACCCGGGGCGGCCGCTGCTCGTGTACTGGGGGGTGTTCGAGTGTGGTGGTCAAGGTGGTCGGTCCTTTCACGGACGGAAGGCATGAGGTGTGCGTAGGAAGGGGGTGCGGCCGCGAAGGGAGGGCGCACGGTGCGCGCCTCGGGCGGCGGGAACAGCACCTCGTGTACGGCGGACTGCGCCGCTGGGGAGGTGGTGCGGGAAAGCCACCGGGCCGGCCGACGGAAACGGCGGGCGGATCGGCTGACTGGAAGGCAACAAGGTACCGGTGCCCCGACGGGGACTTACATAGGTACCGCAAAGACCGTACCACATACTTTCTCGCGCAGTCGGCCCAGGATGTCGGGGGAGGCCGGCCTCGCGGCCTGCTGCCGCACCCGCGCCGCCCGGCTGCACCCGATCACGCGCGGCGGCGCCGTCCACAACAACGTCGCGTCCGAGGCCGCCGTGTCGTCTCCTCGCTCACCTCGAAACCCGGCCTGTCCGAGGTTTACGACAGATGTCCCTAGAGCGTAACGATCTGTGACGTCAAGCGACTTGACCGTCAACAGTGCACTATCTTCACGTCATGTCCACGCCGCCTGAGCCTCCGAAGCAGCCCCAGCAGCCGTCCGACGCTCCGGCCCAGCCGAGCGCGTACCCCTACCCGAATCCGCAGTCGCCGGCCCCCGGCGGGCCGATGGGTTTCCCGCCGGCGGCGCCCGCGACCCAAGCCGGTCAGCAGAACGTCTATGCCCAGCCGACCCTGGTCGGCGTGCCCGCCCAGCCGGGGCAGCCGGGCCAGCCGGTTCAGCCCCATCCGGGGAACCCGTACGTCCAGCAGGGTCCGTACCCCGTCGTCGGCCCGCCGCCCAGAAGCGGCGGCGGTGCCGGGAGAGCCGTCCTGTGGGCCGCCCTCGGCGCGGTGGTGGCGTCCGCCGCCTGGGCGGCCGGCGTCTTTCTGATCGGTACCGGAGCCGACCCGGACCTGCGTGGTTACACGGCACCGTCGAACCTGTGCAACGCGGCCGACTACTCGTCCTTCAGGGAGGAGTACCCGGACAACGACAGTGCCCCGACCCACAACAACCTCGAGGACGACGCCCTCGATGAAGGGCTCTGCAGCCTCAGCCTGAAGAAGTCCTCGTCGAGTTACGCGGACGCCTACCTCTACGTCCAGCTGGACCTGCACAAGAAGACCGACCCCGGGCCGGAGTTCACGGCGGCCTGGAAGAACTACGCCGACAGCCACTCGGGTTACGACGTGGAAGCCGTCACGGGCATCGGCGACGAGGCCTACCTGGTCAGTGACGACACCACGTCCGGATCGTCCAGCGGATCGCTCTACGCCACGCTCGCCGTCCGGGACGGCTGGGTGACGTACACGATGAGTTACAGTGCCTACTACTCCTCGTACGACGACGACACCGATCCGCCGGGGCTCGACGAGGTCTCGGGCTGGCTGAAGACGGACACGAGGGCGACCCTGGCGAACCTCAGGGACTGAGGCCCGGCCAGGGCTCCACGGCACGGTGGCCGACATCCCGATGGCAGCGGTCGGCCACCGGCGCGTCCAGCGCAGCCGTGATCGCCTTCACCACGACATCGTCAGGAGGCGGCGGCCGAGCGTGCCTCCGCCTCCTTCGCGATCTCGTCGAACCGTGCCCCCATGGCCGCCGCGAGCGCCTGCGCACCCGACAACGGGCGTACCATGACGGTCAGTTCGTCGATCAGGCCGTCCTCGTTCAGATGGATGAAGTCGCAGCCGCTCAGCGTCCGGTCGCCCACCCGGGCCGTGAACACGAGCGCGTGGTCGCGCCCCTCGCCCTCGGTGAGCTCACGCTCGTACCGGAAGTCCTCGAAGACCCGCGACACCGCCCGCAGGATCGCCGCGGTGATCGCCTTGCCGGCGTACGGCTTGAACACGACCGGGCTGGTGAACACCACGTCCTCGGCCAGCAGCGCCTCGACGGCGTCGAGATCGCCGGCCTCGACCGCCTCACGGAACGCGCGCATCGGATCACCTCACAGGTAGAAGTACGGCTGACCATCATCATTCATCGCCGTCCCGCCGTAGGCTGAAGGCGATGTTCAGTCCCGAAGGCCCCACGCTGCGCGAACTGGCCGTGCAGGCCCTGTCGTCCGTCGAGCACGGCTACGACCTCCTCGCGCCCAAGTTCGACCACACTCCCTTCCGCACCCCGGACTCCGTCCTGACCGCTGTCGCCTCGGCCCTGAAGGACTCGGGCCCTTACGACGACGGCCTCGACCTGTGCTGCGGCACGGGCGCCGGGATGGACGTCCTGTCGGCGGTCTGCGGGCGCAGCGCGACCGGGGTCGACTTCAGCGCGGGCATGCTCGAGAAGGCCCGCGGACGCACGCCGACGCCGGGGCCGCACGTGTCCTGGGTGCGTGCGGACGCCCGCGCCCTGCCCTTCACGACCGCCTTCGACCTGGTCGTCAGCTTCGGCGCGTTCGGGCACTTCCTGCCCCGGGAACTGCCCGGTCTGTTCGCCCAGGTGCACGGGGTGCTGCGGCCGGGAGGCCGGTTCGTGTTCCCGGTGCTCGCGCCGCCGCGCCCGTCCTCCCCGGCCTTCTGGATGCTCCTCGGCTTCGACGCCGTGATGCGGGTGCGCAACGCCGTGTGGCGGCCGCCGTTCGTGATGTACTACCGGGCCTTCCGGCTCGGTGAGGTGCGGTGCGAGCTTGAGCGCGCCGGGTTCCGGGTGGACCTTCGCGCGCTGCCCGGGTTCGGGAGGAGGAGCGACGGAAGCCCACGGGTCCGTATGGTCGAGGCGCGCCGGGCGGACTGACCCCGGAGCGGCGGGGCGTGCATATGTCGGCGAGAGCGTGTGGCGCGAGCCATGGACCATGCTGTGCATCGAGGGAGAGACCCCCGCCCCAGGGAGTCTCGCCGCGCTGCCACGTCTGGTCGCGCTCGCCCGGAGCGAAACGCGAGCGCTGGAGATGGCCGGGGCGATCGTGCGCAGTGCGATGACGGACGACCAGGGCGAGGCGGACGAGTACGCAGCCGCCAACCTCCCCACAGTGCTTTCTGTTCGACTTGCACGTTCCGAGATCGGTTGAGGGACGGCTTCTCAAGATGGCGGCGGCTCAGTGTTGAGCCTGTCGGCAGGCACTCGCTCGATGCGGGTCCAGCCCCTCCAGCCACGCTCCTTCAGAATCGCCAACACCAGTTCGGCGCCCGGTGCGGACTCAAGCATGGTTGAGTCCATCAGGGCGACGAACTGATCGTCGAAGCCGTCGGCACCCACCTCGCCGGCCTCCACGGCGCGAATCATCAGGCGCTCCAGGATGTCGGCGACCTCGACGATCCGTGGATCGCCGGCCAGCCAGTCGGGCTCCCCGGTGAAGAAGCTGTATAGCCTCACCATGTCGGGGTCGTCCAACTCCTCGTGCTTCTTGGCAATCACGGAGTCGATCAGGTCCGGCACCTGCGCGGCAATCATGATCCAGGCATCCCGCTCCAGCTCGATGTACCGCTCCCCGACGCCGAGACCGCGCAGCCGGTCGAGGTAGTCCACGACGCTCTGGGGGAGCGCCAGGTGCTCTCCGGCGGCGAGACGGGCGAGTCGGCCGCGGGTGTCCTGCAGCCGCCGGATCTCGGCGCGCAGATCCTTGTCGATCTCCTGGACGCCGCCGGCGAACTCCTCCGGGCCGGCGTCGAGGAGTTCCTGCACCCTGGCCAGCGGCACGCCGGCATCGGCCAGGGTGCGGATCCGGATCAGTCGCACGACGGCGGCGGCATCGTAGGTCCGGTAGCCGGACCGGTCGCGCTCGGGCTCGGTCAGCAGCCCGATCTTGTGGTAATGGCGTACCGCCCGTACCGTCACCCCGGCGTACGCCGCCAGCTGGCTGATGGTGAGCATGGTCTCAGCCTGCCTCAGGCGATCTTCCGGTGATAGGCGATCATCGCGAAGACGTACGCCACGACGAGGATGCCCACGCACCACACGAGGGCGATCCAGATGTCGTCGCCGACCGGCCGCCCTGTGAACAGAGCTCGGATCGTGTTGACGATCCATGTCACCGGCTGATGCTCGGCGAACCAGCGCACCGGGCCGGGCATCGTCTTTGTGGGCACGAACGCCGAGCTGACGAACGGCAGGAAGATGAGCGGGTAGGCGAACGCGCCCGCTCCCTCGACCGACGACGCGGAGAGTCCGGGGATCACGGCGAGCCAGGTCAGCGCCAGGGTGAACAGGAGGAGGATGCCCGCGACCGCGAGCCATGCCGACACTCCTGCCCCTGAGCGGAAGCCCATGAGCACGGCGACGCCCACGACGAGCACGAGCGCGATCAGGTTGGCGACCAGAGAGGTGACGACGTGAGCCCACAGCACACCCGACCGCGCGATCGGCATGGACTGGAATCGCTCGAAGATCCCGCTCTGCACATCGGTGAACAGCCGGTACGCGGTGTAGGAGATGCCTGATGCGATGGTCATGAGCAGGATGCCGGGCAGCATGTAGTTCACGTACGAAACCGACCCGGTATCAATGGCGCCGCCGAACACGTAGACGAACATCAGCATCATGGCGACCGGTGTGATGACGGTCGTGATGATGGTGTCCATGCTGCGTGTGACGTGGCGCAGGGTCCGCCGCGTGAGTGCGGCAGTGTCGCTGAAGAAGTACGCGGTCATCCTTGGCCCCCGGTTGTCGTGCCAGTGGCGTCGCTCTTGCCCCCGCCGATGACCGCGAGGAAGATCTCCTCCAGGGTCGGCTGCTTCTCGACGTACTCGACCGTGGCGGGCGGGAAGAGCTGCTTGAGCTCGGCGAGGGTGCCGTTCACGATGATCCGACCCTGGTGGAGGATCGCGATCCGGTCGGCCAGCTGCTCGGCCTCGTCCAGATGTTGCGTGGTGAGCAGCACCGTCGTCCCGTGGCCGGCGAGCTCCTTGACCGCATCCCACACCTCGATGCGCGCCTCGGGGTCGAGTCCGGCCGTCGGCTCGTCCAGGAAAATCACCGGCGAAGTCCCGATGAGGCTCATCGCGATGTCCAGCCGGCGGCGCATCCCACCCGAATACGTCGACACCCGCCGCGCGCCCGCCTCGTTCAACGAGAAACGTCTCAGCAGGTCATCGGCGATCGCGCCCGGGTCCTTGAGGTGGCGCAGCCTGGCGACGAGGACGAGGTTCTCCCGACCGCTGAGGATCTCGTCGACGGCCGCGAACTGCCCGGTGAGACTGATGGACTCCCGCACCTTCGCCGGTTGCGTGGCGACGTTGAAGCCATTGACGCTCGCCGTCCCCGCGTCGGCCCTCAGGAGCGTGGCGAGGATCCTCACGGTCGTGGTCTTGCCCGCCCCGTTGGAGCCGAGCAGGGCGAAGATGCTGCCCGGCGCCACGTCGAAGTCCACACCGCGCAGCACTTCGAGCGTCCCGTACGACTTCTCCAGACCCTGCACGCGCATCGCCGGACCGGCGATCGTTTGGGCCGTCATGGTCATCTGCCTCCTTTGCGGAGCTGTTCCACGCGTCTGCGAGGACATCCCTGCCGGAAGGATGGAGGGTTGACCCAGCGTCAAGGTCAAGCCCGCTCCGACCACGGCATCCAGGTCTTGCCGGGGACGAACGCCGTGCGGCCGGGCGGCCTGCACGCTGCGTCCGATGTCCGCTCCTCCGGCCCGAGCCGTCCCGTCGAGACCGTCTGACCGAGATCCGCGACAACCTGCTCGACCGGATCGCCGAAGCTGAGCGGGAAGGCTGGCTCGGAGAGGTCGAGGGCCTGGAGATCAGCCTGGCCGGCGCCGAGGACAAGTTGACCCGGCTCGATGCCGCTCTCAAGCCCTCAGTCATCCACTTGGGCCTGTCCACCTCCGGCGAGATCGCCGCGCGGACCACCTGATCGGCTCCGCCACGCGACCGGCGGAGCCGATCAAGGTTGACGACGAGCGAGGATGATCCCTCCCAGCTTGCTCTCGGCAGAGGTGAGAGTCTTGTGCGTCTCGACGGCGAAGCCGGCTTCGTCGAGCCACGCAATCGTCTGGTCATGCTGTCGGCGATGGACATAGACCTTCATCGGGTGCCCGCCATAGCCCTCACTCTTCAACCGCGACTCATCGCCGACATGGAAACTGAGCAGCAACGGCCCACCGGGCCGAAGCACCCGACGGAAATGCGCAAGAACCGAGCTGATCTCGTCGTCAGGAATGTGGATCAGTGAGTACCAGACGACCAGGCCAGTCACGGAGGCGTCGGCCAAGGCGAGGTCCGTCATGGAACCGAGATCGAACCGCACACCGGGGTGTTCACGACGGGCCACATCGATCATTCCAGGTGACAGATCGATGCCGAACGCGTCCAGGCCAAGGTTCCGGAGGTGGCCCGTGATCCTGCCTGTCCCGCATCCGACATCCGCGACCAGCCCGCCGCCTCGGGCACGCACCAGGTCGGCAAACAGGGCCAAGACCGCGCGTTCCTCGGGTGTTTCGTCCAAGAGGTGACGTGTCAGCTTTGCGTAGCTTGCAGCGACGGTGTCATAAGACGTCCGGGTATCCGCCAACCAGTCATCTGCGTTCAGTCCCATTTCCACCGACCGCAGGCTACACAGGTCATCAAGCGGCGTGACGGCTTGGTGTACTTCACCAACGTGTCCACCGCGTCTGCGCCGCCCGGGTGTCAGCGCTCTGAACTTGCCGGACGACACCGAAAACCCCGTGGCGCTGCGGGGCTCCGTCGGCAACCTGAACTGAGCTGCACGGCGTCACTGTCCCGCAGCCCTGTGCGACCTGTTCGGCAGGCCGGCCACTCATCAGGACGCCGCCGACGGGAGCATCGTCACGCGCGTCCGTCGCACGCGGCGCCGGGCCGCGGACATCGGGTCCCGGACCGTCCGCCACCAACGCTCTTGACCTGGAGCGCGCTCCAGATACGAGCATGGGCGGCATGAACACCACCGACCCCCAGATCGTCCTCGGAACGATGGACTTCGGCACCCGCGTCGACCCCGACCGGGCCTTCGCGATCCTGGACTCCTTCGTCGCCGGCGGCGGTGTCTGGCTCGACACCGCGAACTGCTACTCCTTCTGGACCGACCCCAGTGGCGTCGGCGGCGCCAGCGAGCGCGTCATCGGCGCATGGCTCCGGGCCCGCCCGGACGCGCGCGACGCGGTGCGGATCGCGACGAAGGTCCGGCAGAACCCGCTCGTTCCGCACTCCTGGCCGAAGAGCGCCGAAGGACTCTCCGCCCGCGCCGTCCACGCCGGTGTGGAGGAGAGCCTGGAACGTCTGGGAGTCGAGCACATCGATCTGCTGTGGGCCCACGCCGAGGACCGCGCCGTGCCGCTGGAGGAGACGGTCGGCGCCTTCGGCGAGCTGGTCGCGAAGGGGGTGGCTCTGCGGATCGGGGCGGCGAATCATGCCGCCTGGCGTGTCGAGCGCGCCCGGTCACTCGCGCGGGAGCAGCGCGTGGAACCGTGGACGGCCCTGCAACTGCGCCACTCACTCGTCCAGCCGCGCCCGCTCACCCCCGTGGCGGAGGCCGGCCACCGCATGCTCGCCGCCGAGGACCTGGACCTCGCGCGGTCGGAGGGGCTCGCCGTGTGGTCGTACAGCTCGCTGATGTGGGGTTCCTACGTGCGCACGGACAAGCCGCTTCCGCACACTTATGATCACCCCGGGACCATCCGGGTGCTCGCGGTCCTGGACGACGTCGCCGGCGAGCTCTCGGCCACGAGGAACCAGGTCGTCCTGGCGTGGCTGATGCGGCAGGGGATCGATCCCATCGTCGGCGCGAGCCGG
This sequence comes from Streptomyces sp. NPDC049687, assembly GCF_044465285.1. NCBI lineage: Bacteria > Bacillati > Actinomycetota > Actinomycetes > Kitasatosporales > Streptomycetaceae > Streptomyces > Streptomyces sp. NPDC049687. Next base: position 484,134 of record NZ_JBITLN010000006.1, read on the forward strand.
GTGGAGCAGATCGAGGAGGCACTCGCTGCGAGCCGGGTGCGGCTCAGCGACGACCACCTGGCGCGCTTCGGCGAAGCGCGGTAGCGGCAGTTACCGAAGGAGCCCCATGACCACTCTCACCCCGGCAACGGCCGCCGACCGCACCGGTGTCTCCATCGACACGCTGCGCTACTACGAGCGCGAAGGGCTCATCGGCCCGATCCGGCGCTCCGCCGGCGGGCGCAGACAGTACACCGAGGACGACCTCTTCTGGATCGGCCTGGTCACGTGCTTCCGCGAGGCCGGCCTCGGCATCGCGGACCTGCGGGGGTTCGTCGCCATCCTGCGCGCCGAGCACCCTCCGCAGGACCGGGTCGCCTTCCTCCGCGAGCGCCGTGCCTCCCTTGAGCAGCGGGTCGCAGCGCTGCGCCGGGCCATGGAGGTTCTCGACGAGAAGATCATCTACTACAGCTGAGCGCCGGGGAACTCCGCACTCGGCTCGCGCCCTGCCCACCACACATCGCCCACGATCCCGAACTCCTCGCCTTCTGGAGCCGACAACGGCACAACCTCCGCCACTGGGTCAGGCAGCAGACGGACACAGGACAACCTCCTCTCCCTGCCCGGCCCTCAAGTCGTGGCTCGACGCCCATGCCGAGGAGTTGGCCGAGGCGATCGACAGGCCCGCGGCCCCGCAGGTGAGGCAAACCGACTGGTCGGACCGAGGGAAGGGGCGTGCGGACGTCAGGCGTAGGAGCGCAGCCAGCGCAGCTTGGCCGCCTCCTGGTAGGGGCCGCCGCCCTCGTGGTCGTTGAAGTCGTAGACCTCGATCCTCTTCTCGTCGTTCGCCCAGGCGTTGAACGCGGCGAACACGGTCGACGGGGGGCAGGTCTGGTCCTCCAGGGCCGCCGAGAAGAGCGCGGGGGCCGTGCCGCGGGAGGCGAAGTGGACACCGTCGAAATAGGAGAGGGTGCGCAGGGCGTCCTCGGTGCGGCCGCGGTGCGTCTTGAGGAACAGGCCGATCTCCCGGTACGGGTGACGGTCCGTCACCCTCGCGGCGCGCGGGAAGTCGCACAGGAACGGTACGTCCGGCGCGATCGCCACCAGGTCCGGCAGCAGACCGCCGACGGCGATCGTGATGCCGCCGCCCTGGCTCCCGCCGAGCGCCACGGTCCGGCTCGCGTCGGTGAGCGGGTGGGAGCGGGCCGCCTCGACCGCGCGCACCGCGTCCGTGAACACCCGGCGGTAGTAGTAGTTCTCGGGCGCGTCGATGCCCTGTGTCATGAAACCGGGGTACGACGGCGCGCCGCCCACCGGGTCGGCGGTGCCACCGCCGCCACCCCAGGCGCTGCCCTGGCCCCGGGTGTCCATGACGAAGTGCGCGCGGCCGGTCGACGCCCACAACAGGTTCTCGTGCGGCAGGCCGCGCCCGCCGCCGTACCCGATGAACTCCACGACCAGCGGCAGCGGTCCCTCAGCGGCGGCCGGCACCTTCAGCCAGCCCTTCACGGGGTGGCCGCCGTACCCCGCGAACGTCACGTCGTACACCCGCACGGTGGCAAGGCCCGCGTCGACCGGCTCGAAGCGGGCGTCCAGGTCGTGCTCGCGGGCCTCCTGCAGCGTCTTCGACCAGAAGGCGTCGAAGTCCTCCGGCTCGGTGGAGGCACTGCGGTACTCGTGGAGCTCCTCGAGGGACAGGTCGAAAAGGGCCATGAAGGACCGCCTTTTGTTAAGTGGCCATACGAATGAGCACACCGTACGTGGCTCCCCGGAGCCCGTGCCAGACCGCGACGGCGTCCGTGCCTTCGGGCGGGCCTGCGCCGCTCGTCGGTTCAGTGGCCTCAGGCGGGCCTGCGCCGGGTCCACAGCGGTTCCGTGCGGGCCCACTCCTGGTCCCACTCCGTCAGCCGGTGCCGCATCGCCACCCGGCGGACGACGGTATGTCCGAGGAGGATCACGGCGCCCGTCCCGCCGGCCCCGCACACGCCCAGGGTGAGTGTGTGCTGCCACACCGCCGTACCACCCGACGGCGGCGGAACGCTCCGCCCCCGCGTGTCGAACCACACGTCCACCACATCACCCCGGTGCGTGCCCTCGGGGACCCTCGCCGTCGCCGTGTGCGCCTTTTCACCGGGTGGCGTCCAGCGCACGGTCACCCGGTACATCCGCTCCCGCACACCGTCCGCCGAGGGCAGGGAGCCGGGCACCCGGCTGACGACCTCCGCCCGCACCCGGTGGCGCTCGGCCCGCTGCTGCGCCGCGACCGTGCGTGCCTCGTCGTGGGCCCAGCGGCCGACGAACGCCCCCGCCAGGGGCACGGCGACCAGCAGCAGCAGGGCGACGACCAGCGCCGTCCACGCCTCCACGACATCCGACCGGCGCCGCAGGGGATTCCTGCGCCAGCGCCAGCCACGCACCCGGGTTCGCATGTCGACCTCCTCGCCGTCACGCGTGCGAGTGCCCACATGACAGTCGTACCCCCATCGGAGTACATCCGCCACCAGGAGCCCGGTGCGGGGCGCGTCAGCCGAACCGCTCGATCCGGATCCGGTCCACCGGCTGCCCGGCCGCCACCAGCAGCCGCGACGCGTGCTCGGCGAAGGCGTCGGACCCGCAGACGTACGCCTCCCAGCCGCCCTCGGGCCGCTCGTCGAACACGGGCCGCAGATGCCCGGCCGTCAGCCGTCCCACCGGCACGCCCTGTGGCGCGCTCCGCGTGAACACGGGCGTCGTCTCCGCGCCGTACTCCCGCGCGTAGATCAGCTCCTCGGGGCTCCGCGCGGACACCAGCAGCCGCAGCGGCACCTCCAGGCCGCGCGCCCGGTGGTGCCGGACCATCGACATCAGCGGTACGACCCCGGAGCCCGCGCCGATCAGCAGCGCCGGCCGGTCGCCGGGCCAGGCGAAGAAGCCGCTGAGCGGCCCTCGCACCTCGACCCGGTCGCCCGGCTGAGCCACCGTGTGGAACCAGCCGGAGACCTCGCCGCCCTCGACATGGTCCAGGGTCAGCTCGAGGTGCCCGTCGTCGCCGGGCGCCGAGGCGATCGAGTAGTGCCGCTGGGCGGTGTAGCCGTCGCCCGCGGTCAGCCGCAGCATCAGGTGCTGGCCGGGCAGATGGCCCGCCCAGGCGGGCACCGCGAACCGGAACGTCGCCGCGTGCGGGGTCTCCCGGCGGATCTCGGTCAGGGTCGCGGTCTGCCACCTGGACGCGGTCCGGTTGCTCACGGCGATCCTGCCGGGCACGGCGAACCGGGTCGGGGGTGTGAAGGCCGGGCGAGCGGGGGTCTTCGCCACCGCCCCGGTCGCCGTCTCAGTCACCGGAGTACCTCTGCTCCTCCCACGGATTGCCCCGCTCGTGATAGCCGTTCTGCTCCCAGAACCCCGGCTCGTCGTGGTCGAGCAGCCGCAGCCCGGCGATCCACTTGGCGCTCTTCCAGAAGTACAGGTGCGGCACCAGCAGCCGCGCCGGGCCACCGTGCTCGGGCGCGAGCGGCTTCCCGTCGTACGCGAAGGCGATCCAGGCCCGCCCCCCGGTGAGGTCCGCGAGCGGCAGGTTCGTGGTGTACCCGGTGTGCGAGTAGGCGACGGCGTGGGTGGCGGTGGCGTCCGGGCGGGCGGCGTCGAGGAAGGCGTCCAGGGACACGCCCCCGAACCGCACCCCGAACTTCGACCAGCCGGTCACACAGTGGAGGTCGCCCGCGTAGGCGGACTCCGGCAGCGCCTGCGCCTCCTCCCAGTCCCAGGTCCGGGGATGCGCGACCAGTCCGTCGACCCGGAAGGTCCAGTCGGCGGGCGCGAGGTCGGGGGTGACCTCGGCGGAGAGCACGGGCCAGTCCTCGCCCGCGTCGTACTGGCCGGGTGGCAGCCCCGGATCGGCGCCGCGGGGGCGCCCGGTGAAGCCTCGGGTGACGTTCATGCGTCAACCGTACGCTGTGGTTCCAGGTGCTCCGTCCCTGGTCAGTGCCCCCTTCATTGCGGCCGTATGAACATCGCGCCGGTCCGGGAATAGCCGTCCCGTGCCGCTCCTTGGCGCTGAGTGCCGGGGCTGGTGCCCGGTGGCGGCACGAGGAGAGTGAGGAAGAAGATGCCGAAGGCGTATGTCTTCACGCGGTACGGCGGACCGGAGACCGAGGCGTTCGTGGATCTGGACCGGCCGGTCCCGGGCCCCGGGCAGCTGCTGATCGCGGTACGCGCGGCCGGGGTCAACCCCGTCGACTGGAAGCTGCGCACGGGCTATCGGCGCCCCGGCGACACCGGTGAGCGCGTCTTCCCCTCCGTCCTGGGCAGCGAGGTCGCCGGAGTCGTCGAGGAGATGGGCGAGGGCGTCACCGGGTTCGCGCCAGGCGACGAGGTGTTCGGCGCCGCCGTCTCGGGCGGCTACGCCGAGTACGCGCTGCTCACGACCGCTTTCGCGGCACCAAAGCCCGCCGCACTGTCCTTCGCCGAAGCGGCCACCCTCCCGGTGGCCGCCGCCACCGCCTACGACGGTGTCCACCAGCTCGGTCTGCCCGCCGGGGCGACGCTGCTCGTCACCGGCGCGGGCGGCGGAGTCGGCGCGGCGGCCGTGCAGATCGCCCGGGCGCTCGGCGTACGGGTCGTGGGCGTCGCGAGCGAGGGCAAGAAGGAGTTCCTCCAGGCGCTGGGCGCCGTTCACGTGCCCTCCGGCCCGGGCTGGGAGGAGCGGGTCCGCGCGGCGGCGCCCGAGGGCGTCGACGGTGTCTACGACCTCGTCGGCGGCGAGGTGCTGCACCGGGCGGCGGCCCTGGTGACGGACCGCTCGAAGCTGATCACCGCCGGAGCCCCGGCGGAGGAGGTCGAGGAACTCGGCGGTGCCCGGGTCGCCCGCGTGCGCGAGAGGGCCGTGCTCGAGGCGGTGGCGGCCCTCGTCGTGCGCGGCGACCTGAGCCCCCACATCACCCGCTCCTTCCCGCTGGAGCAGGCGGGCGAGGCCCTGCGCACGGTCGAGGACGGCCATGCCCAGGGCAAGATCGTGATCGAGGTCGGAGCCGCGATATGACCGCGCACGTCCTGGACAACCCCGCCCTCGCCTCGCTCACCGGCCCGCACGCGCACTTCGCCGAGCGCCGTGGCCGTGTCCTGCGCTACCCGGCCGACGTCTCGCCCTGGCTGGCCCTCCCGGCCGAACCCGACGCCGACGACTGGGCGGACCTCGCGGCCCTCGCCGGACCCGGCGCGGAGGTGCCGCTGCCCGGCTTCCGGGGCGAGGTCCCCGACGGCTGGGAGATCACCTTCCGGATGGAGGGCGTGCAGTTCGTCGACGACGGGCTGGCCGCGGCGCCCGACCCGGAGGCGGTCCGGCTCGGCCCCGCCGACGTCCCCGAGATGCTCGACCTGGTCGCCCGCACCAAGCCCGGACCCTTCGAACAGCGCACCGTCGAACTCGGCACCTACCTGGGCGTCCGACGCGACGGCGCACTGATCGCCATGGCAGGCGAGCGCCTCCGGCCGCCGGGCTGGACCGAGATCAGCGCGGTCTGCACCGACCCCGCCTTCCGCGGCGAGGGCCTCGCCACCCGGCTGATCCTCGCCGTCGCCCACGGCATCCGCGAACGCGGCGAGACCCCCTTCCTGCACACCGGCGCGGGCAACACCGGCGCGATCCGGCTCTACGAGTCCCTGGGTTTCCGGCTGCGCCGCAGAACGGCGTTCCTGGCCGCGAGGACGCCGGAACGACCGGAGGCGCTGGTGCCGTAGAAGAAGCGGGTCGTCGCGCGCCGGGGGCGGCGGGGCTGCCGCGGCGGCTCAGTCACCCCCGGGGACCCAGCCGTTGTACCGCTCCAGGTACTGCGCGAACCGCTCCAGATCCCCGGCCGGCCACCCGGCGAGCCGCTCCCGGAAGGCAGCCCGGCGGCTCTCGGTGACCTGGGCGAGGATGTGGCGGCCGACGTCGGTCAGGCGGAGCACCTGGACGCGGTGGTCGTCGGGATCCGGGCGCCGCTCCACCAGGGCCGCCCGCTCCAGCGCGGCGACCTGGCGGCTGACCGTCGACTTGTCCAGAGCGTAGTGCGCCGCCAGGTCGGTCGCCCGGCAGCCGCCGCTCTCCTCCAGGTGGCCGAGGAGCGTGTACGACACCAGCGACAGCTCGGGATGCAGTCGGCCGGCGGAGGCGCGGGCGCGCCGGGCGAAGACCGTCATCTCGTGTTGGATGGTCTCCACGGCCTCGGCTGGGTCCATGGGTCCTCCCTCGCTCCTGTAGTTGCATAGTACAACTTGGCGGCCCCCGAGGGCCTCCCCGGGAGCCGCCTCGGGATAGGGTCTTCGAGGTCTTCAGATGGCGAAAGGCTCTCGGCTCTCCATGCATCCGTCTTCTCCACCGACGTACCCGTCCCCTGACGCCGTCGTCGCCGCGTTGCGCGCCGCCGGGTGCGTCTTCGCCGAGGACGAGGCGGAACTGATCCTCGCCGCCGCCCGTACGCCCGCCGAACGCGATGCCATGGTGGCGCGCCGCGTGGCCGGTCACCCTCTCGAACTCGTCGTCGGCTGGGCCGAGTTCCACGGTCTGCGCATCACCGTCGAACCGGGCGTCTTCGTGCCCCGGCGCCGCACCGAGTTCCTGGTCGAGCAGGCTCTCGCGCACGCGCCGCACGCGTCGGTCGTCGTGGACCTGTGCTGCGGCTCGGGCGCGGTCGGCGCGGCCCTGGCGGCCTCCCTCGGCCCGGTCGAACTGCACGCCGCCGACATCGACCCGGCGGCCGTGCGGTGCGCCCGCGACAACGTCGCCGCCCACGGCGGCCAGGCCTACGAGGGCGACCTGTTCGAGGCGCTCCCCGGCCGGCTGCGGGGCCGGGTCGACATCCTGGCCGCCAATGTGCCGTACGTCCCGACCGAGGAGGTTCCCCTGCTGCCGGCGGAGGCCCGTGACCACGAGCCGCTCACCGCCCTGGACGGCGGCGGCGACGGGCTCGACGTCTTGCGCAGGGTCGCCGCCGAGGCCCCGCGGTGGCTCGCGCCCGGCGGGATCCTCCTGGTGGAGACCAGCGAACGGCAGGCCATGGACGCCGTGGAGGCCTTCACCCGCGCCGGTCTGGCGGTGCGTCATGCCGAGGACGAGGAGCGGTACGCCCACGTGATCCTCGGAACCCGGGTCAGGTAGCGGCGCCGCTGCCGGTGGGGCCGGGGGAGCGGTCGTCGCCGTCCCGGTTCCACGGGCCGTGCCCCGGGAAGCCGCCGCGTCGGTCGTCCTGGTCCGGCCCGCGGTCGCCGAGGTCGCCGGACATGACGCGGGTGGCTGTGTACGTGTCGCCGGAACGGGAGCCGACGACGACCACCGTGTCGCCCTTCTTCAGCGCGTCGGCTCCCGAGCCGGACGTGCCGTCCGTGAACACGGACGTGTCGGAGCCGACCGTCCATGTCCACGAGGTGCCGTCCTCACTCCTGACGCCCACCCGGTCGCCGTCCACCTTCTCGACGGTGCCGCGCTGCCAGACCCGTACGACCCACTTGCCGGTGTCACGGTCCTTGACGGTCGCCTCGCCGTGCGCCGCGTCGTCGCCGAGCCCGAAACCGAACCACGGGCCGCCGCGGCCGTGCCGGTCACCGGGGCCGTGCGAGGGGGACGACGAAGCCGACGGCGACGCGGAGGCCGAACCGTCGGCCGAGCCACCCGACGTCGCCGCGTACGCGACCGTGCCGCCGAGGGCCAGGACCGCGACCGTCGTCGCCGCGATCACCGCCCGTCCGCGCCTCGACCGGCGTTCCCACAGGGTGCGCGGGGAGCGGCGCTCCTTCTCCTCGCCGCCCGGGCCCGAGAGGACCTCGACCTCTTCCGGCTCCTCAACCATGGCACACCCTCCTCGGCCACGACCGCGGCACCGACGCCACGCCTTACTGTGATTGTCCGCGGAGCGCGGTAAAGGGCCGGTAACGGAGACCTGTGAATCCGAGTCGGCGGGTCCCCGTCAACGACGCGCCCGTGCCACCAGCAGCGCCACGTCGTCGTGGTTGTCGGGGTGGTGCAGCGCGGTCAGCAGATGGTCGCAGAGCTCCTCCAGCGGACGCGCGGGATCGTCCAGGAGCGCGAGCAGCGCGTCCAGGCGCTCGTCCAGGGAGTGCCGTCGGGTCTCCACCAGACCGTCCGTGTAGAGCACGAGCTGATCGCCGGACGCGAAGTCGACGTCGGTCGTGGAGAACGCCACGCCGCCCACGCCCAGCGGCGCGCCCGTGGGCAGATCGAGCAGCTCCGGGGGCACGCCCGGTCGCACCCGCGCCGGCGGCAGATGCCCGGCGTTGGCGATGCGGCACCTGCCCAGGCGGGGGTCGTGGACGGCGTACACACAGGTGGCGATGGAGTGGTCCAGGCCCTCGGTGATCTTGTCGAGGTGCTCCAGGAGCACCGCCGGGTCGAGGTCGAGGGAGGCCAGGGTGGTCGTCGCCGTGCGCAGCCGGCCCATCGTGGCGGCGGCGTCGATACCGCTGCCCATCACGTCGCCGACGACGAGCGCGGTCTTGCCGTCCTGCAGCGGGATGACGTCGAACCAGTCGCCGCCGACCTCGCTGGTGGCGCCCGCCGGCTGGTAGCGGGAGGCGACCTCCAGGCCTCCGGTGACCGGCGGATGGCTGGGCAGGAGGCTGCGCTGGAGGGTGAGCGCGGTCGTGCGCGCGTTCTGGTACCAGCGGGCGTTGTCGATCTGTACGGCCGCGCGGGCGGCGAGCTCCCGGGCGAGCAGCAGGTCGTCCCGGCCGAAGGGAAGCGGATTGTGGATCCGTTTCAGGTCCAGGGCGCCGAGCACCTCGCCCCGCGCGATGAGCGGGACGGCCAGGTAGGAGTGCACCCCGGCCCGGGCCAGCAGTTCGGCGGCCTCGGGGGAGGGCGCGATGCGGGCGAGGTCCTCGTCCTTGACCTGCGCCACCATGACGGGCTGCCCGGTGCGCACGCACTCCGTGACCAGCTGGTCCGGGGCGTAACGGACCACCTGCCCGGCCGGATCGGCGGCCCGTAGCGCGTCCGGCGCGTCGACGGCCCGGACCGCCAGGGAGCGGATGGCGGCCGCCTCGGTGGGCTGCAGGCTCGAGCGCCGGCCCGCCACCACCGCGTCCAGCAGGTCCACCGAGGCCACGTCCGCCAGCTCCGGCACGGCGACCTCGGCCAGTTCGCGGGCGGTGCGCTCCAGGTCCAGCGTGGTGCCGATCCGGGCGGAGGCGTCGGCGATCACCGCCAGCCGGCGCCGGGCCGCCTCGGCCTCCACGCTCGCCCGGTACTGCTCGGTGACGTCGATGACCGAGGCGGCCACGCCCAGCACCGTGCCGCGCGAGTCCTCCAGCCGGTACAGGGAGAGCGACCAGGCGTGGTCCTGGTCCGGGTCCGCCCGGGTGCGCCCCACCGTGGACCGGTCGACCAGCGGCTCCCCGGTGCGCAGCACCTCGCGCACGGCCGCCTCCAGGGCGTCCGCGTCCACCGTGGGCAGCACATCGCACATCCTGCGGCCGACGTGGTCCGCCACCGGCACGCCGTTGATCCGGGCCAGCGCCTCGTTGACCGAGACGTAGCGCAACTCCGTGTCCACGACGGCCAGGCCGATGGGGGACTGCGCGACCATCCGCGTCGACAGCGCCACGTCCCGCTCCAGGCGGCGCACCGTCGACTGGTCCGCCGCGAGACCCAGGGCGAAGACGTCGCCCCGGTCGTTGACGAGCCGCATGTTGCGGAACTCCACCATCCGGGTGGTGCCGTCCTTGCAGCGGACGGGGAACGCCCCCGCCCAGCTCTGACCGGTCGCCATGACATCGGCGAACAGCTTGACGACCAGGTCGACATGGCGTTCGTGGATCATCACCTGGGCCGCGTACCGCCCCAGCGCCTCCGCCGCCGAGTAGCCGAACAGCTCCTCGGCCTGCGGGCTCCACAGCACGATGCGTCCCTCGGTGTCGAGCACCACCGAGGCCACGTTGAGCACGTCCAGCAGCCCGCTGGGCCCGACCGGGCCCGTGGACGATTCGGCTGCACCCATGCCACGCACCGCCTCCGAAGGTCGTCGCGGCACGCTGTTCCCCCGTGCCGACTCCCCCTGTTCTACCGCGCTCAACCCTTTTCTCCCACGGCTCGGGACGACCTTCTCCATGCTCCTCCAGTACGGCGGCGACCGCTGTTCTCCTCAAGGCCCGTCCGCGTCCATCGGATTGGTCTGTACATGACCACCGAACCACGCCAGACTGTCCGCCGACCGCGCCCCCTCCAACGAGGAGCTCCCGCATGCCCCTGCGCCCGGCCCGGCCCCGCCGTCACGTGGTCCGCACCGTCCGCACCGCCTTCGTCGCGCTGGCCACCGCGACGGCCGTCGCCCTCTTCGCCGCACCGCCCGCCTCGGCCGCCGACACCTGGACCGAGGTCGGCTCCGACCGTGCCGACCCGCTCACCGAGAGCCAGGGCCTGACCTCGGTCGAGGTTCCCGCGAACAGCGCCAACCGCTACACCGGCATCGGCACCATCCCCCTGTCCGTCTCCACCCGCGGCTGGAACCACGTCGGCGACCCCGACGCCTCCTACGACGGCTATTACGTCGAGCCCTATCAGAGCGACTCGGGCACCTCGAAGATGTACCGGGTGCAGACGCCGGGCGGCACCTGGGCGGAGTACGTCCACGCCCTCGGCTCGGGCGAGGCCCTCAACAACTCCTGGGTCGCCGTCACCCCGAACAGTCAGTGGATGCTGTCGGGCGAGTGGGGCACCATGACCCGGTTCCTCGTCTTCCCGACCCCGGGCGCCAACGCGTCCACGTCGCCCTCGGCGAACCTGCCGCAGGTGTCGACGATCCGCCTCGACCACGCCGTACGCGACGTGCAGGGCTGCGACTTCACCGGACCGACCACCCTGCTGTGCTCCTCCGACGACCCGGCCGGCACCCTCTTCGGCATCACCAAGCCGCTCCTGCGGATCGACCTGTCCGCCGAGCCGAACGGCACGTCCGACGTCACGGGTCATGTCACCGCCCTGCGCCAGCTGCCGCTGCGCAGCTCCTGCTCGGGCACGTTCGAGGCGGAGGGCATCGACTACGACCGCCGTACCGGCACGCTGCGCGTGATCGTCGTGTCGCCCGGCTTCTGCGTGCTGACGGACAGCAAGACGTACCGCTTCACCAAGGGCTGACGCCGGCGGGCGGGCGCTGGTCCGGCCCGGAAAGTGGTGCTTTTCTGGGGATGTGGCGCGGTGCGCGGGGAACCCGCACTGCCGCGCCACTGCCATGAGAGGAGCGACCACGATGGACCGTGAGCGACAGCACGAGGAGCCCGTCTCCCTCGAGATCAGCGGATGCAGCAAGGAGGACGCCCGGATCGTCTTCGACACGCTGGCCACGTGCTTCGAGTCCGACCGGGGCCCCGACGAGGTGCCGCAGCAGCTCCACGAGAGCCGCCCGATGGTGTGGCTGGGCACCTTCGAGGTCACCGAGACCCACTCGTGCCCGCCGCCCGCCCGGCTCTCGGCCACCGTCGAGGCGGACGCGCAGGGCGGCTACTGGGCGATCGAGCGGCTGCGCTCCGCGCTGGACTCCCTGTTCTCGGTGCGCGACCTCTCCTCGGCCTCCGGCGACCAGGAGCGGGAGCTGCACGTCCTGCTCGAAAGCAGGTGAGGTGGGGCACATCACCCCTGAGGCTGTTTTGCAACTAGTTGCATAAGCCGTGCGCGGTCCTCTAGAAATGGAGGTGAACACTGCCGCGCACGGAGGCCGCCATGAGCCGTTACCCGCACCTGCTGAGCCCGCTGGACCTGGGCTTCACCACGCTGCCCAACCGCGTCCTGATGGGCTCGATGCACGTCGGTCTGGAGGAGGCCGAGCGCGGCTTCGAGCGCATGGCGGAGTTCTACGCCGCCCGGGCCCGCGGGGGAGTGGGACTGATCGTCACCGGCGGCATCGCCCCCAACGACGAGGGACGCCCGTACGAGGGCGGCGCCAAGCTCACCACCGACGAAGAGGCCGAGCAGCACCGGCAGATCACCGAGGCGGTGCACCGCGAGGGCGGCCGGATCGCGCTGCAGATCCTGCACTTCGGCCGCTACGCCTACCATCGCGACCTGGTCGCCCCCAGCCCGCTCCAGGCGCCCATCAGTCCCTTTCCGCCCCGCGAGCTGACCGACGCCGACGTCGAGCGCACGATCGACGACTACGCCCGTGCCGCCCGCCTCGCCCGCCGGGCCGGTTACGACGGCGTCGAGATCATGGGCTCCGAGGGTTATCTCGTCAACGAGTTCATCGCCGCCCCGACCAACCGGCGCACCGACCGCTGGGGCGGCTCCTACGAGAACCGCATGCGCTTCCCCGTCGAGATCGTGCGGCGGGTGCGCGAAGCCGTCGGCGAGGACTTCATCGTCGTCTACCGGCTGTCCATGCTGGACCTCGTCCCCGGCGGCTCCACGCTCGAGGAGGTCGTCACCCTCGCCCAGGCCGTCGAGCGGGCCGGCGCGACCATCATCAACACCGGCATCGGCTGGCACGAGGCCCGCATCCCCACCATCGCCACCTCCGTGCCGCGCGGCGCCTACACCTGGGTGACGAAGAAGCTGATGGGTGCGGTGTCCGTCCCGCTCGTCACCACCAACCGCATCAACACCCCCGAAGTCGCGGAGCAGTTGCTCGCCGACGGCTGCGCGGACATGATCTCGATGGCCCGCCCGATGCTCGCCGACCCCGACTTCGTCAACAAGGCCGCCGTCGGCACGCCCGAGGCCATCAACACCTGCATCGGCTGCAACCAGGCCTGTCTCGACCACACCTTCAGCGGCAAGATCACCTCCTGTCTGGTCAACCCGCGCGCCTGCCACGAGACCGAGCTGGTCCTCTCCCCGACCCGGCTGCGCAAGCGCGTCGCCGTCGTGGGCGCGGGACCGGCCGGCCTCGCCTGCGCGGTCTCGGCGGCCGAACGAGGGCACGAGGTCACCCTGTTCGACGCGGCGGGCGAGATCGGCGGTCAGCTCAACGTCGCCCGCAAGGTCCCCGGCAAGCAGGAGTTCGACGAGACCCTGCGCTACTTCCGCCATCAGCTGGACGCGCACGGCGTGGACGTACGCCTCAACACCCCTGTGACGGCAGGCGACTTGACGAGCTGGGACGAGGTGGTCGTCGCCACCGGCGTCACCCCGCGCACCCCCGGGATCCCCGGCGTCGACCACCCAAGCGTCGTCGGCTACCTCGACGTCCTGCGGGACGGCGCGCCCGTCGGCGACCGGGTCGCGATCCTCGGCGCCGGCGGCATCGGCTTCGACGTCGCCGAGTTCCTGACCGACGGCGGGGACAAGACGAGCGAGGACCCGGCCGCGTACTTCCGCCAGTGGGGCGTCGACATGGACTACACGGAACCCGGCGGACTCGCACGGCCCGAGCGTCCCACCCCGCCCCGCACGGTCCACCTGCTCCAGCGCAAGACCACCAAGGTCGGCGCGGGCCTCGGCAAGACCACCGGCTGGATCCACCGCACCGAACTCAAGCACCGGGGCGTCACCATGGTCCCGGGTGTGCGCTACGACCGTATCGACGACGCCGGACTGCACATCACCGTCGGCGACGAGAGCACGGTGCTGGAGGTCGACACCATCGTGCTGTGCACCGGCCAGGACCCGCGCCGGGACCTGTACGACGAACTCGTCGCCGCAGGTGTCGGGGCGCATCTGATCGGCGGCGCCGACGTGGCCGCCGAGCTGGACGCCAAGCGGGCGATCAAGCAGGGCACGGAGCTGGCGGCGGCACTGTAGGGCCGTACGGGCGCGTCCCTAGGATTGATCCCATGTCACTCCCGCACGCGATCCTCACCGCCCTGCTCGAGAAGCCGTCGTCGGGGCTGGATCTGACCCGCCGCTTCGACAAGTCGATCGGCTACTTCTGGTCGGCGACGCACCAGCAGATCTATCGCGAGCTGGGGAAACTGGAGGCCGAGGGTCATATCCGCGCCCTGCCGACCGTACAGCCGGCCCGCGGGCAGAAGAAAGCCTACGAGGTCCTGCCCGCGGGCCGCGCCGAACTGGCCCGCTGGACGTCCGCGTCCCAGGACCCCAAGCCGCACCGCGACGCCCTGCTGCTCAGGCTGCGTGCCGCGGCCGTCGTCGGCACGGCGGGGCTGGAGGCCGACCTGCGCCGGCACCTCGATCTGCACCGGCGGCAGTTGGCCGAGTACGAGGAGATCGAGAGGCGCGACTTCCCGCCCGGCAACGACAGCGCGCAGGCCAGGCTGCAGCACCTGGTCCTGCGCGCGGGCATCGAACTGGAGACCTTCTGGGCCCAGTGGCTCACCGAGGCACTGGAGGAGCTGCCCGTGGTGGAGGACACCCCCTAGGGCGACACCGCCGCCAGGGCGGTCGACGGCTCCACCACCACCCGCTGTGCGCGACGCCGTCGGGGACGGCGGGCTGACGTGCCCGGAACGGATCGTCAAGGCATCGGCAAGTCCGTCCGGACGAGGTGAACCGGCCTCGAGCCGTAGCGCGGCGGCAGCCGCCACCCCGTCAGCGCAGCAGCAACTGCACGATCGCGACGATGCCGACGGCGACGATGACGGCGCGCAGGCCGGTGGGCGGAAGGCGGCGGCCGGCCCTGGCGCCGATCTGCCCGCCGAGGGCCGAGCCGACGGCGATCAGCAGGACCGCCGTCCAGTCGAACTCGGCGACGAAGAGGAAGAAGCAGGCGGCGACGCCGTTGACGACGGCTCCGAGGATGTTCTTGACCGCGTTGACGCGTTGCAGGTCCTCGTCGAGGAGCAGGCCCATCAGGGAGAGGTAGAGGATGCCCTGGGCGGCGCCGAAGTAGCCGCCGTACATGCTCGCGAGGAGCAGTCCGGCCATCAGGACGGGGCCGCCGTGCGGGCGGTGGGTGGTGCCGGTGGTCTCGCGGCGGCGCCGTACGGCTTTGGCGATGCGCGGCTGGAGCAGTACGAGGACGAGCGCGAGGGCGATCAGTACCGGGACGATCGTGTCGAAGGCGTCGGAGGGCAGGGTGAGCAGCAGGATCGCGCCGCAGAGCCCGCCGATGAGAGCGGTGACGCCGAGGACGAGTGCGCGGCGGCCCTGTCCGCGGAGCTCGGCGCGGTAGCCGATGGCCCCGCTGACGGAGCCGGGGACGAGGCCGAGGGCGTTGGAGACGTTGGCGGTGATCGGCGGCAGCCCGGTGGCGAGCAGCACCGGGAAGGTGATCAGGGTCCCGGAGCCGACGATGGTGTTGATCGTGCCGGCTCCGATGCCCGCTGCGAAAACGGCCAGTGCTTCCCAGATGGACAACGCCATCTCCTTACCTGATCAGTGTGTCGCCTCCCCGCCGCCCGGCAGGCGGTCGAGGGGCTCGCCTTGATCATGCACGATCAAGCCGATGGCTCGGCGTGCTTGCCCAGTATCCGGGCTCGGTCGTCGGGGCTGCTCCGTACGGCGTAATCGCCCGCCTTTTCGGATGCGCTGTGGCGCGACCTCATGTCAGCTGAGGGCAGTTCGCCCCAACACTTCATGATGTGGCAGGAGATGACCGATGGCGGAAGCGCAATGGGACGTCGATTCCCCGGACGGGACGGGAGGCGGCAACGGTGCGGTCGGCGTGGTCCTGGCGGGGGCGGGAGCACGCGGAGCCTATGAGGCCGGAATCCTGTCGAGACTGCTGCCGGCGCTCGAGGCCAGGAACGAGCGGCCGACCGTCTTCGTCGGCACGAGCGCCGGAGCCATCAACGCGGCGCTGTTCGCCTCCCTGGCCCATCTGCCCGCGAGCCAGGCGGCGGAGCGCGCGCTGGAGACCTGGCTGTCCGTCGGCAAGGACGACGTCTTCCGGCCGGTGTTCCTGAGCGTTCCCACGGCCGCCGCACGCCACGTCGCCGGCTTGTTCAACATCCCGGCCGGCCGCACGGGCGGTGTCCTGGACACCGCTCCGCTGCGGAAGACCGTCGAGCGCAGGCTGGACTGGCGCCAGCTGCACGACAACATCAGTCAGCGGCGGGTCAGAGCGGTGGCCCTGGCGACGACGGCCTGCCGCACCGGGCTCACGGAAGTCTTCATCGAGAGCCGCACCCCCCTCGGTCTCCCCCGGGACGTCGACCGGGCCGTGGACTACGTGGACGTGCCGGAAGGCCTGGCGCCGGAACACCTGATGGCCTCGGCAGCCATCCCTCTCCTGTTCCCGCCCGTGCCCCTTCGCCAGCGCGAAAACGGAGTCACCGGCTGGTACATGGACGGAGGAGTGCGGCTCAACGCACCGATCAAACCGCTCATCGAACTGGGCGCGGACAAGGTGGTCGTCGTCGCGACCGACCCGGAGGAGTACGCGGCACGTCCGGCCGGCCGGGAAGCGGGCCCGCCCCCGCTGGTGCAGGACTCCTTCGCCCAGCTGATGAACGGCGCCCTGGTCGACCGCATGATCGAGGACCTGCGCGCGCTGTCGAAGATCAACCGGCTCACGCAGGCGGATCCGGACGCGAAGAGCACGGCCGGGCGGCCGTACCGCGTCATCGAGCACCTCTTCGCCGGACCGGCTCCCGGCCGCGTCGACGAACTCGGCCGGATCGCCGACGAAGTGCTCGGCACCGACTTCGCCGGGGCGCGCGCCCTCGGGCATCTCGATCTGCGGCTGCTGAGCATGTTCATCGGCCCCACCGTGAGCCGCGGCGAACTGCTCAGCTATGTGCTCTTCGAACGCGAGTTCATCGAGGCCGCGATCGAGATGGGCCAGCGCGACGCCGACCGCGTCCTGCGCCGTGAGCAGGGCGGCCTCTGGCGCATGTGACGACCGCGGTGCTGGGCGTGGGCGGCGAGGCGGTCGACGTCGGCACGGTACGACCACCCGGGGCGCGGCCCGCCCCGGGTGGGCCGCGGGTCAGGCGTCCGGGGCCGCGTGGACGCGCCGTCCTTCGACGAAGGTCTGCAGGACCCGGGTGGCGGCGATCTCCTCGGGCGGGCCCGCGAACGGGTCGCGGTCGAGGACGACCAGGTCGGCCCACTTGCCGACGGTGATGCTGCCGGTGACGCCGTCGAGGTGGTTCACATGGGCACTGCCCGCCGTGTACGCGGCGATGGCGGTGCCCAGGTCGAGGCGCTGCTCCGGGAGGAAGGCCGGGGTGCCGTCGGGCGCGCCGGGGGCGATCCGGTTGACGGCGACATGGATGGCCTGGAGCGGATCGGGGCTGCTGACCGGCCAGTCGCTGCCCGCGGCCAGGGTCGCTCCCGCCCGCAACAGGTCGCCGAAGGGATACTGCCGGGTGCCGCGTTCCGCGCCGAGGAACGGCAGGGTCAGTTCGTCCATCTGCGGTTCGTGGGCGGCCCACAGCAGCTGCAGGTTCGCACTCGCGCCGAGCACGCGGAACCGGGTCACGTCGTCCGGGTGGACGACCTGGAGATGCGCCAGGTGATGCCGTGTGTCGCACCACCCGTTGGCCGTCCGGGCGGCCTCCACGGCGTCGAGGGCCTCGCGCACCGCGCGGTCGCCGAGTGCGTGGAAGTGGACCTGGAAGCCGAGCGCGTCGAGTTCGGTGACGTACTTCCGCAGCTCCCCGGGCTCGATGAAGCTGATGCCGCTGTTGTCCGAGGAGCAGCCGCAGCCGGTCAGGTACGGGTCGAGCAGGGCGGCGGTGTGGTTCTCGGTGATGCCGTCCTGCATGATCTTCACGGTGGTGGCGTGGAAACGGCCTCCGCTCAGCTCCTCGCGGCGGGCGGCCAGCTCGGGGATCTGTTCGGCGCCGCGTTCCCGGTCCCACCACAGGGCGCCGACGACGCGGGCGGTGAGCAGACCCCCGTCGAGGGCCGCCCGGTAGGCGGGCGCCGCGTCGGTCATGTTGGCGAACGTGCCGATGATGGCGTCCTGCCAGGCGGTGACGCCGTGGGAGTGGAGTACCGCCTGGGCCCGCAGCAGGGCGGCGAGCTGCTCCTCCGGCGTAGGGTCGGGCACCAGCCTGCCGACGAGGTGGACAGCGCCCTCCTGGAGCATGCCGGTGGGGTTTCCCTCGGCGTCGCGCTCGATCCGGCCGTCGGCGGGGTCGGGGGTGCGGGAGTCGATGCCGGCGCGCTCCAGGCCCCGGCTGTTGACCCAGGCGCCGTGGTGGTCGCGGTTGGGCAGGAAGACGGGGCGGTCCGGGACGACCGCGTCGAGGGCGGCGGCGGTGGGGGAGCCGCCGGGGAACGCCTCCAGGGACCAGCCGCCGCCGGTGATCCACTCGACGTCCGGGTGCCCGTCGGCGTACTCCTTGATCCTGCGCAGGTACTCGGCCGGGTCGACGGTGTCGGCGAGGTGGCACAGGCCGAGCTCGATGCCCGCGCCCTGCGGGTGGACGTGGGCGTCCTGGAAGCCCGGCAGCAGCAGTCTCCCGGCGAGGTCCACGACCTCCGTGCGGGGCCCGATCAGCTCGTGCACCTCGTCGTGGCCGACGGCGGCGATCCGCCCGCCGCGCACGGCCACGGAGGTGGCGCGGCTGCGGGCGGGATCGACGGTGTGCACCGGGCCGCCGGTGAGGACGAGATCGGCCGGTCCTGCGGCCTGGGGGTGTGTCATCGGGGGTGAACTCCGTAACGTGGGTGGGGGTCAGACGGCGGCGCGGTCCATCGGGAGGGTGAGGGCCTCGGCGTCGGTGCCGCGTCCCGTCGTGAAGTACGGCGAGTGGCGCACGTACTTGGCCACGGCGGCCATGCCCAGGCCGGCGAGCACGATCACGGTGGGCAGCGAGAACATGAACCAGCCGTTGTCCGGGCGCAGCGCGAAGTGGTCGCTCATGATCAGGTACGAGTAGCCGAGGTAGCCGCCGAGGCCCAGCAGGACCAGGCCCGACACGGCGGGCACCCCGACGGCGAGCAGCGCCTCGCGTGCCCCCTCGCGCAGCGCGGAGCGGAAGCGCACGGCGCAGGCGAGCGCGGTGAGGCCGTAGTAGAGGGCGACGATCAGGCCGATGGCGTTGACGGCGGCCAGCAGCATGTCGCTCAGCTTGGGGATCGCGACGGCGAGCAGGGCGATCACCGCGGCGATGGACATCACCACGACCGTGCCGGCGGCGGGTGTGCCGTACCGGGAGTGGATCCGGGTCCACAGCGGCCCCATGGTGCGGTCGCGGCCCATGGCGAGCAGCCCGCGGGCCGTGGGGATCAGGGTGGCCTGCACGGAGGCGAACGCCGAGAACATCAGCGCGACCAGGGGCAGGGTGGCCCAGGGCTCGGCCGCCAGCTTCTCACCGAGGTAGGGCAGGGCCTGGGGGCCGTTGCGGACGAGTTCCGTCAGGCTCATCTCCCGCTGGAAGGCGACCGCGGCGAAGAGGAACAGGCCGAGCATGGCGAAGAGGGCGATGAGGCCTCCCCGGGCCGCGTCGCCCGGGCTCTTCGTCTCCTCGTTGACGCTGAAGGCCGCGTCCCAGCCCCAGAAGAAGAACACAGCGAGGACCATGCCCTGGGCGAAGGCGGTGCCGCTGGAGATCTCGAACGGGTTGAACCAGGAGAAGGAGAAGGCGTGGTCGCCGGTGACCAGGGCCCAGCCGCAGAAGGTCAGCAGCACCGAGTACTCGAACACCAGCAGCGCGAACTGGAACCGGGTGGCGGCCCGCATCCCGGTGACGGCCAGGGCCGTGAGGGCGAGGAGGATCACCAGCCCGACCGCCGTGCTGACACCGGTGGACGTTGGATCGAGGGCGACGCCCGCGAAACTGTGCAGGCCGGACTTGTTGGCGAAGATCAGGACGACCGAGCCCATGATCGCGCTGGTGTAGGCGCAGAAGATGATCGAGCCGACCAGGGTGACCCAGCCGGTCAGGAAGCCGGGCCAGGGCCCCAGGGACTTGCCGACCCAGACGTAGCCGTTGCCGCAGTTCGGCTCCGAGCGGTTGAGCCGGGCGTAGGCCGTGGCGATGCCGAGCACCGGCAGGAACGCCAGGAGCAGCAGCGCCGGGGCCTGAAGACCCACGATGGACGCGATCGTGCCCATGCCGATGGCGATGCTGGTGGTGGCCGCGGTGCTGGAGGCGGCGATGGCGACGCCGTCGACGACGCCGAGGGAGCGGCGCAGTACGGGGGCGGGGCCCGCGGAGGGGCTCGGGGCGGAGGGAAGAGACGGTGCGGACGACATGAAGGGCTCCTCGGGGGACGAGGGTGGGAAGAGCCGCGCGGAGAATGCGATGGAACAGCCGACGTCCACATTGGGTCAACCCTGTTGACGTAAGGTGCCCCGCAGCCGTTCACTGAGCGGGCATGGCCCGGCGCAGAACGGAGAGGAAGCCGCTCATGTCGACCCGTGTCCCGGAGGAACGCAGACGCCGGCGGCCCACCCGCTCCGGGGTCCTGCTGTCGGAGGACCTGATCGTGGAGACGGCCCTGCGGCTGATCGGCGAGCACGGTCCCGAGGCGCTGAGCGTGCGCCGGCTCGGCGCGGCCCTGGGCTGCGACCCGACGGCTCTCTACCGCTACTTCCACGGCACCGACGACCTGGTGCTCGCCGTCGCCGACCGGATCATCGGCGACGCGATGGCGGGCTTCGTCCCCGGGGACGACTGGGTGGCCGCGTTGCGCGAGATGGCCCTGCGGGTGCGGGCCGGATACCTCGCCCATCCCCGGGCGGCCGCCCTTGCCGCGCACCGGGTGACCCGGCGCAAGAGCGAGATCCGGGCGGTGGAGACAGGCATCGCCCTGCTGCTGTCCGCGGGCTTCGAGCCGGCCGTCGCGGCACGGCTGTACCTGGCCTTCATCGACACCGTCCTCAGCCACGCGGCCGCGGACGCCGCGTTCCAGGCGCTCCCGCGCCAGCAGCGCGAGGCCGATCAGCGGGCGTGGCGGGACGTATACCAGGACCTGGACCCGCAGGCGTACCCGGCACTCACCGCGGTGCGCCCCGAGCTGCCCGGGATGGCGGACGGCTCGTTCGAGGCGGCGGTGGAACTCCTGCTGGAGGCCCTCGCGGCCCGCGCACCGGCACCCCGTTCTCGCGCTGGGAACGCCGGTCGAAACAAGGGCAACCGGGACGGGCCCTGACGGGTCTGGCCAGCTAGTCCCCTGGGGCGTGTGGTGAAAGTAGCGTCGTCCGCCCGGAGGGCGGGCCCGGCGGTGCCTGGTGCGTGCGATCGCAAGGCGGAGGGTCGCCCCGATACTGGATGTATCGG